>NZ_JACRYL010000018.1 GCF_014306625.1 Pedobacter fastidiosus
TCAGCTAGTAAACAAATTTCACTATTTTACTTAAGGATATGCAATCCATATAAAAAATGCTTGATTACAAATCCAGTGTTATCCATAGTACGAGATGCACTACGCTAACATCTCGAACAGCAAAAAACTACCCCACCTTGCAGGCACCCCTCAAGAGGGGAATAAAACCCATCGACTAAACCAAATTCGTCATTGCGAGGCTGGAAACGAACGAGCCAAAGCAATCTCCCCTTTTCGGAGCGAAAAATCAGTTAATAAACAAATTTCAATACTTTACTGAAGGAAATGCAATCCCTGTAAAAAATGCTCGATTACAAATCCAGTTCTATATATAGTACGAGATGCGCTATGCTAACATCGCGAACAGCAAAAAACGAACAGCAAAAAACCACCCCGCCTTGCAGGCCATCCGCTCAAGAGGAATAAAACCCATCGACTAAACCAAATTCGTCATTGCGAGGCCGGAAATGAGCGAGCCAAAGCAATCTCCCCTTTTCGGAGCGAAAGCCCGTTATGAAAACAAATTTCATGGCTATACTAAAGAAAAAGGCAACGTTTTGGTTGATTATTTAGTGGCAGAACTTGCAAAGCTTCCCTTAGCTCTAAGCATTTGAGCCTTCTTAACTTGGATTGGCTTGCCCACCTAAACCGTATTGAAGCGACATCCCCCGATTTCAGTGTCACGCCTTCTACCACAGGCTTTATCGGGGATACAGCGAAAAGACGGACCGAACCAAAGCCAAAACGTACCTCAGCACCTTTCCAAATTAGTATTCAATTTAATAACCTCCCAAATCATCAATCAAAACATTACAACTTTCAAACATTCGAACATTGCAACATTTCAATCCTAATCCTTAACTTTGTGCTATGATTGATTTACCGGTAGTACCTGCTGTAACTGAAGTTAAACGTAAACCAGATTGGTTGCGTGTGAAATTGCCTGTTGGAAAAGAATATGCGCAAGTTCGGAGCTTGGTTGATACCCATAAGCTTCATACCATTTGCGAAAGTGGCAATTGCCCAAATATGGGTGAATGCTGGGGAGCGGGCACAGCAACATTTATGATTTTAGGTAATATTTGCACCAGAAGTTGTTCTTTTTGTGCGGTTGCAACTGGCAGACCTTTAGCTGTTGATGTTGATGAGCCCAATCGTGTTGCCAATTCGGTAAAATTAATGGGCGTTAAACACTGCGTAATTACCTCGGTAGATCGTGATGACTTAAAAGATGGCGGTTCTATCATTTGGGCGGAAACACTTCAAGCCATCCGTAAAGAAAGTCCTATTACTACATTAGAAACCTTGATTCCTGATTTTAGAGGAATTTGGGATAATTTATATCGCGTTTTAGATGAAAGACCAGAAGTGGTTTCTCACAACATGGAAACGGTTAAGCGTTTAACAAAACAAGTTCGGATTCAAGCTAAATACGATAGAAGTTTAGAGGCTTTGAAGAGAATTTCTGAATTTGGTTTAAGAACTAAAACTGGCATTATGTTGGGTTTGGGTGAAACTGAAGAGGATATTTTTGAAGCGATGGATGATTTAGTGGCTAATGGCGTACATATTTTAACTTTAGGTCAATATTTACAACCCACACGAAACCACCACCCTGTTGTAGATTGGATTCATCCAGATACTTTTGCAATGTATAAAGAAGTTGGAATGGCAAAAGGTTTAAAATATGTAGAAAGTGGACCATTGGTTAGATCTTCATATCATGCTGAAAAACATCTATTTCCAATAGAGGGAATCGCGTAACTTTTGTTTTAAAATTTAATTTGTAAAATCGAACTCTAAAACGGAATACATTATCAAAACATTTTTTTGGTTTTGTTGTTCAGTATTGTATCTTAGTAACCAATAGTGAGTGCATTAAAAAAACTAACCCTAACCGAGCCTGAACTTGTTTCAGCATTGCAATCGAAAGATCCGGCGATACTAAAAACACTGTACAGCATGTATTCATCGTCGTTATTCGGTGTAATATCCCGCATTATTACCCACACCGAACTTGCTGAAGATGTACTACAAGAAACTTTCGTAAAAATTTGGCAATCGGCTACACACTACGACAACACTAAAGGACGTTTATTTACCTGGATGATGAATATCGCCCGGAATCTCTCTATAGACAAACTACGATCGAAAGATTTTAAGAACTCACTCAAAAACCAAGACATCGAAAATAACGTAAGTTTTGTTGATGAGCAAAACAAGGTAACTTTTAACCCGGATGTACTTGGGGTTAAACAACTTGTAGAGAACCTTAAACCTGATTTGCAGGCGGTTCTTGATTTGGTTTATTATAAGGGCTTTACGCATGTAGAGGCTGCAGAAAAATTAGAGTTGCCTTTGGGTACGGTTAAAACCCGAATCCGATTGGCTATTATAGAATTGAGAAGGAATTTTAATTGAGCGTGGAAAATTTAAAAGCATATATAGAATCTGGAGTACTTGAGTTGTACGTTTTAGGTGATTTATCACCAGAAGAAACTGTACAAGTTGAAGAAATGGCATCTCGCTACCCTGAGGTTAGAGATGAAATAGCTGCAATTGAGCAAGCTATGGAACAGTATGCGATGCAAAATGCAGTTGAACCATCGGCAGATGTGGAAACTAAATTGTTTGAGTTGTTGGGATTGAGTGAGGAAAAATTAACCGAAAAAAATATCCCAGTTGCTCCGGTAGCTTTTGTTGTAACTGAAGAACCAAAAGTAATTCAGTTTGATAATAACTATACCAAAGTAAGAACTTTACGTTATGCCTTAGTTGCTTGCGTAGCCTTATTGGTTATGAGTGTTGCTGCACTGTTTATTACTTACAATAGGCTTAATGATGCACATGATCAAATTGCAAGCTTAAATTTCGATAAACAGAAATTTGCCGGAGTGGTAAGCAAACTGGAATTTGATAATCAAGGCCTGAGTAACATGGCGGAGATGAACGATAGTAAAGAATGGGCTACAATTAGATTAGAAGGTCAAAAATTTAGTCCTTCATCTAAAATGAAAGTTTACTGGAACAAGCAAAATAAAAATGTTCTAATAAATTATGTTGCCATGGATTTACCTAAAACTGATGCGGAACATGAATATCAATTGTGGGCATTGGTAAATGGAAAACCAGTAAGTTTAGGTGTGTTTGGTGGAGATGATAAAGCAAAGGAAGCTTTACTTAAAATGCAAACTATAGATCAAGCACAAGCTTTTGCGGTAACTGTAGAACCTGTGGGCGGAAGCGTTAATCCAACAATGGAAAAACTGACCGTAATGGGTGGAGTTTAAATAAGAAATATTTTAAAAATATATAATCCCGACAAATTAAATTGTCGGGATTTTTTTTGTGCCAGTCGAGATTATAAATTTCAACCAACATAAATCTCAAAAAACTATAAGATCTTACGATTTTGCTGCATATTTAACTTCTTCGTAAGGCTGAACTAAAACCCATCCCTCACCAGAAAATTCCAACTGGAAAGATTCTCCACTTCCTCTGCCAATAAAGGAACCGAATGTTAGGTTGGTTTTAATGTTTGGTGATAAATTTTCCGACCAAGCTACAGTTGCATTAGGATCTGTATAAACAGGTTGGCTTGGAGTAACTCTTAACAAGATTGGCTCGCCGTGTGTGGTAATTGCAATATAACCACTTCCTGATAGTTTTACTTGAAACAACCCTCCACTCATCATTCCCGCTACACTCTTCAGCATTTTGATTTCATTTTTGATGCTATCTTCTAGTGCCAAAACATCATTTCCATTAACAAAAATAGATTCGTTTTGCAGTTTAATAATTTTCACTTTCTTGCCTTCATCTGCCAAGTATAATTTACCTGTTCCAGATGCATGCATAAGAGAAGTGCCTTCACCAGAAATTGCCTTTTTTAGCAATCCACCTAAACCTTTACTTAATAATCCTTCTCTCTTAAAATCTACCTGACCAATATAGGCAACCATAGATCCTGCCTTAGCCATTATTTTCTGGTTTTTTAGATTAACCTCCAGCATGGCTGGTTTCTCTAATTCGAAAAAATCATTTTCGTTAGGGTTTTCAGCCGATTCATGAATAAGCTCCGTTAATGTGTATTCTTTGTTTGTACTCATAATTTAGATTGCTAGTAATTTTCTGATTTTTTTTTGAACTCATATGGATTATCAAATGCTAAGCCCAAGCATTAAACAAAAGAAATTTATTAACTCACAACTACAAAGAAGTTATTTTATTGGAAGATTTATAAATTTTAAAATATAGAAATGGTTCGAATCTTAGTGTTTTATACTTGATCATGGGCTTGAAACATCAATTCTTTAATTTCCATAGAAATTCTTTTAGCAACCGCTGATGCCGTTACCACAAATCTTTCCATCGCCAAATAATCTCCTGCTCGCCCATGAACAAAGCAGGCTAAAATTGCAGCATCGGCAGGTGTGTATTTTTGGGCAATAAATGCCACAATTATTCCAGTTAAAACATCCCCCATCCCACCTTGTGCCATTGCTGGATTTCCCGTTGGATTAATATAGACTTTTCCATTTGGCAAACAAATGAACGTAAACTGATTTTTGAGAACAATTATAATCTTCAAATCCCTAGCCTTTTGTTTAGCGGTTTGTAACCGTTCCCACCATGTGATGTGATCACCAAATAAGCGATCAAATTCTTTTAAATGTGGTGTCAGAATAGTGTTTTCTGTTAGTTTTTGAAATAGATCTTGTCGTTCAGCCAACATATTTAGCGCATCTGCATCTATAACCAAAGGTTGTTCTGATGCAATTAATGTTTCTAAAAGTTTTTCATTTTCTGTGGAAACGCCTAAACCTGGCCCCACAGCAATTGCCTGATATTTAGCTGGGTTTTCAATTCTAGTATATTCATCTCTGGGCAAAGCCATTACTTCTGGCAAGCTTGTATTTAATGCAATTAATCCACTTTGTGGGATACACGCTGTTGTTAAACCTGCACCAGAATGCAGGCATGCCATAGATGAAAGTAATGCCGCACCCATTGTATTTGCACTGCCCGCAACAATTAAGGCATGACCATAAGTTCCCTTATGACTAAAAAGTTTACGTGGTTTTAAAAGCTTCTGAATATCTTTTTTTTCTAACAAATAAAAATCAGCATCTTGCTTTTGGATAAAGCCCTCATCCAAACCTATTTCTACAACTTCATACTTATCCGTAGCCAAAGCCGATTCTGGAAAGAAGAAATTAATTTTTGGTCGTTGAAAGCAAATGGTTTTGTAGGCTTTAATTCCATTATATTTTTCGGGTAGTTTTCCTTCAGCAAAAAAACCGGTAGGCACATCTACAGAATAAACCCTTTTGTTTAATTGATTAATAAAACTTACTAAATCTGTGTAAGCACCTTCAAGTGGTTTATTTAATCCCGAACCTAAAATGGCATCAATAATTAAATCAGTTTTGATGTTTTTAAGATCAGAAACTTGATTAATTTCAAACTTCTTACATCTGGTTTCCTCTATCCGCTGTAGGTTTATGGCAAAATCATCACTCTGTTTTGCACTAAAATTAACAACATAAACCTTAATATTTTCATATCCGTTAGCAATCAATAGATGTGCAATTGCCAGTCCATCGCCTCCATTATTCCCTTTCCCACAAAAAATAGCTACACTTTTACTCGTGTCAAATTCGTCTCTTAAAAAGCTTTGAACAAACGCTCTCGCAGCCTTTTCCATTAAATCTATTGAGGCAATGGGTTTATTAGCGATGGTAAATTCATCCGCCTCGCGCATCTGTTCTGAAGTAAGCAATGTTTGCATAAGCCAATATAATGTTATCTCCTTAATAAATATAATGCACACTTATTGTTTTCTCTTCGATAGGCATTTTTAAAACTCCTAAATATTTAGTTTTATATAATCATGTCTTAAAGTAATTTATATATTAGGCAAAAATACCAGATTGCATTCTTTAACGTTTTCTATTGAATTAAATTAACTAATCAAAAATGATGAATCAAAAACCATCGAATGCTTTTGTGGCAGCCGCCTGGATTGCATTAGGTATCGGGATGATAGGCTTTATTGTAGGCTTATGGCGTTCTGATATGCTTCTTAATGAAAAAGGATATTATTTTACCGTTTTGATGTTTGGCCTGTTCGCCGTAATTTCTCTACAAAAAGCCGTTCGGGATAAACTGGAAGGCATCCCTGTTACTGAAATTTACTATGGAATTAGCTGGTTTTCTACTTTGTTAACCATTACATTATTGGTTATCGGCTTGTGGAATGCCACACTCTTGCCTAGCGAAAAAGGATTTTACGCCTTTGCATTTCTACTTTCTTTATTTGGCGCCATAACAGTGCAAAAGAATACTAGAGATAACCAGATTTTTAACAAAAACCAAGACCCCAATTAAACTGAGGGTTTTGAGAAATTAATTTAAACCAGTGCGAAAGCACTGGTTTTTTTGTTAGGATTTATTTTAACGGAGGATAAAAAATCACTAATTTAAACCCCAATTACCGCATAAATAAATTGATAATCATTTCCGAGCAGAATTAATTATTTATCTATTCAAACTCTTGCTTAAACCATAAAGGATGGCAAAAACAGACGGTTTAAAGAAAACGCTCAGTCCATTTATGCTCTGGGGGCTTGGCGTTGGCTATGTTATTTCGGGCATGTATTTCGGCTGGAACTTAGGCTTAGAAAAAGGTGGAACACTTGGCATGGCCATCGCTACGGTTGCCATTATGGTGATGTATGTAACTTTTAGCTTTAGCTATGCAGAGCTTGCCTGTGCCATACCAAAAGCCGGTGGTGTTTTCGATTACGCCAACAAAGCCTTAGGTAAAAACTTAGGGTTTATAGCTGGTATTGCTCAAATGGTCGAATTTATATTTGCACCACCAGCCATTGCTTTTGCAATCAGCGCTTATTTCAATGCCTTTTTCCCTCAGGTTCCAATTTTGGCCAGCGCAATAGCCATCTATTTTATTTTCACTGCCTTGAACATTTACGGCATAAAAGCGGCCGCATCTTTTGAAATGATTATAACTGTTTTGGCCGTTGGCGAATTGTTATTGTTTTCTGGAATTACTTTGCCAAAGTTCCATGTTGAAAACCTAGTGCATAATAATTTTCCTAATGGTTGGAGCGGAATGTTTGCTGCAATTCCTTTTGCCATATGGTTTTTCTTAGGTATAGAGGGCATTGCAAACGTGGCTGAGGAAACCAAAAACCCACAAAAAGACATTAGTAAAGGTTTTGGATGGGCAATTTTCACCCTTGTTATCTTATGCGTGTTAGTTTTCATTTCAACCATTGGCATTGCGGGTTGGGAAGCCATTGTTTATAAAAACGGCAAATCAGGAGAAACATCTGATTCACCTCTTCCATTAGCACTTTCGATCATCACTGGAGATAACCATTTGATGTATCATTTACTCATCACGGTTGGTTTATTTGGATTGGTTGCATCTTTCCACGGATTGGTTTTGGCCGCTGGCAGATCGACCTACGAAATGGGAAAATCCAAAAGTATTCCAAGTATTTTAGGAAAAATCTCGCCCAAATTTCAAACGCCTGCCAATGCATTAATCGGTAATATGATCATCGGAATTATTGCTTTGCTCTCTGGCAAAACATCAGAAATTATTATTATTTCTGTTTTTGGAGCACTAACATTGTACATTATTTCGATGATTTCGGTTATGGTTTTGCGAAAAACTGCACCCGAAATGCCAAGACCTTTTAAGGTTCCTGTTTATCCGCTCTTTCCAATCCTCGCATTAATTATTGCATCAATTTCTTTTATCGCAATGCTGATTTATAATCTTAAATTAGGTTTAATTTATTCGGGGATTATCTTAGGCATATTTCTTTTATACAAAATATTTAAAAAGGCAGATTAATGATTAAGACAAAGGAAATTCTTGACTATGTAAAAAATCATCCTTCGGGAAAGGTTAAAATTGCCGTTGCAGATATTGATGGCGTTTTAAGAGGAAAATATATTGCTGCAGAAAAATTTGCTTCACTTATTGAAGGCAGACTTGGTTTTTGCGACGTAACTTTTGGCTGGGATGCTGGAGATGTAGCTTACGATAATGGAAAATATACGGGCTGGCATACGGGTTATCCCGATGCTCAAGTTAAAATTGACATCACCACTTTTAGAAAAATCCCCTGGGAAAACGATGTTCCTTTTTTTCTAGGCGATTTTATTGATGATCAAGAAAAGCCAAATTATGTTTGTCCGAGGCAGTTACTTAAAAAACTAACGGCAGAATGTAAAAATGCAGGTTTTTCACCATTTTTTGCACAAGAATTTGAATGGTTTAATTTTGCCGAAACACCAGAATCCATTCAAGAAAAAGGCTTTGCAAATTTAAAGCCGTTAACCCCCGGAATGTTTGGTTACTCCATTTTAAGGAGTTCTCTAAAAAACGAATTCATGACCGATTTATTCGATCTGCTCAATAAATTCGACATTCCAATAGAAGGTTTACATACCGAAACTGGTCCCGGTGTTTATGAAGCCGCTATTATGTACGCCCCAATTTTAAAAGCTGCAGACCAAGCTATTCTGTTTAAAACCTCTGTTAAGGAAATCGCCTATAAACATGGCATCTTAGCTACTTTCATGGCGAAGTTTAACGAGAATTTACCTGGTTGCAGCGGTCACGTTCATCAAAGCTTATGGGATTTGGATAATAAAACTAACTTATTTTATGATGAACAAGATCAGGATAAAATGAGTGAAACTATGAAAAGCTATATTGCTGGTCAGCTGTATTGTTTGCCACATATTTTGCCCATGATTGCGCCAACAATAAATAGCTACAAACGATTGGTTGAAGGTGCTTGGGCACCAACAACGGTAACTTGGGGCATTGATAATCGAACTACTGCATTACGAGCATTACCTGGAAGCAAGAAGGCTACTCGACTCGAAACCAGAATTGTTGGTTCGGATACGAATCCTTATCTAGCACTTTCTGCTTGTTTGGCATCGGGTTTATACGGTGTAAAAAACAAAATGAAATTAGAACAGCCTCCTACAAATGGTAATGGTTATATAGATTTATCTAACGGAACTTTATCCCGCAACTTATTTGAAGCAACCCAAAAAATGAAAAATTCTGATTTAGCGAAAGCGCTTTTGGGTGCAAATTTTGTGGAGCATTTTACCATGACGCGTGAATGGGAATGTAAGCAATATGCAAAAGCAGTAACCGATTGGGAACTGAAAAGATATTTGGAGACAATATAGTTCATTTGTTTTACCACCCAAGATACCTTAGTTAACCTTAGCTGGAAGTTAAATATAATTCCAAAAGCACAACATCCCTTAGATGTTCTTAGGTGTCTGAGGTGGTGAAAAACTAAACTCGATGACCAAAAACAAATCTCTAAGAACATCTAAGAACGTTTAATGTGATAGAAAATTAAAATACCATCAAATGATATTCGATAAAATTCATCAATTTAATTTCCCAACAACCATTCGTTTTGGTGCAGGTGCAGTAAAAGAATTACCAGCATATTTACAGCAATACAGCATTAAAGCACCATTAGTTGTTACCGACCCTACGATTGCACAACTTCCGTTCTTCAAAAAAATCATTGCGGATTTGAAAGCGAAAAACATTTCGGTCGAAGTTTTTAGCGACATTCATAAAAACCCCGTTAAAAGTGATGTTTATAAAGGGAGCGATGCTTGGGATGCCACACAAAGAGATAGCATTATTGGCATTGGTGGCGGTGCTGCATTAGATGTTGCAAGAGCAATCGTTTTACGCATCAATCATAGAGAAGATTTATTTAAATACGACGATTTAATTGGCGGAGATATTTATGTCACCAACGATGTTCCGCATTTTATAACCATTCCAACCACATCAGGCACAGGGAGCGAAGTTGGTCGCAGTGCGATTATAGCCGACGATGAAACGCATCAGAAAAAAATCTTGTTCTCGCCAAAATTAATGGCCCAAATCGTTTTCGCCGACCCAGAATTAACAATGGATTTGCCCCCATTTATTACCGCTGCGACAGGCATGGATGCCTTAACGCACAATATGGAGGCTTATCTGGCTAAAAATTTTCATCCCATGTGCGATGGGATAGCATTGGAAGGAATTTCTTTAATTAAAGATTCCTTAGAAAAAGCGACCAACAGTCCTGATTTAGAAAGCAGAAGCAAAATGTTAATGGCTTCTATGATGGGTGCAATTGCTTTCCAAAAAGGATTGGGCGTTGTCCATTCGCTTGCTCATCCCCTATCTTCGCTTTTAGATACACACCATGGTTTGGCGAATGCTGTAAATATCCCATACGGAATGCAGTTTAATATTTCTGGTTTCGAAGATCGGTTTCGTAAAATTGCCCGAACACTAGAGTTGAAAGATGAAACTGGAGAAGCGGTTGTAAAATATTTGTTCGATTTAAATTCAAAGATTAATATTCCACATAAATTGAGCGATATTGGTGTTAAGAATGAACATATAGAGACGCTTGCCGATTTGGCTTTTGCCGACTTTGCTCATCCCAACAATCCGAAACCAGTGAGCAGAGAAAATTTTAAACAACTGTATTTAACCGCTCTGTAGAAACATTAACCACAGATAAGAAGGATAAACATATATAACAGATCAAAAAAATAATTGTCAGGTTTTGAATATTTACCAAATCTGTGTTCATCTGTGAAAATCCATGGTAAAAAATATTATGAATAATAAAATAACTATAGGTGTAACCGACTGCAGCAAATTCGAAATTTACAGCAACTGGGTTTTATCATACAATGAAAACATAGAAGTTATTCAGTTGGGCTACAAACTCAACAATTTTGATTTAATAAAAAAGTGTCACGGCATAGTGCTAACAGGTGGTGAAGATGTACATCCGAAATTTTATAATCAGCCGAAATATTACGAATACTGCTACGAAGATGACATTGATGAGCAACGCGATGAATTTGAATTTAAAGTATTGGAGTATACAGAAAAGAACAAAATCCCAGTTTTGGGAATCTGCCGAGGAATGCAGGTTGGTAATGTTTATTTCGGAGGAACTTTGATTCCAGATATTCCTGCTTGGGGAAAATTTAACCATGCAAAAATGCCAGATCATTCAGATCGTTATCACGAAATAATTGTAAATCCTTCTTCATGGCTAAATCAAATTGTAAATACTGATAAAGGATTGGTGAATAGCAATCACCACCAGAGCACAGATAAAACAGGAAAAGGCCTAGTTGTGAGTGCCCTTTCGCCAGATGGAATTACCGAAGCAATGGAACGAATGTACCCAGAAGGAAAATCCTTTTTATGTTTTGTGCAATGGCATCCTGAAAGGTTAAAAGATCAAAAAAGTCCTTTCAGCAAAAATTTACATGAGGCATTTATTAGTGCGATTACCAATAATTTATAACTACAATCCACGAAAACTAAGGTTAATTTGGGAGCTGATTTATTCCGTGAATCCCGTGTTTCCGTGGCAAAATTAACTACATCATGCAAATTATCAATCCAGCTACCGAAGAAATTATTGCCACCTTAGAAGAAGACAATCAAGCTTCCTTGCAAACCAAATTTGAAACCTTAAAACAAGCCCAACTAAGCTGGAAGCTGCAATCACTCCAAGAAAGAATATCTATTCTCTCAACTTTTAGTGATTTACTGGAAACTGAAATTGAGGATTTAGCATTAACCTTAACCAGCGAAGTTGGCAAACCTTTACAGCAATCCCGAAATGAAATTAATGGTGCAAGAGCCCGTATAAAATGGATGCTTTCTAATGCAGAAAAGTATTTATCGGATGAAGTTATGGTCGACGAACCTGGTTTAAAGGAAATTATCAAATACGAGCCTCTTGGCGTAATCTGCAACATTTCAGCATGGAATTATCCTTACCTAGTTGCTGTTAATGTATTTATTCCAGCTTTACTTAGCGGAAATTCTGTAATGTACAAACCTTCAGAATATGCCACGCTAACGGGTTTAAAAATTGAAAAATTACTTAAAAAAGCAGGCCTTCCTGAAGAAGTCTTTCAGGTCGCTATTGGCGCAAAGGAAACAGGCTCAGCTTTGCTAGATCTAAATTTTGATGGTTACTTTTTTACTGGTTCATACAAAACTGGTAAATTTATCTATGAAAAAGTGGCATCCAAAATGGTTCCTTGCCAATTAGAATTGGGCGGAAAAGACCCTTTATATGTAGCTGAAGATGTTTCAGATATAAAAAATGTGGCTATTGGAACTGCTGATGGTGTATTTTACAACAACGGACAAAGCTGTTGCTCGGTTGAGCGGATTTACGTGCACGAGAAAAATTATGAGGAATATTTAAATGCGTTTGTAGAGGAAGTGAGCAGTTGGAAAAGTGGTTCTCCAACCGAAGATGGTGTATATCTTGGGGCACTTACTCGAAAAGATCAAATTATCGTTCTGGAAAACCAGATTGAAGATGCATTAGCTAAAGGTGCAAGAATTTTAACAGGTGGTAAAAAAGACGAAAATAGCAAAGGTTACTTTTTTGAGCCCACCGTTTTAACCAATGTTACAAATGAAATGTTGGTGATGCAAGAAGAAAGCTTCGGGCCGATAATCGGAATTATGAAAGTAAAAGACGATGATGAAGCTTTGAAAATGATGCAGGACACGGAGTATGGTTTAACGGCGTCTGTGTATTCGGCAAATCAATCCAGAGCGGAAAAAATTCTTAGTCAATTAGATTCTGGCTCAGGCTACTGGAACTGTTGCGATCGCGTGAGTGCAGCCCTGCCTTGGAGCGGAAGAAAACATTCAGGAATCGGAGCCACACTTTCCCATCAAGGTTTACGAGCTTTTACCAAACCTAAAGGCTATCATTTAAGAGGATAATTACCTACAAGAATAAAAAACATGATCCCGATTGAAGATATAATTAAAAATTATAGAACTTTTGATGATGCAACAATTCAAAAGATTGCACTAAATCCCAAAGGTTTAAGGAAGGAAATTGTTGATGTTCTGAATGATGAGATCGCTAGAAGAAACCTAGATTTAGGCTTAATAGAATGGGTAAAAGTCGAAACAGATTTTTACGAAGGGTCAGAAATAGAAAGATTAACTGTTGATATAAAAAGTACAATCTGCACCAATTGCAATCTAGAAACCGAACTAAACGGCTATCGATTCAATACAATTTATTCTTTTATATTTGGCGCTTCAACAGAGGTAAAACATCAAATAATATGCGCCAAATGTGCTCATGAAAAAAGATTGAGAAGTATGTTCTTAACTTCAATTTGTGGTTGGTGGTCAGTTCATGGACTTTTCGCGACTCCTATTTCATTAATTTCAGACCTATTTCTATTGAACAAGCCAGAGAAGCATAGTGAAGAAGTAATCAATGCTTTTATAGAACATAATACTGGGATGCTGAGAAGAATTGAAAAACGGAACGGAAAATTAGATTCTTTAATCAGAAGATTTAACGGAATACAACAAACTGACTCAGAAGAATTATTCAATTAAAGCTTTTTTTAATAAATTGCGGATTATACTTATTCGGTTAATCCGTAGTTAATTATATTGATGAAGAAATTATTCCTAATTATCTCTTGCTGCATACTTACAGCCAACACATTTGCACAGAACATTGTAACCGAAACTGAGGCCGGTGATTCTGAAACTGCCATGTCGCAAACGCCAATAGCCATAATTCCAGAACCAGTTTCATTAATGAAAAAAGCTGGATCGTTCACACTACCAGAAAACGTGATCATTCAAGCCTTAAAAGGAGCGGATTTAAAGCAGTCGATAGATTTCTTGTCAAACAGAATTACTGTTGCGACCGGAAAATTTGTGAGCACACTAAACAATGCCACACACCCAACAATAAAATTAATTTTAAACAGTCAGGTAGACCCACAATTAGGAACAGAGGGTTATAAATTAAATGTTAATCCTACTCAAATCGTAATCACGGCGAATAAACCAGCAGGCATTTTTTATGGCGCACAATCGTTAATCCAATTATTCCCTGCAGAAATTGAAAGCAAAGAATTGGTTAACAATGTGAAATGGAAACTTCCATGTGTAGATGTTGTCGATTACCCGAAACTGGGTTGGCGAGGTTTAATGTTCGATGTTGCGCGTCACTTTTTTACCAAAGAGGAAGTAAAACATTTCATTGATGATATGGTTCGCTATAAATTTAACCTTCTGCACCTGCATTTAGCAGATGATGAAGGTTGGAGAATCGAAATTAAAGGTCTCCCAAAACTTACAGAAGTTGGTGCTTGGAGTGTTAAAAAAACTGGAACTTTTGGCGATTTTGTTCCGCCATCAGCCGATGAACCTAGAACTTATGGTGGTTTTTATACTCAAGAAGATATCAAGGAACTTGTTCAATATGCACAAGAACGTTTTGTTAATATACTACCGGAGATTGATGTTCCTGGACATAGTTTAGCCGTAATTGCTTCTTATCCAGAGTTATCCTGCACCCCAGAAGCGGTAAATTACAAAGTTCGTTCAGGAGAAAAAATCATGGATTGGAGTCGTGGTGCACCACCAATTGCACTTGTTGATAATACACTCTGCCCAGCAAATGAAAAAGTTTACAGCTTTTTAGATACCGTAATTACGCAAATAGCCCAACTTTTCCCGTTCGAATACATCCACATGGGTGGCGATGAAGCTTCTCATAATTTTTGGGAAAAGAACGAACAGGTTAAACAATTAATGCTTCGCGAAGGCTTAAAAACAATCCCTCAGGTTCAGGCCTATTTTGAAAAACGTGTAGAGCAGATTGTGGTTGCCAAAGGCAAAAAGTTTATGGGCTGGGATGAAATTTTGGATGGCGGAATTTCTCCAACGGCAGCAGTTATGAGCTGGAGGGGAATGAAATACGGCATTCAAGCGGCTAATGACAAACATAATGTGGTAATGAGCCCTACTGAATTTGCTTATTTAGATTATATGCAAGCTGATGTAAGTACGGAGCCGAAAGTTTATGCTTCGCTCAGATTAAACAAGGTTTATCAGTTTAATCCTGTACCAGCTGGAGTTAATGCTCAATATATTATCGGCGGACAAGCAAATTTATGGACCGAACAGGTTTATAACTTCCGCCAGGTAGAATATATGGTTTGGCCAAGAGCTTTCGCAATTTCGGAATCGATTTGGAGCCCGATAGAAAAGAAAAACTGGACAAACTTTGTTGATCGAACAGAGCAACATTTTAAGCGTTTAGATTTAGCTGAGGTAAAATATAGTCCTGCAATTTACGATCCTATTATCACCGTAAAACGCAGCGCAGATAAACAATTATTAATTGAATTAACGCCAGAAGTTGATAATTTAGAGATTTATTACAGCTTTGATAATTCGATACCCGACCGTTTCTATCCAAAATATACTTCAGCTTTACAAGTTCCAAAAGACGCAAGTCTTTTAAAGATTATCACTTATAGAGGCAAACAACCAATTGGAAGATTAATTAGTGTATCGGTTGCAGATTTACAGAAAAGATCGAGATAATAGAGAGGCATATGGGAAAAGAGATAGAAAGAAAGTTTTTGCTTGATCGAGATAAATGGCTGGAGGTAGATAAACCTACGGGTCAACATTTTAGGCAGGGATATATTTTAACCGATCCGAATAAAACGATTAGGGTAAGAACCACCGAAACCAAAGGTTTTTTAACCATTAAAGGCATTTCTGTAGGTGCATCTAGATTGGAATATGAATACGAAATCCCTTTAGTTGAAGCTTCTGAATTACTGGATAACTTCGCAACCTCTGAACTGGAAAAAATTAGATATGTTGTTACCTATAGAGAGAAAGTTTGGGAAGTGGATGAATTTTTAGGCGATAACTTTGGTTTGATGGTCGCCGAAATCGAGTTGACTAGCGAGGATGAGGAATTTGAACTTCCAGAATGGATTGATCAAGAAGTAACCGAAGATCAGAAATATTACAATTCCAACTTAACTTTAAATCCCTACAAACTCTGGGCCCGATAATCTCTTAAATTTACCACGATTTATTAATGTGTATAAATAAAAGCACATTTTCAATTTCATTTAAACCCCTATTCATATATTAGCCTTACCAAAATCATCCCAACGATTAGTGAAATGAAATTATTTAACCAATAATTCTATTCTCTGCATTTTTTAATTAAAATAAATATAAAAGGATGAAAACAACTAATTTATTAATGAGTATGGTAATTGCCACTACGTTATTTTTCGTAGGGTGTAAACCAAAGGATGCAGCTATCCAAGCTGCAGTTCAGGCCAAGGAAGCCACAGGAATCACTGTTGCAGTAACTAAAGGCGATGTAACCTTAACTGGCGAAGTTGCGGATGAGGCAGCTAAAGCCAAAGCTGAAGAGGTTGCAAAAGCAGAAAAAGGTGTCAAAACGGTTATAAACAGTCTAACCGTTAAGCCGGCACCGCTACCTGTTGTCATTTCAGAGGACCCAACCTTATCCAAAAATGTGATTGATGCCGTAAAAGACTTTCCAATGGTTAAGGCAACAGTTAAAGATGGTGTAGTAACCTTAACAGGAGAAATTAAAAAACCAGCTCTAATTACTTTAATGCAACATTTAAATGCCTTAAAGCCTAAGAAAATCGAAAACAAGTTAACTGTTAAATAATCTTGATCATGGCATTAGAAGATAAATATAAAGCATTAACCGATGCTGCAACTGCAGCTGGTATAACAGATTTAGCCGTAAGAGAACAAGATGGTGTTCTATATATTGATGGAACGGCATCAGATGGTGCAACCAAAGATAATTTGTGGGCCATTTACGATCAAATTGATCCTAATTTTACTTCCGGAGATTTAGTATTAAATGTAAATGTAGCGATTGATGTTGCAGTTACACATGCAAAAGTAGTTACTCAGAATAGCAACCTAAACATTCGCAAGGGACCAGGAACAGATCAACCTATTGTTGGCAAAGCAGCCCACGGAGAGGTGATTACCCTAGTAAACAGAAGCAATGATTTATGGTGGTTGGTGCGAACTAACGATGGTGAAGAAGGTTATTGCTACGCACAATACTTAGAAGCACAAGCTTAATATTGAGCTTTATTAAGCTACAGTATTCCATTCAAGAGATTCATGGTCTTTCACCATGAATCTCTTTTTTATAAATAGAAAATAGGTAAAAAAGCAAAAGGCTTAAGATTTTAAAATCTTAAGCCTTTTGTTTAATGTATTGATTTACCGCTATTATTTTGTAGCCGGCGCTGGAGCCATTGTTGGAGGAGGCAATTGAGTAACTGCTGAACCTTTTTTAATGCCTTTTAATTCAATATCAAAAACTAATGGAGTGAATGGGTTAATTGGACCACCACCGTTTTCACCATAACCTAATTTAGAAGGGATAACGATTTTGATTTTACCACCAACACCAATTAACTGAACACCTTCGATAAATCCTGGAGCCAATTGACCAAGAACTAAAGGACGAGCAGCATATTGAGCCATTGGAGAGAAAATTCCAGCTTCTTTAGCCGTTTTAGAATTTGATGTATCAAATACATTGATTTTGCCATCGCCTTTTTTGTTTGTGAACTGACCAGTATAATCAACCATAACTGTATCTGTTAAAGCTGCTCTTTCTGAATTACCAGCTGCTTCGATTACATATTGTAAACCAGATGCAGAAGCTGTAGTTTTAAGACTGTTATCAGCAATATATTTTTTGATTTTAGCATCTTCAGAAGCTTTGTTTTTAGCTATTAAAGCTTTGTATTCTGTTTCGAAGAATTCTCTTTTCTTTTTCTCGAAAGTAGAATCAGCTTCGTTAGCTATTTTATGCAATACTTTTTCAATTTTAACTGTAAAAGTAGCGTAATTGTCTTTTGTACCAACTGGTTTTGGTTGACCAGAATATTTAGCCATCGAGTCTAAGTTCAATTTAAAAGTTGCACTATCGCCTTCGCCTAATAATTTTAAAGCTGCAACCATATCGCCTTTAAACATCGATTTGCTGATTGGGAAAAACGCTGGACGTTCGTTATCATAAGTGTTAACCAATGTCGAATCGCCATTAGATTTAGTTTCGATAACTTGAATACCGTTCAACTTTACAAAATCACCTTCTTGGATTTTAGCTTTTCCTTCGCTTTTGTAAATCTTGTAGGTCATATCACCCTCACCTTTTTCAAACTTGTTACAAGCAGCTAAACCTAAAGTTGCTGCTGCCAGAATAATAATTCCTCTTTTCATTTTATTGTTTTAAACTTTTTTTGATTTTTATTTGCTTATTGCTTTATGCAATTAATTGATTCTTATATTCTTCCAAGATCGATTTAAACTCATCTACCACAACATTCAGTGGCTTTTCTGCTGCTCCACCTGCTGCGTTTCTATGTCCGCCACCATTGAAATATTTTTTACAAATTTCGTTCGCCGGAAAATCTCCCGTAGAGCGAACCGATAATTTAACCTTATCAGATCTTTCTACAATTAAAGCTGCCAAGCGAATTCCATTAATTGAAAGTGCGTAATTAACTACGCCTTCGGTATCGCCAGTTGCGCTGTGGTATTTCGCCAGTTCATCTTTCGTTACCGAAATTATAGCGGTATTGTATTCTCTTAAAACTTCTAATTTGTTTGATAAGCAGTAGCCTAAGAAACGTAAACGATCTTCGCTTGCATTATCATATACCAATTGATGAATTTTCCAGTGTTCTGCTCCTAAATCGATTAGGTTAGCCGCAATGCGATAAACTTCTGAAGTTGCGGAAGGGAATCGGAAAGATCCAGAATCCGTCATGATTCCTGTATATAAACAGGCCGCAACATCTTTATTTATTCCAGCTTCATCCTCTAATTGATTAACAATAAAATCGTAAACCAACTGAGCGGCTGCACAAGCATTAATATCCCAATGGCGATAATCATCAAAATCTTCAGGCTCCAAATGATGGTCGATCATTATTTTCTTAGCGCCTGAAGCTCTAACCAATTCGCCTAGTTCGTTAATGCGACTTAAAGTATTAAAATCTAAACAGAAAATAATCGATGCTTCATCCACCAATTTAGCAGCTTCTTCTTGTGCTTCAGTGAAGATAATTACATCAGAATTGTTGGGCATCCAATGCAAAAAATTTGGATAATCTGTTGGCGTGATCACCCTAACATGATGGCCTTTCTGAATTAGATATCCATATAAACCCAATGATGAACCTAATGCATCGCCATCTGGTTTATGATGCGTTGTGATCACAATTCGTTGTGGCGTAGCCAATAGGGATTTTAACTCTGTTAATGTAAGCATATATTTTTTGCGTTGCAAAGCTAAGGATTTTTAGGCTAGGATTAAAGGATTTTAAGTTTAGTATAAATAAGCCTAAAAAATAAAACCAACCTATTGAAAAACAATTAATTAAAAAATAGATTTACACATAATACATCAGCTTTACGAACAATGTTTTTATCAAAAGCCATTGCCAAATATTTAGACTGTTGATTATTCCTCAATTAAAACGTATTTTTGCACAAAATTTGATATTAAAACACAATGAGTACTAACAGAACATTTACCATGATTAAGCCTGATGCAGTAGCAAACGGCCATATTGGATCAATCTTAAACGACATTACCAATGCAGGTTTCAAAATCGTTGCATTAAAATATACTAAACTAACGGATGAAACTGCTGGTCAGTTTTATGCAGTTCATGCTGAACGTCCTTTCTACAAAGATTTGGTTAGCTTTATGTCTTCTGGACCAATCGTTGCAGCAATCTTAGAAAAAGATAATGCAATTGAAGACTTCAGAAAATTAATCGGAGCAACTAATCCTGCTGAAGCAGCAGAAGGTACGATCCGTCAGAAATATGCTAAATCAATCGATGCTAACGCTGTTCACGGTTCAGATTCTGATGAAAATGCAGAAATTGAAGGTAACTTCTTCTTCAAAGCAGACGAACGTTTCTAAGTAAAATATAACCTTAACAATAAAACCTCGATCATTTCGGGGTTTTATTGTTTTATAAGTTTTGTATCTTTCGAACTTAAAAAAATCCAATCGCAATGCGATGGACAAACACAAATTACAAGAATGAAAAAAGTTTTCTTAACGATATTGGTTTCAGGTATCGCAGTTGCATCTTTTGCACAAACAAAAAAAACAGTTGCTAAAAAGCCTGTAGCTAAAAAAACCACAGTTGCAAGCAAAACATCTATTGCAAGCATAGGATTAAAGTCTTCTTTGGATTCTACGAGTTATGCTTTCGGAACCTCAATAGGCAGTGGCTTAAAATCTACTGGCTTAACAACATTAAATTACGATGTTTTACTAAAAGGACTAAAAGATGCTTTTCAAGGTGGCAAAACAACCTTAAACCAAGAACAAGCACAACAATGTATTAACGAAGCTTTATCAAAAGCATCAGCAGTTAAAAATAAGGCTGAAAACGAAGCCAATAAAATTAAATTTGCACCCATGATTAAAGAAGGACAGACTTTTCTAGAAGAAAACAAAAAACGTGCAGGCGTTCATACAACTGCGAGTGGTTTACAGTACGAGGTGATAACAGCCGGAACAGGCGTTAAACCTACTGCAACAGACTCAGTTCTAGTTCACTACAAAGGAACATTATTAAATGGTAAACAGTTTGATAGTTCTTATGATAGAGGCGAACCACTTAGCTTTCCATTAAACCGTGTAATTACAGGTTGGACAGAAGGTGTACAATTGATGCCTGCAGGTTCTAAATACAAATTTTTTATTCCGTACAACTTAGCTTACGGCGAACGTGGTGCTGGTCAGGATATTCCGCCTTATAGCGCATTAATTTTCGAAATCGAATTGTTAAAAGTGAACGGAAAATAACGGTTTGCTAAAACTTTATTTAAGTATCGAATGTTAGCTATAACAAAATTAACAACGATATGAAAAGAGCATTCCCTTTAGTACTGATCGCATTTTTATGCAGCACCCTAAGCAGTTGTGAACTGATTGGTGGTATATTTAAAGCCGGCGTTTGGTCGGGTATTATTGTAGTGGTAATAGTGGTTGCCCTGCTAATATGGATTTTAGCAAAAATCTTTGGCGGAGGTAGAAGTTAAATTTTCGTAGTATTACTTTTATAGAGTCATAATAAAAAAATGGGTTGGTAATTAATATTTATCAGCCCATTTTTTTATATTGTAAATATGAAAATCTTCAATATACAGCCAATTCAATTAAATGAATATATTTTTAATGAGGAACATTTAGAAGAGAGCCGTAAGGAAAATAGTTATGAATCTGGATTTGGGTTTGAATGTATGGTAGTCGATTCATTAAAGACTATGATTATTACATTTGAAATCCTAAATACAGTTGGAGGAATAGAATGGACCGAGACCATAATTCCTACAGATGATCCAAATAAGTGGAGCGTACAGGTTAATGGCATGGAAACAGATGATGGTGAAATTTTAATGTCTTACAAAAGTTCTTGCCAGTTTAACCTTGAAAATGAGGGCTTTGAAACTGATGTCTTGTCGTTAACAGATTTTTTAAGCGAGTATAATATCCACACACAAACATTTCTCGATCAATATGGCTTTAAGTCTGCAAAAATGGAAAGAGAACCGCTTAGTCGCCATGCTTTGAAGGAGAATGCAATTATTGCCATTGAAAACTTGAGGGGAAATAATATGTATGAGTTCTAGATTTTTAATACGTGAGCTATACAAATGATGGTTATTGATAATATTTTTTAAGATTTGCTAGCGTTAACGATGGAAGCGGCATCCCCCGATTTTTCATCGGGGATACAGCGGACAGCGTGTAAAAACGCCCAAATAATTAATTTGCAAAAGTTTATAGCCGAATTTAGATTAAAAGGTAAAATCTTTACAAAAACACCATTTCAACAATTACTTCACTCCCTGCGTGTTCGTTCAGTTTCTGAATAATCCCCTGACGAACCATAACCAATTCATTTTTAATTACTGAAGATTCTATTCTGATAAAAAGCTTTTTATCTTTAATATAAATCTGAGTGGTGCGATTTGCAATTGCGGTACCCATAATTTCTGGCCAAATGGCAAGAATGGAAGTTTCGTCGAACTTACGGCGTAAACGATACACATCCAGCATTTTGCCGAAAGCATCTTTTAAAGTAACATCATTAGGTTTACGCATTTTTTATATTTCCGTTTTCAACGTCGAACAAAGTTACTTCGACTTCTATCTTTTTAAAAATCGATTTTACTCTTTCTATTCCAGTATCTGTAATAAATATTTGGCCAAAATCGTGATGAGAAACCATCTGCATCAGCTTCTGAACTCGATTATCATCCAATTTATCAAAAATATCATCTAACAAAAGCAGCGGTTTAAACCCTTTGTTTTTAGCTAAATAGGCATATTGAGCAAGTTTTAAAGCAATTAAAAAAGATTTCTGTTGTCCTTGCGAACCAAATTTTTTGAGTGGCATTTCTGTAATTACAAAAGCCAGTTCATCTTTATGGATTCCAGTAGTTGTTCTTTCTAAAACCCGATCCTTTTCAACCGATTTTCGCAAAAGCTCTTCGAAAGTAGAATCGTTTAACTGCGACTGATAGTTTAACTCGACAGTTTCTTTGTTATCGGTAAGGTAGGTATAATATTGGTTAAAGAGCGGAATAAACTCATCCATAAAAGCCTTGCGGATTATAAAGATCTTATTTCCAGCCATAACCAACTGTTCATCCAATATTTGCAACAATGTGGCGTCATAACGTTTTGTTACTGCAATCTGTTTCAACAGGGCGTTTCTGTTGGCTAAAATCCGATTATAGGTAATCAGCTGATCCAAATAATGAGCATCCGTTTGGGAAATTACGTTGTCGATAAATTTTCTACGTTCCTCACTCCCTTCCATAATCAGATTTACATCGTATGGAGAAACCATCACTACAGGAAACAAACCAATATGATCTGCCAGTTTATCGTATTCTTTTTTATTGCGCTTAAACTGCTTTTTCTGATTCCGTTTTACACCACAACTAATTTTCTCATTCTTCTCGTTCCGGTCGAAATCGCCCTGAATCATAAAAACCTCTTCGGCAGTTTTTATTTGCTGACTATCAATCGGATTAAAATAGCTTTTGCAGAGACATAAATAGTGAATTGCATCGAGCATATTCGTTTTGCCCGAGCCATTATTACCTGTAAAAACGTTTACAGTATCCGAAAAATGGAGATCTGCATCGGTATAGTTTTTAAAATTTAGAAGCGTAATATTCTTTAACCACATAAATAGAGCGCAATTTACCGATTTTTAGCCTCTAAATAACTACTGTTTAATTAAATAGTTCAAAATAAAGATTGATACTTTGACTGAAAAATGTATTTTTGCAATCTTAAATTTTTTAATCAAACATGTCTACAACAGATAACCAGACGATTCAACCTACTAAAAAAGGTTCATTTTTACAGGAAAACAATAAAAGCTTGCTATTTATAGCAGGTGCAATAGTTTTATTAATCGCAGTGTATCTTTGGTACCAAGGCGTATATTTAAAAGGCCGTGCTGAAGAAGCTGCAAGCAAAATGTTCAGATCTGAGCAATTTATCGGTGTAGATTCTTTATCAAACAAAGCAATTAAAGGCGAAGGTGGTTACCCCGGTTTAGAAAAAATTGCTGAAGAGTACGACAATACAAAATCGGCAAACTTAGCTAACTTATACTTAGGTGGAATTTATCTTCGTAAAGGCGAATACAAACAAGCGATAGAAGCTTTAAGTAAATACAGTGCTACTGGTAGCCCAGTTGCAGATCCATTAGCTTTAGGTTTGCTAGGCGATGCTTATAGCGAACTAAAAGACTATAAACAAGCTGCTACTTATTACAAAAAAGCATCAGATAAGGCGAGCAAATTTACTTCGCCAATGTTTTTGAAAAAATTAGGTTTGGTTAACGAAAACTTAAAAGATTTTAAAGGTGCTGTAGAAGCATATAACAAAATCAAATCTCAATACCCTGAAAGCGCAGAAGCACAATTAGTTGATGCTTATATTGCTAGAGCTGAAGGTCAAGTTAAATAATCATTAAATAACTATATTAGGAAAAAGGCTATCGTAAGATGGTCTTTTTTTTTCTTTAAAATTTTAAGAGAATTAATTCTGGCATTTTTATGTCTTTTAATGTTTTACTTATATTTAGAAAAGCAAAGACAATATTTCATTTTAAAGACAGTCCTGCTAACCGTTATAGCCCAGCAGAAAAGCTGGGGCTGTCACTATTGTCAGGTTTATTAACTTTGGCATCTCCACAAAATAGACTTTTATAGATGTAAATTTTACTTACTACTAGTAAAATAATCCGAAGCAAAAACTTACCAATATTTACTGGCTTTGTTAAATAAACCTGATTGAACGAATGCCGATTTTTTCAATCGGCAGCAGAGAAAGCAGGACTGATTTTGCCAAGAGAAACTTTACCGCTCGTTTTCAAAAAAAAATCTTAACGGAATAAAGCCTCGTTGTAGAATTGTCCCAGAGGGATTGCTATGTAACTTATTGCTGGTTATGACTATTATTGAATTAGGATTTATTTATTAAAGGCTGTCATGGTATGTGCTGGGCCAATGGTAACGTAACTCTTAATCAATTCTACACTTTTATCAATTAGGGCTGGCAACTCCAGTTGTTCATTTTTATCGAATAAGCCTAAAACAAAATCAATTTGGCGACCTTTAGGATAATCGCTCCCTATGCCAAAGCGCAATCGAGCATAATTCTGTCCGCCACAAACCTCTTCAATACTTTTTAAGCCATTATGACCTGCGCTAGAGCCTTGAAGCTTTAAACGAAGCTTACCAAGTGGTAAAGCCAAATCATCAACAATGACCAAAACGTTTTCTGGAGCAATTTTTAATTCCTTCATCCAATAGTTAACGGCTTTGCCACTTAGGTTCATAAAAGTGGTTGGTTTTATTACATGAAGCTTTTTGCCTTTAAAACCAACTTCGGCGTAATAAGCCAAACGGATATTTTGAAAGCTTCCATCTAAATTTTTTACCAGTTCATCAGCAATATCAAAACCTATGTTATGCCTTGTATGTGCATAATCTGGTCCGATATTTCCTAAGCCAACTATAAGATATTTCATGGTTGCAAATGTAGAAAAAAAGGTCGAGGGTAGAAAGGTGGAAGGTAAAAGGCTTAAGAGAAAAGCTGAAAGACTAAAGCGAAAAGAAGAAAAGGCAAAGACCAAAATTTTAACCGAAAGGAAAAAGATTTTTGCTCATGGCTATTTCAGCTTGACCTTGAAAATCCTTAAATCCTAAAAAATCCTGCTCAAAAAAAAAGCGACACAAAATTTGTGTCGCTTACTCTTAAAATCAAAGAATCTTGATTATTTTTTACCTTTAGCAGCTTCAGTTTCTGCTTGTTTTAATGCTCTACTCATACCTACAGAAACGATTGTATCTTCTGGAGTATTTGTAATTACGAATTTGTCTGCTTTAAGATCACGAACGCGAACTAAACCACCAACTTCTAATTTCTCGATGCTTACTTCTACTGATTGAGGCATTGCAGCTGGCAAAGATTTAACACGAAGTTTACGTAATTTTTGAACCATTTTACCACCCATTTTAACACCTGGAGAAGTTCCTGTTAATTTTACAGGGATTTCCATAACGATTTCTTTATCATCAAATAATTGAAGAAAATCGATGTGCATTAAAATATCAGTTAATGGGTGAAATTGAGTGTCTTTAACGATTGCTTTAGTTTTTGCACCGTTTACTTCGATTTCTACAAAGTTTGCTTCTGGAGTATAAATTACATCTTTTAAGTCTGCAATTACAACAGCTAAATGTTGTTGTGATGTACCACCATACAATACCGCAGGAACTTTACCTTCGTAACGAAGCTCTTTGGCATCGCGTTTCCCTACGTTCTCTCTTGGAGAACCGCTAATTGCGATTGTTTTCATTTTATATTTATTTAATTATTGTTTAACTGGTTAAATGTTTAACTGATTAACTGATTGCATAATTACAATTAACCGATTAATCAATTTCTACAATTAACCTTATTTTATTATACTTTAAAAAGATCACTAATCGAACCGTGTTCATTTACATTGGCAATTGCTCTTGCAAATAAACTAGCAGTGCTTAGCTGTCTAATTTTTGGGCTTTTCATTTTCAATGGAATCGTATCGGTAACGATCAGCTCTGTTAAAACAGAATTTTCTATTGTTTCAATTGCTTTGCCCGATAAAACTGCATGCGTACATACTGCTCTAACACTTGCCGCACCGTTTTCCATAATCAAAGCTGCTGCTTTAGATAATGTTCCAGCAGTATCGCAAATATCATCGATCAATACAACATCCTGTCCGGTTACATCTCCAATAATCGACATCGATTCGATTTCATTGGCACGTTTACGGCGTTTATCACAAATAATAACTTCAGCATTAAAAAACTTAGCAAAGGTACGTGCCCTGTACGAACCGCCCATATCAGGCGATGCGATTGTTAAATTCTTTAAGCCTAAGCTTTTGATATAAGGCACAAAAATAACCGATCCATCTAAGTGATCTACCGGAATATCGAAGAAACCCTGTATCTGTGCCGCATGCAAATCCATAGTCATAATGCGGTGGATACCTGCAGACTTTAATAAGTTTGCCACCAATTTGGCTCCGATTGCTACACGTGGTTTGTCTTTTCTATCTTGGCGGGCTAAACCATAATAAGGAACAACTGCTGTAATGTAATGTGCCGATGCTCTTTTAGCTGCATCTACCATTAACAAAAGTTCCATTAAGTTATCGCTTGGCTGATAAGTAGATTGGATTAAGAAAACATCGCAACCACGAATTGATTCATCAAAAGAAGGTTGAAATTCGCCATCACTAAATTTATGAATGGTTACTTCGCCCAATGGCTTGCCGTAACTTTCAGCTATCTTAAGTGATAATTCTCTAGAACCTGTTCCAGAAAAAAGCTTTACCTGGTTAAACTGCAATGGCATGATTCCGTGTAGTTTACGGGTTAAAAAAAATCGGATCATGTATTTTACACGACCCGATGTTAAACTTAAGTTGTCCGACCTGGATTCGAACCAAGACAAACAGTACCAAAAACTGTCGTACTACCCTTATACTATCGGACAAAAACAATTCGAGGATATATCCCTCGATTGGGAATGCAAATGTAGGCAGGTTATTTTAAATATGCAAGTGCGATTTAAAAAAAATTAAAAATTATTTCGCTTCCAATTTTGTTTGAAAAAATTTGATCACCACGTGCAACATTTCCATTTTATAACCGACTTTATAGGTTAAACCTATAAACCTTTTACTATCAATCACTAACCTAAACTATGAACTATTCAAAAATCAACACGATTGCCGACTGGTTATGTTTTTTAATTGCCGCATTAACTTACATTTTAACTTTAGATCAATCCGTAAGTTTTTGGGATTGTGGTGAATTTATTGCATCCGCTTTCCGTTTAGAAGTAGTTCACCAACCTGGCGCACCAATAGTTTCTATGATTCAGCGATTATTTTCTGCATTTGCTCTGGGCGATGTAACCAAAGTTGCTTATTTCATGAATCTTGCTTCAGCTTTAGCAAGCGCCGGAACCATTCTATTTCTATTTTGGACGATTACAGCTCTTGCCAAAAAAACAATAATAAAGAACGAAGCTGAAATGGACACTTCAAAAATCATTAGCATTATTGGCGCAGGTATCGTTGGTTCTTTAGCTTATGCGTTTTCAGATAGTTTTTGGTTTTCTGCGGTAGAAGCCGAAGTTTATGCCATGTCGTCGCTTTGCACTGCAGTGGTATTTTGGGGGATTTTAAAATGGGAATCTCAGGCAAATGATCCAAAATCTGATCGATGGTTGTTATTTGTTGCCTACATGATTGGTATTTCTATTGGCGTTCACTTACTAAACTTGCTGGCAATTCCTGCCTTAATATTTGTTTATTATTTCAAAAAATATCCATCTCCTAATTGGAAAAGTGTTTTAAAGGTTTTCATTATTTCCATCGCTGTGCTTGCATTTGTTCAATTTGGAATTATTCAATACCTAGTTTCTTTTGCTGCAAATTTTGATTACTTCTTTGTAAATAAATTAGGTTTAGGATTTAACACTGGGGTTTTATTTTTTGCCATTTTGGTTATCGGTGGCTTAATTTATGGCATTAGATATTCAATTATTCATCAGAAAAGAGCATTAAACTTAGCTATGCTGTTTACCGTTTTACTCATTTTCGGATACAGTTCTTTTGCCTTGTTAATTATTAGAGCACATGCCAAACCAAACTTAAACAATACCGATCCGGAAAATGCCTTCAACTTTTTGAGCTATGTAAATCGCTCCCAATATGGAGATCGGCCTTTGGTTTATGGAGAAAATTACAACTCGGATAAAATCGGGATTAAAGAAACGGGAACACTTTACAGAAAAGGTGATCACAAATATGAAACTGCCGGCACCAAATCAGATTATATTTTCGATCAGAAAACTTTAGCGCCTAGAATGTATAGCGACAAACCTGAGCACAGTTCTTTCTATAAAAAATGGATGGGTTTTGATGATGAGCATAAACCAACAATGGTCGAAAATTTATCATATATGTCTACATTTCAAGTTGGGCAAATGTACATGCGTTACTTTATGTGGAATTTTGTTGGCAGACAGGATAATCAAGATGGCCAGCACGGAGGTAGTGATGGCGCTTGGTTAAGTGGCATTAAACCTATTGATGCCATCAGGTTGGGCGATCAAAAAAATCTTCCACCCTCCATAACAGAAAACAAAGCTTACAATCGTTTTTTCTTTTTGCCCCTTATTATTGGACTAATCGGAGCCATTTGGCACTTTAAACGCAATCAGAAAGATGCTGGGGTAATTGGCTTGCTCTTTGTATTTACCGGAGTGGCGATTGTGATTTATTTAAATTCTGTACCCATGGAGCCTCGCGAGCGTGATTATGCTTATGTAGGCTCATTTTATGCCTTTGCAATTTGGATAGGTCTTGGCGTTTTCGGCTTGAAAGATTGGGTATTTCAAAAATTGACACCAGCAAAGGCGGGAATTTTTGCTTCTATGATCGCTTTATTTGCCGCTCCTATTATTATGGCAAGCCAGGGTTGGGATGATCATGACCGCTCTGATAGTCATGTTGCTAGAGATGTTTCCATCAATTATTTAAAGGCCTGTGCTCCGAACGCTATCTTATTCACCTATGGCGATAACGATACTTTCCCTGTTTGGTACGCACAAGAGGTCGAAAATATTCGTCCGGATGTACGTGTGGTAAACCTAAGTTTGTTTACTGCAGATTGGTATATTGATGGAATGAAACGGAAACAAAACCAGTCAGAGCCGCTTCCAATTTCAATGAAACCCAATCAATATGTTGCGGGCACTAGAGATGTGATGTATTACCAGGATTATAAAATTGCCCAACACATTGAGCTTAAAGAAATTTTGGACGTTTTATTATCGGATCATGATGAAGATAAGGTTGCCATGCAAGATGGCTCAAAAAGCAATGTTCTACCTACAAAAAACCTAAAAATTAAAGTTAACCCGAAAGAAGTTATTGATACAGGAACCGTTCCACTGGAAGACGCCGGTAAAATTGCTAACAGTATGGAATGGACTTACAATTCGGACTACGTAACTAAAGGCACTTTGGCCTTGTTCGATATTCTTACGCATAACCAATGGAAAAGGCCGATTTATTTTACCACAACCATGCCAACAGAACAATACATCGGTTTAGATAAATACTTATATTCTGAAGGGTTAAATATGAGGTTGCTCCCACTAAAGCCCGATACGGCAACCAATACAGGCTATGGCTTGGTAAACACAAAACCAATGTACCACAATGTGATGGAAGTTTTTAATTACGGGAACATTAAAAATGCAAATCATTTAGATCGACAATCTGCCGATGATGTGACCATGTTTTCGAATATTTTTAATGGTCTTTTAAATGGATTAATTGAGGAAGGTAAAATCGCTGAGAGCAAAAAAGTTGCTGATCGTTATTTTCAGGTTATCCCAGAAAAACTTTATGGTTTCCGTCAGGTTGCCAGTACATTCTACTTTACAGAAAGCCTTTATAGGCTAAATGATTCAAAAAGAGCAAATGCACTAATAAACAAGACTGCCGATTACATGGACAAGGAATTAACATATTTAGCTGATGTTTCAATTAGTAAAAACTACTTGGCATCTGAAAATGAAATTCGTTTTTACATGACATATCTAGGTCAGATGATTAAATTAACGGAAACATTTAAACAAGATGATTTGAGCAAAAAATTGGAAAAACAATATTCAGCATTGTTATCTAGACTTTCTCCTTTTGTTAGTGGCTAAGGTCTAGGTTGAAATAAATATTGATAAGTGTAACTAGGTTGTAAAAGAAATAGATGGTTATGTTTGTTAAGGTTCGTGGAGACACGAACCTTTGTATGATAGAAATGAACCCTGGCATCAGAGATGCGAACTTTGGCATCGGAGTAATGTTTCGCAAAGCTGTGGTACGTGTCTCCACGTACCGCTCAAGTTGGCATTAGATCGTAAAATCTAATCTATTTTTATTTGAAAATTTATGGTGCTATAACCCCGTTAAAAGGTTCGTGGAGACACGAACCTTGGCGCTTGAGAAGCAAATCTTGGCGCTTGAGAAACGAACCTTGGAATCAGATACGTACTAAAGCCGTGGTGCGTTTCTCCACGTACCACACAAAGCATAAGATCATAATTCATTTCACCATTAAATTTTTAAAACCTACAAATCATTTTGAAGCAGTTATTAAGCTTGTCACGTTAAAAATTGTTAAATCAATCTAAAATTTTACCTGTTTTATCGACTAGAATAGTTAATTTCGGCAGCATTTTTATGTCAATACAAATTTTAAATATCATTATAATAAACCAATGAATTATTCAAAAGTCAATAATATAGTAGGCTGGATCTGCTTTTTAATTGCTACAATAACTTACGTTTTAACCTTAGAACCTTCAGCTAGTTTCTGGGATTGTGGCGAATTTATCGCGTCGGCATTTAAAATGCAAGTTGTTCACCAGCCGGGTGCACCATTATTTTTAATGATTCAGCGTTTCTTCTCCATTTTCGCGATAGGAGATAAAACTCAAATTGCTTACTGGATGAATATCGGTTCTGCAATTTCGAGCGCCGCAACTATACTATTCTTATTCTGGACCATCACAGCATTAGCTAAGAAAACCTTGATTAAAGTTGGCGAAGAACTAACAACAGGCAAATTAATTAGCATTATGGGCGCCGGAGCAGTTGGTGCTTTAGCTTATACATTTTCGGATAGTTTCTGGTTTTCAGCTGTGGAATCTGAAGTTTACGCACAATCTTCTTTATTTACAGCAATCGTTTTTTGGGGTATTTTAAAATGGGAAGCACATGCCGATGAGCCTAAAGGCGACCGTTGGTTACTATTCATCGCTTACATTATGGGTTTATCAATCGGTATTCACCTTTTAAACTTACTTACCATTCCGGCAATGGCTTTTGTTTATTATTTCAAAAAAACAGATAAGCCAACAACTTCAGGAATTTTCAAAACATTAATTGTTGGAGTTTTAATTTTAGCAGTTATTCAATATGGTATTATCCAATATCTAGTTTCATTCGGCGCTTACTTCGATTTATTCTTTGTAAATACCTTAGGCTTAGGCTTCGGAACTGGCGTATTATTTTTCGCAGTATTATTAATTGGTGCATTCGTTTGGGCCATTCGCTATTCAATTGCGCATCAAAAGAAATTATTAAACTTAGGCTTAATCTCTACGGTACTCATCATATTCGGTTATACTTCATTCTCGATGATCGTAATTAGGGCTAAAGCTGATCCAAACTTAAATAACAGTGCTCCGAAAGATGCATTTTCATTTTTAAGTTACTTAAACCGCGAGCAATACGGAGATAGGCCGTTGTTATTTGGACCGAATTACAACTCAGAAAGATCTGGTGTAACCGAAGGAAAAACCATTTGGAGAAAAGGTGATACTAAATATGAAGCCGCTGGCAAAAAAAGTGATTACGAATATAGCAACAACACTTTATTGCCGCGGATGTATAGTGATGACCCTAAACATGCCGCTTTTTACAAAGAGTGGATGCATATGGACGATAGCAAAAAACCAAATGTAGTTGATAATGTTGGCTTCTTGTTTAGCTACCAAATCGGCTATATGTACATGCGTTATTTCATGTGGAATTTTGTTGGTCGCCAAAATGATGAGCAAGGTCAGGGAAGTGGTTTTGAAGGCGAATGGATTAGCGGAATTAAAGGCTTTGATAAAATGCGTTTGGGCGATCAAAGTCATTTACCACCATCAACAGTTGATAATAAAGCCTATAACCGTTTCTTCTTTTTACCCTTAATCATCGGCTTGTTGGGTGCAATTTGGCACTTTAAACGCAATCAAAAAGATGCTGGAATTGTTGCCATGTTATTCTTTTTTACGGGTATAGCAATTGTATTATATCTAAACCAGAAACCTTTAGAACCAAGGGAGCGAGATTACGCTTACACAGGTTCCTTCTATGCCTTTGCGATTTGGATTGGCCTAGGCGTTTTAGCAATTAAAGAGTGGCTGTTTAAAAAATTAACGCCGACTAATGGGGCAATTGGTGCCACCGTAATCGGTTTACTTGCTGCACCAACTATTATGGCAGAGCAAGGTTGGGATGATCACAATCGTTCTACGAAATTGGTTCCTCATGATATTGCTCTGGATTATCTACAATCTTGTGCGCCTAATGCCATATTATTCACCTATGGCGATAACGATACCTACCCACTCTGGTACATTCAAGAAGTGGAAAACGTGCGTCCAGATGTGCGAATTGTAAATTTAAGTTTGTTTGATACAGACTGGTATATAAATGGAATGAGACAGAAACAAAATGAATCTGCTCCGCTTCCAATTAGCATGGTTCCTTCTCAATACGTTCAAGGAGAAAGAGATGTAATGCCATACGATGATTACAAACTTGCTGGCGATGTTGAACTTAAAAAAGTTGTCGATTTGTTGTTATCGAACGATGATGGTGATAAAGTTCCAATGCAGGATGGTACAAAATCTAATTTTTTACCCACCAAAAATTTAATGATTACGGTTGATCCTCAACAAGTAATTAGCACTGGAACTGTTTCAGCTGCAGATGCTTCGAAGATTACAACCAAAATGGATTGGAAATTTAACAAGGGTTATGTAACTAAAGGAACATTAGCCATGTTCGATATTTTAGCGCACAATAATTGGAAACGTCCAATTTACTTCGCTTCTACTGTTCCTTCTGAGCAATATAACGGCTTAGATAAATATTTATACAATGAAGGATTAGCCTTACGCTTATTGCCTTTAAAAGCGGATACAACTTCATCTGATGAGAGAGCAGAATTAACAAACACACCTGCTTTGTACAATAATGTGATGAACAAATTTAAATGGGGCAATATGAAAACGGCTACCTATTTAGATCCACAGTCATCAGACGATACATTTATCTTCACAAACATTTTTAGTAATTTGAGCAGTAACCTAATTAAAGAAGGTAAAACTGCTGAAGCTAAACAAGTAATGGATAAATATTTTGCGGTAATGCCTCAGAAATTCTATGGCATCCGTACGGTTGTGGTTAAATTCTACATTGCAGAAAACCTGTATAAACTTGGCGAAACGGCTAGGGCTAATGAAATCCTGACCACTTCTGGCGATTACATCAATAAAGAATTGACCTATTTGGCTGATATTTCACAATCAAAAGGAAGCATTACGGGTTCGCAAAATGTTCAGACTGGATTATATTATTTAGATAGAATGATTAAAACGAGTAAAGCAGCCGGACAAGATAAACTGAGCACTCAATTAGAGAAAATATTTTCTGGATTAGAAAGTAGATTTTCTATGTACTACCAGCAAGGCCCACAACAATAAGCCAAAGCGAAAAGAACATTATAAAGCTTCACATTAATTTGTGAAGCTTTTTTTGTTTTAAACCGATTATAAATCCCAAAAAATTTAAAACAAAAAAAGGGCAGTCAAGAATGACTACCCTTCGAATTTGTCTGTTTCCAGCCAAATAAATTAACGCTCTCATTTATACAAACAGGTTAAAATCTAAATAGTTTTAGAAAAATACAAAAAAATTTAAATGCGTAGGCTTATGGAAGTTTAGTGGGCTTAATGATTGGGGCATCAGAAGATTTGACAACTTTCTTTCCATCTGTCTATTAAAAGCTGTCAAATCTAAACAGGAAAGGTTCAGGTTTAAACTTGCGAAGTTTGGTGGCCTTATTGATTGGGGCATCAGAAGATTTGACTACTTTCTTTCCATCTGGCTATTAAAAGTTGTCAAATCTATAGAGGCAAAAAAAATCCCGTTTCACCGAAGCGAAACAGGATTTCAAATTTATTTTAGTTAATGATTTATTCGTTAACAACACCCATTGCACAGAATTTATCAATTCGTTGTTCAATAAGTTTATCCGTTTTAATTTTACCCAAAGCGGTCAAATCTTTAATAATGTAATCTTTTAATGTTTGCCCCATCAATTCTGGATTTTGATGCGCTCCACCAAGAGGTTCTGGAATTATTCCGTCGATTAGTTTGTTTCCAAACATATCATCAGAAGTTAGCTTTAAGCATTCTGCGGCTTTCTCTTTAAAATCCCAGCTTCTCCATAAAATTGAAGAGCAAGATTCTGGTGAAATAACAGAATACCAAGTATGCTCCAGCATGTAAACTTTATCGCCAATACCAATCCCTAAAGCACCACCAGAAGCACCCTCGCCTACTACAACACAAATAATTGGAACTCTAAGAATAGACATTTCCAATAAGTTTCTTGCAATAGCTTCTCCTTGTCCACGTTCTTCTGCTTCCAAACCTGGGTAAGCACCCATTGTATCGATGAAAGAAACAACAGGTTTGTTAAATTTTTCTGCTAAACGCATTAAACGCAGGGCTTTACGGTAACCCTCTGGATTTGCCATTCCGAAATTACGGAATTGACGCTCTTTGGTATTTTTACCTTTCTGGTGACCAATAACCATAACTGTTTGCCCATTGATTGTTGCAAAACCACCGATGATTGCTTTATCATCTTTAACGGTTCTATCGCCATGTAATTCGATAAAATCATCGCAGATCATGCTAATATAATCCAGTGTTTGCGGTCTGTCCGGGTGACGGCTCATTTGAACCTTTTGCCATCCGGTAAGGTTGTTATATAAGTTTTGAGTGGTTTCTTCTAACTTGCCATCCAGTTCATCTAAAGTAGCAGACATATCTACTTTAGTTTTTTCGGCAACTTGCTTAACCTTTTCCATTTGCTGAACTAAATCTGCAATAGGCTTTTCAAAATCGAATGATGTTTTTATTTGTTGCATAATTGAACCACAAAAATAAGTAAATATTTTTAGTTTGCAGTTACCGTTTTTTGTTTCCCATTTGCAAAAACAAATCGTTAATACTTAAAGGAGTATTTATTTAAATAATTTGGAAAGCTCCAATAGAATGCGTTGGGCACAGGACGAACATTAATTATTGTACTGTCTTTGCGCTTCTATTAAATCTAATTTTCTTGATTTGATTATAAAAATCAATCTTGAAAATCCTTAAATCCCTAAAAAAATCCTGATTTAGAATTTGGCAGCTTCCCCTTCTTTTGGCAGTGCTTTTTTAATAAACTCGCGAATGTGATTATTGGCTGTTTTAAGATCATCCTTACGGAGATACATCATGTGCCCACTGCGATAACCTTCCCAACTCATTCGATCTGCTAATTTTCCCGCAGCATCTAATTGCCACATGCTGTATTTTGCATTAAAATAATCGCAGGCACCATCGTAATAACCAGATTGAACTAAAAGATGCAGGTAAGGATTTTGCGCCATTGCCTGACGAAGATTATCGCCGGTTTTGTCGCCAGTATTATCCCAAGGGTAAACTGAGCCGAACATATTATACTTCAAATCTGTTTTATAATTCAGTTCATTTCTAATGTACATATTGATGGCTGGCGTAAAAGAATGTAACCAAGAGGTAAGCTCTGCGTTATAATCTGGTCCTTCGCCGGCGCTCATTTTATCGATACCACGGTAGCGAGAATCTAAACGGCCAACGGTAAAACCTTTATCTCGCAAAAGTTCTTTCCAGAAAAAATCTGTCGGAACGTTTAAGTTATAATCCAAAATTACCTTTTCTGATAGGCCAGAATAGCGAGCCATTTTAGTGGCAATGGCTTTCTTTTTATCGATACTTAGCATGCCACCTTGTGCAATTGCAGGAATCAGTTCGTTAATGGTAAAGCTTTCCACTTCTGGCAACATTGCCGTTAAATCTTTGCTCTGCAAATCGGCAGGTAAAACTTTATGATACCATGCGGTTGCAGCGAAATAAGGCAAACGTAAAGCTGCATCAACTGGGCCACTTCTTTCTATTCCCAATTCTGTTGGAGAGACCAAAACTACCCCGTTCAAATACATCCATTGGCTGTTTTGTAACTCTAAAGCCAACCCGGAAACCCGGGTGGTTCCATAACTTTCGCCAATTAAGAATTTCGGCGATGCCCAGCGATTGTTTCTGGTAACGAAAGTATTAATCCATTCAGCCAAATATTTAATATCCGCACGAACGCCAAAAAATTTATTCGTTGGAATGTCTTTACTTACCGCTCTAGAATAACCTGTATTTACTGGATCGATGTACACGATATCGGCAACATCTAAAATAGAATAAGGGTTTTCTTTGTATCCATAAGGTTGAACAGGATAACCTTCATCATCGATATTTAAAACTACTGGACCAGTATAGGCAATGTGCATCCAAACAGATGCCGAACCCGGACCACCGTTAAAAGAAATGACCAATGGCCTTTTTGCCTTATTTTGACCATCGCTACGCTCATAATAGGTGTAAAATAAACCCGCTATTGGTTTTCCATCTTCATCCCAAACAGGCAATGTTCCGGTAGTGGCTTTGTAGGGAATGGTTTTTCCATCAACCGTTACCGTATGGTTGGTAATTACCGAGCTTTCTACTTTAATGGCTCTTTCATTCCCTGTTGGTTTTGGTTCTTCTTTAACCGTTACTTCAGTTTTGGTTACGGTTTCTTTTGATGGATTTTTTCTTGGCCCTTGTTGTGCATGCGCAAAGAAACTTGCACACAAAAATGTGGTGAGTATAAGTTTAAATTTCATGAATGTTGGTTTGGTTCCTAAATATCAAATTAAAGGACGGCTAATCAAAAAACCGATTAAAATTGTTACCATAAAAAAGCCTCAAATTTCTTTGAGGCTCGGTTTCATTAGGGTTTTAATTCCCTGAGGATAGTCGTTTTTATTGGAGTTGTTTGTCCAAAAATATCGGTAAGCTGTAATGTAGTAATCTTGACTTTTGAGATGAAGGTTACTTACTGCAATTCCGACCATGTTTAAATCGGGATCTGTACCGTTTAGCGTTGCAATGGGTTTGCCAGATTTTTGCTTGTTATCGTAAATATTTACCGCATAACTTAACTGTGGCGTAGCGGTATTAAGGATGCTCCAGTTTACAAATATCTTCTTTTGCGTATGATCATAATAACTGGATAAATCGTAAATGGATGGTGCCTGAACAATTTCTGGTTGATTTGATTTTTCTTTAACAGGAAAAGAATAACGTGATGGACCAATCTCTGTTCCGCAAGAAGTAAGCTTAACGCCCCCCTCTTGAGCTTCGGCTTTCCAGGAACCAACTCCAGCTTCGGCAATTAAGGTATCTGGATGGAGCCAATTATTTTGATCGCCCAACATCCAATAAGATTTATAAACTGCCGTTCTTGATTTTTTAGAATCATCCGCAAAGTTTTCCAAAAAGCTTCCTAAATCTCCATGCAACATGGCTTTAGCTTCAGGCACAACAAAAGTTACATAATGCTTATAGGTTTTTGCGGTATGGTCGTAAATCCAGTATCCCACATTCGTGGTAGAATCATTTACAGACCAACGGCGAATAATATTGGTGTACCATTGATCTGGTTTCCAGTTAAAATCGGCATGAGAATGTAAACCAGTTCCTTCACCACCAAAACCACCAACAAAGGTTAAGGGATCTTTATAGGTTGCGGTAATCTGAATCTTGTTCGGGAAATCCCAGATGGAAAATATATTATTGGTAAAGCGTTTTTCGTTATCACCGGCTTTTTGAATACCACAATAACCACCACTTTTACCTATCCCAAATTGAACGCTACAAGCATAAGTATAGGGTGCTAGTCCGGCTGTTGGAAACATAACATCGGCCATCATAAGTTCTGCGTTTTGCTTAGCCAAACCTTTGGTTTTAACATATGGCCCCCATTTCGGACAACTTTGCTGAGCAAATGAAATAGTGGTTAACAGGATGAATAAAGAAGTTAGGAATGATTTCATTTGGATGTTTATTAAAAAAGATGGCTTGTCTCGACAAGCCATCTTTTTGGTTATTTTTTGGTGGCTGCTAAAATAATCTCGTAGATGTATTTTCCTGGCCTATTTATCCTGGTGTTAAACCTAACATTCAGTTTTACTGGTCTTTTGTTCCAAGTACCATAAGGCAATTGGCTTGGTGGATTCCAGTTTGTAGCGCTAGCCGTATCAATAGAAGCAATGTTGTTGGCATTTATTCTATAATAGCAGTTTATACCGTTACTCTGACTATCCCAGTAAAGCGCCGGAAAAGGACTTGTCGCGTAATCGTATAAAACAGCTGTATCGGTAACGGTAGTTTTGTACGCAAATGTGCCTAAGGTTTTTAAGTAGGTATTTCCACTTGGTCTTTGTTTGTATTCAGATGGTGCAAATAAAGCGCCGTTTTTATCTTTGAATTTCAGCACAACCTGATTTGGTGAATCTGCAACACGTCTAATTTTTAACCAGGCCGTTGTTGATCTTCCCACTGCTGCATTAATCCAATCTGCATCGTAAGCAAATCGGATTGCGGTTTCGCTATTGGCTTCAACAGCCAAAGAATATGGCGCATTAATATATTCGTATTCTACTTGCGGTGCTAAAATAATAGTACAAATTCCATTATAAGTTTTTGTTCCGTTGGGGTTTTTAACCTGAATATCGAGTAAATACTCCCCTGGAGGAATGTTATTACTTCCTTCGTTAAACACCATTTGACCGCTTACTGGAGTAACCTCAAAAGGTGTTTTTTTAACTCGCGTTCTTTTGGCGTTAATAAGTGCCAAAGTTGTATCGGTACGTGGATCGAAGGGCAACTTCCAAATGTCCAGTTCATATTCCTTAAAAAACTCTTCAGCTCTTTTTCCAGTATCCTTATGCCTAACATTAAGCAGGGTTACCTCAAAAGGCGGTGTCGATGCATCAGGAATTAATCCCTGAGAAAGATAAAATGATCCTGCATTTACCCTTAAAGGGTTTGATGAATAACGTAAGTAATCACTTAAAAAACCTTCTTTTACTTTTTTACAAGCATTAAAGGTTATTGCTGCAATAATTAGGCAAAGTATGCCTCCGAATAAATATATCTTTTTCATAAAATATTGCTTTAAAAATCTTTTACTTTAAATGTCCATGGATGTGAATTGCTCAAAACATGCACAATTCCGTTTGTTGTTTCAATGCCTGAGGTTTGGCAAACTGCACTTCTATCGAGCAAACTTTCATCGCCGCTAGGATCTTCCATCTGTCCGTTTACCAAAACATCTCTCTGGCCAATTACTCTTGTAAAATAAACCAATCGGGCGTCGGATGTAATAATTCCATCAACCAAATAGCCTGAAGTTTTTGTATAAGAAATTACAAAGCTCTCTGTTGGAGATACCACAGGGTGATAAATCTGCCCTTCTTCGGTAAGCTGATTATAAGATATTTTTCCTTTGAAAACATAGATGCCCAACGAATCTCTAAGCTTTGCCGGACTGAAATATTTGAACAAAGAATCTAATGTATATTTTTTGTTCTCATCAATTTGGCGAGCTTCATCGCGTTTAATGTTTAAAAAGTTATTAATAGAATAATTATTGGGAACAAAGAAAGTTACATCACCATTGATGATGTCTTTTAAACCCGCTTTATCTATAACCATTAAAGTGGTATCAAAAACCTTTCTTGGGTGCGATTTTAAAAAATCGTAGGTATTGAAATTAACCTTCGGGTTGCTTAAACCTCCATCAATAATTCCGTTTCCTTTTTTACAGCTGATGAACACAATCATGGCTGCAAAAACTATAAATATATATTTTTTCATGTGATGTCTTTTTAGTATTTACCTTTCCAGAATTCTGTTTGATTGATGAGGTTGTTATTCTGAAGAATGCTGTTTGCAATTGGCCATCTCCAACCTTTCAGCGTTTTACGCGCATCCGTCATCCAAACAGGACTTCGGTTCATCCTCACGCCATCGAAGAAATTCTGACCCTCACCTGCAAGTTCTCTAATCCGCTCATTCATAATTTCTACTTTAAGCAAATTTCCAACTAAAGCAGTTCCTGTTGTATTTGCTCTCCCCCTTACTACATTAATTGCTGTTTGTGCTTCTGGATCTCGAGTTAATGCATTAAGTGCTTCTGCTTTTAACAAGTACATATCTGCTAACCTGTAGATGATTAAGTTGCTTTCTATATAAGGCTCAGTAGCCGTTTTATATCCAACATCGCTATATTTAATTAAGAGATCAATATCTGCGCTACTGCTATATCCATAAAATTTATCCAATCTAACATCTGCCTTATTAGGATAAATATTAAACAGATAATCAGAGTTTACATAGAACAAAGGTTTACTAAAGCGATCTGTAATATAAGGTTCCATCAAAGTTTGAAACCCGATTCCGTCACTGAAATATGCTTCTTTATTGGCATTAGAAGATGGAATTACAAAGATGTTTTCTTTTGAGTTGGTATTTTTAAATGGCATTCTGATGTTATCAGCCGTTTCTAAACCGTAAGTATCAACTTTATTAATAATAGAATCCGTATAAACCAAAGTTTTCGCATAATCATGGCGCCAAGCCGTAACGTGTGCAAGTAAACCTAGTGCTGCTCCTTTGTTCGCTCTGGTTCTTTGATATTGAGCTGTGCCCTCAAATGTCATTAATGCTGATGCCTTTGTGGCATCACTAATCACCTGACTTGTAACCGTTTCTTCTGGAGATTGAGCCAAAAGTTTAATTTGTTCTGCCGTATATATTGGGTCGTTTTGTACAGGAACTTCTCCCCAAACGCGAGCCATGTAGAAATAGCAAAGTCCGCGTAAAAAGTAAGCCTCTCCAATTAGGTAGTTTTTAGCTTTAATCCCTCCCGAAAAAGAGGCAGTAGGAATTGCCGGAACTTTATCAATTACCAAATTACATACATTGATAACTTTATACCAGTTTGTCCAAGTGTGTGCTCCTCCCTCACGATAGTAAACGGCGTTTAATCCTCCATTTACGTAAGGACCCTGCATGTTTGTATCATCAGTTTGAAATTCTCCTTGAGGCAAATCACCCCAAATAAAGAAAGTATTATCGGTGTACAAACTGGTTCTTAATAATCCGTATGCACCACTTATTGCACCTTGGGCATCCGCTTCAGTTTTCCAAAACTTATCATCGTAAGTTGCATTGTCCAATTCGTTATCTAATGCCTTTTTGCAAGATGGAGCTATTAATATAATTAGAAGTGTTGCAATCATTAGCAAACTACTTCTTGTTTTTTTGTTATTCGTTTTCATCTGCTTAATTTTTAAAATTCTACCTGAAGACCAAATGTGTATTTCTTAGGAATTGGGTATCCATCACCGAAATCGTAACCTTGAGCATTTACCGCCTCAGCATCTATGCCCGAAAACTTTTGGAACATTACAAGGTTATCTGCCATGGCATAAAGTTTAATCCTGTTAAGCTTCATTTTTTTCATGAAAGAGAAATTTTGCGGTGTAAAATCGTAGCCTAAGTTTACATTCTTGATTCTTACATACCATCCTGGTTCTACATAGAAAGTTTGCTCTGCCCTAAACACATACAAACCAGCGAAAGGATTTAAAGCCGGAAAAGTTGCATTATCTCCTGCCTGTCTCCAATAATTATATTGTTCGTAATCTCCGATTGATGCTCTTGCCAAATCTTCTGGGTTACCGTAAAATAATCCATTTGATAATCGCTGTGCCAATGTGCTGTTTACAATTGTTCTACCCAATGTAAACGTGGTGAAAACTGATAACGAGAAGTTTTTATATCTGAAAGCATTGTTGATACCACCTGTTGCTTTTGGGTTTGGATTACCATAAAAGGTAACATCGTTTTCGCCATTGTTATCCGATATTTTATAATCACCTGTAATGTCTCTCCATTTCGGCATTCCCAAAATTAAAGTTCCCCATTTGGTAGCCCCAACCTGACCGGTATATGGATTGACCAATAAATCGCTAATCGAATTGATTACGCCATCGGTAATGTACATTTGATACATATTTAAGGGTTTGCCTACCACATAAATAGTTCCGTTACTGTATAAATCTCGGTTTCCGTTGGGAAGTGCCGTTACCATATTTTTATTGAACGAAATATTGATTGATGGACTCCATTGAAAAGCCGATTCTGGTTTGAAAACACGACCAGTAAGCTGAAGTTCTAATCCAGAGTTTCTAACCCCCGCAGCGTTACTTAAGGATGCACTATAACCTGATGTTTCTGGAACCAATACTTTAAGCATTTGGCCAGTCGTATTTCTTACATAAGCATCGGCGGTTAAAGTTAAGCGACGTTTAAAAAACTCTAAATCCAAACCGATATTGGTTTGAGCCGATTCTTCCCAAGTTAGATTGTTGTTGGTTAATTTATTAAAGTTTGGATAAATAACCGGAACGCCATTATATGTTCCTGCGCTACTTCCTGCATATCCGGCTGCGCCTAGAGAAAAGCTGTTGTACCGATCATTATCACCGATACTTGCTTCATCTCCACTTAAGCCCCAACTAAATCTAACTTTAGCTAAATCTATCCATGAAATATTTTTCATGAAGTTTTCTTCCGTTGCAATCCACGCTGCAGAGAAAGATGGAAATACTGCCCATCTGTTATCACGACCAAATCTCGAAGATGCATCAGCTCTGATGTACGAATCGAAAAGGTATTTCTCTTTATAATCGTAATGTGCACTTCCAAAAAATGAAAGTTTTGCATAAGTAGAATGATCAGATCCGCCAGATAAATCGCCTTGCGCCACACCGGATACAACCTTAATATTATCATTCGGAATACCTTCGCCAGCAACAGATAAGGATTGATTATCTCGTTTTTCGAAAGCTTGTCCAGCTAAGAAATTTAAATTGTGTGTTTCATTTATGCTGAAATTATACAGCACCGTATTGGTGAGTAAATATTTTAAGCCTTCGCTAAAACCAGAATAGGCATAAGCTCTGCCGTTATATTCGCTCCGTGCCGGACTAAAGAAATCTCTTTTGGATGAACTGTAATTAATTGCACCTTCCGTATTAAAAGAAAGATTTTTAAGAATATTGTATGTTAATTTAGTTACTGCGCTTACGTTATTATCTGCGTTATTATTTCGAACAGATTCATACGGTGCTTCGATGTCTGCTCTATCCTGATCGGATAAATAGAATAATGAAGAGGGCATACTAATCGGACTAATTTTAAAAGCATTTCGATAACCTTGCTCCTCGGGTCTAACTCTACCCACCAATCTAATTCCTCTACTTAATCTTAAGGAAGTTTGCATCTGGAATTTTTCGCTAAAGTTTGCACCTAAATTCGCATTAATGGAGTAGCGCTCATATCCTGTTGCCTTAATGATACCCTTTTCATCGTAATGGCCAACACCCACTCTGTAATTGAATTTTTCACTTCCTCCAGAAACGGCTAAATCTTGGTTAGAAACTGCCCCGCTCTGATAAAATAAATCTTGCCAATTGTTATTGTTATTGAATGATGGATTCAAACTATCCGTTAACATAATTGGAACGTTATTTCTAATCTGAGTTCCATTTCCATAATGGTAAATCAGATCTAATTTTCTTCTCCGTTCCTCAGCACCGATTACGGTTTCCAAATAGTTTGGCTGGTTAACCATTCCGTAGTAAGTATTGAAACTTACTTTTGGAACGCCAGAAATACCTCTTTTAGTTCTGATTAAAATTACGCCATTTGCACCTCTAGAACCGTAAATAGCGGCTGCCGATGCATCTTTTAATACATCGATAGATTCTACATCATTCGGATTTAAAGAAGTTAGAAAGTTAGTTCCTGTTTGGGTAAAAGCCTGTACCTCATCTTCAGAAACTGGCAAACCATCAATAACATACAATGGATTACTAAAAGCTCTATCGCCATCAAACTCTCCGGCCGACATGATTCTGGTGTTTCCACGAACCATTAATGAGGTACTTACCCCAGGCTGACCTGTAAAATTTTGAACATTTACCCCGGGAAGCTTTCCTTGCAAAAGAACATCAACACTTGCTGCCGGAAGGTTTTCTATATCCTTACTGGTTATAGATGCTAATGCTGCAGTTGAGTTTCTTCGCTTAACCTGTTGGTAACCCACAACAACAACATCAGTTAAAGATTGTTGATCAGGATTAAGGTTAACATTAATATTTGTACGGCCATTTACCTGAACTTCCTTTAGCTTATAACCTACATAGCTAAAAGTTAAAGTAGCATCGGTAGCGGCGGTAATGCTGTAACGCCCATTTGCATCGGTACTTACCGCTGTGGTAGCATTTTTAATTTTTACCGATACGCCGGGTAACGATTGGCCATCGTCTGCGCCTTTTACCACCCCGGTAATTTTTAACTGCGCCGATACCGAAGTAACAACGAGTAGAAAAACGGCGAGTAAACCAATTTTTCTTGTGTAAAATTTAATCATAAAAATATTTATTTAGTTGAGATTAGGTTGCTTGTCTGAAATCGGTTATTAATGTTAGTTGTTCCAATCACTTAGGGATGATCGTGGTTGTTTGTCACCTAAAGGTAATGGTAACAGAAGCAGATTTTTCATCAAATCATTGCGCAAACGTTTGACTAAAGAGATTTCAAAAACCCTATTAAAACAAGGCAAACAACACATTAACAGCTAATTAATATTGAATTTTGAAAGATATTTAAGAGAAAGAAGCAACTGCCAAGTCAGTTTAAAGCTAAGGCTTGAAATAGCCATAAATTACAGCACAAACGTTTGTTTAAATTGATAATGGCCACATCATATTTGCTGTAAAAGCAAAAAGCCGACATTGCTTTCGCAATGCCGGCCTTACCTAATAATTTTTATTTTATTTATTTGTCCCACCAAACTCTACCTGCAAGCGTATCGCCTCCAGGAGCAGCAGATGATGCTGCTTTATAATTTGTTCCATTTTTTGCTGCTTCCTCTACTGGATATGGAAAACGGCGTGGAATGGTTCCAACGGTGGCATTGCCAGGGTAAACAACTGGAGTTAAAACCGGAAAACCAGATCTACGCCAGTTAGACCATGTTTCGTAAAAATCGAGCATGGTATTGGCATGTAACCAATATTGGGTATTAATCATTTGCAAACCATTTGCTGCTACATAAGGATTCGCTGTTACATAAGCATCAGCCACAGTACTTGTAATGGCCATTGTTGCATCATACTGACCTAAATAAGTAATCGCAGCAGAAACTCCACTCGCATAATGAGAAGCAGCAGTACCGCCAATATTCCATCGCTGTGCCGCTTCTGCAAGTAATAGTTCGCTTTCGGCATAAGTAAGGATAAAAGTTGCCCCATTTTTCTTTAACATTCCTGGATTTGGAGATGAATAATCTGGAAAAGTGGTGTAGGTTGCATCCTGTCTAACATCACGGCCAGCTAAACCACTCAAATCTTTTCCATTAGGCATTCCTTTCTGAACTAAAGGATTCGCATCAAAAGCTGCATTTTGAGCTTTAGAATTTTCATCAATAAACAACTTAGTTACCGCAACTTTTCCCAAACGAGGATCATTGGTTGCTTTCAGTGCATCGATAAAAGTTTTAGACCATTTAACATAATAATTTTCCTGACCACCATCGCCAGATAAAACTTGACTATTTCTATTTTGAGTTACTCTAGCGCCAGAAACATCGTGCAAAAGAAATGCATTATCATCATTGTTAAGCATCGTTTTCCCGATTACTTTAGTTGCATAAGCTTTTGCTGTATTTTCATCGGCTTTGGTTAAACGCATGGCAATTCTCAATAATAAAGTATTACCAAAACGCTTCCATTTATTAATATCGCCTTTGTAAATTACGTCTCCAGTTACTTTATCACCATTAACATTTAGCGCATTTGTAGCTTCTTCAACTTCTTTTAAAAGATCGGTATAAATGGCTTGTTGCGCATCGTATTTTGGTGCAAAGTTGCTGGTGTAATAACCTTGTCCTGCTTGAGAATAAGGAACATCACCATACAAATCAGTAATACGTTCAAAAATTAATGCCTTCCAAATTCTGGCTATCTGCTGTACGTTGTTATACTTCTGCTGTCCTTTTGTAAATTCAACTACATCTACAATGGGTTTAACTTGTTCCGTATAAGCACCAACGCCGGCATTGCCCCAATATGCTGCGGTGTAACCTTCGTTTAATAAATATTTATCACCTGCCCAATAGCTAATTACGGTAGAAAGGCCTTGCATCATGGTAGAGGCATAAATTAAATTGCCTCTCCAAGTATCATAAGCAAAATCGGTACTTCCGGTGTACGTTAATTGAGCGGTTGTTAAAGTATAATTTGGATCGAAACTCGCTGATCCGTAAGCTGATGGATTTGTATTAATTTCATCGAAATCTTTAGTACAACCTGAGCTTAATAAAATGCCAACACACAATAGAAGGCTATATTTTTTTAATATGTTCGTTTTCATTGTTCTGTCTTTTTAAAATTAAAGCTTAACACTAAGATTTATACCAAAGGTTCTAACGGGTGGCACACCACCCAATTCCAATCCTGGGAAAGTAGCATTGTAGCTAGATTCTGGATCGATGTTGTCCGTTTTCTTCATTAGGATAAATAAATTTCGACCAACAAGACTTACGTTAAGTCCTTGGATCTTGTTGTTGAACAATTTTGCTGGGAAGTTATAACCCAAAGTCATTTGTCTGAATTTGATAAAACTCGCATCCTGAACAAATTGCTTAGAAACATTATTGGCAAAAGTGCTGTAGTAGGTTGCGGCATTAACGCCTAGCGCATCTCTATTTTCTAATGTTGCTTGGTGCAAACCAAAAACATACCCATAATAATCAGTTGCAGAGAAAACTTTTCCGCCCCATTTACCATCAAGCAAAACAGATAATGTTAAGCCTTTATAGTTAAATTCGTTGTTCCAACCCGCAAACCATTTATTGTAGGCCGAACCATAATCAACCAATTCTCCTCTTTGGGGAATCCCAGCAGCATCAAGCTTGATTTTTCCGGCAGCATCATATAAATAATCATAAGCAGAAACTTGAGCAGCTGCTTTACCCGGAATGTTCTGCAAGAAACCAACACCAGATCTTGAAGTAGCTAAAAGTTGAGAAGTTACGCCATCGGCTAATGATAGCACTGTGTTTTTATTGTATGAAGCGTTTAAAGAAGATGTCCATACAAAATCTTTATTCTTTAAAACCTGACCAGATAATAAAAGCTCGTAACCTTTGTTTTCTATTTCGCCAGAATTTAACACCGCACCAGCATAACCTGTTGTACTCGATGTAGTAACGAAAGAAATTTCATCCTTCGATAACTTTTTGTAATACGTGAAATCTAGATTTAAACGATCACCGAAGAAGCGCATTTCTGTTCCAATTTCGAACTCGCTTGCCTTAGAAGCTCTTAAACCCGAGTTAGGAATATTTACATTGGTTATGGTTCCAAGTGGCGCACCATTTAAACTTTCGCTTCTAAAACTATAAGTTAATTGAGTTTGATAAGGATCAGTAGCCTGACCAACAACTGCATAACCCGCTCTTATTTTACCAAAACTTAAGAAACTTGGTTTCCAAAGCTCAGAGAATACAAATGATCCACTAACTGAAGGATAGAAAACACTTAGCTTATTGTCTTTACCTGGTGTTGCCAAAGTAGAGAACCAATCGCTTCGACCGCTCCCTGTTAAGTAAAAAATATCTTTATAAGTAAGCTCTAAAGTTCCATAAACAGATTGTGTTTCAGATTCTGATTCTATATTTCCTACTGATTTATTCTTGGCATTTAAGATGTTGTACACGCCAAATACTGCAAAATCAGATCCATTGTTGGTTGTTTGATTAATGTGCGTTCTTCTGTAACTCGCACCAACGTTAGGTGTTATGGTAAAATCATCATCTACTTTAAAAGACTTACCAACTAATCCATCTACATTTATATCAGAAAATTTAGTTGCCTGTTCTGCTATTTTACCTGCCGGAAAATATGCTGTACCCGATGGAACAACATTTTTGTACGAATCTGTGTAAGCATCGCGTCCTGCTCTACCTTGTAAAAATAAGCCATTATCGAAAGTATATTTTGCATTAAACGAACTTATTAGGCGGTCGCGTTTAGTATCATTGGTAAATTCGTTTGCCGCAAACCATGGGTTAGTTGCGTAAACATTACCCGTGTTATACAAAATTTCATTACCGGTAGAATTCTTCCAGGGGATAAGATCGTTTACACTTACACTCGTAGGTAAAAAAGCAACGTTGTAATTGGCATTACCAGCACCATCTGATAGCATTGGTCTGTTTTTGGCCTGCTCTAAAATGTAATTCATTCGAGCATCAATCGTTAATCTTTTAATTGGATTAAAGGTTCCTGTTAAGTTGAAAGATTGTCTGTTCAACCCAGAATTCGGTACAACTGAAGTATTGTGAACATCATTTGCCGATAAGCGAATGGTTCCGCCATCGAATGTTTTATTTAAGGCAAGTGTGTTCGACCAAGTTCCACCTGTTTTATAAAAATCTTCAATGTTATTTTTTTGTGCGGTGTAAGGTCGTGCAACGCCATCAAACTGAACCACATTAGATCCATCTAATTTTGCACCCCAGCTAGAACCACCTACTTGAGCGGCAGCTGCAGCATCAGTAGGTTTTACACCATTTGCTCCCTGACCATAAATATATTGCCAGTTTGTTCTATCCATTACCTGTTCGGCAACGTAATTGGTATTAAATTCTACACTATTTCCTTTTCCACTTTTAGTGGTGATTAAAATTACTCCAGCTTTTGCACGATAACCATACAATGCTGAAGCAGCTGCACCTTTTAAAACTGAAATACTTTCGATATCATCGGGATTTAAATTTCCAACGGCATCACCCAAATCTGGAGCATTATCATATTGGCTCCCAGCATTACCATTTGGATTTAAATTATTTAATCCGACAGGTTTATTTTCCATCGGTACGCCATTGATAACATATAAAGGTTGGTTGGTTTGGCTTAAACTGGAAACGCCACGGATAGTAACGCTTGATGCAGCACCTGCACCGCCAGAAGTAGAACTAATATCTAAACCTGCAACCTTACCAACTAAGGAATTAACAACGTTATTTTCTCTAGCCTGTGTTAAAGATTCGCCACTTACTTGTGTTACGGAATAACCTAAAGCCCTACGTTCTTTCTTAATTCCCAATGCAGTTACCACAACATCAGTTAACTGTTTGGTATCTTCTGTTAATAGAATAGATAAATTAATTTGAGTGCCAATTGGAATTTCTCTAGTTTGAAAACCAGCGTATGAAACCACCAAAATTGCATTTTCAGGAGCGTTTAAAACAAACTTTCCATTAATATCTGTCGATGTTCCTGTTCCTGTTCCCTTAACACGAACACTTGCACCGGGCAATGCGCCTCCAAGCGCATCTTTAACCGTTCCACTTATGGGAATTTCTTTACTCCTGCTAATTACGATCAAGCCTCCATCAGAAACGGAATACTTTAAGTTAGTTCTGTTAAGAATAGTGGCCAAAACATCGGTAACCAAAGTATTGGTCACGGTGATGCTTACATCCTTGTTAACGGGAACGTAAGAAGAGCTGTACACAAAATGATAACTGCTTTGCTGCTCTATAATCTGTAAAACCCTGGCTAACTTTGTTTTCTTTACATCGAGAGAAATTTTTTCCTGAGAAAAAACCGATGCAGAAACATTCAGGCAGGTAATGAAAACCATAATACAGGTTAGTTTCATTAGCATAATGAATTTTAAAAACGCCCTATATTTAAAGCGCCCTTGCAGTAAGTAATAATAAATCATATTTTTGTTTTTTTTGGTTGCATAAGTTCTTGGCAGCAATCTGTTTGCGCATAAACTGCCATTAATAAATCAAGGAAGAAATGATAAGGGCGGTGCTCCAACACCGTCCTTTTTTTATCTTACTTTGATATGATCACTTGATTTCCTTTTATCTCATATTTAAAGTATTCTACATCTTGTAAAGCTTTTAAAGCTTGGTCTATCGTTTCTCGGCTAAATGTTGCGGTAAAGCGGTATTTCTCTATTTCTGGACTGGTAAATTTGATTTCTACATTATACCATTTCTCCAAAACACCTTTAATTTCATCAAAATCTTGATCATAAATTTCGATGCGGTTTTGCGTCCACGCGGTTTCTACAATCGTGCTGTCTTTAATTAAAGTATAGTGGTTAATGGTAATTTCTGGATGGTTTGGAATTGGTCTTAAAATCTTTTGCTTCGCTTCTGGAGCAAGTTCTTTGTAAAACGTAACTTTCTGACTAGGCTTTAACGTAATCGTTCCGCCGTTGCCATTTACGGCTTCCATAGTAATTAAACCCCTAATTAAAGTTGCTTCAGAAGTAATTTCATCTGGATAGGCTTTAACATTGAAAGCAGTGCCTAAAACATTGATGTTGAAATCGTAGGTATGAACTTTAAATGGCTTGTTTTTATTATGAATTACATCAAAATAAGCTTCACCTTTTAGGGTAACCTCACGAAGTTTATCATTAAATTCTTTGCCAATAGATAAAGAGCTCTTCGCATTTAACAAAACCGTAGTCCCATCAGGAAGCATAATTTTTTTACGTTCTCCGCTTTTGGTTGTAAAGACTTTTGCTTGAAAATTCTCTCTTGCTGATTTCTGCAAACTATAATTTCGATAGAAAAAACCAGCACCAGCAATAACCAAGATTGCAGCAGCAATTTTTAACCAAGCAAAGTTTCTATTTAGCTTAAGCGTTGTAGGTGGCGAATCGAAATTCTCCTTAAATGTTTCCAGTTGATGATTAAGCGGTCGCTTGTTCCCACTTAAAATTACATACAGTCTTTTCGCCTCAGCGATTACTTCAGTCTGCTCTGGATGAGCTTTTATATATTTTTCCCAATACTCTGAGCACAGCTTATCGGTTCCAGCGCAATAAAGCTGGAAAGTGTTGTCAACAAGAAAATCTTCTGCATCAAACCGACTTCTATCAATCATTACTATTTGTCTTTTATATATCAGTGCCCAAAAACTTTACTTTTTCCTAAGAAAAAATTAACTTTTTTTTAACATGACCAAATATGTGCCTTGTAGGTATAAAGAATAAAGAAATTTAATTTTAGAGAAAGACTTATAAAGAAATTATTTGGGCGTTTTAACACGCTATCCGCTGTATCCCCGATGAAAAATCGGGGGATGCCGCTTCTATCGTTAACGCAAAACCCAAACCACCTTGCGAAGTCGATTCATTACCCATCATTCTAACCGAAGTGGAGAAATATTTGAAAAGAAAAAATTGCAAAGATCTCTCTATTCCGCTGCGCTTCAATCGAGAAGACAATTCCTGTAGCCGTCCTTTCGACCGAATTGGAGAAATTCTTTGAAAAGAAACAATTGCAAAGATCGCTCTATTCCGCTACGCTTCAATCGAGATGACGATTCCTGTAGCTATCCTTTCCACAGAAGTGGAGAAATCTTTGAAAATCGAATTAGTTTAACTTACAAAGGTCTCTCCGTTTCGCTGTGCTCCAGTCGAGATGACGATTCCTTTAGCCGTCCTTTCCACCGAAGCGGAGAAATCTTTGAAAATAGAAGTAGGTTAATGTTCAAAGGTCTCTCTGTTCCGCTGTGCTTCAATCGAGAAGACAATTCCTGTAGCCGTCCTTTCGACCGAAGTGGAGAAATCTTTGAAAAAGAAACTACAAAGATCGCTCTATTCCGCTACGCTTCAATCGAGATGACGATTTCTGTGGCCGTCCTTTCCACCGAAGTGGAGAAATCTTTGAAATTCGAAGTAGGTTAATGTTCAAAGGTCTCTCCGTTTCGCTATGCTCCAGTCGAGATGACGATGAACTTAAGATAGAAAATAAATCTCAAAACGCTTAACAAAACCGTCCTTTCGACCGTAGCGGAGAAATCTTTGAAGAGGGAAAATTGCAAGAATCGCTCTGTTCCGCTGCGCTCCAGTCGAGATGACGGAAAAGGTGGATACTGATCAAATCGTCCTTTCGACCGAAGTGGAAATCTTTGAAAATCGAAGTAGGTTAATGTTCAAAGGTCTCTCCGTTCCGCTGTGCTCCAGTCGAGATGACGGAAATAGAGCGGAGAAATCTTTGCAATTTGAATTTATTCATTGTTCAAAGGTCTCTCCGTTTCGCTATGCTCCAGTCGAGATGACGGAAAAGGTGGATACTGATCAAATCGTCCTTTCCACCGAAATGGAGAAATTTTTGAAAAGAAACAATTACAAAGATCGCTCTGTTCCGCTGCGCTTCAATCGAGATGACGAAACTTCGCAAGTCAGTCTACGCCTTAAGTTCTTTTCTTAAAATTTTAAGTGCGTCGTAAACTGTATTGTAAGCCGTTTTAATAGTCTGACTGGTTTGCTCAGCAATTTGTTCGTAGCTTAATCCATCAAAGAATTTTAAATGAATCAACTGCTTTTGGCGGAAGGTAAGTTTCTCTAAAGCATTCTTCAATTGGTATCGAACAAGTTCATCGCTCTGCACCTTAACAATAAACTCCTCATAACTCATCTCCATCCAATCGCCTTCTGCACCGGCATTAAAAAGGGCATCGTTTATTTTACGTTTACGCTCTAAAATCCGAAGTAATTTACGTTTTAAAAATGTGCGGAGGTAAGCTTCAACATTATCTACACGATTTAAAGTCTCGTGCTTTTCCCAAATGGTTGTAAAAACCAAATCGGTGGCCTCACTAGAAATATCAGCATCTGCACAAACGCGAATTCCGAAATTTACCAGCGGATAATATAGTGCTTTATATAAATCAAAAAAGGCATCTTTATCGCCAACGCGTAGTCGTTCCCATAATAAGTGATGCACTAATTTGTTATCCATAGGGTTTGTTAGTTAAAACAATATTAACTAAAAACATCAAGAATTTTACAAAATCTGTTAGAGATCGGCAGATTTCTTTTGGAAAGCCTCGCAGATTTTGAAAACCTGCGAAGTTAAAATTATTTTAAAGCCGTTTTACTGAAAATATGATATTCTCCAGGAGCCAGAACGCCAGCATAAGTATTAGATGATAAATTAATTGCACTTCCTACAGCATCTACCCAAGTTCCAGATGAACCAAAATCAATATTTGCAGTTTGATTAACTACATCAAAATTGCCAACAACAACTACAGTATTTGCGCCTTCAACGAGTTTAATATATTTAACGCCACCAGATAAATTGTAAGTAGAGTTTGTACTGTTAAAAATGGTATTGTTCCTTTTAAGCTTGATAAATTTAGCATAAGCATCATACAAAGCTTTGCGGTTTGGATCTGTATAGTAATCCCACTTAATTGGTTTCTGCCCAGTACGATCATTGAAATCAATGGAAATATCGTAGCCAACTTCTCCAAATTGCCAAACCATTTTCGGACCAGGAATGCTGAACAAAAATGCAGCTGCCAGCTCTTCTCTTTTTAAAGAAGTTGGCAAATTCCCTTTAATGGCATAAGTACCAGAGATATTTCCGAAAGAGATGTTTTTATAATTTAAACGTTCCTCATCATGACTTTCGCCATAAGTAACCAAGTTTTCTGATTTTGTAAAACCGTGTTTAGCGTAAAATCCCCAAGAAAAATCCGAGTTACCCAACCAGCCCATAGTAGCTTCATTCATGTTGTAATTTAAATTATTCCACATCATCATACCCTCATCCGCTAAAACTTTCTCTTCAGATTCTTCTGCAAAATGTTCCAAAATCACATAGAAATTATTTGGATCTACACTTTTAATAAAGCTATTATACTCTTTCCAAATCGCAATTCTACCCGCATCGTAAAGTCTAAATTGAGAATCGTCACTGGAAGTTTTTTGCGTAAATCCTTTGGACAAATCAAATCTGAAGCCATCGATTTTATATTGTTGCATCCAAAACTTCATTACATTTTTTGCAAAGTATTTTGTAGCAGCGCTTTCATGATTGAAATCATAACCTACATTAAATGGGTGTTTTGGATCTACATTAAACCAAGGACTTGCGCTTGTTGGTTTCGAGCCATCAAAATACAACTGAACCATGGGCGATTGGCCAAAAGAATGATTTAGAACCATATCCATAATTACTGCAATACCCTTTCCATGGCATTCATCAATAAAGTTTTGCAAGGCAGTTTTGGTTCCGTAATATTTATCTGGGGCGAAGTAAAATGATGGATTATAACCCCAACTTAAATTTCCTTCAAACTCATTAACCGGCATTAATTCGATTGCATTAATTCCTAAACTCACCAAATAATCCAGCTTTGTTAAGGTAGAAGCGTAGCTATGATCAGTGGTAAAATCACGAATCAACAATTCATAAATAACTAGATTATTTTTATCAGGACGAACAAAGCCAGCATTTTTCCAAGAATATACCGGCTGATTGGCCTGCATAACACTTACAATTCCAGTTGTTTTTCCTGTTGGATAAGCTTTTAAATTTGGATAAGTTACCGAAGTAATGAATTGATCATTCACAGGATCGAGCACTTTCTCACAATAAGGATCGGCCACTTTTAAAGTTCCATCTACCAAAAACTGATAGGCATACTCCGTATTAGGATTTAAATTATCAACCTGAATCCACCAAGTATTTCCATCAGAAGTCTTCTTCATTACCGAGGCGGAAGAAGACCAATCGTTAAATTCTCCAATTAACGAAACGGAAGTTTTGCCCGGAGCATATAAAGTTACAATTGCCGAAGTTCCGCCGTTTATAAAAGCAACACCATCTTTTGCGCCAGCTGGTAAATCCGTACTTGGTGTTGGTGTTGTCGGCAAAGTTCCTCCATCAGATGATGATTTTTTGCAGGCTGTATTAAATGCTGTTACCAATAGCAATAGGTAAATGAGTTTTTTCATTTGGTTAGAGATTTATTGTAAAAAAATCGTCATTGCGAGGTAAGAAGCAATCTCATTCACAAAATAGATTGCTTCTTACCTCGCATCCGATAGCTATCGGATGACAGAAAGGGCTAAACCGCTCTATTTTCTTCGACTTCTAATTTAGAGGTTAAAACAGCATCAACTTTTTTGGGTTCTTTAATAAAAACATAACAGATTATTGCTGCTAAAACCATTAATCCACCACCGAGTTGTACGGCTAAAAGTCTATCGTTGTTTAAAACATTTTTCATCAACCATCCAAAACCTAGTGATGCAATAATTTCAGGCAGTACAATAAAGAAGTTAAAAATTCCCATGTAAATTCCGATTTTATCTTTAGGTAAAGAACCGCTTAACATGGCATAAGGCATAGAAAGAATACTTGCCCAGGCAATTCCAACACCCGTCATACATACATAAAGCATATTTTTATCGTGCACCCATGCCACGCTAATTAACCCGATTGCACCACAGATTAAACATAGTGCATGGGTAGTTTTACGACCAAGGGCATCGGCAATTTTTGGCAAAACCAAAGCGAACAGAAAAGTAATAACGCTATAATAAGCTAAAGTTAAACTTCCAAAATCTGCGCCATGCGCATAAACTGGATCCGCTGCATCTTTACCACCAAATACGTTTACGGCAACTGCAGTTGTGTAATAAAACCACATTAAAAATAATCCTGGCCAAGTAAAAAACTGAACCAAAGAAACAATTTGCATTCTTTTGGGCATATTCCTTAATGCGCTAAAAATCTCTCGAGCGCCTCCACCAAAACCTTTATTGCTTTCAAGAACTTTTTCTTTGAAATCTACATCTTGTGGTGGATATTCTTTTGTGGTAACAACCGTCCACAATACCGCGGCGAAAAAGAAAAATGCGCCTATATAAAAAGAGAATTTAACATTTTCCGGAATACTGCCTTGTTCTGCCGTATTGGTTAAATGGAAAACGTTATTCATAAGCCAAGGTAAAGATGAAGCCACACTTCCACCCAAACCAATCATCATGCTTTGCATAATAAAACCACGATTAACCTGACTATCCGGTAATTTATCGGTAACAAAAGCTCGGAAGGGTTCCATGGCAATGTTGCCAAAAACGTCTAAAACCCAAAGCAATCCAGCAGCCATCCATAATGCACTACTATGTGGCATAAAAATTAAGGCAATACTACTTACAATTGCGCCAACCATAAAATATGGTCTTCTTCTACCCCATTTCGGATGCCACGTACGATCACTTAAATAACCAATAATGGGCTGAACTAAAAGCCCTGTTAAGGGAGCGGCTAAAAACAATAATGGAACCTGATCTGGATTGGCACCTAAGTTTTCGTAGATCCGCCCCATATTGGCACGTTGCAAATCCCATCCAAACTGGATTCCGAAAAAACCCACACTCATATTAATAATTTGCGCTAAGGTTAATTTTGGATTTTCGAATATTGTTTTTAAGCTCATTATATTTGGTTTAGTCTTTTACGCTGTGTTTGTTACCACAAAAGCACAGAGAATACAAAGTATTCAAAAATTCTTGTGTTTTCTTAGTGCTCTTTGTGTCTTGGTGGTTAATCTAAAATTCTATCACCTGTGCCGAAACTGGTCCAAGTTTTACAGGGATGCTCGTTCCTGCTGGGATATTTAATTTCGTATCTGTAAGTAAATCTGTAACTGGTGATGAAGATTTAACTTTTAAAATATTATCTGGAATTTCGATGTTTGCTTCTAGCGTTTGCGAGCGATCAAAATTCACCACAACCAATAAACGCTGTTTATCTGTGTAACGAATAAAAGCATACATGCGATTATTCATGTTTCCTGAATGCGGAACTTCAAAAATATTTCCATGTAATACGGCATCGCTCTGCGTGGTAACTTTTAGCAATTGCTGATAATAAGATCGCAATTTTTGTTGCGCTCCGCTTAGTTTATGCCCATCGAACAAACCATTATTCATCCATTTTTGATGTGCTGGAACACCCCAATAATCAAATATTGTTGTGCGGTTATCATCTCCACCAAAACCTTCTATACCTTTCCCCTGCTCGCCAACTTCTTGTCCGAAATAAAGCATAACCGGACCAGCGCCCAACGTTGCAGAAACAACCATTGCAGGCAAAGCCAATTCGGGTTTTCCTGCAAATCCTGCCGAAGCAATTCGTTCTTCGTCGTGGTTTTCTAGAAAGCGTAACATATGATCGCCAAAACCAGCGCTTTCTTTTTGCCAAACGTAGTTGATTGAAGCTACATCTGCAGTTGGTTCATTTCTAATTAATTTTTTTAAGCCATCGTACAAACCCACTTTATCATATAAATAATCGAATTTTCCTTCATTCAAATATTGAAGGTAAACTTGAGGATTATAGGCTTCACCTATAAAAATGATTTTAGAATTTACCTTTTTAACTTGCGGAATTACCCAGTTCCAAAATGCTATTGGCACCATTTCGGCCATATCACATCTAAAACCATCTATATCTTTTTTGGCCCAAAACACTAAAATATCACGCATTTTTGCCCATACAGGCGGAATCGGATCAAAATATTGTTTCTCTCCATTTTGATAATCTACTCCATAATTTAATTTTATGGTCTCAAACCAATCATCAAACTTAGGTTGAGCTACAAAAACATTATTACCAGTTGCCTTCGCCGGGTTTTCATTAAACTGACCATCCTGCAAAGCAGAAATTGGAGTTTGCTTAGGTTCGTGCTGAGGTACTAAAAACTTCTGCCCCGGAATATAATAGAAATCATTTTGCGCACTGAAACCTTTTGTTAAATCATCCTTCTCACCAAAATCGATTACATTTTTAGGTTTCGCATAAGAATGATAACTTCTCGCAACGTGATTTGGAATGAAATCGATAATTACTTTTAAATCCTTTTTATGAGTTCTTTTAATTAGCGCTTCAAACTCTTTCATTCTATTATTGACATTAAGAGCTAAATCGGGGTCAACGTCATAATAATCACGAACAGCATAGGGAGAACCTGCTCTGCCTTTAACTACATCGGCATCATCAACCTTAATTCCGTACTTAGAATAATCGGTTAAACTAGCGTGTGCCAAAGCTCCTGTGTACCAAACATAATTTACATGGAGCTCTTTCAAACCATCTAAAGCCTTATCGGTAATATCGTTAAACTTGCCAGAACCATTTTGCTCAATGGTTCCGTATGGCGTATTTGTATTGTTTTTATTGCCGAATAAACGGGGTAATAACTGGTAAATAACGATTTTTTTATCGTTCATTTTTGTACTGTTTTTTTGTGCAAAGGATGATTGTGAAATTAGTAAAAGGAAAATTACTATCAAGGAAACCATTGCAGTGAGATTGCTTTGTCGTTCCTTCTCGCAATAACGACTTATTGAGTAGTTGCCGTCTTCCATTTTACATTTAACCTCTACAATCATACCAACTCTGCGTTATCTACTTCAATCTCTGCGTTTCCAGCTAGTTTGTACTGTTGGTTTCTGATGCCGATTTCCAAATCTATAGTTGCATTATTTTTAATATTGATCCCGTTCTCCGTGATTCTGATTTTTAAAGTTGCACCTCTAAAACCGATTGTAAAAGCGAACGATTTCCATTTTTCTGGCAAGAAAGGGTTGAACTGTAATTTGCCATCGCGAACACGCATTCCGGCGAAACCTTCTACAACACTCATCCAAGTACCAGCCATAGAAGTAATGTGAAGTCCATCTTCAGTATCGTTGTTGTAATCATCCAGATCTAAACGAGCGGTACGCAAATAGAATTCGTAAGCGCGGGCCTCATCGTTAAGTTTAGCAGCTAAAATGCTGTGTACACAAGGTGATAAAGAACTTTCGTGAACGGTACGTGGCTCATAGAAATCAAAATTTCTTCTGATGGTTTCCAAATCATAATCTTCTTCAAAGAAATACAATCCTTGCAGAACATCAGCTTGCTTGATAAACGGAGAACGCAAAATTCTATCCCAACTCCATTTTTGGTTAATTGGTCTGTCGCTTGTAGGCAAATCTTTAACTAAAGTTTGTTCTTTATCTAAATAACCATCCTGTTGTAAGAAAATTCCCCTTTCTGCATCTGCAGGATAATACATTTTCTCAATAATATCAGCCCAATCCGCAAATTCTTGTTGATCGAAATTTAAACTTTTTAATAAGTTCTTATATTTTTCAGGTTGTTGTTTTTTAACAATTTCTGAAGCTTCGGTTGCATATTTCATGCACCAAGTGGCCAAAATATTAGTGTACCAATTGTTGTTTACGTTATTCTCGTACTCATTCGGACCAGTTACGCCAAGCATTACATATTGTTGCTTGTCACTACTCCAATTTACGCGTTGTTTCCAGAAACGGGCAATCCCGATTAACACCTCCAAACCAAAATCAGACAGATAACTTTCATCGCCCGTGTAACGGATATAATTGAAAATGGCGAAGGCAATTGCTCCATTACGATGGATCTCTTCAAATGTGATTTCCCATTCGTTATGGCATTCTTCACCATTCATGGTTACCATTGGATACAAAGCAGCTCCATTTATGAAACCTAATTTCTCTGCATTTTCTATGGCTTTGCCCAATTGTTTGTGGCGATAAACCAACAGGTTTTTACTTACTTCTTGAGGTGCCGTTGCTAAATAAAAAGGAACACAGTAAGCTTCGGTATCCCAATAAGTAGAACCTCCGTATTTCTCGCCCGTAAATCCTTTCGGGCCAATATTTAAGCGGTCGTCTTTACCTGTATACGTTTGGAAAAGTTGAAATATATTAAAGCGAATAGCTTGTTGAGCTGAAACATCACCTTCGATAATGATATCGCTTTCTTCCCATTTCGTGGCCCAAGCTTTGGTTTGTTCATTTAATAAAGTGTCAAAACCTTTGGCAGATGCTTTTGCGATTACTGATTTTGTTTCCTTTAAAAGTTGCTCTTTCGGGTAATTCTCTGAAGATAAATTAGCGGCGATTTTTATCAGGGTGATTTCTTCATTTGCTTTTGCCTCAATAGAAAAAACTTGACCAACAAATTTCTCTTTGCGAATGGCTTCAGCATCTAAAGCTATCTTTTCATTATTTTTATAAATTTCGATGTTGCTTCCTGTACAAACCTCAAACTCAGTTTTCTTGGTTCTTAGTTTAAGATAAGCTTCATTTCCGGTGATTTCATCTGAAACTTTATCCCAGAATTTTTCATCGTAGTTGCTGTCTTGATTTTTAACATCGCCATCAATAAACGGCATTAAAGTTAATTTTCCATCAAAGTTTAAAGGTGTAATGCTGTAACGAATTGCACCAACCTCATCATCAGCTATGCTGCAAAAACGAGTAGATTTTACTTTAACTGTTTTGCCACTTTTTAGTTTAGCGGTGAAAGTACGTTCCAAAATTCCGGCATGCATATTAAGTACACGTTTGAAATCGCTTACTTCAGCTGTGGCTAAATCTAAAACTTCTCCATCTAACTTAACTTCTATACCAACCCAATTTGCTGCATTTAATACTTTGGCAAAATATTCTGGATAACCGTTTTTCCACCATCCAACTCTGGTTTTATCAGGATAATAAACGCCTGCAACATAGTTGCCCAGTAAAGTTTCGCCAGTATAAGTTTCTTCAAAATTGGCACGCTGACCCATACGGCCATTACCCAAGCTGAAAATACTTTCTGAAATTTTATTCAAATGTGGATCAAAGCCTTCTTCGATAATATTCCACTCATCTGCTTTAATGTAATTCTTCATTTTCTATACTTTCGTCATTGCGAGACAAGGGCAAACCTATAACTCTTCTAAATCCTTAACTGTTAATTTATCTAATCCACTTACTACCACATCAGCTTCGGTAAGTACACTTTTCACCCCGATGCCGATGGCTTTCATTCCACCACGTTTAGCTGCTTCAACTCCAGCTACTGCATCTTCAAAAACGACACATTCTGCTGGTTTGAAACCTAAAAGTTCGGCTCCTTTTAAAAATACTTCAGGATCTGGTTTCGATTTTGTAACCATATTTCCATCCACAATTTCATCAAAAAAATGAGCCAGATTTGTTCTTTCTAAAATAATTCCAGAGTTTTTACTAGCAGATCCTAAGGCCAATTTATAACCGACCTTATGTATCGCAGTTAAGAAATCGACAGTTCCGGGTAAAACTTCAGCAGGCGTCATTTTGGTAATCATATCTACATACCAGCTATTTTTCAAAGTGGCAAGCTCTTCTTTTTCAGCTTCGGTTTTTTCTACTTTTCCCCAAGCCAAAATTTTATTCAAACTTTCTACTCTACTTACGCCCTTTAATTGCTCGTTTTGTTCTTCAGTAAAATCAAAGCCCATTGTATTTGCCAAGCGTTTCCAAGCTTGATAATGATAAACTGCGGTATCAACCAAAACGCCATCAAGATCGAAGAGACAAGCTTTGATGGTTGATGTATGATGTGATATGTTAGATGTATTTTCTTGCATTGCTGTTATAAAAATCCGTTGACTGAAGCCGAACGGCAATGAATGTTTAATTTAATTCTAAAACTAAGGTTGTTTTTGCTGGCACATTAATTTCTTTGAATGATAATTGCGCTCCAGAAATTACATTTTTTGCGCTTGTAATACCTTCTGTTCTTTCCGCAAACCGATCTGTGGCTAAAGTTTTATCCTTTTCGGTATTATTTACCACAACCATTACAGTGCCTTTTGCTTCAGTATTATAACGGAAGTAAACATAAATATCATCTTGAGGAACAAATTGCATTAACTTTCCAGTTTGCAAGGCTGGGCTATTTTTACGGAAAGTTGCTAAGGCCTTTACGAAATTGAAGGCTTCATTTTCTTTGTTTGTTCTCCCATCTGCAACAAACTTATCTTTTTTATCACCATCCCATCCACCCGGAAAATCAGAACGAATTAAACCATCTGGATTTGAAAAGTTTTTCATCAAAATTTCTGTTCCGTAATACATCTCGGGAATACCACGCATGGTTAATAAAATAGACATGCCCATTTTATATTTATCAAAGTCTTCGCCAACCATAGAGTAAAAGCGACTCATATCATGATTATCCAAAAAGATGCAATTGGTATTCGGGTTTTTATAAAGAAAATCGTGAGCCAAAGTTGCGTATAAACGGTTGATCCCATCTACCCAGCCATTTTTTCCGTTGATGCCTTCGTAAATTGCATCTTTCAAAGTTGCGTCTGTAATGCCTTGAAGATGGGTATTAAAGCCACGATTTACCGTATTTCCTCCAGTAAAGAAAGCTTGATTTGCAACCGCAGTTACCAATGTTTCGCCAAAAACAGATAAATGAGGAAATTCTGCCTGAACTTTCAAAGCCCAATCTGCCATGTAAACAGGATCGTTGTAACCATAAGTATCTAAACGAAGTCCATCGATACCTGCATATTCTATCCACCAGATATGGTTTTGGGTTAAATAATTTTGAACATATGGATTAGTCTGATTTAAATCGGGCATGGAAGGCACAAACCAACCATCCAACATTTGTTTACGATCTGCAGCAGACGCATGCGGATCCATAACGGTTTGATCGCGATAGCTCGTTTGGGTATATTTTGGCCATTGGTTAAGCCAGTTTTTCATTGGCAAATCTTTATAAAACCAATGTCCTGTACCTACATGATTATGTACAATATCTTTAATTACCTTCATACCCTTTGCATGAACAGCTTCTACATATTTTTTGTAAAGTTCGTTTGTTCCATAACGAGGATCAATTTTATAATGATCAGTAACGGCATAACCATGATAAGATGCATGAGGCATATCGTTTTCAACTTCAGGCGTCATCCAAACCGTGGTTACACCTAAATCTTTAAGGTAATCCAAATGATTAATAACACCTTGAATATCACCGCCGTGGCGATAATACATACTATCGCGATTTAATTCAGTTTCAGCTAACCCTTTAACAACATCATTATTTTTATCACCATTGGAAAAGCGATCGGGCATTAAAAGGTAAATAAAATCTTTTTGGGTTACCCCTTGAATTCTGCCTGCGCTTTTATCACGATTTTTTAATTGGTAAGTATAATTGAAGATCTTTTTCCCGTTGAGTAAAAAGTTAATTGGGAACGTTCCCGCTTTTGTCAATGGTGAGATTTCAAGATCTAAAAATAGGTAATTAGGATTTTCAACTTTGTTTACTTTAACAAGTTTTACCCCTGGATAAGTTAAGGCAATTGTAGCTTTAGAAATGTTTTCGCCATGAACCAACAATTGCAATTTAGGATTGTGCATACCCACAAACCAAAACATTGGTTCTACACGCTCTAGCTTTTGGGCAAAGAGATTTATACTCGTTAAAAGTATAGTTAGGGTAATGAAGATCTTTTTTATTCCGGTAACATCGAAAGATTTTACCTTGAATTGAGTTTGAGCATTAAACTTTGAAGGAGATACGAAAAACGATGGGATTTGATTAAGGGATTTGATCATGCTAAACCTTTGAAATGATTTTAAAAAACCCTGCAAAAATCTTATCGATTCTTACAGGGCTATTTTAGTTAATGATTATTGTTTAACTGCAGTGTATGTTCCTGTTTTACCGTCAGCGTTAACCGTTAAAGTTAGCTTATAAGTACCTGCTGTAGAAATTACGATATTTCCTGAACCCTCGCCAATACTTACGGCCCAATCGTGATTTAATCTGAATTTAAGTTCTCCAGCTGTTAAAGCAGTTGTAACTGTCCAGCTGTTTTTTCCATCATTAATGAATTTCATATCTAATTCATTATAAGGACCAGAACCTGGAGGCCATCCTGCTGGAGTTGCACTACCAACAACAGACCAATAATCAGCTTTAGCTATTGTATATGTTTTCTTATTTAAATCTACTGTTAATAGTTTAAATTCAGCTGATATTGAACTGATGTCTCCACCAGATGTACTAATTGTTCCTGAACCTGCATCGCCATAAGCTACATCCCATTTTTTAGCAGGTGTAATTTTAAAAGCACTACCATCAAATTTAATAATACCGGTGTAAACCCCATTACTTGATAATGAAACTAAACTATCAGCAGTTGCTGGATTCCAACCTTGGTAATTTCCTGGAACATAAATCCAAGCTGAGGCCAAATATGGTGTTGCAGTTAAAGTGATAACATTTGAATAGGTTATTGCATTTGCTGCAGCGCCTGATTTTAATCTAACTTCAATTTGAGCTGAGGTACCAATTTTAGCACCTAGTGCTAGTAACATGGTATTAAAATCGTTAACTGTAGGAGAATATGATGTGCTGCTTACTACAAATTCTTTAGCTGTAGTAAAATTATTTCCTTTTAAATCAAACTGCAAGCTTGTTGCAACTGGAACCACATATCCTGTTGATGTAGAAAGTGGATATGTAAATGTTAAAGCTGGTTTAGCCCCGTTTGATTGCACCAAGCTTAATGCTGTTGCAGAAGCGGTTAAATTACCTGTTGGACTAACATTTGAAATGGTTTGAGTTTCCTCTTTTTTGCAAGACCAAAGCGACAAGGTTATTAAACCAAGCGCTAAGGATTTTAAAAATATTGATTTCATCTTTTAAAATATTAAGATTAATAACCTGTATTTTGAACCAAGTTCGGATTTGCAATCAAATCTGCATTTGGAATTGGGTATAAGTTGCGGTAAGCAGGTACGCTTGTTCCAGCTTTTACACCACCTTTAAAGGGCCATAAATAAGTAGAACCTGTAAATTTGCCATAACGTACTAAATCTGTACGGCGATGACCTTCCCAATATAATTCTCTTCCACGCTCATCTAAATAAAAATCTGTTGTTAAAGCTGCTAATGAAACATTTCCATTCGTATTGCCGTAAGCACGTTGGCGTAAAGCATTAACATATAATAATGCTTGGGCAGCGGTACCACCAGAACCACCTCTTGCAACAGCTTCTCCATAGATTAAATACTGTTCAGCTAAACGGAACAAAGCAAAATCTAATGAGCTGAATGTTCCATTTAATGATGCTGGAGTTGCGCCTGTTGAAGTAACATTTTTAAATTTAGTTACTTTAAGTCCGTCGTTTGGTGCATCAATAGCATCTATTGTTGCTTTGGGTCCTGCAAAAATTCCACGTTTATCTAAAGTTCCGTTAGCATCTGGAAACAAAGCAGGAAGATTTTGGCGGGTACGATTTCCAGCCCATCCACCGTTAGGTACCCCATAAGCAGTAGAAACCATACCAGCAGCATCTGCCGCAGTATAAACCATTGCATTGATTAGAAAAGTTGTACCACCGTAATTTGTTCCATTTACACCATCATAATTAATAGTTAAAATGTTTTCGGTATTATTTAGGTTGTTATCAGCTAAGAACAAATCTTTATAGTTAGTTTTTAAAGAATAACTAGCTCCGATAACTTTACTTGAATACGTAATTGCTTCAGTATATTTTGCAGTGCCAGTGTAAACCTGTGCATTCAAATATAACCTCGCTAATAATGCCCAATCTGCACCTTTATCTGCACGGCCATATTCGTTTGTACGAGCATCTGCCAAATCAGGTTCAATTGCTTTCAGTTCTGATTCTACATAAGCAAATAAAGCTGCTCTTTGAATTTGTTTAGGATTTACCTTGCCAATTAAATCAGTTTCAGTTACGAAAGGTGGATTACCAAAAGCATCCAACAATACCCAATATTGATAAGCACGTAAAAAACGAGCTTCGGCACGGTAACGCAAAACGTTAGTTGCATCAGCGCCAGTTATTCCGCGAGTTGCCAATTGATCTGGCGTACTTTGACGCAGATATTCGTTAACCAAAGTGATTTGCGAAATACTTCGAGAGTATAATCCTCTTAAAAATTGGTTATCGGTAGACCAAGTAGAGTTATCAAGTTCGGGAATACCAGTATCTCCCCAGTTACACACAGCTTCATCAGTAGTTAATTCTTGACTCGTCCAGAATAACCTTAAAAAATCTGCAAAACCAGAGTTTAAACCACCAACATCACTATTATCAGATCCTGATGGACTTGTTAATGCATAATTTGCATATAACCTTACTAATTCCTGTTTATAACCTGCAGGGGTAGCATATACTATACTCTCTGTAAGATCATTTGTTGGAAGTAAGTTTAATGCCTCTTTTTTACAAGAGTTTAACGACAGCATTAAAACTGCTGATGTTAATATTGTTTTAAATGAGTTTTTCATTTCTATATTTTAATTAAAAACCAACGTTTAAACCTAAAGTATATGTTCTTGGTCTTGGGTATAAATTGTAATCAATACCTGAAACTAATTCTGGATCAAGCCCTTTGTACTTAGATACGACAAAAACATTTTGGCAGTTTGCAGAAATACGCATGGTTGTATTTCCACTTTTAGATAATTTACCGATGTTATAAGCCAGGCCTAGATTATCCATTTTAAGAAACGATGCATTCTTGATGTAATAATCGCTTAAATATTGCGTAGCTGTAAAACCTGTATTTAATAAATCACTACTGGCATTATTTAGTACGCCAACTGATGTTAAAATATTTGATTTGATACCAAAGTTTGATGCAACGTTGTCGTAAACATAGTTCCCAAGATTAGCTCTTAAAACTGTATTGATTGTCCATTTTTTATAAGTGAACGCTGTATTAAAACCAAACGTAAAATTTGGATCAGGAGATTTATAAAAATATTGATCATCTGTTGTAATTGCACCATCGCCATTTAAATCTGCGTAAATACCTTCAAGCGGTTTACCAGATCCATCATAAACTTGTTTGTAAACAAAATATGATCCTGGAACTTGATTAACAGCATTATACTTTAAGTGTACGCCCGTTCCTCCAGTTATATCCCCAGCATCAACCTTAAATCCAGAGCTCGGGTTTAAAGTTAAATTTGTAACCTTTCTTTTGTTATAGGCGGCATTTACTCCAAAATCCCAAGTAATGTTGTCATTTTTAATGGCGGTGAAGTTTAAGCTTGCCTCAGCACCTCTAACATCCATATTACCTACATTGGTTACTAATTCATTGCTAAAGTTTGTACCTACTGGAATAGTGATTTTACTTAACAAATCTTTTGTTTTCTTATAATACACATCTAAACTTCCGTACAATCTTCCTTTTAAGAAACCAAAATCTAAACCTGCGTTATAAGTGGTGGTGGTTTCCCATCTCAAATCTGGGTCATAACCTGCAGGTGCATAGTAATTGTAGAAAGTATTACCAATTTGATATTGACCGGTATTAGAATTGGCATAATATTTCGATAAGTAATTATAGTTACCAATATCAGCACCATCCTTATTACCTGTCTCGCCATAACTTAATCTTAATTTTAAGTCTGATATTACTTTGCTATCCTTCAAGAAATTTTCGCCAATAATTCTCCATGTAAAACCAGCTGAAGGAAAGTACCCCCAACGATTGTTTTCAGCAAATTTAGAGGAAGCATCGGCACGCATCGTACCAGATAAAATATATTTATCAGCTAACGTGTAAACAAATCTTCCATAATAAGAGAGCAATTTGTTACGCTCAACAGAAAAAGGGAAAACTGGAGTTACTAACGCAACACCTGTGCCCGTATAATTGGTGAAATTGAAACTAGTAGTTGCGTTATCATAATAACCGTAACCAGCCGTTGCATCGAATCTACTTCTAATACTTTCTACAGTATGTGCATAATTCAAGTAAAACTCAGAGAACTTATCGTTTTCTGTTTTAAGTGCACGAGAAAAAGATCCTTTAGTAGAAGCTGCTTGTGCGGCAAAAGTAGGTACACTAATAGCGCCATAACCTTTAGATACATCATAACCTACATTTAAGTTTGCATGCAATTCTGGTAAGAAATGGAAAGAATAATCAAATTTAGCATTACCAACACTTCTAGCCGCATGGCCATTGTTATTTTGCAATTCAATTAAACCTACAGGATTACGAGGAGAATTAGGATTTGGAACCATATCAGCACCAGTACCTTGTGTCCATTCGTAATAATTGCCATATTTATTCTGAGCATAAACAGGCTGAGTTGGATCAAACTGAATTGCTGAACCAATAGCACCACCATTTGCAAAATGCGAATCCGTTAATGATCCCTTTAAGTTCAAATCGATTTTTAAATGATCTTTAAATAATCTTGGTGATAAGGTAATTGACCCTGTTCCACGTTTTAATTTATCAGTTATTAACAAACCATCTTGATCTAAATAACCAGCAGAAACACGATATGGAACACCTTTAAATGAACCTGCAATACTCAAATTGTTATCCGTAGTAAAAGCTCGTTGATAAATTTCATCTTGCCAATCTGTACTTGCTGTACCTAATAATGCTTTTTGACTAGCACTGCCGTTAGCGTTTACATAAGCACGAACTTGATCTGCAGAAAGCACATCTACTTTTTTAATGACTGTTGCAATTGAATTGTTTGTGCTGAAGTTAATTACTGGTGCTCCAGTGCCACCCTTTTTGGTGGTGATTAAAATTACACCATTAGATGCTCTGGAACCATAAATTGCGGTTGCGTTTGCATCTTTTAAAACCGTGAATGTCTCAATATCATTAGGGTTAATTAACGAAAGTGGACTTGGTGCATTATCAATAGTATTTCCACTAAAAGGAACACCATCAATAACAACTAATGGATCGTTACTTGCATTAAGAGAAGCACCACCGCGAATACGAATTGTACTTCCAACACCAGGTTGACCGCTGTTAGAAATGATGTTTACCCCAGCAATCTTGCCTTGAATTAATTGTTCAGGCGTTGTAATTGCACCTTTTTGGAAATCTTTTGAGGAAACTGTTGTGATAGATCCCGTTAGGTTTTTCTTTTCTGCAGTACCATAACCGATTACAACAACTTCGTTAAGTTTTTGTGCATCGGGTACCAATTGAAAATTAGCTGTTGCATTTGCTGTAACGCTTACTGCTTTCTCTAAGGTTTGATAACCGATAAAACTTGCAGATAAGGTTACTGAACCATTTGATAAGCCGGCAAGTTTAAAATTACCGTTTACATCCGTTGATGTACTTCTGGTTGTTCCTTTTACAAAAACGGAAGCACCAGGTAAGGGTTGGCCAGTTTCATCAAGCACTTTACCAGATATTGATCCGGTTTGTGCTTTTACGATTAGTGCTGCAAAAACTAACAGCACCAAAAGCCCCTGTTTTAACAGGTAAAATACTTTCATATTAGAAGCTCTTTAAAGTATAAAAATTTGGTTAAATATTATAGTGATTTACACATAGGCCTAATTTACAGCACTTAATGAGATTTCAAAATATATTTAAAAAATATATTTTTAAGTAAAACTTGAGGCTATAAATTCGCCTACTTTTCTGGATTTTAATGCATCATCGAAATCTCATAATATAAATTATTAATTTTTAATTACTTGTAAATCAATATATTAAAATTATAAAATATTAAAATAAAGTGTAATTTTTACACTAAGCCTATTTTTATCGATTTTTCGGGAACGTTCCCGAAAAAAAAGAAGCAAAATCGGTCTGGTTTTCGGGAACGTTCCCGAAAATTATCATAAATTCTGCGTATTTTACACTAAGTAGAGATTTTTTTTGAGATTTTGACGGCAAAAAACGAGGTTGTTTTTTACGGCTTTTTAGGGTGTTTTGAGGTGGAGTTTCTCCTGATAATTTTAGATTCCAAAACAATCTCTCTAGGCAGGTTTTTATCAGCGTGATCATCCAGAATGGTAAACAATAATTTGGCCGCTTGTTCGCCTATCTCCGTGGCTGGCTGGGTAATTGTAGTTAATGATGGGTTTAATAAGGGTGCGATTTCCAAGCTCGAAAAACTGATCACCTTCAAGTCATTCGGAATGCTAATGTTCAAATCGTAGCAGGCATAATAGGTGGCGAAAGCCAAACGTTCTACGGATGTAAAAACGCCATCTGGTTTTAGCTCTTTTAGGGCTTGCTTAATAATTATACTATTCTCTTCATAGCTATTGCTACAATCAACAATCAGGTTTTCCTCAAACGGAATTCTATGCTTAGCAAGTGCATCTATGTAACCCTGCATCCTTGTTTTTCCAATTGATAAGCTTTTGTTCACTACTAAATAAGCAACACGTTTGCAACCTTGTTCTATTAAATGCTCAGTTGCCAAAAAGCTACTATTATAATCATTAGTGATTACTCTCGGTGTTTCTATATCCTCATAAATTCGGTCAAAGAAAACCAGTGGCAAACGTTTTGCACCAAATTTATTTAGATAATTATGATCATTAGCTTCACCAGAAACCGACATTATTATGCCATCGGCCCTCCCGTTATGTAAATGACGAATAAAGGTTACTTCTTTTTTGTAATCATCATCAGTAACATAAATTAAAATGTGGTAACCATTTTCTCTTGCTACACGTTCTATTCCATGGATGGCTTGTGAGAAATAATTATTAGCCAACTCTGGAACAATAACAGCAATGGTTTTACTTTTTTGCTCTCTTAAATTGCTGGCGTAATGGTTGGGCTGGTAGTTTAATTCCTTTGCCTTGGCGAGTATGCGCTCTTTGGTAGCCACACTAATGTCGCTATTATCCCTAAAAGCCCTAGAAATTGTAGACGTTGATAAATTTAACGCTTTGGCTAATTTCTTTATATTAATACTGTCCATTTTGGCTAATTACACTAATTAGTTTGAAATTACGCTGTAAATATAAACTATAAAATTTCTAAAAAAAGTGTTCTATTTGCTTATATTAACATTTTATAAAAGCCAATCATCTTTTTTAATGCAGTATTTTTAAATAAAATTTTATTTTAAAACAAAAAGCACGTAATCAGTATTAATACGTGTATACTATTAATCATATTTGTTTTAGATATGGCAAACTTCTAGGACTACAAAGAATGAAAAACAAAAAAATACTCATCGCCGATGATGATGAAGGTATTGTCGATGCAGTTACGATGATATTAGAAGTTATGGGTTATGAAGTAGAATATACTTACGATGGCGGAACCGTAATTGATGCAGTAAAAAATAAGCCAGATTTAATTCTTCTTGATATTTGGATGAGTGGTTACGATGGCAGGGATATTTGCAGGCAATTAAAGAGCAATCCAGAATATAGAGAAATTCCTGTTTTAATGATTTCTGCAAGTAGAGATATAAAACAATCTGCGCTGGATGCTGGTGCAAACGATTTTATGGAAAAGCCCTTTGAAATGGATTCGTTATTAAATAAAGTGGATTTCCTTTTAAATTAATTCCATTGCTCCTGTGGATTGAAGTTTATATGCGTAAAATACATCTTCAAATTAAACCTCTCTAAAATATATTCTTTCGGGCAAATGCTTAAAAACAAATTCAGTTACTCCGCATAGCCAAAGTTTATGATTTTTTAAATCTCCTTTGTAGGTTTCTAAAAGATAATCACCGCCGCCGCCTAAATTTTCTTCTCTAACATAAGTTAAGGTGAGCATTTCGGCCTCATCTAGTCGCTCATCAGCCATAAAAAGTTTGCATTCATCTTCAGATTTAGCAACCTACTCTAGTAGAGTATCTGCACCTTCTACCATTTGCAAATTCTCTAAATCACCAGCCCATTCCGGTATATCGGCATACCATTCTCCTTTTGCGTTTTTATAATAGCGTATTGCTCTTTCCATATATTGTAAAGAAATAAATCTAATTCAATAATCATGATAAAAATCCCGAAATTTAAAATCCGATTAACCACAGATAGACAGATAAAATTGATTTTAGTTTTGAATGGATTCATTTTAATCTTTAAACCATTTAATAAGTGTTGAAAATTTAATGTCTGAAGAAAATTCACCTTTATTAAGAAAAATAATTCATATTGATATGGATGCATTTTATGCATCGGTAGAGCAACGTGATTTTCCTGAATACCGTGGAAAGCCTATAGTTGTTGGGGGCAAGCCCGATAGTAGAGGGGTTGTGGCCACAGCCAGTTATGAAGCTCGGCAATATGGAATTAAATCGGCAATGTCTTGCAGTAAAGCTTATCAACTCTGCCCTACTGCGATTTTTGTTTATCCTCGATTTGATGCTTACACTGCAGTTTCAAAAGCAATTAGAGAAATTTTTCATCGTTACACCGATCTAATCGAACCCTTATCTTTAGACGAAGCTTATTTAGACGTTACGGAGGATAAGCTCGGAATAGGATCAGCGATTGACATTGCAAAATCGATTAAAGATGCCATTAAAAATGAACTTAATTTAACCGCTTCGGCAGGTGTATCGATAAACAAATTCGTAGCCAAAATAGCTTCAGATATGAATAAGCCTGATGGTTTGACTTTTATCGGTCCATCAAAAATAAAGGCCTTTATGGAAAAACTTCCTGTTGAAAAATTCTTTGGAATTGGCAAGGTTACCGCTGCAAGGATGAAATCGATGCAGATTATTACGGGTGCCGATTTAAAGAAATTGAATGAATCACAATTGATTGCTCAATTTGGAAAATCGGGTAAGTTCTATTACAAAGTTGTTCGTGGAATCGACGAAAGACCTGTTCAGTCAAATAGAGAAACCAAATCTGTTGGTGCAGAAGACACTCTTTCTGAAGATACGAACGATGATTCGGTGATGCACAGCCTATTACAGCAGATTAGCGAAACTGTAGCTAAACGACTCGAAAAACACAACCTGAAAGGCAAAACAGTAACCTTAAAAATTAAGTTTGAAGACTTTAAGCAGATTACAAGAAGCAGATCTTTTGCTTTCCCCATTTATAAGGCTGATGAAATTTATACAGAAGCCATAAAACTTTTAGAAGAGGCAGACATCGGTTTCACAAAAGTGCGCTTACTTGGAATAACGCTTTCTCGTTTTTATGATCATTTGGCTATCGAAAATGCAGAAAGTAACCAACTCGAATTTGAGTTTTAACTTGAGTTGTAGAGTGTTATAAACAACAAAGGCTCCACATAAATGCAGAGCCTAAATCGTTATTTATTGGGGTAAATAATTATTTTGATAGTTTGTCTCTCAACATTTTCATGTAAAAGCCACCCACAACACTTCTTGCCTTAAAGTTATCACGAATCCCCGTATTTGAATCATAAAAATCATTCAAAGGCACTCTAGAATCTGTTTCAATTGCATGTTTATAAACAGGATGGATAATGGCTTCAAAATCTTTTTGAGTTGGAGCAAAAGTAGCTGTCCATAAAATCCAGTCGTTTTTGGTATATGCCTTTCTGCTATCTAATGGCAATCCAAATTTGTTTTGCTTGGTTAAATAATATTTGGTTTCTGTATCATAAATTTTCTGAGGAAATAAATTTAAACCTAAAACTTTATCCCAAACCAAGTTATATTTTTGGCTCCAGGTATTTTTATCATCAAAAGTTAAGGCATAATGATCGCCAGCTTCAGCCATATCGATCCATTTTGGAACCATGCTTTCTGCAATTGCTCTATATTGTTTAGCAACATCAGTATAACCCAAAGTTTCGGCCATTTGCGCATAGCAGGCAATCCCTACAATTGCCTTTACCGATAAGTTTGCATTACGGGCCAAGTGACCAGCAAAATCATCTGTACACAATTGAGTTTTTGGATCTAAGCCTTCTTTGGTTAAATAATCTACCCAAGTGGTTAATGTTTTCCAGTGTTCTTTTGCGTAAGCGCCATTACCTTGAGCTTTAACAATTGCTGCAGTTAAAATAATCATGTTTCCAGATTCTTCAACCGGCATTGGTTCGCCGTAGGTTTGTCCGTTGGCTAAAGGATAAGTTCCTAAATCGTGTGCTGCCCAAGGGTGAGGATATTTACCACTTTCACTGAAATAGAAAATTCCGTTTAACATGCCCTGAAGCAATTGAGGATTGTAAATTAAGTATAGTGGTGCTGATGGATAAGTAACATCAACGGTATTGATAAAACCTCCACTATTGTTTTCTTTTGATAACCATAAAATTTCACCTTGTGGGCTTTTAACTAAGGTATGTGCTGCAATACTTTGGCGATAAGCCAAAACACAAAGATCTGCATATTCTTTACCGCCAGATTTTAAGGCATCAGAATATAATGATCTGTTAAATTCTTCGCATTTTGCAATTACTGATTTATAATCTGTGGCAGCATCGGTTAACTGCCCTTCCATAGTTTCTTTACCTGAAGTATTCCACCATGGCCTTAAATTTTGTTTAAAGTATTGAACTGAGTAAATTTCATCATAGCCCAACTCAACAAATTTTTCTACAGGAGATTTCCCAACTGAACCGAAAGGAACAACTGTATTAAGCGCCAGCATTTTGCCTTGCTTAGCTGTTGAGGCAGAATTTCCATTTCTAAAGGCATCCGCAGCATCTTTTTCTGTAGTTACAAACTGAATACTGTTACTTGCTTTTGGCGCTGCAACATAAAAATAACCCCAATCAATTCGCATATCATCACTTGCTTTTTGCAGGATTGGCTGTTCTACGGTACCCGTTTTTAGAACTGATAATTGAGCTGTTGCATATTTTGTAGCCGTAACCGCTTGTGTTGGTCTAAAAACCGCTATGCTTGATGATGCGCTTAAGAAAACTTTTACTTGATGTGTTTTACCATCATTCGCATTTACCTGATAAGAGACATAAGAAACTGGCCTTGCTAATATTCCCAAATCTTTAAGCAATAATGGCGAAGTGAAAGTTAATTTTAAATCTACCTTACCGCATGTAAAGTTATAGATGGTTTGAGTAGCATTTAGATCTACACTTTTCTGTTTTGCCAACTGCACTTTCTGTGCGTTGTCTTTTACTTTATTTGCTAAGCCAAAATCAAGAAAACGACCACCAGCTGTATTCAATAAATGAATTACAATGACATTATTGCCAGCCTTTAGTGCATTTTTATCACTGTTACTTAATGCAATATATTGGAAACTACTTGTCCAACCTTCTTTGGTATAAACTTTCTTTCCGTTTAAAAATACTTCAATATTATCATCATGATTAATCTTTAAGAACAATTCGCTAATTGAGGTAGGATTTGCAATATTGAACGATCTTCTTACCCAAATATCATGCGATTTCCATAAAGTTTTAACGTTTTTTGGATCATCACCTATTGGTGCTGAACCAGTTTTCCAGCCATCCGCATTATAATTTAAGGCTTTCCAATCGCCCTGAGGTTCTGTCATTGAATATTTAACTTGATATTCCTTTTCATCAGAAGTTGCAAGAACTGTTTTATAGCTAACGGTTTCTTTACCTAAAAAGCGGTAAATGTTACCATCAACATTAATCATTCCTAAAAGCGAATGATCGGCACCTGTCCAATGTTGGGTTGAGCTTTCGGTTAAATTATCGGTTGTAGACCAGATGCTAAAATTTGGGTTGTGTGTAATTAGGGGATAAGCTGGGGCCTTTCGGTCTTGAGCATGTACCATACTTCCTAACAGTAAGCATCCTAACATGCCTAAAAGTTTAATGGTTTTGGTTTTGTTCATAATGTGTGTTCTGTGAAGATTGATATTTGGTTTTTAACAGCAATTGAGCTAGTTAAACGTTTTACTAAAGTATAAATTATTTATTTATTATAAGCTTTAAATTCTTAAAACCTTGATTATTTGTTTTGAATGGCATGGAAGATTTGTCATCTCATTATTGATATGGAAAAACAAATTTGAGCTATTTAATAATCAAAAAAAATACATGGAGCTAATGCTCCATGTATCTCAAATTGGATGTTAAACCAAACGTTAATTAAGGTTGTTTTTTATTAATTGTCCATTCTGATAATTGGAACAATCGACTACCCCTATTGGCTTTAAAATAAATCCTATAGAATTTATAAGCAATAAAGTTATCGAAATAGTATTTTTTGGTTACATTTCTCTCACCAGAATTTGGCCAAGGGCAAACTGTTACCGTGTGTAAATCTGTGTACTGAATTCCATCTAATGAGCCCTGTAAAATCCAATATCTTGGATCTCTATCTTCGCCATCATTTCCTGATGTTAAAGTATATGCACCAACAACTTGTGGCGTATTAAGCTCGAAGGTACATTTTTGTGTACCATCGAAACCAGCCTGTAAAAATTTGGTTTTAGTGTCACCATCTACCATTTTTTTAGAACCTTCATTAGAATCTGGACCTGCACCTGCCTCTAAGTTAACAGAGTATTTGCCACCAATAGTTTGAATAAAGTTTTCTCCAATTTTTGTTGGATCGAAATTAGGATCTACAATATTTAACAACACCTCTTTAGCGGCAGAGTAACCCTGGCTGTTTCTAGTGGTTAGGGTAACTTTATACTTGCCAGGAAAACGATATACGTGTTTTGGGCTAACGGCTACTGATGTACTGTCATCACCAAACTGCCACAATAAACTCGTATAGTTTGTAGATGATCCTGTAAACTGGTATTCCAAAAACTTTGTCGGACTCGTTACCGTATAATCAAAACCCGCCGTTGGCTTAGGTTCATCAATAACTTGAACCTCTTCTACTGTATCCTTCTTACACTTTACTGTTGTAATTACAATAAGTATTAATAGTGATAGGATACCGAATAATCTTTTTACGTTATTTTTCATATCTAATTAATATTTAAGGTGCTGGGAATAATTGAGATTTTGGTATTACTCTTTTTGACAAAATATTTGGCACTTCAATTTCTAGATAAGCTTGCTGGCCACCAACATTTTCTCGGTGATGTGCCTCTATTTTATAGCGTTTGCCACGTTCTAAAACTATAGTTCCCTTTCTGTAATCCTTATCCCAAGTGGTATTATAATCATTAACTAATTCTACTCCATTTACATATAATCGAGCACCATCATCCCAACGGGTTTGGTAAAAAGTATAAGTTCCACGAACCGGTGCTAAAAACTCACCAGTCCACCTAGAAGCATAATTATCTCTACTTAATTGAACGCCCGCAGTGTTTTTAACACCGTCTGGCCAACCATCTCCACTAAAATTAATTTGCTCATCAATTCTGGTCGCAAATGGTGCACGTCCATCATCGGGATCTAATTGTGTATTGGTATAGTATTTAGCTCTTAAGCCAGTGCCATTTCCTGTGATATATGAGTTATTATCCAAGTTTACGTTAGGATCTACCACGACGATTAACTTACTTTTTGTTGGGTGAATTACATGGTTTGTTGATTGTTGAATATTTAAAGAGAATGCAAATTTCTTATTTGCGATGATATTTGCATCGAAAACTGGCCACGGAATTTGAAGCCTAACAATAGCGCTTGATGCACCTGTAGCAAATCGAACTACAGTATCAAGCGTGTAATCCTTAGCTGCTAAATGGATTGCATCTGCAGGCAAAGTTCCCTTACCAACCAAAGTGGCAATGGTATCTACATTATCTCTAATTTTTATTGTGAAAGCTGATGAGGGTTGATTATCTAAACTAACCACTAACGGAATGGTTACTCCAGCCGGCCCTACAATGTAGTTTCCTTGATATACAACATTATAAGTACCGCCACCATTTAATGTTAAATAGTGCAAGTCAGTAGGTTTTAACAAATCGGATGTGTTAATAATCACCAAGATGGTCGATTTTCCTGGAGCGATTTTATTCCCTTTACCCGGGGCCGAGAGCTTTAATGCAAAAACAATTTTTTTACCATAGTTACGCTCCAATACAGATCTACGAACAATAGCAATTCCTTCACTGTTATCGGTTCCATAAGCAACATTAATTACGTTTGGATATTCTACTGCAGCCGATGGCATCAGGATTGCATTTGTTAATGTTCCATTGTTAATTAATTGGGTAACTGTGTCGTTATTTAAAGTTAAACCCACCTGAAAAGCTTCTTCAGCAACTCCAGTTAACGAAATTTTAAATGGAACTTTAACATATTCGTTATCAATGGAAACATTCCCAGCAACAATACCTTCACCAGTAATGCTTCTACTAGCTGCATCTGGCAAAGCTAAATCGTCTATCTGCGATTTACGACAAGAATAAACACCTATGATGGTTAAACTTAGTAATGCGATGTATATAATTTTTTTCATTTTATGATATTTTAAATTATCAGTTATTCTATTATTGATCTAACCAAACTCGGCCATCCAATCCCCAGGTTTGTTTATTGGCAATCTTTAACCAGTTTATAATCTGTGCTGGTATATCAGATGTTTGAGGAACAAATACAGCTAGTGTTTCTGGTGCTGGCGGGCAAATTAAATCGTTAAAACTTTCCCAAGAATAAGCGCCTTGAAATTTAAAATCATGTCCTTGCGAGCTCAAATCTGCCATAATATTGCCATTTCCATCAGTAGCTGGCCAGTAACCTACCAAGAAATTAAAGTAAGGGTGACTTTGATCAATTGAGGTTTGACATGCGTAGTTTGCAATTACTCCATCAGGAACAGCAAATTTGAAATAACGAATATCACTTACATAAACATCTGGTTCACCATGTCCATTTCCATTTAAGAAACCTAATTTTAAAGGATTTGAATTCGCTAAAGAACCAGAACCTGTAATTTCTACCTCGTTATTATATGATCCATTAGTGTAGGTACGAATAAATCTTTGTCCGTTACGTACTTCTAATTTTACAGATAATGTTGCCCATTTTCCCTTATCAATATTTGCGCCTCTACATTGATGATAATCACCATCTTTAGTGCCTCTCCATTCAAAGTACCAATACGCATCTTCTAAATAGATTACCCAACCCACGCTCGGATGGCCACCCGACCATTCGTTACGTTTACCCAATACACTTGGCCAGAAAAATTTGTCTTCGTTCTTTTTAACTTTAAGTTCGATGGTCATTTTTGTGGTATCTTCGATATTATAAACGTTTGCGTCTACTGCATCAACCTGTGCTCTTACATCCTGCCCTTTGAAGCGAATGGTTTTACCTAAATATCTATTTCCAGTAAAAGGTTTAGTGATGATTCGTTTTCTATAGGTTGGAGCATAATAAATTACAAATGAATTTGCTTTAGGCTGACTGAAAATAGTTTGATCATCTGCATTAGCAGGTAAAGTAAACTGACCACCAGCACTTGATGCAATAACAACTAACCATTGCTCATTATTATAGGTAGGACGCTTTTTTAATGCTGCCAAGATATCACCAACTGAAGTATCAAATTTTTCGATAGCGGTTTTGTAGGCAGGAAAAGAAATATCATATCCAGATGCTGCACCTGCTGCATTAACGCCAGTAAAATGACCAACTACAACAGATGCTGTATCGCTTGTAAGATTGGTTACAACGGCAGCTTTAACAGCATCATCATCAGCTAGTAGATTACTAATGTCTGCTCCTGTTGTTAAAGATTTAAATACCGTTGATGAGGTGTAGGTAACAATTTTTGATTTTGCGCTTGTTTCTTTTATCCTTTTAAATATAATTGGATAATTCTGTAAGTTATTATTTGTTAAGGCATCATCTATAATTTTATGCTTCTCTTTCTTTACACCAGTTAGCATATTTGCCCAATTGGTTGCATTTGCTGTAGATGCAGGATCACTTAATCCCACCCAACTGTATATAGAGTTTGGCAAAATCGCATCTATATTTGGCGTGTTTGCATCCAAAACCGATTGGCCTCTCGCTCCATCAACAATTAGGTACAAAACCTTTCGGTTTCCAAACTTTACAGTTGTGGTATCACTTGCATTCTTATCTCCAATTGTTCTATCGAAATCTTTATTGCAAGAAAATATGGCCGTGGTGATTATTGTTGCGATTAAGCCAATCAATAATTTATATTTTTTCATCATGCTCATCTTAATTTATATTTTGGTTAGCTTAATCTATTATTCGATGGTAACTCTAATAATGTTGTATAATGGTTGATTATCAAAGCGATCAAAACCACCAATCAACAATAGTGCTTTTTTTCCATCAGCCGATTTGGTTTCAATTACATCAGATAGGCTACCATTAAATGGACCAGTTGAATTATAACCTGAAGCCAAGCTTCCTGTTGGAGTTAATACCATAAAACCATTTCTGGTTATGTTATTGTATTTCTTAAAATAACCGCTGACTACAATTAATCCATTAGTAAGTTGTTTTGCAAAACTAGCTTGCCCACCTTCAAATGATTTAGAAACAAATGATTCATCTAGTGTTCCATTATCATTTAAAACCGCAATACCAATTGCTACTTTACCATTGTACTGGGTGAAGTTACCTGTGATTACATATTTTTTTGTTGTTGCATTATACGTACATGAGCCTATGGTATTATCTGCTCCAGTACCTGGGGTAAACGTTGGATCGATGCTTCCATCCGAATTTAATCTAACGATTCGACTAGCGGGTTGACCATCAAAAGTATTGAAAGCACCAAACACCACCAATTTTTCTAACTTATCTGCATCTGTGTGCATATAACTATCAATTGGTCCATTGGCACCCTCTTTTCCCTTGTTGGTTGCGGTATTAAAACGGAAGGTTTTATCCAAACTACCGTCTAAATTAAAGCGCACAACCTGACGAATTTCAGTACTATCTAATATAACGGTATCTCTTGAGAAATCGTAATTAAATTTATCGTATGTTCTCTTAACATAGTACCTAAAATCGCCTGTTGCTAAAATTTTTCCTTGATGCGCATATACACGATTAATATAACCATTGGTTCCACCGTTAAATTTAGGAAACCATTTTTGAGTAACGGTATCGGTTAATGTAGGTTTCTTTTTAGTTTGAATTTTGATTGTATCAATGGCACCGCTTGTAAATAAACTAGTAATGTTACTTATGTTTTCTGTGCGTTGATTAAAGCCGCTAAAACCACCAACAATAATAAAACGACCACCAATTTCTAACACCCTTGATAAGCCCCCATTCGAACCTTTTCCAGTACGGAAGGTACGGTCGTACTCTCCATCAGCTGATGTTCTGGCTATTCTGTTAATAGGAACAACGCCACCTTTGTTGTCATAATTTGTAAAATTACCTAGAATTAAATCTCTACCGTCAACCATTTCATAAACCTGACTTACGTAACCATTGGTTCCTGCTGTAGCTTTGAAAGTTGGATCGACTTGTATAAGACCGGTTACGGTAAAAAGTGGGCCTATAAATAACTGATCACCTATGGAAATTGAGGTTACACCTGTACTACCAGAAGCTGGTACTTTCACCGTAATTGCGGTTGCGGTAACACTAACAACTTCGGCCTTTTCGCCGTTAAACATAAAGCTCAATTGATCTTTATACTTATCGAAACCAGTCGCCTTTATCGTTACTGTTGTACCAACAATACCAATTGCAGGTACTGGAACATCAGTTTGGGCAATGGCCACACCAAGTGGTGATTTTGCATCTGCATAAGGATCTGGAAGTGCTTCTTCTGCCTTTTTACATCCTTGAAAGCTAAAAGCTAGTAAGGCAATTATTGCGAGTATGTATTTAATTTTTTTCATTTTTTTAATTTCTTAAGGTAAACCTAATTAGGTTTTAATTTGACGGATTAGAAGGGGTTAAACCAGTGTAATACACATCACTAAAAAAATCGAATGTCGCAAATCCAAAGTACCCACCATTATAGGCTAAAGTATGTACCACACCATTTGTAGGTTTAATATCAGACGATGCTACCGGATTACTTAACCAATTATCATTTGGTTTTGAAGCATCAGGTATGTAAGTTAAAACCAACTGGCGATAACCTATATATTTAATATTATTTGCCGTAGCATAGGTTACACCAATATTAGAAATATTACCACCTAATGAATAGTATAAACCACCAGGATAAACGCTTTTAACATCAAAATCAATTTGTTGGTAATCCTTAAGTTTGTTTACACCTTTAAACATATAGCGTTGTAAATATTTTTTCCAAATTACGGGGCTAATCTGATCTAGCGTTTTAACAGTATCCTTACCAGAATAAAATAGAAAATTATTTAAACCTCCAGTTTTAAGGGTTCCTATTGTTCTTTTAATTACATCGTCATCAAATGCAAAAAATGTAAAATCATCTTTTGTAAATTCACTTTCCATGCCTGCTAGTTTTACAATTTTGGCTACAGTATCAAAAGGAACTTTTTTAGATTGTAAATACTGAAGCATGTTACCTTGAAAATTAGGATCTGCCAAACCACCATCACGGTAATATTCATCTCGTTTGCAAGCATTTAATATTAGCAGTAAAGCAGCACAAGCAAAAATTAGCTTTTTCATATATCTTTTATTATAATATTTTAATTACCACCATTAACCCAATAATCATTCAATTTCATGTACGGGTTGTTGTTTAACGCATTAGAGCTAATTGGCCAGGTCCAAGCACCACGACTAAATTTATCTGCTGTAAGCACATTATAACTCCACTGGCTACTCAGAATGCGTTTAGTTCTTACCAAATCGAAATAATGATGCCCTTCACCAATAAGTTCTCTAGATCTTTCGAAGAAGATAAAATCTTTTAATTCGTTACCACCGCCACCACTATATTTTGATGCCTGTGCACGATCTCTTACTTTGTTAACCATTGTTATTGCTTCAGCATCTTGACCTAAGTTTGCAAGTGCTTCGGCATACAACAATAATTCGCCTCCATATCTAAAAATCATGAAGGTATTATCTGGGTTAGCATCTTCCTCACCAGTAATGAAAGAGTTTTTTGCAAATTTCAACATCATAAACTTTCCGTTATCTGTAAAAATATCTTCGTTAAACCAAGTTGCTATTCTCTTATCACTCGCATCTTGAAAAATCTTCTGCATGTATTCACCTCTATAATAGGCAAAGCTTACACGGTGTGTATATTCTGGTCTTTTGTATGGATAATGCAAAAACATATCTGCAATTGGCGCAACGTTCAAAACTGCATCACCATAGTTAATACTTTGGTAAAACTCAAATAAGCTTTCATCCGAGCGGCCTTTAATAACTGATGCCCATTCGGTAAGTGGTAATAATCTATAAGCATTACTACCCACTAATTCTTTACCCAAATCTGCTGTGGCCTGATTGTATTTATTTGCATTGGCTCCATCGAAACCTGCATTCCACATGTTCATTTCCATCATTAAGGCAATAATACTACCTCTATTAGCTCTCACACCTTTCAATGCAGGGTCTGCATAAGTAAATGGAATTTGGCTTTTGTAGGTATTTAAATCAGCGATACATTTATTTAATACCGAAACAAAGTTTTCGCGAGGTAATGCAGTCGAATGAAATGCATCAGTATAATAAACAACATCTCCATATAACCTTACCATTGTGAAATAGCAAAGTGAGCGAATAAAGGCTGCTTCGGCTTTGAACTGTCCTTTCTCTGAATCAGATATTCCGGGAATACCTTCATCTAATTTTGAAATTAAGATATTAGCACCTTGTATTACTTGATAATAGCCATTCCAATCTGTTATTCTACCAAAATTGTAAAAGTCCCAAGGCTGCCCACCTCTAATCAAACCTAATATATCGTTTCTGCCAAGGTATTCTACAAACTCACGTGCTGGCGCTAAATCTGCCTGACTTTCATGTAAAACCTCGCCAGATCTATATTCTCCAACAGCACCAACATAATGTGTTTCGTTCATTTTACCGAAAGCAATTCTCGATAAATCATAAATATTGGCAACAACATCTTCTTTCGATTGGAAAAAATTATTTCCCGTTAATTTATCTAAAGGCTGTACGTTTAAAAACTTTTTACATGCAGGCAAGCAAAATGATGCTGCAATAACTAAAGTATAAATGATAACTTTTTTCATAATAATATTTTTTAGTTGCCTGTATTAAGTTCTAAGTTTAAACCAATATTATAAGTACGTGGTACAGGGTATCCGTTAGAAATATCGCGACCTAAAGTGGTTACGTTTTCTGGATTCGGACCGCTGTATTTAGAGAATGTAATTAAGTTATTGGTTGAACCAAATACTCTTAAATTGGCTAGTCCAAATCGGCGAATTAACTTCTTATCGAACATATAAGAAAGGGTTAAGTTGTTAATTTTCAAGTAAGAACCACTTTCCTGCCACAAAGTTTGATCGGCTCTTAATGGCTGAACAGCTCCATAACGGCTATAATCATAAGGGTATGGGTATTTTGCATCGTCGCCTGGTTTCATCCAGATATTCAAATCATTTAAAGGCACAACGGCGTTTAATGCATATGGATCTCTCATAATAGCAATACGATCTGCCAATGCATTATTTAAAATAGTTCTATCTGCGGTATAACTTGCGTAAACATTTAAGCCCCAGTTTTTATATCTCATTGTAAATGATAAACCACCAGTAAACAACGGCTGCGAGTTTCCTGTTACTTCGTAATCTCTACCATCTAAAATATAATCACCATTCACATCTTTCAACCTTGGATCGCCTGCATTAAAGAAAGTACCATTTGTTTGGTATCTTTTTCCGGTGACCGGATCAGTTGGTACATCGCCATCAGTTGCGTACACACCTTGGTTTATGCGTAGATAATTTGATAAAGTATTTCTGCCTACACGGTAAACAATGTGCTGCAAATATGCCGAACCATCAAAACGAATGTATTGTCCGTTATATTCTTCAGGAAGTTTTAATAAAACATCTCGGTTATAAGCTCCATTAACAGAGAAAGATAAATCGAAATCTTTTGATGAAATTGCCTTAATATTTAAGCTAAGCTCTGTACCATAATTTGCAATACCCAAATCGTTACTCGCTAGGCGAGAGAAACCTGTTGTATTAGATAAAAAACGATCGAACAATAAGTTATCAACCTTTTTAAAGTAAGTATCAAACACAATCGAGAATCTGTTAAAAAATCCTAAATCGAAACCAAGGTTATACTGACTTGTAGTTGTTGGTTTTAAAGATGGATTAGGAACCAAATCATAGTTGATCCCAATGGTTTGCGTATTGTTAAAATTACCATTTAAGTTATAAATACCATAAATACTTTGAAGATTACCCGTTGGTGCGATATTTTGACCCCAGGTTAACCTGATACTACCATAGTCTAACCATTTTTTATCAACCAACCAGTTTTCTTTATTGAAATTCCATCTTAAACCGACTGATGAGTTTTTTGAATATGGATTTTCCAAACCACTTGATGAGGTACCATCCAAACGGTAAGAAAACTCAGCAACATATTTTTTATCAAAATCATAGGATAATGATCCTGCGAATGATGCAATAGTTGCATTTCTATAGTTACTTAAAACACCACCACCTCTTGAATAAAAACCATCATAACCAACCGGCCCTTGAAGCTGATCGTTCGGGATTCTTTCTTGTTGCGTTGCTGTTGCTTGTGCGCCTTGTTTATAAATCTCATTAAATGTATTTACAAAGAAATTGTGTTTCTCACCTAATGTTTTAGCATAAGTGATTGAGTTTCTATTATACAATTGGAAATTTCTACCTGAATAATCATAAAGTTTTGCAAACTGACCATTGGCTGCTGCTGGCGTAAATGTAGTTTCAGTATCTGAAGTATAATCGTAACTTAAGGTAGATGAAGCCGCTAAACCTGGAATAAATTCGTAACGAGCATCAATATTTGTACGCAAATTTCTGGAGTTGTTATCGTTCAAAGTTTGTAATGCAGATAACACACCGCCAGATGCTTGATAAAAAGATGGTGGAGGCAAAAGTGTAGATGCCTGTCCATTGGTGGCTACACCAGATTGAAGTAAACCTGCCCCATTACCTTTATTTTGCTTACCAACTGAACCGTTAACAAAACCAAAAAATCTAAATTTATCGTTCGGTTTAAACTCCATGTTCATGTTTAAGTTATAACGATTGTAACCTGTATTTTTAATTACACCCTTTTCGGCATAATAACCCATATTGGCTTTGTAATTGAATTTTTGATCACCACCATCTAAAGCCAAGTTATGACTTTGGTTATAGGTAGTTTGATAAAACACATCTTGCCAATCGGTAGAGTTATTCCAGTAAGCGTTTAAACTATCTGCCAAAAAAGGTGTATTACTAATCTGTCTGATTTGGTTAAGATTTTGAGCGTTTAATATAATTTGCTGAATTTTTAATGCTCTTTCTGAATTACCGCCTAATGTTTCGCGTAATTTTGGAGGTGCATTAACAAAGAAATTGGATACGTATTTAATACGAGGAATTTTTGAGTTACCTCTTTTTGTAGTAATAATGATTACTCCATAAGCACCTCTTGATCCATACATGGAGGTTGCCTGTGCATCTTTCAAAATCTGAATATTTTCAATATCTTCTTGAGGGATCAATGAAAGTGGGCTAACACCTGGTCCTTGAGTTTGAAAACCAAACTCGGCTGCTTTATCTGCATCCAAAGGCACACCATCAATAATATATAGTGGGGAAGTTGGTTGCAAAAACGAATCGTTACCACTACCAGAAATGCTTAAGCTAGAAAGACCACGAACTTGAACTGAACCCCTGAAACCTGGTGCTCCTGTATTGTTCTGAATATTTAATCCCGGTACTTTACCTTGTAAAAGTGTTTCGATATTGGATACTGGTATATCTGATACATCTTTACCGGTTAATACAGTTACTGATCCTGCTGTGGTTTCCTTAGGTCTGTTTTGATAAGCAACAATAATAACCTCACTCAAATCTTTACGATCTTCACTTATTGTAACGGTAATATTTGTTTGATCGGTAATTTTTACAGACGCAGTATTGTAACCTAAAAACTTGAATAATAGTGTTCCTCCGGTTGGCACATTAGCCGAAAATTTACCGTCGCCGTTAGTTTGAGTTAGGCCTTTATTTGTAGCTTGCAAAACAACAGAAACACCCGGAACCCCCTGTTTAGTTTCTTTATCGATAACCCTACCATTCACAATAATATTTTTTTCTTGCGAATAGGCATTGGTACCACATATTATACATACAATAAGTAATGTATATAAAAGTATATTTCTTTTCATAATATTAGCTTTATTGATCAACTATTCGTTAGCAAATTTTGGGTTCTCTGTTTTGAAATAAAATACTATTTCCCAGTCTCCTGCTTTGTAAATTGCAAAGTCGATCCCGAAATTGGCTACCGTACGGCCACCACCAAAACCTAATCGAGAATAACTTAACTCTACTTTCGCTCTTGAACCTCCAGTTGCATACGATGTTGGAATTTCGACCAATGGAATTGGATAGGCCACATCGTATTGAACATATTTATCTGTCATTTGCATATTGAAACCGTGGATCATTTTGGCCCAAACGGTTTCGTTAAACTTCTTAGGATCAATTGGTAACGAATCTTTGCCCAACACCACAATACGTAACGTATGGCCATTGCCTCCAGAGGCTAATGGACGGATGTAAACAATCGCATCCTTTTTATCATTGTTACTTACTAAGTTTAAGTTAGAAGTAGCTCCGATTACGTTATTTAAATAAGGGCGGATATAATCTCTAAGTTTTTTATCAAAAGGAAACTTCGGATCAGGAGCAGGCAAACCTGTAAATGCGTTAAAGTCATTAGATGGTTCATAAGGGCGCTCTCTATAAGGTCTAATCTGAAAATCCTTAATCAATCTTTCTCCACCAGTATTTTTAACCTTAACATCAAAAAAGCGAGTATCTTGAGATAAGTTAGTACTATCTGTTGGGCGTGGTTTTAATATTTGATTAGTTGCAGATGGCCACAAAATGAATTCTCCAGAAGAACGCATTTCGAATATCTGATGCGTTTCAATTTTTCTTTTGGCTTCAATTTCAGCAAGACTTTTTTCCAATCCTGTGTAGGGTGCAGTCCAAACATAGGTTGGTGCTGTAGCAAAAAGATCGGTTACGGGTTTTCCATCTCCAAACCTCGCATTTACAATTTCAAATGTGATTGGATTGGTTGAATTATCGCTATTAAAGCCACCTATCAGATTGGTTCTGCCAATTATCGGCTCAAGAATTTTATTGCTAAAATTCACATTATTGCTTAAATAATCTTTCTCATCGGGCAAATCGAAAATCTTTTTACAGCCACTAAAAGTTATAATGGCAAGTAATGCGACAACGAAATATTTATTTATGATAGGTTTCATCCGAGTATTTATTTTAATGTTTCTATATCGCATCACTTATTTCGTTTTGTTTATTGTAAACTCTGCCAATTGGAAAGTTCCACTATTTCTTAATTCGGTAATATCAATGCGATAAAATTTATAAGCTACAGTGTTGGTACATCTAAATACTTTTTGCTGATATCTTTCTTCAAAGAAGAAGTTAGATCTTCTATCAAGCTCTACCCAATTTGTACCATCCATCGAACCTTCGTAAGTCCAAGCTTTTGGATCTCTTTCGTTCGCATCATTTGCCGATGTTAGTGTGTAAACCGATGAAACTGCCGGTGTTTTAAGTTCGAATCTCATCCACAACTCTCCTTGCAAATCGGCTAGGAACTTGGTATGATCATCCCCATCAATTACTTTTCTAGAATTTTCTCCACTGGTTAAACCTCCACCATTTTCGCGGTTTGATGAAAATATACCACCAATTTCTAAATACAAGTTTGGTGGTGGTGGTACAAAAGTTAGTCGGGTTACAAATTCATTGAAGCCAAAAACATGATCGGCACTTATTACGTGTACTACGCCATTTTTAGTTTTGATGTTGTTTGATGATGTTGTACTGGTTGCCCAATTGCGAACAAACTTGCTTCTTTTGGTATTATCAAAATTGATGACTTCCGGACCTGCAGCAACTTGACCAGATGCAGAACTTTTAGTGATGCTAGCGTGCATAGGATAACCTATATGTACGCTGCTTAAGTTTAAACCGTCTTGAAGCTTTAAAGAATCCGTAGTTTTCTTTCCTCTGATAATGTAATAAGAGGTCATGGTATCCAATTGAACTGCATCAATATTGGCTAGAAAAAGAGGATCCTTATCTGATTGTCTTCTAAGTGTATTAAGATTTCGCAAAGCCAATTGAAAACTTGGGTTGGTTACTGCAAATAAGGTTACGTTACTATCAGTTAAGGTCTTTTTTAAACCCATTCTATCAATAGCTACGATTAATGAATCGAAAACACCCGGCTTGCTTTTCAAATACTCGTAAGTATTTCCAGTAAACGTTACATTTTCTTCTGGTGCTTCGTAAAATCCTCCATTCTTTTTACAAGCTGTGTTTATTATAGTGAGCAACAGTAAAATTGCTAATGCGCTCATGTATTTTTTTGAATTTTTCATATCCTTTTATAATTAGCGCCAGTAAGCATTTTGGGTTAATAAACTATTCTGAGACATTAGCTTTCTTGATACCGGCCAATAAATTCCACCAGAATTAATGAGATTCATGAACTTGGCATCGTTTTGTTTAATCTTATTGTAGCGAATCAAATCGTACCATCTTGAGCCTTCTCCCAATAATTCGCGATGACGCTCTTCGAAAATCAATTTGAGTATATCATTCGTATCAATAGAAAAACCGTCGTCATATCTTCTAACCATTACGTTAAGCAATTCAGTTAAAGCACCATTTTGATCACCCAAAACTGAAAGTGCTTCAGCTCTTAACAACACAATATCTTCTAATCGGGTAAAAATTAATGCGCTGGTGAAGTATCTGAAGTTTGGATCGGTTCCACCACCTTGAATTACCTTGATTTTACTAAAGATTGGATACTTTCCGTTTAAGTTGGTAATATATCTTCCATCGTATCTAGCCTGACCCAAACTATCAACAGCAAATCTTTGATCTTTTGCAACATTGAAGTATTTTAAAATTGAATCTTTAGGCAAATAAATATCAGGTACTGATTTAGTTGTAATGGGCTCAGCTAAAGTTAATTCTTCAATGTGCCCAGTTGATGAACCATCCACGTGGCCATAATCGGAGTTGAAGCCAAACATTTGTCTGGTATTTTTATTGTAGAAAAACCCATTAGAATTTGATAAATCTGTACTGGATGTGAAACCTCCACCACTTCTTCCATAGTTATCTTCTACAAATTTGGCATATTTAGAAACGTTGGTATAATCACCATTCCACGCGGCTAAATGAGCCAAGATTGCATAAGCCGTATTCTTTGTTGCTAAAGCACCACCCCATCTGGTAGAATTTTCATTATAATAATCACTTGGTTGTTGAACATCGCCTCCACTGTAAATAAAAGGAAGATCTATAGATGCTTTTAACATTTCTTGTTCTGCCCAGGCTAAAATTCTAGCCTGACTTTCACGCGGTTTATTAGTAAAGTTTCCTTCATCAGAAGAAGTAATAAAAGGAACATCACCCCAAATTCTAACCATGTAGAAATAAGCAAAAGCTCTTAAAAATCTCGCCTGTGCAATATCAACAGTCATGTTATTGGCCGTATAACGCTTATCTGTTTCCTTTACGTGAGCAACATTTTCTAAAAAAACGTTTGCTCCGTTTACGATTGCATAAAACCTTGTCCAATCTGACAGCGATTCGATTACAGGGTAAGAAGCATTTAAATTGTTGCCGATCACGGCTTTTAAATCTTGGCGTTTCGGACTTAAAAACTCTCCTGTTCTCACATCACCATAAATCCAGTGTCCATCATTATCTGATAAAGCGGCACGCGTTAAAGCGTAAACACCTAAGATTCCAGATCGAGCATCCTCCACTGTATTCCAAGCATTTTTTTCACCCACTACTCTGGTAGAGTCGGTTTCTAAAGCTTTATTACAGCTAGAAAAGGCAACCAAAGAAATCAGAAGTATGTATAATATATTTTTCATCTTGCTTGATGTATTGTTAGTTCTTGTTTCCATCTTATAGCTCCATTTTAACCCCTACTGTGTATGTTCTTGGAATTGGCTGACCATATCCTGTATCAATTCCATCATAACTTACCAATTCAGGATCCTGGCCAGTGTAAGGTGTAATTGTGAAAATATTGCTCACTGAACCGTACACAAATAATTTGCTGATTTTAATATTTTTCTTTTTAAGCAAATTGCCCAGTTCGTAACCTAAAGACACTTGTCTTAATTTTAAGAATGAAGCATTTTCCAAGAAAAGGTCTTGATCTGCACGATATGGAATTACCGTACTCCACGGGTTATAAAGTGGGTATTTTGTATAATCGCCACGTTTTTCCCAAAAAGTAATTTCTTTTACCGAAGTGATGTCCGTATTACCTTCGCGATTAACGAAATCGAAACGGTTAGCCATTTCCTGGTTAATTAACTTTCTACCTAGGTTAAAATAAAGGCTTGTACCAAGACTCCAGTTACCATATTTAAAGTTGTTATCAAAACCACCAGCAACTGTAGGTAAAGAATGCCCTTTTAATACCTTATCATTGTCGTCTATAGTATTATCTCCATTTTGATCTTGCCAACGTGGATCACCTGCTTTTAAAACAATTCCTTTATATTTTAATTTTTGGCCATTAACCACAGGTACCTCAGCATCTGAATTATAAATTCCGTTGTTAACCAATAACCAATATTGATCTACCGGTTGGCCAACTTTTAAAAATCTGTTCCCAATAACCAATTGATCTAAACCTCGTGGCAATGCTTTTAATTCGTTTACATTATGGTTTAGGTTTAGCGCAGAATTCCAAGAAAACTTACTTCTAGAAATTACCTGACCGCTGATGGTTAAATCGACACCCATATTATTAACAGACATTCCACTTTCGATAGATTGCTTATAACCATATTCTGCAAATGCTGGAATACCAATTAATTGATTTTTTTCAGTTTTACTATATACATCTAGCGATACATGCAGGCGATTTTTTAACATAGATGCATCAGCACCGATGTTAATTTGATCTGAATACGACCAAGGCACGCCATAACCTACCCAACCAAATTGGTAAGTACGGGTTAATACACCAAATGCGTTATATCCTGGAACAGTTAAGTTACCAGTGTAACCTACAGAAGCGGTGTATTGTGGTCCTTGAGCATAATTATCGTAACTAAACGGACGACCCATTCGGCCCACACTCGCACGTAATACTAAATCATCAATCCATCTACTATCTTTTAATAATTCATTTTTTACGTTCCATGCAGCAGAAATGGTTGGCGAATAAAACCAACGACTTGTTGGTTGCGCATTCGAAGAACCATCTAAACGTAATATAGCAGAGAAGAAATATTTATCGCTGAAGGAATAATCTGCCTTTCCATAAAATGACAACAAATTATCTTCAGTTTTATCAACAAAACGGTAACTCAACTCTCTTGGGAAAGCCAATGGAGTTAAGTAATTAGGCGCATTAGGATCAGATTGCAATAAGTTAATTTTGATGTAATCGTTTACACCTTTATAAGCGTAAGCGTTGTTATACTTATAAATATCCCATTGCATAGATTGCCCTAACTCAAAATGAAAATCATGAATTTTATTAAGATTTAAATCATAAGTAGCTTTGTTATCCATCATTAATCTTTGGCTGAAACCATAATAATTAGATGCATAGCTATTACCCTGCAAAAGCGTTCTTGCATAGAAAATATCTCTATAGCCCTCACTATAATCAGCATTGAATGATGAAGTAATCTTAAATTTACCGAAAGTTCCCTCTAACTTTGCGTAACCTTGGATACTGTTTGTTTTGTTATCATCAAAACCTTTGGAATAGGCATCTATGTATGAAGCGTAATAATCTTTATTAGGAGAAAGTGGTGCACTTAAATCTGGAAAATAATTTATTTGTGCAAAACGATCGCGAAGAGATTTATTTCTATTGCGATTTAACCTATTGGCATTAATCATGGTTGAGAATAACAACCATTTTGTCGGCCTCATATTAATATTGAAAGTTGCACTGTAACGATCTATACCCGTTTGATCTGCTACACCCTCGCTTTTGGTATTTCCTAAAGCAAATCTAAAATTCGCTCTATCCGTTCCGCCCGAGAGTGAAAAGTTAACACCATAAATCAAAGCATTTTTATAGTACAAATCTGTCCAATCAGATTTACCACTATATACATTATTTAACGAATCACTTAAATATACCGGATACTCTTCATCATCAGAATATCTACCATTAGTAGTATAAAGATCGTAAAAGCGTTGTCTAAACTCATTTTCGTATTTACCATTAATCGTATTTACAAATGGTTTTTGAACCATTCCTATATAAGAATTGAAAGATATAGAGCGATATTTACCAGCTGCTGTTTTAGACGTTAAAACAATCACGCCATTTACGCCCCTTGGACCATAAATAGCAGTTGAAGCTAGATCTTTCAGTACTTCTATAGAAGCAATGTTATTTAAATCGATACCTGCCAATAAGTTGGTTGCAGGACCGATTCTGTTAAAGTCAAATTGTTGCGTATCGAAAGCAAAAGGATGCTCACGCACCAATGGAATTCCATCTAATACAACAAGAGGTTGCGCATCATAAAGATCCTTTTTAGATAAAAGCGGCATTGGAGCGCCCCTAATGAACATATTCTGAATAGATCCAGGTTCGCCAGATGGCTCTTGAATATACAATCCAGCGTAATTTCCTTTTAAATTTTGTTGCAAAGAAATTGCAGGAAAGATGGATAAATCTTTCGTGTCTTTTTTAACTCCACCAGCAAGTCTGTTGTAAAGAGTTTTAGATTTAATTTGTGCTAAACTGTCTATTCTCAACGAATCCTTTTCCGGCAAATTTTTGTTTTTTGTCGTGTCCTGAAAGAGAGAATAATTAAATGTTCGGCCTGTGTTAGGCTTATTACTAATTGCAAAGCTTGATAAAACGTTTAACGTTAGCGCGGCAAAAAGCACAAGGCACACCCCTAAGTATCGCATAGTTAATGGATCTTTAAATGGTAAAAAAATGATTTAAGAAAAATTTATTTTTTTGGAAACAGCAAAGTATGTGGCAGAGTAAAAAGAATGGTACTTCGACAGTAGTAGTTATAGATTCTCATAATTTTGTATTTGGTTAAATCAAATATATATATATACTAAATCGTTTTAACAATAAAAAGTCATTTTTATTAAAAAAATATCAAAAAGTTACTTATGTTATATTTTTGACAATTAAAACAAGGTAATAATATCAAAATTTTAAATAATTAGAGGTATAGTTGAGATATGTCCCTCTAACAATTAGCCATATTTATGTATTTTTTCTGTTCGAACATAATAAATTCGACGGTTTGTTGTTGAGCGAAGTAATACTTAGTAAAACGTTTAACCTAAATAGGAATATTTATGAGCTTTATCACCATCATTCAAAACATAAAGGAAGTAAACCGCTGAACCGTAAAATCATACAGAAGCCAAATACCATTTTAGTGCAAAATTTAGTAGCTGAAATAAAATATCCTATCAATTTGGATACAGTAATCTTGGCCAGCAACAAATATTTTATATTTATGGCAGATTATTCACAATGACTAAAAAAAATCTTCAAGGCTGGCAAGCCTTATTATTTCTTCCTGTTGCTTTACTTATATCTTGTAAATCGCATTTCGATTTGGTTAAGGCAAACCGCCAACAATACAATATCAACACTAATGTTTCTGCAGATTCTGCAATAATTAAAACCTATTTGCCTTACAAGCAAAAAATGGATGCAGAAATGAATGCCGTAATTGGTAAAACCGATACCGTATTATTTAAAGGTAAAGGTGCCGAATCTACTTTGGGTAATTTCTTTGCCGATGCCTGTTTAAGTGAAGGTAAAAAGATCGACCCCAATATTGATTTTGCCATGCCAAGTACCAATGGCGGTTTAAGAAACAGCTTACCAAAAGGAAACCTAATGCTTTCTAACGTTTTCGAATTAATGCCTTTCGAAAACGAACTCCTTGTTTTAAGGCTTAAAGGAACAGATCTTCAGGAGATATTAAAATTTATAGCTCAAAGTGGTGGTCAGCCAGTTTCTGGGATTACCATGAACATTAAAGATAAAACTGCAACTGCAGTAATGATTGGTGGAAAACCATTCGATTTAGGCAAAACATATTCAATTTTAACGTCTGATTATATTGCTGGCGGAGGCGATGATTCTTTTGGAATGCAGCATCCAATAGAAAAAAAAGTGTTAGGCCTAAAAGTTCGAGATGCTCTGATCAAATACATAAAAAACCAAACTAGCGAGGGAAAAATTATAACTGCAAAATTAGATGGAAGAATCACTAAGAATTAATCGACGCAAGTTTATAAAAGCTGGAGGTATTGCCACAACTATGTTGATGGTTGGTAATCCATTTGACGTTTTCGCAAAAGGCGAAATCAAAAAACTAACCATTCTCCATACCAATGATGTGCACAGCAGAATTGAACCATTCCCGATGGATGGCGGAAAGATGCAAGGATTGGGCGGTGTAGCCAAAAGATCAACCTTAATTAAGAAGGTTAGATTAGAAGAAGAAAATGTTTTGTTGTTGGATGCTGGCGATATTTTCCAGGGCACACCTTACTTTAATTTATACGGTGGAGAAGTAGAAATAAAACTGATGAGCCAAATGGGTTATGATGCTGCAACTCTTGGTAACCACGATTTTGATAACGGCATAGAAGGTTTTTACAAACAGTTACCAAATGCAAACTTCCCGATTCTAATTAGCAACTATGATTTATCGAATACGATAATGAACAAATCTACACTCCCTTATAAAATATTTAAAAAGGGAGGCTTAAAGATCGGTGTTTTTGGAATCGGTATAGATTTGGCCGGCTTGGTAGAAAAAAAGAACTATGGCGAAACCATTTATCAAGATCCCATCCAAAAATCAAACGAAATCGCCGAGCGCTTAAAGCATGATTTAAAATGCGATTTAGTTATTTGCCTTTCTCATTTGGGATACAGTTATCGAGAAAATAAAGTATCAGACAAGGTACTGGCCAAACAAACAAAAAATATAGATTTAATTATTGGCGGTCATACGCACACCTTTATGGCAGAACCCGAAGATATTTTAAATTTAGATGGAAAAATTACCACTATAAACCAAGTTGGTTGGGCAGGAATTAATTTAGGAAGGATAGATTATTACTTTGAAAAGCAAAAAGGCAGCATGACCAAAACATTCGGCAAATATGAAATTAACAATACCATTTAATTAGCGTTCTGTCGCAATGCGATAGGATGGGTCTTCAATTATATTCACATCAATTACATCATCTGCATTTTTAAGTAATCGCTTACAATCTTCGCTTAAATGTAGAAGATGGAGTTTCTTATTTAAGGCTCGGTAACGTTCGGTAAGTTTATTTAGCGCATCAATTCCAGACATATCAAAAACACGACTTTCTTTAAAATCGATAATTACGTTTTGAGGATCTGTGGAAAGATCAAATTTTTCATTAAAAGCAGCAACAGAACCAAAGAATAATGGACCGAAAATTTCATAATGTTTCGTGCCTTCTGCATCAATATATTTCTTGGCTCTAATTCTTTTCGCACTTTCCCATGCAAAAACCAATGCCGAAATGATTACTCCAACAAGCACTGCCAAGGCTAAATTATGGAGCCAAACAGTAATTACCGCAACCAAAATGCCGACAAAAATATCTTGTCGAGGCATTTTATTAATTACTTTAAAGCTCATCCACTCAAATGTTCCAATGGCAACCATCATCATAACGCCTACCAAAGCGGCCATAGGAACTCTTTCGATTACTGGTGCACCAATCAAAATAATCAAAAGAATTGTTAGGGCAGCAATAATACCAGATAATCTTGCCCTTGCTCCTGCCGAAAGATTAACCAAAGTTTGAGCAATCATCGGGCAACCACCCATGCCGAAAAAGAACCCATTTAAAATATTTGCAGTTCCCTGTGCTATACTTTCTCGGTTAGCATTACCTTTTGTTTCCGTAATTTCATCAACCAAATTTAGCGTAAGCAATCCTTCTGTAAGTCCTACGCCAGCCATTATTAATCCATAAGGAAAAATTATTTTAAGCATTTCCCAATTTATCGGAACTTTAGGAATATGAAAAGGCGGAAAGCCACCACTAACTGATGCAATATCTTTAACGAGTTTGGTATGGATTCCAAAGCCAAAAACTAAACCGAAAACCACAATTATGGCTACAAGCGAAGCTGGAATTGCTTTTGTAATTTTTGGCAACAGCAATACTATTGCAATGGTTAGAGCAACCAACCCAAGCATAATCCATAACGGCGAACCACTAATCCATTCTGTTTTGCCATTAATTATAGTCTTAAATTGCTCCAACTGCGAGATAAAAATAATTACAGCCAAGCCATTAACAAACCCAAACATTACGGGTTGCGGCACCAAACGAATAAATTTGCCGAGTTTGAATAGACCTACAATAATTTGAATAATTCCTGCCAAAGCTACAGCGGCAAATACATATTCAATACCATGCGATTTCATTAAAGCGATAATTACAATTACCGTTGCGCCTGCTCCTCCGGATATTAAACCGGGCCTACCACCAAGAACGGCAGTAACCAAGCCCATAATAAAAGCAGCGTATAAACCCACCAATGGTGGAAAACCACCCAAAATAGCAAACGATAATGATTCGGGAATCATAGTCATTGCCACCGTTAAGCCAGCAAGGATTTCAGTTTTATAATCTATTTTTTTGGAGAAATCGAAAAGTTGCAAATAAGGCTTCATTAAAGTTTGATGGGATTTAAAGATTGCAAATATCAAACTTTGACGCGAGAATATCGCAAACTATAAACTTTCGATTTTTTTATAAAAATAGCAGATCCGACACAATCTTCTTATTTCATGAGGTAGGTTAACGACAATTAAATTACTTAATTTCTTGTTTCAGTTCCTTTTTGGAAAACTCCTTTTTAATTATTTCTGGATTACAAAGCGCTGTATATTCCTTTTGTGGAATTAGAATAACGTCAGAACCCTCTGCAGTTTGGAAATGTGGTGTGATAAAACCGTATAAGCTTTTCGTAGTTGCCAAAGTTTTGTTTTTAGTACTTTCAAAATCTGCTGATTTTAAATAAGAAACCATCAAAGAAATAGAGTACCTAGTATTATTATACATTTTTGTATTTATCCCTAATGTATTGCCAGGAAAAACAGTCTGACCGATTTTAACTAATGTACTACCTTTTTTAAAACCTCTATAGGTAGCCAACGTTCCATCCGCATGCTCTATAGTAATTTCGTTTGTTCTACTGGAAAACGCAACTCCTTCAGATGAATTTGTTTCATATAAATCAATTACGTTGATCACGATTCCCTTTCTAACTGCAGTAACAGTATCTTCCTCTTTTGTAAAGAAAGTATATACTTTCCAATCGTCTGGCGTTGTATTTCCGAAATAAGTCGCATTAACAAAGCTAGATTCTGCAACAAACAATTTAGAACCATTTTTACAAGGCAACAAATACAAAAAATTGGGATCGTATTTCGGTTTTAGCTTACCTTTTATGTAACTGTAATTATAGGAATATCCAATTCCCTGCTCTTTATTGGTTGGGGTTAAGCTGGTCAATCTGCCTGAATATCCTTTTATAGTAAACAGTTGTTCATTTTGACCGTAAGTATTCGTCAAATTTGAAAACTTCATAATTACGGTGTAGGTTCCTGGATCTGTTTTATCGAAACTGAAATCTACGGTTTTGTTCGTGTTTTCTCGTTGAGTAACCTTTACAGAACCTTCTTGTGCATTTGCAGATTGGGAAGAGCAATATGCCATGAGGCCAATTATTGCCAATTTTAATTTAATTTTCATGAGGTTGAAAGACGTTTGATTTGATTGCAATTTAGACATATTCTTTAATAACAAAAAGCGCTTTCCGGTTTCCCGGAAAGCGCTCAAATATTTCATCACTTTGTCGGCTACCAGTAAATACCGTAA
>NZ_JACRYL010000019.1:0-2826 GCF_014306625.1 Pedobacter fastidiosus
TGCGCCCTGTATCCCCCTCTGGAGGGGGCAGGGGGAGGTTTTTGTTCCACATATTTAAGGTTTATTGTTCTGCCTCAAAGAGAATGGTTGTAACAAGAACCACCCCCTTTAATTCCCCCGCAAGCTGTGGAGACAGGGCGCATACTTAGATAGTTAATATAACTCGGATTTTCTCACACCTTCTTAAGTTTTAGGTTTTTTCGCTTCGCTATCTGCGCCCTGTATCCCCCTCTGGAGGGGGCAGGGGGAGGTTTTTGTTCCACATATTTAAGGTTTATTGTTCTGCCTCAGAGAGAATGGTTTAGCAAGAACCACCCCCTTTAATTCCCCCGCCAGCGGTGGAGACGGGGTGCATACCTAGATGGTTGTAAATATCTCTGGTTTCTTTTACACAGTCGCTATCTGCAATTTGTATCCCCCTCTAGAGGGGGCAGGGGGAGGTTGTTTACTCAAAGGATTAAGTTTTCATGTTCTGGTTATATCGCCTTCATTCTTCCCTAAGCTAAATTTTACTAATTTTAAAGATGGACGAAGCAACTAAAGATAATCTTTGGCACTATAATACAGAACTCAAAAAGTTCGCTAATTCCAATCGGAAGGACATGACAAAGGCTGAGGCTTGCATATGGAAGTTCGTATTAAGTGGAAGGCAAATGATGGGCTATCAATTTCGAAGGCAAAGACCAATCTTAAATTTTATTGCCGATTTTATGTGTAAAGAACTTATGCTTATTATTGAAGTTGATGGCCTAACTCACGATTGGGAGTCGGTTGCAGAAAATGACTTAGTCAGAGAAAGACAATTAGCAAACATCGGATTTACCATTCTCCGTTTTAGCGATGACGAAGTTTTGAAAGATATAGAAAATGTAAATCAATCGATTTGTTTTTTTATTGAAGATTTTGAAGAAAATAAAAAGAACCACCCCCTTTAATTCCCCCGCCAGCGGTGGAGACAGGGCGCTTACCTAGATGGTTGTAAATAAAATCGGAATTTCACAAACCTTCTTAAGTTTTAGGTTTTTCCGCTTCGCTATATGCATCCAATATCTCCCTTGGAGGGGGCAGGGGGAGGTTTTACTCCAAATATTTAAGGTTTTATGTTCTGCCTCAAAGAGAATAGTTTAGCAAAAACCACCCCCTTTAATTCCCTCGCCAGCGGTGGAGACAGGACGCATACCTAGATTGTTGTATATTCTGGTTTCCTTTTTACACAATCGCTATCTGCGCCCTATATCCCCCTCCGGAGGGGGCAGGGGGAGGTTTTTGTTCCAATATTTAAGGTTTTATGTTCTGCCTCAAAGAGAATAGTTTAGCAAGAACCACCCCCTTTAATTCCCCCGCCAGCGGTGGATACAGGGCGCATACCTAGAGAATAAAATATATAGTGGAAAGCAGGGAACAAACGCTTAATAGGTTTTACCAAGCCCTGCTTTTCAAATTATTATAATTCAATTTTCATTAAAGAAATGTGAATAACCTCTCTTCACACTGTGAGATCATTTTTATTATATTTACGGCTGCCAATTTTTGTAAATAGATGAGTGAAGAATCAGACCAAAACCTAAATCCAAACGAAGAACATAAGCACACCATAACCCCAATTAACGGTTTATACGAAAACTGGTTCCTCGATTATGCATCATATGTAATTTTGGATCGGGCTGTTCCACATATTCATGATGGTTTAAAGCCTGTTCAGCGCCGCATTATGCATTCGTTAAAGGAAATGGATGATGGACGTTTTAACAAGGCTGCCAACGTTATCGGCAATACGATGAAATACCATCCGCATGGCGATGCTTCTATTGGCGATGCAATGGTTCAGATTGGGCAGAAGGATTTGCTTATTGATATGCAGGGAAACTGGGGCGATCCAGTAACCGGCGATAGTGCTGCGGCTCCGCGTTACATTGAAGCCCGACTCTCGAAATTTGCAAATGAAGTTGTTTTTAATGCCGATACCACAGTTTGGCAATTAAGTTACGATGGTAGAAATAACGAACCAGTTACTTTACCCGTTAAATTCCCCTTGTTGTTGGCACAAGGTGCAGAAGGTATTGCGGTAGGTTTGGCTACCAAAGTTATGCCTCATAATTTTATCGAACTTTTGGATGCTTCTATCGAGGCTTTAAAAGGTGTACGTCCAAATATATTGCCTGATTTCTTTACTGGTGGTATGGCCGATTTCACCAATTATAATGAAGGGCAACGTGGTGGTAAAATTCGAGTACGTGCGAAAATTACCGAAAAGGATAAAAAAACGCTGGTGATTACTGAAGTTCCTTTTAGCACCACAACAGGTTCTATTATTGATAGTATTTTATCGGCTAATGATAAAGGTAAGATCAAGATCAAAAAAATTGAAGACAACACGGCTGCCAATGTAGAAATTGTGGTGCATTTGGCACCTGGGATTTCTCCTGATGTAACCATTGATGCACTTTATGCTTTCACAGCTTGTGAGGTTTCTATTTCGCCAAACACTTGTATAATTCAAGGAGATAAACCTCATTTTTTAAGTGTTAACGATATTTTAATCGAGAATACCAAACACACTAAAGATCTATTAAAAAAAGAACTGGAAATTCGTTTGCACGAATTGCAAGAGAAAATTTTCTTCAGTTCGCTATTGAAAATATTTATTCAGGAAGGGATGTATAAAAATCCTGAATATGAAAACTCAAGTAATTTCGATACCGTTGTTGAGGTTTTGCATCTGCTTTTTGATCCCTTTAAACCTTCGCTTTATCGCGAAATCTTGCCTGAGGATTTCAAGAAACTAATCGATAAGCCAATGAGTAGCATCACACGTTTTGATGTGAA
>NZ_JACRYL010000019.1:2866-72888 GCF_014306625.1 Pedobacter fastidiosus
AAAGGCCGATGAACAAATGAAAAACTTGGAAGATGAAATCAAGGTGGTTAAAAATCACCTAAGACATTTAACAGAATATGCAACGGCATGGTTTCAGCGATTGAAAGATAAGTACAGCAAAGGTCGCGAGCGCAAAACCGAAATCCGTTTGTTTGATCGTGTTGAAGCTTCTAAAGTAGCATTGGCTAACGTTAAATTGTACATGAACCGGGAAGATGGTTTTATCGGTTCGGGTTTACGTAAAGATGAGTTTGTTGCAGATTGCTCCGATATTGATGAAATTATTGTTTTCCGTGAAGATGGAAAATGCATCATTACAAAGGTTGCAGATAAAACTTTTGTTGGCAAAGGAATTATCCATGCCCAAGTTTTTAAGAAAAACGACGAACGTACAATCTACAATTTGGTGTACAAAGATGGTACTAGCGGTACGTCTTACATCAAGCGTTTTGCGGTTGTAGGCGTTACTCGAGATAAGGAATATGATTTAACTAAAGGATCAAAAGGGTCGAAGATTTTATATTTTACTGCCAACCCGAATGGTGAGGCTGAAATTGTAAATGTCTCGTTAAAACCTCATTCTAAATTGCGTAAGTTGCAGTTTGATCAGGATTTTGCTGAAGTTGCAATTAAGGGTCGTGGATCTCAGGGGAATATTATTTCCAAATATCCAGTCAAGAAAATCATCCTTAAAAGTAAAGGTGTTTCTACCTTATCAGGATTAAAAATTTGGTACGATGATTTACTTAAACGCCTAAACGTTGATGGAAGAGGGAAGTATTTGGGTGAGTTTGACGGCGATGATCGGATTTTGCAAGTTCATAAAGATGGATATTACGAACTAAGTTCTTTCGAATTAAGTAATCACTTTGATGATGGCTTGATTTTAATTCAAAAGTTTGATCCAGAAAAGGTTTTTGCAGCGGTTCATTTTGATGGCAAAGCACAGAATTACTTTATTAAACGTTTTGTATTTGAACAACAATCCGTTGGACGGAAAGTTATCTTTATTAGTGAAGAGCCTAAATCTAGATTATTGTATCTAACGGCAAATCCAAGTGCAAAAGTTATTGTAGATGTTTTAAAAGGGAAAACTCAAATTCCAGAAACACTAGATTTAATTTTGACTGAGTTGATTGATGTTAAAGGTTTAAAGGCAAATGGCAATCGTTTGTCTCCTCATGATGTTCAGAAGGTAGTTTTAGAGGAACCTGTAGAAGAAGTGGAAGAAACTCAGGAAACTGAATTGGAAGAAGAATCAGATCTAACAGAAGAGGGTGGAGATGATACCAACGAAGCAGATGTAAGTGCAGAAGAAGAACCAAAGGAGATTACAAAATCGGAAGAGGTTGTAAAAGAATCGGTAGTTAAACAACCAGAAGTTAAAGTTGATCAGGTTGTAATCAAGCCTGTTGCCGAATCCGAAAAAACTATTGAAGCAGTTGCAGAAAAACCTATTGAGGAAAAACAAACTTCTAAACCAATTAAGAAAGAAGAACCAAAACCGGAAAAAATAGATAAGCCAAAACAGGAAGAAAAACCAATTAAAAAGGTCGATTTTGAAATTACCAATCCCGATGATATTGATATAGACGATAAAGGGCAATTAGGATTGTTCTAAAACAAAAATGCTGCTTAAAATTATTTTAAGCAGCATTTTTGTTTATAGAGCAAATACTATTTTACGCTAACTAAAACATTTATTTTTGCTACGGTTGGTAGATCAAAATCTTGTAATGCTTTTCCCAAAACTTGGCCAACTTTAACTTTATTCAAATCGGCTTTCATGGCTACTCCGCTTTGCGAAGAAGTAACCAGCATATCACCTCGTTTAATTGCGCCACCTTCCAAACAGACTTTGGTAGGAATAACGCCGATAACACCCATTGGCACTTTGCCCAAAAGCTCAGAATCTATGTTTTCCTCCGTTAATAAAAGACCTGGCTTAGTTGCATAAACACCTGCCACAAGGTTAGAATAAGCACCTGTAGATTTTTCTACTGCTCTATCTTTTTCTGTGGAGATTACTAAAATATCTCCTGGTTCAAAGTCTTTAGCTTCGCCATGTACATCAAATGCCTCGGCAACGTCGGCCCCACTTGCTTGAGTGCCCCCATTAAAAAATCCTTTTCCAGCAAGATTAATTCTAGCGACACTAGTACCATTATCCTGGCCAACAAATAGATTGCCCGATGCTCCAGAATGATTAATTAGTAGGGCATTACCAGTACCAACAGTAGTAACATGAACTGTAGGGTTTCCATTGGCTGTATTAAAATTGGCAAAACGTGCGGCTTTACCACCACCAAAATTAGGTGTCCAGCCATAAATTGCATTTCCTGTTCCATCACAATTGGCTTCAACGCCATTTCCGTTTTTACCAGCATTGGCTGTGATACCATTTCCGTTTCCTTCTGTTAAGGCAATTAATGCTGGTCCTGTTCCTGAGGCATTTGAAGAATAAAATAACCCACCAAAACCACCTGTTCCAGATGAAAGCCCATAAATTCCAGCAGTGCCAAAATTGGCAAACATTGAATTTACTTCACCTTTTACCGCAGCAGAAGTGCCCGTTGTTCTATCTACCTTAAAATTGCCCGCAATACCATCTCCAACAGTAGAAACATTTAATGCTTCAGTTTCATTATCTATATTAAAGTTCTCAAAGTGACCTGCACGGCCTGTACCGAATGATGGGATCCATCCATAAACTGCATCTCCGGTTCCATCAACATTCGCTTCAACAGCGTTGCCATTTTTCCCCGCATTTGCATTAATCGCATTACCATTTCCATCCGTTATGGCAACAAGTGCTGCCCCATTTCCTGAAGGATTGGATGCATAAAATAACCCTGCTCTTCCACCTGTTCCAGATGATACACCAAAAATACCTGCGGTTCCAAAGTTTCCAAAAATTGAATTTACCTCGCCACGAACAGCCGAGCCAACACCATTTGTGTTATTGATTACAAAAGAAGCAGCATTTCCAATTGTGTTATCTGGAATATTTCCCTTACCATTAGATTGTACTTCTAATACATTAACATCAGTATTATCTGCATTTGTATTAATGAAGCTACCTGCCTTACCTTTACTATTATTGTTGCCCACTTCACCTCTAATACCGGCTCCAGTTCCTGTTGTATTTGTTGCTATAAAACCTCGAACGCCGTATCCACCACCATTATTACGCCCAACTACAGCACCAGCAATATCGCTCGTAGCAATACCCACAACCGATTCTCCACCGCCAGTATTGGTTCCCAAAACAGCTGCAGAGGTCTGAGCCGATGCCGTAGCCCTTACGGCCATACCTGTTCCACTTGATGACGATATCCCGTCTCCAGTACCTGTTGTTGAAACATTAACTACAGTACCATTACCTAAAGTGCTTACAGTTAAAACATCGTTTGCATTGGAGTTGTTTGATATAGATATATTTGCTGCATTGCCATTTGTAGAAGTTGCACTTAATCCGGTTCCGGTATTGCTATTGGCGTACACACCATAGCCCGCACCACTAGAATTTCCATAAACGCCAAGGCCTGTTGGTGTAACTCCATAAACACCCCAACCGCTTCCGCCTTGGCTACCATAAACTCCAATACCCAAACCACCTGTACCACTATTTATTCCTCGCACGGCGGATGAAAACCCACCTGGAGCAGTTGAAGTAACTATCCCTCTTAATGCTGCAATACTGCTTGAGGTACTATTGCTCACACCTTCTATGGATGTTCCATCGCCATTATTGGTAATAGAAAATAGTGTTCCCGCTAAATTCTCAGTTGCTGAGTAAGGTAGCGTTAAAGATCCTCCAGCATCTAATCCTGGTGCCCAAGTTGTTCCGTTGTATTTTAAAACCTGACCTGCAGTAGGTGCTGTTGCTGAAATAGCTACATTTTGAATGCCTTTTACATTTGGATTTGGATAGTTTCCGGTTAAATCTCCACCAGCAACCCCTGTTAAAGCTCCCGCTGGGCCAACTGGCCCAATCGGTCCTGCTGGGCCGGTTGCTCCGACAGGGCCTTGGGTTCCTTGTGCACCACTGGGCCCAATTGGTCCGATGGGTCCTGCAACTCCTGTAGCACCAATTGGCCCTACGGGTCCTAATGGACCAACGGCTCCAGTAGCGCCAATTGGTCCTGCCGGACCAGTTACGCCTATGGGTCCTTGAATCCCTGCAGGTCCCGTTGCTCCTGTAGGTCCTTGAACTCCCATTGCGCCAGCTGGTCCCGTAGGGCCGGCAGGACCAATTGGGCCAGGATTTCCATTTGCTGCATAAAGTGCAAATGGAACACTCATAAGTTGTGTAGTACCAAGATCAGCAAAGCTTCCACCGCCAATAGCCAATTCAATTTTTAAAAACTGGTTTGCATTTTGCCATGGAACTCCTGCCAATATACCTGTAGATGGACTTCCTTTTCCGATTTGTAAAGTAAAAAGGCCTAAGTTATTTGTCGTCAAATCATGGGTTTCTTGATATTGAACAGGGCCATTAGCTGTACTTCCTAAAATGGAAATTCTAACTTTTACATTTTGCTTAGCCAGCACAGTTCCATCGTTATTACGAGCAACTGCTTGGTAGTTTATTCCTGTTAGTCCACTTTGTGCATAGGTATTGCCAAAGAACAATGCGAATGCGAGCGTAAGTATGTAAGTAAACTTTTTCATGTTAAATTATTTTAATTGTTGAGGTATTCGTTCAATTATTTTATTGCTTACTGCTAGCTTCCTGTTGCATTGGAGGCATTTTAACTTCAGTTTTAGCCTCTTTTTTATCAGTTTTTTGCTCAAGATCCGATGCCATTTTATCTGCGCTTTGAGCACTTTTTCTAGCTACGCTAACATTTGATTTTTGAACGGGTGGCGTATAGTTTTGAAACAATCTCTGTTTTGTAGGCGCACTAACGTCTTTAGAAACAGATTGCGCCTTAGGTTTTTGTACCTTAAGTTCTGTTGCTTTATTAGGGAATAAAGTGCTAATAGTAGATTTCTGAGCCTTCGCGTTTGCGATGCCAGCTATTGCCAGCATCAGCAAGAAAAATAATTTTTTCATTTTTTTAGATGGTTTATTAGGTTGTATAATATTTTTAATCAATGGAATAACTTAAGGTGAACTTGATGCCGTTTCTAAGTACATATCTTTTGGAAGTAGGAGCGATGTAACTCATATCAAATTGAAAAGGCTTTAACTTTAAGCCAATCCCCGCTGCGAAATGTTGTCTGTTGCCTTTTTCTGGATCTTCATAAAAATATCCCGAACGGATAAAAAATTGATTTTGGTAGGAGAACTCTAAACCACCGGCAATTGTAAATTCTGATATTTCTTCTCTGAAACCACCTGGTGCATCAAAAAGTGAAGAAAATAATGCGTTTGGAACACTTCTGTTTGGATCTTTTCCTTTTTCGATTTCTGTTGTGGTAATGCCATTTGGATCCAACTTGTATCTTGGTGGGGTAGGCACCATCAGTTTATTTACATCGAGCAAAAAAGTTAAGCTGTTTGATTTGTTTTTGAGCAGGGTAAAGCCACCACCAATCCGGAGATTCATGGGTAAAAAAGATTCTCCGCCAGGAGTAGATGAGTATTTAAGTTTAGTGCCAATATTGGTTAAACTTACTCCCCATGCGTACCTTGAATTGGTTAAAGTTTTTTCAGAATACACACTAATATCTGCGGCATAGCCATTAACCGCACTTACTTCCATGCCATTGAACGTGCCCATTCCAAGGTCGCTTCTAATGTATCTACCTGTTAAGGCGATAGCAAGTGCATCACCAAATTTTCTAGAATAAGTTCCATCTATCGAGAATTCGCTTGCCTGATATTGCTGTAATAAGCCACCACTTTCATCTCTAAAATTAATACTTCCCAAGTCTAGATATTTTAGGGATAATCCGATGGTTTCTCGATCTCCAAATTGATGATATGCACTTAAATTCCCTAAGTGTAAATTTTTGTCGATTTCTCTTAACCAAGGAACATAAGAAACACTAAGGCCTGTTTTATCAGCAAAGGAAAGCTTAGCTCCATTAATAAATCCGGAATTTGCATCACTCATTAATCCCGTTCCAGCTTCTGCAACGCCTGTATTGCGGGCATCAGGGCTGATGAGTAAAAAGGAGGCTCCTGTGGTTACAGTATTATATTGATTTTGAACTTGAGCCCGACTGTAAAATGTAAAGCAAAGCAATACAAACACAGCATATGTGATTTTGATAAGCGTTTTCATGAAAATATTTTAAGTAGGTAAAATTTAACTTTTATTGAATGACCAACTTTTCAGAGAATGTTCGGAAATTAACATAGAGCACAACGTGATACATGCCTGATGCAAGTCCGTTCAAAGGGATAACATATTCTATTTTGCCTGCAAGGCTTGTAACTGTACTAGAATGCACAATTTGCCCCGCATTATTTACCAAGTTGATTAAAACTTTTGCATCTGTAAGCAAATCGAAATCGACCTTGGTTTTGCCAACTGCCGGATTTGGATATACCCGCATATTACCAACTGCTGGTATAGTTAAAGAAGAGATTGTAAATTCTGGTTGCTGAAAACCCTGCGTAAGTAAAACGGCAGAACTCTGTTGTGTAAGTACAGCAACTTCTCCAACCGTGAATTGAATGAGTGTGTTGCCAGCTTGTGCGCTACCGCCGGTACTGCCTACAACACTTCTGGTTAGTGTAGTTTGAGCATTAATTTTTGTTGAATAGAGCCAACAAAATAATGAGAGTAAAATTACCTTTTTCATAGAGCGTTGAAATTGATTAGTTAAAAAGGAATTAATGTGCGATGTAACAATTAATTCCTAGATCAAGTTCTCTATCCTTATCCGGTAAAAAATAAAGATGTTTTTGATAATTGATCTACACAAATTGACATAAAGCAATTTGTTATTTCAATACGCTTTTTACGGTATTTTACAGGTTTGTAGCCTTAAATAGATTCTTTTTGGTAAAAGAAATACTTCGTTATTTTACTTAAGGTTATACATTAAGACACTTACTACGGTTGACTTGGTGCTTTGGTTCGTGTCTCTATGAACTAAATCAATTTCATTTTTTGAACTTTACAGTCTCTTAGTTGGTTAATCCAATCCCAAGAAAATTTTATTTTCCAAGGCATATTTAACTAAAGATGCAGCATTGTTTAGGTTTAACTTATGGAAGATATTTTTACGATGCGTATCTACCGTTCTAATGCTTAAATAAAGCATATCAGCTATTTGTGCATTGGTGTTGCCGTCTACAATTAACCTAACAATCTCTATTTCTCTAGAAGAAAGCAACTGTGGTTTATTGCCTTTATCGGGGTTTTTGTTATTCTGCAAAAATTCTTCTAAAATGGATTCTATATCTTCGGTAACATAATATCTGCCATTGCTTACTTCATCAATAGCTTTGAAAAGATTCTTATCATCAGTGTTTTTAAAAAGATAACCTTTTGCTCCAGCTTCCAGCATATTCCAAACGCTTCTTTTATCGTTTAACATGGATAAAACAATCACATTTATTTCTGGAAAGTCTGATTTTAGCAGTCTAATGGTTTGGTAGCCGTTTAACATCGGCATATTAATATCTAATAAAATAAGATCAGGTTTTTCCTTTTTAACCAGTTCGATAACCTCAATTCCATTGTTTGCGGAGGCGATGACATTAAAATCCTTTCGTACGGCTAAAATTAATTTTAGGCCGTTAATCAGCATATTATGGTCATCCGCAATAAGTATTTTAATCATCTATTTTAGATTTTGTATTGTGCCGTAAATTGATGGTGACGGTAACCGCTACGCCTTTTCCAATTTCAGTATCTATTTCAATATCGGCTTTTATAGCCTTAATATGTGCTTCTATATTGGATAGCCCATAACCTCGTTTTATCAGTTCGTAATCAAATCCCTTTCCGTCATCTTCATAAAGCAATATTAACTTTTCATCGCGATTTATAATCGAAATATAAATATTCTTTGCTTCCGAGTGTTTTATTGTGTTGTTAATTAGCTCTTGGCAAATTCTGTAAAGCGCATACTGTTGTGTGCTTTTTAAAATGGTTGTAAATCCAGAATGATCAAAATGAATAATTACAATTTCTAATCTACTAATGTTTTCTGTTAAATCCTGCAGGGCGATAATTAGGCCATTTTCATCAAGTGTTTTCGGGCTTAAATTAATCAAGGTAGTTCGTAAAACGTTAACAGCTTCATCAATATATTCTGATGATAACCGTCTTAGCTCGCCACTATCAATCATTTTATTAATATCGCCTGCGAGTAAATAATGTTTTAATGATGATAGTTTCAGCCCCAAATCATCATGTAAATCATCTGCAATTCTTTTTCTATCTGCCTTTTGAAAATTAATCATCTGCCTTAACTGTAAAAGTTGTTGATGTTTAATCCACCTTAAATACAAAAATAAAATCAAGGCCGATAACAAAATAAGGCTAATAACCATTGCAGAAATAAACCACCATTTTTTCCAAAAAGGAGATCCGATTGTAATGGAGAGCGTTGTTTTTAAATTGCTCTGTACATCTAACAACTCTAGTTTGAAATTTCCCGATGGCATGCTCGGGAACCTAATTCGATTACTGCCTAAAACGGTAATTTCCTTATTGTCGTAGCCAACCATTCTATAAACAATTTTCCGTTGCTTAGGATTGATGTAATCCATAGAACTGAAAGCAAATGTTAAGGTATTTTGGTTGTGTTTTAATATTAAGTTATTTACTGTAATTGGATTTCCTATCGCCGTATAAGGTTGATCGTTTATTAAAATTTCGGTAATTTTCGGTTGAGCAACACTTTTGTAAATATTAGTCTTGCTCGGATTGAAGATGTTTATTCCATTAATTCCACCAATTGCAATCTGGTTTGTATCAATTAACGCAATACTATTGGTGTTAAAAACCATGCTTTGTAAACCATCCGATATAGTATAGCGAATTTTGCTTTGCTTTTTGTTGTCATAGAAATACAACCCATTGTTCGTTCCAACCCATAAGTTTTTATTTCCATCGGCCAAAATACTTGTACAGTTCCCATCAAATATGCTTAGGTTATCTAATCTGTTGGTTGCAATGTTAAACTTTATGAGCCCAGAAGTTGTGGCTAGAAAAATCTTGTCTCCAATGGTCACATTCCCATTTGTGGCGTATGGCGATCTTCCAATTTCTTTTTCAAACTTAAATTTTCCATTATTTAGGCTATACAGATACATACTGGTATAAAAAGTTTGGACCAATATTTTGGTTGCAGAAATTTGAATAAGTCGTTGAATATTTGGCCAACTCAGCAATTGATTGATTTCATCAATCATATTAAAAACTAATTGGTTGTGATTTCTGATTTCAACTTTTGCAACGCCATATTCTGTAGCTGCATAAAAATCATTTCCAATTTTTGTGATCTGATTAATCTGAACTTTTCCATCATAATTTTTAGAAAAGATTGTTTTTAATGGAAAGAATTTGTCTTGCGATTGATTGTAAATAAAGAAAGCACCCGTGGCAAGTTCGATTAAAAGATCACTGTTGTTTAATTCAATCAATTTGCTGATTCCCATTTTTGAGAACTCATGCCTAACTGATTTATTTAAGTTTTGATTATAAACTAATAAGCCCGAAGTTTTAGTGCCACACCATATTTTTCCATACTTATCTTTTAAAATGAAACTAATGTCGTTATCAAAGCTCGAGTTTTTTGCTTCCTCTTTACCCAAATATCTTGGGAAAATTACCTTGTTTAAATTTGTATAATCTAAGCCATATCCATCTATTGCAACAAATAGATTTTGTTTTTTATCAATATAAATACGCCTAACATAATTTGCCGAAAGACTAAAAGGATTGTTAGGTTGATGGACATATTGATTAATGAATTTCTCAGTTTCTAAATCAAAAACCATTAATCCGTTATTTCGAGTGCCCACAAAAAGCCAAGGTTTACCCGGATATTTTGCCAAGGCTGTACAAACAATATTTTTAGTTTTGAGATAGGTATTAAAGGTTTCATATTTTTTTGATTTGGGATTTAGCTTAATCAATCCCTTCTCGCCGGCCAACCAAAATAAACTATCATTAGCAATATAAACGTCTTCAATATGGCTTACTAAACTTTGCCCATTCATAAAGAACTCCTTTACATTTTGTTCTTTTACATCATCAGCTTTATTTATGTAAATTCCTTTTACGCCCCTGCTTACAAACCAATTTAGCTTTTTATAGTAGGGGATGGGTGCAAAAATATAACCGTTAGAATAGGTAGTTACATAATTTAGCTTCTTTTGTTTCTCAATATACTTATACACATTGCCAGCTAAATAAACCCATAAATTTTCTTCAGCATCAATATAAAATGGAAATGAATAATAATTGGATTTAAAATCTGCCGTTTTTGGGAAACTGTATAAGCTGAAATTATCTTGAGCTTTATTGTATTTAACGAGATTACTTTGAGAGCCTATAATCAAATCGCCTTTCCTATCTTCAATAATTTTAGTAATGTAGCTTCCGGGAAAGCTAGATCTGTTTCTTGCAGATTCTTTATAAATAATACATGAAGTTCCATCAAACCTATTCAAACCATTTTCGGTACCAATCCACAAAAAATTATCCTGATCAGTGTGCAAGGCTCTAACCGTTGGATCGCTAAGCCCATCTTCTTGTGTTAAATGATTAAAGAGTAAAGTTTGGTTATTCTGAGCGATAGATTTTAAAGTGAAGACGCATAAGAATACGACCAAAAATTTTGTGTAAATAATAAAGGTTAAGGTTTTCTTCTTTATCATATCGATAAAATGTAGCGTATGGACTCAAGTTTGTTTGCTTTTCGAATTTAAATATAGAAAATTATACCAATTAACAATTTGCTGTCGACTGATTTACAGGTTTTTGTAGCGTGTATAAATAACATTGATATTTTAAAAGACGAGCAACATAAAATAGTTCTATATTTGCCTTACTCAAAGGGGTGCTTGTTAATTTGCAATTTCTGTTGCAATAAACTGGCTGAGATTATACCCATTACCTTGAGGAATGACCAATACAGAGTATCAATTTTAAATGCTGGTTGTTGGAATTTCTTAAAGTATGCACCTGATTCGGATAATGCCGACGTAGGGAAGAGGTTGATTTTACAATACTGTTTCGCCCTGAAAGCAGTTTTCAGTTATTTTATTCGCTTTAAGCAAAACGATTGTAAATGAATTTTCAAGATTGGTTCAGGCTTTTTCAAGAGCAAATTTTAAACACTTCCATTATAGAATGGCTTGCCGTTGGCTTCGGAGTATCCGAAGTTTTATTGGCTAAAAAAAACAACATCTGGTTATATCCAACAGGAATTGTATCCATTTTGCTAGGTATGTTTTTGCTTTTTAAGGCAAATTTATATGCAGAAATTATTCTTAACTTCTATTATCTCATTATGAGTGTATATGGGTGGATGATTTGGAAAAACAAAGAGAATCACCACCATAGAGAGGTGTATTGGTCTACAAAAAAAGAATTGATTATAGCGATATTAATCTCTGTTCTTGGATTTGGAGTGTTTTATGTTTCGTTAATTAATCTGCCCGAACATTTTGTGATTAATGGAACCGATATTTATTTTATAAAATCTGATGTTCCATTTGCAGATGCTTTCGTTTCAGCTTTTGCTTGGGCTGGAATGTGGCTTTTAGCGAAACGAAAAATCGAAAATTGGATCTTCTTGAACATTTCCAATATTGTTGCCATACCATTGTTGATTCATAAAAAATATATCATGATGAGTTGCCTAACTACCTTTTTGTTTGTCGTTGCCATTTTTGGATACCTCGATTGGAAAAAAATAATCAATAAGAAAATAGCCATTAGTTAATTAAAAATCATCCCAAAGCGAAAAGTATGCAAGAGACATTAATACAACCTTGGCAAGAAAAGGTAAACGAATTTGCAGGTTCCTCTGAAGAAATGGGACAACTTCATCCCGCAATTTTAGAGCTGGCTTACAAAGAGCAATGGTTTAAATTGTTCGTTCCGAAGATTTACGGTGGCCCAGGAAAAAAGCTCCCAGAAATTTTAAGACTTGAGGAAGAATTGGCAGAAGCCGATGGAAGTTTAGGATGGACTGTGACCTTATGTGCCGGGGCAGGGTGGTTTGCCGGATTTTTAGATCCGGAATTGGCTAAAGAAATTTTTGCCGATAGAGCAGTTTGCTTTGCCGGTAGCGGAGCCGTTGGCGGTACAGCAACTAAAACTGCAAACGGATATTTAATTAATGGCCACTGGAAATACGCAAGTGGCGCTTTACATGCAACTATTTTTACCGCCAACTGCATTTTAAAAAACGAAGATGGATCGGATATTTTAGATGAGGAAAGAATGCCTGAAGTTAAATCCTTTATCCTAAAAAAAAGTGAGGTAAATATTTTGCCAGGTTGGTCATACTTCGGTCTAATAGCAACAGGAAGCCATGCTTTTGATGTTATAAATGTTGAAGTTCCGAGCAATAGAACATTTAAAATAAACAATACAATTGAAATTGCGGATGAGGGTTTTGATTATCCATTTTTGCAATTGGCAGAAACTACGTTGGCGGTTAATAATCTAGGAATGGCGAATCACTTTGTTAAACTCGTTGAAAATTCATTTTATTCTAGATCTGGATTAAAGAGATACACTGATGAACAAATTGCTTTTTTTGATACAGAGTTAAATTCGAGTAAAAATAATTTAGCATCAATTAAAGCTGAATTTTATAAAGCTTTCGATGAATCGTGGGATGAAGTCATTACTAATAGAATTATCTCTGAAAGCAAACTAAAAGAGGTGAGTATTTTGAGTAGAAAACTAGCGCATACTTCTAGAAAAATTGCAGATACTTTATTTATTTACTGCGGATTGGAAGCAGCAAGGAAAGAAACGGAGATTAATAGAGTTTGGAGAGATTTACATACTTCAAGTCAGCATGCTCTACTTACTTTCGAAGATTAGTTATTCTAAGAGTCCGGGTTTAATTTTGTCTTTAAAATCTGAAGCAAATTTATTCAGCTTAGGTTGGATTACGAATGCACAATATGGCTTTCCTTGGTTTTGATTAAAATAATTTTGGTGATAATCTTCTGCTTCGTAAAAATCAGAGATAGGACTAATTTCTGTAATAATTGGTTTGTCGAAAACCTGTTGTTTCGTTAAATCATCAATCATTTGTTCTGCTTGTTCTTTTTGGTCTAGATTTGCATAAAAAATAACAGAGCGATACTGAGTGCCCGTATCATTGCCCTGGCGATTTAAGGTTGTAGGAGTATGTGTTTTAAAAAAAATCAGCAACAATTCATCAAATGTAATTACGTTTTCATCGAAATCAATTTGAATAACTTCAGCATGGCCGGTATCGCCATTACAGATTTCCATATAAGTTGGATGTTTTAAAGTACCACCCATATAACCAGAAATAACTTTATTTACCCCTTTAAGTGTTTGGAAAACGGCCTCGGTGCACCAAAAGCACCCACCCCCAAATATTGCTTTTTGCATATACTAAGTTAACGAAAACCATGCCATTTCAGATTTTTTAAAGGGCATAAAAAAACCTCGTAAAATTTAATTTACGAGGTAATGATAATGATAGGCCTAGAGTTTTCTTTCTTTTATTTTTTTTAGTTCTCCGCTTAAATATTCAATGCTGGTATCCTTAGGCTCGTAAGGGCTTTTTAATGCTGTCTCTTGAGCTTTAATTGCTTCATCAAATTTTCCTAGTTTATAAAGTAGGTGAGCTAAAGTATCATAATAGATTGCAAACGGCTTTAATTCTATCGCCCTTTTGCTCCACTCAATAGCTTTTGTTAAATAACTTATATTACTTGTTTTAGTCTCGTAAAAATTCCACGCAGCATTATTTAGATGTAGAGCATAAGTATTTGATATCGAGTTTTCTAAATATTTTTTTGTGTTATTGTTAAAATTAGTATTGTTTATAGATTCAATTTTTTTAATGCTATCTACACTAATTTTCATTAAATATTGGTCATAATAATTGGGTGCATTTCTGAGATAATTACTAGAATCTTGAACGCCACGGTAGTATTTTAACATTTCATACATATAAACACCCTCAGCATTATAAGAATCGTTGCCGTAAGTTCTTCTTGTAAAATCTGCTGCAGACATCGCTTTATAAATATCTTTGGTATTAATAGCTTCAGTCATTGTATTGTTTGTAATAGAAATATTTAATTTTATTCGCCTACTTAATGGCTCTGTTTTATATATGCTATCAACTATCTTGGGATTCGAGTAGGCTAATTTATATGCATTTCCATAAGTAAAGGGACCGGCTTCAAGTATAAAAAGCACAGTTTGGTAATTATTAAAATCATCTATGGTGAGCAAACTAACATAATCTTCAATCAATTCTGCATTATTATAAATCCCTGCTTTTTGCCTAGCATCAATGTATTTCCTTAATGCTATATTATCAGTTTTGTTTTCAAGGTAATTTTTTTCTATTTCATAAATTGGTTTCTCTGTAGAAAGGATGCCAATTTCTTGAGCAAAAGAAGAAAAACTGGAAAAGAGTATTATCAGCAATGAAAAGGAAAACTTCGTTATAGAAATTTGTGAGCGTTTAGACATAAATGAACATAAAAAAAGCCCGTATTCATTACGGGCTTTGATATTATTGGTATTGAATATAAATCGGTTTTGGAGTCAGTTTTAACAATTCCTCTGGAGTCATTAAACGCTTTGGCTCTTTCTTTAAATCGTTTTTGTAAAATAATTTAAATCCTGTAAACTGAACGGGTTCGCCGTATATAAAATGACGATAAGTTCCTTTTTTCAGTTCAGGTTCACCCCAACCATCCATATGCATCACAATCTGAACTTCAGGACGTAACTTAATATTTTGATAATTGGTAACCATTTTCTTGGTAAATCGGTGAAGAGTGAAAACTTTTGGAGGGATGTTATATTTTTTAACAAGATCTGCTAAGTAACCAGTTACATAGTTAATATCGGCAGCATCATAAGTTCCAATTTTTTTTCCAGGAAGAGATCCATCTTTCATAGAAAATTCAGGATCGATCCCTAAATGTACATAAGGCAACTGTAAATATTTTTCAATGTGCGGTAATTCTGCTTTTATCGTACTTAAGGCAACTTGTAAATCTAAAAATACGATTGTTCCAGGTTGCATTTTGGCGATCGTTAAAACAGAGTCGATTTGTTTATTACCCATTCTGTTGATGTATTTACCATCCTTTCCGGGAGTTCCACTAGCTACAGCAGCGATATAGTGTAAACCAGGTTGAACAGGCGTAGAAGGATCTGCCTTTTCCCACCGTTTAACTTCAGCATTTAAACGTTGCCACATTTCTTTTGGCGCATATTCGCCAAGTGCACCCATTTTTTTTGAGTGAAGGTTTCCATAATAAACTACAATACGTTTAAAGGGTAAAATAGCTCCAGCAAGTGGATAAGGCTGTTTTTTTACTGGCCATTTTCCAGTAGTATCTCCGTTAGCCAATTTGCGCACTAAAGAATCGTAAAGTTTCGGATCAACAGGTTTCATCACATTTACTGTAGAATCTGTTTTCTTTTTTGTTGTATCCGAAGAGAAGATTTTGCTTACGCCACCTTTGCCATCTGAATTGCAGTTGGCAAATAAGCTGATCGCGGCAAAACCAAGCATTAGTGTGCCCGCTAATTGAGGTAATTTCATAGATTTATTATAGATTTTTAATGTTTAATCAGTTTTTCCGAATCTGTATTTCATGAAAGTAGGATGGAAAACCGGGAGTGCAAAATAAAGTATTCAACATTTAAACATTGCAGAACTTGCCAAAAACTCCTAAAGGAAGTTTTATGCCTGCAGTTGCCTGTAAATACAATTCACCAGTTTCTAAATTTTTAACGCTAGGGAAGGATGTGCGAATTAAATTCTCTACAATAACGGAAGAAAATCCCAAAGAATAAGTATTAAGAATTAAAAAATGTTCTTTTTCATCTAAAAGCTGAACTACATCATGCATCATTTCCTGAATGTGATCTTCAAGCTTCCATTTTTCGCCATTTGGACCATGACCATAAGCGGGAGGATCCAAAATAATTCCGTTGTATTTTTTGCCTCTTTTTAATTCCTTTTTAACAAACTTCAAGGCATCTTCAACCATCCAACGGGTATTTTTCAATCCAGAAAGTTCTTGGTTTTCGTTTGCCCAGGTAACTACCTGCTTAATAGAATCTACGTGAGTAGTTTCTGCGCCAGCTGCATTAGCAATTAAGGAAGCTGCGCCTGTGTAAGCAAAAAGGTTTAATACTTTTGGCTGAGGCGTTTTAAATTTTTTGATAGAGGATGAAATAAAATCCCAGTTAACAGCTTGCTCTGGAAAAACACCCACGTGTTTAAATGAGGTTAAACCCAAGCGAAGTTTGATGGCAACCTCATCATTTTTATATTCTACATGCCAACGATCTGGCAACGCAGGGTTTTTTTTAACCCATTCGCCAGATGTTGCCGAACGACCTCTAAAGGTTATCGTAGCTGTTTTTTTCCATTCTTGTTCTGATAATGTTTTTTTCCATACCGCCTGTGGTTCAGGTCTAATTAGGATAACATTTCCAAAACGTTCTAATTTTTCAAAGTCCCCGCAATCAATCAGTTCGTAATCTTTCCAGTGTGTTGGGGCAAGTAATTGTATCATTTATTAAAGTAACTTTAAATTTGGATAATTTCTGATGTGTTGGTCATCAGTTATTAGTGTTAAATCATCTGCAATTGCTTGCGAAATGATTATCCTATCAAAAGGATCCCTGTGAATAATAGGCAGAGTTAAATAGGTGTCAAGATGTAGTTTTTGTATGTTTAATACTGATATATTTAAATTTTCAATTAAATTATACATTTCTTGAAGATTTCTGGTTAAGGTTAATTTTCCGATATTAATTTTAATAACTATTTCCCAGATACTGGCAATGCTTAGAAATATATCATTATTTACATCCTCGATAGATTTTATTGACTTATTGATAAAAGTATCATCTTTATTTATTAAGGAAATAAATATATGCGTATCAATTAAATATCGCATTACATGTAGTCTTTCAAATCGTCTAATGGCTCGTTAAAATCTTTAGGAATAATAAATAATCCCTTTGCAGCACCATATAAACTCTTTGGTTCTTCGACTAAGTCCTTTTTCTCATCTGTTGATTTGAAGAAACTTTTAGAATGCTTTGCTTTCAAAAAATCAATAAAATCTTCAACCTCGTTTACCATGCTTTCTGGTAAGGTCTCTAACTTGTGAATGATATTTTTAGTTGCAGTAGTCATATTCAAATATAATAAATTTCTTAAAACTTATCTTTTGCGGCTTTCATAAAACGGCTGGCAAATACAAAGTCGTTAAGCTCTTGAATATCGGTATGAGCGATTTCCTTATTACTGCCTTCCCAGAATTTTTTTCCTTCATGCAAAAATAAAATATAATCGCCAATTCCCATTACAGAGTTCATATCGTGAGTTACCACGATGGTAGTTGTTTTATATTCTTCAGTAAGTTCCTTAATTAATTCATCAATAACGATGGATGTTTTCGGGTCTAATCCAGAGTTGGGTTCATCGCAAAACAAATATTTAGGATTCATCGCAATTGCACGAGCAATACCAACTCTCTTTTTCATTCCTCCTGATAATTCAGATGGAAATAATTTGTTTTTTCCTTCCAGGTTAACCCGCTCCAAACAGAAGTTTACACGATCAAGTTTTTCACTTCTAGATTGGGTTGTAAACATATTTAAAGGAAACATAATGTTTTCTTCAACCGTCATACTATCAAAAAGTGCTGATCCCTGAAAAAGCATCCCAATTTCCTTACGTACATCAATCCGCTGTTCGTAGCTCATCGGTGTAAAATCTCTTCCATCGTAAAGTACAGAGCCAGAATCTGGCTGATGCAAACCAACCATACATTTCAATAAAGTGGTTTTTCCTGATCCAGAACCTCCAATAATTAAATTGGTTACACCTTCTTGAAATACTCCTGAAATGCCTTTTAAAACATCATTTCCAGAAAACGATTTATAAATATCTTTTATTTCAATCATTACAATAATAGTTGAGTAACCAAATAATCGCAAACAAGAATAGAAATACAGCTTATTACAACTGCTCTTGTACTTGCAAGTGAAACTTCTAATGCACCACCTTTAACGTAGAAACCTTCGTAAGCTGGTACAGATGTGATAATGAAACCAAAAACAAAAGCTTTAACCAAAGCAACCGTAATGGTATATGGGTTAAAATCAGTTGTAATCCCTTGAATGTATTCTGCTGGAGTAACTGCGCCAGAGATAGAACCACCAATGTAACCACCAGTAATGCTTAAGAACATAGAAATGATAACCAACATTGGTACCATAGTTATGCCCGAAATAATTTTAGGTAGGATTAAATATCCGGGAGCATTTATCCCCATAATTTCCAAAGCATCAATTTGCTCAGTAACCCGCATAGAGCCGATTTCCGAAGAAATTGCCGAACCGATTTTACCAGCCAGTACAATTGCGCTAATGGTTGGACTAAGTTCTAAAATACTCGAATCTCGGTTTACTGAACCGATAATTGTTTTTGGGATAAAATCACTAACCAGCTGGAAAGCAATTTGTAGCGTCATTACCGCACCAATAAAGGTGGAGATAATTGCAATAAGACCTAAAGAGCCTACACCTACATAATCCATCTGTTTGGCTATTTCCTTAAGATATATCTTTAGTTTTTCCGGCCTTCTAAATACAGATTTGAGTAGCAGGATGTATCTGCCGAAATTGGTAAAATTCATTCCGTATGTTTTTGCTTAATTTAAATGATCATTCTATAATACTACAAAGAAACGATAAAAAAGTTGTAGGCTTTGGTTAATTACAGAAATATTCGTGGTTTTAAATATAAATATGGTTTTTTGCTTACAAAAATTAAACCACAAAACATGAAAGCGGTAATAACAGGAGCAACAAAAGGAATTGGCAGAGCTATAGCAATTAAACTTTGGAATGAGGGTTATCACCTAGCGCTTGTTGCCAGAAGTTTACCTGAACTTGAGAAATTTCGGGATGAATTATTTTTAACTGGAAGAACAGTTTTAATTTATTCGGTTGATTGTTCCATAAAAGAAGAAGTGTACAAATTTTTAAATACAGCTGATAAGGAGTTCGGCAATATAGATGTATTGGTGAATAATGTTGGTGCTTTCTTGCCAGGATCTATGCTTGATGAAGAAGATGAGACCTTTGAAAAGCAGCAAAATATAAATGTTAACGCGGGGTATTACATCAGTAAGTTTTATGGTAAAAAAATGCGTTCGGAAAAGCATGGGCACATCTTCAACATCTGTTCTGTTGCCAGTAAAGCACCTGTAAAAAATGGTGGCAGTTATAGTGTAACAAAAGCAGCGATGCTAAGTCTTAATCATGTATTGCGGCAAGAGTTAGCTCCACACAACGTTAAAGTAACTGCTTTTTTGCCGGGTTCAACCAAAACTTCATCCTGGGAAGGAACAACAATTCCCGATGAAAAATTTGTACAGCCCGAAGATATTGCAGAAACTTTGTTTACCATTTTAAACTTAAGTAAAGGGGTAAATATTGATGAGGTTTTAATCACTCCGCTAGATTTTTAAACAAACCAAAGCATCCCTTTGGTACAAAATGAATAAGATTATGGAAAGGAAGCTTTTTAGAAACGAACACGATAAGATGATTGCCGGTGTAGCTTCAGGCCTTGCAGATTATATGCAAGTAGAGGTTACCATAATTAGATTATTGTTTGCATTATCGGCTATTTTTATGGCTGGAGGTGGCTTATTGGCCTATATAATTATGTGGATTATTGTTCCAGTAAATAATGATCCGGCATCAAGATTCTCAAAATTTAACGATTACTTTAACAAAAACAACCCAAACACCCCACCGTTTGGAACCGCTGATCCATTTGCCTCTGCAAATGCAAACTGGAATCAGCCAATTAATGAAGGTGCAACAAAAAAACCTTTCGAAACGCAACCCGATTTTAGCAAGTTTAACAAACCAAACGATACTGGCCGTACAGTTGGAGGTTTATTGCTTTTAGTAATAGGATGTTTCTTTTTAATGCGTGAAATGGATTTTATTCCAGATTGGTTCAGCTTTAGAAACTTATTTAAGTTTATGTGGCCATTGGTGTTTATCGCTTTGGGTGTAAGCATAATTGCTAAATCGAAGAGAAAAAACGAATGGAACGCTTTTCAAAATCAACAGGCAACAGCTGAAGAAGATCCGAAAAAACCGGCAGATTTCTCTGAAGCAATTGTTGTAGAAGAAAAAGAAGCACCTAGAGGCGAAAACAATTCAACACCTACAAACCCTCAAGTATAAATATTATGAAATTAGATAGATTAATTTGGGGTATCATCCTGCTCTTTATTGGCGGTGTACTCTTACTAGAAAACTTTGGCGTTATAGATTTTTATTGGCGCAATGTATGGAGCTTTTGGCCTCTTTTGCTCATCATTTTTGGTTTAAATATCCTGTTCAACAGAAACAATTCTCAAACTGGAAGCATGATCTCCATTGCTGTTTTGGTAGTTGGTTTATCATTCCTTTTTTATCGAGGCCAACAACCTCCTGAACATTCTTCATGGTGGGGAAATCATTTTAAAAAAGGTGCTGACATAAATATTAGTGATGATGACGATGACAACGATAACGACGACAATGATCGCGATACCGCTTACAGCAGTTTAAATCTTACCCAACCATTTGTCGCGACAGAAAATGCCAAAAAAACTGTTTTGAATATATCTGGAGGTGGGATTTCTTTCAACTTAGATGGTGAAACAAATGAGCTAATTAATGCGGATGTTAAAAAAAGACATGGAAATTTTTCACTGAACAAAGTTGTTTCTGATAGTGCTACCGTTTTAACTTTTAAAATGGATGACAAGAAAAACAAATGGAATTTTGGTGATGGTGGCAATGATGTTAATTTTAAACTGAACAAAGCCCCAAACTGGGATGTTCTAATGAAATTGGGTGCAGGCGAGGCTGATTTTGATTTTGCAGAGTACAAGGTTCGTACTTTCCGTTTCGAGGGCGGTGCAGCATCTTTAGATATTAAATTTGGAGATTTATTGCCGATTACCGATGTAATTGTAAAATCTGGCGTAGCCGATGTTAAAATAAAAGTACCAACAAATTCGGGTTGCAGAATCAATACAAAAACAGGTTTATCAGCAAAAGATTTCGAAGGTTTTGAAAAAATAAGCGATGGCGTTTACGAAACTTCAAATTATAAAACATCAGCCAAAAAAATCTTTATTAATTTGGATGGTGGATTGAGTAACTTTGAGGTGAGCAGATACTAGTAAGTTCAAAGGTGAAAGCTTAAAGACTAAAGCTTAACGTTCGGACTTTAATCTTAAAACCCAATGAATTCTGAGTATACAGTAGTTATTAATGGTAAGCCACAAGGGCCCTATAATTTATCCGAGCTTGGTGATTTAAACATCACGCTGAATACATTTATACGCAAGCCTGGAATGGACGATTATAAAGAAGCTCATGCAATTCCCGAATTGCGTGAGCTTTTGGGTTTTAGCTTTCAGAAAACGGCGCCACAATATTTTGCTGCTTTCGATCAGCGATTACTGGCTTCAGTAATCGATCATTTTTTGATCTTCGGAATTTATATCTTACTAATTTTAATCAGTTTTGTTTTTATCGAAGGGAAAGACCAAAGAATTATGGCCTTCCTAATTCCGTTCCCCTCAATTTTTATAATTAAATTAATTTACGGAACATTTGCTGAGGCTTCTATAAAACAGGCGACTATAGGCAAACGTTTAATCAATATAAAAGTAAGCGATTTGGAAGGCAGTAGGATTTCTTTTGGAACTTCTGCCATTAGGAATTTTTCTAAAATTTTATCGGTTATTCCAGTTTTCTTTGGATATCTATATAGCTTCTTAAATAAAAAACATCAGTGTTGGCATGATATAGCCGCAAATACTTTAGTGATAAAAGATAGGTTGATATAGGTTTTATTAAGCGAAAACTTTAAAATAGAGATTCAAAGGTTTTCTTACATCAATTGTATTTGAACGCTTGATAGCTTAACTAATAATCATCTTTAAAATCAATAAAGCAACCCAAACATCCACAACGGAATTTTATTGCCCACACCAGCTTCCATGTCATCGACTGCTGTAAAAGAGTTTTCTATACCTGTTAATTGCTTGGCAGATTTCCCTTTTCCCCCAATTTCGAAAGTAAATTTATCATCAACTAAAAAATCCCCTTTTAATGGCAAGCTAACTTCATGCCCAGTATTTTTAAGCTGATTCATAAAAAAAGCCTCTCGTAACGAACCTTTATCGGTATTGTTTGGACTTAACGCAAAAGATAGATTGGTATTTTCTAAAAATATTTTATCTGGCTTTTGTAAGGTGCTGATGCTCTTGCCGGCTGCTGAAAGCGAATTTATTAACTTGGCATTGTTAAGGTAGTATAGATACTCTACAATCATATTTCGGCTAATACCAGTTTTTTCACTCAAGTTACTGATATTGGGTTTAAATGGCACATTGGTTGATAGGATATAAAGTAACTGATAAATTTTGCGAGAATGATGTGGGTTAAAACCTGCTATAAACTGTAAATCTTCTTCAATTATTAGCCGAACCACTTTTTCTAATTTTAAATGATAGGTGTTAATGTTTTCTAGAAAAAAGGGGTAGTAACCATTTTTTAAATAATCATTAAAGTATTGTAGAGGTTTAAATTTTGAAATTAAATCATGAGCAATTTCAACATGATGCTTAAGCAAATCTTCCAAAACAATTGCTTGCAAATTGGCAATGCCAGTAAAGCTTAAAAATTCTCTATAAGATAAGCCTGTTAATTCATATTGTACTGCCCTACGGCTTAAATCTGTATTTTGCCTTGAAATATTTATAATCGATGAGCCAGTGAACACTATTTTTAAGTCTTTATAAAAATCGTATATGTTTTTTATTTCTTTTGCCCAGCTGGGGTATTTATGCACTTCATCTATAAATAATGCTTTACCGCCATTTTGCCTAAATTCTTGTGCAAAGTCCGAAAGCAAATTATCTGTAAAATAAATATCATCCATTGTAATGTATAAAGCTTCTGAATTTAAGCCATAATTAGCCTTAATATGCTGCAAAATTAAAGTTGTTTTGCCTGTTCCCCTTGCTCCCAAAATGCTAATTAACCTATCATTCCAGTCTATGGCTTTTGCCAAAGGCCTAATAATATCCATAGCTTGTTGTTGTACAATTAAGTTCGATTTCAGCTTTAAATTTTCCATTTTGCTCTATATTATGAGCAAATATAACGTAAATTGATATAAATTTATAGCAAAATTACATATATTTGCTACTATAAAAAGCATAATTATATTCAAGACTCTATTTGTGTAAGCAATAAACTTACAACGTTCAAACATTTCGACTTTACAACATTTCAACTATAAAATCTATCTTTGTAGGGTAATGCAAGAACTTATTAAACCTAAGCCATTAGAAGGTGGTTACTGTAATAGTTTAACCACTTATTCGAGGTATTTAACCCGCGAAGTAAATATTGGAGATATCGCTTTGGGCGGTCACAATCCTATTCGTATCCAATCGATGACGACCACCGATACCATGAATACGTTGGCAACCGTAGAGCAAACTATCCGCATGGTAGAATCTGGTAGTGAATACGTTCGTATTACTGCGCCAAGCATTAAAGAAGCTGAAAATCTGGCCAATATCAAAAAAGAATTACGCTACCGAGGATACAATGTTCCTTTGATCGCCGATATCCATTTTACACCAAATGCAGCTGAAATGGCCGCAAGAATTGTAGAAAAGGTTCGTGTAAATCCGGGTAACTATGCCGATAAAAAGAAATTTGAAAACATAGAATATACTCAAGATACATATGATGCAGAACTATCAAGAATTTACAAAAAATTTATTCCGCTGGTAAAAATCTGTAAAGAATATGGCACAGCCATGCGGATTGGAACCAATCACGGCTCTCTTTCTGACAGGATTATGAGCCATTACGGCGATACACCACGAGGAATGGTAGAATCGGCGATGGAATTTATCCGCATGTGCGAAGATCAAAATTACTATAATTTGGTTATCTCCATGAAAGCCAGCAATACGCAGGTTATGGTTCAAGCTTACCGTTTATTAGTCGAAACCATGGCTAAAGAGGGGATGAATTATCCGCTACATTTGGGTGTTACAGAAGCAGGTGATGGCGAAGATGGACGAATAAAATCTGCCGTTGGTATTGGAACTTTATTGGAAGATGGGTTAGGCGACACTATTCGTGTTTCCTTAACCGAAGACCCGGAATTTGAAGCGCCTGTGGCAAAAGCTTTGGCTGATAGATACCTCCCCCGCATCATAAAGGAGGAGCTTCATACCAGTTCCCCCTTTAGGGGGTTAGGGGGTTATTCTCCTTATTCCTATTCCCGTAGAATTACAGAAACCGTTCAGCATATTGGCGGACATCACCACCCAGTTGTGATGATTGATGTTTCCAAAGAAAATCTCAAAGACCCATATTTTTTAAGTTCTGTAGGATACAATTACAGCGCCGGATTAGATAAATATAACCTTGCCGACCAAGCTTGTGATTTAGTTTATTTGGGTGATAATCTGCCATCTTTTTCTTTCCCCGGGAATTTAAAGCAGATTTATAATGCTAAAACTTGGCTAGGGTTAAAGGATAAAAATAATTGTCACCCGTTATTTACTTTTGAAGAATACAGCAATGCTGAGGTTAAAGATGAATTTCTAAACTTCGTTCAAATTGACGCCAAACAATTGAACAATTTAACAATAGAACAATCGAACCATAAAACAATTGAGCAATTGAACAATGTTGTCTTATTTTTAGAAACCACCGCTCTACATGGAATGGCTGAACAAAGAGCGTTTTTTGTGGCCTTGCAGGAAAAAAACATTCAAATTCCAGTGATTATCAAAAGGACTTATAAGGATTTAGATGCTGATAATTTGATGCTTTACGCTGCAACAGATATTGGTGCTTTATTTACCGATGGTTTTGGAGATGGGATTTGGATTGATGCTCCTGGTCAGAATTTGTCTTTATTAAATTCGACCAGCTTTGGTATTTTACAGGCAACCAGAACCAGAATTAGTAAAACAGAATATATTTCTTGTCCGAGTTGTGGCAGAACACTTTTCGATTTACAAGAAACTACCCAGCTTATTCGCTCCCGTACCGATCATTTAAAAGGACTTAAAATCGGGATTATGGGGTGCATTGTAAATGGCCCAGGCGAAATGGCCGATGCTGATTATGGTTATGTAGGCACTGGCCCAGATAAGATAACTTTATATCGCGGTCAGGAAGTGGTGAAAAAGAATGTAAATACTGCTTTTGCTTTAGATGAGTTAATTGATATTATAAAAGGTGATGGAAATTGGGTAGAGAAAGCTTAAAAAAATCGTCATTGCGAGGTACGAGGCAATCTATCTAATAATCCACATTTTTTTCTTAGTCTGTGTCCTCACAAATCATTACTTTAATAAGCCATAGTAGCTAACCAATAAACCCTAAATTACCTCAATGAAAATCCCAGAGTTCCAATCCATATTTAATGAGCTTAGAAACTGGCTTGTCGCTAAAGGCCTGGCGGGTAACGAACTTATTTATTCTTATTTCTTTATTGGATTAATTGGCGTAACGTTATTCCTCTTCATTACCATATTCTTAACCAGACAAGTTTTTATAGGTGCAGTAAAAGGAGCAAAAACGAAATCCAATTGGCAAAGGGCATTGTTCGAATTCAGGGTTTTTAGAGCATTTGCATTAATTTTTGGCGCCTATATAATTTACAATGCGGTTCCGTTTGTTTTTATAGATTTTAAAAACTGGCTTTTTTACGCATTAATTTTTGCTAAAATCTACATTGTCTTGGCTGTAATGTTTGCAATAAATGCATTCCTTAATGCATTGGTTTCCATCATGGAAGCCTCCAGAAAATATGCTGATAAGCCCATAAGAAGCTATAAACAAGTTGCTAAAATAGTTTTTTATATTGTTGGTTTTGTACTGATCCTTTCTATCATTCTGAATGAATCTCCTGTGTATATTTTCGGTGGATTTGGAGCCGTAACCGCGGTATTTATTTTGGTTTTTCGCGACCCGATTTTGGGTTTTGTAGCGTCTGTTCAAATGAGTGCCATTGATTTGGTGCGGGTTGGCGATTGGATTACCGTAGAAAAATATGGTGCCGATGGCGAAGTAACTGAAATTAATTTAACAACAATTAAAGTTCGAAATTGGGATAAAACCGTAACCATTGTTCCGAGTTATGCCATTGTGAGCGAGTCGTTTAAAAATTGGCGGGCGATGGAAGAAAGTGAAGGTAGAAGAATTAAACGTCACATTAATATTAAAATTTCGAGTATCAAATTTTGTGATGAAGAATTGATAAATCGACTGAAAAGCATCGATTTTTTAAAGGATTATCTGAAAGAAACTCAACTGCAAATCGAAACGTTCAACGCAGAAAACACGGTAAATCCTAACAATTTGGTTAACGGCCGCCACATGACTAACATTGGAACTTTTAGGGTTTATGCAGAAAAATATCTGGAAAGCAATCCTTACATTAATACCGATTTAACGTTTATGGTCCGCCAGTTGCAGGCCACAGAAAACGGACTTCCGATAGAAATTTATGTTTTCTCAAAGGAGAAAGGTTTAAAGAAATTCGAAGAAGTCGCTGCAGATATTTTCGACCACCTGTTGGCTGCGGTTCCGTATTTTGACTTGGAAATTTTCCAAAGCCCGAGTGGAAGCGATATGCGTGGTTTTGTTAGGCGAGGAAATGATTAACTTTGTTGCTGTCATTCTGAACGCAGTGAAGAATCCCTAACCTATTGGCTCTGCACTAAAACACAGCACTTCCATTTTTGTGGGCTGTGGGTTAATTTATGATTGTGTTTCATAGCCTGCAGATTCTTCGGAACTCAGAATGACAGCAGGTCTTATTCTCCCCCCAAAAATACCAAACACTTTTCGCAAACTTTAAATAAAAGTGGCGGTAAAGTTTCATTTTCATAAGGTTGCGTTGCGCCATAAACATGGTTTGCCCCCTCAATTTTAACCAATCTGCTATTTGGATTTGCATCAGCAAGTTTCTGTGCATGTTCAAAAGGAACATTTACATCATCATCGCCCTGAACAATTAACCATGGAATGTTAATCCGTTTTGAAGCATTGAGGATATTAAATGTTTCATCGTTTTCTTCGAAATCTTCTAATAAAGTAACATTCAAGGGCATTTGCTCTTTCGTTCTGGCATTAACTACGAAGATTTTGCCAGTCTTTTTCCACTCGCTTTCTTGTTCCTTTTTCCATAGACTATTGAAACTCGAAATGGCACTCCAAGTAATTAATTTATTGATACGCAAATCATTTGATGCCTCGATTATCGCCAAACCACCACCGCGACTATGGCCAATTAGATTTATTTCAGTTCCTTTTCCGTAGGCTTTTTCTATGAAATCGAGCACTGCATTGATGTCGAAAAGTTCTTTTGAAACGGTATTGTTTGCGAAAGTTTCCATGTCGGTAACATCTATCGGGTTATCCGCAGGAACACCGCTATGTGATAAATTAAACTTGATATAGCGATAGCCATTGCTTGCAAAATACCTTGCAACTAAATTATGAGCGCCCCAATCTTTAAAACCTTTAAAGCCATGAACGAAAAGTACAATTGGTGTATTTGGGTTTTTATCATCGAAAGTAATGTCGCCAATGATTAATTTTCCATCTGCACCGCTGAGGCTGAAATCGCTTTGTGTAATCATATTTAAGGAATTGATATAATTTATAAACCTACGAAAACGAAATTTGTTGTAAATACCTGAGTAGATTTTTGAACAACTTTGAGGGATATTCCCCTCTTTTAGAGGGGTGCCCGCAGGGTGGGGTGTTTCTAAATTCCTAGCACTTACCCACATTCTTTAAACCCGATAGAAGTGGAAATACTTTTTGTTGCAGGTCTTCGACGGGCTCAGACTGACAATCGTAAAAAGATTGGAACGAATAGCGGGGCTAACCTACAAATGAAAAACAGAACCTTGCTTTTCTAATCATTTCAATTGAATTAATATTTCACCAAGTAAGGAATGTAAGAAAATATAAGCTAATGCCTCATAACCTGGTTTTAGAACTTACTGTATTTACTATTTGCCGGGATTTCTAAAATAATACCAAGCCCAGCCAATAAATAGCAATTGAAAAGGCAATCTTATCCAGGCGATAAATGGTGTAACCAAAATTTTCCCGAGCATAAATGGCGCAATTTGAATCATGTAAATATGAGCAGGCATAAAGGCAAGAAGCATCAAAATAATTAATAAAGAAGCTAGTTTTCGGGTTCTTGAAAAGAGCAATAATACGCCGAGAATAATTTCGATTACACCCGAGAGGTAAATTAAAAATCCATGGGCGGGCAACCATTTCGGCATTATTGCGTAATAACCGTCAGTGGAGATAAAGTGATTACAGCCCGCAAGGATATAGGAAACGGCATAAATCCACAGGAAAATTTTATATCGAATCATAATTTGTAATCTTTTTCTGTTTATTTAAAACCGTTCTAAATTGATGTAAATTACAGATTAATGACGGTCGCATACATTAACCGTGTTACTTTTGTATCCCGATAATAGTTAATAACGGAAGCACTTGGAATATTTAAAAGTAATCGCTTTTACGCATCACCACATTGACCTAAAATCTTTAGGAAAGTTAGTTATTTGTGATGAAAGTCTGGATAACAGGTTGAAGAATATTCAAACGGAACTTCCCGTTAGCGAGATTTTTTACATCGGTACTTGTAATCGTGTAGAATTCGTTTTCCTTACTAAAGAAAAAACCGATAAAGAATTTGTAACCAAATTTCTTACCGTTTTGGATATGGGTTTGCCTCCAGAATTTATGGAGCGTTTTTTGGATAATGTTACCGTTTTCGAAAACGAAGAAGCTTTTAATCATCTTTTAAGAACATCGTGCTCTTTAGAAAGTTTGGTTGTTGGCGAAAAGGAAATTCTTGCACAAATCCGTAAAGCTTACGAAAGTTGCAGAGATGCTGGTTTTACTGGCGATTATATGCGCATGATTATGGAGCGGGTTGTTAAAACGGCGAAAGAAGTTTATACGCACACCAATATTTCAAAAAATCCGGTTTCTGTTGTTTCTCTGGCTTATCGCAAACTGAAAGAATTAAACATGTGTGGCAATTCACGCGTTTTAATTATCGGCGCTGGAGATACCAATCAGAATATTGCAAAATACCTTAATAAGCATAAATACTCAAATTTTTCTGTTTTCAACCGCACACTTTCCAAAGCCGAAACTTTGGCCGAAGAGTTAAACGGTAAGGCTTATCAATTAGACGCTTTAGAAAATTTTACGGATGGTTTCGATGTAATTATCACTTGTACAGGCTCTACTGAGCCGATTATTACCGAAGAACTTTATGCCAAATTACTCAATGGAGATACTGGCAAAAAAGTAATTGTTGATTTAGCAATTCCGAACGATGTTGCGCCGGCAGTTGTTCACAACCACCCAATTCACTACATCGAGGTAGAATCTTTAAAAGAAGTTGCCCGCAAAAATATTCAGGAACGTTACAACGAACTGGTTCACGCCGAAGATATCATCAGTGCAAATATTACCGAATTTTTTACTGTATTAAAGCAACGCCGAATCGAATTGGCTATGCAAGATGTGCCTAGAAAGATTAAGGAAATCAAGAATACAGCGATGAATGGTATTTTTGCAGAAGAAATTAGTCAGATGGATGAAACTTCTCGCGAGGTTTTGGAACGCGTAATGAACTACATGGAAAAGAAATGTATTTCTGTTCCGATGATTATGGCTAAGGAAATTTTGGTAAATCAATCGTAGCATTTAACCGCAAAGTTCACAAAGTTAAGGCGTAAAGAACGCCAAGATAAACCTTATATTTTCTTACATTTCTTAAGTTATAAACATAATTAGAAAAGCGGGTTTCTGTGCTTTTCGGCTATTTCAGTCCCGCTTTTCGTTACAATCTTTTTCAAACCTATAAGGTTTTCAAAACCTTATAGGTTTAATCAAAAGTATTTTCACTTCAATCGGGTTTAAAGAATTTAAGACTGTGCAAGAAAGAAATAACCACCCCGCCCGGTGGGCACCCCTCCAAAGGAGGGGAATTATCCCTCAAAGTGCGAATACAATATGTCAACAAAAACCCAAAAACATATAATTCTGTAACCTCACTGTCGCATTTTTAAACATTTTACAAGATAAAGCCGTATTTAGTTAGATTTGCAAATCATTTAACAAAACAGTGAAGAAATTAACCATCGGAACACGCGGTAGCGACCTTGCTTTATGGCAGGCTAATCATATTAAAGATGAATTGGCTGCAATCGGAATAGAAGCTGAAATTAAAATCATTAAAACGCAGGGCGATAAAATCCTGAATTTAAGATTAGATAAATTAGAAGGAAAAGGTTTTTTTACCAAAGAATTGGAAGAAGAGCTTTTGGGTGGAACAATCGATTTGGCAGTTCATTGCCTTAAAGATTTGCCAACCAATCATCCTGCGGGTTTAACTATTGCCGCAATTCCGCCTCGTGAAGAAGCAACCGAATATCTTTTGATTTTAAAAGATTGCGTAGATGTTTCGCAAAAACTCTCTCTGAAAAAAGGAGCGATGGTGGGTACTTCATCAAACAGAAGAAAAGCCCAACTTTTGGGTTTACGCTCGGATTTGGAAATTGAAGATTTACGCGGAAACGTTCCAACTCGTATTCAAAAACTTCGTGATGAAGATTACGATGCCATTATGTTGGCCAAGGCAGGTATAAAACGTTTAGGTTTAGATGTTAGTGAATTTCATGTGGAAGAATTAGAACCGACCGAATTTGTTCCTGCACCAGCTCAAGGTGCTTTAGCAATTCAAATAAGGGAAAATGATACTGAACTTTTTGAGGCACTTCAAACATTACACGACCCAGCAACAGCTGAAGAGGTTGGTGTAGAACGTAAAGTTTTAAATATATTTGAGGGCGGTTGTCACATGCCTTTAGGTTGTTATTGCAAAAAAGAAGATGGCGCTTTCGAAGTGTGGACATCTAAAGCCGAAACTGCTGATGATTTCCCAGAACGTTTATTCCTGCGTTCTGAAACTACAGCCGGTTTGGCAGAAAAAATCGTTGCAAAATTTGATAAGGCACGAAAGAAACCTGCTAAAGTTTTCATCTCTCGTGAGATTGGCGAACACAGCTATTTCCGCAAAGCTTTAGAAAATAATAATATAGAAATTGAGGGTCGCTCGTTAATTCGGACGTTCCCGATTGTTACTGTTCTAGACCAGTTTATTCTAAAAAATATCGATTGGATTTTCTTCAGCAGTAGAAATAGTGTGGAGTATTTCTTCAACCTAAAACCGCAATTACCGAAGAAAACACAGTTTGGTGTAGTTGGAAGAGGTTCGGAAGATGCTTTGAGAAAGTTTAACCACTTTGCAGATTTCGTAGGTACGAGTGGCGATATTACAGAAGTAGCTGAAGATTTTGCGAAATTGGTTTCAGGTAAGCATGTGTTGTTTCCACGGGCACAGGATTCTTTACAATCCATTCAGAAATCTTTACCCGTTGATGCGAAAATTATCGATTTGCCTATTTACGAAACAGTAATCGAAGAAGATATCGACCAGAGTTATGCCGATGTTTTGATTTTCACTAGTCCATCAAACGTTGATGCTTACTTTGCTGATAATTTATTGGAACCTGGTCAGCAAGTAATTGCAATAGGAAATTCTACCGGAAAGAAATTTGATGAAATGGGTGTGACTTATGCATTGCCGTATTCTCCAGATGAAATTGGTTTAGCCGAAGCTGTTTTTGGGATAGAGATAAAATAAGGAAGTCGGGAAGTCCGAAGACTAAAGCGAAAAGAATAGCCACTTCGTCATTGCGAGGTACGAAGCAATCTTAATGCGATGGGCTTAGAGTAGCGATTGTTGTAAGATTGCTTCGTGCCTCGCAATGACGACCGCAAATAAAAAATACGAATCGGTGAAATCACTTTAATTCGTGTAATCATCCCGAAGGAAAAATAATACTCAAGTCTCGATACTTGATACTAATTACTAATACACTCGCTAAGTCCTCCCCTTTGGGGAGGGTTGGGTGGGGCTTTAATACTAATAATATGTTACATCGTCCGCGAAGATTGAGGAAAAACCCGTTGGTTAGAGAGATGGTAGCCGAAACCCGACTATCGAAAGATATGTTTGTGTACCCTTATTTTGTGGTGCCAGGAACGAATGTTACCCATGCGATTGATGCCATGCCAGGTGTAAACCATTATTCGGTTGATACTTTGGTTAAGGATGTTGAGGCTGGAATGAAGAAAGGTTTGAATAAAATCATGCTTTTTGGTGTAGGCGATGAAAAATCTGCCGATGCAAAATCTGCTTACCACGACCATTCGTTAGTACCAACGGCGGTGCGTGAATTGAAGAAACAATTTGGCGAAGATTTATATGTGATCACCGATGTTTGCGTTTGTTCTTATACCACTCACGGTCATTGCGGTATTTTAGAAAATGATTACGTTCAAAATGATAAAACAGTTGAAGTGATTGCCAAAATGGCTTTGACCCATGCTGAAGCAGGTGCTGATATGTTCGCCCCATCGGATATGATGGATGGCAGAATTGAAGCGATGCGGAATTTGTTAGATGAAAACGGTTTTGTAAATGCGGCTATAATGAGTCATGCAACAAAATTTGCATCTGCTTATTACGGTCCATTTAGGGAGGCCGCCGATTGTGCGCCAAGCAAAGGCGATAGAAAAGCTTATCAAATGGATTTTAGAAACCCTTTAGAGGCACTTCGTGAAGCACAATTAGATGAACAAGAGGGCGCTGATGTTTTGATGGTTAAACCTGGATTGGCTTATTTAGATATTATCCAAAGGCTGAAACAGGATACCAATTTGCCTATCGCAGTTTATAATGTTTCTGGAGAATATTCGATGGTTAAAGCAGCGGCAGAACGTGGCTGGGTTGATGAACAAAAAATTGTAATGGAAACCATGCATGCTTTCGCAAGAGCTGGAGCAAGTATTATTACCACTTACCACATTAAAGATATTTTAAATAACGATTGGATGTAGATAAGCTGAAAGCTTAAAGCCGAAAGACCAAAGCCATTTTATAACGCTTTACTTTTCGCTTTAAGTTTTAGTCTTTCAGCTTTTAGCTTAATAAAAATGTTAGATTCATTAAAGAAAATGTTTTCAGGCAACGAGGCCGATGTTCCATTAAACACAGGGAGTAAACCTGATATTTCGAGGGTAAAATCTGCAGAGTTGTACGAGAAATCAAAAACTTATTTTCCCGGTGGTGTAAATTCGCCTGTTAGAGCGTTTAAATCTGTTTACGGAACACCACTTTTTATCGAAAAGGGCGATGGTTGCTACATCTGGGATGCTGATGGAAACCAATTCATTGATTTCTGTGGAAGTTGGGGTCCGTTAATTTTGGGACATAACAATCCTAAAATCCGTGAGAAAGTGACCGAAGTAATGCAAAACGGAATGAGTTTTGGTGCACCAACAGCTTTGGAAAATGAATTGGCAGAACTGATTATTAAGAACAATCGTTATGTTGAGAAAATTCGTTTTACAAGCTCGGGAACGGAGGCAGTAATGTCGGCTATTCGACTGGCTAGAGGTTTTACAGGTAGAGATAAAATTTTGAAGTTTGAGGGTTGTTACCACGGGCATAGCGATTCGCTTTTGGTTAAAGCTGGTTCTGGCTTGGTTACTTTCGGCGAAACTTCATCTGCTGGCGTTCCAAAATCTTTTGCTGAAGAAACCATTGTAATTCCTTTGAACGATACAACCGCTATTGAGCAAGCTTTTGCGCAGTTTAAAGATCAAATTGCCGCCGTAATTATTGAGGGTATTCCTGCCAATAATGGTTTAATTATCCAGGATGAAGAGTATATTCATTTCTTGCGCAAGATCTGTACAGAGAACAATTCGCTTTTAATTTTCGATGAAGTAATTACTGGTTTCAGAGTTGGTTTTGAGGGAGCAGCTGCGCATTACGGTGTCAAACCTGATATTGTTACCTACGGAAAAATAATCGGTGGCGGTTTGCCTGTTGGCATGTATGGGGCATCGAATGCAATTATGGCGCACATTTCACCTGATGGTGGCGTTTACCAAGCAGGTACCTTATCAGGTAATCCGGTGGCAATGGCGGCTGGTATTGCGACTTTAACCGAGTTGAATAAATCGGGTTTCTATAAAGATTTGAATAATAAAACGCAGGATTTCGTAGCGAGTATTCAGCGTTTTGCCACCGCTAGAAACTATAAATTTAAAGTGTTTACGGTGGGTTCTATTTTTTGGTTTGCATTTACCGAAAAAGAAAAAATTCAATCTGCTGATGATATCGATGCAAGTAGCATGGAGAAATTCAAAATCATGCACCGTGAGTTGTTGAACCGTGGAATTTATTTAGGTCCATCGGGATATGAAGTTGGTTTCGTATCTTCAGCGCATACGAAGATAGAGTTAGAGAAAGCGAAGAGAGCGATTTTTGAGGCGTTGGATTTGGTTTTTAGGTCGTCGTAATATCGGCCCTTGCGGCTAATAGGTTTTAACCACCGAGGAAACGGAGGTTTTCACAGAGAGCAAAGAGGTTTTTTAACCATGTAAGACACATAAGAAAATATAAGCTCATGGTGGTTATAAAACTTTGAGGGGCAACTCCCCTCCTTATTTTCAAGGAGGGGTAGGGGGTGGCTTTAAGTTTGATGCACAAACCCAAAGTTATCTAAACCCGATTGAAGTGGAAATACTTTTGATGAAACCTCGTAGGTTTTTAAAACCTACGAGGTTTGAAAAAGATTGCAACGAAAAGCGGGACTGAAATAACCAAAGAAAACAGGAATTTGCTTTTCATAATCGACTAAGCTCAGTATTACATAAAATTAATGTTTCGTGAGGACACGAACCATGGTCATAATTAATAAATTAAAGCCCTTTTAGGGGTTGGGGTATGAAGAAATCCATTATCATATTTTACGCATTACTGCTTTACGCACTAATCCAGCTCATTTCTTGGGGAACTTTGGTAGTGCGTTTGCAACCGAGTCGAATGACGATGATTATGGGCGAGGGTTCAGTTTTTCTGTTCTTACTTTGCATCGGCGGTTATTTTCTGCATCAATCTTTAAAGCGTGAAGATAAATTAAGAGAACAACAGCAGAATTTCCTGATGTCGATTACGCATGAATTGAAATCGCCTTTGGCAGCAATAAAACTTTCCATACAGACTATTGTTAAAAGAGATTTAGATAAAGCTAGGCAGACATCTTTACTCAATAATTCGTTAAAGGATATTGAACGTTTGGATGATTTGGTCGAGAATATGTTGTTGGCAACTAAAATTGAAAACCGTTCTTATACCTTTCCGAAAGAAGAATTTAACTTCTCAGAACTGGTTTATAAAATTACTGATAGATTGCAGGTTCACTCTTGTGGGAACGAACAGCTGATAAATGCTCAAATTCAGCCAAATTTGCAGTTAATGGGTGACAAGTTTGCCTTATCGTCAGTTGTTACCAATTTAATAGAAAATGCAGTGAAATATTCGAGTCCTTGTGATGAGATAAATGTGGCTTTAGATAAGATAGACGGTCATTTAAGATTAAGTGTAACGGATAAAGGTCCAGGTATTTCAGATGCCGAAAAAATGTTGATATTTGATAAGTTTTACCGCGTTGGTAATGAGAATGTCAGGAAAGCGAAAGGAACAGGTTTAGGCTTGTTTATTGTGAAAGAGGTTTTACAATACCATGATGCAGATATTACAGTAAAAGACAATTTGCCTCAAGGAAGTATTTTTGAAGTAACATTTAGTTAATCTCAATTATGTCACAAAAATTAAGAATTCTATTGGTAGAAGACGAGGATCACTTGTTAGATGCTATCAAATTAAACCTCGAACTTGAGGGTTATAAAGTTCACGCCGTTAAAGATGGCAAAACCGCTCTTAAAATATTCAAAGAAGAACGCTTCAATCTAATTATTTTAGATGTTATGTTGCCTGAAATGGATGGTTTCCAAGTTTGCGAAACAATTCGTTTAGAGAATGCAGAAGTTCCGATTATGTTTTTAACTGCTAAAAACACTTCGGAAGACCGTGTTTTAGGTTTGAAAAAAGGAGCTGACGATTATTTAGTTAAGCCTTTCAACTTGGAAGAATTGATTCTTCGCGTTGGTATTTTGGTTAAACGCAGTTTAAAATCTGATGATTTAAAAGAATTAAATTCTTACAAAATCGGTGATAAAACAATCTACTTTAACTCTTTCGAATTGAAACACGATGATGGAACAATAACACCGTTAACCAAAAAAGAAACGATGTTGTTGAAACTATTAATCGAGCGTAAAAACGATGCGGTTTCTCGCGAGCAGATTTTAGAAACGGTTTGGAATTACGATGTTTATCCATCTACAAGAACGATTGATAACTTTATTCTAACGTTCCGTAAGTATTTCGAGCCAGACCAGAAAAACCCTGTTTATTTCCACTCTATTCGTGGCGTAGGCTATAAATTCACTGATATTCATTAATGTACAATAATAAAGGCAGGTATGCTTTAATGGCAGTATTCGTACTGGCTGGGTTGGTTTGTGTTTTTTACAATCAATATCAGTTAGCAGCTGTTTCATTAATTCTATTTGCTTTTGTTGTTTGGAGCCATTTTAAGCACAGTTCTGTGTTAATGGCTTCGAAACATTTTAAGAATAACGAATTCGGAAAAACTAAAGTTCTATTGGCTGAAGTAGGAAATCCTGAGCGATTGGCAAAAAGTCGCAGAGGTTACTACGAATTTATGCAAGGAAATATGGCCTTGAAAGAGGAAGATTACGACAAAGCTGAATATCATTTTCAGTTGGCGAGTCGTTTTCCTGTTGGCGGTAAGAATCAAAAATCTTATGTATTGATTCATTTAACAACCATCGCTTTGCGCAAAAAAGATAAAAATAGGGCTGAGGCTTATTTAAAATTGGCAACAGAACTTGCAGAATCATCAAGATCGAAGGATATTATTATCAAGTTAGAAAAAGAAATAGACAAATTATAATACTAATATTGTCATTTTGAAGAACGAGGAACCGCTTTAGGAATAAAATGGTACTTCGTTTTTTTTTTATTTATACATTTGCGGAATTAAAATTTTGCTCAATCGTCATGCTGCCCCGATAATTATCGGAGTTATTTCAGCATCTTTCTTGCTATTAAGACCTGAAATAAATTTAGGGTGACGACAAGGCGACACAACTACAAATCATGAAGAATAATTTATTTTTAGACGCTGCATTTTCAAAACAAACCGAACGCCCACCAGTATGGATGATGCGCCAAGCTGGTCGTTTTATGCCACAATATTGGGAGATAAAAAACAAATACTCTTTTTTAGAGATGTGCAAAACCCCAGAAATTGCAGCTGATGTGACCATGTTGCCTGTTGATTTATTGGGAATTGATGCAGCGATTTTATTCTGTGATATTTTAGTAACTGGCGAGGCGATGGGTGGCGATTTGAGCTTTACTCAAGGCATTGGTCCGAAGTTTGCAAATCCTGTTCGCACCGCACAAGATGTAGAAAACCTGAATGTTGATTGTTTAGATGAGTTGCAATATGTAGCCGATGCGATTAAAGTAATTCAACAACGTTTGGACGGCAACATTCCTTTAATTGGCTTTGCTGGTGCACCTTTTACGGTAATGAGTTATTTAGTTGAGGGTGGTTCCTCTAAAGATTTCAAGTTAACGAAGTTGATGTTACACAATCATCCTGAATTGGCGCATAAGCTTTTGGCTAAAATTGCAAAGGTAACTGCTGATTATTTAAATCTTCAGATTGCCGCTGGTGTAAATGCTGTTCAGATTTTTGATAGCTGGGCACTTGCTTTATCTTGGAGCGATTATCAAGAATTTTCTCATCGTTACATTCAAGAAATCATCGCTAACTTAAATAGAAAAGATATTCCTGTAATTTCTTTCTGTAAAGGAAGTTCGGTTTTTGCGCCAATTATGGCAGAGGCAAAGCCTGATGTGATTTCTGTAGACTGGAATGCTGATTTACTGAACATTAAAAATGCATTGCCAGCAGGGATTGCTGTTCAGGGTAATTTAGATCCACATATTTTATACGCAGATAAACCTGTAATTAAAGCACAAATTCATAAGTTGTTCGAACGTATGCGTGGAACAGAAGGATTTATCTTCAATTTGGGTCATGGTATTATGCCAGATATTCCTTTTGATAATGTAAAATATGCAATTGAAGTGGTTAAGGAGTTTAGGTATTAAACCCCTAAATCCCCTAAAGGGGACTTTTAATAGCGAGCGTAAATCGTTAGATTAGTAACATTTTCTACTATTTAAAACTATATGAAAAAATCCGAAGTCATTTATATCCTAAAAGATATGCCTGATGAATCTTCTGCAGAAGAAATAATCGAGAAAATTTTATTAGTTCAAAAGATAGAAATAGGATTAAATCAGATTAAAAAGAGTGATATTTATTCAGAGAGTGAGGCTAGAAAAAAGATTTTTAATGCCACAACAATTAAGACCATGGATGATGCACAAAAGGGTGTGGGTTTAGGGAAACCTATTAAAGATATAAGTCACTTTCTAGGAATTTATAAACTCGATTAATTTGTAGCTCGACCTAAAACAACATTAATGATAGAAACCCTACAGCCATATTATTACTATTTTCTTGCGGTACACATCGTGTTTGTAATTAGCTGGATGGCTGGACTGTTCTATATTTTAAGTCTTTTTATTTATCATACAGAGGCAAACGAAAAGCCTGAGCCGGAAAAAAGTATTCTAATTAACCAGTTTGTTAAAATGGAGGCAACGCTATGGAAAATCATAGCAATGCCTGCAATGGTAATTACAGTATTGGCAGGTGTTTCCATGCTTACTTTACATCCTGTGCTTTTGCAAATGCCTTGGATGCATGTTAAATTAGGCTTTGTAATTGGTTTACTCATCTACCATTTCATTTGCCAAAACATTGTAAAACAGCTTAAAAACAATCAATTTAAATTAAGTAGTTTTCAGCTTCGTTTGTGGCGAGAATTGGCGACAATTTTTATGATTGCAATTGTTTTTGTGGTGATTCTAAAAAATGCAATTAATTGGGTTTATGGTTTAATCGGTATCATGGGCGTTGCACTGGTGATTATGATTGCAGTTAAGTTGTATAAGAATTATCGTCTTAAGAATAAGCTCAAAGACTAAAGGAGAAAGACCAAAGATTAATGAGCATATTGCATAACCGTTTTGTATTCCCTACTTTTTGGGCATCATTAAGTCAAGCTTTTAAGGCGGTCGTCATTGCGAGGCACGAAGCAATCTGCCTAAGTGGGCAGGGTAAAAAATAACGAATACCGACCTAAAAAGTAGATTGCTTTGGCTTTGAAATAAAGCCTCGCAATGACGAATTCCCTTAACCATTAATACATTGTCCTTTTAGGTAAAGTTGGGGCTTCATTGTTTCCTTTGCGTAAACTTGTATTAATTTCTTGATACTTGATACTCGCTACTTTATACTTTACGAAAAAACTATCCTAAATTTGGGCAATAAAAACCAAGCACATGTTTATAACCACGGGTCTGAAAAAGACTTTACTCTTAATAACTTTTATTTTAACTTCTTACGTATCCTCTGCTCAATTCAACCAATCGGCTTTTGAAAATAGAATTCGCCCAGATAGTAGTTTAACCAACGAAGTTCACTTCAATTTTTACAACTTAAATTACGTACGTAACTACGAATACACCAACGATTTTCACGATGGTTATACTTTATACGGAACGCAACTGCAACCGCAAATTGTTTTCTATGCGCATCCAAATTTAGCCATAACTGCAGGTGCTTTTATTAGGAAAGACTTTGGTAGAAACGGAATTTCTGATGCAAAACCTTTGTTCAGCTTAAAATACCACAAAAGAAACTTAACCTTAATCTTTGGAAGTTTAGAAGGCGGAATTCAACATAAATATATCGAGCCACTTTACGATTTCGAAAGAACAATTACTACGCCAATTGAATATGGAACGCAGTTATTGGTAGAGCGCAAAAAATTTACTTTAGATGCCTGGATTGCATGGCAAAAAATGATCTATAAAGGCGATCCTGCTAAAGAAGAAATAATCGGTGGATTATCTACAGAAACTACAATAGCCGAAAACAACGGTTGGAAATTTAGTTTTCCTGCCCAGTTTTTGGCTTTCCACCAAGGTGGACAAATTGATGTGTTAAAGGAAATCCCAATTACGACTATGCTAAATGGTGCAACCGGATTGAAATTGCATAAGGAGATGGGCACAAAAATTAAACAGGTTTATACCGATAATTACATCGCAGTTTACAAAGATTTATCTCCTGATAAAAGAAGAGCTTTTCAAGGTGGTTTTGGACTTTGGTTAAACGCCGGTGTAGAAAGTAAATGGGGAAGTTTAGTTGCCTCTTACTGGAAAGGAAATAACTTTATTTCTATAAAAGGGATGCCTTTATATGAATCTGTTTCAGATAATTTATATAGTCCGGGTTTAAAGCAGAGCAATAGAAATATTGTTTCATTACGCTATGCTTATCAAAAAGAATTAATTCCGCATTTGTATCTTGATGTTCGTTTCGAACCACATATCGATTTAGATAATACGGATAAACAACTTCAGTTTAACCATTCATTTTTCTTGACTTACAAACAGGACTTCAAGTCATTCAAGGTTAAAAAACAAGCAGAATAAATTCTTTTGAATTTAATATTATGATAATCTCGCGAGCAAATTCTCGAGATTATCATCCTCACCAAATGAATTTTTTACTTTGAGTTGTTGCAAGGTTCTATTAAAGCTTCTTACGGAAATACCTAAATAAGCGGCCATATCTTCTTTTGAAATAGAGATCTGTTCTTCCGTTTGCAGTTTCAATAATTTAATTAAGCCATATTCCAAAGTATAAAGTTGTTGAAACGATGCCCTTCTGCTGGTTTGTATAATTCTAGTCGATAATTCTTGAAGTAAAATTTTGGTAAATTCTTGATTTTCTTCAATCAGTTTAAAGAAAAAATGATCTGGTATTGCATAGGCCGTAACTTCGCTAATGGCCTCGACATTACAAAGGCAATTTATCTTTTTTAAGGCTTCCAATTCGCCAACAACTTCTCCCTTACCCAAAAATTCTATAATAAAATCTTTTCCGTTCTCTTCAGAAATAAAGCATTTTGTAATTCCATCTTTAACAATGTAGATGTTTCTAATTTTTTCTCCCTGCTCTATAAATCTAAATCCTGCCGGAAAAGACTTTAGGGTAATGTTTTTAGCGAAATCTTTTTCTTGATAAAATCCTTCTATAAAAGATAAAAAAGCAAGGTTTGTTCTTAACATATTTTTTTGCTAGACAATTGTCCTTTCGTATTCAATCGGGTTGATTTACTTTTGTCGCATTAAAAGTAAGCATAACAATGAGAAATCAAATTACCGTAATCGCTTTTGATGCTGATGACACACTCTGGGTAAACGAACCTTATTTCCGTGAAACTGAAAAACAATTTGCTGGTTTATTAGAAGATTTTCTTCCACACCATAGCATCGTTGCAGAACTTTATAAAACTGAAATTTCCAATTTACCACTTTATGGTTATGGAATTAAGGGCTTTATGTTGAGCATGATTGAAACCGTTTTAAGAATTACCGAAGGCAAAGCAAATCCAGAAATTATAAATCGAGCCATCCAATTGGGACAGGAAATGCTGAACAAACCAATTGAACTTTTAGATGAAGTAGAAGATGTTTTAAAAGCACTCCACGGAAAATATAAGTTGGTTGTAGCTACCAAAGGTGATTTGTTAGATCAACAAAGAAAACTTACTAAATCTGGTTTAGACCATTATTTTCATCACATTGAAATTATGAGCGACAAGCAAGAGCAAGATTATAAAAAGCTTTTAAAGCATCTCGATTGCCCAGCAGATCAATTTTTGATGCTTGGTAATTCCTTGAAATCAGATATTTTGCCAGTACTTGCCATTGGCGGGCACGCAGTTCACATTCCTTATCATACCACTTGGGTACACGAACATATTGATCATACCATTGAACATGAAAATTTTTATCAGATGGAAAGCCTGTCTGAAATTTTACCAAAATTACTTGAATGAAAGAAAAAATAGATATAAACACTTGGATCAGAAAAGATCATTTTGAATTTTTTAGCGCATTTGAAGAACCTTTCTTCGGCGTAACAGTAGATGTAGATTGTACGGCAAGCTACAAACAAGCAAAAGAAATGGGCGTCTCGTTCTTTTTGCTCTACCTACACAAATCACTTTTGGCTGCAAATAAAGTAGAGCCTTTTAGATATCGAATTATTGATGGAGCGGTTTGGAAGTTTGATGAAGTTCATGCTTCAGCAACAATAAATAGGGGTAATGGTACTTTTGGATTCAGCTACATGGATTTTTACGAAGATTTTAGCAAGTTCAAAGCTCATGCTCAAGTAGAAATAGAAAATGTCGAAAACAGTATGGGCTTAATTCCAGCCTCTTCAGGCGAAAACGTAATCCATTATTCGGCCTTGCCCTGGCTAAATTTCAAATCATTATCTCACGCACGAAACTATTCCTTTAATGATAGTTGCCCGAAAATTTCTTTCGGTCAGCTTCGGGATAAAGGCAGAAGAAAAATTATGTCATTGTCTGTTCATGTAAATCACGCCTTAATGGATGGCTTTCATGTTGCTCAATTTGTAGATGCCTATCAAGAATTGTTAAATAACGGCACGGTGCAATTAATACCACATTAATTTAACGATGTTTTAATAGGCGCATTTTAACTTGGGTTATGTTTATAGCCTTCGTTATAATTCCGATTTACATTTTAGGCATCATTGCGATGATCTACATGAAGTCGTTATTTAAAGCTTCCATGCTATTGTTAACGATGCTTATTGCAACATTTGTGCTTTTTTTGTTCATCACTTACCCTTTTCAATCGGCAATAGTAATGAGTTGTTTAATAGCAATGCTTGCTTTTGGACATAAAGATTAATTATCATTTGCTTTAGAAAAACAAATTGCTATTTTTGCTCCTCAAGTTTTTAAAAGATCATCATTTATTTATTGATCATTTTTTAAAATTTTGGGGATTAGCTATCGGAATAGCTAGAGCGCTTCGCTCGGCTTGAAAGGGATGGTCGCTTTGAATAGCATTGGTGATTTATAATTTTGGTTATTGATCATTTTTTTTTAAAATTGGGGGATTAGCTCATTTGGCTAGAGCGCTTCGCTGGCAGTGAAGAGGTGATCGGTTCGAATCCGATATTCTCCACAGACAACCCTAAGTCACTGAAAAGCAGTATTTTAACTGCTTTTCAGTTTGATAACTCTGCCATAAGTCTGCCAGTAGAAAAATCTGACGGCAAAAATTTTCGAAAAGCAAATCGAGTAAAAACGGATTCTGTTTTTGAAAAAAAATCAACACAGAGTGTAAAATCTGAAAAATATTCCTACAAAAATGGATCTAAAATCGATGGGGATCCCCAGCATGAAGCCCAAAAAATGCGTCATTCGCGGTCTACTTTTGGTTTTATGGATATTCCTGAATTGCCATACACAATACCGCGATTAATTAAAGGGAGGGTTATAACCAAAATACCTGCGGGTACAACGTTGGAAAAAGAGATTGCCAAGCAGCGCTGGTATATAGAATTTTTCTTCCATAATGCTCTCAAGGAGAGAATGGAACGGATTAGGGTAACCAGAAACCTGAACCGCATCAAGGATCCCAGAGAAAAACTTCGGAACTTCAATCATCTGTGCGAGGCTTACCACATTGCACTTCAGGGAGGATGGAATCCATTAGATGAAAATGCCAATGCCCGCCTTAAAAAAGAAATTATCGGGATCAACCTGGATGAATCGCTGGTTCTTTTTGAATCTTACCATAAAGCCAAAGGTACACGCCCAAAATCTATGAGTACCTACCTTTCCACTTTGAATGCCTTTGTTAAATTCTATGGCGGGGAACGAAAAGTATCCACGATAAGCGATTATGAGATTACGGATTTTCTCAATACCAAGGAAAGGGAAGAGAAATGGGCTGGGGTAACCTACAATAACTGCCGGATCGCGCTCAACAATCTCTTCCGCTATCTGAAGGTAAACAAGTATGTTCCAGAAAACCCGGTTACAGATGCTGAAACCCGTAAGAAAATGCGCACAGAATCGCATCAGGTATTTTCAGAGCGTGATTTTAAGATAATTATGGAATGGCTGGATAAACATGATAAATATTGCCAACTCTTCGTGAAGATGATTTACTATACCTGTATCAGGCCAAAGGAATTGCGGTTTTTGAAATTAAAATATATTGATCTGGAGGAAAACCTAATTACAATTCCTGGAACTGTGTCAAAAAACAGGAAACCAATTCCGGTTAATATCGATGTCAGCTTGAAGGTTGAACTTGAGAAGCTAAACCTCAGTAATTTTCCAGAGGAAAGTTTTCTATTGGGATCTCCAATTACCTTTGTGTCAGATAAAATGTGCGCTGAAAATTTTGCTTACAACCGATTTCAGAAATGTCTGGAGGCAAACAATTTAACAGAAAAAAAATACACATTGTACTCGTTCAAGCATCTTTCAAATGTTAGAAAGTTCAAGGCTGGATGGACCATTGCAGAAATCTGCTCGGCCAATCGTCACAGTAGTATTTCTGAGACCGATACTTATTTGAAGGAGTTGTTGAAAGTTGTTTTTTCCGACAAGGCAGTACCAGCAATATAGGTTTCATTTTTTATTTCTTTCAGGAGTTACAAATATTTCTGCAAGAAATTTTTCTTTTAGGTTCTTTTGTTTCTTGAGATATGGGGCCGGAAAATGTAACCTATGTATGTCATTCACTTTCCGGCTTAGTTCCCGAATTTCATGCAATAGTTCTTGATAACTTACATTCTCGATTTCCTGTTTTTTAGCTGGCGTTTCGAACGCTTGATTTTCGGTTTGATTTTTCATAACAATTTTTTGATATCCAAAATAGGTGATATGAAAGAATAAGCTTAAGCCTCCCTAACGGCATTCCGAATGTTTTTGATATAGGCGCGGCCCTTAAATATGCTAATACTTTAAAAAATTTTAGTTGTCCTCTTGTAGCAAAGCTAAACAATTAATTTGCCAGCAATTATTCAATTTCTGATTAGGAATTCGGATCCGCTAATGACGGTATGGTCATCTTCTTAACATGTTTTATCAAAACTTGTAAGCTATTAAACTATTTACTTTTAATTTTTTTATCGAACTGTACCTGAAGCTCGGCAATAGTTTTTTGAAATCCCTCCAGATCTATAAATGCCGCTGGGTTATATCCGTCGCCAGGTTGATGCTTCTGGTGAAGTTTAAATTGGCTAGCATGAGAAGCTAACCAGATGTCGAATTTAAGCGATTTCATCTTCTTTAAGGTATAGCCAAAATCTTTTTCAATATTTGGATAGTTGCTAACCCCGGAGAATTTTTTTTCAGTTACGATGGTAGGCATGTTGGCAATGAGGACTTTGTAGATCTTTTTTCCATCTTTTACATCCATTATGAAGCTGCAGGATCCTTTAGTGTGTCCCGGATGGTCTAGCATGGTTATATTGGTTCCTCCAAGGCTAATTAGGTCATGGTCTTTAATTATCACATCCGGGATTAAAGACTGGTAGGTGCTTTTTCCATTTCCAATCGCATAATCAGAGGCGCCACCATCCCTTAATACCTGCTCATCATTTTTATTAATTAATACGCTTGCCTTTGTCTTATTCTTCAAAGCAGCCATCGCACCCATATGGTCATAGTGGGCCTGGGTAGTGAGTATAATTTTGGTGTCAGCCAATCTAAATCCTAGAGCTTTTATGCTATTTTCTATTAAAACTCCTGAATTTGCAAGTCCCGTATTTATTAAAATATTGCCTTTAGGTGTTACAATTAGATAACAGGCAAGATCGTAAGTTCCAACATAATAAAGATTTCCCACTATGCGAAATGGGGGATAAGGCTTCGACCATTCCTCAGGGGTATCTTTAGGTTCTTGAACTGCCTGTGCCTTACTGTAATAGCTAAAAAAGACTAGTGAGATAACTAACATCAAATTTTTAGCGGCACTTTTATTTAGAAAAGGGATCATTTGCGAATATAGGCATTTGCACTAGTTCTAGCTACATCTACCAGACTTCTACTGTGTTTCTTTCAGGAAAGGAGAACTGCAATAAATCTATGAGAAAAAATTATAAAATTTTGATAATCAGGTGTATCAATAATAACTTTTTATCAGGTCCTGCCAAAATTTACAGTTGGATAGGATTGAGTAAGAATGCTGTAAATATTACCGGATAGGATTAATATTTGTTTTGCTACGCTCGTAATTGTGTTATTTATCCTTTATATCTTTAGGTAGCAAAATTTAAAATCAAATGCTTTTTATTTTTAAATGTATATCAGCCTAAATTTAGATTTCTGCTAAGGATCATTTTCAAATGAGGCCATCAAAAGCATGTATGTATTCTAGGCTTGCCTTGCTATCAAATTTGATTTTAATTACTGATTGTCTATTTTATAATGTTTAGCATATTGACAGTAATATCAATATTTGGAAATCAACAAACTGCGTCAAAATAATAGACTTAAACTTCTATGAGCGTGAAATTCGTGCATCATAATTTTATCGCTTCACATAAAACTTCTTATGGCATCCATAACATTTGAAACGCTTGATCGGAATCATTGGCAAAAGTCTTTTGAAAAGGAAGCTTCTGGGACATCTAACTGTCTCCCTATTTTTGCATTTCGGGCATTCTGGTCCAGCTGCATTGGAAACGCCTTCAATTGTTGAATTCATAATCTTATTATTAAACAATAAATACTGATTGGTTATGATGAGAATAGAACAGCTCAAACGTACAAAAACTTTTTGTGTATAGCTAAAAGGTGTAATGAAAGAAAGTTTCTCATTGGGAAAGCAAGGCGCTGTTATTAAGATTGTACACCAAGTAAAGACTTGTTTTAATAATAGAAGATCCTATTTGCCAGGATATTCATATAAATTATCAACTCCCCAATTATAAAAGTCATTTATTATCGGCTCTAGCTTTTTACCTTTTTCTGTTAGACTATATTCTACAGTTGGTGGAACAGTAGCAAATACTTTTCTACTAATAATTTTGTATTCTGCGAGATTCTTCAACTCTTTAACCAACATCCTTGTATTAATATGTGGAACTGTCCGTTGCAATTCATTAAAACGTTTCTTTCCAGAAAACAGGATATAAATGATCGACATTGACCATTTTCCACCTATTATTTTCAGAATTTCCTGAAAAGCACACTGCTCTTCATAATTATTTATTTTATTCATCTTTATAACTGACTATCATTCAGCAAAGCTTTACTTTCTGGTATTACTTCACATTTGTGTAGCTACTTTCAAAAGTAAAGTATTAAGACTAATTTTGAAAATAATTCTTAAATCAATTTTTATGATCAACTCATTAGATGGAAAGATCGCACTGATTACAGGCGGTACAAAAGGCATAGGCAAAGCTATTGCAGATAAATTAAGTAATGCTGGCGCAACAGTTATCATCACCGCTCGTAAAAAGCCTGAAGAAAACCCGAACGGGCATTACTTCATTGGGGCCGACCTTGCAAAAGCAGAGAGTGCGAAAATAATATCAGAAAAAATTATTGAAAAATATGGAAAAGTAGATATTATAGTGAATAATGCAGGAGCCAATCTAACTCCAAGCGGTGGGTATGGATCGCTTACAGATGAGGATTGGGATAATGAATTGCAATTGAATTTAATGTCGGCTGTACGTATAAATAAAGCACTACTTCCTTTGATGATTGAAAAGAAAACTGGAGTAATTATAAATGTATCAATGAATCCTGCGATACAACCTATATGGGAAATGACTATGGCGTATTCTGCGGCAAAAGCAGCATTAAATGCATATAGTAAAGCCTTGGCATCAGAATTGGCAAGTAAAGGGATTCGGGTAAATACAGTGTCCCCTGGACTAGTTAAAACTCCGCAAATGCATCAGGCTATGCAAAATATGTCGAGATCATTAAATATTACACTGGAGCAAGCGACACAATCAGTAATGGATAAACTGGGTGGAGTTCCACTAGGAAGGCCTGCCGAGCCTGAAGAGATTGGCGACTTGGTGAGATTTCTTGTTTCCAATGAGGCAAGTTATATTACAGGAGCTATCTATCAAATTGATGGAGGTTCTATGGCTGTGGTTTAGGTATTCTATTAATCTTTCGCTTAAAATAAAGATTTGCTGTCATTTTGTATTTTCTACCAAGAAAAGAAGAAATGTCTTTTATATAAAAATAGTCAAGTGGAATATGCCCCTTGCAGCATTCAATATCGATGGCAAACAAAAACCTTAAATAAAACAATAGACAAAGCCGCTGGCACTAGTAGGATGTTCAATAGATAAGATATAGGAAGTGAGTGGTATTATGGTGATGATATTACCTCGATGGTATAGGAAATGTAGGAATCAGAATGCTCAATCTAGCTGAAAGGCTTGCCGTAAATGACAATATCCGTGCAGAGGAGATCAAGGTAGAAGTAGTGGATTGGCCAGACTACGTATTCAAAAAGGACTATTAACTTCTTACCCTAGATAACCTAAGGTTAATTATTGCTGCAAATATCCACTTACATGGGCCTCTTTCAGCAGAAATTTACAATTGGATGGCTTAATTAAGGTGAAATGAATCAAAATCAGCAGGGAACAATCAAGGCTAAGCAATCGAACTCTAGAGAAAACGGAGGTGTGCAGTTGATATATTGATTAACACGAGATAAGTAAAATAAAAAATGAGACAAACAGTGGGAAAACTGATTAATCTCATGAGGTGCTCCTAACAAGACGGGGTACGAACTTTTTTATCGAAGATTTGATGCGAATTGCTGATTTGAAAATTGGTAAAAATAGCGCGAAAAAATAATCTCAGATTTTAAAATTTGATATATTATTAAATCGTCATTAACTTACCTCTGAAAGAAAAATAAAATGAAGTAGTTAATCCCTTCGTTTTTTGAGACAGTTAAATTTTTACACATCTAAGGATTGAAAAACTAATTATTTGATTACAGCTTTAATCTTGTAGAATAACACTAACCGTAACAAATAGGTAACGGTGGAAACTTTAGGGTCATGAAATATTGTACCGTGCTTAACTCGGGATGCATTTCATGTATTACAATGCGATGAGGCTAGAAGACTTAGAATCTTTTAGTCACCGTTCGATTCCGGTGTAGTGTACGTATCTGATTTTTGTCCGATTTTCGAAAGGATGGTTCTAAAAAGAGCAACCATTTCTCATTAAGAATCAGCGACCAGGCTGATGGAAGGGCTTTTTTGCGCGCGGCTCTTGCGGCGCCAAATTGGAAGATTCGCTAATAGCAGCAGTTTAATTTGTTGAAAATAGCTATGCGATAGTCGTAAGCCTGGAAGATACCCTTGCACCGCTTACCTTACATGCAGCACTCCTCCGCAGAGCTGCTGATGTGGAAAGTTTTTTGAGATGAGGTTGAAGGGATGTTTTATCTTTAGCTAAAAATCTGAGCTTGAAATTAAACCGCTATACTTTACCTGTCATTGTTGCTTCACTCTTTGCAGCTTTGTTGTTCTTTTTCCGATTACCGGTGAGCCGTCTGCTAGATATAATACTGGTGAGGCCGTTGTTCGCTGATGTTAAAGACGGTGTATGGACTGACCTGGTCCTGTATGCCGTTTTACTGGTGTTGGCATATTGGACGGCGAAAAGCCAGACACGTACTTTTCTGTACCGGTTGGTTTTGTATGGCCTGATCTTTTATGGGTTCCAACGCGTTAATAGTTATTGGGTGTTTTACAGGCTGTCCACTTTTGATGAACTTGTTTATTGGGATTTGTTCGCTGTTACATTGTTGCTGTTAGTACCGTTGAGTTATGTTTTAAGAGAAAAAAGCAACGATAGTGCTACAGGAAACAATGAAGGTTTTATAGAGGATAATGCAGTTACCGATGTGGAGGATGATCATTTCAGGCGAAGTATTGCAGCTAAGGAAATTGCACGACTGATTTTGTTGACCCGTAACAATAAGTCCTTTGCAATAGGTATTCTTGGGGAATACGGCAGTGGCAAGACTTCTTTTTTAAACCTCATACACAGTGAATTGAGCGGGAATGATGTGCTGAAGATTGCTTTTGACCCCTGGAGTGCCGGCAGTCCTGAAACCATACGGCGCGAGTTTTTCGATTTGTTGGCCAGCAAGGTTGCCGAAGTTGATTTGAGCGTGTCGTCGCTTATTTATAGCTATGGGCGCAGGTTGGCGGGCTTTGATGCACGTTCGCTTTCCTGGCTGAACTGGCTGGGCTTTTTGGGCAACAAGGGTTCTGTCCAGAGTTCCGGGGAGTACCAGCGGATCAACGAAATACTCAGGGCGACCGGACGCAAGATCGTGATCACGATCGATGATCTTGACCGTCTGCACCCAGTTGAAATTATGGAGGTACTGAAGCTCATCCGTAATACCGCGAATTTTTCAAACGTGTTCTATCTGGTCGGGTACGATAAGGGCTATGTGCAGGGGGCGATCAAAGCCTTGAATGAGGCCGGTAGTTTGGATTACCTCGACAAGATTTTTCAATTAGAAATACCTTTGCCAAAGCGCGAGGAAGACGACCTGCTGGTCACCCTACAGGCACGGCTGAAAGAAATGGTAACGCCCGAACACTATGCGGTTTTTGAAAATATCATGATCCCTAATGGTTTCCGCAGTCGTTACGAAAAAGCCTACAGCGGTGTGTTGCGCCAGGGGCGCGATGTAGTGCGTTTTATCAATGGGTTCAAGATTATTTACAAACTGATCGGCGAAGAAGTGGATTTTGAATGTCTGGTGCTATTGGAACTGATCAAGTTCCGTTTTCCAGCTATTTACGAACTGATATATGCGCAGCATGATGTCTTTCTCTACGAACAGCCTTTGCGTTCAAGCCACCAGCAATATTATTCCCCGGTGATGGTAAAGGATGAAGGATCAACGAAGCGTTCCGATGAGATTTCCTTGTTTAAAACGCATATTGAAAAACTAGGCTGGCTATCTCCTGAAGAGGTGTCGCTTTTGGATGGGCTGTTCATGGCGTTGTTCAAGGGCAGCCTTTATCATCATCCCGATTCCAAGAACTCGATATCGTATCCGTTATATTTCGAGATCTATTTCCGGTACAGGCTGTCCCAGCGTGACCTTTCCGATAAGGATTTTAAAGCCGCATTGGCTTCTGGACACATGCGGGAATATATGGACTATTGCGCTAGTCACGGTCTGCACAAGGAATTAATGGTTAGGTTGATGCAGGAAGACATTAATAAAGACAGGCGGCATTTCGAGCAGATCATCCGCTGGATATTTGCTTTCGGAAGGACATACGTGCAAAAGGAAAGCAAGTTTAGTTTTGATTATGAAGCACTGGTCGATAAGATCTATAATTACCACAACCACACTACCGATAAATTGTACAAAAAAGATATTGATGCATATAAACGGTTCATCGATCATCTATTCGGGGCGGCAATTGCGCCGTTCCTTTTCGAAAATGAGCTTCTCTACCACGTTAAGAAAAAGGGCGAGGGTTTTGTACTTTCCCTTAGCGAAATGACGGCTCACCAATATTCTTATTTTACGCAAATGGCCGGTAGCGGGCACGGCCTTAGCGAAGACACACTGTGGCTGTTTTATGGTGCCAGGGAGCATTATCGTGTTCCTGCTGATGAAAGAGGCGCCTATTATGAAAAATGGCGTTTCGAGCCTTCATTGGCTGTAAAGATGAAACAGTATCTTGCTGATAAAGACCCGAAGGAGTTTTTGAAGTTCAGCATACAACAGGACATGCGTGATCGTTCGCAGGCTTTTATACACAGGGAGGTGATGGAGATGTTTGATGCGCCATCCGAATACCGCAGTTTGGTGGCGGAGAATCCGGCGCTGGATGATGAAATACAAAAGGAATACTTAGAACTGTTCGACAAACTGTCGGAAACAAATTTCCAGCAGTATACGGAAATAGACCTGAAAACCGAATTGCATAAACCAGAACGTGGGTGACCCCATTGAAATTTTTGCCTGCTCCGGAAAATATGCGACTGGACGTTGGTGCACCTGTATTTCGTGCACGGCTAAATATGAACGCTGTTTAGCCAGCAACTAGAAATATTGTATAATATCGAACATGCAGATAAAACATCAGGGTCAAGTGCCAAATTGCAGACACTGTTTAAAGTGAATTGTGAATAATAATAATAATCTCTTTTAATATATGACAGATTTTTACGAGGATTTCAAACCGGTTCGTAACAGAATAAGACGATTGAATATATTTTCATCGCTGAATATCCTGTTTTCGACGATGAGGTCAAAAAAGCTGGCTATCATACCTGAAGCTGCTGAATTTCTGTACATTCATATCCTGATGTACGCGGAGGCTCCGATAACGCCTAAAAACGAAATAGAGATTTGGAATAAGATTTTACCAGAATTATACCAATTTAAAGACCGAATAACAGCTGCACAGATCGACAAAGACGTTTGGAGGTGGATGCACACCATGGGCTTAAATCAGCTTAAAGCAAGTCATAACTATTATTTCAATCTGGTCTTCAGATACTACACCATATTCGCAGACCCCAAAATTGCAGAGCACATCGAAGAGCGACTGGGATTGAGTTATAAATCATACTTCGTGTGCGGATTATGGTTACACTCGGTCTTTCTCGAAAAATTAACCTACCCAAAAACGCATTTTACGCGCAAAGACCACGGCGGCGAAATGGCGCTTGTGCATATGCACAGAACACTGGAATTGCTGACTATTCCGTTAGAAAAACTGAAATCGGATTTGAAAGCAAGTGTAACTTATGACGACGATATTTTTATCACACAAGGATATCCGCATGTTACCCATCCCGTGTTTGAAAATGGCGGTTTGTTATATTGTATGTATCCGGACTATCTCATATTTCAGCTGACTGCCGGCACGTATTATCTTGCTGACATCGGTAACAATGAGCATCAGCTGGCCAAAGCTTTTGGAGATGGTTTTGAACGATACGTCGGCATCATATTAGATAAAGTCAACGCCCAATACCATTTTTCTGTCAAGCCCGAAACTGTTTATCAACTGAATAGAAAGCAAGGGCAGTTAAGATCATCGGATTGGATCATCGAAACAGATGAAGCCATAGTTTTTATAGAGTGCAAGACCAAGAAGCTCAGGCTAAGCTCTAAAAACTTTACGAAGTACCAGGAGACTTTAAATGAGGATTTGCAGCACATGGTGAACGCGGCAGTGCAACTATACAAGGTATACCAGCATTACTCAGACGACCGCATACCCGGCTTGCCCTATGTACCCGATAAGAAGTTTGTGCCACTAGTAGTAACCCTTGAGGATTGGTTTGCGGGAGGTCCAGATACCGACAAAGTAATCCAAGAAAGGATTGAAGCTGCTTTTATTGAGAAAGGTTTAGATACTTCTCTTTTGAAAAAATATCCTTTTAAATCATATTCTGTTAATCAACTTGAATTAGACATTCAGCTAATGTTCAGTTGCGGCTTTGTCGAATATTTCAGACGATTGCACAAGGGGGAAATCAGCACGGAAGACCGTAAAAGTTTTCCCTACATTGACTACTTTGAGGAGGAATATGAGCGTGAGTTTATAGCGCCATTAAGATGAAATAGTCTTATACTTTGAAATTTAGAGACAACTATTAGTCATTTCATTGATTCTTAATATTAATCTGTTAGTCCAGATCGCATATTGCTTCAACTTCCTTCTGTAAAAGTGCTTATCCGATGAGGAAGTGCCATCGACTGGATAAACCAGAATAGATTGACCCCGTCTCGCCGGAAATAAATTTGTTGTAAGTTTTTGATTGTCTGAGTATTAGTATAATGGCGAGAAGGTGTCAAATTGATTGGTTTTTCCACTTAATACATTCTACGAGAGCTGTATATTGATTCAGGTTGCCACGGATAAGTATAATCCTGCATCCACTATGTAATGCCTTTAATAAACTGTTTATCTTTACAGGTTAAAATGGCTTCCGTTTCTAATAAACTCAAAAAACTCCAGAATCCTTAATCAGCCAGCAAACAATCTTTCGTCAAATTAGAGTAGAAACCTATTATATAGGTCATATAATTTAAAATATAACCACTTAGTGGTCGTTTGATAAATTGTGAAGATTAAATTAAATTCTACAATACTCGAGTTGGATTCTTTCGAGATTGGAGATTTTGTGGAGGATGAGTACGGGATGCACGGTGTAATTGAGAAAATTGATATATAAGCGTTTGAAACTGGTTAGGTATCATTTTTTACTTGCTGAGGGGAACGGTATGATACTGATTTTGAAGTGCTGCATTTTGGGGCTGTCCTGTTTACTCGCTTATCCCAACTTATAAAAGAAAGCAGCGCTTGAAAGAATTATAGAGTGGATACCAATAACTGATCACATGTCGGAAAATTGAGGTTCGAAAGCACTGTTGGAAAAAGCTCCAACTTTTTCGGTTTTGCCACTAGTATTTATAATATTCTTGTCCAAACCTGTTAACGGATGATACTTTAACGGGGCCGTTAAAAACCGTTGTTCATTCTCCGAACTTTCAAAGCCGGCTCTGAAAAGCCAAAGTCCATATATTCAATCTGTTGGCCAGAGTACCGGGAAATAGGCAAGGCCTGTTTTCGGTAATTTACTGTCCGTGCTTACTGACCTCTTTGGGGTATTTGTCGCCAATCAAATTCAAGTTGATGTTATGTTCCAGATACGCTTTTAGGCCGTCCAACACTGTTGTAAAGCCTCCTGTACTGTCTTTGATTACCTCGATCAATCTGTCTCCCGTTTCTTTAAAACCGTAGTTCTTGATTACAACATAGGTGGTGTCCTCCGTCACTGCGTCAAACTCATAGTCGACTGAGGTTGCAGGGTCGCCCCACGCAGTTGATATTTTTTTATTCTGAATAATATCTTTCACCAGCACGTTGGTCGTAGCGCCGTACATCTTCCATTCCCAGGTAACTGTTTTACCGGCCTCCAATTGCCCGCTAGATTTTGTAAACCAAAAATTGATCGTGGTTTCGGGATCGGTGAATGCGTGAAATACTATTGAGACAGGTTGTCTGATTAGCATTTGTACTTCTACGGTTACTATTTTATTCTGTGGCATATAACTGTTTTTAATCTTGTAGTGTGTTGCTGCCGAATGGAACTCGGTATTTGATCTAAGTTAAAAAACCGGCTGGTCATTTAAAGAATTGATCCCCTGTTCTTTGAGTCTTTGTAGACCATCTTTCATTGACTTAACCTGTTCGGGTGCGTGTCCCTGCCATATTGTAACTTCTCCAACAGCTTTAAAAGGATATACCGATCGATAGGATTTTGTTGGATTGCCGGGAAATTTCCTGTCTGTTAAATCCGGGTCGTCTTCAATTTCTCCGGTTGGCTCTGCCAGGTAGATTCTTTCGCGTCCTTCACCCAGAGCAAGTTCTGCCCCTCAGATGGCCGCATCCAATGTCGGTGTCAGAAAAATATATTTTGCGTTTTTCCTCTGACCAAAGTTCGAGCTGTTGCTAGCCTGGATAAATTCTCCAATTTTCAGGTCTGCCTTTGTCCCGTGGAAATAGGTCTGGGCAAAGGGGCTCTGATTGGCAGTACCCTTGGTTTCGCTTTTGTTTAATTCCATCTGTCTATTTCCCGCCAATTTCTTCTGCCAGTCCCACAAGAAGACCCTCGGTTCCCCTGATATAGCATAACCGATAGGAGTTCTGATACTGAACGATTTCTCCAACGAGCTGTGAACCCTGTTCGATAAGCCTGGATACCATTTCGTCGATGTCTTCCACCGTGAACATTGCACGGAGGTAACCAAGGGCGTTGACAGGCGCATTCCGATGATCCGAAACAGTTGGGGGTGTGATGAACTTCGAAAGTTCGATTCGGCTGTGGCCATCCGGGGTGATCATCATTGCAATCTCCACGTTCTGGGAATTCAGTCCGGTAACTCGACACGCCCATTCGCCTTCGACTTTCCCTCTGCCTTCGAGCTTTAGCCCTATTACAGAGAAAAATGCAATGGCGTCATCTAGTGATTCTACAACGATGCCGACATTGTCCATTCTTAACAGTTTGTTTTTTGACATTATCTTATTTTTATTGAATTTTTCGATTGGTTTTTTTTTAGTCTCTGAAGTAAATAAGTAATTAATTCTTTCCATCTATTACTGATAGCTCCTAAGAGGTTACATTGAAAACCCCATTACCATTTAAATTTCTTTAAGTTCCTTATCAACTTGAAACGCTAACGTTCTCTAAAGTAACCTTTTCAAATTAAAGTTCAAACTTTGCTCCTTTATGTGCCTATAACCAAGGTATATTGACCCAACTGTTTCAGTGTTCTCTTAATGACAAATGTTATTGGGCTAAGTCTGTCTATTTTGCCCCTCATTGAGAAATGGCTAATCAAAGGGCAAAGTGGTTCATGTTACTGTTTCCTTAGTTAAGGGAGATTGTTGTAGCAGAATTGAGATAAAGACGCTAAAGGGAACAAGGATTCAACAGGTCAAGGCAACTCCTGAGGGCTGTTTTTACTCATTTGAACCATTTCTGGGCATTTGTCTCCTACGCGGGCAACCGGGCCAGCAGCAGGGCCTTTCCTTGCCTTCGCTGATTTGCTCGCTCAGCCGCTTGATATGTCTGTTCCGGGTTCTTTCCTGTTACGATGGTAGTCCAACAGATCCACTCATTGCTGGATAGCGGGGTGAGTTTATTCCATTTCTCCAATAGCGCCTGGTCGGAAACCAAAACTAATTTTAAATCTTCGGTTATCTCATGTACCACCCCCTTCTCCAAGAATTATTTGTGTCATTTTCCTGTAGGTTAAATTTGCTCGGTCGAATTTTTTAAGATTACTGTCCTGTAGCCTAAAATACCATAACAGAACAAAGAAGGTGAGCAGGATCAGGGAGGGAATGAGTTCAGCGAGTGGTTCCTTCAGTCTGACAGTCGAATTCTCTGGTATCAAAAAGTTATGATAAATTAATAGCTTTCCACTTGCAAAAAAGCTTATTTTTTCTTAATTTTAAAGTAGAAATCAAGGGTAAAAAGTCTGACAAAAGTCTGCCAAATACCCCCTAAAATTAGCAAAATGAGAAAAGTAAAACCCTTCTCAGAGTATCAAAAAGGCATCTACGGTGAAATATTAGGCGAATTTTTTAATCCGATATTCTCCACAAAGCCTTATCAGATTATCCTGATAAGGCTTTTTTTATGCATTATGTTCCCAACTGATAATGAGTACTTAACCTTATATGTTTTTTATGCTATTGCTTTTTTAGCGTTATTAGCAGGAATTTGTTTCACAAGTTCTAGGAAATTGTACATCATAAACCTAATTATTTATTTCTGTTACACTTTTTATTCAATTTGGATTTTTTCAGATCCGGAAAATTTTAAATATGGAGGATCGCTTGGCGTACTTTTTTATACTTGGGCTTTCTTAATTATACATATCTTTCTTTTTGTTTTAATTAAGGTAGTCTTTATGTTTTATTTATACTTGAAAAATTTAAAGCGATAATTTGATTTTTATAATTAGATGTATTCAAGTCACTTTAATCTAAATTCAGGAAAAATAAAATCCCTAAAAGAACTTTTTTAATTTATAAGGCTTATTTTTGCACAAATTATAAAAACATCAATAAGCAAACGAAAACGAACCATTGTACTTTTTGATGAACCAATATTATAAAAAATACTATTAACCGATGACAAACGACAAAACAGAAATATTTGATAGCGTTGCACAACGTTTAAAAATCGAAGGATTTAATGTAGTAAACCGCGATGAAACTCGCCCATGGGGTGGTTTCTTTGTAATTGATGAAGCCCAGGCACAACAATTTGCGGATACTTATTTCGATGGTTTAGATGTTGAAAGCCTAAAAATTGGTGGTAAATTAAGTCCAAAAATTTTAATTGTTGCACCAAATACGCGTCTATCTTGGCAGTACCATCACCGTAGAGCCGAAATTTGGCAAGTGGTAACGGGAACTGTTGGCATTAAAACCAGCGAAACAGATGAAGAAGGTGAAGTGAAAAAATATGCACCAAAAGATCAAATCAAACTGCAACAAGGTGAGCGTCACCGTTTAATTGGATTAGAAGATTGGGGTGTAGTTGCAGAGATTTGGCAACATACCGATGCTTCAAACCCATCAGATGAAAGTGACATCGTTAGAGTTCAAGACGATTTCGGTAGATAATATAGTTTACGGAAGAGGCTGAATCAAATTTAGATTGTTGTCCTGAGCTCGTCGAATGTTAAATAAAAAATGCATTTAAATAGGCTTATTATGACAAAAGCTAAAGAAAAGTTGATTATGATCCAGCCTCTTCTCTTTATTCCAATAACACATTCCTTCTAGTTTAAAAGCTTGTAAAAACTAAACGCCCTCAAATTACGTTTATAAAGCATACACACAATACATGATTATCCTCCTTTTTTTTCTTTGCCATTGGTTTTTATCTCTATTTAGCCAAACCTTTTTCCTTCACCGTTATTCATCGCACAAGATGTTTAAAATGGAGCCTTTTTGGGAAAAGTTTTTCTATTTGATTTTGCTGATTTCCCAAGGTTCGTCATTTTTAAATCCAAGAGCTTACGCAATTTTACACCGTATGCATCATGCTTACAGCGATACGGAGAAAGATCCGCACTCACCTCATTTTTTTAAGGATGTTTTCGGGATGATGATTGCAACAAAGAATATGTACATGAATTATTTGCAGTTTAAAATACAACCTGAGCCAGCTTTTCAAGGCAATTACCCTGAGTGGCCTGTGGTTGATAAAATTGGAAATTCATGTTTGTGGAGAATTACCTGTGGATTATTCTACATTGGCTTTTACCTAGTGTTTGCTAACCATTGGTGGTTGTTTATTTTATTGCCAATCCACTTTTTAATGGGTCCATTGCATGGTGCTATTGTAAATTGGTGTGGCCATAAATATGGTTACTCAAATCACGATAACGAAGATCATAGCAAAAACTCTTTACCTTGGGATTTCTTATTGATGGGAGAATTGTTTCAAAACAATCACCACAAAAAACCCAATAGTCCAAATTTTGCGAGTAAATGGTGGGAGTTTGACCCTACTTATCCAGTGATGAAAGTTTTGCATTGGATGAAAATTATTAAAATTAGAAAAGTACAATAGGATATTATTTGTAGAATTTGATTTCTGCAATATGCATTGTACCGAATTATCGGGAGGTATCACGAATGAGATTGCTTCAATCGATGAAAATCGATTTCGAAATGACGGAAGATAATGGTGTCGATAACTGCTTATAGAAGGATAATTGTATTAAGTTTTTGCTGATTCCTTGCAATGTGTTTCGTTAGTTAAACCTGACAGGAACGAGCACGAATCGCGATTTTTTTCTATCGAGGTGAGTAAATTGGATGGCTCCAATTAAGTGCCTTTGGTACAGGGCTGTCGGAATCGATAAAAAACTGAAAGTGCTTTTCTGAAAATTTAAATCTCCTGTTATGATAAATTTCCTTAAGATTATCTTCTCTGCACTACTTGTTTTCATGTGCTATAAAGTAATTTCTACTTCGCTAGAAAGTAACCTTTTTCAGCAATGGGATTTTCTTGGCAGTATCCCTTGGATGCGTGCCACACTTTGGGATTTCTACGCCAACATCTTTATCATTACCCTGTGGATGTTCTATAAAGAAAAAAGTATTATTCTTAAAATCTCTATTACAATTTTGTTCGTATGTTTAGGTAGCATAGCAACTCTGGCTTATGTTTTAGTTTACTTATTCAAACTAAAACCCGGCGAAGGTGTTAAAGAATTGCTGGTAAAAAAAGGTTAATAGTTAGCGAACAATGGTTTGATCGCTTTATTGCCATTAACCATCAGCAAAAAAACTATAAACCAAAATGGACTATAAACATCTACTATTTATTGCTCTCATCTCGTTAATTGCTTGTTGCACCATCATGGCGTTGATTTGGCTTTGGGCGAAGAAAATTAAAAACGCAGGTGTTGTTGATGTTTTTTGGGCTTTAAATTTCCCCGTAATTACACTCATAACTTTTTTTTTATCCAACGGATTTGAACCTCGAAAACTTATAATCTGCTCTATTTTTCTACTTGCAGAATTACGGTTGGGTATTCATTTATGGCAACGCGTTATATGTCATCTAAGTGAGGAAGAAGGACGATACCAACAACTCCGCAAAGAATGGGGAGATAAAGCTAATCGAAATTTCTTTGTTTTCTTTCAGTTTCAAGCCATTTCCAATGTATTATTAGCGGTTCCGCTTTTCATTATAACAGCAAATCCATCAACCCAAATTTCTATTTTAGAATATATTGGTATAGCCATTTGGGCAATTTCTTTCTTTGGCGAAATGATTGCGGATCGTCAGCTCGCAACATTTAAAAAAGACCCCAAAAACAAAGGTAAAGTTTGCGATACAGGTTTGTGGTATTACAGCCGTCACCCAAACTATTTCTTTGAATGGTTAACATGGATGGCTTATTTCATTTTCGCACTGGCATCACCTTGTGGAATTTTAGCCATCATTAGTCCTGCAATTATTTTATATTTATTAACCAAAGTAACCGGTGTTCCAAACAATGAAGAACAAAATTTAAGGAGCAAACCTGAAGCTTATAAAAAATATCAACAAACAACAAGCGCCTTTTTTCCGTGGGGAAAAAAGGATGGAAAAGGGAAGAGGTAAGATGGATGATGAGTTGTTCAGTTTGCAAATCCAGGATTCATTTTACATCGTACATCAACCATTTTCCATTATACATTAACCATCTTACATTTTCCATAATATGTGGTACGATAAACTTTTAGAAAACGATAAACTTCCCGATTCAGCATTGCGATTGGGCATTAGAAAACTTTGCAAACAGCGATTGGAGGATGAAACCTTAGGTGATGAAGAATTGCAACAGGAAAAATTTATGGATCTGGTTGATGAATTAAAACAATCGCCAATTGCTGTAAATACTGCCGAAGCTAATGAACAGCACTATGAATTACCTACTCAGTTTTTTCAGTATTGTTTAGGGAAAAACTTGAAATACAGCAGTGGTTATTGGAAGCCAGGTGTTAAAGACATCGATACATCAGAAGATGATATGTTGGCTTTAACTTGCAAAAGAGCAGATTTACAAAGCGGACAAAACGTTTTGGAACTGGGTTGCGGTTGGGGTTCGCTGTCGTTGTATATGTCTGCAAAGTTTCCCAATAGCACTTTTACCGTGGTGTCTAATTCGGCTACACAAAAGATTTTTATTGATGAAACGGCTAAACAAAGAGGCATTCAAAACTTAACGGTTTTAACGGCAGATATGAACACGTTTACCATCGCCGATACTTTCGATAGAATTGTTTCTGTAGAAATGTTCGAGCACATGCGGAATTATAAATTCTTGTTGAATAAGGTTGCGGGTTTCTTAAAGCCAGATGGAAAATTGTTCGTTCATATTTTTACGCATAAAAGCTTGGCTTATAAGTTTGAGGTAATTGATGAAACCGATTGGATGAGTAAATACTTTTTTACCGGTGGAATTATGCCGTCGAACCATTTGTTTTTCTACTTTAATGATGATTTAAAAATCGATAAACATTGGGTAGTAAATGGAACCAATTATGGCAAAACATCCGAGGCTTGGTTAAGCAATATGGATAAGCACAAAAAAGAAATCATGCCGATTTTAGAAAATACTTATGGTAAAGATCAAGCTGTGAAATGGTGGGTTTATTGGCGGTTGTTCTACATGAGTTGTGCTGAATTGTTTAATTATAATAAGGGTAACGAATGGATGGTTTGTCATTATTTGTTCGAAAAGAACAAATAATGGTTTACGAGGTAAATAATGTAAAATGGATGATGGGGAAGAGCGTGTAGCTTACCAATAATTCATTATATGGCTTACATTATGCTGTCATCATGCGTCTTACATCATCCATTTTACATCTAACATCTTTACATTTATTATGCAAAAGCTCGCCATTATTGGCTCTGGAATAGCAGGGATGGGTTGCGCCCATAAACTGCAACATACATACGATATTACTGTTTTTGAGGAAGCAGATTATATTGGAGGCCATACCAATACAATTACGCTTGAGGAAGATGGAAAACCCATTTATTTGGATAGTGGCTTTATGGTTTTTAATTATCAAACCTACCCGAACCTTTGCGAACTTTTTAAAGAGATTGATGCGCCTGTGGTTAAAACGGATATGTCTTTTAGTGTTCAGTTTTTGCCTAAAAAGTTAGAATATAGCGGTTCTAGCTTGAATCATTTATTTGCACAGCGGAAAAATTTGTTTAACATTTCTTATTTGAAAATGTTGATGCAAATTAACCGATTTAATAAGCAAAGCGTCGAAATTTTAGATAAACCAGAATATCAGAATCATTCAATCGGCCAGTTTTTTAAAGAGTTTGGTTATAGTGACGAGATGCTTTGGCAATATCTAATTCCGATGAGTGCTGCGGTTTGGAGCGCACCAATGGAACAGATTTTAGATTTCCCTGCAGTTTCTTTGATTCGCTTTTTTAAGAATCATGGTTTCTTGGGCTTAGATACCCAACACCAATGGTACACCTTACAGAATGGAAGCCAGGCTTACCGCGAAAAATTGATTGCTCCTTTTCGTGATCGGATTAAAATAAACAATAAAATTGTCTCCGTTAGAAGGTTGGAAAATGGAAAAGTTGAGGTTGAAAACTCAAAAGGGGAGAAGTTCGAATTTGATAAAGTGATTATGGCTAGCCATGCAGATCAAACTTTCGAAATTGTAAAAGATAAAACACCTTTAGAAACTGAACTGCTTTCGAAGTTTAAATATCAATTGAATAAGGCCGTTGTTCATACCGATGAAAAGCAAATGCCAAAAGCTAAATTGGCTTGGAGCAGTTGGAATTATCGAGTAGAAATGCAAGGCGATAAACTTTTACCAAGTACCATATATTGGATGAACAGTTTACAAGGGGTTTCAAAAAAAACGAATTACTTTGTCTCGATCAATCCAACGGAAAGTTTAAATGCCGATAAAATAGTAAAGGAAATCGATTATCATCATCCGCTGTTTGATGTTCCGGCAATGCAGGCACAAGAACAATTACATCAGCTGAATGAAAGTGGCCCTATTTATTATTGTGGCAGTTATTTTAAATATGGTTTCCATGAGGATGCTTATAAAAGTGCAGTTGATTTGTGTAGGGAATTATAGCTAAATGAGCTGTCATTCTGAGGCACGAAGAATCCGCAGGCGATGAAAAACAGGCTTAATTTTTATTTTGACCCGGCTGGACAAGCTTTTCTAATGCGGCCGTCATTGCGAGTTCCGATTTTTCATCGGGACGTGGCAAACTCATTTGCTAAATAATATCACAAGTGAGATTGCTTCAATCGATGAAAAATCGATTTCGCAATGACGGGAAATAGGCACGGATAATCTGCAAGCGATGAAAAACAGTTCTTTTAAAATAATGCTTTGGCAAGTGTTTAAATTAAATTATGTACTAATAGGTTGGGGATTCTTCGCTGCGCTCAGAATGACAGAGGGTTAATTCATTGCCGTCGTGCTTCAGCCGACGGAAACAATATTTTTTTGTAAATTGTAATAATAATGCCGATAAACTCCTCAATCTATACCGCAAAAGTAATGCATCATCGCCTTGCGCCGAAAAAACATTCTTTTTGGTACAATGTGTATATGTTTTATATCGACTTGGATGAGATAGATTTATTGGCGAAAAATCTTAGATGGTTTAGCCGGAATAAATTCAATTTGTTTTCTTTTAGAGATGCAGAGCATTTACAGTTGCCTAAAGAAAATCCTGTTAAAACTAAAACTACGCGCCAGCATTTAGAAGATTATTTAAGAGGATATGGCATAGATGGCACCAAGCTTAAAATCAAGTTGCTCACTAATCTTAATGTTTTAGGCTATAACTTTAACCCAGTTTCATTCTATTATTGTTTCGATGAGCAAGGAAATCCGGTATGTTGCGTGGCCGAAATCAGCAATACTTATAGAGAAATGAAGCTATTTTTCTTCGGAAAAGAAGAATTATTTGGAGATAGTTTCAAAAAAATTACTACAAAATATTTTTACGTTTCACCATTTATAGATCATGATGATTCATTCGATTTTAACTTAAAAGTTCCAACTGACCAATTGGATATTAAAATTGATGATCTTGATAAACAGGGAAATAAGTTCTTTTATACTACTTTAAAGGGAGATAAAAAGCCCCTTACAAATGCAAGTTTATTAAAGAGTTTCTTTTCTATTCCACTAATTCCGTTGCAAATTATGGGGATGATCCATTGGCAGGCTTTGAAATTATGGCTAAAAAAACTATCTTTTCATCCAAAGGCCGAAAACCCTGAGCTCCAACGCAACGTATATAAACCCTATAAACCATAAACATAACGCTCAAAAGAATATGAATTCCCTAGTCGCTACTAAAACATCCGCTAGTTTTTTCGAAAGAATTGTAATCAATGCCCTTTCTAAAATGACCTTAGGTAAACTGGAAATTACTTTGCCAAACGGAGAAACCCTTGTTTTTGGCAATGGGGAGCATAAAATAGAAGCAAACATTCAGATAAATCATTCAGATTTTTTTAAATCGATTGCTTTATATGGTGATATTGGTTTTGGCGAAGGCTACACGGCTGGGCTTTGGGATACCTCAAACATAACAAATGTTATAAAATGGGTGATTTTAAATATCGAGAATGCTCCATCAATTACAGGGAGTAAGGTAAAATCTCTTGCGCTTAACCTTTTTAAATGGGTAAATAAGCTTACGCACATCCGCAGGGCGAATACCTTAGCAGGTTCTCAAAAAAATATTTCCGAGCATTACGATTTAAATAACGATTTCTTCGCTACTTTCTTGGATAAAACCATGACTTACTCAAGCGGTTATTTTAATCCTGAAGATTTAAGTTTGGAAGAATCTCAATACGCAAAGTACGATAGATTGGCTAAACAGCTTAAAGTAAAACCAACAGATCATGTTTTAGAAATTGGAAGTGGTTGGGGTGGAAATGCAATTTTCTTAGCCAAAAATTATGGCTGTAAAGTTACTTCGGTAACCATTTCAAAAGAACAGCAAAAACTTGCAATTGAACGTGTAAAGGCAGAAGGTTTGGAAGATAGAGTTTCTATAATTATTCAAGATTACCGAAAAATCGACGGAACTTTTGATAAAATTGTTTCCATAGAAATGCTTGAAGCCGTGGGTCATCAATACTTGGAAACCTATTTTGAAAAATGTCAGCAACTTTTAAAACCCGATGGTATTTTTGCTTTTCAAGTGATTACTTCTCCAGATTGTAGGTACGATAAGTTAAGAAATGGAGTAGATTGGATTCAAAAACACATTTTTCCAGGCTCACTTTTGCCATCAGTTTCAGCAATGAATAAGGCCATAAACAACACAGGCGATTTAACACTGGTAGATTTAAAAGATCTGGGTTTAGATTACGCGAAAACACTTCACCTTTGGTTTATAGAATTTAATAAGAATTTGGATAAAGTAAAAGCCTTAGGTTTTGATGATAAATTTATCCGCAAGTGGAATTATTACCTTAACTATTGCGAGGCTGCCTTTGCCATGAGAAATATTAATGTAATGCAAATGGTTTATTCTAGACCAAATAATACGGGCAGGTAACTTAAAATGATGTAAAATGTAAAAGTTAATCTAATTTCTCATTTTACATCATTTAATCCCCATTCGAACCACATACTTTCCTAAACTTATTGTTTTTAAGTCAGTTATAAATACGCCTGATTTAAAAATAAATTCATCTATTTTAAAATAGTTAGTTTTTTTACCGAGAAAAGTCAGACCTTTGCCGACCAAACAACCAAACTCGCGTAAAAAGTATATTACAACTCTGTAACAAAATGCAATTTGCGCAGACTAATAAAAAGACTAACAATTATATGAAACAACTTTTACTCCTATCCCTCATCCTTTTAACATTATTTACTGCTAAAGCTCAATTTCCGACGGGTGGTTTCGGTGGAGGAGCGAAAAAATCTACCGTAACTGGTCGAATTACCGCTACTATACTAGATTCAATTACGAAGAAGCCGATTGATTATGCTACGGTATCTTTGGTAAATGCAAAAGATAACAAATCCGTTAACGGTGGGGTAACGGATGAAAAAGGAAAATTAACCCTACAAAATGTATCTCCAGACTCATACAAGCTGATGATTGGCTTTATGGGATATAAAACTAAATCAGTTACAATTACCACAACTCCTGCTAAACCAGATTTTAATTTCGGTACAATTTACATCACATCTACAGAAAATACTTTGGCCGATGTTCAGGTTCAGGGAACCAAAGCCATTATCGAAAATAAAATCGATAGAATGGTTTACAATGCAGAAGCTGATGGAACAAATGCCGGTGGCGATGCTACTGATGTAATGCGTAAAGTACCGATGCTTTCAGTAGATCCTACCGGAAACATTCAACTTCGTGGTGCCGCTGTAAGGGTTCTAATTAATGGAAAACCATCTGGTACTATGGCAAGCAGCGTATCTGATGCATTAAAAATGATTCCTGCAGAGCAGATAAAAAGTGTAGAAGTAATTACAAGTCCATCGGCTAAATACGATGCGGAAGGTTCTGGGGGTATTATTAACATCATCACTAAAAAGTCTAATGCACAAGGAGTTTCTGGAAGTATTAGTACTGCAGTAGGAACCCGTCAAAATAATGGAGCATTTAACTTAACAGCCAAAACAGGTCGCTTAAGCGTAAACACCAGTTTGGGTACCAATTTATCTTATGCTCAAAACTCTACTACAGCCTTTATTACAAACACGGTTTATGCAAACGGAACGGTTAATAATATTGCTCAAGATGGTGTTTCTAAATGGAGCCGCAATGGTTATAATGGAAGCGTTGGTTTGGATTACGATTTTAATGCTTACAACAACATCAGTACCACGGCTAAATTCAATAATTTTTCTAATGGAGGTCCGGGTTCATCGAGCTACGTTATAAATGGTTTTCCATCAACAAACATCAGCGATATGGATATGACGTTCAGTAACTTGGATTGGAATGTTGATTATCGCAAAACCAGCAAAAAAGAAGGAGAAGAATTTTCAATTTCTGCGCAACTTTCAACAGGGCGTACGCCAACAAGTTTCAGCAACATCTTCATCCCTGGTGGCGCTACAACTGGGGTAGAACGCATTAGCAATAATACAGGTAAGAATAATGAATATACCGCACAAACCGATTACACTTATCCATTTAGTAAAGCAGTTGTTTTAGAAGTTGGAGCAAAAGGTATTTTTAGAGATATAAAAAGTCAGTTTGATGTTTCCGCCCAAGATTTTGATTACAACCAAAACGTTGGAGCGGGTTATGGTGTAATCAGTTTCGATTTAACCAAAAAAATTAAAGTTAAAGGAGGTTTAAGAGCTGAATATACTCAGATTGATTTTAATACTCAAAGTAGTGGTATTCAGAAAAATGATTATTTTAATTTATTTCCTAGCGTAATTGTTTCTCGAAACTTAAAAGGAAGCACTACAATTAAGCTAAGTTATAACCGGAGGGTACAAAGACCAACGCAATCTTATTTAAATCCATTTAGAAATGAAAGCGATCAGTTTAATGTACAACAAGGTAATCCTCAGTTAAATCCAGAATTAAGTGATAATTTTGAACTTGGTTATTCTACTTTTATTAAAGGCTCGGTAATCAATGCTTCAGTTTTTTACCGCCGTACTGGTGGCGTAATCGAAAGCTCAATTTCGCCGATTAAGGAATTAAATTCTACAACTAATACATTGATTGATAAAACTTTAACCTCATATATAAACGTTGGTACTGCGGAAACTTATGGTTTTAACCTTTTTGCATCTTACAATATAAAACCAAAATGGACCTTAATGACAAACTTTGCTGGTAACACTTACTCGGTAACGAATAATGAAACCAATATTAATACAGGTACATTCTTTAATTTCAATTGGTTTGTACGTTCGGCATATGGTTTTGGTAAAGGCTATAACTTTGAAGTTTTTAATATCATTACTTCTAAAAAACGTACTTATCAAGGTTCAACTGATCCATTCTATATTTATGGCGGATCGATTAAGAAAGATATTTTAAATAAAAAAGGAAGTATAGGTCTTAATGTTTTAAATCCATTTACGAAAGATTTACACATTAAAACAGTAAATAACGCAGTAAACGCAACAGGTACAATTTATCAAAGTGCCAACATTTACTATCCGTTACGTTCATTTGGCGTTAATTTTAGTTACTCTTTCGGTAAACTTAAATTTACGGAGAAGAAAAAAATTAAAAACGACGATGTTAAGCAAGATCAACAGCAACAAGGTGGCGGTGGTACAGGAATGGGCGGTGTCCAAAACTAGTTAAACCCATCTTACTATAAATTTATAGCCTTTCGATTTTTAATCGGAAGGCTTTTTTGTTTTTCGCAAGACGTTGTGGCTGTGCAAAGTTTAAGGCAATTGGTTGAAAGACAAAACACGAACGGCCGTCATTCTCAGCTTGACTAAGAATCTTAATGCCTTTGCCCTACTTTTACTTGCCTTCGCAAGAAAGACGTGATGACTATGCAAAATATTAAGTCGACTGGTTGAAAGACCAAACAAGAACGGCCGTCATTCTCAACTTGATCCGATAGCTATCGGATGGGAATCTTAATGCCTTTTCCCCACTTTTACTTGCCTTCGCGAGAAAGACGTGGTGGCTGTGCACTTTCGCATAACCTATAGAAAGGCCTAGCTCCCTCTCTTCAAGGAGAGGGCGGGGGAGAGGTTTTTTTACTATCCGTGTTTCCGTGGCAAATCTTATTTAAGCCTTCAAATATTCGTTTGTTTCGTGTCTCCACGAACCATTCACCGCTACTTCCCCTCCTATGCATTATTCCAAGGGGACTCCTGCAGAGCGATTCCCAACTTCTCATGAAAGACGTGATGACTACGCAAAGTTTAAGGCGATTGGCTGAAAGACCAAACACGAACGGCCGTCATTCTCAGTGTGGTGGCTGTGCAAAGTTTAAGTCGACTGGTTGAAAGACCAAACATGAACGGCCGTCATTCTCAGCTTGACTGGGAATCCTAATGCTTTACTTGCCTGCGCAAGAAAGACGTGGCGGCTCAACACTTTCGCATAACCTATAGAATCCCCAGCTCCCTCTCTTCAAGGAGAGGGCGGGGGGAGAGGCCCTCTATTTCACGCCGAGCCCAAAATTCCCATCCAATTTTCAGAAAGACACAAATTTTCACTAATTCTTTTAAATGTATTATTTAAACTACGTTTTAATCAAGGTGAGATTCTGATTTCTGCAGCCATAAAATTTGTTGAATTAATACAGTGCTATTTCCAATATTTAATTTGTCTAGAATGCTTTCCAGCCAATAAAGCGTTTTAATAATCTGTTTTTTAATCGACTGAGTTCAATTCCAATCAGAAGAATCTAGATTTAAAAGACAACCCTAATCACCATAACTATCTTTTTTTCATAGGTAAATCCAAATTCTAAATCAAAACAATACACGTTCCCAATTCTTTGTCTTTTTAAAAATACATTGAAATCATGGTATATATTTCATGATTTTGGGGTATTTTTTTCTCTTTTCT
>NZ_JACRYL010000019.1:72943-78980 GCF_014306625.1 Pedobacter fastidiosus
ACTGAATTTTGAAAAGGCTTGTAGATGGGAAACTCAAGCCTATTAGCTTAAGGTTAAAGTGCCAAACTATCGCACTCCGAAAACAAACTTTTAAAACAGTATAAACAGAATAAACTATATAACTGGCCAATCGCTACCCCCTCTCCTTCGGAGAGGGCCGGGTTGAGGCTTTTTTGATACCAAATATATTATGAAAACTAGATTTACTTATCTCTTATTCCTCCTCACGTTCTCTACCTTAATAGGTATAGGGAATATGGCGGTTGCCGCCCTAAACGTTACAGCTACGGGTACTAACGGCACTTGTGCATCGGATGCATCTATAACCGCTACCGCTACGGGCAACACCGGCGTTGTAAACTACCAGCTATTACAGGGCAGTACGGTCATACGAAATTATCAGGCAAGTAATATCTTTAGCAATCTGCCAGCAGGTAGTTATATTGTAAAAGTACAGGATGCCACAACTACAGTAACTGCGCAAAGTGGTACAGTCACGCTAACCACAACTTATGTTGCGATGGTTATTAGTATCCCTACTTATCAGGTAGGTTGTACAACAGCTACCAACGGACAACTTACTGTAACTGTAACAAAAGGTAAAGCACCGTATAATTATAGCATATCTCCAGATCCAAATAGCGTTGGTGTTCAAAGTTCCAACACATTTAATAATTTAACTGTTGGAAGTTATACGATTAGCATTACTGATGCCTGTGGAGTAACAGTTACACAAAGTTCAAGTGTTTATTCTACTTCAACAACTGTAAACCAAATACAACCTCCCTTTGGTGGTGCGTATTTTGCATGGGGCAACTTTCAAAATGGAGAATATAACGATTGCTCTAAAGGTGCTTTTGTAAATACATATGGATGGACGTATAAGGCAACAAATGGTGGTCTTGCTGCTTTTGATTTACAACATTTTTATTGGCGCTATGAATATCCATCTGGTAGTGGTAATGTTTATGGAGCGGGTGGGGTATTAAATGGCGCAAATGTGCCATTATCAACCAGATCTATTCCCGCACCCGCTACAGCAACTTATCCTTTTGGAAACGGTGATATTATTATTTATGATGAGTGCGGAAATTCTTTTAGAACCCCTAATAGCTTATGGCAAAGTACGGCTACATCAAGCCCTCAGCAGGGAACAGGAAACCGAGCTACCGCAATTTATGATTGTAATTTGGGTGGTGGTGTTAATGCTCAAGTAATGCCATATGAAACCATTTGTTTCCCAGTAACATATACATTTATAGATCAGGTAACAGGAACAATTATTACACAAACAATTAATAATAATACCCTGAATTATTATTATGGATTTGTACCAGGTCATGCTTACTCTGTTACCGCTTTAGATGTATTAGGGCATAATGCTACTCAAACAAGCTCCGTAACAATACCAACAAGTGTTGGTTCAATTGTATCAGGTGCTATTAACAACGGAAATAATTATCCTAATTCATCGATTCTTGCAGTATACTATCCAGTACAAATTGCTGCTAATACGGCAGTTTCTTATACTGTTACGGCATCCTCTACAGGTAATCCTGCTGTTGGATATACGAAAAGTTTTACTTACACATCTGCGACACAGATAAATGGTGTCTTTTCTGGACCGAACCCAGATGGGACATGGCCTAATGGTACTTATACGGTACAGGTAAATAGTGCACCATGTATCGTAAACAGTTCTTATACCTTTACGGTTGCATCTGGCTTCAGTGGTAAATTAAATGGGAACTATACAGCTACAGTGCCTAATTGCGGTGTGTTTAGCGCAACCCTACAAGCAAATTTAAACAACTCAAGCTTATATCAAGTTAAAATTATTTCTGGTCCAAGTAATGTTGGAGTTCTTAGAGGATTTAATTCAACAGCGGTAAGTTCTGGAGTTTACAATAGTTTATCTTTTGATGGATTAAATTATGGTACCTATGTTTTTGGTTTATACCCAGTGGGTAGTACAACAACTCCTTTATACACACAATCCATTACCTACAATGCGAGTAATACCTTAACAATTGATGCACTTTCTACTGGTGGTTATGTTTGCGCAGGTTCACCAACAGGGAGTTTAAGCGTTACGGCAACCTCTGCCTCTGGTTCAGCATTGGAATATTCCAAGGATGGAGGAACAACTTGGCAGAGTGCAAATGTTTTTAATGGGTTAGCGGTAGGCAATTACCCTGTTGTTGTTCGTGATATTTGCGGTAATACTGCAACCTACACCGCATCTGTTGTGCAGGCATCAGGCATTTCGGCTTCAGCCTCAACAAACCCTGTTTGTGCTGGAAGCTCGACACAGTTAAGTGTTAACGCAATTGGTGCAACAAGTTATGCGTGGACAGGACCGAACGGTTTTACTTCATCGCTTCAAAACCCGATTATTAGCAATATGCAGAGCGTAAATGCTGGAATTTATTCGGTAACGGTTACTTCGCCTTCGTGTACCAATGTAGCAAGTGTAACCGTTGGTGTTAATCCACTTCCGGTTGCTACAATTTCTTATTCCAGTAGTTCATTCTGTGCAACAGGAAATATAAGTTCAACAATTAGTGGTACCACAGGTGGTACCTTCAGTTCTACAACAGGCTTAAGCATCAGTGCCGCAACGGGCGATATCAATCTTGCAACAAGTGCGTCTGGAACTTACACGGTAACATATTCATTCTCAAATTCAGGTACAGGCTGCTCGAACACAACAACGACTACTGTTAAGGTGAATGCTCTACCTTTGGTAGTTACGCATAACCAGTCAAACTGCGCTCCAAGTACTGTCGATTTGACTGCTACCGCAGTTACATTAGGAAGTACCACGGGCTTAACTTATACATATTTTACAGAGTCTTCTGGAACAACAGTTTTAAATAACCCGAATGCTGTAGCTTCTAGTGGTACCTATTATATAAAGGGATATTTGGCCTCGACAGGATGTTATTCAGCAGTAACGCCGGTAGCCGTAACCATCCAGCCCCAACCAACTGTTGTGGTAACAAACCCTGCTTCGGTTTGCGCTCCGTCAAAAATTGACTTAACTGCTGCTGCGGTGACCGGCGGAAGCAGTGCTAATTTATCATTTGCTTACTATACAAATGCAGGTACGACAACTGTTTTAAGCAGTCCAAGTGCGGTAGCCAATAGTGGCACATATTACATTCAAGGAACAAACACAATAACAGGCTGTGTATCGGTTGCAATGCCAGTGACGGTAACAGTAAATCCATTGCCGAATGCCCCAGCAGTAGCCATTACACAACCAGTTTGCGGAACGCCGACAGGAAGCATCACAATTACAGGTGTAACTGGCGAAACCTATAGTTTTGATGGAGGAGCCTATTCTTCTACCTTAACCTATAGAGGTCTCGCACCGGGATCACATAGTGTAATTGCTAAGGGTATGGGAAGTTGTACCTCAACGGCAACAAACATTACAATCAGCCCTGCGAAAATAACATCGAATGCTCCTACTGTAGCAGTAACGGCACAACCAGTTTGCGGAACGCCGACTGGAAGCATCAGCATTACAGCGGTAACGGGCGAAACCTACAGCGTAGATGGCGGAACTTATTCGGCTACCTTAACCTACGCAGGTCTTGTACCGGGAGCACACAGCATCCTAGCAAAAAGCTCTGACGGCTGTATTTCATCGGCAACAAATATTTTAATAAACCCAGCGAAAGCCGTAGCGAGCACACCAGTGTTCGCAGTTACCCAGCCAGTTTGTGGAACACCGACAGGAAGCATCAGCATCACCGCGGTAACAGGCCAAAAATATAGTATAGATGGAGGTGCTTTTACAGCAACTTTAATTTATTCAGCTTTAACTCCTGGTGCACATACGGTAACCTCACAGAGTGTTGATGCTTGTAATTCAGCAGCAATGCCGTTTACCATTACGCCAGCGAAAGTTGTGGCAACTACTCCGGTATTTGCATTAACACAACCAACTTGCGGAACACCAACAGGAAGTATCAATATTACAGCTGTAACAGGCGAAAAATACAGCATAGACGGAGGTACTTTTACAGCAACCACCACTTATGCATCATTAACTCCGGGCGCACATACGGTAACCTCACAAAGTGTTGATGGTTGTAATTCTGCAGCAGTGCCGTTTACCATCAGCCCAGCGAAAGCAATAGCAAATGCACCGGTATTCGCAGTTGCCCAGCCAGTTTGTGAAACGCCAACTGGAAGCATCAGCATCACTGCGGTAACAGGCGAGAAATATAGTGTAGACGGCGGTGCTTTTACAGAAACCACCACATACGCTTCATTAACTCCGGGATCACACACGGTTACCTCACAGAGTGTAGATGGATGCAGCTCGGCAGCAGTGCCGTTCACCATCAGCCCAGCGAAAGTTGTAGCAACTACTCCGGTATTTGCATTAACGCAATCAACTTGCGGAACACCAACAGGAAGTATCAATATTACAGCGGTAACAGGCGAAAAATACAGCATAGACGGTGGAACTTTTACAGCAACTACAACTTATGCTTCATTAACTCCTGGTGCACATACAGTAACCTCACAGAGTGTTGATGGTTGTAATTCTGCAGCAGTGCCGTTTACCATCAGCCCAGCAAAAGCTGTAGCAAATGCCCCTGTATTCGCAGTTACCCAACCAGTTTGCGGAACGCCAACAGGAAGCATCAGCATCACTGCGGTAACAGGAGAAAAATACAGTGTAGACGGCGGTGCATTTACGGCAGCCACCACTTACGCTTCATTAACTCCGGGATCACATACCGTTACCTCACAGAGTGTTGATGGATGCAGCTCGGCAGCAATGCCGTTTACCATCAGCCCAGCGAAAGCAACAGCAACCACACCAGTGTTCGCAGTTACCCAGCCAGTTTGTGGAACGCCAACGGGAACTATCAATATTACAGGTGTTGCAGGAGAGAAATACAGCATAGATGGCGGTGCTTTCACGGCAACTACAACTTATGCTTTATTAACTCCTGGCGCACACACGGTAACGTCACAAAGTGTTGATGGATGCAGCTCGGCAGCAGTGCCGTTTACCATCAGCCCAGCGAAAGTTGTGGCAAATGCCCCTGTTTTCGCAGTTGCCCAGCCAGTCTGCGGAACACCGACCGGAAGCATCAGCATTACTTCGGTAACCGGCGAAAAATACAGTGTAGACGGCGGAACTTATTCGGCAACTACCACTTACGCTTCATTAACTCCGGGATCACATACCGTTACCTCACAGAGTGTAGATGGATGTAGCTCGGCAGCAACACCGTTCACCATCAGCCCAGCGAAAGCTGTAGCAAGCACACCTGTGTTCGCTATTACCCAGCCAGTCTGTGGAACGCCGACGGGAAGCATCAGCATCACTGCTGTAACCGGAGAAAAATATAGTGTAGACGGCGGTGCATTTACGGCAGCCACTACTTACGCTTCATTAACTCCGGGCTCACATACCGTTACCTCACAGAGTGTTGATGGTTGTAATTCTGCAGCAGTGCCGTTCACCATCAGCCCAGCGAAAGCTGTAGCAAATGCCCCTGTATTCGCAGTTGCCCAGCCAGTCTGTGGAACGCCAACTGGAAGCATCAGCATCACTGCTGTAACAGGCGAGAAATACAGTGTAGACGGCGGTGCATTTACGGCAACCACCACTTACGCTTCATTAACTCCGGGCGCACATACGGTTACCTCACAGAGTGTAGATGGATGCAGCTCGGCAGCAACACCGTTTACCATCAGCCCAGCGAAAGCAATAGCAAATACACCGGTATTCGCAGTTACACAGCCAGTCTGTGGAACGCCGACGGGAAGCATCAGCATCACAGCGGTAGCAGGCGAGAAATACAGTGTAGACGGCGGTGCATTTACGGCAGCCCTTGTTTATTCTGGATTAACGGCAAATGCATCCCATACCATTACCTCACAGAGTATAGATGGCTGTACCGCAACTAAAACAGTTGCTATAAACGCAGCGAAAGTTGAGGCGAACGCACCAACGGTTTCTGTTTCGGCACAGCCGGTCTGCGGAACGCCAACGGGAAGCATC
>NZ_JACRYL010000001.1:0-111916 GCF_014306625.1 Pedobacter fastidiosus
GGAAACGCCAAGTTATTTGAAGAAATATCCAATGGGAGAAATTTCGGTTAATACGATAAACGGCATCGAGAGTTTTGACTTGCATAAAGATACTACACAATGGCTTTATTATTGCGATTTTGATAAAATGATAATCAGAGCAAAAGTTTCAAGTGAGGCAACACCTATCTATGAGAATTCATTTGAGTTGGGTTATGGACAAGAGTGGATTTACAAACCAGAAACAAAAACAATAAATAGTTTGAAATGTCAGCTGGCAGAAGATACGGCAAATCAATGGAAGATTTGGTTTTGCCCTGATATACAAAATAGCATTAATTTATCGGGTATTTTTAATTTACCAGGTTTAGTTGTTCAGGCAGATTTTTTACCTTTTAATGAACATTATCAGCTGATAAGTTATGATACACAAAGCGCAATTTGCGATGCTGTTTTTGAGCCTAAAGAGTTTAAACAAGTTAAAAAAGATACGAGGGTATTAAAAAGTTATCATGGCAAACCAGGCAAAAAGACCAAACTAGAAAAGCAACAAGAAATTTTAAAACAATAATTAAGATGAAGTTAGCTTTTTTGTTCTTCTTTTTGTTCATATCGCCCTTTACCATCCAAGCTCAGGAAATCAACCTAAATTCAATAATTATTGATGAATTTGGGATACCAATTAACGACTGTAGCATCACAATTAAAGGCAATAAAAGCAAGCTTATTTATAGTTATTTTGTATTGGCTGGCAAAAATACTTTCAATAGAAATTTTGTTATTAATAAAGATGATGATAGTCTCAAAATCGGCATCAACCACATTACATATACCGATACGACTATTGCTATAGCTGTAAAAAATCAAAAGCAGAATTTGGTAGTAAAGCTTCATGTAAAATCCAATTTTTTAAAAGATGTCAATATAAAAGGCCCTCCGATTTGGAAACGTGGCGATACCACCAATTTTAGGGCAGATGCATTTAAAGAAGGAGATGAAAAAAAGCTTAAAGATGTTTTGGAGAAAATACCTGGTTTCGAGATCTCTGAAGAAGGTAAACTTACTTATAACCGCAAACCGATTAATAAAATCCGTGTAGATAATGAAGATCTCTTTTCGGATAAAGTAAAGCTTTTGCTCAATAGCTTTCCGTCGCACGTAATAGATCTGGTACAAGTGCAAGAGAACCAGAGCGAAAATAAATTGCTAAGCGGTATTAGTGGAAATGAAACCTTTTTAAACTTAACCCTTAAAAAGGGAACTATTAAGGCTGGCTTTGGTGATTTCGAAATGGGCTTTGGAACAAAAAAACGTTATCTGGCAAGTCCTGTTCTTTTTTCAATTTCAAATAAAATCAAGGCAGGTTATGTTGGTAATATAAACAGTTTGGGCGATGGGGTGGATTGGAAGCTGGATAGTGAAATAAAAAATGAGCACGAACAATTGGGTGGCCAATTATTAATGACCAATTACCCGCTTTCCTTAATAAATAATGTACTTAACAGATATTATATTCGCAATAATTTGTTTGATAATAGGATTGATATTAATGCGCCGATTTCGAAAAAAACACATAGTAAAACCGAAGTTTCTTACATAAGCGATCATCAACAGCAAAGCACAATTACAAGTACAAATTATTATAATGGGCAAAGTTTCCTCAATAGGGAAGAAAATAATCTGGGTACTTATAAACCAAGATTGCTTAATATAAAACAAACGGTTAATTATGATATTGATACTGCCAGTAATCTCAAAACCGTAATAGGCTGGTTTTCCGATCATACTCATGGTAATCAGCAATCCAATTATCTGCAAAGTGGGAGTTTATCAGTGCTTGAAAATGGTTTGATCAATAATTGGGATAGTTTTAGCTTAGAAAGTGAATATACGCACCGCACTAATGCATCTTCAGCTAACCTAACGAGCATAAAATTTAATACTCAAAAGATAGATCAAAGTGCAGAAGCGCTATCTCTGCAATGGCCCGCGATTTTTAATTCGCCAAACTCTGATTATGTGTTATTGAATCAGCATTTGGATGATAGATTAAGTACTTTTTTAATAAGCCATAAAAGATTTATTAGCACCAAAAAACAAAGAATTGAATGGAACATTTCATATCAAATAAGTGAAATGAAGTTAGATGGGAGCACAAATTTTACTGACCTTTCAGATAATTTAACGCCCATAAGCCCTGTTGATTTTGGGAGAGGCCATTCGTATTTACAAAATAAAATAGTAACAAGTGTTGATGGTAGATTAATACGTAAAAAGGATTTTAGCGTTTCCTACAAAATTGAGGCTGGCTTAAATAGAAGTGTGCTCAAAGAAGCTCAAACATATGAAAGCTTTATTATTCCATTGATTAATACTTCATTAATTTATGTTCATAAAATACATACAAAAGCTAGTGGTTTCCTAACCATTAGCTATAACCAAAATGCTTATGACATTACTAAATTATCTAGGATTTATCAACCCAAATCAATAGAAAGCTACAGTAGAAATGCTACAGTTGATAACGGTGTAAAACAAATTTCTTTTAGCTATAATCTTAATTTCATTTGGCCAGATGTTTCAAACAACAGTAATCTTTATTTCTTTTATAATTATAATTTAAATAATCCAGTGCATATTAATCAGTATCAAAATTTTTTAAATTTTAGTACCGACAGTTTGGCTAATGCAGGGGCAGGGAATTTTTATGTAGGTACCAATCACCGATTTGTGTCTTTGTTTCTCAATGCGCTGATAGAACTAAAAGCCTCTGCAGGAAGATCGACATATCTATTGTTGAATAATGGGGGCATTTATAAAACAGTTAATAGTACTTCGGCACTAGAAATTTTTCTTAAAAGGAATTGGAGCAAAAAATATTATATCACACTTAACGCCAGCTATTTCAATTCGTTAAATAAACAGCCTGATTTTCTATTAAATAACGAAATACAATCTAAATCTGCTGATTTGGTTACAGGTTTTAAACAGAGATTATCGATTATTAAGCAAACCAACTTTATTCTAGATACGCGTTTTGTATATAATAATTTGTATACCACTTACAAAGCAAATTTTTTGTTTGTTGATGCAGAAGTAAATTTCAAACTTAAAAATACACCACTTTTTTTTACTCTCCGGGGCGAAAATCTAGCCAATGTTAAATCTTACTCAGCAGTTTACAATTTGGGCGATGGACAAAGAATTAGCAACATTCCGCTTATTGGGCGAAATGTTTTTGCCTCAGTTCGGTACGAACTCTAAAACGCCTTCAAAATAATTTACTATGCAGCCATAGTAATTTCAATCTGAAATGCTACATTTGATTAACTAACCTTTTATACATAAATGTTATGCATTTTGAATTAAGTGAAGAACAAATAATGATTCAGCAGGCTGCTCGTGATTTTGCACAGCAAGAACTAAAACCTGGCGTAATCGAAAGAGACGAACATCAAAAATTTCCGACAGAACAAGTAAAAAAACTAGGGGAACTTGGTTTTTTGGGGATGATGGTCGATCCAAAATACAATGGAAGTGGCTTAGATGCCATTTCTTATGTGCTGGTAATGGAAGAGCTCTCCAAAATTGATGCCTCGGCATCGGTTGTGGTATCGGTAAATAACTCTTTGGTTTGCTACGGACTGGAACATTATGGCAACGAGGCCCAAAAAGAAAAATATTTAAAACCATTAGCTTCCGGAGAAAAAATTGGTGCATTCTGTTTATCAGAGCCTGAAGCGGGTTCGGATGCGACTTCTCAAAGAACAACAGCAGAAGATAAAGGCGACTACTATTTATTAAACGGAACCAAAAACTGGATTACAAATGGCAGTACAGCATCAACTTATTTAGTTATTGCACAAACACATCCAGAATTAAGACATAAAGGAATAAATGCTTTCATCGTTGAAAAAGGCGCTGAAGGTTTCACCATTGGTCCGAAAGAAAATAAGCTTGGCATTCGTGGATCAGATACGCACTCTTTAATGTTTAACGATGTTAAGGTGCCCAAAGAAAATAGAATTGGAGACGATGGTTTTGGCTTTTCATTTGCCATGAAAACCCTAGAAGGTGGTAGGATAGGGATTGCAGCACAAGCTTTGGGCATTGCGCAGGGCGCTTTCGAGCTGGCAACACAATATGCGAAAGAACGTAAATCGTTCGGGAAACCAATTTCAGAACATCAGGCCATTGCATTTAAATTGGCAGATATGGCTACTCAAATAGAAGCTGCCCGTTTATTAGTTTATAAAGCTGCATGGTTAAAAGATCAAGGCTTGCCTTATACACAAGCTGGATCAATGGCTAAACTTTTTGCCTCGAAAGTTGCAATGGATGTAACTATTGAAGCCGTTCAGGTACATGGTGGCTATGGTTTTGTAAAAGAATATCATGTGGAGCGATTAATGCGTGATGCAAAAATTACCCAAATTTATGAAGGAACATCAGAGATCCAGAAGATGGTCATTTCAAGAGAGGTAATCCGATAGATTTTGGTTGGAAATAACAGTTTACAGTTAGCGAGTTAAAATGCTAACTGTAAACTGTCTGCCAAATTATTCTTTCTCACCAGCAACAGCGCCGAATATTGCTTTTATCAAAGCCACAACAATTGCTAAAAATGCAGCAGCTAAAAAGCCAGATGTGTTAAAAGAAGTCATCATGCTATCTACCAATAAAATCATTAAAACGGTAATGATGAACGATACCAGCCCCAAGGTTAAAAAGTTTACTGGAAAGGTTAACAGTCTTAAGATAAAACCAATGGTCGAGTTTGCCAATGCAATCAAAATAGCTGCAATAATTGCGCTACCATAACCTGCAACTTCTACTCCTGGAACTAATTTGGCTCCGATAAAAAAGGCTAATCCCATCAAAAGGATTTCAATAATAAATCTCATAATTGTTTAGTTTTGTAAATGATTAAATGTGTTTTTAAATACTTGTTTATTGTTGTAATCGCAATGCTTGCAATTTCTTGCTCAAATACAAACAGCAAGCCAGTAATAAAGTTTTCGGGAGATAGTTCTTCAATAATAATTAAAAATATTGATGAGGCAAGTTTCTTTCAAGTTAAAAATTCTTTTAAAACAAATCCTGATTCCGTTAATTTAATATCTGTGCTGTTAACGCCTAGCGATCAGGACAGTTTGCAAGTAGAAGAAGAAATTAGCGGGAGATTTAGTTTAGAAGGCGATTCGGTGGTTTTTAAACCAAATGAAGCGTTTATAAAAGGTAAAAATTACTTGGTAGAAAGTTATATTGGGGTTAATTATGCAGATGCTAAAAAACTACTAACAAACGGCATTAAACATAACTTACAGCCACAACGACAAATACTTACACGCTAATTCATACTATAATAATTGATCTAGCTATTGGATTTTTTATAAAAATTTAGTACATTTGCATCGTAATCGAAGAAAAGAGAAGGGGACAATGTCCCCTTTTTCTATGAAATCAGGTTAAAATATGCAGGTAGAAAAGAGAGTTGCAACCCTAGTAGAGGAAAAAATTGCAGATCGACCAGAACTATTTTTGGTCGAAGTTAAAATGTTGCCAAACAACAAATTGATTATTCATGTTGATGGAGACGAGGGAGTAAGCATACAGGATTGTGTGGCCATTAGCAGGCATGTTGGGTTTCATCTAGAAGAAGAAAATACAATAGAACAGGCTTATAATTTAGAAGTTTCTTCGCCAGGTGTAGGTGAGCCGTTAAAACTCATCCGCCAGTATAACAAAAATATTGGGCGTACAATAAGTATTAAGCTTGTTGGCGGACAAAAAAAAGAGGGTAAACTTTTAGAGGTTACCGAAAATAAATTGCTGATTGAAGAATCGGTTAAGGAAAAAGGAAAAAAGGCGACAACTGTGCAAACGGAAGTAGCATTTAATGATATAATAGAAACCAGTGTGTTAATTTCATTTAAATAAAAATGAGTACTACAACAATTAATTTGATCGACTCTTTCCAGGAGTTCAAGGATTTTAAAAATATAGATCGCCCAACGGTGATCAGTGTGTTGGAAGAAGTTTTTCGTAGTATGTTGCGTAAAAAATACGGAACTGACGAAAACTGTGATGTGATTGTGAATCCTGACAATGGGGATTTGGAAATCTGGAGAACGAGAAAAGTGATGGAAGATGGATTTTCTGAGGACGATGATCTAGAAATCGAACTTGCTGAAGTGTCTAAATTAGACAGCACTTTAGAAGTTGGTGATGATTATATCGAACAAATTACCCTAGAAAGTTTCGGTCGTAGAGCAATTTTAGCTGCACGTCAAACTTTGGTTTCTAAAGTATTGGAATTAGAGAAAGACGAAATCTTCAAAAAATATAAAGATAGAGTAGGCGAAGTGGTAACAGGCGAGGTTTACCAAGTATGGAAAAAGGAAACTTTAGTTTTGGATGATGAAGGTAACGAACTTTTAATGCCTAAAACAGAACAAATTCCTGCTGATTATTTCAAAAAAGGCGATTCTGTGAGAGCGGTAATCTCTAAAGTAGAAATGATTAACGCTAATCCAAAAATTATTATTTCAAGAACAGCACCTGAATTCTTACAACGTTTGTTTGAACAGGAAGTTCCAGAAATTTTTGATGGATTAATTACCATTAAGAAAATTGTTCGCGAACCAGGAGAACGTGCTAAAGTAGCAGTAGAATCTTATGATGACCGTATTGATCCAGTAGGAGCATGTGTGGGTATGAAAGGTTCTCGGATTCATGGTATCGTTCGCGAATTGAAAAACGAAAATATTGACGTGATTAACTTCACAAATAATACTTCATTATATATTACACGTGCTTTAAGCCCGGCAAAAATTACTTCTATTAAGTTAGATGATGAAACTAAACACGCATCGGTTTACTTAAAACCAGATCAGGTTTCATTAGCAATTGGCCGTGGTGGACACAACATTAAATTGGCTGGTAAATTAACTGGTTACGAAATTGATGTGTATCGCGAAGCAGGTGAAGAAACAGACGAAGATGTGGATCTAGAAGAATTCTCAGATGAGATTGATAGCTGGATTATCGACGAATTAAAGGCTATCGGTTGCGATACTGCTAAGAGTGTATTAGCACTTACAGTAGAAGATTTGGTAAAACGCACCGACCTTGAAGAAGAAACCATTAAAGAAGTGGTTCAAATTTTGAAGTCAGAATTTGAATAAGTGGTGTAATTGCCAAATAAACACTACTTTTGTATTAAATAAAAACAATAACAGGAGCTAAATGTCAGACGACAAACCAATCATTTTAATTAAAGCTATTAAAGAACTTAATATAGGCATGGGTACGGCCGTTGAGTTTTTAAACAAAAAGGGATTCTCTGCCGAGAAGAGTCCTATGTTTAAACTTACGGGAGACATGTATAATGCCTTGTTAAAAGAGTATCAGGGAGATAAGATCGTAAGAGAAGAAGCCAAACAAATAGTGATTGGTAAAATACGTCGTGACGAGCCTGAAACTGAGAAGCCAGTAGAAGCGCCGAAGAAGAATACCGATTTTGAGAAAGAAGAGATTTTAATTAAAAATGCTCAATCATTCGCACCTCCGGTAGAGAAACCAAAGGTAGTTGAAGCACCAAAAGTAGAAAACCAAGCTCCAGCGGCAGCAGAGCCAGTTAAAGAAACTAAGGCAGAAGATAAAGCTGAAGACAGCGGTCGCCCAGGAGTTAAAATTGTAGGAAAGATCGATTTAAACGACCTTAACTCAAAAACTCGTCCTGTTAAAAAGGAAGAAGCACCAGTTGCGCCACAAGTTACAGCTCCAGTTGCAAAGGTTGAAGAGCCTGCTAAACCAGCAGTTGAACAGCCAAAAGCTGAAGAAAAACCTGTAGAAGTTAGAAAGGAAGAAACTCCTGCGCCAACAGCGCCGGTTGCGAAAGCACCAGAGCCTGTTAAGCCAGTTGAGCAACCTAAGGCAGAAGAAAAACCAGCTGAAGTTAAACCTGTAGAGGTTAAACCAGTTAGTAATGAGCCTGAAGTTATAAAAGCACGTACAGTTAAACTTACTGGACCGAATATTATTGGTAAAATTGTTTTACCAACTACGCCAGATAGAAGAAACGGTCCGGTAGCATCATCTAGCGATAGTGAAGCGGCTAAGCGTAAACGTAAACGTAAAAAAACTCCTGGAGCGCCAGGTCAACCGGGCCAACATGGTGGCGGTGGCCAAGGTCAACAAGGACAAAATCCTTCAACGCCAGGTCAGCCGGGTGCATCGGGTACACCTCGTACTCCTTACCAAGGCAACAGACCGGGTGGCGGAACACCATACCAAGGTAATAGACCAGCGGGTGGTGGTGGAACTCCATACCAAGGAAATAGAAATAACAATACAAACCGTCCAGGCGGTGGTTTTCAAAATAGAAATGCTACACCAAGCGGGCCTAAAGAGGAACCTACTGAGAAAGAAATTCAAGATCAAATCAAAGCAACACTTGCTCGTTTAAGTGGTGCTGGTAAATCTGGTAAATTTGCCCAACGTGCAAAATTACGTCGTCAAAAACGTGATGATGTTGCTACATCGGCAGAAGAAGCAGCAAATGAACTTGAATCTCAATCAAAAATATTAAAAGTAACAGAATTTGTTACGGCTAATGAATTGGCGAGCATGATGGATGTACCAGTTACCAAAATTATTGGTACTTGTATGAGCCTTGGAATGTTCGTTTCAATTAATCAGCGTTTAGATGCTGAAACCTTAACCATTGTAGCTGATGAGTTTGGTTACGAAATTCAATTCGTTAAACCAGATGAAGACGAAGAAAACGTAATTGAGGAAGAAGATGCAGTTGAAAACTTAATCGAAAGAGCTCCGGTTGTTACGATTATGGGTCACGTCGATCACGGTAAAACTTCATTGCTGGATTATATCCGTAAGGCAAACGTTGTTGCTGGTGAGGCGGGTGGTATTACTCAGCACATTGGAGCTTATATGGTAACTACCCCAACTGGTAAAAAAGTAACGTTCTTAGATACTCCTGGTCACGAAGCGTTTACAGCGATGCGTGCTCGTGGTGCTAAGGCTGCTGATATTGCTATTATTGTAATTGCTGCGGATGATGCGGTGATGCCTCAAACAAAAGAGGCCATTAACCATGCACAAGCAGCAGGCGTACCTTTGGTATTTGCTTTTACAAAAATTGATAAACCAGGTGCAAATTCAGATAAAGTGCGTGAGCAATTATCGGTAATGAATATCTTGGTTGAAGATTGGGGTGGAAAATTCCAATCACAAGAAATATCAAGTAAAACAGGCTTGAACGTTGATGCACTTTTAGATAAGGTGTTATTAGAAGCTGAATTATTAGAACTTAAAGCGAATCCGAATAAGAGAGCTACAGGTACTGTAATCGAATCGGCATTAGATAAAGGCCGTGGTATTGTAACAACTGTATTGGTTCAGGCTGGTACGTTAAGAGTTGGAGATCCAATTTTGGCAGGTAGTTATAGTGGTCGTGTTAAAGCATTAACCAATGAGCGTGGTGCTAAGGTAGAATCGGCAGGGCCATCACAACCGGTACAGGTTTTGGGTATGCAGGGAGCGCCAACAGCTGGTGATCGTTTCAACGCTTTAGAAAGTGAAACTGAAGCACGTGATATTGCAAACAAGCGGATGCAATTACAACGTGAGCAAGGTTTACGTACACAGAAACACATTACATTGGATGAGATTGGTCGTCGTTTAGCGATAGGTAACTTTAAAGAACTTAACATCATTGTTAAAGGTGACGTGGATGGTTCGATTGAGGCATTAGCCGATTCATTATTGAAATTATCAACAGAGCAAATCCAAATCAACATTATCAGTAAAGGTGTTGGTCAGATTTCAGAGTCTGATGTATTATTGGCTTCAGCTTCTGATGCAATTATTATTGGTTTCCAAGTTCGTCCATCAACTGGTGCACGTAAATTGGCAGAACAAGAGCAAATCGATATCCGTTTATATTCTATCATTTACGATGCGATCAACGAGATCAAATCTGCAATGGAAGGTATGTTGGATCCAGAATTTGAAGAGAAAATTGTGGCTAACGTTGAGATTCGTGAGACGTTCAAAATTACTAAAGTGGGTACTATTGCAGGTTGTATGGTATTGGATGGTAAAATTACCCGTAAAAGCCAGATCCGCATCGTTAGAGATGGTGTTGTAGTTTATACAGGTGAATTAGCATCGTTAAAACGCTTTAAAGATGACGTTAAAGAAGTGTTGAAAGGTTACGAGTGTGGTTTAAACATTCAGAACTTTAACAACATCGAAGTTGGCGATATTGTAGAAGCTTACGAACAAGTAGAAGTAGCAAGGAAACTTTAATCGTTTCTAGATTATATACAAAAGGGAATCTCATTCGAGATTCCCTTTTTTTATTCGTTCTTTTTTAGATCATAAAAAAAGGGAACAGATTTGATATCCATTCCCTTTGCATATTTTATTTGGGCCATTAAACCGTCATTACGTCTTTTTCTTTAGCCTCAGCATGTTTGTCAACTTTGATAATATAGATATCAGTAAGTTTTTGAACCTCACCTTCACCGGTTTTTATCTCGTCATCAGAAACGCCATCTCCCTTTAGTTTTTGAATTTTGGTATTTGCATCCTTACGAATATTGCGTACGGTTACTCTTCCGCGTTCAGCTTCTTCCTTAACCTTTTTAACTAAGTCTTTTCTGCGTTCTTCTGTTAAAGGTGGCACAACCAAACGAATAACGATACCATCATTCTGTGGGTTGATACCAATATTTGCAACTTGGATTGCTTTTTCAATAGGCACTAAAAGTGATTTTTCCCAAGGCTGAATCACTATTGTTCTTGCATCAGGTGTGTTTATGCTAGAAACTTGAGATAAAGCGGTAGAAGCGCCGTAATAATCTACAAAAATACCATCTAACATTCCTGCTGATGCTTTACCAGCTCTAATTTTAGTTAATTCAGATTCACAATGATCGATGGCTTTATCCATTGCAGATTGCGCATCCATTAATTGTAATTGTATGAGGTCGTTCATAATTGTGTGTATTCTACAAAAATAATAAATTTTTTATGGTTATTTAACCAGGGTTCCAATAGGTTCGCCGTTTGCTATTTTCATGAAATTGCCATGCTTATTCATATCAAACACAATAATTGGAACTTGGTTTTCTTCGCAAAGTGTAAAGGCTGTCATGTCCATAACGTTTAAGCCTTTATCATACACTTCTCTAAAGGTGATTTCTTCATATTTGGTAGCATGAGGGTCTTTTTCAGGGTCTGCCGTGTAAATACCATCTACACGGGTTCCTTTTAAAACCACATCAGCTTTAATTTCAATTGCTCTTAAAGCAGCTGCAGAATCTGTTGTAAAATATGGATTACCTGTACCGGCACCAAAAATAACAACTCTGCCTTTCTCTAAATGGCGAACGGCTCTTCTGCGAATAAATGGCTCGCAAATTTGCTCCATTTTAATTGCAGTTAGTAAACGGGTTTTTATACCAACTTTTTCTAACGCATCTTGTAAAGCCATTGAGTTGATAACCGTAGCCAACATGCCCATATAATCGGCTTGCGCTCTATCCATCCCACTTTTTTCAGCACTTAAGCCTCTAAAAATATTTCCTCCACCAATTACGATTGCTATTTCTAGCCCTTTATCGTGAACAGCTTTTATATCTATAGCATATTGCCTAACCCGTTCATTATCAATACCGTACTGTTTTTCGCCCATTAGTGATTCTCCACTGAGCTTTAATAGGATGCGTTTGTATTTCATGACCTCAAAAATATTAACAATTTTTTACTTACCGGCTATCGATTTTAATAATTGATGTAAATATTTAGTTTGATAAAGAATTGCCCTTAAATATAGTTTGTTTAATATTTAGAGCTTCATCCAAAACGAGTAAATTCGCTTCCATACCCACCCCAATTTTTCCGAAAATTTGATCACTACCAATTAATTTAGCAGGATATTCTGTAGCCATTTTTAAAGCATCTATTAAAGTAATGTCGCAATGTTCTACACAGTTTTTAACAGCTTTTAGCATAGTTAAAGATGATCCTGATAAAGTTCCATCAGGCATTACATATTTATCGCCAATAAGCTTATGTTGATAAGGGCCCGAAGAACATTCAGTTACCGCATCGGTAATTAAAAACATCCTTTCCTTCAATAATTTCTGACTAAATTTAACCACTTCAAAACTTACGTGCTGATTATCTACAATAATACTGGCCATTGCCTTATTGTGGTTAAAAACTGCTGTCGGGATGCCTGGTTCGCGATGATGAATGGGACTCATTGCATTAAAGAGGTGTGTAGTGGTTTGAATTCCCTTATTATAAGCCTCGGTGGCCTGCTGAAAAGTAGCGTTGCTGTGTCCAAGAGAAACCACAACTCCGTTGTTTAAAAGATATTCAATCACTTCATCATCCTGAAGTTCTGGAGCAATCGTCATCATTTTAATAACGCCATCACCAAAATCCAACAAGGCTTTAATTTCATCGAGAGAAGCTTTTCGAACAAATTCTGGAATGTGTGCCCCTAAACGTTTTGGGTTTAAAAATGGGCCTTCTAAATGTAAACCTAAGCAGTTCTTTGCGATAGTTCGATGCTCTTTAGCCGCTTTTATACATTCATTAAAAACCTCTGGAGTGTTTGTCGCCATGCAAGCTAAAAAACCTGTAGTGCCCCTTCTTAATAAATCATCTTCCATTATGGTTAATGATTCTACAGTTGGTTCTGCAGAGAATAATCTACCGCCAGCACCGTAAATTTGAAGGTCTATAAAACCAGGAACAACAATCCTTTCACTTTCTTTATTATCTTTTATTGAGGGTTTGATAGAAGATATTAGGCCACCCTTAATTTCAAGATCATGATTTTTAATTAATATATCATTTTGATAGAAATTGATATTTTCTATTGTTAGCATGTTTTTTGTTTTATGATTAGGCTAAATTACAATCGAAGTTGTAAAAAAAGGTATAATTTTCAATTTACGCCATAAAATTGAGCAAAAAAAAATCCCGATTCTCATCGGGATTTTTAATACTATTTATAAATGCTTATGCACCTAATTGAACACGTTTGAAAGCTGTTACAGTTAATCCTTTAACAGTGTTATCTAAGAATTTACGAACATCTACAGAACCGTCTTTAACAAACTCTTGGTTTAATAAAGTACTGTCTTTGTAGAATTTATTCAATTTACCAGCAGCAATTTTTTCAACCATTTCTTCTGGTTTGCCTTCTTGACGAATTACATCTTTAGCAATTTCGATTTCACGTTCAATAGTAGCAGGATCAACACCGTCTTTATCAACAGCAACTGGGTTCATTGCAGCAATTTGCATTGCAACATCTTTACCAGCTTCAGTAATATCTACGCCATTAGTACCTTCAAATACTACCAAAACGCCCATTTTGCCATTAGAGTGGATATAAGAAACGATTTTTTCACCAGATACATTTGCGTAATCTTGAATAACGATTTTCTCACCAATTTTACCGGTTAGTTCAGTAATGGTTTCGCCAACTGTACGTCCATCTTCCAAAGTAATCGCTGATAATTCTTCGGTAGAAGCAGGATTGTTGGCAACTGCTGCAGCTAATACAGCTTGAGCTAGATTACGGAAATCTTCAACTTTAGAAACTGGCTCAGTTTCACAAGCTAGAGCAACTAATTTGCCATTAGTGCCATCTGCTGAAACATTGATTGATACTAGACCTTCAGAAGTAGCATTACCAGAACGAGCGGCAGATACTTTTTGACCTTTTTTGCGCAATAAATCAACCGCTGCTTCGAAATCGCCATTTGCTTCAACCAAAGCTTTTTTGCAATCCATCATACCAGCACCAGTTTGTTGGCGTAATTTATTTACATCTGCGGCAGTAATTTGTACTGTAGACATTTTTATTTTGTTTTTACAAACAAATCCCGATTGAAATCGGGACTTGTTTGTGATTAAATAATTTTATGAATTTTGAATTGTAACCTATACTTCCCCGTTAGAGGAGGTTGGGGGTTATTCTTCTGTTTTAGTTTCTTCTGATGAAGGCGCTTCAACTTCTGCTTCAGCAGTTACCTTTTTAGTAGTTGGTCTTTTTTCACCAGCTGCTCTAGGCTCTTTAACTTCAGGAGCATCAGCTGCAACTTTCGCTGCTACTGCTTCTTTTTCAGCTTCATCGTCTTTTTCACGTTTACGCTCATCTAAACCTTCTTCAATAGCTTTGATAATTACATCAGTAATTAAAGAGATTGATTTTGTAGCATCATCATTCGCCGGAATAGGGAAATCGATGTTAGAAGGATCAGAGTTTGTATCAACCATCGCAAAAGTTGGGATGTTTAATTTTAATGCTTCAGTTACTGCAATGTGCTCTTTCTTAACATCAATTAAGAATAAAGCTGCAGGTAAACGGTTTAAATCAGCAATACCACCTAAAAGTGATTCTAATTTAATACGCTCACGCTGAATCATCAAACGCTCTTTTTTAGATAAAATAGCATAAGTACCGTCTTTAGTCATTTTATCGATGTTAGACATCTTTTTGATTGACTTACGAACTGTAGCAAAGTTAGTTAACATACCACCTAACCAACGTTCGGTTACGAAAGGCATATTTACTTTTTTAGCTTGTTCAGCTACGATTCCTTTAGCTTGTTTTTTTGTTGAAACAAATAATACTTTACGTCCTGATTTTACGATTTGTTTAATCGCAGCCGCAGCCTCTTCAGTTTTAGTTAAAGTTTTATTTAAATCTATAATGTGAATTCCATTACGCTCCATGAAAATGTAAGGAGCCATTTTTGGATTCCATTTACGGGTAAGGTGACCAAAGTGTACACCTGCATCCAATAAGTCTTGATAAGTTGTTCTTGCCATTGTCTTTGCCTCCTGTGATTAACGTTTACTGAATTGGAATTTCTTACGAGCTTTAGCACGTCCTGGTTTTTTACGCTCAACCATACGGTTATCACGAGTCATTAAACCTTTAGCACGCAATGCTGGTTTTTTCTCCGCATCTAGTTCTACAATCGCTTTAGCAATAGCTAAACGAACAGCTTCTGCTTGTCCTTTTACTCCACCGCCTTGTACGTTTACAGTAATATCATAACGGCCAGTAAGCTCAGAAACTTCTAAACTTTGGTTTACGATATATTGCAAAGGTAAAGTAGGGAAATATACTTTGTGATCTTTACCGTTAACGGTAATTGCGCCAGCACCATCTTTTAAGTAGATGCGTGCAACAGCTGTTTTTCTTCTTCCTGAAGTGTTAGTAACTGACATTTCTTAAAGTTTAATGGTTTTTGGAGATTGAGCCGAATGCGGATGAGATTCACCAGCATACACAAATAAGTTTGTGTATAATTTTTTGCCCAATTTAGTTTTCGGTAACATACCACGTACCGCTTTCTCTATTACACGTTGAGGGTGTTTCGCCATTAACTCTTTTGGAGAGATAAAACGTTGACCACCTGGATAACCAGTATAAGAAACATATTGCTTTTCGCTGAATTTGTTTCCTGTCAATTTAACCTTGTCTGCATTGATAACAATAACGTTATCTCCGCAATCTACGTGTGGGGTGTACTCAGGCTTGTTTTTACCACGGATGATCATAGCGATCTTCGATGACAAGCGCCCCAAAATCTCGCCTTGTGCATCAACAACAATCCACTGTTTGTTAACAGTTTTCGCATTGGCAGAGACAGTTTTGTAACTTAACGTATTCACTTGCTTGTATTTAATTTATTAAACAATTATTTATTCCCATTAAATTTGGGACTGCAAAGATAGGTAGAAAACTTTTATTATCAAATAGTTGGTCGGAAAAAAGTTCATAATTAGAGGTTATTACAATTTGAGGGGAATTCCCCTCTTTTAGAGGGGTGCCTGCAAGGCGGGGTGTTTTAGTGATTTGGAAAGCAAATCCATTTGCTCTTCGGCTGGGTTCGGCCGGGCTTTCCGCTAAATCTTTTTGTTTTCAGCTTTGACAACTTTCTTTCTACGTGGCTATTAAAAGTTGTCAAAGCTTTAAGAGAAAACAAAAAGGATACCGCTGCAATCCCGTTTAGGTGGGATGGTTTGTAGTGCTATTGCGGGCTTAGTGCTAATAGTCATAAATCATCTGGCTTATAACCAATCTGTTTCCTTGGCTCAATTTTCTTTTCCATTAATTGATCCAAGTAACTAAAAACAAGCTCTATATTTTTATCCTGATTATTGAGCTTCCTTTTAATGTCCTCAATTTCGTACTTCAATTCTCCGTTTTCGGTTAACCATTGCCTTAATCGCGTAAATATCTTCACAATTTGAATGTTAACCTGAATAGCTTGCTGACTATTTAAAACACTGGAAAGCATTAGGACGCCATGTTCGGTAAAAGCAAAAGGAAGTTTTCTTATCCCACCTCTACCTTTCTTTGATGTCACAATTTGTGATATCAAAGAATTCCATTCTTCTTTACTTAATTGAAACATAAAGTCTTCAGGGAAACGTTCTATATTCCTTTTAATGGCTTGATTTAAAATTCTCGTCTCCACACCATAAAGTTCTGCCAAATCACTATCAAGCATCACTTTACAGCCACGAATTTCATAAATTTTGTTGACTAAAATATTTTCAGGGATGATAGAGGGCGCTTGTTTGGCTGTCATATCATTATTGGATTTAAATTGAAGATGCAAAAACAGATTTGATTTTGAGGTCACAATTTGCGACCTCAAAGATAGTCCCTCAAGCGTTGAATTAATTATAGTTACTATTTTCCAACTCATTACCAATCACAAAAATTGAGATTTATGAAATTCTTATTTATCTTGGAACATCTATCAACCTCTAGCAATATAATTTATGTTCAACATCGAATTTTTATCTTCATTAGGCAAGAAAACTCAATTACTAAACCGAAATAGCGCCGAGGTAGTAAACTTTTGTAAGGGTATCAATTGGCTGCAAGAGATTAAAAATCACTATCATGCTTACAGAAGTGACGAGTACATCGCTTACGAGGATTATTGGTATTTGGACCTTTCTGCTATCGAAAGCAGGTTAAATTTAAATGTTTTTCTTAATTATATTCATGAAGATCAACTACATGAACATAACTTAAACTTTGTAGTTACTTTGTCTTGGTATCATCTCGAAAAAACAGGCTGGCTAACTAAATTCATTACTAGAAAAGAGGAGAAAAAAGTTTGGGATGCCAGACATGCAGATGAAATATTAGTTAAGGATTTGGAACAAATCATTAAATGTTTTGTAGAAGGAGATTTAGCACAACTTAATTCAATATTACCGCTTGAAGGAGAGCATCAATTCGATGTGGATTAAATGTTTGAATAGCCACTTAACCTTCCCTACATGATCAGCTGGCTTGAATTTGCGACATTAAAACTTTTTACTGCAATATCGAATCAATAATGGATTTTACCTTTTCTTCTCGTTCTTGATAATTGCCACTAATTTTAAGATAATTTATTCCTCGATTTTCGAGTTCATGCTGTTCTCGAATAATTTCTATACTCTTTTATCCAATGCCATAAAGCAAAACCCGCAATAATCGTAAATATGAAGTACTCAATTCCGAAAAATTTAGCACCCTTTAAAAAGTACAAGTAAGTAGCAACCACATCAATTATCAACCAAATAATCCAGCATTCTATTCTTTTTTGAATCATTAAAAAAGTAGTGATAACACTCATTACCAAGATAAAAGAATCTATAAATGGGTAAGCACTTGGCAAATTGAACAATAATGGAAGCCAACTGTGAAGTTTACTTGCTAACGTTCCGATTAAAAAGGTTCCTAATATTCCGATACCCAGTAAAACCATAAATTGTTTAATTGGCATAAAACTGATACGTAATTCTTTCTTATTGTCCGCTTCCTCAGGTTTTGGATTTGCCCATCGGTACCAGCCCATAATATTGGTAACAAAAAAGAAAACCATTAAAAACATATCAGGATAAAGCTGAATTTGGTAATAAAAAAAGGCAGATAGAAACACATTTACTATCCCCATAGGCCAGCTCCAAATGTTAGCCTTTGCCGAAAGTATAACTGAAATGATGCCAGTAATTACAGCGAAAAACTCCAAGTAACTCATTTTGTAATCGAGTACCGTAAAAAAAATGCTGTGGCTATTGAAGAAATCCATTTTATCGATTTTTCTTAATGATTGAAAACCCTAATGTATTGAAATTATTATTGACGTAAAATTATCCCGACAAACAAAACGCAAAAGATTGTTGTTGTTAATTTATCGACTTGGCAATTCGCCGCACTATTTAACCAACAAATTTCTTTATGCAGTATCTCGACCATTTTTTCGGTTACCCCATTCCGTTATTTTTTAAGAATCTAATTATTGGAATTGTGGTCATATTGCTTGGCATGCTGATTAAATTTATCATACATAAAATTTTCTTATTGTTGTCTCGTTTGTGGGATTCCATTATTATAAAATCTACCATAAAACATTTACGGCATCCCGTTGGTGTATTTATTCCAGCCTTATTCCTAAATTTTTCTTTATCGCTAATGGAAATGGATGCGGTGTATCGATTATCATTAACAAAAATATTAGAAGTAGCGCTAACGATCCTATTTGCGCTAATTCTTATTCGGATTATTGATGTGCTAGAAGATTATTTTTTCCTCAAATATGATTTAAACAAAGAGAATAATTTAAAAGAACGGAAGATTAGAACTCAGCTTCAGTTTGTTCGAAAGTTTATTGTTTCGCTAATCATATTAATTACCGCCGCAATTATTTTATTGAGTTTTGAAAGCATGCGCAGAATTGGGGCTGGCTTACTCACGGGTGTAGGAATCGGTGGAATTATTATCGGCTTTGCGGCACAAAAATCACTTGGAAATTTATTGGCAGGCTTTCAAATTGCTTTTACTCAACCTATAAGGATTGATGATGTTTTAATTGTGGAGGGTGAGTGGGGAAAGGTAGAAGAGATAACTTTAACTTATGTTGTGGTAAGTATTTGGGACCAACGTAGATTGATTTTGCCCATTACTTATTTTATTGAAAAACCCTTTCAAAACTGGACAAGAGTTTCAGCTGATTTGCTCGGAACAGTCTTTCTTTATATGGATTATACCATTCCTATTGAGCCTTTGCGCCAAGAATTAACAAGGCTTTTAACCAATAATTTACTTTGGGATAAAAGAGTGAACGTGGTTCAGGTTACCGATACCAATAAGGATGGCTCAATAGAGATTCGTTTTTTAATGAGTGCTTCTAATTCTTCCAGAGCGTTTGATTTGCGATGTATTGTGCGGGAAGCGATGATTACGTTTATCCAAACAAATTATCCTGAAAGTTTACCTAAAACGAGGTTGGAACACAAGGATAAGTTTGAGGGGATTTAATACCACCTCAGACACCTAAGCTCAACTAAGGTAAGGTGCCTGAGGTGGTGATAGAATTATTTAAACATGCCTTTCAACTTCGCCAATTTCTCCTGCAAATCACCATCAGCATTTTTAACCCCAACCCCTAAAGGGGCTTTATTATGCTTATTTTTATTCGATTTTTCATCCTTTGGTAAAACTTTGTTTTTAGCTTGTGGTTTCGAAGCCTCTTTAGGGGTTTGGGGTGTTTTCATTGAAAGTGATATTCTTTTACGAGCAGCATCCACTTCCATCACGGTAACCTCTACTTTTTGATGAACTTTAACAATATCATTTGGATTGGCTACAAAACGATTGGCCAATTGGCTGGTGTGAACCAAACCGTCTTGATGCACGCCAATATCTACAAAAGCACCAAAGTTGGTAATGTTGGTTACAATTCCTGGCAATTTCATTCCAATTCTTAAATCGGCAATTTCGTTTACGCCATCGGTAAAACTGAAAGCTTCGAATTGTTCGCGTGGGTCGCGGCCAGGTTTTGCAAGCTCTTTTAAAATATCAGTTAATGTGGGCAAACCAATTTCGGCGGTAACATATTGTTGTGGCTTAATTTGTTTTTGTAGCTGTGGATCTTTCATCAAAGCTGATACCGTTGTGCCTAAATCCTTTGCCATTTTATCTACCACGGCATAACGCTCAGGGTGAACGCCACTTGTATCTAGAACATTTTCAGCATTTCGGATGCGCAAGAAACCTGCCGCTTGTTCATAAGCTTTATCTCCCAAACGAGGAACTTTTTTCAAACTTTCACGGTTTTTAAAAGCACCGTTAGTATTGCGGTAATCAACAATGTTTTGCGCTAAAGTTGGTCCTAAGCCAGAAATATAAGCCAGAATCTGTTTCGAAGCGGTGTTTAATTCTACGCCAACAGCATTTACGGCGCTGATTACGGTATCATCCAAACTGGCTTGCAATTTATTTTGGTCAACATCGTGTTGATATTGGCCAACACCTATAGATTTTGCATCGATTTTTACCAGTTCCGCCAGTGGATCCATCAATCTTCGACCAATGGAAACTGCTCCACGAACAGTAATATCCTGTGTCGGAAACTCCTCACGTGCAACATCAGAGGCTGAATAGATTGAAGCGCCACTTTCGTTAACCATCACAATAGTTGTATTTAGTAAGTTTAGGCCACGGATAAAAGCTTCGGTTTCTCTACCTGCAGTTCCATTACCAATAGCGATTGCCTCGATTTCATACTTTTTGCAAAGCTCTTGAATGGTGATTTCTGCATTTTTTACATTTCCTTGTCCGGTGTGCGGATAAATTGCTGTACTTTCTAAAAGTTGGCCTTGCTTATCTAGGCAAACTACTTTGCAACCCGTACGGAAACCTGGATCGATAGCCAGCACATTTTTTTGCCCCATTGGCGCTGCCAACAATAACTGTCGAGCATTTTCTGCAAAAACACGGATGGCTTCTTCATCAGCTTTTTGTTTGGTTAACACCCGAAGTTCGGTTTCCATTGCTGGCTCTAATAGTCGCTTATAACCATCTTCCAAAGCTTGCTGAACTTGCTTTGATGCGGCATTATTGCCCAAAATAAATTGGTTTTCCAGAATTGTTAAGGCATCTTCAGCAGGTGGCAAAGCATCTAATCTAAGTATCAGTTCTTTCTCGCCACGGCGCATGGCTAAAACACGGTGCGAAGCCGCAGTTTTTACTGGTTCACTCCATTCAAAGTAATCTTTGTATTTTATTCCCTCTTCTTCCTTACCTTTAATTACTTCAGCTTTAAAAACGGCTTTCTCCTGAAAATAAGTCCGCATTTTAGTACGAGCTTCAGCATTTTCCGAAATCATTTCGGCGATGATATCTCTGGCTCCAGCTAAAGCTTCATCCAAAGAATTTACACCTTTTTCTATATCAATAAACTTATCGGCTGATGCTTCTAAATCAAAATTCTGTTGGTCGAAAATTTGTAAGGCCAAAGGCTCTAAACCTTTTTCTTTTGCTACCGAAGCACGGGTTTTGCGTTTCGGTTTGTATGGCAAATAAATATCTTCTAAAAGCGAAATCGTTTCTGCATTGTTAATTTGTTTTTCCAATTCTGGAGTTAATTTTCCAAGCTCCGTCATTGATTTTAAAATGGCTTCGCGGCGCTTGTCTAAATCGCGTAACTGCAAAACTCTATCGCGGATTGCGGCAACTTGAACTTCGTCTAAACTTCCAGTAACTTCTTTTCTATAACGCGAAATGAAGGGTACGGTTGCGCCTTCATCTAATAAACTTACTGTTGCGGTAACTTGTTTTTCTGCAACTTTTAACTCTGTTGCAATTAATTTATGGTGGGCTAACATATTCTGAAATTAAAGGGGTAAAGCTAATCAGGATTTGCGGGATTTAAGGATTTTTAAGATGAAGTTTTCCACCGAAATATGTGAGTAATTAATTGCTTCGCGTACCAGGATTTGAATGATTAAATGATTTTGTAATTTCCTTTTTTTTGAAAAGCAAAAGCAGAAGCCTTGTTTATTGTTAGTTGGGCTTTACGCTAAATCTTTTAAAAAACTTCTGTCATTCTGAGGAACGAAGAATCTGTTTCATCGGTTGCAGATGCTTCGTACCTCAGCATGACAGCATATTCAGGGTTGCTGCTATTTTAAAAGTATATCGCTTCAATCCCGTTTAGGTAATTTGGGTATTGCTACTATTTTTGGTTGCAAAGGGCTAAAACTATTCACTAATCAAAATATCGTATTTGTTTAATAAGCCAGCGATTCCTGCTTTCGAAAACCTTGCTTTCTTAATTCTATTATTATCAGGGTCGATGGAATAATTGTATGCCGTTCTGAAATCGGCTTTTTCGAGAATGGTTCTGTCGAAAGTTGTGCCGAGTAAATCGCAGTTGTCGAAAGTTGAATTTGCCAAGTCGCACTCCGAAAAATCGACTTCATGAAGCTGGGTGTTTTTGAAAGTCGTTTTCTTTAGTTTCAGTTTGTAGAAAGAGGAATGGTCTAATTTGCAGTTATCAAAACCGAATGCCAAACCGAAATCGTTGCAATTTTCGAAACGGAGTCCAAGCATTTTACAATCACTGAAATTGATATCGTTAAGTGAGGTTTTGGTTAAGTTTGCTAAACTTAAATTGCAAGAAATAAATTCACAATCGAGAAATTTTACACCGTTTAAATCTGAATTGGAGAAGTTGCAGTTAAGGAATTTACAGTTTTCGTATTCTGCTTTTGGTAATGCTCTTAAAGTAAAATCTTCTTTGTTAAATATTTGCTCGGCTATGTAATTCTCGGACATGGAATGTGGTTTTTTGTCGTAGCGAAGTTAAAAAATATCGTTCGGTTTTTACGTTTAAGCAGGAAACTGAACGAAGTTTTTTGAACAGACTTGAGTAAAATAAACCCGACAGGAATGGTTCCGATTTTTCATCGGATTAATGGATGGCGGGGCTAATGTTTCAGAAGAATTACTGAATGTTGGTTTTCAAATATTTGCCACGGAAATGAAGAATTTATTTGTTGAAGTGAGATTGCTTCGTGCCTCGCAATGACGTATAATAAAAAAATCCCTCAAATTGCTTTGAGGGATCTATATGCTTATTCTTTGCTTAAGCAAAGAATGATAATTTATTTTTTAACGTACATTACTTCTTTCACGGCTTTAACTACACGCTCTGCATTTGGTAAACTAGCAGCGATTAAAGTTGGCGAATATGGAAGCGGAACATCAGCACAAGTAATACGAACTACTGGTGCATCTAAATAATCGAATGCATTTCGTTGAACGTTATAGGCAATTTCTCCTGAAAGCGATGCCAAAGGCCAAGCTTCTTCTACAACAACCAAACGGTTTGTTTTCTTAACCGAAGCTATAATTGTATCGTAATCGATAGGGCGAACAGTACGTAAATCTATAACTTCTACGCTGATTCCCTCTTTAGTTAATTCTTCTACAGCTGGGTTTACCACGCGGGTTAACATTTTCCCGAAGGTAACGATGGTTACATCTGTGCCTTCTTTAGTCACGTTTGCTTTACCAAATTCGATGTAATATTCTTCAGCCGGTACATCACCTTTATCGCCATACATCACCTCTGATTCCATGAAGATAACTGGATCTGGATCAATAATCGCTTGTTTTAATAAACCTTTTGCTTCGTAAGGTGTAGATGGAACTACAACTTTTAAACCTGGAGTGTTTGCAAACCAGTTTTCGAAGTTTTGAGAGTGTTGTGCACCTAATTGGCCAGCGTTACCTGTTGGACCACGGAAAACCATAGGGCAGGAGAACTGACCACCACTCATTGATAAAATTTTAGCAGCGCCGTTGATAATTTGGTCAATTGCTACTAATGAGAAGTTGAATGTCATGAACTCTACAATTGGAATTAAGCCTGCTGTTGCTGCACCAGTTGCAATACCTGCAAAACCTAATTCGGCAATTGGGGTATCGATTATACGTTTCGCACCAAATTCATCAAGCATTCCCTGACTTACCTTGTACGCTCCGTTATATTCTGCTACTTCTTCACCTAATAAAAAAACGCGGTCATCTTTACGCATTTCTTCTTGCATAGCTTCGCGTAGTGCTTCTCTAAATTGGATTTCTCTCATTGTAAATTTTAATAACGGTGGCAAATATAATTATTAATCGCATTGAAACCAAAGGGTATTAGGCGTGTATTTTGTAATAATTATGGTTGATTAATGCGGTTTTTGCGAACAGAAGTTTGAAGTATTGTTGGGCATAGCCAATAATTAGAAATTATATTGCGAATATCTGTTAATGAGGTGCTAATTGTATTCATGTTGAAGGTTTTTTCGGAATATGTTGGTGGAAATGGGTAATTATAGATTTTCTAGATCGTTTAAATCTTTTGACTATTCCCCCGTTACTTATTCCTTGCTCTAACACTAAACTTTGTTCTATCCATTCTGGGGTTGATTTTCTTCTGGGAAATTGTAAGCAATGCCGTTTCAATAATTTGCAATTCGCAAACGTTCTTTCCAGGTTAAGGTGCGATAATATTCAGCATGAGATTTTGAAGCTTCTTCTGCAGTTTGGGCTTTAAATGCTGTTCTGTCTAAACGATACATAATCAAATGTAAATATTTTATAGATTGATTTAATGGTTCGGATTCAATAATCCGTAAATCTCGCTATCTAAAAACTGCCCTCTAAAATAAAAATCTTGTTTGAAATGAGCTTCTTTTACAAAACCATGTTTAATGAGCATTTTTCGTGAGGCATTGTTTTCTACATTAATATTTGCCTTGATAGTATGCAGATTCATGTCTCTGAAACCGAAATCGATTGTTCTTTTTAAGGCCTCAGAAATAATGCCTTTTCTCCAATAATCAGGGTGGAGCATGTAACCAATTTCTGCTCTGTGATTAGCAAAATCGGTTCGCCAGTAACCAATTGAGCCAATCATGTGGTTAGGATTTTCTTTCAGCGCAATAACCCAAGCCAAATTATCGCCGTTTTCAAAGCCATCGTTAAATGTGGTAATGAAAGTTTTAATTTCCAATAAATCTTTTGGCCTTTCACGGTCGATGTACTTCATTACCGTTTCATTGGTGCGCATGGCGAAAAGTGTTTCAGCATCAGAAAGATGATGCTCTCGAAGAATTAATCGCTCGGTTTCGAGGATTGGAAATTTAGTGAAGTTAAGGGTTAGCATTTTTTATTCTTTTCGTAATTCAAATTTATACTTATCGGCGAACTCTTTTACTTCTTCTTCAAAAGATTTTTTGTTATGATGGTTCTCCTGATTTTTAATGTAATTACTGACAATCTCTAAGCTTGATTCACCAACGGAAACCGCAAAATAATCATCTTGCCACATAAAGGTTTCGTCGGTTAATTTATTTTTATTTATCCAATGGGCTGATTCGCCTTTAATTAGTTGTGCAATTTTAGCTATACTTTGTTCTTTTCCTATAGATATCAAGCAGTGCAAATGTTCTGTATAACCATTAATAGCTTTCAGGAAAATTGATTTCTCCTTACAGTTTTCAATTATGTGGCTTTGAAGTTGATAGCGGATGTTCTTTGTTAAATAGGGATGTCGGTTTTTAGTTGAGAACACCAAGTGAACCCAAATTTTTACATACGACATATTTTAAAGTTTGGCTAAAGCCAATGTAGTGATTTATTTTTATTCCGTCGGCTGAAGCCAGACGGCAAAGAAATGGATTGTTCAGATAGCGATTTTATTATAGCTGTGGTAAGATATTTATTGCCGTTGGTTTCAACCAACGGTTTGAGTTTGGCTAAAGCCAATGTAGTGATTTATTTTTATTCCGTCGGCTGAAGCCAGACGGCAAAGAAATGGATGGTGCAAATAGCTATTTATTACAGCCATGGTTTAATATTCATGGCCGTTGGTTTCAACCAACGGTCAAAGGACAATAAGTAAAAATCGGCTTCAGCCGATCTACTTCCCAAACAGCGTTTTATAAATCGAATACTTATAATTATCTGGAATTTCACTAGCCTTAAAATATGGCGAACCAAAAAGCTCAGCAAGTTTTTCTTTCAGTTTGGCCAAAAATATGGGCTTAATTTCTTCAAGGAAATCGCCACGCAAAACTTGCCTGTTAGATCTAAACCACACACCACCAAAAGCCGGATCGTTCATTGTTTTTACGATATACAAATTCGGTTCGACACAAGTTTTACCAGAAAATTGTTCATAAGCAAAGGTGTAAAGTAAGGTTTGAATTAACGCTTTATTGATGTGTTTTCCATCAGAATTGAAAAGTTCATCAACATCCTTAAAAGCCAATTTATCACTTCCTGTTTTGTAATCGACGATTTTTGTAACGCCATCTTTAACATCAACCCTATCAATATAACCGAATATTTTTACGCTTTCCTCTTTCCCGTTTAGCGGGAAACTAATTACCGCCTCCACCTTTTGCTCCAAACTAATAATGGTAAAAGGTGCTTGAGAAATATCTTGATTGAGGATAATATTTACATAAGCATCAACAATGGCAAGAATCACTTTTTGCATGCCTTTATATTCCATCACCAAATCCGGATGTTTAAACATCACCGCATTAAAAGCTTTCTGGATTAACTTAGGCACATTTTTTATTTGCTCATTAATGCGTTCGGCGGTAATTTCTGATTGCCTTAAATCTTGATAGAAATATTCCATCACTTTGTGCAAAATGGAACCAATTTCATTCGCCTCAACAACTGCGCTGATTTCTTTTGGCTCTTTAATTCCGGCAATATAGTTGAAGAAAAAATCTATAGGGTTGGAAATATATTGCGTTAAAGCCGATGGAGATAGAATTTTCTTTTTATCGAGATACTTTTGCAACGTTTCCTGAATAAAAGCATTTCCAGTTTTCTCAATCTGAACTTCCTTAAATGATTCCGTTTTTACATCGAGATTTAGCTCGTTATAAGTAAACTCAAAACCACTTTCATATTCCAGTTGCTTTAAAATTCTGCTGGCCTCACCAGATGTAGATTCATCGGTTAAACTGTTGTAAACGAAGTTGATATTCTTCGCTCTTTGCATTAATCTGTAAACCATGTAAGATGAAATGGCATCAAGATTTTCCAAAACCGGCAAGCCATAAACCCTGCGAATAGAATCCGGAATGAAACTATTACCGATTGAAGATTTAGGTATAATACCTTCATTAAAGCCCAAAATTACAACTTTATCAAAGTTTAGGTTTCTGGTTTCGAGTAATCCCATCACTTGTATTCCATTTAACGGATCTCCAGAAAGCGGAACCGCAATGGCTTGCAATGATTTCTGAACCAAGTAAATCACAAAAGGAATTTCCTCTTTTCCAATATGATTACTGAAAGTATCATGCAATCTATTTAACTCTTGAATGGTTTTTACAAACAGTTCAGCATCAATTTTCTTTAATGTTTTTGCGTTCGATAATCTGGTTAAAACGAAATCCAAAACATCCAACAAATTGGTTACCACGTGCTGAGGATTATCGATTTTCTTATAAAAAGCCTCGAATAAACCACTTTGTCTGAGCAAACGTTTATGGTCAATTTCAACTTTGTTTTCTTCCAACAGAGCAGTTAAAATTTTATCACGCATTTTTTGCGTTAAACCAGTTAATGGATGGGTTAAAAATGCCTCGACATTTTTGTAGGTTACTTTATCGGCTTGTAAAATTTCCAGCTGACTGGTTAACCATAAATCGACCAAGCCAAAAATGCTCGAGGTTGATAAGGCAAAACCCATGGTTACGTTTAGGTCGATTGCCGAACCATTAAAAGTAGTTGGGATGGTTTGTAGAGTTGGAATCAGCAAACTTTCATCAGCTAAAACCACAACGGTTTTGCCAACACTTTCTGCATCTGTATAATCCTCCTCTAAAATATTATTCAGAATTTTTGCTTGTGCCGATTGCCCCTGAACTTTGAAAACGTTCACATGATGTTCGCCAGTTTTCATCAAGCTTTCTTGATTTGCAAATACGTTTTTTAAACCTATTTGATTTAGGTTTTTCCGCAAGAATAAACCAGCCTCTTGTGAGGCATCGTCCAAGTAATAAGTATCTGCATCGAAGTAAAATATCGCCCTATCTGCCTCTTGTAATTGAGTAAATATTTTTGCCTCGGCGCTACTTAGCGCATTGAAACCAACGAAAACAACTTTTCCCTTATCAAAATTTGAAATAAATTCTTGATGGTTCGTAATATCATCTGCCAAATGGCGGTAAACAGAACCGTTTGTTAAATAGCCTTGTTCTTTAAGCGTAGCATGAAATTTATGATAAAGCTTAGGCATTCTACGCCACATTTTTATAAATAATTCCTGCTGTTTTTTGTGTTTTCCTTCCGAGTAGGAGGTCCAGAATTGAGAGAGAAATTCATATTGTTCAGGACTTAAATAATCGAATTCTTTGTTGATAACGGAGATGTCTTCTAAATCGCGATACAGTTTTTCGGCATCAACCAAATCTGCATCAATTTGGTTAAAATCGCTTAAAATAATTTTGGCTAAGGGAAAAAATTTATGACTGGAAATGGTTTCCAATTTTTCTTCGGCTAAAAGTTGATTGTAGATTCTATGCAGTGTGAAAAACTGCAAATAGAAATCGGCGATTTTATAACTTGTTGAGCAGGCAAAAAACTCTTGTATGGTAAAAAACGACGGACTAAAAAAAGGCTTGCCAATTAAATCTGCAAAGTGTTTTTGTAAGTAAGCTGCTGGTCGTTTATTATTAAAAACAATGGCGCAGTTTTCCAGTTGATTTCCAAATTTTGCAACTAAATCTTCGGCAACTTCTTGTAAGAATGGTTTCATTGTTTGATATAAGAATTTAGATATGAGATAAAAATAAAAGGCACCTTTCCAAATGAGATTGCTTCGTTCCTCGCAATGACGGTTGGGCGGTCGTCATTGCGAGGCACGAAGCAATCTTAAAGCGTATATTACTAAATTTCATGAGATTCTTCATAACTATACTAATTTCAACTTGCCTTTAACTGCATAAAAAAGATAAGTTTTAATGTTTTTATAACCCATTTCCGAAAGCAACATTCTGTATTTATCAACTTGTTGAGTGTGTTTATCACTTTCCTCCAATGTAAATTTATAATCTAAAATAATTACTTCATCTGCATTAATTAGTACTCGATCTGGCCGATGCAATTTACCATTCGCATCAATTATATTTTTTTCGGTGATGCTCTCTGTCGCTCTATTTAGGATTTCTTTTAACTCTGGATTATTTAATACTTCCAAAGCAGAATCAATCAGTTTTTGCTTTTCTTCTTCCTTAATAATGCCCTGTAAAACAAGGTTTGTAGTGTAATCATCAACACCTTTTTCGGTACTGGCGCTTGCTAAAATATCGTGCAACAACGAGCCTCTTCTTCCAGATTTTTCAACATTTACCAAGTGTTTTAAATGCTTTTCTTCTGATGGAATATAAAGTTCTGATAGCCGAGTTGTAGTTGGATAACTTTTTAGATTGATGAAATTAAGTTCCTCAATCTTATTTTCGAAAGGCATATAATCTACAATTTCGTAAACGCCATTTTCATCGAACTGATCGTTAAAAGTAAGATTAATAACATCGCCCATATTTGATAAATTGACCTCTTTATTCCCTTTTGGCTCAGCTTTACCCATTGTAGCGATATAGAGATAATCTTTTGAACGGGTTGTAGCCACATAAAGCATGTTTAAAGCGTCCATATTGTTGTAAAGCAATTCTTCGTAATAAGCTTTCGCGATGGAAGAATCTGCCAATGCCTCATTATATTTCAGCGGAATTCCACGAAGCTCTTTATAAACAGTATCTTCTGATGATACCCAAAAAGTTGAATTCGTTTTGCCTTTCACTTCCCAATTACAAAAAGGAACGAATACTGCCCTAAAAGCCAAACCTTTAGATTTATGAATGGTAATAATTTGAATTGCATCTGCACCCTCAGGCGATGGCAAAGATTTTTTCACGCCATCTTCATCCCACCAAGTTAGAAACGAAATAATACCTTTCTCGCCTAATCTGCCTGCATTTGCCGTTAAATCTCTGAAAGCCAAAAGATACGGTAGATGCTGAGTAAGATTTTTAATGTCATAAGCCTCAATCAATATCTCTACCAATTCTGGCAAAGGAAGTTGTGACCACGATTGCCAATTTTCGCAAAGCGATTTAGGTAGAACATTGCTCAAATTGCTTAGCGAAGCATTAATTAAATTTAAATAATGATTTGCATTTGCCTCTTTTTCATGCAATGAATGATACAATGCGATGCAATTTGCTTTATATAAAGCCGTTTGCGCATCCAAACCAATTAATGTTTTTAAGGTATTGATGATGAGTTGAACGGCAGAGTTATTCGAAATCATTAAGGCATCGCCAGAAAGCACAGGTAATTTTTGCTCCATCAATTTTTGAACGGTAAGCAACGCCTCACTGTTCGATCGGACCAAAATGGCGATGTCTTTTAAGGCATAATTTTGTTCATCCTTTAAGTAAAAAATTTCTTCAATAACATCATTTAAAGCAAGATCCCGAAAAACAGTTTCAGAGAAACGACTTTCTTCTGGAGCATGATCTTTGCTGAATTTTTTAATTTTTATTGTACCGCCTTTCGAAGTATTTGTGGCGAAGTTTTGAGTTGAGCCCCTGTAAATATCTGTAATTATCGAATCGTAATTTTGAATATTCCACCAGCCAGAAATACTTTCGGGTTTGCTTGCTAAGTTTTGGTTTAATTCATTTTGTAACGTTATCGGAATAGAACGATAAAGGAAATTATTAAACGTAATAATATTCTCCGCACTGCGATAATTCTCTTCTAAACTTTCTTCGATAACATTATGTGCGCCAACATCTGTTTTGGCATGTTTGTGCAAAATGTTCCAATCACCGTTTCGCCAGCGATAAATAGATTGCTTGGTATCGCCAACAATTAAATGATCGGTTAAATCTAAACTTGGCGTGGCAATCGCATTGGTTAAAAGCGATTTAAAACTTCCCCACTGACTCGTTGAAGTATCTTGAAATTCATCAAACAAAAAATTTCGGTATCTGTTGCCAACTTTTTCCCAAATAAAAGATGGATTGTCGCCAGCATCTTCCGTAATTCCGGAGATTAATTTCTGCGCATCGCTGATTAAAAGATTATCATTTTCTGCTCTATATTCTTTTAGCAACACCGCAATTTCTTGCATCAACCTTAAATAATAAAGGTTTTTATTGAAAGCGATAGCAAGTTGATATTTTGGTAAATGCTCTAGATAATGTGTCTTTATTTTTTGCAAAATCGGATTTACGGTTTCAAATGCCTCGGGTACGTTTGCGTTCTTTTGAAACCATTCTTCTGGTTCATCAATAAGATTAAATATGGGTTCTATTTTAGAGAAATCACCTCGGGCAACTATAATTAGCTTAGTCAGCGGACTCCGAGATTTTCCTTTCAGTTGATCGTTTTCTACGCCTAAAACTTCAAATGCTTCGTGCGCATCGGTTGCCAGTTGAATAATTTCACTCTCGAAATTTTTGATTTCATCTTTGGTAACGCTGATGTATTTCTTAAAAAGTTCATCAATATTTTCCAAGCCCAATTCTTCAACAGCAGATTCAAAAATCTGGAATCGCTCTGAGAAAATTTCTCCAATGAGGTTGTAAAGTTCTATTTTATAATTCCAGCTTTTGTTATCACTGATGCGTTCGATGGCTAAATCTATTATCCATTGCAAAAGCTGTTTGTTATCGTTTAAAGCCTCGTCAAGTTTGTTTACCAAGTCATCTTTAACCTTATCATAATTCATTTCCAAATTATAATCGGCATTTAAGCCAAGCTCAAAAGCGAAACCACGGATTACTTTTTGTACGAAACCATCAATGGTGCTCACCGAAAATCGACTGTAATCATGCAGTATTTTACGGTAGATTTTATCGGCCTTAACTTGTAATTCTTGAGCGCTTAATTGCGAATAAGCTACCAGAATGAGCTTGCGATAATCTTCAATTTTCTTTGATGGATTTCCTTGGGCTAAACCTACAAGCACTTCCAAAATTCTCGATTTCATTTCTTCGGTAGCCTTGTTGGTAAAGGTTACAGCTAAAATTTCCCGGTATTTGTTATCGCCAGAAAAAAGTAAAGTGAGGTAATGTGCAGTTAAACTGAACGTTTTACCGGAACCAGCAGAGGCTTGAAGAATTTTGAGGGGTTTATTCATTTATTGTTTCCTCTTTGATGCCCGCGGGCGGGTTTTAATTTATTGTTTTTTAACACCCCGTCTGCTTCGCATCCACCCCTCTAAAAGAGGGGAATGTTGGGAGCATAGACTAGCATGCATTTAATTGGCTTCTTGTAACTTTAGGCGTCAGGGTTTTTCTGCACTTTGTATTCCCCTCTTTTAGAGGGGTGCCCGCAGGGCGGGGTGTTTCTATTTATATTACCCCGAACCAATTCCATATTCCTTAATAATATATTCTTCCAGTCCCATTCTTACAAAATCCATATTTTTCATCACATCATCAACAGTAATTCTGTAAACCTTTAATCCTAAGGAAATAAAATATTCCTCTCTAACTCTATCGTAGAGTTCCTTATCGTCATGACTAGCGCCGTCAATTTCGATTACTAAACCTAATTTTTTGATATAAAAATCGACTATATAATTTCCAATAATTCTCTGTCTATCGAAATCGATATTGTGAAATCTCTTTTTTGTGATTTGCATCCAGAATAGAACTTCAGGCAAATTTTCTGCATACCGCAATGATTTAGATCTATCCTTTAAATTAATATTATAAGGGAGGTTTAACTTTGGTTTGTGATATACAATTATATTATTAATGAGGTAGTAATTTTCTGATGATTGCGCCTTATTAACCACCCCGTCCTGCGGACACCCCTCCAATGGAGGGGAATTGCGTGATGCAAAACCTGCAGGATCGAAATTTTTCATTTAAGTAATTTTTTAGGCAGTGGGTTTTATTCCCCTCCTTTGGAGGGGTGCCTGGTAAGGCGGGGTGGTTCTAAATTATTTACTAATACAGTGTTTTCTTTTTACAACACCTAACTTACAACAATTTAAAACTTCTCCGAAATAAGGATATTAACAATCTGTTAAAAAAAACGACCATTTAGATGCCTTGGTTCGTGTCTCCACGAACCAAATAAAGTTATGAACTTTTCTTTTTCTTCTTTGCCAATGTTTTATGACTAATCCTGGCTGGTCTTTCTGCCATTTCTATTGGAAGTCCTAACAAATCGCGAATTACAACTGATGCACAAGCACCACCAAAAGCTGCTGGTAAGTAAGAAACCGTTCCGTAAGCGGAGCGTTTAAAATTACTTCCGTCCGTCATAATCATAGAATTCTTATCCATTTCTTCCGTGGAAAAAACAGCTTTGATTTTATCGGCACCAACTAGTTTATTTAATCTTTTGCGAACATAGCTGGCGAAAACACATTGGTATGTATCTGGAAGCATTGTAATTCTGATTCGCGTTGGGTCCATTTTGCCACCCGCACCCATAGAACTTACAATTGGAATATTTTTTTCTAAGGCAGTTCCTAGCAAAGTAATCTTCGGCATCACGCTGTCGATACAATCCATAATGTAATCAAATTTCGATTCCAAAATTTCCCTGCATTTTTCGGGTGTAAGAAAAGTGTTTACCACATGGAGTTTTAAATCTGGATTAATAGCCAGCAAGCGTTCTTGCATAATGGCAGCTTTGCTGACGCCGTGGTTCGTTGCCAAGGCAGGCAATTGTCTGTTACGGTTTGTTGGGTCAACTACATCGCCATCAACAATGGTCATTTCGCCAATACCCGAGCGACAAATAAATTCGGCTGCGAAAGAACCTACCCCACCTAAACCGATCACTAAAACGTGTTTCGATTGCAGTTTATCAATTCCATCATTTCCAACTAATAGGGCAGAGCGTGAAAGCCAACTTGTATCAGACATATTACTAGTTTTTTTTACCGCAGATAAAAGGATGAACACAGATATTCAAACTTTAATCTATAGTTAATTTATTTTTTGCTGGGGAAAAACGGATTAACACGAAGTTTTTTTCTGTGAACTCTGTGCTTCCGTGGCTAATTATATTTTATGCTCTTAAAAAAACAGACACCATAATCAGTGTTTATTTGTGTCCATCTGTGGTTAATTAAAGCAAGCTTAATTTTTTCCAGTCGGCAAAAATACGTGCTTTAAGTTCATCAACAGAACATTTTTTTAAATTGGCTGTGGCATCATAAATTTCTTCGATCGGAGTTAATGAGTCATCGGTCTCTAAAAAAAAGTTGTCCGTATCTTGAATCAATTTTGCAGCGCCCGAATCTGTTCTTAAAATCGAAGTTCCAAAAGACAGCATAAAACCTTTATCAATTAACTGTTTGCCAAGTTCTACATTCTTATTAAAACCATGAAGGATCATTGGAACTTTAACTTTCAACCTATCTTTTATCTCAATTAGTTCAGCAAAACCTTTAACGCAATGAAGTATTATCGGTTTATTCAGTTCTTCAGCCAATGCAATTTGCTTTTCTAAAATTATGACTTGATTTTCCAGCCTTTCCCCTCTCAATTTATCCAGACCACATTCTCCAATCATTTTAACATTAGGTTGTTGCGCTTTATTCTTGAGGTTCTCGAATTGTAATTCTAAATTTTTCAATTTGGCAAACCAAGGGTGTAACCCAACTGAGATAGGCCTAGTATTGGTTAAAGGATATAAATCACCATCTGTTAACGATAAACTCAAAATGCTTTGAACATGCTGTTTTGGTAATGGCTGATGAGTATGAATATCAAGATATAGCATTTCTAAAAATTAGGATTTAAATAAAAATGTATTTGCTCTGTAAAGAATTCGCTAATAATCTATAAAATTAGTCGACTTTATTAATTTTACATCATCATTCTTAAAAATCATGAAAAAAATATTAATATTATTAACTGCGGTGTTAATTTCTACTACCGCTTTTAGTCAAGCAAAAAAAGAGGCTGTTCATATTTATAACCCCCAGGCAAACGCCAAAGCAGATCTTGCATCGGCGGTTACAAAAGCCTCGAAAGAAAATAAAAATGTACTAGTACAGGTTGGTGGAAATTGGTGTTCGTGGTGCATTGCGTTCCATAATTTAGTTGATAGCACAGCCACTTTGAAGCAATACATTAACGATAACTTTGAAACCGTTTTGGTTAATTATAGTCCAGAAAATAAAAATGAAGCTGTTTTGGCCGATTTGGGTTTCCCTCAGCGATTTGGATTCCCGGTATTCTTGGTACTAGATGGAAAAGGGAATGTGCTTCATATTGAAAATTCTGCTTACTTGGAAACAGAAGAAGTTGCCTCAAACGGTAAAAGGAAAGTTGGGCACGACGTAAAAAAAATCACTTCGTTTTTAAAAGGGTGGACGGTTACTGCCGTAAATCCTGAAACGTATAAAGCAAAAGCGAAATAAGCTAAAGGGTTAAAGACCAGACCTTAAAGCTAAAAAGCCACAAATTTTCAGATATTAAAGTCTGCGAATTTGTGGCTTTCTTTTTTTAATCATCAGAGTCATCAGTTTCATCATCGAGGTTAAGCTCGTAAGATGCTCTAGAGGCTTCGTCTGCCTGTTCAAGCATATCTTTGTCATGCTCAATGCTGGTGTCATCGCCACTTAATTCATTTATTTCATTTACGTCGTCCTCTCTGCGTAAAGCATCATTCGGATCGCTCGAGTAATCTTCGTCTTTTGGGTCTATCATAACTTTGAGTTTTATTAATAGATAATGATTTGGATTGGCAAATTGTTTTAAGTTTTTCTGTTGGTATCGTCATGCTGAAATAAATTCTGTGTTTCCGTGGCAAATGTATTAAACAAAAAATGCCAGATGAATTCATCTGACATTTTCTTTGTATTCTTAGTGTCTTGGTGATTAAACTACTCTACAACCCATCTCCAAACTTATAATTTGGCAATATACTTACAGGTAATTTTCCTGATGGAACCAATCTGTTATTAATCACCGCCGCCGCAGAAATTTGCATATAATCTTCTTTCTGGTATCCAATAATTAATCCTTTGCTATTTTCTAAACCCGGTAATCCGGCTAAATTATATGGATTTGCAAACAAAGCAAAAACTGCATTTTTGGCACTTAATTCCTTTATAAAATTTTTAACCCCAGCATTTAATGGAATGTTGTTGCCTGGTCTTGACCTGCTATCATGAATACCCACAATTACCTGATCAAAAGCACCAATTTCTCTAGCAATATTCGAAATCTGAGTTGCGCTCGCATCTTTATCCAAAACATAATAAACAGAGTTATAATACCCTTTAGAAATCTCTTTTTGGAAAGCCGTAACCAAAGGAACACCGATACTGATAATTGCCGTTCTTCTAATCGGAATTAAGTTTTTAATGTATTCCTTGCCCTTTAAAAGCGTAACCGAAGCATTTGCCAATTCTTGAACCAAGGCGTTACTTGAATTTCGGTTTACACCTGCAATTAGGCCTTGAGTAACTATCGTATCGCGTTTATTTAATCCGGCCCAATATTTTGCAGTAAGAATTTTTTTAACACTTTCATCAATTACTTTCATATCTATTTGATCATGTCGAACTGCTTTACGAACCAGCTTAATTGCTCTATCGCTATTTTCCGAAAGTTCCAAAATATCGTTTCCAGCCATAATCGCCATTAAATCGGCATTGCCATCTTTAAAGTATTTCACTACACCTTTCATATCCATGGCATCGGTAATAATTAAGCCCTTGAAACCGATTTTTTGCTTCAAAATGCCGGTAATAATAGGTTTAGAAAGTGTAGATGGCAGGTTAGGTGTATTATCCAACTGAGGAATATTCATGTGGGCAACCATTATGCCCGAAGCACCCTGTTTAACCAATTCTTTAAATGGGTACATTTCTAAAGTATCCAATCGCGTCGGACTAAAGTTTAACTGTGGCAAATCGTAGTGCGAATCTACATCTGTATCGCCATGACCGGGAAAATGTTTTAATGAGGTTAATAAACCGCCATCTTGCATGCCTTTCATGTATGCCCCAGCTTTATTGGCGACGTTGTATTTGTTCTCACCGAAAGAGCGATAATTAATTACAGGATTTTTGGCATTATTATTTACGTCAGCATCGGGTGCCAAATTCAATTGCATACCCATGCGTTTAAAATCTTTAGCAACCTCTTGCCCCATTCTATAAATTAAATCTTTGTTTTGGATGGCACCCAAAGTCATTTGGTAAGGGAAAGAAATTGTACTGTCTAAGCGCATACCCAAGCCCCATTCGCCATCATTTGCAACAATTAACGGTACGCGACTAACTTTTTGGTAAGCATTGGTTGCTCTAGCTTGCCTCACCGGCCCGCCTTGAAAGAAAATTACCCCTCCAAGCTGTTCTTTCTTAATTACCGTTCCTACTGAGTCAGTATATTTCTGACCCAAATTAGTATGCGCCCTAACAAAAAACATTTGCGCAATTTTTTCACGGCGATTTAATTTATTAAAAACAGAATCAACCCATTTTGGCTGATTGGCTAACATTTCTAAATAGGTTTGCTTTTGCGCATTTGCAGAAATTGTTGCAATGCAGAAGACAATAAGGAAGAATAGATTTTTTTTCACGTGTGTTTTGTTGTATCCGATGCGCTAAATTAAGAATCAAAAAACGAATTAAACAAAAACCAATCCAAGTAATCGATTTGATACAATATTTATAAATCTGGCAACTTCTTTGGATTTAAAAAATGGAAAATTTGATTTTTTTGAAAACGAAAGTTCAGTAATTCTTCGGAGAGATCGGTCCCGCTGTACGCTAAAGCCTCGCAGAAAAAGCTCGGGCTACCGCTTCCATCCGGTTTAAGAACAAAGTTGGTGCTTTAAAAAAGCTCGCAGGTTTATCATAAAATTTGTTTTTAGCACTAGCCCTTCGTAAATAAACCCGATTATACGAATGCCAATTTTTTTTTCTAATTGGCAGTAGGGAAAGCGGGACTGCTGTGTCAAATGAAATGTTGAACGTTCATTTCCAAGTTATTTTGTTTTACTAAACATCTTTCTAATCAATTCATCGCAGAAACTTAAAACATAATCTATCGCTATCGGTTAATATTATAGCGCTCGGATAAACAGTATTAATTAAAATTTATAATGTTATGAAAAACGTAAGCACACCAAAAAACAATCCTACAACTCAAGGGAGTTCGATTGCAGATAGAGCAAACCACGATGTTAAAGTGGATAAAAAAATTCAGGGAATTACGAACGGTGGCGGACAGCGATCAGATCAAACTTCCAACAAAGACAATCAAAGAAAGTACGATAACAAGAAATAAATAGGTTTGTCACATTGAGCTTGTCGAAATGTTCGACAAGCTCAATGTGACAGTTTTTTGAGTCAATCTTAATGAGTTATTTAGTTATGAAGGCTCATTCGCTAAAGCAATAATATCTTTTCCTTCTAATATTTTGCGCTCATTGTTATGGCTCAAAGTATTAATCATTGCATTTGCCAACTCTTCCATGGTACAAAAGCCGTTTTGATAAATTGCTCTTCCGATAGGGAATAACCAGTTGATATATTTATAAAATTTATGCGCATATTTTTGCCCTTTTATCGGTTTGATAAAACCAGGACGAAAATTAAACACCTGTTCAAACGGCAACTTCATTAAATCGTTTTCTGTTTTTCCTTTCACTCTAGCCCATTTCAATCTGCCTTTTTCAGTACTGTCTGTTCCGCCTCCAGATACATAACAGAAAGTCATATCCTCGTTTAGCTTAGCTAAGGTTTGGGCAACATGCATGGTTAAAGTGTAAGTCATTTTGTAATAGGTATCGTCATCCACGCCAACTGATGAAATTCCTAAACCAAAGAAACAAGCATTATAACCCGCTAATTGATTTTCTATTGGAGAAAAGTTAAAAAAATCTTGATGGATAATTTCTTTAAGTTTTGGGTGAACATAACCACAGGGTTTGCGGTTAATAACTAAAACCGAATTTATTTCTGGACTATTTAGGCATTGAATTAAAATACCTTCGCCAACCATACCCGTTGTACCGGTTATGATTACATTATTTTCTGCTCTAGTTTTTCCCATGTTTTTATTTCTTTCGGCGTGTATCAACTTGAAAAACTGAAAACACGAAACTTTGTTTTTCTTTAAACGATAAAAGTCTCGATTTTCATCGAGACTTTTATCGTTTATCTTAATACAGTGCCTTGCATTTTAAAATCTTTAGGTGGTTCTAAACCTAACAGGTTTTGCACAAAATAATCCCACCGCCTGCGCATCATGTATGGAGAATAAGCACCATAACCGTGTGCGCTATTTGGAAAGATCACCAAATCGAATGATTTATTTGCTTTCTCCAATGCTTCTACCACTAATAACGTGTTGTATGGAGGAACGTTATCGTCCATTAAACCGTGCACCAACATCAACTTGCCTTTTAAGTTTTTAGCGTAATTTTGATTCGCTTGTGCTTCGTAATCAGCGTTTTCTACTAAGCCGTTATAACGTTCGCCCCAATCATCCTCGTAGTTTCTATTGTCGTGATTCCCCGATTCCGAAATGCCAACCTTAAAGAAATCTGGATAACGGAACATTGCAGTAGCTGTTGCAAAACCACCGCCAGAATGTCCCCAAATACCCACTTTGGTCGTATCAATTGGATATTTTTCTGATAACTGTTTAATGGCTGTAATTTGATCTGGCAAAGTATTTTCAGCCATATTGCCATAACTCATATCGTGGAAACTTTTAGAGCGATCTGGATTACTCGTTCCCTCAATAACGACAACAATAAACCCCAATTCGGCCAAGGCTTGATTATCGCCACGAGAAGCAACAAAGCTCCAACTGCCAACACTTCCACCCTGTGGGCCAGGATAAATATAATCTATAACCGGATATTTTTTATTCGCATCCATTTTGGTCGGCGTAAATACCAATCCGTAAATATCGGTTTTACCATCATGAGCCTTAACCGTAACTGGCGTTGGCGCTTTCCAACCTGTTGCCGTTAGTCTGCTTACATCGGTTTTCTCTAAAGTTGTAACCAATTTGCCATTTAAACTTCTTAATACAGTTACCGGCGGAACATCTGGTTTTGAATAAGTATCGATAAAATAATTGGAGGATGGTGAAAGTGAAACCGTATGATTTCCATCTTCAGGAGTAAGCGAAATAAGATTTTTACCATCAAAACCAATTTTATAAAAGTGGCCGAAATAAGGATTTCCAACCTCTTTACCATTCGCAATAAAATAAAGGGTGCGGGTTTTCTCATCAACCTTTAATAATCGGGTGATAACCCAATTGCCTTTGGTAATTTGATTTTTTAGTTTGCCAGTTTCTGAATTGTATAAATAAAGATGTCCCCAATTATCGCGTTCCGAATACCAGATGATTTCTTTCGAATTGGCAAGATATCTCCAGTTAATTGAGCCCTGACCAGATTCAAATTGTGTTTTTACGGTTTCCTCGAAAACCTCACGAACAACTCCTGTAGAAGCTTTGGCGATTCTAAACTTTTCTTGTTTATGATCTCTAGAAGTAGAAAGAAATGCAACTTCCGAACCGTCTGCTTTCCAATCAATATCATCAAAAGTTCCACTACTCGAAATGTCATCGCTTAAAGTAGCGCGGTGCGGATCGGCAGGGATATTGAATGAAACTACCTTTGGATTTTCTACATCGATAACAACTCTTCTGATTGTTGGGATTTCTTTATCGCCCGGTAAAGGGTATTTCCATGCTTCTAGTTTTGGCGATCCCACGTTTGTGGTAACCAAATACATATCTTTACTATTTCTTTGATCTTGCTGAAAGGTAGCAATCTTTTTAGAGTCTGGCGACCAGCGCAAAATTGGTGCATCGCTGTGTTTCCAGCCCGCATTATCAGTAGCATAACCGTAATCTTTTACACCATCGGTTGTTAACTGCGTTAATTTTCCACTCGCAACATCTTTAACATATAAGTTGTAATCTTTAATTAAGATTGCTTTTTTGCCATCAGGAGATAAAACCTCATTTCTACCACCAAAACGTCTGCCACCAGTTGGTGTCGTGGCTTTGTAATCTGTGGTAAGGGTTTTTGTTTTCTTTGAAGGATCTACTAAATAAGTTTGCTCGCCTTTATCTGTTTTTGTGGTGTACCAAAATTTATCACCATCGAGCCAGTTGGGTTGCACGTTGGCGTTATCAATAAACTTCGCGGTATTGTACCCCATAAAACTTTCGGCCCTTTCGTAATCTTTGGCAGTTAAGGAATTGCCTTGCTGAGCGAATGCAGAAACAGCAAAAGCACAGGCTGTTACCGTAAGAAAATATTTATTCATCGTTTGATTTTATTCTTCAGCGATAAAAATAACACTGTTCTTGCACTTCAATTTAAAGTATTAAGAATGATACAGAATTTGAGGGTTTGAAGTGTGAAGGATAAAAGCGGAGAGGGCGGGATTCGAACCCGCGGTACCTTACAGTACACACGCTTTCCAAGCGTGCTCGATCGACCACTCTGACACCTCTCCGTTTAGGAATGCAAAAATATATTTTTTTAAATAAAAAAAATGCTCTCGTTTTAATCGAGAGCATTTTGAATATGTTAAGGTTAATGAAATTATTCTATAACCGTAATTTTTAACATGTTGGTTTTACCTTTAGCTTCCATTGGAATTGCTGCGGTATTGATGATAATATCACCTTGTTTAACCAGTTTTTTGCTTTTTAAGAATTCGTTAACTTCGATAATCGTGTTATCTGTGCTCTCAAATTTATCGTAGTAGAAACCTCTAACACCCCAAAGTAAACTGACAGCATTTAATAAAGCTCTGTTACTAGTGAAGATGAAAGTTAAAGCTTCTGGTCTGTGACTCGAGATTTCAAATGCAGTGTAACCGCTCAATGTCATCGAAACGATACCAACAGCATTGGTTTGTTTAGCTAAGAAACAAGCAGAATCGCAAATTGCATCACTTAAGAAAGATGGAGATTTCGGTTTTAAGAATTTATCAGGATTGAAAGGATAGTTGTTCTGCTCAATGTTCTGAATAATTTTTTGCATCGTTTCAATAACGATCAAAGGAAATTCTCCAACTGAAGTTTCACCACTTAACATTACAGCATCAGCACCATCAAGTACCGAGTTTGCAACATCATTTACCTCTGCACGAGTTGGGCGAGGCGTAGTAATCATACTTTCAAGCATTTGAGTTGCAACAATTACAGGTTTTGAAGCCGCTCTACATTTAGCAACAATCATTTTCTGTAACAATGGAACTTCTTCCATTGGACATTCAACACCCAAATCACCACGAGCAACCATAATACCGTCAGATACAGCGATAATTTCATCGATGTTAGCAATAGCTTCTGGTTTTTCTATTTTGGCAATTACGCGAGCTGTTTTACCACGCTCTGCAATTATTTTTTTAAGTTCGATAATATCTTCAGCCTTACGAACGAAAGATAAACCGATCCATTCTACATCATTTTCTAAAACGAATTCTAAATTTTCACGATCTTCTGGAGTTAAAGATGGAATAGAAACCTTTGTATTTGGAAGATTTACACCTTTTCTCGAAGTTAAAATACCACCGTGAACAATCTCACAAACTACTTCATCTTTTAAATTAGTAGAAATAACCTTCATTTGAAGCTTTCCATCATCCAAAAGGATAATTTCTCCAGCCTGAACATCTTGAGGGAAACTTTGATAAGTAATGTAAATGCGTTCCTCATTACCAATACATTCAGTAGTCGTAATTACAGTCGTTTTTCCATTAATTAAGTTGATCCCACCTTCTTTTACTAAGCCAATACGAATTTTCGGGCCTTGTAAATCGGCAAGAATACCAACATTATAGTCGTATTTTTTATTTAGCTCGCGGATGGTATCCAAAACCGCTTGGTGATCGGCTTGCGAACCGTGTGAGAAGTTTAAACGGCAAACATCTAAACCTGCGTTAAACATACTATATAATACATCTGGTTTAGCGGATGCTGGGCCTAAAGTGGCTACAATTTTAGTTCTAGAATGAAAAGGTTTCATTTAATAATTGATTTTAGCAATGCAGTTTAAGAAAACGCCAATTAATTATCTAAAATAATCAAACTGCATTAATATTTATATATTTTGTTTTTTTGTTCGTTGTTTGTAACCCTCAAATATAGTGTATTTAATACACCAAGTATATAATTTTTATATTACCAAATTTTCTCTACTCTTTAGCTTAGTCGGATCTATTTTCGCAGCTACTTGTATATCAGGTAGTTTGTTTAAGCCAGAGAGTAAATAATCAAGATCTTCCTTATCGATAAATTCTTTAATGATGATAAAAAAATCTACGTTTCCCATTTCAGGAATCAAGATTCCATCGCTACTTCTGTTGCTAATTAAGTAATATTCTACGTCTCCCTGCTCAACAAAAAAATAATATTTCGAAAAAGACCAGGCGGGTTCATCAATGTTAAAAAATATTTCATGGTCCTCTATTTTCTCGAAATGTAAATTTAATCGGGTATTAATTTTGTGGCAAAGTACATAGTCTTTTAGGGGCGCAGTGATCGCAATCAGTATAAAATCAAGGTCTAAGGTTAACTTTAGGTAAGTTCTATTCAAGGTGAAATAAATTATTTACAGAACGAAATTAAAAAACTAATTCTATATTCGCTGTGTTATTTAGATACCAAAAGTACGTGTCGAAATAAAAACATTTGAAAATTGTAAGAATTTATTTTTCTTTGCACAGAATTATTTAACCATTAAATTATAAAATTATGTCTGATATTGCTTCAAGAGTTAAGGCTATTATCGTAGAAAAACTAGGTGTTGACGAAAGCGAAGTTACGCCAGAGGCTTCATTCACCAACGATTTGGGTGCAGATTCTTTAGATACCGTAGAACTTATTATGGAATTTGAAAAAGAATTCAATGTAGCTATTCCTGATGATCAGGCTGAAACCATCGGTACAGTTGGTCAAGCAATCGCTTATTTGGAAAAAAACGTTAAATAGAATTACGCTTTTTCAGTATAAATGGAATTAAAAAGAGTAGTAGTAACAGGGTTGGGTGCGCTCACTCCTATAGGCAATAATGTTCCCGATTTTTGGGAAGGATTGACTAACGGGGTGAGTGGCGCTGCTCCTATTAAGGGTTTTGACACTGAAAAGTTCAAAACCAAATTCGCTTGCGAGGTAAAAAACTTTAATCCGGAAGATTTCTTGGAGAAAAAGGAAGCCCGTAAGCTAGATCCGTTTGTACAATATGCTTTGGTGGCAACAGAAGAAGCTGTGAAGGATGGTGGTTTTGATTTTGAAAAATTAGATACCAACCGAATCGGTGTAATCTGGGGCGCTGGCATAGGTGGATTGAAAACTTTCTTAGATGAAATCTCGAATTTCGCTAAGGGAGATGGTACGCCAAGATACAATCCATTTTTTATTCCTAAGATGATTATTGATATCGCTCCAGGGCATATCTCAATCAAGTATGGCTTACGTGGGCCAAATTTTGCAACTGTTTCGGCATGTGCTTCCTCAACCAATGCAATGATAGATGCATTCAATTATATCCGTTTGGGTATGGCTGATGTAATTATCAGTGGCGGTTCTGAAGCCATTATTAACGAAGCAGGAATGGGTGGTTTTAACGCCATGCATGCATTATCTACACGTAATGATGATCCGACAACGGCTTCTCGCCCTTTCGATAAAGATCGTGATGGTTTTGTAGCTGGCGAAGGTGCAGGAACTATTATTTTAGAAGAACTTGAACACGCAAAAGCAAGAGGTGCAAAAATTTATGCAGAACTTGTTGGCGGTGGAATGAGTGCTGATGCAAATCACATCACAGCTCCACATCCTGAAGGTTTAGGTGCTAGAATGGTAATGACGAATGCACTTAAAGATGCTGGATTAACCACTGCTGATATCGATTACATCAATGTTCACGGAACTTCTACGCCGCTTGGTGATATTAGTGAAACGAAAGCGATTGGTACATTATTCGGGGAAGATGCTTATAGATTAAACATCAGTTCTACGAAATCAATGACAGGTCACCTTTTGGGAGCAGCTGGTGCTATTGAAGCAATTGCGGCAATTTTAGCTGTTAAAAATGATATTGTTCCTCCAACAATTAATCACTTTACAGATGATCCTGCCTTTGATCCTAAGCTAAACTTTACTTTTAACAAAGCTCAAAAACGTGTTGTTAGAGCGGCGCTAAGTAATACTTTTGGTTTCGGCGGACATAATGCTTCAGTAATTTTCAAAAAGTACGAAGATTAATTAAACAGCCTTGCTATATAATTTTGTATGCTAATTAAAAATAGATAACTTAGTTAAATATGCTAGTTAGCCGTTAATTGTGTTATTTATTTAATGCCGATATTAAAATTATATAAACTTTATCTCTCTCCCGAAAAGGAGTTTGTAAAAAAGCTGAAAAACATTTTGGGCTTTGTGCCGGGCAATGTTACGCTGTACAAAATGGCGTTTAGACATCGTTCTGTAGCTAAAGTTTTAAAAAATGGAAGCCGAAGCAGTAACGAACGCCTAGAGTTTTTAGGTGATGCTGTTTTGGGTTCTGTAATTGCAGAATTGCTTTTTAAACATTATCCGTACAAGGAAGAAGGTTTTCTAACCGAGATGCGATCTAAAATTGTAAATCGGGCAAATTTAAACCAACTTGCCAAGAAAATAGGCTTTGATAGAATGATCCAGTTTGATCAAAGATCTGTGAGCATTCAAACCAAGCATAACTCTATGTTAGGCGATGCTTTTGAGGCCATTATTGGTGCAATCTACATGGATAAGGGCTATAACTTTACAAAGGAATTCTTACTTCGTAGAATTGTTAAGCCACACATCGATATTCATACCCTTGAACTTACCGAAACCAACTTTAAAAGTAAATTAATAGAATGGTGCCAACGCCATGGTAAGGATGTGCTTTTTGAACTTGCTGAAAATGGTGAAGGCGAAAGTGCCAAATTATTCACGATCAGTGCAGTTGTAGAAGGTGAAAAAGTAGGAACTGGCAGAGATTATAATAAAAAGAACGCTGAGAAATTGGCTGCCGAAAAAGCCTGCGAAACGCTATCGATTTAGATTTAAAATGTTTTATTGGTTAACTGCCTAATTGGGTTAACTGTTTAAATTGATTAGGTAGCCGAAACTTACTTTCCTTTTCCTAAAGTATCTGTAAAGTTTTTAGATGATTCCTTAATGTATTTAATGTAATCGTAACTGTTCCAGTATTGGGCTTTTTCAAATTCAGGGCGACAATTTAACATGTATTTCTCTAAGGTATCACCACGTAATTCTGTATTGTTTTTAATCATACTTTGATTGAAATAAACATCAATTTGAGATTGTTTAATTTCGTTATCCGCATATCTTCCAAATCTGCGGGCGTTTTTAGGGTCTTTCCCAACCAAATTATACAAAGCATTTAGCGGACTAAAAATTGCTGACAAAACAGATGATTTGCCACCATTATAAACGCCTTTGTTTTGAAATTCTCTTTTTATCTCATCAAGATCCTGCTTTTTTGTATTTCCTCTAATGGTAACATCTTCTAACATGGTTGTATTTCTAATAAGATAAACAATCAAATCTTGAGGCCCTTTTACCACTACTTCTTGATCCATTAAATTTCTTTTCGTAACGAGCAAGGTATCGCCAACACTGGCTTTAATTTGAAACAAGCCCAAATCATTGCTTCCAACCCCAAGCTTTGTGCGTTTATTAGTAATCTCAACCAAAGCAACCCTAATGTTAGATCCCTTTTCTATAACTACGCCTTTGGCAATAAAATCTTGTGCCTTTAAGCTATAGCCAGTTAATATTAAGATTGTATTTAGTATTGCATATTTTAAAAATTTCATGAGCATTTTAATTTTTCAAGGTATCTGTATATTTTTTGGCAGAAACCTTAATGTAATTTACGGCATCGTAATTATTCCAATTCTTTACCATTTCACTTTTTGGATAGTAATCTAGCATAAACTTATCTAGGTTTTTACCCTCAAAATTTGTGTATTTATTTATTAATGTCTTATTGAAAAATAGATCGACTTGCATCGATTTTATTTCGTTATCGTAATACTTTTTAAAGCGGCGGGCTTTAGCCGGCGTTTTTCCAAAAAGTTCATAAAAGAAAGTTAACGGACTTCCGCTAAACGGATTGAGCAATATTAATGGTGGTTTACCTTCGTAAAAAGATCCCTGCCGTTTAAATTCTCGTCTTATTTCATCCAAATCTTCTTTTTTCGTTTTGCCCTTAATGGTAACTTCCTCCAGTGTTGTACTTGCTCTAATTAGGTAGGCAATAACGTCTTTATCATCTCGAACTACAATTTGCTGATCAACGAAGTTCCGCTTTTCGATAAATAAAGTGTCTCCCAATTTGGCTTTGATTTGGTACATGCCCAGGTCATTACTGCCAACAGCCTGTTTTGTACGCCTATTGGTTACAACACACAGTGCTATTCTAATGTTCGTGCCTTTTTCAATTATAACACCTTTTGCTAGCAAATCTTGCGCATAAGCAGAATTTGTGTCAAAAATCAAACAAATAAGAAGTATAACGAGCGAAACAAAAGCTTTCATATCTGCTAGATATTTTTTGTAAAATTAACATTTGTTAACCTTTTTAATTGTTAAATAAACGTTAATGCTGATGCGTATGTATATGGATGGATGTAGCATTGAGGTGTAAATAAATTTTTACTTCAAACTAAAAAAATTATAAATTACTATTTTACTCTACTGCAAAACTCCAGGCTAGCAACTTAAACTCCAAACTTATTTTTCTATCTTTGCGCATGATAAAATCCATGACAGGATACGGCTTAGCAACAGCCGATTATGCGAATGCAAAGTACAGTGTCGAAATCAAATCGCTCAACAGTAAATTTCTGGAGCTTAATTTAAAATTCCCTAAAGCTTTTTCTGATAAAGAAATTATTCTGCGTAATGTGTGCAGTAAAGATATTGAGCGTGGCAAAGTTAGCCTAAGCATTAATGTAGAGCGTTCTGCAGCTGAAGTTACCGGTGCTACAATCAACACTGCATTATTGGCTCATTATTACAATCAATTAATTGCCGTTAACGATGAATTGGGTGCAAATAGCAGTAATTTATTGCAAACAGCTTTAACTTTTCCAGATGTAATTAACTACAAAGAGGAAAGCGTTTCTGAAGATGAGTGGAATCATTTATATAAAATATTTACGCAGGCCGTTGTTAGTTTTAACAAATTTAGAGAAGATGAGGGCGCTGTCTTAAAATCTGATTTAGAATTACGAATTAAGAACATTCTTTCGTACTTCAAATCTGTAGAAGAATTGGAACCAAAACGACTTTCGGCCATTCGTGATAAGTTTACTCAGTTTTTAGATGATGCAGTGGGCAAGGTTAACATCGACCAAAACCGTTTTGAGCAGGAATTGATTTATTACATTGATAAAATCGATATTACTGAAGAAAAAACACGTTTAAAAAGTCATTGCGATTACTTTTTGCAAACTTTAACCAGCAAAGAGGCAAACGGTAAAAAGTTGGGTTTCATCTCTCAAGAAATTGGTAGAGAAATTAATACCATGGGTGCAAAAGCAAATGATGCGCAGATGCAACAATTTGTGGTTGGTATGAAAGAAGAATTAGAAAAGATAAAAGAACAGTTATTAAACGTATTATAGAAAGCCTAAAGCTTAAAGCTCAAAGCTTAAAGCTTTGGACTTTCTGTTTTTAGTCTTTAGTTTTAAAAAAATGAAACAAGGCAAACTAATTATATTTTCAGCACCATCGGGAGCAGGCAAAACAACAATAGTACACCACTTATTAACTAAATTTCCCGAGCTTAGCTTTTCTATTTCAGCTACCACCCGCGAATTACGAGGTGCAGAAACGCATGAAAACGACTACTATTTTATTACTAAGGAAGAGTTTTTGCATAAAGTTGCCCGTCAAGAATTTGTTGAGTTTGAAGAGGTTTATAATGGAACTTTCTACGGAACCTTACGTTCAGAAATTGAACGCATTTGGGATGATGGAAAGCATGTAATTTTCGACATTGATGTTGAAGGCGGAATTCGTTTAAAAAGAAAATATGAAGAAGATGCTTTAGCTATTTTTGTTCAGCCTCCCTCATTAGAAGTTTTAAAAGAGCGTTTAAGCGGTAGAGGAACAGATAGTTCAGAAAAACTGCAAGAGCGTTTTATCAAAGCTGAAAAGGAATTAACCTATGCCGATAAATTTGATGTGATTTTAAAAAACTACGATTTAGCAACAGCTTGTGCTGAAGCGGAAAAGTTGGTTGGAGATTTTTTAAAGAGCTAAGGCATTTCGCCTTATTGGTCGTGATTGCGAGGCACGAAGTTACATAGCAATCCCTTTGGGACAATCTCATTTGACGATCTAATTTAAATGTTCGATTAAGATTGCTTCGTGCCTCGCAATCACGATTTGGTTTAAACTGATAACTACAAATTGAAAACTGGTCTATTCTTCGGTTCTTACAATCCAATCCACACTGGGCATTTAATTATTGCTAACTATATGGCCAACCACACCGAACTCGATGAAGTTTGGTTAGTGGTTTCTCCACACAATCCGCTTAAAGATAAAAGTGGATTAACCAATATGTACGATCGATTGGAAATGGCCAAGTTAGCTACTGAAAATGCGGAACACATTCGGGTTAGCGATATCGAATTTGCGTTGCCTCAGCCATCTTACACCATTGATACCTTAACCTATTTGCACGAAAAATATCCAGAAAAAGAATTCGTGCTGATTATGGGAGCCGATAATTTAGTTTCTTTTAAAAAGTGGAAGAACTATGAAGTGCTTCTAAAAAACTATCAAATTTACGTTTATCCACGTCCTGATGCTCATGTTGCCGAATGGGAAAATCACCCTTCGATTACGTTTACCAAAACCCCATTAATGGAAATTTCTTCAACTTTTATTCGCAAAGCGATTAAGGAAAATAAGAATATCCAGTTCTTTCTGCCAGATAAAGTCATCGATTTTATTGAAGGAAAGGGGATGTATCGGTAAACTCGACTTGCGAAGTTTCAAGGGGAACAAGGGTGGGGAAAACTTATGAAGTCTTTTAAGAAGGTGATTAACCCAATAGAAATTCATTTGAAAAGCAAGCACAGCGATCAGATTATCGTCCGGCTGGCTTTCCGCTAAATCCCGATGAAACCTGTGCAACAAGCAAGCATACTACTACAATGGAAAAGCCGATGCTTAAATCGGGGATACCGCTTCAATCCAGTTTATATATAAAATGTTCTGCAATTATTAAAGGTTGAGATTTGCTTTAAAGAAAAGCAATAAGCCTGTGATTTTTTTAAAACGGAACGATTTTAATGTGCACAGTTTTAAGTTAAATAAACCCGACAGCCGCGGCAATACTTTTTTTGATAACGATTATTTCCAACCGATCATGTTAGTTATTGACTGAGTTTTCTGCACTGAATTTTATTAACCCCACTCAAAAAAAGATTGTAGCAAATGGCGGGACTGCAATTGCCAAAAGCTTCTAACATTCGTTTTCTGATAATAGATAACTTGGTATAAACCTTAATCACCAGATATAGAGTATAAAATAAAAATGGTCTGCTAGGACACAGACCATTGTGTAACTAATACAATAAAAATATAGCAGGCTTTTTATGTAAATCTATCGTTTCCTTACGCCACAGATAAACGGTTTGAGTTTTAATAAATTCGTCTTCGCCCGTTAAGTTACAAGCAATACAAAGCTGAGAACTCGGCTTACAGCTTTTCAAAATTTCTTCTAGCATTTGGTTATTGCGAAAAGGTGTTTCGATAAAAATTTGAGTTTGTTTATAACGACTGGCCGATAAATCTAAATCTTTAACACGTTTGGTACGTTGTTCCTTATCAATAGGTAAATAACCCCAAAAAGCAAAACTCTGTCCGTTAAAGCCAGATGCCATAAGTGCGAGCAAAATAGAACTCGGGCCAACCAAAGGCACCACTTTAATCCCTCTTTTATGCGCTTCGGCAACAATATCGGCTCCCGGATCTGCAATACCCGGACACCCTGCTTCGCTCATTAAACCAACATCTTTACCCGCTAAAAGCTCAACAAAGAACTGACTTAAATCGGTACGATTATGTTTCCCATAATCATGAACGATTAAATCTTTTTGAGGCGTTTTTAAACCAGCCTCTTTTAAAAACCGACGAGCGGTTTTACTATTTTCAACTATATAAGTATCAATTTGATTAATGGTATCAACCAAATATGGCGTAAAAGTTTTGTGTGCTACCTCTTCAGCAAGAGGAACAGGAATTAAATATAAAGTGCCGTTCTGCATGGTGCAAAAATACTCACAAAAAATAGAATTTAAGTTTTAAAGTTTAACTGATGTACAGTATAATCTCTTTTGTAAACAGTTGTGTAGCAAATTTTATTTCTAAATGACTTATTTTCTGCACAATTATACCCGACTTAAAACGTTAAATAAGAGTTAAATATGCCATTGGATGCAATATTTGGCACAAATGATAAAAACTATGCAAGCATATTAAACCTTGGATAATTTTGGTTCTCTAATTGATACACACATGATAGGTTATTAAAAATAAACACACAAATGAAAACACTGAAATTTACGGCTATTGTGCTGGGGCTTTTTAGCCTCCTTGCCGGAACCACAACCCTAGTCAGGGCACAAGACTACCAAGACAGTTACCAGGATGATGGCTACAGTACTGGAAACGTTTCTATGCAAACCTTTTACGATGAGCTTTCTCCGTATGGAACTTGGATTCAAGATCCGCAATACGGTTATGTTTGGCGTCCGGATATAGATCAGAATGAGTTCCGCCCATATTACACTAATGGCCGTTGGGCTATGACGGAATATGGTAACACTTGGGTTTCTAATTACGATTGGGGATGGGCACCGTTTCACTATGGCCGTTGGGTAATTAATAGTTACAGACAATGGATTTGGTTACCTGATACCAACTGGGGTCCAGCTTGGGTAGATTGGAGAAGTGGAGATGGTTATTATGGTTGGGCACCAATGGCGCCAAGTATTAGCATTAATTTAAGCTTCGGTCGTCGTTATTCAGTACCAGAATTCTGTTGGAACTTTATTCCACAATCGAATATCTATATTAATACTTTCCCAAGATATGATTATGGTCGTAATAATGTTTACATCCGCAATACAACCATCATTAACAACACTTATGTGTACAACAGAAGAAGTTATTATGGTGGCCCAAGAATGGAAGATATTAGAAGAGCAACCAATCGCGATGTAAGAGTTTACAGATTCGACCAAAGTAATAGACCAGGAGCAAGTAGAATTGATAGTAGGGCGGTTTCTATTTACAGACCAAGACCAGAACGTAATGTGGTTGATAATCGCAATGCGGCACCAAGAAAATTTGAACAAGGAAACGCAGGTTTTGCAAGAAACGGTAGAGGAAATGATAACACAACCCGTGGAGGAAACAATAATACAGACAACAGGTTTGGAAACAGAAATGACAATAGAAGTGGACAACCTGATGGACGTACTAACGGAAATGTAGATAGGGGTAATAATAATCAGCCTAATACAAGAGGTGGCGTTTATAATAGAGATGCAAATGGAAGAACTGATCGTGTAGGCCAGAATAATGGGCAAGCTAATGTTGATAGAACTCAAGATCAGCAACGTGCCCAGCAAGCGCAACAACAAAGAGCAGAGCGTGGAGGTCAACAGGATCGAATGAGCCAAGATCAACAACGTGCTCAACGAGATGTGCAAATTCAACAACAACGCGGTCAACAAGCAGATCAACAAAGAGCACAACGTGATGCGCAGGTTCAGCAACAACGCGGTCAACAGGCAGATCAACAAAGAGCACAACGTGATGCGCAGGTTCAGCAACAACGCGGTCAACAAGTAGAGCAACAAAGAGCTCAACGTGATGCACAGGTTCAGCAACAACGTAGTCAGCAGGCAGAACAGCAACGTGCACAACAAGCGCAACAGCGTTCTGCCCAAGTAGAGCAACAAAGAGCTCAACGTGATGCTCAAGCACAGCAACAACGCAGTCAGCAGGCAGAACAACAACGTGCGCAACAATCACAACAACGAGAAGCGCAGGTTCAACAACAAAGAGCTCAGCAGCAACAACAACAGCAACAACGTACAGAACAAAGAAGAACTGAAGCACCACAACAACAGCAACAACAACAACAAAATCGTGGTGGTGAAAGAAGTGGCTCTGAAGGAAGACCATCAAGAGGTGGTAGAGGATAGATTGATAAGTCCCGATGAAAATCGGGACTTTTTTTATGCCCCATTATTCCCCAACTGCGATTGGCAGGTTACTCAAATCTTTTCCTCTATAAGTGCTTTCGGCATTAGGGTGTAAATTTTCCGGATCTAAAAGAAAAGTTTCAATTCTCAATTCAAGTCCGAATTTAATTTCAGAATCAGCATCATCACCTATTATTAAAATGTCATCCTTTTTCAGATTATATTTTTCAATTAAGTGTAGAAAGGCTTCTTTTTTGTTCGATGATCCTGCATCAACCACAAAAATTTCTTCAAAATCATCGGCTATGCCCAGCATTATTACTTTAGAATTTTGTTGTTTTGGAAAGCCAGCGGTAACAATAAATTTTCTTCCTTTTAAATCTTTAATGTAGTGGTAATCTTCGCTTGGTTTTAAGGTGGCCGTAACCGATCTATTGCTTAAATATTCTATAGCACGCTCTGTAGCTTCTGGTTTAAAGCCATATTTTTTGGCTATTTTTTGAAACGGCGTTGTAAGCATTTCCTTTTTTGCCATTTGCTTTTGTTCCTCAGAAATCCCTAAGTCTAATTGATCGAGCAGACTGTAAATCCCACTCATTAACTGTTCTTCGTTCGGTTTTGTAAAATAAATGGTATTATCTAAATCGATAAAAAATACATGCTTCATTGTGGATTGGTTTTTGTAAGATAAAAAAAATAAAACACCATTAGCTTAAATATGTTTATTAACTAAAGATTAAAGATCATGAAGAAAGAAACAAAAATTATAGTAGGCGTATTAGCCGGAGCAGCATTAGGAGCAACAATCGCATTGGCATTATCTTCAGATTCTTCCAGCGATATAAAAGGTAAATTATCAGATTTTTTTGCTGATTTGTTAGATGTATCAAAAGATAAACTAGCGGGCTTGGCAGATAAAGCTTCAAGCGTAGCAGATAAGGTAAAAGATAAAATAGCAGATATTAATGCTTAAAGAATAGGAAATGCCGGAAATATCCGGCATTTTTATTCTACATAATTTCTAACCATCACAAATGAAAATTGCTTTTCACGGTGCAGCCCGTACAGTTACAGGTAGTAAGCACCTCATTACGCTTAAAAACGATACTCAAATATTATTAGACTGTGGCCTTTTTCAAGGGATGGGCCATGTTACGGACAAGCTTAACGATTATTTTGGTTTTGATGCCAAAAAAGTTACCTATCTGGTTTTATCTCATGCACACATAGATCACTGCGGTTTATTGCCAAAACTTGTTGCCGAAGGCTTTAGTGGTAAAATTTTTTGTACTTCTGCCACAATGGATTTGGCTAGGATTTTAATGATGGATTCTGCAAAAATTCAAATGCAGGATGCCGAATTCTCCAATCGCCATTTACGCCAAGGCGAAGAAATGGAAGAACCACTTTACACAGATGATGATGTTGTAAAAACGGTGAGTTTGATGAAGATTGTAGAGTACGAGGAAGATTTCGAAATTGAACCAAACATTCGACTAAAATTTACAGACGCAGGCCATATTTTAGGTAGTGCGGCCGTTCACCTAACCATCACTGAAGATAATAAACCTACAAGAATTACCTTTAGCGGTGATGTTGGTCGTTATGGGGATTTATTATTAAAAAGCCCACAGCAGTTTGATCAGGCAGATTATATTTTGATGGAATCTACTTATGGCGATTCTCTACATAAAGATTTAGATCCAATTGAGGATATGTTGCTGGAAATCATCAGCAATACTTGCAATGTAAAAAAGGGTAAAGTAATTATCCCCGCTTTTAGTGTTGGCAGAACTCAAGAGTTATTATATGCTTTAAATGGATTGGAGCTTAAGGGCAAACTGCCCGATATTCCTTATTATGTTGATAGTCCCTTATCCTCAAAAGCCACGGAGATTCTAAAAAATCATCCGGAGGTTTATAATAATGGAGTTAAGGAAACCTTAAAAATAGATCATGATGTTTTTGCATTCAAGGGTCTGCGCTTTATAGAAAGTGTAGAGGAATCTAAAGCTTTAAATGATGATCCTCGACCTTGTGTAATTATTTCAGCATCGGGCATGGCCGAGGCAGGAAGAGTTAAACATCACATCAGAAACAATATTGGAAACCAAAAAAATACAATTTTAATGGTTGGTTACTGCGAGCCAAATTCGCTCGGCGGAAGATTAATGGCGGGACAAAAAGTTGTTGAGATTTTTAGAGAAGAGTACGATGTGAGAGCTGAAGTTAAATCCATAAAATCTATGAGTGCGCATGGCGATCATGAAGATTTGCTCAAATTTTTGTCTTGTCAAGATCCAGATAAAGTTAAACAGTTATTTTTGGTTCATGGAGAATATGAAGTGCAACAACATTTTGCAACAACCTTAAAAGAACATGGTTTTAAGCATGTTGCTATTCCAGAATATCATCAAGAGTTTGGCCTCACCCCAGCCCTCTCCGAAGGAGAGGGAGCGCAACCGGTATAGATAATTTGCTTAAGTCACTTGGCTTTTATCTTTTTGCTTTAAGCTTTGGTCTTTTTCCTTTCAGCTTTCTCTCTATCTTTGTGCCTATGGATGTTTTTGGTAAAGCGCTTACTGATATTTATAAAACTGGCGAAGCCGACGTGCTTTGGTTACATAACTCTTACGGTGAACCGGAAGAAATGCCTTTAGAGTTTTTCTTTCGTGATGATGAAGATATGCCTGTTTTAGAACTTCAGGCTTTGCATATGTGTGAGGGTAAAGTTTTAGATATTGGTGCTGGTGTTGGAAGTCATGCTTTACTTTTACAAGCCTTTAATATTGATGTTACGGCAATTGATGTATCTGAAGCTGCGGTAAATATTATGAAAGATCGTGGTGTAAAAAAAGCCCTGTTGCAAGATGTTTACACATACAAAGAGAAATTCGATACCATTTTTATGCTGATGAATGGAATCGGTGTAACGGGGACTTTGCCTGGCTTTAAAGATTTTTTGATTAAGATAAAAGAGTTATTAAATCCCAACGGACAGGTCATTTTTGATTCATCAGATATTTCTTATTTATATGAAGATTTACCAAGACCTCAAAATCAATATTATGGTGAGGTTTCTTATCAATATGAATATAAGGGTGAGAAGGGAAATTGGTTTAATTGGATTTATATAGATGAGGAAACAATAAAAGCTACAGCAGAAGAAACGGGTTGGAATTGTGAGCTTATCTTTGATGATGGTGAGGATCAATATTTGGTTCGATTAACACAAAAAATATAATAGGTTTTAACAAATAGCGAAATCGCCTTCAATTACGAAGGCGATTCATTATTATAATCTAGTGTAAATCATTGTAGTTTATAATTTTAACATTTGGGTTTTTGGTTAAAATTTCTTCCATCCAAATTCTGTGTGATGCTCCAACACCTACAACAATTCTTTTTGCATTTTTAGCTTGGGCTTGATCGATTATGTTTTTGCACATCCCTTCATTTCTTAAAACCCATTGCGCAACCATTCCTTTTAATGCTTCTGTAGGGAAACCTGGGTATCCGTAAAAATGGCGACCTCCATATAAATTCCAAGCTTCATCAAGCTCACCATATTTTTTCGAGTTCATGCCAGCGTATGGATCTGCGTTAAAGGCTTTAGATTCTTCTGGTGTAAAATTCCAGTATAAATCCATGGCTTTAACGGTTTTAGCCTCATCTGAAGTTGAATCTGCTTTCCCTTTTGCCAGCATAGTTTTATATAATGAATCCATTTTTCCCCATGCTTGTCCCCAGGGTTTATCATAAGTTTGGCAATCCATTTTGTAAATCTGATTTTGCCCGAGTTGGTAAATTAATGGGAAAAAGATTTTGCTGTACTCGCTACTAGGTTTAACAATTCCAATTTTCTTTAGTGAATCAGAACTTCCAAACATTTTCACGTATTCAGCTTGTTCCTCTCTTCCGAATTTGGATTTCATGTTGTTTTCTAGCACAAACATTTGATAATCAAAGTTTCCTCTGTCCCAACTTTTAGCATATTCTAAGGCTAAGTTCATTCTGGTTTTGTGGTAATATGCAAAAGAGACTAATGCTTTTTGGTTCCTTTTAATTAAACTCGAAAGGTTTGCAGGCGTTTTTGGATTAAGCTTATTCATGTAATCAACTTTGTTTTTGAAAGCTTTTTTCGCCCAATGACTCTCCTCCAATTTAGCATAATCGGTTTCTGGTAAATATTCTCCAAAAACCATATCGGGTTTAAAGTTTTTCAGTTTATCTACAATCGCTTGAAAATTTTGAGTAGAATTGGAATTGTCGTGACTTGAGCCAACAATAACAATTTCGATTTGATTTTGTGCATTTGATTTTATCGCGATGCTGAATAAAATTAAGAAGGCTAGGCTGATTTTTTGTATAGTTTTCATAATGAATCTTGTTTTCGTTTTTGTTGATTCAAAGATGATTATACGAAGGCAGGTGCAAAATTTAATTATCCCAATGGCTTAAAATATTATCCCAATAAATAGATTTAAGAAATATGGTGTTGGTCATGCAAAACGGATGTTTTAGATTCTGTTTTAAGGTTTTCATCCTAAAAACTGCCACTATTCCATTAACTTTTTATTGAAACCAATAATCAATTTAAACAAATCATTGTATTCGGTAAGGGGTAAAGTTTCAGGTTTGTCAAATATATCATGATAAGCACTTGGTCCGCCTTGAGTGTAAATAAAGAACGCAGGAACACCTTTTTCGGTAAAGAAATAATGATCACTATTGGCCGCTTTACCTCGAGAATTTATTTTAGAAATGTACTTATACTCGTTGTTAATTTTATTTAACATAGCGAAAGCTTTAGGGTAAACACTTGCGTTTACGACCGTCATTCCACTTTCTCCAGTACCTACTAAATCTAGGTTGATCAAAAATTTAATTCTATTTAAGGTAATTAATGGGTTCTCCGTAAAATATTTCGAGCCTAATAGGCCAGCTTCTTCTCCTGCAAAGCAGATAAAGCCTATAGAATAGGTTTGTGGATGGATTGCATAATACTTGGCCAAACTTAATAAAGTTGCTACGCCTGCGGCGTTATCATTTGCGCCTGGGAAATAGGTTTCAGAACCCATTCCGCCTAAATGATCGTAATGTGCGGTAATGATTAAAATCGAATCCGTATATTTGGTTCCTTTTACGTAGCCACAAACATTAGAAGCATCAAAATCGGCTACAAATTTATTTTCGATCTCTACATTTATGTTTTTAGGAGTTTGAGTAAAGTTTTTTCTATTGACTTGGATAATTGTATAATCTGCAACTTCTGTAGCTACAGACCAAGTTAATTTATCCTTTAAAACCACCTGAAGATTTGGTGAACCCTGAAAATTAAGGCTATCGATTTTTTCTAAGTTCGCATTTGTTTTTAATCCTTTACTTTCATTGTTAACAATAAAATCTTTTCCGGGAATTAGTTTCTTGCCATTTAGCTCGACCATCATTTTGCCAGGAAATGTATTTACTGGAAAATTGAAATGCTGTTTGTAATGTCCATTAAATGTAGTTAAACCTAGCTTTTTGTATTCAGCAGAAAGATAATCTGCTGCTTTACTCATTCCATTTTTCGTGTAGCCTCTTCCCCAAAAATTTTTGGAGGTTAAAATATTTATTATTTTTCTAGTGTAGGTAGAATCTTGTGCAAAACAATTAAGAGAAAAAAATAAAATGAAAATTAAGACAAATCTCTTCATTGGAAAATAATAAGTCTTAAAGTTAAGATTAATTGGCAATTATAATTTTTCGGTATTAACACTTCTCACATTATCAAAAAGCCTGACAATTGCATAGGCCAATGGCAAAATAAGAGTAATGATAATTTCCTGACGCTGAAAGTTTAATCTAAACGTAAGTATCGAAAAAGCCGATAATACCCAGATAATTCCAGTAGCCAGGAAAAAGTTTTTTAGAAAATTTAACGAAGAGCTCATTTAGTAGGTTTTATGTCATGATTTGAACAAATATAATATTTATTGCGTGAGTTAATAATCCGCATAACCAAAAAAGCCATTTAGTTTTTAGGCTAAATGGCTTGGGATGTGATCTTGAGCGTTTATTTTACTAAATACGGTTGTAAAGCTGTTTTGATTTTTTCCTTGTTTTGAGCAACGGTCCATTTTTCTTTAATGGATTGATCGCCTAGGCTAAAAAGGGTTTCGTAAAGTAATTTTCCGTTGGCCATTGTTTGAACTTTGAATGTGTTATTAGAACCAATAACATCAGCCCAAACTGTACGCACATCAGCCCAATAAGTATGTTGGCTTGCCCACCATTTTTGCGCATTAGCAAAAGTTTTAGGGTCTATTTTAGTAAATTCTTCATAGCCTTTTTCTACCGCTAATAATTTATCTCCAGTTGGTGTACGTACAATTTTTTTATTGTCTTGCTCAAACATCCAACCATCTTTAGTAATGGTAATTCGGCTTCCACGGTTTAAAACATTGTAATCTTTACGCACGGTAGATTCTCTTCTTGGAAGTGGAGAATCGGTTTCACTTTGCCATGAATCATGACCGCCAACATGGCTCCAAGTTCCGTAACCTTGATAACGCGGACTATCATCAACTTGATAAACTTTTTGCGTCCACTTGCCTTTTACATCCGCTGCGGCTAGGTTACCTTTTTTCCATGCATTATCCTGAGTGTAAAGCATAATATTGGTGTCTTCATAAGTCCAATCTTGGCGCCAGTGTTTAATAACCGTAGTATCATTAATGGCGAGCATGTGCTGAATTACAATTCTTTTAGGCTCATCTACAATTATTTCTGCCCATTCGCTTCCATGACTTTCGTAAGGTTTACTAAATTTATAATCAGGATTTGGAGCGGTAACCTCGCCATAATTGAAGTTTACTTCATAAAAACCCGCAAGCGATTTTATTGCTTTTCTATCTTTTTCGAATTTTTCGTCTGCACTTTCTATTTTTGTCTGTGCACTTACATTAAAGGCAATCAAGCCTGATAATACTAAGATTAGGTTTAAAAATCTCATTGTTATTTATTTTTATTGAGGTGTTATTTAATTTCCGCAACTGCGGGATTTTTCTTTTTTTTCTTTCTTCCAATCCATATTAAAACACCAGTTATCGGCATGCTCGCTGCAATAAGACTAGCAAAAAAGGCAATTACTTTACCCGCCAAGCCTGCGATTGAGCCAACATGGATATCAAAATTCATACGATAGATTTTATCGGCAACTGATGTGTTTTTAAACTTTCCGTAAGCATGTTTAACTTCAATTTCTTTTAGGCTATGCTGATCAAAGTATCGGTAATCTGATTTCCAATAAGTTTCCGGATCAGGGTTCTTTGCAATTTCTATCGAAGCCTTTTCGTTTTCTGGAACGTGTACGTCCAAACTGCCCTGAAATGTTGGATCTTCTGTTAAATAAGATTGCCAAATTTTATCTGCTGCGGAAGTATTTAATTTAAGTTTTGCCTTCGCCGTAGTATCCGAAAAAGTTTCGCTAAACTCTGTTAATGACTTTCCTCCAGAGGTTACAAAATAAACTGATTTTGAAAACCATTGAAATCCCATAACCATTCCTGATAATGCGACAAAAATTATTATCCAGGTAATGTAGAAGCCAAGCACATTGTGAAAATCGTAGTTTACTCGTCTCCATTTTGCATTCCATTTTACCGTAAAACGTTGTTTGGTAGCGGCCTTATTTTTTGGCCACCACAAGATTAACCCTGATATTAAAAGCAGTACAAAAATAAGTGTGGCACTGGTTAATATTGGCTGACCAATTGTTGGCGGTAACCATAAATAATAGTGCCCCATAATCACAATCCTGAAAAAATCATCGTTCATGTTTTTAACTTTCATCACTTCTCCAGTATATTGATTTACAAAAACGATGTAATAGTATTCAGGATTGAAATTGTAATAAACTACTTGAGTCGCTTTTCCTGGCTGATAAGTAATGCTATGGGCATGTTTATTGGGTAATGCTTTATCTGCAATTTGTTTTAATTGCGTTGGTGGCAATAAAGCTTTGTTTTGCACCTCAAGATTTCTGTAAGGTTGTGTTACATTTTCAATCTCTCGTTCAAAAGCCAAAATGCATCCTGTAATGCCCAAAAAACATACAAATAGCCCGGATGTTAATCCGAGCCATAAGTGGATTTTTCCAATCCAATATTTTAAAGGTTTATTTTTTTTCTTTTCAAACATGAATGCTGATTAAAATTTATAGGCTACGCTTACTCTGTAATTTCTAGGCGCTTCTGCTTGATAATAGTATGCGTTTAGCCATTCGTAATAGGAGCCGCTGAACAGATATTTGTTTAGGATATTGAAAGCATTCCCGGTAATTTTAAATTTCGCTCGCTCATAAAAAAGGCCACCATCCAGTTTAAAATAGTTCGGTAGTTTTTGTAAACCAACACTCCAAGTATCCGTTGCTCTACCCGCTAAATAGGTAAATCCTGCAGAAATTCCCGAACCTTTTAATGCTCCATCTTGTAAGGTATAAGTTAACCAAGCATTAGATACATGCTTTGCAAAGCCTGGAATAACATCGCCAACATTAATGCCAGTTACACCTTGGGCAACTTCTGTTACTTTAGAATCTGTGTAGGCATAATTCGCAATTAAAGTTAATCCGTCGGTTATTTTACCTCTCAAATCGAATTCAATTCCTTGTGATCTTTTCTCACCTAAAACCACACTGAAGTTTTGGCCAGGTATATTTGTTGGATCGGCTGTTAATTCGTTTTGTTTAAGAATTCTGTAAGCCGATAAAGTAGTATTCCATTTCCCATCGAACCATTCTTTCTTAATACCTATTTCATTATTTGTACCTGTAATTGGCTCTACTTTTCCGCCATTGCGAATTAAGCCACTTTGAGGTGTAAAGGCTTCATCATAAACGGCATAAACTGCAGTGTTTTTATCTAACGAAACACTTAAACCAACTCTAGGTGTAACTTTTTTTGCTTTATCTGGCGCACCTCCCCAAGCAGCTTGGCTCACGAAAGTATAGCGGCCAGCTAATGTTAAACGAACTTTGTTGTTAAAGAAGCCCAGTTCATCTTGAGCGTAACCACTCAAATATTTAGAATCCATTAAACCACCAGCGTTTATAGCTCTTTGTGTTAATGGCGTTGTACGATCAAAATCAGGAAATCCATTTGTAGGAAATCCATAATTAGGATTATTTAAATCGAATGGAGAAGTTGCTAAATCTAAATCATGAGATTGGCCCCAATCTGCCATGTAATTCTTCTTGCCACCATCAAAACCGGCTAAAATTCTGTGGTTAATGCCACCTGTTTTAGCTTGTCCGTTGATGAATAATTGAGCAAGTTTCATACTGCTTTCAGCATCCCAGATCCCAACGTTTCTAATAACAGTGCTGTTTGCATTGACGGCAGATGGCCAAGAACTGTAACCAACTTGATCATATTTAAAGTAAGCTGCCTGAGCAGTTAATTTCCAGTTATCATCAAAACTGTGTTGTAAATTCAAAAATAAACTTTGATCGTTAATTCGAGTTGCAGGTAAACCTGGCTGAGTCATGGTTAATTCTCTCGGATAAGTTGCATAGCCATTTGGCGAGAAAATATAATAAGACCCAACCTCAGTCATTTTTGCATTTTGAAAAGTATATTCTGCTGTGATTTTGGTTTTATCTGTAATTTGATAACTTAATACCGGAGCAAAGCTATAGCGGTCGTTTTGCTCATAAGGGCGGAAAGAACCTTTATTCTGAACCGCAGCATTTAACCTAAACAATAATTTTCCATCACTAGTTAACTTATGATCAAAATCTACAGTGGTTCTGTACAAATCGAAGCTTCCTAAAGTGAAGGAAACCTCGCCCTTATTAAAACCAGTAGGCTTTTTTGTAACTACGTTATACATTCCGCTTGGATCGCCGTTGCCCAACATAAAACCCGCCGGGCCTTTTACAAACTCGATATGATCTACAAAACTCATATCTTCAGTTAATGGCCCCCAGAATGATGAAACCACGTTAAAGCCATTTCTCATTGCTTGAATTTGAGAACCACGCATGGTAATGTTTGTGTACATATCGCCCCAATGCTCCACTCGTACAGCGCCACTTACGTTTCTGATTAAACCATCACTCATGCTGATGATTTGTTGATCTTTTATAACCTGATTGGTAACGGTTTGAATATTTTGAGGCGCTTCTAAAAGCGGTTCGTTTAATCTTAAAGAGGCGGACGGTAAACTGATTTTATATCTGTTGTTTTTTCCTGCAACAGTAACCTCTTCCAAAGCCTGGTCGTTTTCTACCAATATAAAGTTTACAACCTTAGTTTCTCCGGCAGTTATTGTGATTGTTTTTTCGCTAGAATTAATGCCAACTGCCGATGCTTTAATGATATAGGTGCCTGGCTTAACTCGATGGATGATGAAATTTCCATTGTCATCCGTTGTGTTTCCCAAGCCTTTATCCTTTAGTCCAATTGAAATGAATGCTGCAGGTTTGCCGTTTGAAGTGGTAACTGTTCCCTTAATGGTGGCAAACTGTTGCGCAAACGTATCTATGCTAAAAATGGAAAGTAAGAACGATAAGCTGATAAGTAATATTTTATTCATTGCAAATTTATTTGGATTAATTCTAAACAGCGCAAAATAACGGCGTTAAAATTTATAATCCAAATTATTTTTAATTATTCTAAATAAGAAAGTGTTAAATCTACAATAAGGGGCCTGAGAAAAGATGATTTAAGTATTAAACAAAAAAGCCAATTATCATATGGGGAATGATAATTGGCTTGAATAAAAAACTTAGGGATTTTATTTAATTAGCAAAGCTTGAAGCGTTAAAGCTCTTTCAGTGTCATTAGCTGGAGAAATTAAACCTCCACAAATAACATCGTAATGGTAGCCAGCAACAAAAGTTGTGCTGCTCAGCGTGGTTTTAATTAATCCTGTCGAAGTATCTTTAGCATCAAAAGAATAAGTTCCCGGATCGATTGAAATAAAACTGCTAGCCACTTTAAAAGCCTTATTTGTAATTAAAGCAGTGGTTGCGCCTGTTTTTGCAAGGTCTAAGGCCGGGGCATCTGGCGATAAGTTTACGAAACGGATATAAGCTTTATCTGCCGAAGGAACATTTAAATCATCAGTTACGTATAAGCCATCCAAGGCTCCGGGTTTATTAATCAAGAAAAAAGATTGATAAACACTTTGATTCATGTTGATGCTTTTGGTTAACAAACTTTCCACTGAACTGCCGGTCGTAAATTTTAAACTATAGGTTCCTGCTGTTTTTTGTACATAAGAAAGTGATCCAGCGAAAGGAAGTTCAGCAGCGTTTATCAAACTTCCATCTAAATAAACATTATAAGTGGCCGAACTTGGCGATGCATTAATCACCCGTAATGCAGAAAGGGTCGGGTCTACTGTATCTTCTTTTTTGCAGGAAGTAAAAGCCAATGCAATTAATATTACAGATAGGGCAGAAAAACGTGATGATAAAAATTTTAAGGAAAAACTGGTCATAATAGTTTGATGATTGTTCGTTTGTAAATGAGAAATTCTTTGAAGCAAAGGTTATGTTTAAAGTGCAAAACAGAGTGTTAAATGATGTTAAAGCCATGTTAAATATCTTTTAAGATTTTTAACAATGTTAAAATTTGTTTCCTGATTTTTCAGAATAACTGCTTCATAATTAGATGGAAGCAAACAAAAAATTAATTCATCTGTTCGATAAAAGTTTACAAATTCATTTCTAATATTTAATGATTAGATAATAAGTAGACACCTAAATTTGAAAACCTATAAACCTTTAAAAATGATAAAAAACATCTCAAAATTCGCTTTGGTATCGATTGGAGTTTTAGCGCTCTCATCTTGTAGTTCATCTAAAAAAGATGAACCAGCAGACACCACCATTACAAAAACAGAAACTACTGTAACCATCCCGACAAAAACAGAGAATGCACCAGAAAGTGTTGAGTATATTGTTAGTCCGGATACTGCAATTCTTGGTAAAAATAGAGAGGCGCTGGTAAAGGTAACCGAAGCCAAATCTGTTGTTTTACAAGATGCAGACGGTAAAGGCACAGGTTCAGAGCTTACTGTTAAACTATTGGTTACGAACAAAAGTACCTTGGATGCCAAAAAATATTTTTCTGTTTCTGCTTCTGATGCAAGATTAGAATTGGATAATAAAACTTCAGTTCCAGGAAAGAAAGATAGCGGAAGCGCAGAGCCAGAAGCCGAAGCCTCAACCGAAGCAGTTTGGATCTTTCAGCTTCCTGCGGGAACTAATCCGAGTAAACTAAACTTCTTTTTAGATGGAACCAGGGTTTCAGTCGGGTTAGGAAAAAAGTAATTTGATTAAAGCCTTTCCGATTTTTGGAAAGGCTTTTTACTTTTATAATTGTATAAAAATGTAAAAAAGTTAAAAAAGATTGTGTAACTCGATTATTATTTAAACCTTTGCACCTCAATAGAGTTAAAGCCGTTTTAATACGCAAGAAATGATTAAACTATTTTTATATAAACTTTCTGACTTCACAGCACAATTAGTGACTGGGAAAAGTTTGTTTATTAATCGTTTTCAGCCTGTATTTTACTATCCCACAAGTCGGCAAAATTTTACTCCACGTATTTAGTACATCTTACTAATACTATGAGGAATTGATCCTCTCTAAAAACCCAATTAACAAGAATACCTTAATTTTTCGTTAGAAAACGAATGGATATTAATGAATTTATAGTACAAGTCGCCATTGCTGAGCATCATGTCTTTGCTGAGCTTATTGTAACTGAAATGGCAGAATCGGCTAAGGCTCGAGGTACTGGCATTGCTAAACGCTCTCCTGAATACGTTGCAAACAAAATGAAGGAAGGAAAAGCTGTTATTGCTTTTCATAAAGATGGCACCTGGGCGGGTTTTTGTTATATAGAAACTTGGAGCCATGGCCAATTTGTGGCCAATTCTGGTTTAATCGTTGCACCAGAATTTAGAAAGGCTGGATTAGCACACGCCATTAAAGAAAAAGTTTTCGAACTTTCTAGATCACTTTATCCAAAAGCCAAAATTTTTGGCTTAACAACGGGTTTGGCAGTTATGAAAATAAATTCGGATTTGGGATACGAACCTGTTACTTATTCTGAGTTGACCCAAGATGAGGAATTTTGGAAGGGTTGCCAGAGCTGTGTAAATTTCGAGATTTTGAAAATGAAGGAACGTAAAAACTGTATGTGTACAGCTATGCTTTACGATCCCGCCACTCAAAAGCACGATGCAGCTAAAAAATTTGCTGATGAGTTGCAAAAAAGACCAAAATTATATGAGCGTTTTATGCGCATAAAACAAAGTTTGGTTGTTAAACCTAAGCCAAAATCTGGCTTAAAAGTATTGATGTTTTTATTTACCCTATTATTTAATAAGTAATGAATTGCTTGTGAGATAACTGAAAACAAGTAATTATTCACAAGCAATCCATATGACAATTAAAAATATAATTATACCCTTATGAACAAAGTTGTTTTAGCTTTTAGCGGAGGTCTTGACACCTCATTTTGTTGTATTTATCTTGCTCAAGATCGCGGTTTAGAAGTTCACTCTGTAATTGTGAATACTGGTGGCTTCTCTGATGAAGAATTACAAGAAATAGAGAAAAGAGCCTATGCTTTAGGTGTAAAATCTCATGCTGTGGTAGATGAAACTGCAAGTTATTACGATGGATGCATTAAATATTTGATTTATGGCAATGTATTAAAAAATGCAACTTATCCGCTTTCAGTTAGTGCAGAACGTGTTAGTCAGGCTACAGCAATTGCAAATTACGTAAAAAAAATCGGAGCTGATTATGTGGCTCATGGAAGTACTGGTGCAGGTAACGACCAAGTGCGTTTCGATATGATTTTCAATATCATCATTCCAGGTGTAGAAATCATCACTCCAATTAGAGATTTAAAATTATCCCGTGAAGCGGAAATAGAATATTTATCCGAACATGGTGTTGAGTACAGCGCTGAAAAGGCAAGATATTCGATTAACAAAGGTTTGTGGGGAACTTCAGTTGGTGGAAAGGAAACGCTAACCTCAAACGAAACCTTGCCAGAAAGTGCTTGGCCAACTCAAGTTTCAGAAACAGAACCCCGTAAGCTTGAATTAACTTTCGAGAAGGGTGAATTAGTTGCCATTGATGGCGAAGTTTTGGAGCCTGTTAGAGCAATTCAAAAATTGCAAGCCATTGCTCAACCTTACGGTATTGGGCGTGATATCCATGTTGGCGATACGATTATCGGTATTAAAGGTCGTGTTGGTTTCGAGGCTGCGGCTCCGATTATCATTATCAAAGCACACCACACTTTAGAGAAACACACTTTAACGAAATGGCAATTGAGCTGGAAAGAGCAATTGTCTTCTTTCTATGGAAACTGGCTGCACGAGGGTCAATTTCACGACCCGATTATGCGTAATATTGAGGCTTTTTTAACTGATACTCAAAAAGTAGTTAGCGGTAAAGTATTTGTTGAATTGTTGCCATATCGTTTCCAAATTATCGGTATTGAATCGAACCACGATTTAATGAGTAATAAATTTGGTAGCTACGGCGAAATGAATAACGCCTGGAGCGGTGAAGACGTTAAAGGTTTCTCGAAAATTTTCGGCAACCAGGTAATGATTTGGCATAAAGTTAATACCCCCCAACCCCCTGAAGGGTGAGCTTAAAACCCACAGTAAAAATATGGCACAAAAAATAAACGACGGAACGGAAAGCCCCTTTAGGGGTTTGGGGTTAAGAGCTGGAATAATTGGCGGCGCAGGATACACAGGAGGCGAAATGCTACGTATTCTGATTAACCATCCCAATGTTGAAATTGCTTTCGTAAATAGCACAAGTAATGCCGGGAATTTAATTTCTGATGTGCATACCGATTTAATCGGCGATACAGACTTACGCTTTGTTAGCGATATTCCTCAAGATATTGATGTGCTATTTCTTTGCGTAGGCCATGGCGATGCAAAGAAGTTTTTAGCGGCCAACTCAATTGATGAAAGCATAAAAATCATTGATTTATCTCAAGATTTTAGGCTTGCAGCAAATCGTAATTCGTCAATCGAAAATCGTCAGTTTACTTACGGACTTCCAGAGTTAAATCGCGAAGCGATAAAATCTGCAAAGAACATTGCAAACCCTGGTTGTTTTGCAACTTGCATTCAATTAGGTTTACTGCCTTTGGCTGCAAAAGGCTTAATTAAAAGTGAAGTTCACATCAATGCAACTACAGGTTCTACAGGAGCCGGGCAGGGTTTAAATGCAACCTCTCACTTTAGCTGGAGAAACAATAACCTTTCAATTTATAAGGCTTTCGAGCATCAACATTTAAATGAAATCGGAGAAAGTCTCGTACAAGCAGGTTCCCCTTTAGGGGCGGAGGGGTTAAATTTCATCCCACAGCGTGGCGCATTTACTAGAGGTATTTTAGCTTCTATGTATTTGGAAAGTGATTTAACTTTGGAAGAAGCACAGACCATTTACGAAGATTATTATAGTGCTCATCCTTTTACGCATGTAAGTCGGAAAAACATCGATTTAAAACAGGTTGTGAATACAAACAAAGCGCTGGTTCATGTAGAAAAGCATGGAAGTAAGTTATTTATCATCAGCATTATTGATAACCTATTAAAAGGTGCCAGCGGACAAGCAGTTCAAAATATGAACTTAATGTTTGGCTTGGAAGAAAGTAGTGGTTTGCGTTTAAAAGCTGCAAACTTTTAATAACCTGTCATGCTGAGGAACGAAGCATCTGCAACCGATGAAACAGATTCTTCGTTCCTCAGAATGACAAAATCTTTAAAAATATGGAATTATTTGATGTATATCCTTTAAATGATATCACGATAGTATCTGCGAAAGGCAGCAATGTTTGGGATGCTAACGAACAAAAATATTTAGATTTATATGGCGGTCATGCTGTAATTTCTATTGGCCACACAAACCCGCATTATGTAAATCGCTTAACCGAACAGTTAAATAAAGTTGGTTTTTATTCTAACTCGGTTAAAATTCCATTGCAAGTTCAGCTTGCGGAGAAATTGGGTCAGGTTTCAGGCAAAAAAGATTTCCAGTTATTTTTGGTTAACTCTGGTGCTGAAGCAAATGAAAATGCCTTAAAATTAGCATCTTTTTACAATGGACGAAAAAAGGTAATCGCTTTTACCGGTGCTTTCCACGGACGAACATCTTTGGCAGTTGCAGTAACGGATAATCCGAAAATTGTTGCGCCAGTTAATCAAACCGAAAACGTAATTTTCTTGCCTTTTAATAATGAAGTGGCTTTAGAAGAAACTTTTAAATCGCAGGGCGATGAAATTTCTGCGGTAATTATCGAGGGCATTCAAGGTGTGGGTGGAATTAAAGAAGCCTCAAAAAGTTTCTTACAGAAAATCCGTTCACTTTGTGATGAATATAATGCTGTTTACATCGCCGATTCAGTTCAATGCGGATACGGTAGAACAGGTTTGTTTTACTCACACGATTATTCTGGCGTTGAAGCTGATGTTTACACCATGGCTAAAGGAATGGGTAATGGTTTTCCGGTGGCGGGAATTTCTATCGCACCAAAATTTAAGCCTTGGCATGGTGAATTGGGTACCACTTTTGGTGGAAATCACTTAGCTTGCGCCGCGGCTTTGGCGGTTTTAGAAGTTATGGAAAAAGATAACTTGATGAAAAACGCCGAAGAAATCGGTAACTACCTAATCACCGAATTGAAGAAATTTGAGCAAGTAATTGAAGTTCGCGGTCGTGGGTTAATGATTGGGATTGAGTTACCAGCCGAACTTGCCCACGTTAAAAAAGAATTATTATTTACACACCATATTTTTACTGGTGAGGCAAAACCAAACGTTATCCGTTTACTGCCAGCCTTAAATTTAACCAAAGCACATGCTGATGAATTTTTGGTAGCGTTTGGAAAGTTGGTGAAATAATAATACACTCGTCATTGCAAGGCACGAAGCAATCTTAAAACTATTGGTGGGTTTCTACCGCAATAAGATTGCTTCATGTCTCGCAATAACGGAACTAAAAAATGAAGTTGAAGCAATGCTGATTGGCTTGTTGAAACATTCACGACGATAATCGGTTAAAGTTTAGACTTTGCATTCTGTATAAACATCGCAGGAAACTTTAGTCTTTAAGCTTTAGTCTTTAAGCTTTAAAAAATGAAACTTTTCACTTCCGTACACGATGTTTCGAGCATCAAAGAATTTGTAAAAGATGCGCTTGAATTAAAGGCGAATCCTTACGCACATCAAAGTTTGGGTAAAAATAAAACCTTAGGATTGGTTTTTATGAACCCAAGTTTGCGTACCCGTTTAAGCACTCAAAAAGCTGCTTTAAACTTAGGTATGAACGTGATGGTGATGAATTTGGATAAAGAGGGTTGGGCTTTAGAAACTCAAGATGGTGTAGTGATGAATGGCTCAACGGTTGAGCATATTCGTGAAGCTGCTGCGGTTATGGGCCAATATTGCGATATTTTAGGCTTGCGTTCTTTCCCTAAATTAAACAACCGTGAGGAAGATTACAGCGAAGATTTCTTTAATAAATTTGTAAAATATTGCGCCGTTCCTGTAGTGAGTTTAGAAAGTGCAACCCGCCATCCTTTACAGAGTTTTGCTGATATTATTACCATTCATGAAACATGGACTAAAAAACCTGATGGTTCGAAACCAAAAGTAGTTTTAGCTTGGGCGCCTCACGTAAAGGCATTACCGCAAGCGGTTCCTAATTCTTTTGCAGAATGGATGTGTAAAGCACAAGCTGAGGGAATGATTGATTTTACGATTGCTCAACCAGAAGGCTACGAACTCTCAGAAGATTTTACGCCAGGCGCAGATATTCAGTATAATATAGAAGAAGCTTTAGCTGGCGCTGATTATGTTTATGTAAAAAACTGGAGCAGCTATAAAGAATACGGCAAAGTTTTAACTTATCCTGATGGCTGGATGATGAATAACGACAGATTGAAGTTTACAAACGATGCAAAAGTAATGCACTGTTTGCCTGTTCGTCGCGATTTGGAATTGTCTTCAGAAATTTTGGATGGACCAAATTCGTTGGTAATTCATGAAGCTGGAAATCGTTTATGGGCAGCACAAGCTGTGATTAAGGCAATGTTGGAGGAATTGAAATAAATTAACCACAGATAAAAAGGATGAACACAGGTGTTTTATCTTCATAATCTGTAGTAATAAAATAGGCCATAGAACCTCTGTTCGTTCCTACACAATCGAAATTAGAAGTTGGTTAGTGAAGATTACCAACCAGGGCAGGAAGAAAGGTTTGTAACACACTCGTCATTGCGAGGCACGAAGCAATCTTAATGCGGTAGAAAATCACATATTGTTGTTAGATTGTTTGGTCTCTAGCAATGACGAAAAACATTGAACCAGGACATGAGAATTTAATTAATAGCAATGAATAGTTACCATATAAATGACGAAACCAATCAAAAATACTTCATCCGATTTTGAGCAAGTAATTTTGCTCATTACCGAAGCCCGAAATAGGGTTTATAGTAAGGCAAATGCCGAATTGGTTATGTTGTATTTTAATATTGGGAAAATTGTTTCTGAAAAAGTTTCAATAGGAAATTGGGGAGATGGAACTGTAAATGATTTAGCAGAATACATTATAGAAAAACAGCCTTTATTAAAAGGTTTCAATCGCCGCGGACTTTACAGAATGAAACAATTTTATGAGGTTTATAGCGATAAGCAAATTGTGTCAGCACTGTTGACACAATTGAAAGACAAAGAAAAACTAAATGTGTCACCAGCGGTGTCACAAATTCAAGTTGAAAGCAATAATCAAAAAGTGACACCAGTAGTGACACAATTAGAAAATAATATTTTTACATTTTGTAAAAGGATATTATCAAAGACAAACTGGACTCATCACTTATTAATCTTTTCAAAGACAAAAAGTATTGAAGAGAAATCTTTCTCAGAAATTTTTTATAGAAATGAACAATAAGCAACTTACAATCATAAAAATCGGCGGAAATGTAATCGATAACTCTAAAAACTTACATCAGTTTTTATTGGATTTTACAGCTTTACCTGGTGATAAAATTTTGGTTCATGGTGGCGGTAAAATCGCAACTGAACTTGGCGAAAGTTTGGGCATTGAAGCTAAAATGGTTGATGGTCGTCGCATTACCGATATTGAAACTTTGCGCATTGTAACAATGGTTTACGCAGGGTTAATTAATAAAAATATGGTTGCCCAATTGCAAGCTAAAGGCAGCAATGCAATTGGTTTAACAGGTGCCGATGGGAATATCATCAAGGCTAAAAAACGACCAATAAAGGAAATTGACTATGGTTTTGTTGGCGATTTAGATGAAAATTCTGTTTCTGCCGAAACTTTAAATAGATTGCTAAAAGCTGGATTGGTTCCAGTTTTATGTGCAATTACCCATGATGGCGAAACCCAACTTTTAAATACAAACGCCGATACGATTGCATCATCTGTTGCGGTGGCAATGTCATCATTATATGAAACGCGTTTAGTATATTGCTTCGAGAAAAAGGGTGTTTTGAAAGATGTTAATAATGATGATTCTGTAGTTAGAGAAATCAAAGCGGATGAATTTGAAGGTTTGAAAGCTGACGGAACTGTACAAGGTGGAATGATTCCGAAATTGCATAATGCTTTTGAGGCGATTAAAAAGGGTGTTTCCGCAGTTTATATTGGCAAAGCCGATGAATTAGCTGAACTTGCCAAAGGAACTTTTGGAACAAAGATGAACCCCTAAATCCCCTAAAGGGGACTTTGCATTGAGTAAAGGCGTTTTGCATAAAAGAAAACCACCAATACACAGAGGTCACAAAGGATAATAAATCCAACTTTGTGATCCCTGTGTCTTTGTGGTAAATGATTGAGCAATAGAAAGGAATAGAAACCGATGATTACAATCTTTGCCATCTAAACCTGATAGAAACGGAAATACTTTTTTTAGCAGCAACCCTGAATAAACTGTCATGCTGAGGCACGAAGCATCTGCAACCGATGAAACAGATGCTTCGTGCCTCAGCATGACAGACGCTTAAAAAAGATTGAAGTGAATAGCAGGACTGAGCATTAATAGAATTACTGACCTTGCTTTTCAAAAAAAATAAATCTGTGTAATCAAATCGAAGGTATAATCATGACAAAAAAAATAGCCATAATTGGCAGCGGAAATATCGGGTTATCATTAGCAAAAGGATTGGTGAAAGCTGATTTCGCTAAGGCAGGCGACATTACGCTTACCCGTAGAAATATCGACCATTTAAAATCTTTCGCAGAAGCTGGATTTGAAGTGAGTAACAATAATAAACAAGCTGTTGCGAATGCTGATGTAGTAATTCTTGCTGTTTTACCTCAACAACTAAACACGGTTTTAGATGAAATTAATACATCGATTGATTCGGCTAAGCATTTGGTTATTTCAGTGATTTCTGGTGTGAGTTGCGTTGCGGTTAGAGAGAAATTGGGTGATGATGTGGAGGTAATTCGTGTAATGCCAAATACGGCAATTGCAATTGGGCAATCGATGACTTGCATTGCCAGCGATAATGCTTCTTTAGAAAACATTTCTAATGTGACCAAAATGTTTGAAACCGTTGGTTCGGTCGTAAAAATAAACGAAGATTTAATGACTTCCGCAACGGCGCTTTGTGCTTGTGGAATTGCTTTCTTTTTACGAGCAATCAGAGCAGCATCGCAAGGCGGAGTTGAAATTGGTTTCCATGCTGATGAGGCTTTGAAGATGGCAGTTCAAACTGCAAAAGGGGCTGCCGATTTACTTTTATTACATGGCACACACCCCGAATCAGAAATAGATAAAGTAACTTCGCCGAAAGGTTGTACCATTGCCGGCTTGAACGAAATGGAACACAATGGTTTTAGCTCTTCATTGATAAAAGGGATTAAACTTTCGGCGTTAAAAGCTGGAAATTTGTACACCAAGGAAAGCTAAGCTTGATGTAAAACGGTTAAGGTAAAATGGAAGATGTACTTGACCAATAATTTAAAAAAGTGGCAAGTTTAAGGCTCAATGTCTTGATACTTGATACTCACTACTCGATACTATGTTGTTAGAAAATATACAAAAGGAAAGTCTGGATTTATTGCGCCAGTTAATCCGCATCCAGTCTTTTAGTAAAGAAGAAGACAGAACGGCGAATTTAATTGCTCAGTTTTTAGAAGAACGCGGTGTTAAAATTCATCGTAAAATGAATAATGTTTGGGCTTACAACAAGAATTTCGATGTGAGTAAACCAACCTTGCTTTTAAATTCCCATCACGATACGGTTAAACCAAATTCTGGCTACACCCGCGACCCTTACGATGCTGCCATTGAGGGTGATAAATTATTTGGTTTAGGCAGTAACGATGCTGGTGGTTGCTTGGTATCGTTAATTGGTACGTTTTTATATTATTATGAAAAAGAGAATTTAAAATATAATATCTGTTTAGCCGCCACTGCTGAAGAAGAAATCTCTGGAAATAATGGATTAGAATTGGTTCTGCCAGATTTAGGAGAATTGGAATTCGGAATCGTTGGTGAGCCAACAGAAATGAATTTAGCCATCGCCGAACGTGGTTTATTGGTGATTGATTGTGTTGCTCATGGTAAAGCAGGTCACGCGGCAAGAGAAGAGGGCGAAAACGCAATTTATAAAGCGTTGGCAGATATCGAATGGTTTAGAACGTATCAATTCCCTAAAGTTTCTGAGGTTTTTGGTCCGCTGAAAATGACGGTTACGATTATAAATGCAGGATCTCAGCATAACGTAGTTCCGGCAAATTGTACTTTTACGGTTGATGTTCGCGTAACGGATTCTTATACCAATGAAGAAGTTTTAGAAATTATCAGAGCTAATGTGAATTGTGATGTTACACCACGATCTATTCGTTTAAAACCATCATCAATAGATAAAAATCACCCTGTGGTTTTAGCCGGTGTTGCCCTTGGAAAAACAACTTATGGCTCTCCCACTACGTCAGATCAGGCTTTATTGGATATTCCATCAGTAAAATGTGGGCCAGGTTTTTCTGGTCGTTCTCACATGGCTGATGAATTTTTATATGTTCGGGAAGTGGCAGAGGGCGTTGAGGGATATGTAAATATGTTGAAACCCGTGATTAACGGAAAATAGGTAATACACCACAAAAGGAACAATAGGAAACAAAAGTGTGCGTATAGTTCTGTGTTCTTTTGTCTCTTTTGTGGTCTATTAATAAACGAGCTTAGTTTTCTTCGCCTTCATCAAAGGCTCTTGTTTCTAAGTGTTTTTCCATATCCAAACGGTTAACTCCTTTACTCCACCATTCTGGCGCTGGTTTTCCTTTTAGCATATAGTCGAAGTATTCCATCATTCGTACTGCATAATCCTTACGATTGGGCATTTTTGCGATTCCATGATTTTCACCACGATAAGTAATCATCACCACTGGTTTATTTAACCTTCTTAAGCCGTTATAATATTCAATTCCTTGAGTAAAATCTACAGCGCCATCTTTATCATTGTGCAAAAGCAATAACGGCGTTTGCACTTTTTTAATGTGGTACACTGGCGAGTTACGGGCAAATGCATCCCAATTATCCCAGTAACCTGGTGTTAATCTGCCTTGACTCGCTTCGAAAATTGCTTGGTTTGTACCTCCACTATTCCAGTAAATTAAACTGTACATACTAATCATGTTGGTTAACGGTGCACCAGCAGCGGCAGCTTTGAAAATATTGGTTTGTGTAATTAAGAATGAAGTTTGATAACCTCCCCAAGAGTGTCCGTGAATGGCCACGTTTTTCTCGTCAACTATTCCAGTTGCAATTGCGGCTTTAACAGCAGGAACTACACAGGCAACTGCAGACATGCCCGGATCGTTCAATTTGTATTTAATATCGGGCATTAAAACGGCGTAACCGTTACTCAAGTACATGGCTTTATTAAAGCCGCCACCTGGAAAAGTTGGCATGGTGTATGTATTCAAATCATCAGTTAATCTTTCATAAATGTAGGTGATGGTTGGATACGCTTTTCCTGGTACATAATTAGCGGGTAAATAAATTGCCGCCTGTAAGCTATCGCCATTTGCACTAACGTAATCGATTAATTTTACGCCCGATGTCCAAGCATATTTGCTCTGGTCTGGTGTATTGGTTGTCACTTTTTTAGGAGCGCTTAAATCGCTAGCAGGTGTTACATAATAATCTGGAGCCTGTGCAAAATTACTTTTTGTGTAGGTGAAAATCTTCCCATGTTCAGCTTTTGCAAAATTGGAATAAACATTATCATCCATAAACAAAATGTTGATTTTTGATTTCCCTGCGGTTAATAACCCAATCCCACTTTTTTTATCTTTCGTATTGAAAACATTGAAATATTGATCTTTACTCAAATCAGCACCTTTTTCATCAGCATCGGTGCGGAACCTTAAAGCAACTTCCACTTTTTTACTTTTCCAATTATCCGATAATGGTGTAACAGAGCTTCCATCCGCAGAGATTTTCCAGAGATCGTAATTGTCTTTAATCAATGCATACTTAGAATCGGCCGACCAGCCCAAATTTTGAGTTGCTGGTTTTAATACATTGTGATCATCAAGCTCATCAACAAAAGAAGCTTTAATTTTTCCAGTTAAATTGGCCGTTTTTCCGGTTTCTAAGTTAATGCTGTAAAATATTCCATCTACATAATAGCTCGCTAAAGTTCCATTTGGTGCAACCACCAATCTGCCTCCGTTCGTAGCATACATTTTTTCGAAAAGTAATTTCTTGCCGAAAGTTTTCAGGTTAATCGAATAAACATCTACATAACTTTGTCCATCCAAATTGCCCATTAATTCATATTTGGAGTTGTCGTAACCGATGGCGTATAAACTTTTTGGGTTTACACTTACCGATCTCATATTACTATCTGCAAGCTGAAAAAACTTTTTATCTGCAATGCGATAAGCGCTCAAATAACTGAAGTTTTTATCTCTTGTTTCCTGTGTTTGCTGTGCAGATTGTAATCTTTTATCCTGCCAGTTCCAGATCATCATATCAGGTTTTTCAATGTCGTCTTTCTTAACCTCAGGCTTGGCCTTTACTAAAGAATCAGTTTTTTTATCGTCTTTTTTCTCCTCTTTCTTTTCCTCTTTTTTGTTTAGGGTATTAATGCCAATGAATAAAATGCTTTGATCATCAGACCAAAAAGGAGTTGCGTTCGTGTTAATTCCCATGTTTTTTGGGAATATAGAATCATCAATTCCATTGTAAACAACCTTATTGGTTAAATCGCCATTAATTTTATTGAAGCCGAGCATGCTGTAAACTTCATCTTTGTACTTGTCATTTTTATTTGCTTTAAGTAAGGCAAATGCAGTTCCTTCTTCATTCCAGCCAAGCTTTTGGTAAACAGCCTGATCATTATCTAAGGCAGTTGTTATCCCAGTTTTCATATCCCGAATAAAAATGCCATTTCCATTTTGGCCAGCTGCATCGATAATATAAGCCAGCTGAGTTCCGGGTTTATTAAAAGCAAATTCTGAAACATTACCGAGGTTATAACTTTTTTTGGTGATCAAGTTGTACAGTAAAACGTCAGTACCTTTCGGTGCATCTTTTTCTTTAGAGGCCGTTTCTGCTGGAGCAAATTGAATGGCAATCCAAGAAGGAGATTTTTCTGAAAAATTGAAATTTTTAACTTTCTCAAAAGTGGTTTGTTTATTGTCGCTTAGCGAAATCAAAAGCAGTTTATCGTAAACGGGTTTACTTGTCTTTTTGGCAACCTTAGCGTCAGCATCTTTAAGTGCAACTTTAAAGGCTGCGAATTTCGAATCATCAGAAAATGAAATCGGATTTGCAACAGCACCAATTGGGTAAGTTCGGGATAAGGTATCGTTTGTTTTTCTAATGGTCATTTTTAAATCGCCCTCAACTGGTCCGCTTGCTAAGGCGATCCATTCTCCATTTGGCGAGAGTGTTGCATTTCTATTGAAGTTCCATTTGGAAACATCCTTCCAGCTTAAAGCTGGCTTTTCTTGAGCTTGCAGATTCTGCATAAATAGCAACAAGAAAAGAGTTGAAAATAGTTTGAGAGATTTCATAATAGGGTCTTAGTTTCTACTAAAATAATGTTTTACAAGAAGAATAATCAGATCCTTGGAAAAAATGATTTTATTAAAGTGTAAAAGTCTTTTGGGGAAGTAATCTCATTGCCAATTCTAATCTATTTATTGTATTTTTGCGGTTATTTAAATAGCCTTTGTTTGGGCATAAAAACAGCAAATCAAAAATGAAAATCTGGCAGAAAAATATTGATGTAAACCAATTAGTAGAAACATTTACCGTTGGTAAGGATCGCGAATTGGATTTGCAAATGGCGAAATTTGATGTATTGGGCTCTTTGGCGCACACTCAAATGCTAGAAACCATCAATTTATTAACTGCCGAAGAATTGAAAACCATTCAGGTAGAACTGAAGAATATCTATGCTGAAATCGAAGCTGGAAATTTTACAATCGAAAACAGTGTTGAAGATGTACACTCTCAGGTAGAATGGTTGCTCACTCAACGCATTGGCGAGGCTGGCAAGAAAATTCATAGCGGTCGTTCACGCAATGATCAAGTTTTGGTCGATTTGAAATTGTTCTTTCGTGCTTGTATCGAGGATATGGTTAATCAAACTTCGACTTTGTTTAATCTGTTAATCGAATTAAGCAACACGCACAAAGATAAGTTGATGCCAGGTTATACGCATCTGCAGATTGCAATGCCATCATCTTTCGGTTTATGGTTTGGCGCTTATGCCGAAAGCCTTGCCGATGATATGGAATTGATGCTTGCCGCCTGGAAAATCACCAATAAAAATCCATTGGGTTCTGCTGCAGGTTATGGTTCCTCATTTCCTTTGAACAGAACTTTAACTACAGAATTGTTAGGATTTGAAAGCTTAAATTATAATGTGGTTTATGCACAAATGGGACGTGGTAAAACGGAAAGAATTTTGGCTCAGGCGATGAGTGCTGTTGCTGCAACCTTGGCCAAAATGGCAATGGACGTTTGTTTATTCATTAACCAGAATTTTGGATTTATCAGTTTTCCAGCAGAATTGACAACAGGCTCGAGCATTATGCCGCACAAGAAGAATCCCGATGTTTTTGAGTTGATTCGTTCGCGTTGCAATAAAATTCAAGCATTGCCGAATGAAATTGCGATGATGATTACCAATCTTCCATCAGGTTATCACCGAGATTTGCAATTGCTAAAAGAAAATCTTTTTCCTGCAATTACCTCGTTAAACGAGTGTTTGGAAATCGCCACTTTCATGTTCCAAAACATCACCATAAAAGATGATATTTTGAAAGATAAAAAATATGATTATTTGTTTAGCGTTGAGGTGGTTAACGATTTAGCTTTACAAGGCGTTCCTTTTAGAGAGGCTTATAAAATTGTTGGCGAACAGATAGAAAATGGTACTTTTGCGCCATCGGGCCAAATACATCATACACACGAAGGAAGCATCGGCAACCTTTGCAATGAGCAAATTTCTGCGGGAATGCATGAGGTTTTGTCTCAATTTGGTTTCGAAAAAGTGAATAAAGCAATAGAGGAATTAATTCGTTAGGTCGTCATTTCGAGGCACGAAGCAATCTTAAAGCGATGAATTTTATGATTGCCAATATGGTAAGATGGCTTCGTGCCTCGCAATGACGAATAAGGCGACAAAAATGAAAAAAAAATGAAAGTTTCAGTATTAGCCAGTGCATTAGTTGGCTCAGAAATAATAAAAATTGGTAACGAAGTTAACGAGATGAAACGCAAGGGTGCATCAATCGCTAACTTAACCATCGGTGATTTTGATTCGAACATTTATCCAATTCCAACGGAATTAAAAGCTGGAATTGTTGATGCATACAATGCAAATCAAACCAATTATCCACCTGCTGATGGTGTTTTGCCATTAAGAGAAACCGTTTCTGAATTATTAAAAGATAGATTCGGGCTAGAATATAACACCAATAGTATTTTGGTTTCTGGCGGTTCTCGTCCGTTAATTTATGCTACATTTTTAGCTTTAATAGATCCCGGTGATACCGTAGTTTTCCCTGCACCATCTTGGAATAACAATCACTATTGCCACCTAACTTCTGCAAAAGCAATTGCAGTAGACACTGACGCTGAGCATAATTTTATGCCAACAGCAGCTCAATTGAAACCACATTTAAAAGGAGCAACTTTATTGGCCTTATGTTCCCCTTTGAATCCGACAGGAACCATGTTTGATGCTGATTCTTTAGCAGAAATCTGTGATGTTGTTTTAGAAGAAAATGCATCTCGTGGCGCTGATGAAAAACCATTGTATTTAATGTATGATCAAATTTACTCGCTTTTAACTTTTGGTAAAGAGCATGTAAATCCCGTTTCCTTACGACCAGCAATGCGTGAGTTTACCGTTTTTGTAGATGGAAGTTCGAAGTGCTTAGCAGCAACAGGTGTACGCGTTGGTTGGGGTTTCGGTCCTGAAGATATCGTTAATAGAATGAAAGCATTGGTTGGCCACATGGGTGCTTGGGCACCAAAAGCGGAGCAGGTTGCTATGGCTAAATACTTCGCTGATAAACCACAAGTTGACCAATTTTTAACCAGTTTCAAAAGTAAAATCCAAGATAGTTTAAATGCACTTTATAACGGTTTTAATGAATTGAAAAAGGAAGGTTTTAATGTGGATGCAGTTGAGCCAATGGGCGCAATTTATTTAACCATTAAAATCGATTATATAGGGAAAACTACTGAGGATGGTCAACTTTTAAAAGACAGTGCCGATGTAAATTTCTATTTAATTAAAGAAGCAGGCGCTGCATTGGTGCCGTTTTCTGCTTTTGGAAACGAGCATAGTATGCCTTGGTTTAGAGCATCGGTTGGTGCCTGTACTTTGCAGGATATTAAAGATATGTTGCCGAGAATTAAAACGGCTTTGAGTAAGTTGAAATAGATACAATTTGAGCACCCAACAAACAATTAATTGAGTTGGGTGTTCAAATAATAATTTCATTTACGCTTTCATGGAAAATAAATATACGCCTCAGGGCTATGCATCGCCGGCCGCCATTCTAATTACTACTGCTATTGGTCTTTTAGCATCCCTAATTCTTCCACTCCTTTATATTGTGCTGAGTAGATTAATTCCCAATATTTGGTTTATAGCCATTATTGCATTTTTACTCGGGCTTGGCTTAGGCTTTTTCATTGATCTCGGTATCAAAATAGGAAAAATAAGGAATAAGAGAGTTGCCATAATTATTGCGGTTTTGTGCGGAATTTTCGCCTTTTATGTACAATGGGTATTCTTTGATACGATAGTTTACAGCAATAAAGGGTTCACTTTTAATCTTGGATCAGCAGATTTTAAAATATTACTTAGTGATTTCTTTTTTCTTTTCACCCACCCAAATGTTCTTTTTCAGGAAATTGTAAACCTTAACGCAATAGGAACTTTTCGCATAGAAAGTACAGATACCATTAGCGGTTTATTATTGTGGATTATTTGGGTTGGAGAATTTATAGTTATTCTTGGTGGAATAATATTTGCCGTATTAAATGGTCAGGTAACAAAACCATATTCTGAATTAAATGATCAATGGATGAAAAGGCGTAAAGTACTAAATCGCATCCCATTGATAGAAAATAAGGAATTGATTCTAAGTGAACTAAGCAATCGAAATTTTGCTGTTTTGAATGATAATCCATCACTTATAAACGAGCAGAATTATGCGGAAGTCATTGTTTTCGAATCAGCAGGCGACCAAACAAAGTATGTGAGTATAATTAATGTAACCAACCCAACAGGAAAAGCGAAAGATAAGAAAGTGAAAAATGTTCTCACATTTTATCCTCTTCAGAATGCGAATATTTAAAGCGATAACGTTGATGTCATTGTTTAATAAAATTTATATTCGTATTTTGGTTAAAAATTAATTCACATGGAAACTTACTTTGTGCATCCCGATAAAATCCAAGAAAAGGCCTTAAAAGCATTTCTTGATGCATTGGAAGTTCCCTATGAAATAAAAAAGGATGATTTTTTGCCAGAACATGTTCTTTCAGGAATTAGAAAAGGTCAAGCTGATATTGAACAAGGCAAAAGCTTTTCTTTGGAAGAGTTTAAAGAAAAAATATCATCCCTTTAATGGGTTTGCCTATTATAATATCTGAAACAGCATACCTAACTTTTGAATCAATATGTGCTCAAATAGAGGAGAGGTTAGGCAATAAAGCACTGCAAGATTTTAAAAAGGATACGATTAGAACCTTAGAATTAATTGCTAATTCTCCGTTTATTTATAAGGAAACTGAATTTGACTCAAACGTACGACAGGGATTAATAAAAAAGCTTTCATCTGTATTTTATGAGGTTAAGTCTGACAGGATTGAAATTCTTTTCTTTTGGGATAATAGACAAGAGCCAATGTTTTACTAATTAGCATTAAAATCTCTTCAAATTATTAAAGAGATTTTAATTTTCAATGTACAATTTAATTGTAGTTAATGATTTAGGCTCTTAACTAATCGCAAATTATCCAAACTCAATCCTCCCTACTTCCATCATCAGCCATTCTTACCATTTTTGGTTCAAACTTGGCGATAACATCAACGAGTTCGGTTTGTGCAGACATCACTTTATGGATATCCTTGTAAGCCATCGGCGCTTCATCTAAACCAGCACCAATTAAGGTTACATTGTGGTCTTTCAAAATGGCTTTCATTTCTGATTTCGTAATCGATTGAATGGCTTTCGTACGGCTCATTTGTCTGCCCGCACCATGCGATGCAGAGTTGATAGCACTTGTTTCACCTTTTCCTCGAACCAAAAATCCTGGGGCAGTCATGCTCCCTGGGATAATTCCCATCACACCTTTTCCAGCTGGCGTAGCACCTTTTCTGTGAACGAGAACTTCTTCGCCATTAAGCATCTCTTTCCAGGCGAAATTATGGTGGTTTTCTACTTTCGCTAAAACCTTTGCACCAATCGCTTTGGTTAATCGTTTATGAATCACCTCATGACAAGCAGATGCATAATCGCCAGCAAGGTTCATGGCAATCCAATATTCTTGCCCCTCCGTAGAGTTTAAATCGAGATAAGCCAAATTCAAAGCCTCTTTTGGAAGTTTGCAGATATCTTTCGCCAATTTGGTATAGTGCCCAGCGATGGTTGCACCAAAACCACGAGAACCAGAATGCGTTAACAAAGCCACATAACGACCTTTATCAATATTCAAAATTTCATCTCGCTCAGCGAAATCTATAATTCCCCACTCTACAAAGTGATTTCCGCCACCCGAGGTACCCAATTGTGCCCAAGCTTTTCCGTGCAAGTTTTTAAGGAAAGGTGTCGAATTGAAATCCTCGTTTTCTAAAACTTCGTGGTCGGCTTTTTCATCTCCCTTAAAATTCTGACCAGCGCCAAACTTGGTAAAAGCTATTAATTCGCGTTTGTACATGGCATCTTTCCCGAAATAATGTTTCTCGGGAATATCGAAAATACTCAACGCCATTCGGCAACCAATATCAACGCCAACCCCATAAGGAATAATTGCATTTCGGGTAGCTAAAACGCCACCGATTGGTAAACCATAACCTTGATGCGCATCGGGCATTAATGCTCCAGCAATTGAAACGGGCAGTTTCATCGCAATATCCATTTGGTTTCTGGCGCCATCCTCAATATAATCAGCACCGAAAATGGTATAATCTTTGGCATTTTTAACCAACTCGATTGTTCCATCTGATTTTGGATTTGCATCTTCGATAAGTGCTGTTGCAAGTGTGTTCAATACTTCATCATCCAAAAAACTTTCTGGATATTCTTTTACTTTTTTAAATACGGCTAATAGTTCTTTCTCTTCAATATCTGCGAAATTTGTTGCCAAGATATCTAAAGCCAAGCCTAATATTTTTCCCTCTGAAAAACCTATTTCTAAAAGGCCTTTTCCTGTTATGTTATTTTTCATTTCTATCTAACTAATCCTCGGCAGGCATCACGCACCTAGCCGAGGGGTTTCTAAATTTAATTTATTTTAAGTGGTTTTTCTCACCATGTCCGTCTTTGCGAGGAACGAAGCAATCTTAAAGCGGGAGTTTTACTAGCCTAGCGATAGTGGTAGGATTGCTTCGTACCTCGCAATGACGATACGCTTAATATGCTTATTTCACGAAGATTTGTTTCAACTGGTCTACAATTTGTCCACTGCCCGATAAGCTGATGTTATTGATTTTCTCCGCTATTTTCTCTACGTATTCCATCTCTTTCAACTTGTATAACATGGCATTATCTTCCATCAACTTTGCGGTGTTCAACAAACTTCTGGCCGAAGCCGTTTCCTCTCTTCGTGTAATGATATTGGCTTGCGCTCTTTTTTCGGCCACCAAAACTTGGTTCATAATCTCTTTAACATCACCTGGTAAAACGATGTCTTTAACACCGCAGTTCGTTAATTTCACACCTAAATTTTCGGCTTTACTCAAAGTTAAACCCATCACCATTTCGGCAATTTTTTCTTTGCTTTCCATCAATTCATCAAAAGATAATAAGCCAATGCTTTCTCTTAAAGCCAATTGCATGGTGATGTACAATTGTTTTTCGAATTCCTTGTTCTCCAATAAAGCTTTGATAATGTCATCAACTTTGTATTGAATGCTGAAGTTAACTCGTAATTGTGCCTTATCTCTCGTTAAAATTTCTTGACCGATAATCTCCATATTTAATTGCCTCATATCGGTTTTTAAAACTTGAATATCTATACTGTTCTTCCAGTAAGCATAAGTTCCGGCATCCAAAATATTTTCAAATTTCCCATCGATGAACAACAAAGCTTTTTCATAAGATTCTACTTTAGATGCTCTGACGAAATTTGCCAATGGTGCTTTTTCCAACAAGTTTCTATCAATCGTTTTATCAATGTTTATAGTGTTAATGTCAACTTTAACAAAGCTATATTCCGATAAACCTTTCCAAATTACGTGTCTGCCAGCTGTTAAAACATTTTTAAAGTTTTTGTTTTGATAAACCAAGGCCAACTCGTTGTCGGCAACGCTTACCAAGTGAATTAAGTTCACAAAATCTCCATTTTGCAACAAAATATCTAACTCTGCAACCGAATAAAAATACTCTTTGCTCATGTCGTACAAAGCGACATCTTCGCCAAAACCTAACCAGTAAGTTCCAGCGGTTAAAACGTTTTTTAATTTTCCTTTTTTGAACACCAATCCAACATAATTGGTGTTTATTGTTACTCTTTTCATGTTTTCTTGATGTTAAACCCCACCTAAATCCTCCCTTAAAAAGGAAGACTTCAATTAGTATGGTTAATTATTTTTTCTTTACAAAAGCATTGCGAAAAACATTCATTTATTTTTCTGCGGAAGTAAATTGTATTGGGTTGTTTTTAAGAATGAAATCAGCTTTTAGATTTCGCCATTAAAATGACTTTCATCTTTTTGAAGATTTGATTTTTAAATAAGCACCTTTTTCGTTCTACTTGCAAAGCAAAAGGCAAATTTGCTCCTGAAGATTTTACAAACTTCTAAGCCGAATGCAGTTTCGCAACGCTGGTTTTGAGAAATTTAAAGTATCTCTTCTTTCTAGATGGAACCCTAATCCATTGCATTACCATTTTGCTATTCCAATCACTTGGAAGCAGGATTCGAACCTGCATTTTGGTGTTGTTATTCTACCCCTGAATTATTCCGACCGTAATCGGAAGTGGGATTCGAACCCACGACACACAACGTGTTTTAGACAATCTATCATAATTTCTATCAGAATATGCTACGCCAATGGCGTGAATACTTTGGGGCTATTTTGAAACCCACAACTTTGGATAGTCATTATTTAGTGCTGACATCCCTCTCGGGATTTTTTTATATATGATGAATTATATTTCTCAAAGAACTTTATCGACTGGCGACATTACAAAGATGCTATTGCCACTACGCGACAGATTTGCGCAGTAAAAATTATTTCCCCATAAAATTCTTAAACAATTGATTTTTAGTCAAATAGAATTTAATTATACTAAATGTATGTTCTTTTCAATATCTATTGCGCAATTGTATTGCGTAGATGAATAACACTTTGCTATATTTAGATAAGCTTAATCATCAGATTTTTAGCTGAAATCTAAATTCATTAAAAATGGCCGTAAATAAATTAGCGCTTATCCGATACAAAACCATTGATGATTGTCTGAAAAACAGATTCCGTAAATGGACGTTAGAAGATATCATTGAAAAAGTATCGGCTACGCTTTATGAGTTAGAGGGAATAACTTCTGGCGTAAGCAAGCGCACTATTCAGGCAGATATTCAATTGATGCGAAGTGATAAGCTGGGTTACAATGCGCCAATTGTGGTGCAAGATAAACGCTTTTACGCTTATGAAAACCCGAGCTTCAGCATTACAAAAGCACCAATAAATAATGCTGATGTAGATAAAATGAAAGAAATTGTTGGCGTATTGAAGCAATTTAATGCCTTTAATTATTTCGATGAAATGAGCGATATGATTGCCCGTTTGGAAAATAATCTATACAAATCGACTAAACAAAGCGGTAATAATATTCAGCTGGAAAGCAATAAATTGGTTAAGGGTTTAGAATGTATTCCGCCTTTATATCAAGCGGTTTTAAATAAACGGTCTTTGTTAATCGAGTATAAATCGTTCAAAGCACAACAAGCGCAACAGGGAATTTACTACCCATATCTGCTGAAAGAATACAGAAACCGATGGTTTTTAATCTGCAAGGCAAAAAATCGACCAGGAATTTTAAACTTGGCTTTGGATAGAATCATCGAATTTCAGGAATTACCGAATGAGGTTTTTGTAAATTATGAGGGTGTAGATTTTGATAGGTATTACGATGATTTAATCGGTGTTACCAAAAATGAAAGAGACCGAGCACAAAAGGTAATTTTAGAATTTACCAACGAACATGCGCCTTACATAACCACCAAGCCTTTACATTCCTCTCAAGTGGTAATGAGTAAGAATGAAAAAACGACTACCTTTAGAATAGATGTTGTGCTAAATTATGAACTGGAGAGAGAAATTTTAGGATTTGGTGAATGTGTGAAAGTGCTTTCGCCAAGGTTCTTGATTTCGAAAATAAAACGGCGATTAGAACAAACGTTTAAACAGTATGAAGCGAGCTAGTCGGGATTTGCAATCCCGTCTTTGAGCTGAGGATTTCTAATACTAGTTAGGATTACTTTTTCTTTTTAAAAATCTTAACGGACACAAATAAAATATATAACCAAATAGTAAAGAGATGCTGAAATTTAAATTAATCCCTATTGTTTTATTGCTTGCCTCGATGGGTAGTTTTGCACAACAAGCAACACCACAATGGCAACCAAATTATCATTTTACTGCTCCATCAAATTGGTTAAACGACCCTAATGGATTAATTTATCTCAATGGTGAATTTCAGCTTTACTATCAATATAATCCTTTCGAAAATAAGTGGGGCCACATGAGTTGGGGGCATGCAACCAGTAAAGATTTGGTTAATTGGAAACATCTTCCAGTGGCAATTCCAGAAAAAATAACGAATGATACAACGACCATGATTTTCTCTGGCTCGGCAGTATTGGATAAAAATAATGTGAGCGGTTTAGGAAATGGCAAAGCGCCACTTTTGGCTTTTTACACCGCCGATTTACCCAAGCAACACAACGAATCGCAATACATGGCTTATAGCAATGATGGCGGATTAACTTTTACCAACTATGCAAAAAATCCTGTTATCGATTTAAATAAAAAAGATTTTCGCGACCCAAATGTTTGGTGGCATGAGGCTTCGAAACAATGGATTATGACGGTTGCAATGGTTGATGAACATCAAGCCAGGTTTTACGGTTCTACTAATTTAAAGGATTGGACAATGCTGAGCGATTTCGGCAAACAAGGAAATCAAGGAAGTGGCTGGGAATGCCCGTTTATAATTCCTTTGGCTGTTGATGGAAATAAAAGTAATACCAAATGGGTGTTAGTAATTTCATTATTCGGACCAAAAGGACCAACTATGCAATACTTTGTCGGCGATTTTGATGGTAAAACTTTCAAAAATGATAACGATGAAAAGGTGACTTTGTTAGTAGATGATGGCGATTCTTTTTACGCTGGAATTCCGTGGAACGATACGCCTAAAAACCAAAGAATTTTATTAGGCTGGTTACAGCCTGGCGGAAAAGAAACTTTTCCATGGAAAGGGCAAATGTCAATCCCAAGAGATTTATCATTAAAAACCACTGGCGATGGTGTTAGATTATTTCAGCAACCAACGAATATCATCAGCGATAATCTTAAAAAACATGCTAATGGCAAGGCGGCAAGTAAGCAAAATGTAGCACTTGATGGAAATGTTGATTTTGGCGTTAGTCAAAATTCATATTGGATTGATGCAGAGTTCTCAGTAAATGAAGCCAAAAATTTTGGTTTTAAAATCGCCCAATTAAAGGATGATAAAGGAAACGTAGTTAAGGAAATTGAAGTGGGTTATGATGTGACCAAAAAACAACTTTATGTAGATTGCTCTCGCTCGGAAAAGGGAATTAAAAATGATAAAAACATCATCCAAACTGCTACTGTAAATCCTAAAGATGGTAAAATTAAACTTCAGGTTTTGTTGGATAAATCTTCTTTAGAAGTTTTCGGAAATGGTGGAGAAAAGGTAATTACCACCATGGTTTTCCCTGACGAAAAAGCAACTGGATTCTCTGCTTTCTCAATCGGTGGAAAGGCAGTTTTGAATAATCTTAAAGTTTGGGATTTGAGTAAAAGGAAATAGGAGATTGATTAGAAGTCTAATCACCTCTCCAAACCGTCGTCATTGCGAGGCACGAAGCAATCTTACAACGGAAGCAAGCCCCAACTATCGCATTAAGATTGCTTCGTGCCTCGCAATGACGAAAGTGTATAAAAACCCTCACAGGATTTCAAAACCTGCGAGGTTAATATCGCTATTAAAAGCCCCTTTAGGGGTTTGGAGTTTAGCTCTTAAACTCGCTCGTTTTATGGAAATCAATATCAGGATAATCCTGTTTCGTTAAATTAATCATGTATTCGCTATCGGCCAAATAAACGGGGTTTGCCTCTTTGTCGAAACCAATATGCTGTTGCTTACGTTTTACAAACTCATCCAATTTCTTTCTATCGGCTGATGTTACCCAACTTGAGCGTGTGTAGCTCAGTGTTCGGAAACGGCATTTAGCGCCGTATTCATGCTCTAAACGAAAGTTAATTACCTCGAACTGAAGTTCGCCAACAGCACCAATTACTTTTCTATTTCCAGGTTGCATCACAAATAATTGCGCCACACCCTCGTCAGTTAACTGTTCAATACCTTTTTCTAATTGTTTAGTTCGCATTGGGTCCATATTTTCTACCTCTTTGAAAATAGATGGTGAGAAGCTTGGAATTCCCTTGAACTGTAATTTTTCGCCCTCGGTTAAGGTATCACCGATTTTGAAGTTACCACTATCGTATAAACCAACCACATCGCCTGGCCAAGCCTCTTCAACAATGCTTTTCTCATTGGCCATGAAATCCATTGGGTTAGAGAATTTCAGTTTCTTATCTTGTCGGGTATGGTAATAGAATTTATTACGCTCAAATTTACCAGAGCAAATTCTCAAAAACGCAATTCTATCACGGTGTTTTGGGTCTAAATTGGCGTGGATTTTAAATACAAAACCACTAAAGTTTTTCTCTTCAACCAAAACATCACGTTCTTCAGCCTCACGGTGTCGTGGACTAGGAGCAATGTCGATAAACGTATCTAAAAGTTCCTTAATCCCGAAGTTGTTAATTGCGCTACCAAAAAATACTGGCGCTAATAAACCCTCGTTATAAAGTTCCTTGTCGATTTGGCCGTAAATACCCTCAACGAGTTCTAAATCATCTTTTAAATTGCTAATTTCTTTTTCTTTTAAGAAGTTAGTCAGGTTATCATCATCCAAATCTTCAACTGCAATTACCGAGTTGGAAATTTTGGTTTTATCTGGTTGAAAAAGATTTAAATGTTTGTTATAGATGCTATAAACTCCTTTAAAAGTGTGCCCTAAGCCAATTGGCCAAGAAAGTGGACATAAACTAATATTCAGTTTTTCCTCAATTTCATCTAACAAATCAAAAGCTTCCTTACCCTCACGGTCCATTTTATTAACGAAGATAATTACAGGTGTATTTCGCATACGGCAAACCGACATCAGTTTTTCCGTCTGTTCTTCCACACCTTTCACACAATCTACCACTAAAATAACGCTATCCACTGCCGATAAAGTTCGGTAAGTATCTTCCGCAAAATCCTTGTGCCCAGGCGTATCCAAAATGTTTATGCGTTTACCGCTGTACTCAAAACCCATTACCGAAGTTGCCACCGAGATACCACGTTGTTTCTCAATTTCCATAAAATCGGAAGTATTGCTTTGGTTCGCTTTGTTCCGTTTTACCGCACCAGCCGTGTTAATGGCGCCACCAAAAAGTAGGAATTTTTCCGTCAAAGTGGTCTTGCCCGCATCGGGGTGACTAATAATGGCAAAGGTTTTACGTTTTTCTATTTCAGGGTTAAGCATAATAAAATTTTGGGTAAAAGATGGCGATGAAACTTGGTTAAAGGAATTTAACAGCGATAAGGTTTGAATAATTTTGTTTCATCAGGTTGCAAAGATAAGAAAATTGGTTAACTGTTTGAACTGGTTAATTGTTTAATCTTTAAGGGCGTTACTTCCTTTATCCTGTTAATCCTAAAATCTTGGAAATCATGTTTTGAAAAGCATTTGCAGTAGTTCTTCGGTAAAAGCAGTCCCGCCATTCATTACAATCTTTTTGTTTAAGTTTCTGCGTTACCCAAACCTCGTAGGTTTTTAAAACCTACGAAGTTTATTAGTACAACAAAAAGTATTTCCGTTGCTGTCGGGTTTAAATAACTTCTCTAGTAGTTCTTGGGCAATATTTAACCACCCCTTGCCCCTCCTAAATTAGGAGGGGAGTAGTGTCTGCTGTTTCAAAATTTGTGCTAGTTTTTAAGTTTATGCTTTTAACCAAACGGCAACTTCTGTCTAAATTTTATTAGCACTGTACAGCTCGCCTCCCTATTTTCAAGTAGGGGGTGGTTTCTCCCCAAAAGCATCAAACTTTGTTAAATAAACCTGATGGCAGCGAGCATCCCGATATTTCATCGGGATAAAGCGGACAGCAGGGCTGCCATTCCCGATGGAAAACTGAGCACTCATTTACAAATATTTAACCTTGCTTACTGAAAATTATTAACTGAAAACTAAAAATGATACCTATTTTTGTGCTAAAATTGTTAGCTTTAATTATCCCGCCGAAATAAAGCAACCTAAAATCTTATTGCCGATGCCACAATTAGAAGAAACATCTATGGCCGCAGAAATTGCGGCGAAATTTATTAATTACACTTCAAAACACGTTTTTTTAACCGGAAAGGCGGGAACGGGAAAAACCACTTTCTTGCGAAAACTGATAAAATTGACGCATAAAAAGGCTGTGATTTGTGCACCAACAGGTATCGCGGCAATCAATGCTTCAGGGGTTACTATTCACTCACTTTTTCAGTTGCCGTTTGGTGCTTTCTTTCCGGATGCGGCAGGGAATATCATGAATCAGAACATCACTTTTAACTTCAATACGCCGCGAACGATTGTGAAGCACATGAATATGCAGGGCAATAAACGCAGGATGTTGCAGGAATTGGAACTGTTGGTTATTGATGAGGTGAGCATGTTGCGGGCCGATATGCTTGATGCCATTGATTTTGCTTTGCGCTACATCCGAAGAAACAGAAATGTGCCTTTCGGTGGTGTCCAAGTATTATTTATCGGCGATTTGCACCAGCTTCCGCCAGTGGTAAAGAATGATGAATGGCGAGTGATGGCTGGTTTTTACAAAAGTATTTATTTCTTTGACGCCTTGGCTTTGCAGAATAATCCACCTGTTTACATTGAGTTGGATAAAATTTACCGTCAGGATGATGCGGTGTTTATTGATTTGTTGAATAACCTGCGCAATAACAAAATTACCCCAGAAGATACAGCTTTACTTCGCCAGCATTTTAAGCAAGATTTTAAACCTGCTGCAGATGAAAATTACATCACTTTAACAACGCATAACAACAAAGCCGATAACATCAATCGAGAAAGATTGACACAACTTAAAACCAAATCTTACTTTTTCGATGCAAAAGTTACGGGCGAATTTAATGAGTACGCTTACCCGAACGAGAAAAGTTTAGAGCTGAAAGTCGGTGCGCAAGTAATGTTTATTAAAAACGACATGACTGCCGAGAAGCGTTATTACAACGGTAAAATCGGGGTTGTTCATCACATAACAAAAGATGTTATCGAAATAGAATTACCAGAAGAACGTACCGTGATTTCGGTTTCGCCATATACATGGGAAAACGTAAAATATAAATTGAACGAAGCCACCAACGAAATTGCGGAAAATGTTGCAGGCTCTTTTGTTCAATATCCGATTAAATTGGCTTGGGCGATTACGGTTCATAAAAGTCAGGGTTTAACTTTTGACAAGGCCATTATCGATGTTGGCGATGCCTTTGCGCCTGGACAAGCGTATGTTGCACTATCTCGTTTACGTTCGTTAAAAGGTTTGGTTTTAACATCGCACTTGCGTGAGAGTGGTTTACAACAAGACCAGAATATTCATTATTTTTCGAGTACAAAGCAACCTGCTGAAGTTCTAACCGAGCAGATTAGTGTAGAGAGTTATGATTTTATCAGGACTTATTTATTAGCTGCTTTCGATTTGAACTTAATTAGATATTACATCAAAGAGCATCTGCAAACTTTTGACAAAGGAGAGAAATCAACAAAACAACATTATGATAATTGGACGATGGAATTGTATGTTGACTTCCAGAAAATTACAGCAACAGCCGATACTTTTATCAATCAATTGAAAGGACTTTTTGCACAGCAAACGGAACATACTTTTTTCAATGTTTCTAAACGAGTAGAGGCTGCTTTAAAATATTTTAGTCCTTTAATTAAAGGCGTTTCTGATAAATTTTTAGCACATATAGAGAATGTTAAAGAAGAGAAACAGATTAAAACTTATATAACAGAGTTGCTGGAATTAGAGATTTTAGTTTATGAACAGTTGAAAAAGATGTACAAAAGTAAAGCTTTACTTAAAGCTATAATTGATGGTAAGGAATTTAGCAAAGCAGATACAGATGCGTTATTGAATACTAGCGAGCGTAATGAGCAGTTGAAAAAAGCAATTCAGCTAAAGGGTGAGGTTTTGAAAGTAAAATCGGCAGTCGAGAAAAAGAAAAAAGAGCCTAAAATTGACACTAAACTCATCAGTTTTGAATTGTATAATCAGGGCAAAACTCTAGACGAGATTGCTAAAGAGCGTGGTTTCTCGGTTACCACAATTGAGGGGCATTTGGCTTATTATGTTTCTACGCAACAACTGGACGTAACCAAATTGGTTAAGGCCAACAAAATCAAAAACATTTCTGATGCTGTTGAAAGCCAGAAAACAAAATCGATGGCTACAATTCGGGAGTTTTTAGGGAAAGATTATTCTTTTGGTGAGATTAAGCTGGTATTGGCGTCGCTGTTTCCATCGGAGGAGTAGGGTTTTTACCACAGAGCACACAGAGTAAGGTCACGGAGAACACAAAGAGTGATGGTTAACCTAAAAAAGATTTTTGATTTTTTTTTAAATGAAGAGTTTTCCCTTTACCACAGAGTTAGGTGCAAAAAAACACAATGGATATGGAAGAAGATTTATTAACCAGAACCATTATTGGTTTAGCAATCGAGGTTCATAAAGTGCTTGGACCTGGTTTACTTGAAAGCGCCTATAAAGAGTGCTTGTTTTATAAAATTGCTAAAGCAGGGTTTATAGTTGAAAGAGAAAAAGCAATGCCAATTGTTTTTGAAGATATCAAATTAGACTGTGGTTATCGTATCGATATTCTTATTGAAAACACCTTGGTTTTAGAACTGAAAAGTATAGAATCCTTAACTGATATTCATTTGGCGCAAACTTTAACCTATATGAAATTAGGTAGTTATAGATTTGGTTTACTAATGAACTTTAATGTTTTGAGATTGAAAGATGGAATCAAGCGAGTGGTAAATGGCTATTAAAATTACTCTGTTTCCTCTGTGAAAACTCGGTGCACTCTGTGGTTAAATTACTTCGTTAACTCTGTGTAAATCTTTGTGCCCTCTGTGGTAAGAAATACAAAAATCCTTACCTTAGCATTCGTGGAGAAAGTTAAACTTTTAGCGCAATACATGCCAGAACCTGCGGCGCCGTTAATTGCAAAGTGGATAGATTATTTTCAGTGTGAGTTTAAAATCGCTAAAACACGTTCTACAAAACTTGGCGATTACCGTCATCCTTATCGAGACAAAGGTCATCGTATTTCTGTAAACTTCAACTTAAATAATTATGCATTTCTAGTTACTACCGTTCATGAGTTTGCACATCTTTTAACCTGGAACGATTTTAAGAATAAGGTTAAACCTCATGGTTCTGAATGGAAAAAAAACTTCCAACGGATGATGGTTCCTTTTTTTGAGTTAAATATTTTTCCTGAGGATATACATAAAGCGATTGATAATTATATGTCGAATCCTGCGGCTTCAAGTTGCTCGGATTTACATTTATCACGAGCATTAAAAAAGTACGATTCTAGTAAAACCGAAACTATACATTTAGAGCAATTGCCGATTAACACCATCTTCAAAATTAAAGACGGGAGAAGATTTACTAAAGGCGAACGGATTAGAAAACGCTATCGTTGTATTTGTTTGGATGATAAGCGAATTTATCTATTTAACCCATTGGCAGAGGTTTTTGTAGTGGAGTAGAGATGTACCAATTATAAAATGCTAAACTAATTACTTAACTTTAAGTTATGGAACAAATCTTCGACCGTATTTACATAGACAGTGATATTTGTAATGGAAAGCCAATTATAAGAGGAAAAAGAATTACTGTACAAACTATAATGGAATATTTGTCTGCTGGTGAAACTGTAGATGAAATTTTAAAACAATACCCATCATTAGTAGCTGAAGATATCACCGCTTGTATGCGTTATGCAACTGAATTAATGAACCATAGCTTTATTATTAAACAAGCTGTTGCTTAATGGAGCATAAATTTCTAATTGATGTTAATCTCCCTCGTTTTTTTTCTTTGTGGCATAGCGAAGAATATATTCATCAATATGAACTTGGCGATGAATGGCCCGATTCGATAATTTGGAAATACGCTAAAGATCATCATTTAACAATTGTAACAAAAGATAGCGATTTCTCTTCTCGAATACTGATGCATTTACCACCACCAAAAATAATTCATATAAGATTGGGTAATATGAAAATGGCTCAATTCTATGACACACTAAAGACTTTATGGCCTGAAATCATTCAACTTAATAAAGATTATAAATTAGTTAATGTGTTTATAGATAGAATCGAAGGAGTAATGTAGCTAAACAAATTTAAACTCATCGCCATCAAACAAACCCTTATCGCTTAACTTTAAATGTGGAATAACAAGTAAAGCCATAAAAGAAAGCGTCATAAAAGGAGCAACCAAGGTTGAGCCTAATTCTTTAGCGAATTTATCAATCGAAGTATAACATTCGGCAACTTTAAACCCATTCTGATTGCTCATTAAACCCGCAACAGGTAAAGGCAAAATATCTTCTTTCCCATTTCCCAAAGCAACTACACCTCCAGTTTCCTTAATCACTAAATTAACCGCATCGCAAATGCTTTTATCATCGACACCAACCGCAATAATGTTATGACTATCGTGTGCAACACTCGACGCTATAGCACCAGTTTTTAATCCGAAGTTTTTAACAAATGAAACTGCAATCGGTGCATCATGATAACGGTTAACAACAACCATTTTCAAAACATCGTTTTCTGCATCGCTGATAATATTTTTATTTAAAATCTTTGGTTCTGAAGAAAGGCGGTTTGTAATCAACTGACCATCTAATGCCTCAATTACTGGAATTTCTTCTTGTCCTGAGAATAGGTAAGCAAAATCTTCTTCCTTTTTAAAACTACAATCGAAATGATTTACAGATTCCCGATCATCAATATGTTTTACCCAATCTCCAACAACTTTGCCATTTTCTGCAAGCAGAATACCGTCAATATAAGTTTGTTTTACTTTAAAGTTTTTTAAATCTTCAATTACGATAAAATCGGCATAATCGCCAACTTGCAGTTGACCAACATCTAATTTATAATGAAGAATAGGGTTAATACATGCGGCTTGAAGCACCTTAAAAATATCAATTCCTTTTGCAACGGCTCTTGCGCAAAGCTGATTTATATGACTTTCAACTAAGCTATCAGGGTGTTTATCGTCACTGCAAAACATCATCATTTCTGGCCAGTCGTTTAGCAAATCGATAAGCGCCTCGAAGTTTTTAGCAGCACTTCCCTCACGAATAAGGATTTTCATTCCTCGTTCTAGTTTATCTAAAGCTTCTTCAGACGTGAAACATTCATGATCCGTAGAAATTCCTGCATCAATATATTGTTGAACAGCATCGCCACGTAAACCAGGCGCATGCCCATCAACAGGTTTGCCTAATTCGTATGCAGCAGCAATCTTTTTTAAAACTTCTTCATCCTTATAAAGTACACCAGGAAAATTCATCATTTCACTCAAGTACTTTATTTCAGGCCGTTCTAAAAGTGCCTTAACATCATCGTGATTTAATTCAGCACCAGCAGTTTCAAAAATAGTTGCAGGAACACAACTTGGAGCGCCAAAATTAAATTTGAAAGGAACAGTATTGCCGTTCTCGATCATAAATTCAACACCTTCCATACCACAAACGTTAGCAATTTCGTGTGGGTCGCTGATAGTTGAAACTGTTCCATGCACAACAGCGAGCCTTGCAAATTCGCTTGGAATTAACATGCTGCTCTCAATGTGAACATGGCTATCGATAAAACCTGGGAGGATAAAATGAGTATTATCCTTAGCCTCTGATATTTTATTTATAGATTTTATCTTTCCATCTTCTACTTCTACTTCGCCAAAGAAAATATTTCGCTTTGTGATATCAACTATGTTTCCCTCGACTTTAAAATTGCTCATCTGTTGTTTAACTGTATAATTTATTTGAATCGGTTAATTGCTTAACTGGTCAATGCGGTAAATGCATTTAACCAATTTTACATTTAAACAAATAACCAAAACTCAATATTTCAATAATTTTTCAATTGTTTCTGCTAATCTAGATTTAGCGAGAAAATCTTCTTCCAGCACTTTACTCATTGGAATTGCCGTATCTAAACTGGCGCATCGCAAAACTGGTGCATCGAGATATTGAAAACAATGTTCGCCAATCCATGCAGAAATTTCAGCACCAAAACCATTGGTAAGTGTGTCTTCATGAAGAATTAAAACCCTTCCTGTAGCCTTAACTGCATCTTCAACGGTTTCCTTATCCCACGGCTGTAAGGTCCTTAAATCGATTAAAGTTGCATCCTTTTCAGGGTTGTTCCTTAAATATTCCAATGCCCAATGAACGCCTAAACCATAAGTAATAATCGTGAATTTATTTCCCTTTGCAAGCGTAACGGCTTTACCAATTTCAGTGGTGTAATAACCATCAGGAATAGAAGCTGTTAAACTTCGGTATAAATATTTATGTTCAAAATATAAAACTGGATTTGGGTCTTCAATAGCAGCCAATAGCAAACCTTTTGCATCTTCAGGAAAAGCTGGATATACTATTTTTAGTCCAGGAGTTTTGGTAAACCAAGCTTCATTACTTTGTGAATGAAAAGGTCCTGCGCCCGTTCCTGCACCTGTAGGCATTCGAACCACTACATCGGCCTTTTCTCCCCAACGATAATGTGTTTTAGCCAAATTATTTACAATTTGGTTAAAGCCAACCGTTACAAAATCTGCAAATTGCATTTCTACAACTGCTTTATAGCCATTTATGGATAAGCCTAAGCCTGCACCAACAATTGCCGATTCGCAAATAGGGGTATTTCGAACTCTTCCTTTTCCATATTTTGCAGTAATGCCATCTGTAATTTTAAAGGCGCCACCATAATCGGCAATATCCTGACCCATTAAAACGAGGTTGGGATATTTTTGCATCGCCAAATCTAAGCCATCGGTTATCGCATCTAAATATCTTTTTTCTGTGGAGGAGTGACTTGGTGCAATTACCTGTTGCTCGTAAGGAAAATACATATCTGTCTCTTCTAAAACAGAATTTGCTTCTGGCTCCGGTTCTTCAAAAGCTTCTTCAACCTCTAGTTCTATATCTCTTTTAAGTTGAATTTTGAGATCTATAACTAAATCTGATGTTAAAATATTTTGCTCAATTAAATACTGTTCGTAATTATTTAAAGGGTCCTTTTTCTCCCATTCATCAAATAATTCTTGTGGAACATACTTCGTCCCAGAAGCTTCTTCATGTCCACGCATTCTAAAAGTTAAACATTCAATTAAAACCGGGCGAGGGTTTTTACGCAAATCAGTAGCTAATCGGTTAATGGTATCATAAACTTCCAGAATATTGTTTCCATCAATTTGGATGCCCTCAATGCCGTAGCCAATTGCTTTATCAACTAAGTTTTTGCATTTAAACTGTTCTGATTTTGGAGTTGATAATCCGTAACCGTTGTTTTCAATTATAAAAATAACTGGCAGATCCCAAACGGCAGCAACGTTGACCGCTTCATGGAAATCGCCCTCACTGGTTGCACCTTCGCCAGTGTAAACCAATGTTACTTTTTGTTTATTGGCCAAAACATCAGCCAAAGCAATCCCATCGGCCAAAGCCATTTGCGGACCGAGATGCGAAATCATCCCGATAATTTTATAATCTTGAGTGCCAAAATGAAAGGAGCGGTCGCGGCCTTTGGTAAAGCCCGAAAGCTTACCTTGCCATTGTGCCATTAATTTTTTTAAAGGAATATCTCGAGTAGTAAAAACACCCAGATTACGGTGCATCGGCAAGATATATTCATCGCTCTGCATAGCCATTGTACTGCCAACTGCAATTGCTTCTTGGCCGATTCCTGAAAACCATTTGCCAATTCTACCTTGACGCAAAAGCTTCAGCATTTTTTCCTCAACCATTCGAGGGTAAAGCAATCTTTGGTATAAATTCAGTAAGAATTTGTCGTCTTTATCGCCGCGGTTGAAGTGCATATAAATTCAGGTAAAAAATTACGAAATATCCCAAGGATTAAGTATTTCCAAGGTTTCGATTTTATTAAAATCTGCAGTATTTCTTGTAATTAGGGTGAGGTTGTGCACAACTGCTGTGGCAGCAATTATGGCATCGGGAAGTTTGATTTTGTTGAGCTTGCAAATTGCGATAGTTATTTCAACGATGTCATCTGTCAAACTAAAAATATTGCTCGATTGTACAAAATCTATCAAAGTCTTGTAGGTTTCATTTGATTGATTGAATCTTAAGACTTCGATTTTATTTATTACTGATATGTTCGGGACGCTATCGATAATCGGATGCATAAAAAGCATTCCATTGTTCTCAATTTTCCCATCCAAATAACCGATTATAACATTGGTGTCGATTAAAAATCCCTTTCCCATTCGTTTCTGCTATCTTTTATATGTTGTTGAAAATCCTCGTATTCCTGATTGGTAAGGTTTAACGACCCAGCAAATTTTTTAGAAAGACTTTCTTTAGGTTTTATATTTTTTTGTAAAACCTTAACAATGTTCAAAGCTTCTAAGTCTTCAATTAGTTTATAAGCTTTTTCATTATTAATTTGTAGCAAAATAGTTTCCATCAATTTGATTATAACATATATATCAAATATACAAAATTTAGACTGCCAATTAAGGTTTATTGTTCCTTACTTTTCTTCATTCCCTCAAATTGTTTTGCAAAAGATTTATCGGCAACTTTTGGCATTTCACGATATTTACCCCAGCTTTTTTTGAAGAATGTTTTTAGCATAAAGTTTTTAAATTTTCCGCCGAAAAAGTCCATCCATTTACGATTTTGCATCATTCGATTAAACATTCCCCAACCAATTTCTTCTACTTTTCCATTGTCATGCGATGTTGCTGCATCTCTACGATTTAACAATAACATTTTATGGATATCGATTTTAACCGGGCAAACTTCAGAGCATTTTCCGCAAAGACTAGAAGCATAACTTAAATGTTTAAATTCTTCCATCCCTTTTAGGTGGGGCGTAATTACCGAGCCGATTGGACCACTATAAGTTGTATTATAAGTATGACCACCAATGTTTTTATAAACCGGACAAGCATTTAAGCAAGCACCACAACGAATGCAATATAAACCTTGGCGCTGATCTTTCTGAGCCAATAAGTTTGTACGTCCATTATCTAAAAGGATAACATACATTTCTTCAGGTCCGTCGGTTTCGTTGGGCTGGCGTGGCCCACTTAAAATGGTATTGTAAACGGTTAGGTTTTGACCTGTTCCGTGTGAGGCCAATAAGGGCCAGAAAAGATCCAAATCTGCCATAGAAGGGATAATTTTTTCTATCCCAACTACTGCAATATGAATCTTAGGGAAGGTGGTACTCAAACGGGCATTGCCTTCATTTTCGGTTAAAGCGATACTTCCTGTATCAGCGATTAGAAAATTACCCCCACTAATTCCAATATCTGCATTTAAGTACTTATCACGAAGTAATTCTCTAGCCTTTTGAACTAGTTGAGGAGGAGTAGCATCAATTGGTGTTCCAAATTTATCATGAAATAACTGTGCAATATCAGTTGCACTAAGGTGCATTGCAGGCGTAACGATGTGGTACGGTGCCTGCCCTAATAATTGAACAATATATTCGCCTAAATCACTCTCTAAAGATTCTATATTGTTTTTCTCCAGAAAATCATTCAGATGAATTTCTTCGGTCGTCATCGATTTCGATTTGATAACCGTTTTGCCGTTGTTTCTTTTAATGATGTTAAGGATTTCCTGTTGCGCTTCTTCGGCATCATTTGCCCAAATTACTTTACCACCTCTGCGCTGAAAATTCGATTCAAATTCTGGCAAGAACTTGTCGAGATTTTCCATAACCCGCCACTTAACAACATGAGCTTTCTTTTTAGATGCTTCTAGGTTTTCGAATTTAGATAATCCGCGTTCAAAAGCCACATTGTACTTACCAATATTGTAGTTTATTGTTTTACGGTGTGGTAAATCGAAAGCTTTTTCATCGGATTTCTCTAAAAATTCCTCGGAGGTTTTCATCATATCTCAAAGATAGGAATTTCTATTGCCAGCAAAAGTATTGTGCATAAAAAAGCCCCGATGAAAATGTCGGGGCTTAAATATTTTGATCATTACATTTAAAATCATTTAGAGGTTCGTCAAAATCGGAGCTCATTTTCATCTTTCCTTTTAATAAGCCAATTTTTCTTTTTTTATTTTCCTCTAAATCATTCTTTGTTTTTTTCTGTAAGATGAAATCGATAAAATCCTCTACTTCTTGTTGATAAGCAGTGGGTATCATCTTAATCTTTTCAAAAATTTGCGCTTGACTCATAAGTTTTGATTTAATCAAAAATAATATTTTTAAATTGATATTTCAAACTGATTATGATAAGATACTAAAAGCAAAAGCCCCGATGAAATGTCGGGGCTTAAATATTTTGACTGTATTAATTCTTTGGATTTCCTTTGCCATCCATATCAACTAATGGACGTTTGGCCTGATTAGCCAACTCCCAAGCGATATAATAAGTTAGGTGCGCTCTTTTTGCCAATAACGGGAAGTTAATTTTGCTTATTTCGTCACCCGGTCTGTGATAATCTTGTTGCAACATTCCATCATAATAGAAAATAATTGGAATGCCCAGTTTAGCAAAATTGTAGTGATCCGAACGGTAATAAATACGCTCTGTATCTTTCGGATCATCATATTTAAAATCCAATTTCATTTTGGTGTAGGTTGCATTAACTCTATCTTGTAAAGTAGCTAAGTCGCTACTTAACATTTTTGAACCCACTGAATATATATAGTTTGCAGAATCTGGTTTGCCCAAATATTCTTCACCAATTCTACCAATCATATCCGTATTTAAATCAGCAATTGTATTTTCTACAGGGAATATAGGGTGCTCAGAATACCACTCAGAACCCCAAAGTCCTTTTTCTTCACCAACAACCGTCATAAAAAGGATGCTACGTTTTGAACCTTTACCAGCCTTTTTTGCATCAGTAAAAGCTTTAGCCATTAGCAATACGCCGGTTGTACCAGATCCATCATCATCGGCGCCATTATTAATTTTATCTGGTCCTTCAACTTCTGGAGTAATTCCAATATGATCGTAATGGCCGGTTAAAACTAAAACTTCTTTTTTTAATGTGGGATCTGTACCTTCTAAAAACCCCAATACGTTTTCGCAACGTACTGGCGTTTCTTTTTTCATTGCACTTGCCGAAACAGCAACATTTAAAGTTTGCGAAGCAGGTTTCATCGTTTCAGCAATTTTTTTCTGTACAGCTTCAACTGAAGTATTTGCTGTTTTCAGAATTTCATTCGCTGTAGCGGTAGAAATAGAAATCGATGTAAAAGGATTTTGCTTTTTCATTCGATCGATATTCTCCTGAGTTTTCATAACATTCGATCCACCTGTATAAGAAGCCTTGCGATCTTCCGTCATGTTATCTAAACTAGGGTCGATTAAAATAACTGCTTTTGCTTTGTTTTGAGCTAAGAAAGTCATCTTTTTAGCACGAGCCATCATTGCTTGGCGTCTTTCTACTTTATCACCAGATTTAGCCGTTGGATCTCCAGCAGCAAACATCAAAACTACTTTTCCTTCAACATTAACGCCTTCGAAATCGTTGTAAGTATCCTTTGTTAAACCATATCCAACAAAAACAATCTCATTCGAACTGAAAGTGAAACCACTTAAGCCAACAGAATTACTTGGGATAACAAAATCTTTGTAAGCTTCTTTTGGCTGGCCATTAATGGTAAACATACTTTCGCTCACGCTAAAGTTTGCTAAGTCTATTTTTTGAAAATAGCCCCCATCAACCGGACCCTTTAAACCTAAAGATTTAAAATAATCGCGGATATAATCTGCAGCCATCCAAGCGCCTTTTTTTCCTGTCTCACGACCTTCATAAGCATCAGATGCCAGTACAGAAAGGTGTTTATACGCATTTTCTGGGCTAATGGCTTTACTAAACTTTATTGCATCCTTATTGGGTACAAGTGGTTTAATTTGAGCAAAGCAACCAGCACTAAGTATTGATGCCAAGCCCAGAGTTAGAAATTTTTTATTCATTATTTTTATAAAAAGTTAGTTGAAACATTGTTGCTTAACAAGATATTTTATCAACCCTGTTTTGATGACGACCACCCTCAAACGCAGTATTTAAAAAAGTAGTTGTAATCTCTTTCGCAAGTTCTTCTGATACAAATCTTGCAGGAATGCATAAAATGTTTGCATTGTTATGTTTGCGAACTAAAGATGCAACTTCAATTTCCCAACATAAACCCGCTCTAATATTTTGATGTTTGTTTGCAGTAATGGCTACACCATTTGCAGATCCACACAGTAAAATGCCATATTCAAATTCGCCACTTTCTACAGCCGAAGCAACAGGATGGGCGAAATCTGGATAATCTACAGAATCAAGTGAATAAGTTCCAAAATCTTTAACCTCATAATCAATAAGGAAATTCTTTAAAACTTCTTTGTACTCAAATCCTGCATGATCTGCACCAATAGCAATTTTTATTTTTGTATCAGACATTGCCAAATTTATAGAGAATTATGAAATCTATTCGTAATGTTTTTGTTAGTTAGCATAAAATGCTGCCTCAGCTTTTTTCTTCTTTCTTTCGATGTATGCAGATACGAAAATACTCAACTCATATAGTAAAAACAGCGGTGTTGCAACAATTAACATCGTCATAATATCGGGAGTAGGCGTAACAATTGCTGCAATAATTAAGATGATTACGGCTGCGTATCTTCTGCTCGATCTCATCAACTTTGGTGTCATTAATCCTAACTTAGAAAGGATAAAGATAATAACCGGAAGTTCAAAAATAATCCCAGTACCTAAAGTTAGAGTAGAAACCGATGATAAGTAAGAATCAACAGTGAAAGTGTTTTTAATTTCTGCACTCACAGTGTATCCGGTTAAAAAGTTAACTGAGAGTGGACAAACCACGAAATACCCGAACAAAATTCCTATGATAAAAAGCATAGAAGCAAAGAATACAAAACCACTGGCCGATTTACGTTCCTTATCATGAAGGGCTGGTTTAATAAAACGCCAAATTTCCCAAAGTAAGTATGGAAAGCCTGCAACGATACCACACATTACACAAACATTTAATTGCAGGTTAAATTGACCGGCCATCTCCGTGTTGATAATCTCACCATTAATTTTGGTGATACACATATCCTTACCTAGCGATGGAAAGTGCTCAACAAGCTTACACATCATTCTGTAAGTCCAGAAATCTGGTTTCTTTGGACCGAAAATTACTTTGTCTAAAATTTCTTCATTAAAATAGAAAGCGATCCCGGTAAATACACCGATTGCAATAACTGCTCTGATTAAATGCTTACGTAATACGTCTAGGTGATCGAAAAAAGACATTTCTGCCTCTAAGGTTGTTCCTTTATTCCCGATCGCTTTTAAAAGGGATGTTTTTTTAGTGTCGCTCATGTTGAAAACAAAAATACCATTCTATTTGAATAGAATGGTATGTACGTGCTAAATATAGAAATAGTTTATATTATTATGAGAAATAGCTGTAAAAATAGAATTAAACTAAAGAAAAACCTGTGATTTAATTGTTGAAACTTTGAATGCCAAACAGTTTCATTTTAGAAATAGCTGTAATTAATTTTTCACCTTAATTACACTTAACTGTTTTAAATTTTTAGCATCAGTATAATTAAATTGATAAATTCCATCTTCGCCAGTAACAATTAAGGATTTTGGGCCGGCTATTACATCAAAACTTTTAATATTATTTAAATGTTGAAGCAAGTTATCTCCAACTTTATTTTTATCTGCAATGTTAAAGCTCTTAATTCCAAAATTACCTTCGCAAAGAAATAAATTATCGCCACTAACGCTTAAGCCGTGTGGATTTTGCATCGGGAAAACCGAAACTTGCTTTGGTTTGGTTGGGTCTTCAATATCCACAACTTCCAATTGATTACTTGCCTGCCTACAATTATTACCTGTTCTGAGGGTAACATAAGCATATTTTCCTTGTACAACTACAGGATCACATGCAAAAACATGGCTGTAAGTAGATAATCTTATAGGATTTGCAGCATCAATTGCGCTAAAAATATGCATCCCCGTATTCGTCCCGATAAACAATTTGTTTTCGTAAGGAAAAATAGTTTCAACGCCCCATCCTAAATTGATTGATTTTACAAATAATGGATTCGCTGCCGTTTTCACATCAAAAAGACTTAAATCATTAACACCCACAGTGTATAAATAGTCGCTCATTAAAGTAAATCTTGCCATTGAGCCACCTTGTCCAGAAGAACTACTTTGCATTGAAGAAATACTTGAGTAGGCCGCATCGTACATTTTCCCTTTATTAGCCTTCTCTTTCTTCACTAAAGTATCTTTATAAGTGTAAAGATATTTTCCATTACCTGCCGTATATAACTGTTTAAAAACATCCGTTACTCTTTTAACTTGTTTAATATTGCTCATGTTTGAAAGATCAAAGGCAAGCAAATCAATAAAATTATCAGCGTAAAGAATATTATTGTGAATGGCTAAATCTACATTTCCTGGGATTTGTAAAAAAGCCACATTTGTTGGGGCACTTGGGTTGGAATTATTATAGATATGAATGCCCTCATTAGGCTCGTTAATGAACAGATAATCATTATAAATGTAAATTTTACCTGTTTTTTTTGCTTGAAAAGCTTTAGTCATGCCTACTGGCAAAGCTCTCATTTCTTCAACAGATATCATTTTTACAATCTGGATCAGTTCGTATTCATCTTTTTTGCATTGCGTAAATAGTGCAAAAACGAGTAGGAGCATAAACGCGTTAATTAGATTTTTTTTCATAATTCGAGGGTTTTAATATAGAAACGTAAGCCATTGCTAAAACGCTACAAATTAGTGCATTAATTTTAAGAAGGATTAAATCTCGCTCTACAAAATAGCCCTAAAACAAAAAGAAGTCAAGCGGTTAAACTTGACTTCTTCAAAAATATTTAGAATCTCTTTATTGCGAATCAACAAATTCAAATGTTTCCATAAACTTTGTTGTGAAGTTTCCAGCCCTAAAGTTTGGATCTTTCATCAATTGCAAATGGAAAGGAATGGTTGTTTTAACACCTTCGATTACAAATTCTCCTAAAGCACGCTCCATTGTACAGATTGCTTCTTCTCTGGTTTGTGCAACGCAGATCAGTTTTGCAATCATCGAATCGTAGTTTGATGGAATCTGATAACCAGCATAAACATGGGTATCAACACGAACACCATGACCTCCTGGAGAGTGAAAATTTGTAATTCTTCCAGGTGATGGACGGAAATTATTTGCTGGATCTTCAGCATTTATCCGGCATTCAATTGCATGCATATCAGGGAAATAATTTTTGCCCGATATTGGAATTCCTGCAGCAACTTTAATCTGTTCTTTAATTAAATCGAAATTGATTACTTCTTCCGTAACCGGATGCTCTACCTGAATCCGCGTATTCATTTCCATAAAGTAGAAGTTGCGGTGTTTATCAACCAAAAATTCGATTGTACCAGCACCTTCATAATTTACAGCGGTTGCGCCTTTAATTGCTGCTTCGCCCATTCTAACCCGAAGTTCATCCGTCATAAATGGCGAAGGAGATTCTTCTACCAATTTTTGGTGACGGCGTTGAATAGAGCAATCACGTTCTGATAAATGGCAAGCTTTTCCATATTGATCTCCAATAATTTGAATCTCAATGTGGCGTGGGTCTTCAATATATTTTTCTAAATATAAACCATCATTACCAAAGGCTGCACCAGATTCTTGGCGAGCACTATCCCATGCATTTTCAAAATCTTCATCTTTCCAAACCACACGCATCCCTCTACCGCCACCACCGGCAGTAGCTTTAAGAATAACAGGATAGCCCATTTCGTTGGCAATTACGATCCCTTCTTTAACGCTATTTAACAAACCTTCAGAACCTGGAATAGTTGGTACACCAGCAATTTTCATGGTTTCTTTAGCAGAGGCTTTATCGCCCATACCGTTAATTTGCTCAGGTGTTGCGCCAATAAATTTAATCCCGTACTCGCGACAGATATTCGAAAACTTAGCATTTTCAGATAAGAATCCATATCCTGGGTGAATGGCATCAGCATTTGTTAATTCTGCTGCTGAAATGATATTTGGAATATTTAAATAAGAATCTTTACTAGGCGGGGGGCCAATACAAACAGCCTCATCAGCAAAACGTACGTGTAAACTTTCGCGATCTGCGGTAGAGTAAACAGCAACCGTTTTGATGCCCATTTCCTTACAGGTACGGATAATACGCAAAGCGATTTCTCCCCTGTTGGCAATTAGTATTTTTTTAAACATAATTTTTTAATTGATGATTACACCGATGGAAAGGATTACACCGATTTTTTATGATTTTATTCTGAAATAATTTTAATCAGTGTAATCATCTTTAAATCTGTGAAATCAATTTCTAAATAGGTTCTACTAAAAATAACGGTTGATCATATTCTACTGGAGATGCATTATCTACCAGTATTTTAACAATACGACCAGAAACTTCACTTTCAATTTCGTTGAAAAGTTTCATTGCTTCGATAATACAGATTACTTTACCAGTACCAATTTCATCGCCAACATTAACAAACATTGGTTTATCAGGGCTTGCAGAACGGTAAAAAGTACCAATCATTGGCGATTTAACTGTAATGTATTTTGATGTATCCTCTGCAGCAGGCACGGCCGGTGTATCGGCAGTTGGTGCAGTTGGAGCAGTAGCAACTGGAGCTGCAGCTTGTAAAAGCGGTGCTTGTGGCATTGTTGCATGCACAACAGTTGGTGCTTGGTTTGTTTTAATCGTAATTTTGAAGTTTTCTTGCTCAATCGCAACCTCATTTACTCCAGAACGAGAAACAAATTTAATCAGTTCCTGTATTTGTTTGATATCCATTTTTTAGGCTAGTTATGTAAAAAATAGTGTTAATGAATTAACTAAGTTATACTTTTTTTGTTTTAATTTTTTCTTTTCAATTGGTTTAGAGTTGATGGAAGTAGTTCATGGTTTATTGCCAGTAGCTATCAACTATCGTCTCCAAGCTAGTTGCTATCGTAAGCCCATTTAAGGTAAATTGATCCCCATGTAAATCCACCGCCAAAGGCTGCCAATACAATGTTATCTCCTTTTTTTAATCTGCTTTCCCATTCCCATAAACATAATGGAATAGTTCCATTAGTTGTGTTGCCGTAGCGTTCAATGTTAATCATAACCTTATCAGTTGTAACTCCCATTCGGTTCGCAGTAGCATCGATAATGCGTTTATTTGCTTGGTGAGGCACCAACCATGCAACATCATCGGCCGTTAAACCATTGCGTTCCATAATCTCTGCAGCAACATCTGCCATATTAGTCACGGCAAATTTAAACACCGTTGGACCTTCTTGGTGCGCATAGTGTAATTTTGCATCAATACTTTCATGAGTTGCTGGTATAACAGATCCTCCAGCCTTCATACCTAAGAAATCTCTTCCAGAACCATCGGTTCTTAAAATAGAATCCAAAACACCTAAGCCTTCTTCATTTGGTTCAAGCAAAGCACAACCACAACCATCACCAAAAATGATACAAGTTGTACGGTCTTCGTAATTGATTATAGATGACATTTTATCGCCACCAACCACTAATACTTTTTTGTGTCTTCCTGATTCTATAAATGATGCACCTGTTGATAAGCCAAAAATAAACCCAGAACACGCTGCCTGTAAATCGTAACCCCAAGCGTTTGTCGCTCCTATTTTATCAGCTAGAACATTTGCTGTAGCAGGGAAAGTGAAATCTGGGGTAGTGGTGCAAAAAATAATCAGTTCGATTTCTTTGGCATCAATTCCTCTCTTTTTAAGCAAACCGTTTACCGCATGTACGGCCATATCCGAAGTACCTAAACCTTCTCCTTTTAAAATTCTACGTTCTTTAATTCCTGTTCTGCTGGTTATCCATTCATCCGAAGTATCAACCATGGTTTCTAACTCTGCGTTTGTAAGCACATAGTCTGGGACGTAACCATTTACTGCCGTAATAGCAGCGTGAATTTTACTCATTTTAATAAATTATTTAAATGCAATTCTAATTTTTTCTACCAATCCGGTCGTAATCATTTCTCTAGATTGAAGCACCATGTTTTTAACCGCTAACGGACTAGAAATACCGTGGCCAATAACCACAGGAGCATTAACACCCAAAACAGGACTTCCGCCATATTGTTCGTAATTAAAGCGATCGAAAAATTCATCTTTCAAACCTTTTTTAATGGTGAGCACATAGAATGATTCTGCCAATTTAAGCATCACATTTCCTGTAAAACCATCACAAACAATAACATCGGCCTTATCGTTAAATAAATCCCTGCCTTCTACATTGCCTACAAAGTTGAATAAATTAGTGTCTTTCATCAAAGGAAAAGTTGCCATGCTGAGCATGTTTCCTTTTTCATCTTCTTCACCAATGTTTATTAAGGCAACTTTGGGATTATCTATTTGCAACAAATTTTCTGCGTATAAACTTCCTAAAACCCCAAATTGAAGTAAAATATCTGGTTTGCAATCTGCATTTGCACCTACATCGAGGAGTAAACCTGTGCCACCTTTAATTTTTGGAAGAATTGTACATAAACATGGGCGGATAATGCCCGGAATAGTTTTAACGCTAAAAACAGCGCCAACTAACATTGCACCAGAATTACCGGCACTTGCGAAAGAATCAATTTTACCTTCTTTTAAAAGGTTAAAACCAACTGCTATGCTCGATTTTGGTTTCTGAACGATTGCTTTGGTGGGGTGTTCGCCCATACCAATTACTTCATCAGTATGAACGTATTCAAAATGATCCGGATTAAAGCCCTCTTCTGCTAGAATGGGTTTAATCTGTTCGGTATCGCCAATAAGAACTAAATGTTCACCAGCGTTTAGCGATTGATGAGCTGCTATTGCTCCCAAAACAATTGCTTTGGGAGCATAGTCTCCGCCCATTATGTCGAGGCCTATTTTCATAGAAAAAATCTGTTTGTGTTAGTTCAGGTGTAATCCTGAATTTTTCAGTTGACTAAGGTATGACTAAAGCCGCTGAAAACACAAACAATTTTTTAAGAAAATTACCCGATTTGAGTATTTTCGATAACCAATTTACCGTTATAGTATAGGTTACCATCAACGTTGTAAGCACGGTGAGGTACGTGGATAGCACCTGTTGCCGAGCATGTTGCGAAAGAAGGAGTCACAGCTTTATAGTGTGTTCTTCTTTTATTTTTTCTCTGTTTCGAGATTTTCCGTTTTGGATGTGCCATTGGTGTATAATCTAATTATTTTTTTAACTTATTAAGTGCTTCCCAACGTGGGTCGCTATTTTGTTCATTTTCTTCGTGCTGTTTGTCGATAGATAATTTTTCTAATCGATCAATCATTTCCTGATCACAGTCCTTCCCGGCTTGCTCACAGTTTTTAATATAAGGCACCGCTACGTTAATCATTTCGTATAATGGCACCGATATATCAATTGCAGTTTCTTTACGGCTTAGTGAGATAATTTCATCATCATCACTTTCTAGCTCAGCTTCTGCAAACTTTACAATCTGTCTTTCGTACAAATTTATTGGTAATGGAAATTCAGATAAGCATTTATCGCAATCTAAATTTACTGTTCCAATTACTTTAAATTTTAAGAGCATCATGGTCTCTTGTTTCTCAAGTTCCAAGTCTACCTTTAAATTCCCACTTTTAATTAACGAGTACTCAAAAGCATTAAAAAAGGTGTCATCTAGCTCATATTCAAACTGATGGATGCCCAATTTTAATCCGGTAAACGGTAATGAAAATTGTTTTAGTGGGTTCAAAGTACTGTAAAATTTTAGCCTGCAAATGTAGGGATAAAATAATTAGATTAAAAATGTTTTTTAAAAATTGTTGACTTAGAATTTTTGGTATTTGTGATTACTGGCTTAAAACTTAATTTTTTTAAAATTGGTTTAGGTATTTTTAATTGAGAAGGTTTTGCATCCAGTTCAGTTATCTACAATTAAAACAAGCGCAATAAGTCCCAATTCATTAAAAAGAAATGGCTGCTTACAAAGATTTCTCCGCTTCGGTCGAAGGGACGACTTTAAAAAAAAATCTAATTGAGAGGGTTTTGCATCCAGTTCAGTTATCTACAATTAAAACAAGCGCAATAAGTCGCTATTCATTAAAAAGAAATGGCTGCTTACAAAGATTTCTCCGCTTCGGTCGAAAGGACGACTTTAAAAAAACATCTAATTGAGAGGGCTTTGCATCTTGTACAGTTATCTACAATTAAAACAAGCACTATAAGTCGCAATTCATTAAAAAGAAATGGCTGCTTACAAAGATTTCTCCACTTCGGTCGAAAGGACGACTTTAAA
>NZ_JACRYL010000001.1:112135-217412 GCF_014306625.1 Pedobacter fastidiosus
TTGAATTGATTACTCTGCCAAAACCATTTCCTTGTTATTTCTACTCCATTCGCTCCACGATCCTACGTAAAGTTTAGGAATTGGTAATCCCGAGTAATCCATCGCCAAAAGTGTATGACAAGCTGTAATCCCAGATCCGCAATGCACAATAATATTTCCTGAATTCACATCCGCTAAAGCTTTCAAATATTTTTCCTTTAAAACATTTGGAGCCAGAAAAGAACCCTCATTGTCTAAATTTTCAGTGAAAGGAATGTTTATTGCGCCAGGGATGTGCCCTGCAATAAGATCAATGGGCTCAGTTAAACCCGCAAACCGGTTTGCATCTCGTACATCAATCACAATATAATCTCCCGTTTTGGCAACTTTTTCTACTTCATCAATATTGGAAACAGGTAAATTCCAAGCTGTTATTTTGTATGGCTCAACAGTTTTTGAAACTTCAATTTTATCGCTTAGTGGGAAACCCGCTTTAACTGCAGCATCGAAACCTCCATCTATTACCTGAACTTTTTTATGAGCGATGGCTCTCAACATCCACCATAATCTAGCGGCTGCGTTTCCACCGTTTTTATCATCGTAAACAATAACATGGCTATTTTCTGAAATTCCAAACTTCTGTAAAACCTTTGCGAACTGATCAAAAGTTGGTAAAGGATGCCTGCCTCCATTGGCGAAATCTTCAATATTTGCTAAATCACTATTTACATCTGCAAAAAGTGCACCTTCTAAATGTTTTTCATCATATCTCGCTTTTGATCCTGCACTAGCATCAATAATAACGATTTCTTCAGAAAGGTTTAATTCGATTAAATCTTTGGGCTTTATAATTGGGGAAATTGAATTCATTTTATGAGTTTTTTTTATTTAGATTTTTTAATCAATGCCAAAAGTCCCAGCAATGGGCCAATCGCCAATACCACATAAAGATATCTACTATTAATTTGTTTTGATAAAACATTAAGGAGTTGAATGCTAATAATAGTAATCGCAAAGCCGATACAATTTACGATTGTTAAGGAGGTTCCTCTAGTTTCTGCAGATGAATATTTTGCTATAAGCGAGGAAAATAATGGGGAATCGGCTGTTGCTGTTAGTCCCCAAATAAAGAAAAAAATTAATAGCAAGGGCATGGAACTTGTTAACAAAATAGGGGAAAGCAAACAACATAAGCCAGAAATGGAAAGGGCAATTGTAGCAGTTCTTTTAGCACCAAAATGCTGAGATAATAGGCCACCAAAAGCACAGCCTAAACTACCTACTCCAATAACTAAAAAACTGAGCAGTGATATGTTGAAGTTTAGATGGTTGTTTGACTTGTAAAAATTTAGTACTAGTGGAAGAAAAGCCCAAAAGGCATATAATTCCCACATATGGCCAAAATAACCAAATGCAATAGCTCGAAATTGTTGGTTTTTGAAGCCTAAAATAAAGTCGGCAAAATTTACTTTTTGACCTGCTTTGCGAAAAGGCCCATCTGGTATAAAAACAAAAAGTATTAAGCCGCCAATTGCTGTAAGAAACGATGTTGCATAAATTACATATTGCCACGGAAAACTTAAACTAAAGCTTTTAATTAGGTGGGGAAAGGCTGTTCCTAAAACTAATGCGCCAACTAAAAAGCCTAGCGATTTCCCTAGCCCTTCTTTATAATAATCTGAAGCGATTTTCATACCTACGGGATAAATTCCGGCTAGCATAAACCCTGTTAAAAAACGAAAACTCATTAAAAATTCAATTGGAATGTTTCTTAAACAAATTCCCAGATTAAATACTGAGGCAATGAGCGCACAAATAACAAATACTTTTGATGGTGAGAAATAATCTGATATTGCAAAAACGGCAAAAATCAGCGTTCCGGCAATAAAGCCAAATTGAACCATGCTGGTTAAATTGGCTAAGAGATTGGTTTCGTGATGGTAATTTTTAGCAATGTCGCCCAAAACTGCATTTCCGGCAAACCATAAAGAAGTGCAGAGAAACTGCGAAACCACAATAATTGGTAGGATAAATTTTAATGTGGAATGAGTTTTCATTTCTATTGACCTAATTGGGATGCCAATATACTAGATTTTCAAAAATTAAGATCCTGAATTTTAAATGCAAAAAACACCTTTGATACTTTATTCTCCTTTGATAAAATCGTGCAGAAATTTTTTAGTATCCAAATTGGTTGGTGATTCTCCTTTGTAAATTACATTATCAATTTTCCAAGTTTTTTCCTTCACGAGACGGATTTCATCTTGCCATGAAGTTTTATAAGTAGCGTTTTTAAAATTTGCTGTAGCAACTGCGGTGTCGCCATCTGTTTTTATTTTTCCTACCGAAACTGACGTCGGACCTTCATAAAGGCTCGAGAAAATATCGCCCTCAATTAAATCTGGCTTATCGGTTGGGTGTGCGCTTTTTATGACCAACTCCTCGCTGATTTTTTCTTTAGCAATTGCTTGATTCATCAAGCTTGATAAATCTGAGCTTAAAAAAGATTTTTTAGCTTGATGATGGTCTGATGTATAGTTTTTATAAAAACTTTCTACAACTGTCTTAATCTCTTGATCTGAATTATTGCAACCAATAAGGCTTAAAATTAAGAGCAACGATGTTATTAAAGATGTTTTTTTCATTCTATTCCGGATTGAACTTCAATACATGAAGTAATTTCAAGGTAAAGCAAGCTCCTTTAAAGTTATCTTTTGTCTATCAACGATAGCTAAAAGCAATGTAAGTTAAGTTTTAGGATGTTTCCGCGAAGCGGAATAGGGAATGAACAACGAAGATAATAATCTTACTCCAATTTGTTGAAATATATTTTACACTTCGCTATACCAAGGTTTATTGCACTGTTTTAGCTAAATTAAACCTGATTGGACGAAAAGCCCCAATTTTTTATTGGGCTTGTAGGGAAAGCAGGGCTTCGGTAACCGATGGAATACCAAGCCTTGCTTTACAAAAAATAAAATGGGTAAGCTATAACTAAGATTTAGCTTTGGTTTTTACGAAGCATCATCTTTAATATCGAACTGGGTTTCTACAACTTTTCCGCCACCGCGTAATTGGTTGCTTAACAGTTCTTCTTGCTCTCTACGGTTTTTTACAATGTGGATGGCCGAAAATAAGGCTTCGGTGAACGAAGTAGAATCGGCCAAATCTTTACCTGCAATATCGTAACCAGTTCCATGATCTGGAGAAGTGCGTACGAAGTTTAAACCAGCGGTATAGTTAACGCCATTATGGAAGGCCAATGTTTTGAAAGGGATTAAACCCTGATCGTGATACATGGCTAAAACTGCATCGAACTGCTTGTAACTGCCATTGCCAAAAAAACCATCGGCAGGATATGGACCAAAACAAACTATACCTTTATCGTAAGCTTCTTGAATGGCTGGAGTGATGATTTCTGCTTCTTCTGCGCCTAATAATCCGTTATCACTTGCGTGAGGATTTAAGCCCAAAACAGCGATTTTTGGTTTCTCGATCCAAAAATCTTTTTTCAAGCTTTCGTTAATCAGTTTTAACTTGCTTAATATTTTCTCTTTCGTGATAGAAGTTGGAACGTCTTTAACAGGAATATGTCCGGTAACAACACCAACGCGTAAATTTTCGCTGATTAAAAACATCAGCACATCTTTACTTCCACTTTTTTCTTGTAAATATTCGGTATGACCAGGGAATTTAAAAGTTTCTGATTGAATGTTGTGTTTGTTGATCGGCGCTGTAACTAAGGCATCAATATCGCCATTAACCAGATCTGCTGTTGCTCTTTCTAACGATAAAAGTGCATATTTTCCGCCAGTTTCAGTTACCTGACCAAGTTCTATTTTTACATCTTCTTCCCAGCAATTAATCATGTTTGCTTTTTTAACCTGAGCTTGGTTGGCATGATTGATTACGTGGAAGCTAAAATCGCCAAGGTTATTTGCTTTTCTATGAAAGGATGAAACCTTAGTATGACCGTAAACAATTGGTGTACAATAATTTAAAATAGCAGGATTGGATAACGTTTTGATAATTACCTCTAAACCTATGCCGTTTACGTCGCCTATGCTAATGCCAATTTTAAGTTTATCGCTCATAATTACTGGAAAATTTTAGCGCAAATTACTGATTTTCGTTTAAAGACTTTAAAAAAAATGAAACCGCAAAGAACACGAAGTTATTCGCAAAGGAATATTAAGCCTATCTTTGAGGTAATTATTTTAAATTTTAAAGCCCCTTTAGGGGTTGGGGTATGAGTTTAGTAAAAGCGAAAAAACATTTAGGTCAGCATTTTTTAACCGATAAGGGCATTGCCAACCGCATTGTAGAAAGTTTGGTAAGTACCGATAAGTACAATCAGGTTTTAGAGGTTGGGCCCGGAATGGGAATTCTGTCTGATTTTTTGTTGCAACGCGAAGATCTAGAAACTTATTTAATAGATATTGATACTGAATCTTTTCATTTTCTAAAGGAGAAATATCCTCAGCTCGGCGATCGCTTAATTAATGGCGACTTTTTAAAATTAGATTTCGACGCCATTTTCCCAGGCAAGTTTGCCATTATTGGGAATTTTCCCTACAACATTTCTTCTCAGATTTTATTTAAGATTTTAGATAATCGCAATAATGTGGTAGAAATGGTGGGTATGTTTCAAAAGGAGGTTGCCCAACGTTGTGCATCGCCATCAGGAACCAAGGAATATGGTATTTTAAGTGTTTTTCTTCAGGCTTATTATAAAATTGAATATCTATTTACCGTTAAGCCTGGAACTTTTAATCCACCACCAAAAGTAAATTCTGCTGTAATTCGCTTAACTAGAAATGAGGTTGAGCAACTGGATTGTGACGAGAAATTATTTTGGCGAGTTGTTAAAGCAGGTTTTAATCAAAGAAGAAAAACCTTACGTAATGCTTTATCTGCGGTTATGCCTCGCGATAAAATGGATGATCATATTTATTTTGAAAAAAGAGCTGAGCAGTTAACCGTTGCAGATTTTGTGGCGCTAACGAAGCATGTAGGTGCTTTGATGTAGATACTTTCTTTAACAGCTATTGCTTTACTTGGATTTCGGTCGGTGGAGACACCAACCGATAGATGAATCGTAAAAACTAGTTGGTTAAAAATTCTGCCTATTCATTGCCGTCGTGCTTCAGCCGACGGATATTTATTTGTGAGAAGCGGTAAAAGGCCTCAGGTTTCGGTCGGTGGAGACACCAACCGATAGATGAATCGTAAAAACTAGTTGGTTAAACATTCTGTATATTCATTGCCGTCGTGCTTCAGCCGATAGATATTTATTTGTGAGAAGCGATAAAAGGCCTAAGGTTTCGGTCGGTGGATACACCAACCGATAGATTGAAATAAAAATATCCTTATCCCACTTCGCCTTCAAATACCAATTTCGCCGGACCGCATAAAAACACATTGGTAAATTTCTCGCCGTCGTAATCAAATTCGATTTTAATATCGCCACCTAAAACTTTAATATCGGTTTTAACATGGCCTGTTTGATTTTTATGTTTTGCCACAGCCATCGCTACCGCGGTAACTCCGGTTCCGCAGGCGTAGGTTTCATCTTCAACGCCACGTTCGTAGGTGCGCACAAACAAATGATCGCCCTTATCTTCAACAAAATTTACATTGATGCCTTTTGCATTGTAAGTTTGGTTATAACGGATGCTTTTTCCTGCGTGGTAAACATCGAAATCTTTTAAATCTTTCTGTAAAGTTACATAATGAGGAGAGCCTGTGTTCAGCACAAAGGCATTGCCATCGTTGGTTATGGTGTCTACGTCAATCATCTGTAAGTCAATCCATTCGCCATTTTCTGAAATTCTGGCATAATGTGGGCCATCAACTGCCAAAAAGTTAGTTTCTTTATCTATGATTCCCAGCTGTTTAGCAAAGGCAACAATACAGCGACCGCCGTTACCGCACATACTGCCCAGCTTGCCATCGGCATTAAAATAATGCATCTCAAAATCATACTTATCATGCTTGGTAACGAACATTAATCCATCTGCCCCAACACCAAATCTTCTGTGGCAAAGTTGCTCAATTAGTTCATTATCAACTTCTTTTAACGGACTCATAGTATGGTCTACCAAAATAAAATCGTTTCCTGCGCCTTGATATTTAAAGAAATTAATTTTCATGAAAGCTTCATTTTTAAATGCAATATTTGAATTGTAGAAAGCAACCAAAGTTAACAGTTTTTTGATTTAACATTTTTTAACACAAAACCAAGTGCTTTAGTTATACAAATATCGTTTATATGGTATTAAATTTGAATAAACTAACGAAAGAAATTTAAGCAGATAAAAACTGCTGGGGCATTCTGCTTAAATCAAAGACGAACGCAATGCTCTCGCGACCTTTATTAAAAAACAAATAATTAACAAATGAAAAAAATATTAGGAATCACAGTTTTGGCTGCATTTATAGGTGGTGCAGCAGCCATTGGGGGTTACAAACTTATTGAGCGTAACCAATTAGGAGGTACAATTTCTGAAAAACAACAATTGTATTTCGCTAACAATCCATTAAAAGTTTCATCAGCAGGTGAAGCAGATTTTACTCAGGCTGCAGCAGCGGTTGCACCAGGAGTAGTACACATTAAAACAACTTATGCAGCATCAGGCAAAGGGCAAGGCGGCTCATCTCCGTTTGATATGTTCGACGATTTTTTCGGTGGTGGCGGTCGTCAGGCACAACGCCAGCCTAGAGCCGCATCTGGTTCTGGTGTAATTATCAGTCAGGATGGTTACATCGTTACTAACAATCACGTGGTTGAAAATGCCGAGAAAGTTGAGGTAATTTTAACAGATAGACGTAAAGTTGAAGCGAAAGTTATCGGTCGCGATCCAAATACGGATTTAGCTTTGATTAAGGTTAATGCGACAGGTTTACCGGTAGTTAAAATGGGCAACTCAGATAACGTACAGGTAGGTGAATGGGTTTTGGCAGTTGGTTATCCATTGGATTTAAATACTACAGTTACTGCGGGGATTGTGAGTGCAAAATCTCGTAGCATTGGTATTATTGGTCGCGAGCAACAACAAGGCAATCAGTTAACAGAAGAGGAATACGAAGAATATCGCCGTACCGGCAAAAGGCCTCAACAACCTGTAAATTCTAGTATAGAAGCTTTTATTCAAACCGATGCAGCGATTAACCCAGGAAATAGTGGTGGTGCATTGGTTAATGCAAATGGCGAATTAGTGGGTATTAATTCTGCAATCGCATCACAAAGTGGCTACAATCAAGGTTATGGTTTTGCAATTCCAGTTAACTTGGCAAGAAAAATTGTTGATGATTTCATGAAATATGGATCGGTTAAAAGAGGTTACATAGGTGTAAACTTTGTGCCTTTGAGTGCTGATAATCCAGAAGAAATTAAAACAAGCGAAATTAATGGATTATATGTAAATGATGTTGTTGCAGGTGGTGGCGCTGAAGCTGCTGGATTAAAATCTGGTGATATTATCAAAAAAGTTGATGGTGCTATTATTTACGATTCTCCAGATTTGCAAGAGAAAGTTGGCCGGTTAAATCCTGGCGATAAAGTTAGATTAACCGTTCTAAGAGATGGTGCTTTAAAAGATTACACTGTAACCTTAAAAGGTGAAGCCAGTGTAGGTGTAGTTGCTAAAAATAATACAGCTAAAGGCGCTGAGATTTCTAAACTGGGTGCAACGTTTGCTCCAGTTTCTGCAGCTCAAAAATCTAAATTTGGCATTGCAAACGGTGTTGTGGTTACAGGCGTAGCCGAAGGTAAAGCATTTGATAGTTATGGAATTCCGAAAGGACTAATCATTACAAAGGTAAATGGCCTAAGTGTAAACAGCGTAGCTGATGTACAAAAAGCATTGCCTCAAACCAAAAATAACATCATCAGAATTGCTGGTGTAGATGAACAAGGAACTTATAATTTCAACTTCCCAGTTCAGTAGTTAAAATAGTAAAAGTTTTAAAAATGCTCTCGAATTTTCGGGGGCATTTTTTTTTGACAATTAATTTCAATGAATGGCTTAACCGTTGGCTGAGAATTAGGGCCAATCCAATAAAGTTCTATTCAAAGCGTTTTTACATTGGCTTTCCATACATAAAATTTTGCTAAACATTATTTTATTAATTATTACCATGCACATTTTAAACTGTTTTAATAAAAGCCACTCTATCCTGTTTTACAAGTTCATCTATTTTTCATAATCAAGCTTTAGTTTCGCTATTTACCGATTGATAATCAGTGTTTACCGATACTCTATAATTTAATATTTAATAAGTGTTCATATTTGAATAAGCAACTAACACCAACATTATGGCATTAGCGTACATTAACCTTAGCTCAAAACAGTATTTCAATTTTATGTGTAAAAACGATTTTGAAAGAAGAATCTATCACGATACATATAAGGAATTTCAAAAGAAATCTAAAATTTATAGTTTAAACCACAGTTTAAATACTTTTGCAGAGATGGTTCAGGCAAATGAAAGAGCGAATGCTCTGCATCAGAAATTGAATTATATAGTAATGAATACCATCGAAGGCTTAGAAAACCAAATGCCAATTCTTAATGATGAGGAAGGAAATTCTATCTTGTTTGATTTTGCTGAATTAAATATATACGCTTCAGATTTATTAAACAAAGCTGGTCACGTAGTTTCGATTACATATACAAGTCCGAAGTTGGTTTTACATGAAATTGTAGGCGATTTGCTGATTTTAAGTTACGATGCAAGAAACAACAATAATGAAACTTTCATCGTAAAAATGAATAATGATATTGTTGTAAACTATGAGAAAAAAAGAGAACTGGTTTACAGCTAGTTCAAATTCCAAAAAACATCTTACCAAATAGCCGGAAAAAATATCATTAATTTGTAGCATGCAACGCTTTAAAACCCCAACTTTCATTATTCATGCAGCAGGTTGGCTTTTATTTCTAACTTTTCCACTTCTGTTTATTAATAACGAGCAATCTGGTCAGAGTAGTTTTTTGTTGCTAGCATCACCATATTACTGGCTTTTTTGCCTTACTTACATGGTGATGTTCTACTTTAATGCTTTGGTTTTAGTGCCGAAGCTGATGTTTAAAAAGCGTTATTTCATATACACAGCGGTTGTTTTGGGACTCTTCAGCTTTGTTTATTATTCCCAGCCTTATGATAATTTACTTGGGCATAATAAAAGTGTAATGGCAGCAATGAAAGGCTTTCAAGATGGTCAGCCAAAAGGGCTAAATCAATCATTACAGCCAGGGAAAGACACTACAGTTGGCCCAAATATTACAATGCCATTTGGACCCTTGCCCAATCAGGATCTTCGGATGCAAGACCCAAACCTTAAAAAACAAAAAGGAATTTTGGATCTTCACCAATCTGAAAATATCGATGTCATCAGTCTTTTTATTTTTATGATGATTATGGGGCTGAGCATTGCTACGAGTACCGTTCAGCGTTGGCAAAATGCAGAATCTAAAGTCGTTAAAGCAGAAGCGGAGAAAGCCACGGCAGAACTTTCTTTTTTGAAGGCGCAAATTAATCCTCATTTTCTTTTCAATACACTTAATAATATCTATACCCAATCTGTAATCAATAGCGAACATACATCCGAAAGTATAATGAAGCTCTCGAACATTATGCGATATGTTACGGATGATGTTACCCAAGATTTTGTAATGTTGAAGGATGAAATTGATTGTGTGAGAGATTATATCGAATTGCAAAGATTGAGATTGGGTGCCGATGCAGAGCTAAATTTTAATGTTCAGGGGAAACCCGATGGAAAAAAAATTGCACCATTAATTTTCATGACTTTTATTGAAAACGCCTTCAAATATGGGGTTACCAAAAAAGAAAAAACGGTTATAAATATTAATCTAAGTATTGAAAACAATAAAGTTGATTTCTCTTGCCAGAACAAAATATATCCATACAAATCTAACTTAGAGCGCAGTGGAATAGGTATTGCCAATACGAGGCAACGTTTAGAACATTTATATCCTAAGCGCCATCAGCTCAGTATCAATAACGCCGATGAAATGTTTTCGGTTAATTTGTGTGTAAATTGCTAACGCTTTTAAATTAAATTATGGCTTTAAAATGTGTAGCTATTGATGATGAGCCTTTGGCGCTCGAACTTATAAAAACCTATGTAGCTAGGTTTCCAGGACTGCAGCTGGTACAGGTTTTTGAGGATGCACTTTCTGGTGCCGAATATTTAAAACAGAATGCTGTTGATTTACTTTTTGTAGATGTTAATATGCCAGATATTACTGGTGTTGAGCTGGTTCGCAGTTTGGTAAATAGCCCGATGATTATTTTTACAACAGCTTACCGGAATTATGCCTTCGAAAGTTACGAACTACAGGCCATCGATTATCTATTAAAACCGATTGATTTTACGCGTTTTACCGCAGCGGTAGAAAAAGCCATAGACTTTCATAAATACAAAAACTCAACTCAGGAAAGCACAAACGATGAAAGTATTTATGTGTATTCTGAGTATAAAATGATTAAAATTTTGCTTCGCGATATTGAATATATTGAAAGCATGGGCGATTACCTTAAAATTTATTTAAGCACAAGTGACAGACCAACGCTAACCTTAATGACAATGAAAAAGGTGCTAGAAAAACTTCCTGCAGATCAGTTTACAAGAATTCATAGAAGTTATATTGTGGCATTGAATAAAATAAAATCTATCCATAACAGGAAAGTTAAATTGGCTAATTCTGAGTTGCCAGTTGGCGATGCTTATGCCGATTTTATTAATCAACAAAAAGGAAATATTTAATAGGTTATGAAACTAAAATCGAATATAGCGACAAGCGAAAATGGATTTATTTTCAATCCAGCAACCGGCGATTCTTTTACTAGTAATGGCATTGCAGCCGAGATTTTGGCTTATATGAAACTGGCTGAATCTGAACAAGAAATTAAAAAACGCATTATAGATAAATACGAAGTAGAGCCTAGTCAGTTGGAACGAGATTGGGACGATTATATGTTGCAATTAAAAGAAGCAAATCTCTTAGACTTGTAAGGCAAAAATTAAAACTAATCATGTACGTTTCCCAAAATAAAAAAGACTCTAAAGCATTAACCATAGCTGTTACAGGCTTAAATGCGAACGATAATCCAGGCCCTGGATTGGCGGTAATTAGAGCTTTGCGTGATGGTTTTGGGAGTGATTTGAAAATTATCGGCTTAGCTTACGAAACATTGGAGCCCGCAATTTATTTAAAAGATCACATAGATAAAACGTACCAAATTCCATATCCTTCGGCTGGGGTTAAAGCTTTGTTAGAAAGGTTAAGCTACATTCAGGAAAAGGAGAATATTGACGTATTGATTCCGAATTTTGATGCGGAACTTCACAATTTTATTAAGATAGAAAAAGAATTATTATCCATTGGAATTAAAACATTTTTACCTTCTCACAAACAGTTAGAAGAAAGAGACAAAGTAAATTTAAAAGCCTTTGGCGATAAGAATAATTTTAAGGTGCCTGCTGATGAAGTGATTTTCAAATCATCAGAAATTGATGTTCCGGCAGAGAAGTTTGGTTATCCTTTATTGGTAAAGGGAAAATTTTATGATGCATATGTAGTTCAAAATGCTTCGGATGCGCACAAGGCTTTTCACAAGTTGCATGCGAAATGGGGCTTGCCAATCATCATCCAAAAATTTATAAAGGGAACCGAAATTAATATTGCAGGTTTGGGAGATGGAATGGGCGATGCAATTAGCGTAATCCCAATGCGGAAAATGTACATCACAGAAAAAGGTAAAGCTTGGGCAGGAATTACTATTGAAGATGAAAAACTGATTGCACTTGCTAAAGATTTCGCTAAAGCAACAAACTGGAAAGGTGGCTTTGAGTTGGAAATTATGAAAGAAGATAATGGCGATTTATACATTATGGAAGTAAATCCGCGTTTTCCGGCATGGATTTATTTAACAGTTGCTTCTGGTCAAAATCAGCCAAAGGCGCTCGTAGATTTAGCCTTAGGAAACCCAATTGATAGTTTTTCCACTTACAAAACAGGCAAAATGTTTGTTCGCTATGCTTGGGATAATGTGGTAGATGTAGAAGAATTTCAGAAGTTTTCTGCTTTTGGGGAACTTTAAATTAATTAACCACAGATAAAAAGGATGAACACAGATAAGATTTAGTTTAACCATGGAAGGCATTTAAGAAAATATAAGAATGGTTATCTCTTTATAGACGATAGGTCAGGTCTTTAAAATCTGTGGTTAAACGACAGTTGTCTTGATACAAAAAAAATAAATTAGAAATCCAAAAGCCCTCTCCTTTGGGGAGGGTTGGGAGGTGCTTATGAAACAAAAATACGAACGGCCAACAATCAAAAAAATGAATACCGGACTGATGAACAAGTTTGGTACGCGTACGGATTTTGATCCTGTTAAAGAGATTGAAGGTGTTACGGTTAAGAGTTTGGTTGAACAATACGGTTCGCCCGTTTTTGTATTGTCTGAAAAGCAGATTAGGAGAAATTATCAATCCGCTGTTCGTTCGTTTAAAACAAGATATCCAAAAGTTCAGTTTGCTTGGAGTTATAAAACCAATTATCTAAATGCCGTTTGCAAAATCTTTCATCAAGAAGGAAGTTGGGCAGAGGTGGTTTCTGGTTTTGAATATCATAAGGCACTTGGAAATGGCGTTTCTGGAAATCAAATTATCTTCAACGGACCAGATAAAAAAGAAGCAGACTTAATCTTAGCAATCGAAAATCATTCACTCATCCATATTGATCATTTTGATGAGCTTTATCTTTTAATATGCATTTGTGATAATTTAAACAAAAAAGCTAAAGTAGCCATCAGAGTAAATTTTGATACAGGTGTCTATCCGATTTGGGATAGATTTGGTTTTAATTACGAAAACGGTCAGGCTTGGACCGCCATAAATAAAATTACCTCAACAATAAACCTCGAATTAGTTGGTCTACATTGTCATATAGGTACATTTATGCTTTCTACGTCAGCCTATTCTATAGCTTCTACAAAACTTTGTACTTTGGCTAAACGTTGCAAAGTTGAACTTCAAAATCCAATTCAATACCTAGATTTGGGTGGTGGTTTCCCATCAACTAATACTTTAAAAGGAGCCTATCTCCCTGGTGTAGATACCGTTCCATCTGTAGAAGATTTTGCAGAAGCGATTACGAACACTATCCTTAATTTCGGTTTTACGCCAGATGAATTGCCTCTTTTAATTTTAGAAAGCGGTCGTGTTTTAATAGATGATGCAGGCTATTTATTCGGTAGCGTAATTGCCAACAAAAGATTAAGTGACGGAAGACGAGCAACAATAATGGACTTTGGAATCAACATTTTGTTCACTTCAAATTGGTATGATCATAAAATAAGTCCGGCACAAGAAAGCTCGCAATACACCGAGGAAACCGTTTTATTTGGCCCACTATGTATGAATATTGATGTGGTTAGAGAAAGCATAAATCTCCCACTTTTAGAAACCGGCGACCAAGTGGTGGTACATAAAGTTGGGGCTTATAACATGACCCAATGGATGCAATTTATTAACATGAGGCCAGCAGTTGTTTTAATAGATCAGAATGGTCAAAGTCATCAAATTAGAAAACCAGAAACACTAGAATATTTAGAGATGATGGAAGAAATACCCAAACATTTGAAATCATAATTACTTGAAAAAACACATTCAATATTACCTACATGCGGGCTTAAATAGCTACGCAATTTTGTTTTTTTCTCAAAACAAAATCTTGGGTGCGCTATTGTTTGTAGTTTCTATGTTTAGTTTAACCGCTGGAATTAGTGGATTAATCTGCGTTATATTTTCAATTGCGTTGGTTACCATTTTGGGGTTTGATAGAGAAGAGATCAAATTAGGATTGTACAGTTTTAATTCATTGCTTTTGGGCATCGGTTTTGGAACATTCTATAACTTCAATTATGCATTTTGGTTTTGGCTTTTTGCCTCAACGCTTCTGTGTATTATGCTCAGCGTAAACATTAAAGCACTTTTAGGAAAATATGCCTTGCCAACTTTATCGGTTCCATTTATCATTACTTTTTGGCTTGTTCTAGTTGCCGTAAATGGTTACGCCGGTATGGGTTTAATGCAGAAAAGTAGTTATGTTATTTTCGAATTAAACACCAATGGCTCATCTCATTTTAGTCAGCTCTGCAAGTTTTTCGATGATTTAAATATGTCGCCTTACGTGGCTTTGTTTTTTAGATCGGTAAGTGCAGTGTTGTTTCAAAATAGCATTCTTGCGGGCATATTAATCAGTATAGGTTTTTTCATCCATTCCCGCATCGGGTTCAGTTTGTTAGTTATTGGCTTCATAGTAGCCTGTATTATAAACCACCTCACCGGAACTTATCCCGAAGGCATAAGTAACTACCATTTAGGTGCAAATTTTATGATGGTGAGTTGTGCCATTGGCGGATTTTTTCTCATCCCATCTTGGCGCTCATATTTATGGGCTATAGTGGCTATTCCGTTTACATTCTTATTGGTTAACGGCTTTTCTAAGCTTCTCGGTTTATACAATTTGCCAGTTTTTTCGATACCATTTTGTTTTGTAACCATCGGGCTTTTGTATTTCTTTATGCTCAGAAAAAAGCCCGGAAAACTGCAACTTACAGCGCTTCAGAATTATTCGCCAGAAACCAATTTATATCAGTTTTTAAATGGACAGGAAAGGTTAAAAGATTTTAGGTACTTAAGGTTAGGATTGCCTTTTATGGGCGCATGGACAGTTTCTCAAGGGTATGAAGGTGCAATTACCCACCAAGGAGAATGGAGCGAGGCATTGGATTTTGTATTGAAGGATTTGGACAATAAAACCTATCAATTGCCCGGAATTAAACCAGAAGATTATTATTGTTTTAACAAACCCATTTTAGCCGTTGCTGATGGTGTTGTAGAGGAAGTAATTAATCATATTGATGATAATGTGATTGGCCAAGTTAATCTTCAGCAAAATTGGGGAAATACGGTCGTAATTAAACACGCGGAAGATTTGTATTCAAAAGTTTCGCATCTAAAAAAGAATTCTGTTAAAGTTAAAGTAGGGGATTTTGTACGGCAAGGGGAAATTATTGGGCAATGTGGAAATTCGGGTCGTTCGCCAGAACCACATCTTCATTTTCAGATGCAAACAACGCCTTATATCGGCTCTAAAACTTTCGCTTATCCATTCGCATATTTTGTGAATGAGCAAAATAATCAACTTCAAAATTTCGAGGTTCCCAAAGAAGGTGAAACCATTCAATCGCCAGAAATTAATGCTTATTTAAAACATGCTTTTAACTTTCAACCAGGCTATATTGCTAAAATTAAAAGTGATAATGGCAAGCACGAAACTTGGGAGGTTTTTACAGATAGCCTGAACTATAATTATTTTTATTGTCATGAAAATCAATCAATTGCTTACTTCATAAATAATCTCAATTCATTTTATTTTACGCGTTTTTATGGAAGTAAACAATCGCTTTTGTATCTTTTTTATCAAAGTGCATATAAAATCAATTTCTCAACACACGCTGTAAATGATGTTTATGCAACAGATTCTGAAAGCTTTAAGCCTAATTTATGGCTGCAAGATTTAATCTCACCATTTTTTACTTACATCAAAAGGGTTTATTCGAATGTATCAGTTTTACAAAGCGATGGATTAGAAATTAACGTTAAAGCAATCGATGAAATATTAGGAAGAAGCAAAAAGTTATTTGATGCAGAAATTAAAATCAGCAATAAAGGAATTACGGATTTAGAACTGCTGTGCAAAAACAAAAAAGTTAAAATTAAATGGGAAACAGACTTAAGTTAACTGCCCTACTTTTAATTGTTTTTGTAACAATTGGCAAGGCTCAAACAGAATTTCAAAAAACAGATAGCATTTCGCTATCGCTCTATAATTCAGCCGAATGGCAAAAATTAATCAATTTTGGTAAAGATGCAATTGCCAAAGGCGATGATTTTCCTTTGCTGAGATTACGGGTTGGTTATGCATCATTTGTAAGAGAAAATTTTACAGACGCATTAACGCAATACAACAAAATTTTAGAAACAGATCGGTTTAATCAAATTGCACTGTATTACGCCTATTTATGTAATGTGTACTTAAACCGGCCAGAAGATGCAGGCTTTTTAGCCCGGCGTTTGGAAGACAAAACCGTAGAAGGAAAAAAAGTAAATCGATTCAGTTTATTATCAGCAGGTGCAGAAACAGGAATAAAATTTACCAATATTTACGAACGCGGAAACTCTACTTATTCTAGGGCATTTGTTGATGTGCGGTTAGGTTACCGATTAACGTTATCGCAATCTTTTACTTATTTTAATCAACCCATTCGTGATGATGATATCGAACAGCCTGGCTATTATGTAAAGCTGAATTACACTCCATTTCAAAAAATAAACATCATTGGCGCTTATCATTATATGCGTTCCAATCTTCACCAGTTGGTTTATCAAAACAACGTTGGTTTGCTTGGATTAAGATATTCGGATGCTGGAGATGATTTGCAGGGTGATTTTATTTTATCTCAAATTGGAGATGAAAAAACTAGACAGTATAATTTAAAGTTTACGAAATATATCACCGGGAATTTAAATTTATATACCATTTCGAGGTTAACGATGATGGATGTAAGCGGTGAGCAGAATTTGGTTTTTCACCAGTTGGTTGGCTTTAAGCCGATTAGGAATCTTTGGTTTGAAGAAGGCGTTACTTTTGGAAATCAATATAATTACGCAGAGGCTGATGGTAGGTATATTTACAACGGTTTCGACAAAACGAAGTTTAAGGTGGTGTCTAATTGTTATTTTTTGTTAAAACAGCATATACTGTTAGGTTTGAATTATACATTTGAGCGTAAATCAGATAATATTTTTAAATTTAATTATTTACAACACTCAATTAACGGAGGCATTACATGGAATTTTTAAAACGTATTTTATTATTTTCTGCTATTGGCTTTTCTGTGTTTGAGGCAAATGCACAGGCAAATTCTGCCTTACAAAAAGCATTTCAAAATAGTTATAACGATGAAGGGAAGAAAAATTACAGTCAGGCAATAAGTGATGTAATGCCTTTTTACGCTGAAAATAATTACGAATTGAATCTTCGGATTGGCTGGCTGTATTATTTGGCAAAGAACTACACCTCATCACAAACCTATTATTTACGGGCGGTAAATATTCGCCCTAATGCTGTTGAGGCAAAATTCGGGTTGGTAAAACCACTGTCTTTAATGAGCAGTTGGGATAAAGTATTAGATCAGTACAATGATATTTTAAGGCTCGACCCGCAGAATACACAGGCTAATTATTGGGCTGGCGTAATTATTTACAATAGAAAACAATATGCTTCTGCATCCAAGTACTTCGCAAAAGTAGTAAGCTTATATCCATTTGATTACGATGGCAACCACATGTTGGGTTGGTCTATGCTATTTTCGGGCAGAAAAGCAGAGGCAAAGGCAAGTTTTGAGCGTGCTTTATTGATAAAACCAGGAGATACCTCGAGCATTGATGGAATAAATCGTGCGATTAAATAGGGCTTAAAACGCAATCAATCAACATATTTAACAATAATTGAAGCAAAAAAAATAAAAAATTGATTTATAGCGATTTAACCGTACCTTTGGGGAAATTAAATACAATATAATGCAACAAGGAACAGTAAAATTTTTTAATGAAACTAAAGGTTTCGGATTTATCACTCCATCAAACGGCGATAGCGAAATCTTTGTTCATGCTTCAGGCTTAATCGACAACATTCGTGAGAATGATTCTGTAACCTACGACGTAGAAGAAGGAAGAAAAGGCCTAAACGCGGTAAATGTTAAAGTAGCTTAAGAAAACTCGAACACATAAATCGTAAAAAGTCCCGATGCAAATCGGGACTTTTTTTGTGGGATGAATTTTAAGAATTTTTGAATCAGGGATGGATTTTTTTAATCGAATTACTTTCTTGAACAGGTAATTGTGCTTCCAGTATTTTGGGTGCGGAAATTAGCTTCTGCCGAATTTACTTCTGCTGTACTACCGCAATCTTCCATATTACTGGTAACTACATTACCTGCATTACCAGAGCTTTGAGAAACACTTGCACTACATTGAATGCAAACATTTTCATCATCTTTTTTGCCACAAGAAGTAACAAACACAACGGCCAAAAGCACAGCTGATAGGCCCATTGCAAGCTTTCGAAATTTTACTTTTTTTAAATCCATGATTCTTTTTAGGTTTTTGTTAATGATTTATAAATTCTTATTGTAAGGGTAAAATAATTTATTTAAGGCGTTATAGATTCTTGTTGATCTCGGCCTCAAGAAAATCTAAGGTCAGATCATTCATAAGTACCTTCCCAGTTTTATCCGTTAGAAATAAATAAGGAATACTATAATTACTTAAATTTTTGGCATTTGGCGATTTCGCTCCTTTCAAGTCTGAATATTGTGGCCAAGTTAGCTTGTCATCCTGAATCACATTTTGCCACCAATCCTTTTTCTTGTCGTACGATACCCCAATAAACTCTACATCTTTATTTTTATAATCTTCGTAAAGTCTTACTAGTTCTGGATTATCTCTTCTTGTTTTGGTATTGTAGGAAGTCCAGCAGATAAACAAATTAACCTTTTTTAAAATTTTCTTTGCGTCGAATTTCTCGCCTCTCAAATTTTCTCCTTCAATAGCTGGCATTTTACTGCCAACCATCATCTGAGTAGATTGATCAATTTCTTGTTTAAGACTTTTTCCCTGTTTGCTTTCTTTAACCCGCTCGCTCAAGCCATCGTAAACCAATTTATAATCTAACGGATTAATATCTACTCTTCCCAATTTATCGAGCAATAATATTGGCAATTCAGAATCAGGGTATTTTTTAGCAAAGTTTTTAATAATTTCAATGTTTAATAAAATCTTTTTTTCTGTCCATCGATCCAAGTTTCGAGCCTTTTGCTCCGCATTATCCGGATTAATAAATTCCATTTCCTTTTGCGCAACTTCCAAACTATCTACTAAATCTTTACTTACATGATCCGATATCTTATAAAATTCAATAAGTTCTTTACCTTCAGTAGATGTAGAATTTTTTATAGGATAAACGCCTCCATTTTGAGCATCAAGAGTTAACTCATAGTTATCTTTGTCCAAGTAAATCCAATAAGACTTTTCATTTCCGCCATCTTTAGTTTTTAGAGAAGCGTAACCGACAACGGGATAGTTGACCTTAAAAGACTGATTGGAATTCGTAATGTTTTCTAACCTAAGAACCTGTCCGCTATTTCCGTTCGATATTTCTATGACGGCATTTTGCCCAAAATTTTTCGTTTTTGCTGAAAAGTTTGCAACATCAGGCTTGCAGGAGGATACAATACAAACAACAAATAAAGCTAAGTAAGGATGTTTTTTCATTTTCGAAGTTTTGAAACGAATATAACGAAAAACTTAGTTGTATAAATGTTTTGAATTTACTTTTCAATCGGACATCCCCAGCCATCATAATAGCTATTAAAATTCCGAGCTTCTTCGGCAAGTTTTATGGTTGTTTCATTTATGGTATCGTACTCAACCTTTTCTGTTTTGGTTAAATGAAGGGAAAACGAATGATCAAATTCCGAGCCTTCGCTTTGGTTTTCTATACTGAAGCCTAAACCATCTATCTGATTGATAAAACTAGATCGATCTGATGAAGCCTTAAAGAATAAATAATGATCAACCTTTCTAGGTAAATCATGATTATCTCCTGCTTTTCTTAAATTTTCTAAAACCCGTCTATTTAACATGGTTTGATACTGACTTGGTAAAGGATATAAAAAATTTAAATAGGCAGTCCAATTGGTGTCTTCCTTTACCCCAAAATCATATTCGTAAGTAGGATAAGCAACCATCACTTCAGAAATGGTTTTATCAAACAATAAGCTATCGCTGAAATAGAAATATAAATCTCGATGGCCATTGGAAGTTAACCGACCTGGATAAACGCAATCGAATTTTTGAGTTAGCGCATTAACCAAACGGTCTTCAATTTCATAAAGTTTATCACTTTCTTCCGTTGAGGATAAACCATCTTCTCTTGGATTGTTCATTTGAATTGAAATCCATACTAAGCTTGCCTTATCTTTTATGGGTGCAATGGATTTAAAACCAAGATCGAGTAGAATAGAGCCCAATTTATGGTCTACATTAGTAAGGTAAGTATCCCATTCTTCTTTATGAGTAGGGAGCTTTGAAGTTGCATCCTGTTGCTTATTGCCGAATAAATTTTTAAATAATCCCATAATTAAAAAGGTCTTGATTGTTGATTTGCTTTTGCTTGTTTCTGTTGATCATTTTTTTTCATCGCGTAGCCAACTAATCCCAAAAAAGTAAGCACTAATGGAACAAGCCAACGGGTAAAACCAGTATTAACCTGTGCTGGGGCGAAATGCAAAATATCGTTGGCAACAAGAACGGCTGCTAGAATTAAAAATAGAAATGGATAACGCGTAAATAATCTTCTCATTTTTTTATTTTGGAATCAAAAAATCTAAGTCATGGTTTTTCCATGATTAGCTTTGGGATAAAAAATGAATAGGGATTTGCGAATTTGTGATTTGCATGAGCTAAAATAAAAAATTTAAGCTCAGAAACGAAATTAACGACTTGGTAAATATTTAAATTACTTGCATTTTTTGTATAGCGCTTCCTCATAACCTGGCGTAATTTGTTTGCCACCAAGTTTTTTACATTCTAAGAAATATCGTTTTGCATTCACGCAGTCGTCCGTAATATAATATAAAACAGACATTTTAAAAAGTGTATTTTGGTTCGTAGGATCAAATTTATAGGATTGTTTAAATAAAGATGTAGCCATTTTTAAATCTGCAGCGCTTTCACTTTTATCATATTTGGAAACGTAAATTGTTGCCTTGTCAGTTAATATATCAGAACTTTTAGGGTTAATCTTTAATCCTTCATCATACTGCTCAATTGCAGATTCAAAATCACCGAGCCTAAAGTAAACGCCTCCAAATCCCCATTGTACATTTTCGTTTTTTGGATCTAATAACCAAGCTTGATTGAAACGATACATAGCGGTTTTTAAATCACCCTTATTTAAATAACTAAAGCCTAGCTGCACCAACAGTTCTGAAGCTTTTTTGGGGGTTCCCTCACGTTCTGTGTAAGATTTAATTAATTCGGCGTCAGCAACTTTTTCGGCTTCAGATTTAATTGCATTTCCATATTTGGGAGCTAATCTGATATTGGTTTGTGCTTCTTTTTTCCAACTCTCGGCATCGATTTCCTGAGCCATGGTTGTGTATGAAAGTAAACTCAGCAAAGCAATAATTAAATTTTTCATTGAGATCGTTTTATACTGCCAAGATAACAGTAATTTATATTACTCGTAAGTTTTGCGTTATAATTTGGGCGCCTTCTAAAGTGCCGTAATATTAAACTTGCTAAGTGAAAGATGGCTTGTGCAATCGCTTTCCCCCCTAAATGAAAGCATAAATAATCAAAATTCTTTCGGTTTCTAGCAATATGGCTTTAGAATGTTTCTAAATAAATACTTTATCGCTGTTTTGTCATAATGCTTTATAAATTAAGGCTATAATTAAATACTTTTGCAAGAAATTTAGATATAAATCCTAATCAAATGAGTGGTTTCGGAAATGCTTTTTCCTCTTCTATCGGAAAAAAATTTATTATGGGTGCTACAGGTATATTCCTAGTACTCTTTTTAATTGTGCACTGTGGTATTAATGCTTTGATATTTTTAGATGATCAAGGTTTAACGTTTAACATCGGCGCACACTTTATGGCTACCAACTGGATTATCAGGGCTGGTGAAGTTATTTTAATGCTTGGATTGCTTGTGCACATTTTTCAGGCTTTACGATTAACATTACAGAACAATAAAGCTAGGCCTGTTAAATATGCGGTAAATGATGGTAAGGCAAACAGTAAATGGTATAGCCGTTCAATGGGCTTACTTGGTACATTGTTGCTTATTTTTCTTGTTGTTCACTTAAAAGATTTTTGGGTAGTTTCTCGTTTTACAGGAATTCCTTCTGTAGATGCAAACGGCCACGAAGATTTATATGCGGTAATGAGAGATAAGTTTCAAGATCCTGTTAGAGTTGCGGTTTATCTTTTAGCGATGGTTTCTTTGTGTTATCATTTGCTACATGGTTTTGCATCAGCATTCCAAACCATGGGCTGGAACCATTCAAAGTATAACGGTATAATCAAAAGTGTGGGTGTTTGGTATTCAATTATCATTTCGATTGTTTTTGCAGCAATGCCCCTTGCTTTTCACTTTGGTTTAATTAAATAATTTTAAGCACGAAAGATATGTCAGATCTTAATTCAAATATACCGGAAGGCGAATTAACCAATAAATGGACAAAATTTAAGTCATCAGTGGCTTTGGTTAATCCATCGAATAAAAGAAGTATTGAAGTAATTATTGTAGGTTCTGGTTTAGCAGGTGCTTCGGCAGCAGCTACTTTAGCCGAGATGGGTTATAAAGTAAAATGTTTTTGTTTTCAGGATTCTCCACGTAGAGCGCACTCCATCGCTGCTCAGGGAGGTATTAATGCAGCAAAAAATTATCAAAACGATGGCGATAGTACTTATCGCTTATTCTACGATACCATTAAAGGAGGCGATTACCGTGCTCGCGAAGCAAATGTGCATCGTTTAGCAGAAGTAAGCGCAAACATTATAGATCAATGTGTGGCTCAAGGTGTTCCTTTGGCTCGCGAATATGGTGGCTTGTTGGATAACCGTTCATTTGGAGGCACGCAAGTTCAACGTACGTTTTATGCTGCGGGTCAAACTGGTCAGCAATTATTATTAGGTGCATATTCTGCTTTAGAACGCCAAATTGGTATGGGTAAAGTAGAGATGTACACTCGCCACGAAATGCTGGAGGTTGTTAAAATCGATGGTAAAGCTCGTGGAATTATTGCACGTAACTTAATTACAGGAGAATTGGAACGTCACTTCGGTCATGCCGTGGTTTTAGGAACAGGTGGTTACGGAAACGTATTCTATCTTTCTACCAATGCAATGGGAAGTAATGTTACTGCAGCGTGGAAGGCACACAAGCAAGGTGCTTATTTTGCAAATCCTTGCTACACTCAAATTCACCCAACCTGTATCCCAGTTTCGGGTGATCATCAATCAAAATTAACGCTAATGTCTGAATCATTACGTAACGACGGTCGGATTTGGGTGCCTAAAAAGAAAGATGATAACCGTAAAGCTTCAGAAATTCCTGAGGATGAAAGAGATTATTATTTAGAGCGTCGCTATCCTGCTTTTGGTAACTTGGTTCCTCGTGATGTGGCTTCGAGAGCGGCTAAAGAACGTTGCGATGCCGGTTATGGGGTTGGTGCTTCTAAACTTGCTGTTTATTTAGATTTTAAAGCAAATACAGAACGTTACGGTAAAATTGAAGCTTCGAAAGCTGGTATTCACAATCCAGATAAAGAAACGTGTATGCGTTTGGGGACTGCCGTGATCAAAGAGAAATACGGTAACCTGTTCGATATGTATGCACAGATTACTGGTGAAAATCCTTACGAAACACCAATGCGTATTTATCCAGCGGTACACTATACAATGGGTGGCCTTTGGGTTGATTATAACTTAATGACTTCAGTACCTGGATTATATTGCACAGGCGAGGCAAACTTCTCAGATCATGGAGCAAACCGCTTAGGTGCATCTGCTTTAATGCAAGGTTTGGCCGATGGATATTTCGTTCTGCCTTACACCATTGGAGCTTACCTTTCAAAAGAAATTTCGGTAAAGGCAATTCCTACAGATCACCCTGCATTTGTGGAAGCTGAAGCTAAAGCAAAAGGTATTTTAGATACATTAATCAATATTAAAGGAACCAAATCTGTAGATCATTTCCATAAGCGTTTGGGCCACATTATGTGGGAAAAATGTGGAATGGCTCGTAATGCAGAAGGTTTAAACGAAGCAATTACAGAAATTAGAGCTTTGCGTGCTGAATTCTGGAAAGATGTTCGGGTTCCTGGAACTAGCGATGAGTTAAACACCGAATTGGAAAAAGCTGGTCGCGTGGCCGATTTTATAGAATTAGGTGAGTTAATGTGTATTGATGCTTTAAATCGTAATGAAAGTTGTGGCGGTCACTTCCGTGAAGAGTATCAAACGGAAGAAGGTGAAGCTTTACGTGATGATGTGGATTACGCATACGTAGCCGCTTGGGAATTTAAAGAAGGTGTAAACTTTGAGCTTCATAAAGAAGAGTTGAAGTTTGAAAATATTAAAGTAGCACAAAGAAGTTATAAATAGATGTGAGAGGGTAGATATGAGAAAATGGATTTGAGATATGAGATAAGGCGATTGCCAAATGCTCAAGTCTCACATCTCAAGTCTCACATCTCAAATCTAATGTCCAAAATCTCAATATCATGAGTACAGGAAATATGAACTTAACGCTAAAAGTTTGGCGTCAAAAAAACAATAAAACTACAGGTGCTTTGGTTGATTATAAATTGGCCGATATTTCACCGGATATGTCTTTTTTGGAGATGTTCGATGTTTTAAATGAGCAATTGATTAACAAAGGTGAAGAACCCGTAGTATTCGATCACGATTGTCGTGAAGGAATTTGCGGAATGTGTTCAATGTTTATCAATGGCCGCCCGCACGGACCTAAAGATTTGGTTACTACTTGCCAATTGCACATGCGTTCTTTTAAAGATGGTGATACCATTGTGGTAGAACCTTGGAGAGCGGCTGCATTTCCGGTAGTTAAAGATTTAACGGTAGATCGTTCTGCATTTGATAGAGTTATTGCTGCAGGTGGTTTTATTTCTGTTAATACAGGGAATGCTCAAGACGCAAACAATTTGCCTATTCCAAAAATGCAGGCTGATGCTGCTTTCGAGGCTGCTGCTTGTATTGGTTGTGGTGCTTGTGTAGCTACCTGTAAAAACGCATCAGCAATGTTGTTCGTTTCTGCAAAGATCTCTCAGTTGGCACTATTACCTCAAGGACAGCCAGAGCGTTATCGTCGTGTACAAAGCATGGTCGCACAAATGGATGCTGAAGGTTTTGGTAACTGTACCAATACTGGTGCTTGCGAAGCAGAATGCCCTAAAGGAATTTCTTTGGAGAACATAGCCCGTATGAACCGCGATTTCGCATCAGCAAAATTCGTTTCAGAAGAAACGGTTTAAAAAATATACTGTGCATCCAGTTTAATCGCTGGATTCTTGAGCCTTCACCTAGTGAGGGCTTTTTTGTTTTAGCCCACTGAATTTAATATTTTTTAATTAAAATTTCAGTCCAATTTAATGGGATATTAACGAGAAATTAACCTTTTGAAAACATACGAAAGCACTTTATTTTCAATCGAAAGATTGAATAACAAATCTGATACAAAATAAAAGTTTGCGAAACTGATAATATTCCTATGTTGGCATATTAAAATTTTATCTATTTAGAAATTTTATTCTGTAAAATTTGTATATACCTTAAAGATTTTATAAATTTAAACTTCCGAGACAGGAGAGAAACCATGAAACCCCGACTATTTTAGCTGGGGTTTTGTGGTTTTTACGAACCTGATTATGGCGACGGCTCAAGTCTAACAAATGTACTGTACTTAACGCTCACCGCTATTCCATTATTTAAACCGGGCTTCCATTTCGGAGATTTTTTTAAGGCTTTTAAGATCGCAGCCTCAATTTTGGGATGGGTACTTTTTTTAATTTTGGCGTTGATTAATTTGCCATTCTTATCTATAATAAAAGATAAATAGATTATGCTCCCCATGTAGCTATCCTCATCTTTTGGAGATACAAAATTGTTGAAAAGAAAAGCGTAAAATTTAGTTTTACCACCAATAAACTCAGGAGGATGATCAACTTCCGTCATGTCATATACCTGATCATCTTGGATAGTTTTACTTTGATATCCTGACAATAAAAACAGAGCTATAACTACAGGTTTGATCATTGGAATTATAGTTTTAGTTCAGATTAAAATTAACGTTTATGTTGTATCTTACTCTTACTGGCACACCAAATTGAATCCCCGGACTCCAGTTCGGAGATTCGGAAATAACTCTCACCGCCTCCGCATCTATATCTCTGCTTACACCTCTAGTTACTTTAATATCAGTTAATTCTCCATTTTTTTCAACAGTGAAAGAAAGAAATACCCTGCCATATATTTTATTTTTCGCCGCTTCTTTTGGGTATTTAATATTTTGACCCAAATATTGATAAAATGCCTTCAAGCCACCTGGAAATTCTGGTTGTTTCTCAACACTAACAAAATCAAATGTTCCATTTGGAATGGAGTCTTTGGATGGTTTTTTAAAATTCGGATCTACTGCAAACCTTGGAGTAGCAAAATTTATCTTCGAAAGTTTCTCCCTTAGTGCAAGATTTTCGGGTTTGTTTTTGTTCTCCTTTGTAATTACTATTAGAAGCATTTGCTCATCATTCACACCAAAAATTGCTTTATGTTCAGTATCTTTTATAACGGTTGCAAAATCTATCTCCGATTCCTTAATCTATTTTAATGTATCTGTTTCAATTGGCAAAAGCTTTCCATCCAAAATGATATGCGCATGTATTTTGCCAATAGTTTTAGCCTCCTGCGCATGTATAGCGAAGTTGAATAATATAAAGGAAGCGAGGGTTAAAAGTAGACTTTTCATTTTAATGATTCTAAGTTTCAAATATAAATACAAACCTTCAATTCTTAGTGGCTATACAATTGTTTCCAAAAGAAAGCCCCAGTAATTTTACTGAGGCTTCGAGAACCAATTTTAAATCATTCAGCTTTTATCCTAGACTAAAATTAACAGCAAGATTGTATTTAACCCTGACTATTTGTTTATTAAGCTTCGCAGGATTCCACTTTGGAGAAGCTTTTAGTACTCTTATCGCTTCTTGATTTAAAGATTCGCTTAATCCTCTAATAATTTGTAAATCTGTTAAAGAACCATCTTTGTTCACAATGAAAGACAAAAATACTTTTCCCTGCTCCTTATTTTTCTTCGCACTTTCTGGATACGTAATATTTTTGCTTAAATAGCTATAGAAAGCTTTCATCCCACCTGGATATTCGGGTTGTTGTTGTACAGAAACAAAATCATAAACTTTATCTTTATTTTGCGCACTGGCAGAATTAAAGATCATGGCAATGCCCAGCAGGGCTAAAATCATTAGCTTTCTCATTGGTTTTTATTAAAAGTTTAACTTAATTAATTCTTTTTTGGAGCGACTTTCGCTTTTTTGGTTCTGATAATTATGACACCACCACTTGCCTTTTTACCGTATAAAGATTTTGAAGATGCGTCTTTCAATACTTCAATAGATTCTATATCGTCTTGCTTAAGCGTTTTAAAATCAGAATTAGTGACCTCTTTTCCATCAATTATATAGAGCGGTTCAAGTTTAGTTTTTGACAATGAATCACCAAAAATCATTAAGTGGCTAGCGTCTTTTCTGATCAAAACTGTAGGATTCTGTTTTTTTAAACCAATACCAATTTCCTTACCCTCAATTTTCGAACTTGGAATATTTTTAGGGATAGTTGATTCGGCCGTTTCTTTAGTTTTTATAATAACTACGCCCGCCAAACCATCTGCACCATATAATGCAACGGCAGAACTGTCTTTTAAAATAGTTACGGATTCTATGGAGTTAGGGTCCAAGCCATTTACGGCAGACAAACCCCTGATAAATTGTTTATTACCATCTATTACAATGAGCGGATCTTTGACCGAGAGGGGATTTGAATCTCGAAGTGAAATTCTAACCGTTTTAATGCTATCTATTTTTTGGGCAAAACTACTCAGCGCATAGCCTAAAAATATTGCAAATAATAGAATTAATTTTCTCATAGGATAATTTAATTGGTTAGAATTTTTGTCTAATACCTTGATCGTAAGCCTTATCTATGGTTAGTTCTTTACCTTCTAACTTTTTGAATATACTACTTTTGATTTGTTTGGTTGTTACTAGAATCACTCCATTTTTAGCTTTTAAACCAAATAGCGCAGTGGCGCTCTCATTTTTTAAAACAGCGATGGACTCAATAGAATTTGGATCGATAAATTTTAGCGCATCCTTACTTTCTTGATTAATGCCATCGACCACTATTAGAGGAGGGGTTGCATTATTAAAAGCCGTTGCGCCAAATTTTAATACTGCTTTTTTATCAGGAATTGCTTCTGTGGGTATTTTTACTCCAGCAACTTTATCTAAATGCTGAACCTTATCATTTGATAAAGTAAAGTTTACATTGATGTTGTATTTTACCCGAACGGCTTGTCCATTTTGAATTCCAGGATACCATTTCGGACTTTCAGCTAGCACTCTAATCGCTTCTTCATCTGTTCCACTTCCCAAACCACGAGTTATTTTGATATCAGTAAGGGAGCCATCTTTTTCTACGTTAAAGCTTAAAAATACTTTTCCTTGAACATTATTTTCGACCGCAGTTTCTGGATATATTATTGACTTACCCAAGTATTCGTAAAACTTTTTAATTCCACCAGGAAATTCGGGTTGCTTCTCTATAGAAACAAAATCGTAAACTTTATCATCTTCCTTTTCAATTTTATATGCAGGTTCGTTATAGCTGGTAACCACAACATTGCTTAAATCTTTATAACCAGAAATTGATCCGATTTGACTGTTTTTTAATTTTGTTTCGGCTCCAATTATGGCAAATGAAACTTTGATTGCATATTTCCCATTAGGAATTGCTTTGAAATCCTTATAGGATAAGATCGCTTTCATTACTTCTTCATCACAACCTTCGCCTAAATCTACGCTTGTACTTAAGTTATTTACCCGACCGTTTTTTAAGGTAAACTTAATCTGTGTATTGCCTTGAAGATTACTTTCTTTGGCCTCTGTAGGGTAGTTTACGTTTTTAGAAACAAAATGATAAAAATCTTTCCAATTATTATCAGTTTCACCTTTAACAATAGTTTCTGAATCGACTAAAATTGGAGTGGCTTCTGGCTTTGCAACCATTTCCTGAACCAGCTCAATGGGTTTTTCCATTGGAATTTGATCAGTAAGCGAAATCAATTTTTCATTCTTTCTAATTGTTGCAGATGAGAACACAATTAAAATGGCAAATAGCGGAATAAAAATTCCATACTTCATTACGGCTGTTTTTTTAGAACGTTCTTTATGAAGCATGACAATTCTTTTCTTGATCAAAGATTTATCGAAAAAACCATTTGTTAAGCTATTTGGCGAGATTCCGAAAGATTTGCTCAAGATTAATAATGCATATTCTGCCTTATCGCCCTGAAAATCTGCAGCCATTTCATCTGCCAAAAACTCATGGATATTTTTAATGGCCTTTTTATAAAGGTAAATTACGGGATTTAGCCAAGTCAGAATGCCCAGAATCTCAAAAAACAAAATATCTAAAGTGTGCCATTGTTTAATATGAGCTTCCTCATGAATATCGATTACATCCATTTGAGGAAGCTCTTTATCAATTATTTTCTTGCTAAAAAATGAAAAAGCTGAACCAGATTTAGCATTTCGAATTAATTTTTTAACCGTAAATAAGTTGAACACTAACCTTCCCAGAAAAAACAATATACCTGCACAGTAAATGGAAACTAGAACACTGCCCCAACTAAAGCTAGAGCTGTTTTCTGTTACAATTGTTGCTTGTGCCAGTACGGCATCCCAATTAACAGATGCGTAAACCTGTTGTGCTGCCTTTTGCTCCGTTAGCCATTCTAAACGAATAAATGGAATACACAACGATAATACGCCAGCAGCAACAAGATAAATACGGTTTAACGTAAAGTATGTTTCTTTATCTAAAAGCAACTTGTAAAAACCATAAAAAACTATTAAGTATAAGTTTACCTGTAATAGGTAGTGGGCAAAACTCATCTTGGTCTGTGTTTAATTTTGTTAATCATTTTTAAGATTTCATCAACATCACTTAAGTCAAGCTTTTCTTCTTTCACAAAAAATGAAAACATACTCTCTACTGAGTTTTCGAAGTAATTGCCTAAAAGTTTCTCGGTAGCGTGGCGCTTGTATTCTTCTCTACTAATTAATGGGTAGTATTGGTGCGCTTTCCCGAATGCTTCATGTCCGATAAATCCTTTTGTTTCTAGGATTCGAATAATTGTCGAAACGGTGTTGTAGGCAGGTTTTGGGAGTGGTAATTCATCAATTACATCTTTAACAAATGCTTTTTCCAATTGCCAAAGTACCTGCATAATCTGCTCTTCGGCTTTGGTTAAATCTTTAATTTCCATAATAACTTTATAATAAGGATAAGGGCAAAAATATTGCCTTACGTTAAAGTTAAAACTAATTAGTTAGTTATGCAAATTAATTTTCATTTATTTTTCTATTAAAATCGAAATAATTAGATGGTAATCAAATTGTTCTTAATCCCGTAAACAACAAGGCCTGTTCTTGATTTGATATTTAGCTTCGCAAACAAAGATTCTCGATAATTATCTACCGTTCTAGGACTTACAATCATTAAATCTGCAATTTCCTTATAGGTTAAATCGCTGCTGCAAAATTGGAGAAAAGATAATTCTCTTGCGGTAAACATTGGTTTGGTATCACCATCTTTAAGTGCTACTAGAAGTCGGCCAGAAACCATTTCATTTACAAAAAAACCTTTAGCAACAATTGTTTTTATCGCTGTTAGCAAATCTAATGGGGTAGATTCTTTAAGCATGTAGCCAACAGCTCCTGCTTTGAGCATTCCAATAATCGCTTTTTCATCTTCGAACATACTTAATGCGAGTACATGAACTTTCGGATGATTGTCTTTTACCCATTTTGTTGCAACATAACCATCCATAACGGGCATATTTATATCCATTAGGATAATCTTCACCTCTTCATTTTTAGTAATCTTATTTTGTAGATCGGCACCATTTGTGGCTTCAAAAACAACTTCAATTTCGTCAAATTCTTCTAAAAGGCTGGCTAATCCGGAACGGAAAAGTGTGTGGTCATCAACAATGGCAATGGATATGGTTGGCGTCTGCATAATTATGGGTAAGGGATTTCGATTAATATAGTTGTACCAATTTGTGGTGACGAATTTAATTCTAATTTCCCGTTAATCATGTCGATTCTTTTATGGATGGAATTTAAGCCCATTCCTGTTTTTTTTGCTTTGGTTTCATCATAATCAAAGCCTATTCCATTTTCTTTTACTTTTAGAAATAACTTATCATCACTAAAATAGGTATCTATTTGAATAATTGTAGCTTGAGCATGTTTAATTATGTTGTTAATGATTTCCTGGAGTAAGCGAAGAATAATTAAATCTTTATCTGGGGATGAAATCTGAATATCAAAAAGATCATTGGAAACTTTAAGTTCGTATGCTCCTGTTTTACTTAGCCAATTTATTTCTTGATCAATTGCATGGCCAATTCCGTGTTCTACAATTTGTTCGCCATGAAGCAACTTAGCAAGTTCTCTGAGCTCTTTGATTGATTTACTAAGGAGTGAAAGTGAATTTTCTATTTTTTTTCCAGCTTTTTCCTGATCTGCTAAATTTATGGAATTTAATGTGAGCGAAGTTAGGCTAAGTAGTTGACCAACATTATCATGTAATTCTGTAGCAATGCTCTGCATGGTTTGATCTTGAACTTCGACAAGGGTTTTTAAAATCTCCGCATCAAATTTCTGTTGCATACTTTGCTTTTCAATAACATGATTTTTTTTATGCTGATTATAAAGCCTAATGTAGATTATTAAAAATACAGGCATCAACAAAAAAATGAGTGTTGCTAAAATAATTAAGGTAGTAACCTGCGTTGTCGGGCTCTGCATATAAAGGAATATGACCAAAAACTATATAAAAGAAGATTAAGGATGATGTAAATATACCATCTTAACCAATGACCTGTGCTCAGCTTAACCCTAAATACATCATCGAATAGGTTGATAATTGTGCCTCCAAAATAGTAAAAAAGTACACCCACAACCCACCAGAACTGAGGGTGATATTTTAATTTTATGAAATTATCATCTTTTAAAAGTACGTAAAAGTAGTAGAGGCTGTATAAAACATATATTGCGGCAGATAAATTATTAGTTGCAGAATAAAATACTTCGGTAAAACCGTGGCTAAACACTTCGAAGCAATACGACGAGAATATTAACCCCGAACCAACCAAAATAAGTGGTTTGGGGTTAACATATTGTTTTAAAAACTGATACAGGCCAAAGCTTACAAAGCAATTTTCGAATATGATGTAAATATTGTACAGCCATACGTTGTGCTGATGTAATATTCTCCCAATAATTACCGCAGTAAATTCTGTAGAGAATGTTACCAGCATATAAGCAATGGCTAATTTCCAAAATAGACTTTTATCTTTAAAAAGGCAGATAATCGCTATAATAAAAGTCAGAAACTCTATTATGGTAAATATGGAGAAAACTTTGCTCATTATTTATAAAGCCGTACCATCACATTGATTTGGACAAAGTTCGCCCTTATTTTCAGGATCTATAGATAAATCATCTTCGTGAACTTCACCCCCGTAGCCTTTGGCTTTTGTTGTTGGAACGAAAATAACGGTATTTCTGCCAATATAATCGTCTGGCATTCCCGCTAAACAATCTTTGGTGTATTGCCCAAAGTAAACCCTTAAGCCATCAGCGCTTTGTTCTTTTAAAGTGTTGTAAATGCGTTCTATTTGTTCTAATGGGAACCAAACGGCTTTAGTGTAAGCATCACTCGGGTGTTCTTTATTGTATTGAGTAAATGCATCAACCATTTGTTTGGCTACTTCTACAGGAATGCTTCCTGTACCTTTGTCTTCATTCATAATTTGTTTGGGATAATTTCTATAAACCTCGTCAATATTTAAAGTATTGGCAATAGCTCAAATTTATTTTTTTACCGTAAAAACACCTTTTTAATTAAGGCAATTTGTGCTACTGTTTAATGTCATCAGCATTTACTTTTGATTTGTAAACTGAGGAACATCTACCTATGGTTAACAGAATCAAATTGTCTATCCTATTAAATATTGAAAACGATTGGTCATGGTGAATTCTTTACATTCAAAATCATTAAAAATGGTGCACAATATTTTAATTGATGACAACCGTAATTCTATAAGTGAAAGAGAAGTAGAAATTGTGAAGTTGCTATCTCTCGGTTACAATAGTAAAGAAATTGGTGAAATGCTTTTTATAAGCGAGCACACTGTAAATACGCACCGTAGAAATATGGTAAAAAGACTTGATCTTAAAAATTCGTATCAATTAATAGTTTGGGCATTTAAAAAGAGAGTACTGTCCTTCTAAAAAATATTAGTATTTAACGCCTCTATCTCTCAACCGCAATAAAGCCTGCCACTTATCTAAATGGCAGGCTTTTGTTTTTTCTAATTTTCTATAATTATGGTTTCGCTGGTGGTGGCGTAGGTAATTCTTTTCTTGGAATTTGTGCTTCGCGTTGCGATGTATTATAAACAAAGGATGCAATAATGGTTGCGGCCTGTTTTAAATCATCTTCTACCAATCTATCGTAAGTATCCATATTGCTATGATGGGTACGGGTATTGTAATCTGCAGGATCTTGAATAAACTGGAAACCCGGAATGCCAACAGCATCAAAAGCTTGGTGATCGGTGCCACCGGTATTGTTTATGGTAATGGTTGTAGCACCTAGATCGTTAAATGGCGTTAACCAACTTTGAAAAATCGGACCTGCAGCTTCATTGCCCTGCAAATAAACGCCACGAATTTTTCCTGTTCCATTATCTAAGTTATAATAGGCAGAGATTTTTTTCTGATCAGGAGTTAAAACCATCGTTTTAGGATCTCCGAAATGTTTTGCAACATAACCTCTAGATCCAAATAAACCTTGTTCTTCTGAGCTCCAAAGCGCAATGCGGATGGTGCGTTTTGGTTTAAAATCTATAGCTTTCAAAATTCTCATGGCCTCCATCATAACGGTAGAGCCAGCTGCGTTATCTGTAGCGCCTGTTGCTGCATGCCACGAATCAAAGTGACCACCAATCATCACAACTTCGTCCTTTAGTTTTTTATCCGTTCCAGGAATTTCTGCTATAACATTATAACCTTGAGGATCTTGATCATAAAATGATGTTTTAATATCCGCTTCTACCTCAACATTTTTTCCTGCACGGAGTAAGCGTTGGATGTGTAAAAAGTCTTCGGCTGAAACTTCTAACTCTGGCGATACTGGTTTAGCATCTAAAGCATAAGATGCTCCATTACTTGTGAAAAAAGTTCCTTGTCCGCCACGAGCATAAGTTAAAATTAAACCTACCTTTTCTTCCACTAACATTGTGCTGATTGCTGCTCTAACCTCACGCATTTTCATCATTTGTGCCATTCGATCTCCCATTGGTCCGCCAGCTGGTCTTTGCCTAGCAGGTGCGCCGGCTTTAGCTGCTGCCATTTGAGCTAGGGTGGTATCGGCATAGCGAGAAAAATCTGGTTTAATGCCACTGGTAAGTGGTGTGCCCTGATCTAACATTATAATTTTGCCAGCTAATTTGCCTTTGTACTTGGCCAAATCAGAAACGCTATCCGCTTTAATTAAAATTACGTCAGATTTAATAGGCCCGTTTGTACCTGGAGTCCAAGCTTTTGGCGAGGCAATAATTGCATGGTAATATGGAAGCGTAGTTGCTGCATAATATTTATCTATTTGCCAGCCTTTACCAAATGTGCCCCAAGCTTCGAGGTGTGCATTTTTTAATCCCCAATCTGATAGTTGCTTAACAGCCCATTCCTGTGCTCTTTTTAAACCTGGGGAGTTTGATAAACGTGGGCCGGTAACATCGGTTAAATTGAAAGCGATGTTCATTGCTTTGGAATTTTCCAATCCCTCTTTTCTGATTTTCTGTACTACCGAAGCATCTGGTGTGTCTTGTGCGAAAGCAGAAAGGCAGAAGCCGAAGGCTAATGCCGTTATTGTAAATCTTTTAATCATATTCTTAGTTCTAAGTCGGTTTGATTTTATCTAAAAATACGGTTTAACTTGTTTTAAAAACGTTTACAATGAGATTTTTACAATGAAGCTTTATTGCATTTATTTTTGCGGTTAGCTGGGAGCGAATTAATTTTATTACACTGCATTTTGTTAACTAAACCTTGTTGAAACGAAAAGCCCGCAAACCATTTTTATGGTGCGGACTTGCAGTGTAAAGAAGGGACAGACGCTGAAATGAAATGCTGAAACTGCTTTTCTAATTATTGGTGAAAATTATTTGATGCTTTTTTTGGTTACAATAAAATAGCCGATAATAAATAGTACCAAAGCGTAAATTAAACTGGTATAAATTTCTTGTGTAAAAATTGGAAAATCTGCCGGGTTGGATAATTTTTTAGCGCCGGCACTGCTGTTTAAAACTAACGAAGGGTGACTGTAAGGAATTAAATAGGCATATTTCCAACCTACATTTCCTGTGATGATACCCATAATGGTTCCGATAAACCCGATACCCATTGGCTTTAAAAAATCGCCCCAAAGCAGGCTTAAGATAAATTGGATAGATAAAATCCCTAATGATGCCAAGAAAAGCTTGGTGTAAAATTTAATCAGAATTAAAGATGGATCGTACTGATTGAAAGTGTATTTGGGAACTAAAACCTGCAGTAAATGACCGAATATAAATGTAAATGCAGCGAACAGAAAAAGGCAGATGAAAATTAAAATTACTGCGTATAAATATTTGGCGGCGTAAATAGAAAACTTGTTTAAGGGTTGTGCAAAGAGCGTTTTCCAGGTATCGTTTTTATGTTCGATGTTGTTAACCGAAAAAGCCATGAATATTACGTAGAATGGCAAAATTAAAACGCCCATTACGCCAAGTGCTGCGCCAAGATAGCGAAACCATAACATTATTGGCGGATAGTGCATGTTAAGCACTTTATCTGACCCCGAATAAAAGCCGAATGCCACTAAAGAACAGATTACTAATGGCAATATAATGGCCGCCCAAAAGGCGAGGGTTTTTCTTGATTTGTAAAATTCTGATACTAGAGAAATGTATAATGAGCGCATTTTAATTGTTTTTTGTAATGTCTAAGAATAGGTTTTCTAGATCTTTTTTCTGAAGGTAAAGACTGCTAACGGTAAAGCCGTTCTGAATTAAAAGTGTATTTAAAGCGCCACTATCTTGTGGAGAGGTAAATGGAACTGTAATTTTTTTATCGGTTATTTCCAAAATTTCGTACCCTGACTGAACTAAAAAAGCTTTAGCATCGCTTATTTTGTTCACTTCAATTTCTAGCATAGGTTTGCTTAACAAATGAAGTTCGTTTATTGTACCTTGAAATAATAATCGGCCTTTATTTATAATGCCGACGTGTGTGGCCGTACGTTCTATTTCTGCCAATAAATGGCTAGATACTAGAATGGTTTTGTTATGTTTTGTTGCCAGATCGATCATTAAATTTCGGACTTCGATAATCCCATTTGGATCTAAACCATTCGTGGGTTCATCTAAAAGCAACAATTCGGGGTCTGAAACCAATGCCAAGGCAATGCCCAAACGTTGTTTCATACCCAAAGAATATTTTGTAGATTTTTTATTCGCCGCTTCAGTTAAACCAACTAAGGCTAACATTTCATCGGCTTTGTTTCTTTTGATGCCCAGTAAAAGGCAACGATTTATTAAGTTTTCTTTGCCGGTTAAGTGCCCATAAATAGCTGGTTGCTCTACCAGTGCACCAACTCTTTTTAAGGTTGCAATACGATTGTGGTTAATTTCCTTTCCAAATATAAAAACCTGATCGGCTGGTGATTTTAGCAAATTAAGCAATATTTTTATTGTGGTGGTTTTGCCGGCTCCATTTGGCCCCAAGAAGCCATAAATACTTCCTTTTGGTACCTGAAGTGATAAATCTTTTACAATGGCCTGATTGCCAAAGTTGAAGTTTAAACCAACAGTTTCGATTGCGTAATTACCCATTGTTCTTATTTGAAAATGGCTTTGATAATAGAAGTTGAAGTTTTAGCTGGTTTTACAACTATTTCTCCGTTATCGTTTTGATTGGTATTAACGGTAAGCGTTAATATGATCATCATAAATACTGGTAATAATAAAAGTAAAAATGGAGAGGTGTTTGCTAACTTTTTCATGGTTGTTTCGTTTTGATGATTCAAAGGAACTGAAGAAAAACTAGCTACTAAAATCTATTATACCAAGTGTTCAAGATTATAGATAAACAGACATTTTTGGCGTTTGTCGATAAATTTCGCCCATTGGGCCGTTGGTAGAAAAAAAATGCCCGTTGGTAGATTGTGTTATCTATTGCATAAAAGTTTATTTATTTTGGATGCGTTAAATGATTGTATAGTAAAACAATCTAAAATACTTGATATGAAAAAGAGTAAAGGGCCTTTAGTGCTGCATATAATCTTCTGGATAGTGATAATATTGTTTATTGCCGCTTCGGTTTTCTTTGAAAAGGGCAAGCATACCATGAAAGATTATTTCTTGTCTTTTGGTGTATTGGGTATAATCAATATCTCCTTGTTTTACATCAATTATATTTTTTTGATACCTAGTTTAATTAAAAAAAGAAAAAAATATTGGTTGTATTTAATCTCTTTTTTCTTGTTAATTATAGGAGCTACATTAATTAAAACGATAATTGCCGTACTTAATCCTGTAGAACTGCTAACCTACACGATGGATGGAAAACAAAAGGAATTTACGGTTAACCAATTTGCAATTAACAGCGTATTTTTTGAGGGTTTTTTCTTAATCTGTAGTTGCATTATTAAATTTACCATTGATTGGTTTTCTAACGAACGCATTCAGCGCAACTTAGAAAGTGAGCGGAGGGAAATGGAATTACAATTTTTAAAGTCGCAATTAAACCCACATTTTCTGTTCAATTCCTTAAACAATATTTATTCTTTAGCTTATCAGAAATCGGATAAAACTGCTGATGCTATTATGAAGCTTTCGGAAATTATGCGTTATATGATTTATGAGAGCAATACGCCTACTGTTGAACTGGGTAAAGAAGTAGATTATTTAACAAATTATATAGAACTGCAAAAAATCAGGTTTAAAGATGGGGCCTTTGTAGAGCTCAGTTTAAATGGCGAAATCGACAATCAAAAAATCGTTCCCTTGATGTTAATTTCTTTTGTTGAAAATGCATTTAAGCATGGCGTAGTTAATGATCCAGCCGAGCCAGTTAAAATAAATATTATTGCCAATCAGAAAATTTTGCATTTTAGCGTAATCAACAAAAAAAGCCAGCAGAATAAAGATGCGCAGGGCGGAGTTGGTTTAACTAATGTAGAACGCAGATTACAGCTTGTTTATCCGGATAGATATAAATTAAATGTTGTAAATTCGGCTACTCATTATACCTGTGAATTGATGATTGATATATAATTCTCGAATAAAAGACGTTGAATTTTAAATCAAAAAGTAAAAAAAATTAATAGCTACCAAAATGAACCTGAACTGTATTGTTGTTGATGATGAGCCTTTAGCGCTTGATATTTTAGAGGATTATATTTCTAAAGTACCTTTTTTAACTATGGTTAAGCGGTGCGAAAATCCTATTGAAGCTTTACAGATTGTTCAAGGTGGAGGGATTGATTTGGTATTTCTTGATATCCAAATGCCAGAACTTACAGGGATTCAATTTTTGAAAATAGCTGGCAATAAATGCAATTATATATTAACAACTGCTTATCCGCAATACGCATTAGAGAGTTACGATTTAAACGTTTCTGATTACTTATTGAAGCCTATTGCGTTTGATCGTTTTTATAAAGCAGTAGAGAAGGTTCACAATCAGCTAAAGCCTGCCGAAGCTCCTACAAGTGTAGCACAACCAATAATAACGCCAGCAGCTTTTTCTAGTCCGCCAAACCCAGTTCAGGATTTTATTTTTGTTAAAACAGAACATAAAATTCAGAAAATTTATCTTCACGATATTCTTTTCATCGAGGGCTTGAAAGATTACATTTCTATTTTTACGAAGGATGAACGCGTAATTACATTGCAGAGCATGAAGAAAATGGAAGAGGCTTTACCACCAAGTCAGTTTATCCGTGTACATAAATCTTACATTGTTGCTATCGATAAAATTGAAAGCATAGAGCGCAGCCGAATTACCATAAACAAGAAAATAATTCCTGTTGGAGATACTTATCGCGATGAATTTTTCAAGGTTATTGGCAATAAAAATATTTAAGAAAAGGTAATAGAATTAATTTGTAGGGATAGGCTTAACTGTATATCCCTTTTCTTTCAGCAAGGTAATTAAGCTCCATCTATCAACCATATGGCCAACACCTACGGCTATAAAGGCGCTTTGATTTTTCATCATTTCGGGCAGTTCATCTATCCAATTTTGATTCCTGTTTTTAATTAACTGATCAAATTCCTCTTCGGTATATCCGTCCTTTTTGGAAAAAAGATTTTTAATTGCATCGAGATCTTGTCGAATGTAAAACTGATATAAATCTTCGCCTTGTTTTTTATACTTTTCTTTATTTTTTATATTATCAAGCAATTGTTCCTTTTGCCTAGCTAAGCTTCTTCCAAAAAGTGCCTTCCCTTGATCTTCGATGGTTTCTAACCCGAGAATTTTCTTTTTATTGGCTGTTGCGTAATCTTGGAAATAAATATCGAGCGCAGGATTGTCTTTGCCAATGGTTTTAGGAGCAGTAAACTGCAAGAGCATCATCTGTACTGCAGCTGGGTTCATTCCGTTTAAAAATTTCAAATCGTAACCAGAAACTTCTTTTAAATAATCTGCAACTATTTTATATTCATCTTCACTAAATAACTTATTCAATGTGGTATCTTTTAACTGCATAAAGGGCATTAATTTCTGTGGCAATAAGCTGTCGTTAAGTAAAAGTTCGCCAATAATAACATCACTGCTCGCCAATTTGGAATTAACCGTTTTCATGCTATCCAAAAATGTTTTACCCGCAAAATGGTAAGTACCAAAAAGATAAGATGGTTTCTTAAGTCCATTGCCAGATATTTCCCAAAGGAGGGTATTTGTTTTTATCGATTTCTGAGCCTGTGCATTAAGCCCAATAAATAAGAATATGATTAATATATATTTTATTTGCTTCATTGTATTAGGAGATTGTCTGGTTTAATACTTTTCTAATTTGTGTTTCTACTTCGAAGGTAATATCGTTTGGCGTTTTTCCTGCTGGATCTATTGGTTTTAAAACCGTCCATCTAAGTGCATGTCCTGTTGTTAAAGGATACATTCCAAAACGTACAATTTTCCAGGAATTTTCGATAGCAACAGGAACAACCAAAGCATTTGGTGCTGCTTTTAAAAGTGTTGCAATTCCGCCAAATTGAAAGGTTTTTAATTGGCCATCTTTGGCTCTTGTGCCTTCAGGAAAAATAACTGTACTCCAATTATTTTCCTGCATTCTTCTGCCGAGTTTTATAATTTCTGAAATGGCTTGTTTATTATCTTTTCTGTTGATGTTTGCGCCACCACCCAATCTTAAATTAATTGAGATGGATGGAATGCCTCTTGTAAGTTCGATTTTAGAAATGAACTTTGCATGATGTTTCCGTAAATACCAAATTAAAGATGGAATATCGTACATGCTCTGGTGGTTGGCTGCGAAGATAATTGGTCTATCGGTTGGTAAATTGTAATCGTTTTTGAAACTAATGGAGTTGAACAAAAAAATCTGGCAATAGGTTAAGAAAAAATTAAGAACATCTACAGAAACCTTGTGTGCTTTGTATCCGAAAAATTTAAAACAAATCCATTGTATAGGGTGGAAAATACAAAGTGTTAAGCCAAAGAAAATATAAAATATTGGACTAAAAATATATCCGAAAAACTTGCTCATTTGCTGGGTTTAAAAACTGGAAACAAAGATAAGAATAATGCTGATTTTTGTATTACAAGTACTACTCAAGCGCTTTAAAAATAAACTGCTCCTCATACTCAATCTCAAATGCCTTAAGGAAATCCTCATATTCCTCTAAAAACGTTTTCTTTTTATGATGATTTTCCTGATCTTGAATGTATTTGATAACATTATTTACATGGCTTTTTGAATAAGAAAATGCTCCATATCCTTCTTGCCAAGCAAATCGATTTTTGCAAAAATCTTGATCATTGATCCATTTTGAGCTTTCTGTTTTTACATTTTGGATAAGGCTTGAAATAGACTGATGGGGTCGCATTCCTATAAATATATGAATGTGATCTGGCATGCAGTTGATCTGCAATACTTTGTGATTATTGTTTTGAAAAATACCCGAAACATATTGTAAGAGTCTGCCTTTCCAGTCTTTAGGAATGATTGATGCTCTAAACTTTACAGCAAATACAAATTGAATGTGGAGCTGAGTATAGGTATTTGGCATAGATATTTTTTTATTAATGTAGCTAAATACATCAAACGTTCCTAACGGAACGATATAATTATATTCATATATTTTTACCCAGCAAATGTTCCTACTGAACAGCCTGGCTATCGGCATAAAATATAGAATTAAAGACTGGATTGGTCTAATGGGTATTTAAATGTCCTGTCGGGACGTATGCTGGGTAGAAAAAAAATATGATGGTTTTTATGTTCCGAAGGATCATTTGCTTTCAGTTATTTTCAATAATGAGGTTATATCAAACGTTCCTAACGGAACGAAAATATTTTTGTCGATAGGTTTTACCCAGCAGCTGTTCCTAGGAACAGCCTGGCTATCGGCGTAAAATATAGAATTAAAGACTGGATTGGTCTAATAGATATTTAAATGTCCCATCGGGACATATGCTGGGTAGGAAAAAAAATATAATTGATGGGTTTTATGTTCCGTAGGAATATTTGATTTCAGATATTTTCAATAATGAGGTTATATATCAAACGTTCCTAACGGAACGAAAATATTTTTATCGTTAGGTTTTACCAAGCAAATGTTCCTACGGAACAGCCTTGGCTATCGGTATAAAACATAGAATTAAAGACTGGATTGGTCTAATAGATATTTAAATGTCCCGTCGGGACATCTGCTGGGTAGAAAAAAAATATGTAATTGATGTTTTTATGTTCCGTAGGAACATTTGATTATTAGATCATTAAATCAGTTTTTCATTAATCATCAGCTTTGCTTTTAATATTGCAGCAACACTCATAGAATCTGTAATTTCTCCATTTAAAACCATTTGATAAGCCTCTTCAAATGGGATTTTTTTAACAATTAACCGCTCTGTTTCTTCGGGCATTGCAATTCCCTGAATTAAATCAGTTGCAATATAAATAATGGATAATTCATCGCTAACAGAATTAGAAAGATGCATTCGCTGAATCTCCAACCAGTTTTTAGCACTCATTCCTGTCTCTTCCAAAAGCTCTCTTCTAGCACTTTCTAATGGTTCTTCATCTAGCGGACCACCGCCTTCGGGAATTTCCCAGCTATACGCATTTAGAGCATATCGGTATTGGCCAACCAACCAAGTATTGTAGTTTTCATCTAGCGGTAAAATTCCAATGGCATAGTTTTTAAAATGTACTACGCCATAAATTCCTTTGCCACCAGAAGGATTTATAACCTGATGCTCGGTAAGTTTAATCCAATTGTTGTTGTATTTGATTTCGCTCTCTAGGGTTTTCCAAGGGTTTATTTCTTCCATATCGCAAGATAAATAATATTGCTTGAGAATTCTATGGAGCTTTAACGGGAGGGGGCGGGATTTTATTTATCGTTATTTTGGTAAAGCGGTAATTTAAACTGAAAGTGAAGTTTTGGGTATTATTCGTTGAGAAATTTTCTAGTCTAAAATTTTGACCTTCATTGTAAAAAGTATTGCTTCTATTTCCAAAAACATCGTTAATTGTTACTCTAAAATTTAATCTATTTCCGAAAAACACTTTTCTAGCAGAGAAATTTGATGTCATTGAACCCTTGTTTCTTCCCTGGGCGTTGGTATTGTTTGCGTAGTTTAAGTTCGATTCGAAAGCAGTTTTTAAGGGCAGTTGCATAGACAACCCAATGGCTGCCCTAAAGCTAAGTCCATCTCTATTTAATGAACTATTTAACATCGATTTATAATTGCTTTGGATAATACTGAGGTTGCTATTTGCTGATATTTTGTTGGTTGGACGGTAATTTCCGACTAGAATTAAGGCAAGTGAGTTATTGGTTCCCACATTATCAAATGTGCTTTCGGATCTCGCTGTGCTTGTTCCGGGGATTAAGGTAACCGTTCGGTAGCGCTCAATTACACCCTGACTTGTAGAATAGGAAAGCCTCGGATTGAATGACCATTTCTGACCAAAAGCTCCAAAATTAATTTCTACTTGATGAGTGTAAGCTGGCAATAAATTTGGATTTCCGTAAGAAATATTTAAAGTATCTACATTGTTTATTTGTGGATTTAAGCTGTTCTCTCGTGGCCGATTAACGCGAATGCTATATGTTGCACCAAAGCTGTAACGCTTTCTGAAAAATCGATTTAGTGATAGGTTAGGAAACAAACTGAGGTAAGGTTTTACATTATAATTCTCCCCATTCGATAAATCAAAAGCAACATCTGTAAGTTCTGCCCGAACACCGGTTTTTACGCCCCAGCCTACATTTCGATAATTGTAAGAAGCATAACCTGCAACAATATTTTCGTTGTATAAAAATTGGTTGGAAAGTTTAACATTGGTTATAAATTGTTGGGTATTGAAATTGAAATTCTCAATTAACAAATCGTTATCGTTTTTTCTGTAATTGTAAGCAAGCCCCATTTCTATCCGATCTCTCTTTTTAAATACAGGCTTTTCGTAATCTAAATTTAGCGTGATGCCGTCATTTCCAGTATCGTTATTGTTTTGTTGTAAGGATGGGGTAGAAGTATCGGGTTGTGCATAAGTTGTGCTGTAGTATCGAAAATCTGCGTTATTATTATTGTTTACCGTAGCACTTAGTGACAGCTTTCCACCACTGGTATCGGTTTGCAAATCGTAATCAATATTAAAAACAAAATTGTTGCTTTTTCCATTACCGGTATTTAACTGATTTCTAAGTCGCCTCTCTATAAGTTCTTCGCTTAAATAATGCAGATCAGTAGTCGAGTTTGAAGTTGAATTGTTGTTGTTGTAATTAGTAGAAAGTCTCAAACTTTGTTTGGGAGAAATAGTCCAATCGAAACCTAATCTAAAATTGCCACCGGTATTGTTATTTTTAAAACCTCCGTATTGATCATAGTAGAATGTGGTATCAGGAAAGAAGTTTTCGCGATAATTGTGGCTGTTTCCTTTACCAATATTGTATCGGTAAGCGGCGCTTCCATTTACTGAATATGATTTTCCTCGATAAGATGCGTTGGCATTTGTATTTCCATTTCCCTGCAAACCACTAGAAACTCCAACATTGCCATTAAAGCCAACCTTGAATCCTTTTTTCATTACTATATTGATAATTCCTTCTCCATCGCCACTGTATTTGGAAGGAGGATTGGTTAGCACCTCGATTTTGTCGATTGCATCGGATGGAAGAACATTCAGTAAATCCGAAATATTGGAAGTCATGTAATCAGAAGGTTTCCCATCGATAAAAATTCTGGTATTTCTTTTACCGGCAATGGTTGCATTTCCATCAATATCAACCTGTACTAAAGGCACATTTTTTAGTACATCGGTTGCGGTACTTCCTTCGGCTAAAAGCGATGAGCCGACATTATAAGTAACGCCATCAGCACCAAACTCAATAGGTGGTTTTTGTACAGTAATGGTAACTTCTTGAAGGGAATTTTGATCAGAGGAAAGCTTTAAGAAACCTAAGTTTTTATCGTAATCTTTCTCGGTTAAAATAATTCCGTTTACGATTAGAGGTGCGTAACCAACAAAACTAATTTTAATGTGATAGTTGCCTGGCTTTAAGTTTTTAATGCTGAAACGGCCATCTTCATCTGTAGAAGATGTAATTAAAGGCTGTTCAGTTCCATCTGCATAAACTGAAATTATTGCTGATGGAATGGATAAACCGCCAACCTCTTCAATAACTCGCCCACTAATAATACCTTTCTCGGCAGCGACTAGCAAAAGGCTGTTGAGTAAAATTATTAAGGTAAGACAAAGTTTAAGGAGAGGTTTTTTCAATATCTGATTAGTTAAAAAATAGGCGCTTAAAAAAATTCTAAGCGCCTATTTTAATTTAAAATGAACCTTCATCAGGTCTGTTATCTTGCTGATCGTCTTTTTTCTGTTTTTTAACGTTATTAAATGTTGTTTTTCCGAAGCGGTAAGAGAAAGTTAAATTCCCCATTGTGCCCTGCATTTGGCGTTGAAAATCTATATAGGTAAAATTATCGTCGGTTGTCATGCTCCATTTCCGAGTGTTAAAGATATCTCTAACATTTAAACTAAGAGATGCTTTCTTGTTTGGGAAATCGTATTTAGCACCTCCATCAATTCCATACATCGCATTGCGTTTTCCCTGCGCCATAACTTCTGCAGCTCTGTAATCGCCACGAACCTGCAACGATACATTTTTAACTACGGTTAAGTTTCCTGTTAAATTGGCATTCCAGCTAAAACCACTTCTATCTGCAATGTTATATCTTGCATCGCCATCAAATTTGCTTTGATATAAGTTAACATTGGTGGTAAAATTCAAAGCTTTTACTAAATCAAAACGGCCTATTAATTCTAAACCGCTATTAATTTGTTGGGTTAAGTTTTGAGGTGTTGATGTGATAATACCTGCAGAATTTGGCACACTTCTAACCCTTTGAATCACATCATTAGTCTGACGGAAATATAAACTCGAAGTTAACGTTACCTTTTTCCAGTATTTGCTGTAGCCCAATTCGAAAGAGTGAACATCTTCTGGCAATAAATTTGGATTACCCGCTCTATAATTTAAAGGATCCGAAACATCTAAAAATGGATTGGTATCCCATGGTCTAGGGCGATTAACACGACGCGTATAACTCAATTGAACTTGCTGATCGCCTTTAAGTTTTTGCGTTAAATAAACACTTGGATAAAGTCTTTTATAATGAATTTGTCCGTTGGCTGGTGTTAATACATTGTTTGTATAACCTTCCAAGTAAGTATCTAATCGGGCATCTTCAGCTCTTAAACCAATTTGGTAACCGAAATCTTTAATCTGGTTTTGGTAGTTTAAATACAAAGCATGTACCTGATCTTTACTATCGAAGTTGTTAATCAACTTATTGTTCTGCACATAAACATTTGTGGTAGTTAAAATAGAATCGGCATATTGATCGTTATTTCCCAAACGAATCTGACTGCGATATCCAGCTTCAACTTTTCCTGCTTTTCCTACCGGAAGAGCATAATCCGCCTGAATATTATAATTGGTATTATCGCCAGTGTTAAAAGTACGTTGCAAACTTGGGTTTAAATTCACATTTGTACCATTCAAATTGGTAACATTGGTATTATAAGTTTGATCGTTATTGTTTGTTCCGTAAGAGTAGCCAAAGTTAAAAGTTAACTCCTCTTTAGGTTTGTTAAACTTCTGAACGAAATCTAAATTCAAATCATAACTATTTCCATCACCGCTATTTATGTTGTTTCTATTGCTCAATAAAACAGGACTTTGAGTACTGCTTAACTGTCTGATGTTAAGCAATTCGTTACGGTCATTTTCTCTAGAGTTAAAGCTACCAGATAAACTAATTACACTTTTCTCAGCAAGGTAATAATCTAATCCCGCCTTAGCATTATGGCCTTTATCTAACGAAGTTGAAGCCGTGTTCTGATTGGCGAAAGCGGTAGAGCTTGTTGTGTTTTTATAAGTAATGTCTTGGTAACCACCACCAACGCGATTGCCATAACGATAACTGTAGTTTCCATAAAGGTTAACTTTACTGTTTTGGAAACTCAAATTTGTGTTGGCATTATAATTATCGCGGTTACCGGCAGTAAGCGCAACTGAACCATTAAAACCCAGTTTGGTGTTTTTCTTTAATATAATATTGATAATTCCCGATTGACCTTCAGCATCATATTTAGCCGATGGATTGGTAATTACCTCTACACTTTCAATTGAGCTTGCAGGAATGGAAGCCAAAACCTGGGCAACATTTCCGCCAGCAATTAGCGATGGTTTTCCATCAATTAAAACTTTTACACCAGTCGAACCTCGTAAACTTACGTTGCCATCAATATCAGTAGAAACTGAAGGCACGTTTTGAAGTAAATCTCCAGCCGAACCACCTTCACTTACCAAACTTTGATCTACTGAGAAAACTTTTTTGTCAATTCCCATCTGCATGGTTGCTTTTTGGGCAGTCACAGTTACTTCACTCAGAATGTTTCCTTTAGCGGCATTCATTTTAATCTCGCCAAAATTTAATGTTCCTGTTGTTGCCGTAATCACCACGTTATCTCTAACCATGGTTTGGTAACCAACAAAGCTAATTTTAAAGGTAAATGCTCCCGCAGGCAGGTCTGCCATTACAAAAGCGCCGTTTAAATCGGTTTGAGCAATTTTTACATTTGCTTTTGTGGTTTTGTTAATTAAAACTGCTGTTGCAAAAGGAATCGTTTCCTGTGTTTTTGCGTCTTTTAAAATCCCGGTAATTTTGGCCTTTCCGCCAGTTTGTGCAAATAAAGAAAAGGAAATACTTAAAAATAAAAGGGTAATTTGTATTGTTTTTGATTGTAATACTCTCATTAAAAAAAATAAATTTTATGTGTTTTGTTAAAGGGAGACAAAGTAACGGCACGGAAGTTTAAAAAAGAGCCCGTAACTATTTTATTACAGCCATTTTAGGGTAATATTTTTGTGGTTTAACAACTCGTTTACAGCAACCTCCAGCTACTTATATAAAGTTGATTAAATTATTGAGCACTTTGCCGATTTAAACGCTCAACAAAAATCTTAAAATGCTACTTTTGCTTTATCATGAGTAAAAAAATATTAATAGTTGATGATCTTCATCCAACGTTTAAAGAACAGGCTATTGCGATGGGTTACGAAGTGGACGATGAGCCGTTAATTACACGTCAGCAAACTTTAGAGAAAATAAAAGATTACGTGGGCATTGCTGTAAGAACCAAATTCAGAATCGATGCCGAGCTTTTCGACGTGGCTCCAAATTTAAAGTTTGTTGCACGTGCTGGTGCAGGCTTGGATAATATTGATGATAAAATCGCTTTTGAGCGAAATATTCAATTGATTAATGCACCAGAGGGTAATTGCGATGCTGTTGGAGAACATGCTGTCGGGTTGCTTTTATCGCTCATGAATAACTTCCGCAGGGCGGATAATGAAATTAGAAACGGCATTTGGGATCGTGAAGGCAATCGCGGTTACGAGCTTAAAGGCAAAAAAGTTGGGATCATTGGTTACGGTTTCATGGGGCAAAGTTTTGCTAAAAAACTTGCTGGCTTCGAAGTAGATGTAATGGCTTATGATAAATATAAAACTGGCTTTACTGATGATTTTGTTCGCGAAGTGAGTATGGAAGAAATTGTTAAACACAGCGATGTTTTAAGTTTGCACATCCCATTAACTGCCGAAACAAAACTTATGGTAGATGATGAATATTTCTTTCATTTTAAAAAGCCAATTTTCTTTATTAATACAGCTCGTGGTGAAATCGTTCATGTTTCAGCGGTTCTAAATGCTATTAAATCCGGTAAAATTTTGGGTGCTGGATTGGATGTTCTGCAGGTTGAAAAATTCCCCGCATTAAGCCAACAAGATTGGTATAATGAGTTGAAATTAAACGATCAAGTTATTTTAACACCCCATGTTGGCGGATGGACATTCGATTCTTACCGAAAAATTTCGGAAGTTTTGGCGGATAAATTAAGAGATCTATAAGAGTAGTGTTTTAAATATCAGAAAAGCAAAACCTGTGCAAGTGGTTTGGGTTCGGTCCCGTTTTTTGTTCCAATAAAAGCCAGAAAAAGGCTTTTGATTTCCACTTCAACCGGGTTTAGATTGTTTGAAACAGAAGAAATATTAAAGGATCGCAGATCAGGGTTTGTAATTGAGCAACCGCAATCAACCGTTCCTATGGACCGAAAATAAACGTGCCGTTTTTTTTTCTACCCAGCAACCGTCCCTATGGGACGAAATATAAGTCCTATTCTTTTTTAGGTCTTAAATCGGCCCCAATTATTTCCTTCTTCTCTGCGGTGTGATTGCTGGGTAGCTATTCTGGTTGAGCCGGAAGAAATATTAAAGAAGCAGGTAGGGTTTGTGATTGATCAACCGTAATCAAACGTTCCTATGGGTAGAAAATAAACGTGCCGTTATTTTTTCTACCCAGCAATCATCCCGCTGGGTAGAAATATAAACCCTATCTGTATTAGTCTTAAATCGGCCTCAATTATTTCCCTTTCGTCCCTTCGGGACGATTGCTGGGTAACAAAGATAATAGACGAAAAGTACGTTCCTTCGGAACGTTTGATAAAACCACACCTATTAAGCAACCAACCCAATATTTATAATCTCAGTTTTTGAAAATCAATTAATCCCTTAAAAGGATGATTTATTTTCTTAAATTGGCAATACATTCTAACCAATTTATATCATGCCGAAAGATCACTTATATTCAACTACCGTAACTTGGACAGGCAATAAAGGCTCTGGTACAATGGATTACCGTTCTTACGATCGCGATTACGTAATTTCTGTACAGGGTAAAGCAGATATTTCAGGTTCATCAGATTCTGCCTTTCTTGGCGATAAATCGAAATATAATCCCGAAGATTTACTTTTGTCTTCCATTTCAAGTTGCCACATGCTTTGGTATTTGCATTTATGCTCCAAAAACGAAATTGTAGTAATCGATTATAAAGATGAAGCTGTGGGAACAATGGAAGAATTGGCAGATGGAAGTGGGAAATTTAAAGAGGTTACATTGCATCCGCAAGTTTTAATTGCAGATAAAGCCCATTACGAACTTGCAGAATCTCTGCATGCAGAAGCGAATAAAATGTGTTTTATAGCAAATTCACTAAACTTTCCAATAAAACACGAGCCAACTTGTAAGGCAGAAAATAGTTAGTAACCAAATGATTTTATTACCTAAGTGGACTACTATTTAGCAAATATGAAGCAATCTCCGTGTTTAATGTTCTTCTTAAAATTAGTAAAGATTTAAGAAATACGCTAACACAGAGATTGCTTCAACCCGCTCAATCCCGTCTCGCAATGACTTTTATTTTACTTCCCAAACATTGTCTTTTGGGGTTGCATCCATAAAAATGCCACCATCTAAAACGGCAGATTTTACTTTCTTAGAAGTATTAATCGTCATGGTAATTTCTTTTTCTGTGCCTTGCCAAACATCAGGACTTTTGTGAATGATATCGGTTTTTCCATCTTCGTAAGTTAATACCACATTAAATGGAATGGCGAAACCACCCGTGTTTTTAATATTCAAAACATATTTTCCGTTAGATGCTGTTGCTTTACCAATAGCCAAATCAATATAATTATTGGTGAAGAACCAGTTTTTGAAGAACCAATTTAAGTTTTTGCCAGAACCCGAGCTCATAGAATTAAAATAATCCCAAGGAATTGGATGTTTTCCGTTCCAGTTGCTCATATAATTGTGCAATGCCTTTTTAAACAATTCATCGCCAAGCAGATCTTTTAAAGCTAGGTAAGAAAGTGAAGCTTTGCCATAAGAATTATTTCCGTAACCCGCACCAGAAACCTGATCAGACATCGAAATTACAGGCTGATCTTCTTCAGCAGATTTATCATTAATGTATTGATTAACCCTAAAGTTTTTATAAAATCTATCGGCAGCATCTTTTCCATGTTCGGCTATTCCAATTAAATATTCGAAAGTGGTAGCCCAACCTTCATCCATGTAAGCATAGCGGGTTTCGTTAATGCCCATGTAGAATGGGAAGTAAGTATGTGCAACTTCGTGATCTTGCACCAACTGCGCAAAAACAGGATCGCCAAAATTAGAATCATTTACCATCATTGGATATTCCATATCTGCAAAACCCTGAAAAGCAATGCTTTTAGAGAAAGGATAAGGAACTCCTGGCCAATTGTTCGAAAACCAAGCCAAGGCATAAATATTGTTTTTTACAGAATTGATAAAATCTTTTCCAGTTGCTGGATTGTAGGCTGCTTGTGCACTTGCTCTACGATTAGCTTTGCTATCTACAATTACACTTCCGCCATCCCAAACGTAGTGGTTACTCATCGCGAAGCAAACATCTGTAATGTGATCAACAGAGAATTTCCATGTATTCCATTCTTTTTGTAGGGTTACTTTTCCATCTTTTAATTCTTGCTCGTTCGCAATGTGGATAACATCATCACTAGTATATGATTTTTTTAAACGGGCAGAAATTTCCGGTTGCAAAACTTCATCTGGATTTAAAAAATCGCCTGTGGCATAAACCACGTAATTTTTTGGTGCTTTAACAGAGAAAACATAATCATTAAAATCATTGTAGAATTCAGCTCTATCCGTATGAGGGATTCTGTCCCAACCATTATAATCATCATAAACCGAAATTCGAGGATAACTGTAGGCTACAAAGAATGAGTTTGGATCAATTTGCCCTTCACGACCGCTTTCTTTTGATAATGGATAATCCCAATCTATTTTAACTGTGATTTTTGATTTTGGCGCTAAAGGTTTCTTTAATTTAACACTGCCTACAGTTCCCCAGTTTTTACTATCCACTTTATACGTTTCTCCATCAACAGAGAAAGAAGAAATGTTTAAACCAGTGGTTAAAAAATCTTCGCTCACACTTCCACTACGTGGCGCAGTTGGTTTGTGTAAATTATTTACAAAGCGAATGGCCAAGTTTCTTAAAGTATCTGCGCTATTGTTGCTGTATAGAATTTCTTCTTGTCCGCTAACAACTTTCGTATCGGCATCAACTTTAATATCCATATTATAACGGCCGTGGTTTTGCCAATAGTTTGGACCAGGTTTGCCATCCATAGAACGGGTTCCTTTATCGTAGGCAGCTTTAATGTTTCGAGGCATATAAAGTTCTTGCGCAGAAACCAACTGAAGCCCGAGGTAGGAGATAAGGGCAAGAGAAAATATCTTTTTCATTTTATGTGAATAATTTATCTAAAAGTAGAAATAATGAGTGAATATAGATTATCGGGATAAATATTTTCCTATAGAAAGGAAGTGTAGATTCAATTTGATTCTTCATATTCATAATCCTTTTTGCAAAAGATTAATACGCTTTATAGCCTTATAAATCTTTAAATCATAAAAATCATGTTCTTTTATTTGCTTTTGTAATTTCCACATTTTATCTTCGTTATAATTGAAGCAAGACTATGTAGCAAACCAACTATATAGTCTTGTTTGTTTTTTATAGAGTTTGAATAAAATTAATAGAGCAATGACAGAGGTAACATACTACACCCAAGCGGGGTTAGATAAATTAAGAGAGGAAGTACATTACTTAACAACCACCGGCCGTCAGCTAATATCTAAGGCAATTGCAGAGGCGAGAGATAAAGGTGATTTATCGGAGAATGCAGAGTACGATGCTGCGAAAGAAGCACAGGGCTTGCATGAGGCCAAGATCTCGAAACTAAAAAACACTTTGGCAAATGCACGTTTAATTGATGAATCGAAAATGGATTTATCAAAAGTACTTGCTTTGTCTATCGTTAAAATTAAAAATGTTAAAAACGGTGCAACTATGACTTATCAACTAGTTGCAGAAACTGAGGCCGATTTAAAAACAGGAAAAATTTCTGTTAAATCACCAATTGCACAAGGTTTGTTGGGTAAATCAGTTGGCGAATTTGCCGAAATTGAAGTGCCTGCAGGTAAAATGCAATTCGAAGTTTTAGAAATCTCTAGATAAGTAGAAGGCGGAGCGTTTAAGGCTTAAGGCCTGCACTCCGCTATTAAAAACTTATACTTTTTCACCTTTAACCTTCCACCCTTTTTATGACGATATTTTCGAAAATTGTTGCAGGAGAAATTAGCGCACACGTTGTTGCTGAAACTGTAGAATATTTAGCTTTTTTAGATGTTCAACCCTTAACAGCGGGGCATGTTTTGGTGATTCCAAAAATTGAAAGTGATTACATTTTCGATATGGAAGAAGATTTGTATGTTGGCCTTTGGATGTTTGCTAAAATTGTAGCTAAAGGTTTAAAAGTTGCTTTCCCCTGTAAAAAAATTGGCGTTTCGGTAATTGGTTTAGAAGTTCCGCATGCACACATTCACTTAATCCCAATGAATAATGTGAGTGATATGAACTTCAGTAAAGAAAAGTTAAAACCAACTGACGAAGAATTGGCAGAAGCTGCTGAAAAAATCAGACAGGCACTGCTCGAAGTATAAAAAAAGCCGGTTGGCCTAAACCAACCGACTTCTCTACCCGCCTAAATCAAGCTCACTCATATTTATTTTATGGTGCCACAGGGGCAACTGCCGTACTTGTAGAAACGTATGGCCAAACTGTTCCAATTCCGCCAACGGTAATACCTTTATTATCACCTCTCTTTGCATCAGATGCAAAATAATACAGGGGCCAGCCTTTATACGTCATTTGTTTTTTTCCAAATACATCAATCACCCCAATTAAGTCTTTTGTAATTACCGACGGAAGGCTTTTTAACTCGATTTCATAAACTGGCCAAATGGCGTTGTTACTCAAATCGGCCTTAGTATAATTGTTTTTGTTGTTTTTATCTGGGCCAAAAGCATAAAGCGTTCTACCCAATGCATCCGTAAAATATTTTGTATTTCCGGTTCCTTCTACATAAGCGCTGGTATAAGTTTTGCCGTTTGCCCCAACCAATTGTGCATTCGCCAACATTAGCGAATAATCTGGCTTGGCTACAAACCAAATTCCGCCAATGCCATCACCTTTAACATCGCCTGTTACTGCATCTGTTGCATAATAATATAACGGATAACCTTTATAAGTACTTTGTTTCCGTCCATCAGCTCTGGTAATTTCGCCAACTTCTGCTTTATTTAGGTTTAAATCTGTACTGGCATCGGCAGAATAATAGAGTGGCCAAACGGCTTCACAACCGCCTGTACAATTTGCAGTTCCGGCAACATCCGTAGCAAAAAAGTACAGCGATTTCCCATCTTTATCGGTGAGTACCGCTCCAAATTTTGCATCTGTCGCCAACTGAATTCCCTTTTTTTCTGCGACCGGTTCTACCGTTTTTTTCTTACATGCAGCTGTAAATATCATAGCGATGCAGACAATCGCCATTAGGTTTCTTTTTAAGTAGATTAGCATAAGTTTTTAGTTTTAGATTTTTATCTTTAATTATATTATGCCTCTATTACGCATCCAAGTTGTAAAGGGTTGCTTAATGGAAAAAGATTGATCTGAAAGATTTTTAGGCCGATTTAAACCATACAAAAAAAATAAAAATATATTTTCTTGAGGCAACCTTTTGCTAAAACCTGCCGTAATGTGTTTTGAAAGGAGAACTAGTGACCACTAATCGCGATAGTGAACATATAATACAAAAGCAAATCCAAGGATGCATTAGAAATGAAAGAGAGAGCCAAAAAGCACTCTATAAACATTTCTACAGCTTTGCTATGGGGATTTGTTTACGTTATGCAAATAATCGGTTGGATGCTGCTGGGATACTAAATGACGCATTTTTTAAAGCCTTCAAGAACATTTCTAAATATGAATCTACTAAGGCATTTATGCCATGGTTAGGTCGTATTATAACCAATACCGCAATTGATTATTATAGGGCTAACCTAAAGTTTGCCGATCATGTTGATGTGAACGATTATGAAAACGTTGCACACGAAACTTCCGTTTACGATAAGCTGGCCTATAATGATTTGCTTGAATTGGTTCAAGATTTAAGCCCGGCCTACAGAACGGTTTTTAACCTTTATGCCATTGATGGATATACGCATGAAGAGATAGGTGATATTTTGAAAATATCCATCGGTACGTCGAAATCTAATTTATTTAAGGCTCGACAAAAATTACAGGAAATGCTAAAAGCAATTGATATTAAAACTTATGTGGTGAGGACATCGCCAATAGAAAATGACCGGAATTTTATTCAGGTTAGATTAAACCCGAACATGCAATGAAAGAGGGAAGAGATATAGATAAATTATTTAAAGACGGACTGGAAAATCCAGATCTTCCTTTTAATGATTTGGATTGGGATAATCTGGAGGAGAAACTGCACCCAAAGCAAAAACGTAGAATAATACCAATTATTTGGTTTGCTGCGGTAGCGGGTATAGCCGCAATGTTGCTTGTTGTGTTTTTATTTGTGAAATTGGATGAGAGAAATACTTATACAAAAGCTATTGTAAAGGGTTCGATTAAAAAAGATTCAAACTTAATTGAGAATAACAAGGTAAATAGGACGACCAAAGACTTATTGGATAATAAAGATAAAGGCTTAGTTGCTATAAATAAAAGTGTTATTGATTCTGGAAATAATAAGGAATTTCATACCTATAAAATTAAAACCATTACCGATGTTTTTGGAAAATTAATAGTAGAGCAGAAAGTAAATGCCAACATTTTGGCAAATGTTAACTATGATTTAAGTTTAAATTCTTCAATTATTCCAGTTCAGTACAAAACCGAAGAGTTGATAAAAAGTCCGGGCCGTACTAAGTTGGATAAAGCTTTTAGTCCAGTTTTCAAATCTAAACCTCGTTTGGTATTAAGTATTTTGGCTGCGCCAGATTTAACTAGCGTACAATCATCAGGTAAAAGCGCTTTGAGTGGAAGTTTCGGTGCAGAGCTCACCTTGTTTTTAACTAAAAGGCTTAGCATAACTTCTGGCGCAGCCTATGCAAAAAAGATTTACGATTCTGATTTTAGCCTTTACAGACCAAATTCTACTTATGTTTTTAATGTAAACCCAACAAATGTTCATGCCAATTGTGATGTGATTGATATCCCGTTAAATGTAAATTATAAGGTTTTTGATAACAATAGAAATTCGATTACAGTGAGTACAGGTTTATCGAGTTATTTAATGTTGAAAGAAAAATATAGCTATACCTATGGAGAAGCCTACCAAAAGCCTTTAGATTATGAAGTGAAAAATCAAAATCAGCATTATTTGGGGATTGCAAATGTTGGAGTAGAGTTTCAGCATAAAATTAACAACAACCTAAGCATTAGCGCAAGGCCATTTATGAAAATTCCACTTACCGATATTGGCTATGGAAATTCTAAATTGTCATCAACAGGAGTTGCCGTTTCTGTGAATATGAATTTGTTTAAGAGGAATTAAATTTATTTGAATGAAGCTAATGCTTACGCAAATTCTGATCGGGCAAAGGCACAAAATCAGTTTCTCCCGGAACAGGTTTAAAAGTTTGCTCCAACCATTTAACTTTAGCCTTTTCGATTAATTCCTTATCCGATGCTACAAAATTCCAGTAGATGAAACGATCTTCTGGAAATGGTTCACCACCAAAAATGTAAACGGTTGTATTTTCATGCATGGTAAATTCACAAAGTTTAGCATCATTTGCAATTAAAATTAATTTGGGCTCGTATAAATGTCCGTCGCTTTCTATTGCGCCTTCCAAAATATACAGTGCACTTTCTCCGAAAAGATAATCGCCAATGTTGATTTTTTGGCGTGTTGTGCTTTTCAACTCTAAAAAATACAGCGGACTATAAACAGGAACTGGAGATTTTCGTCCAAAAGCTTCACCGGCAATCAGCTTAAAGTTGATGTTATCCTGTTCCCAAGCTGGAATTTCAGTTTCATCTGCATGAAAAAATGTTGGCTCCATTTGTTCCAAATCTTTCGGCAAAGCCACCCAAATCTGCAATCCGTGGAGCATTTTATCTGTATGGCGAAGATATTCTGGAGTTCTTTCTGAATGAACAATGCCACTTCCAGAAGTCATCCAATTTACCTGTCCAGGTTTTATGACCACATCAGAACCAAGACTATCTTTATGCGTAATTTCTCCCTCAAATAAAAAAGTAAGCGTGGATAAACCAATATGAGGGTGAGGTGGAACATCCAGATTTTGATAATCCTTCATTGCCGCTGGGCCCATATGATCAATGAAAGAAAAAGGACCAACCATTCGCTTCTCGCGAAAAGGCAACAACCTACCAACCATAAAATTGCCAATGTTGGCAGGTCTTTCTTCTATAATGAGCTTGATATTCGACATGATTTCTGGGATTGTTTTACGAGGACAATTTAAAGAAAATGTGTGAATTTTATTTCTGTTTTTCACAAGCGGTCGTCATTCTCGCGTATTTGGGAATCTCTCCGCAGGAGTCCCTTTGGGATAATGCTTAGGAAAGGAAGAACTCCAATAATTTTGCCACGGAAACACGGAAAACACGGAATTAGAATGAAATTATTGAATTATTCTAAACCATTGTTAATGGTCCGTGGAGACACGTACCATGGGTGTTTGATAAACATGCCATGGCGCAATATCAACCACTTTTCAAAGGCGGTCGTCATTCTCGCGTATTTGGGAATCTCTCCGCAGGAGTCCCTTTGGGATAATGTTTAGGAAAGGAAGAACTCCAATAATTTTGCCACGGAAACACAGAAAGCACGGAATTAGAATGAAATTATTGATTTTTTGAAACTATTTTAATGACCTGTGGAGACACGTATCATGGAATTTGGCATAGGTATATTATCGAAGTATAATTCACGCTACCCACTTTCACAAGCGGTCGTCATTTAAGCGCAGGAGGGAATCTCTCCGCAGGAGTCCCTTTGGGATAATGCATTTGCAAATTTGGCAAATATAGTACACGATTGAATCGGGACAGATTGAACAAAAAAAGCATTCCTTTCAGAATGCTTTTTAAACTTAAAAAGAAAAAATATTAGCGATCGTTGCAGTCTTATCCCAAAGGAATTGCTTTGTAGCTTTATGCCTTGCAATAAACGAATAACCTACAAATTATACCAATTCTGCCAAAGCTTCTTTGCTAAAACCTTTCAATTCGCTGGTACGGTTATTTTTAATTTTTTCTACCCAATTTGGATCCGCCAAAAGTGGTCTACCAACAGCAACTAAATCAAAATCGCCACGATCCATTCTACGCACCAATTCATCTAAAGAACTTGGTTGAGAACTCTGACCAGCAAATGCACCGAAGAAATCGCCATCTAAACCAACAGAACCAACCGAAATGGTTGCTTTACCAGTTAGTTTTTTAGCCCAGCCTGCAAAGTTCAAATCAGAACCTTCAAACTCTGGTTCCCAGAAACGACGTTGTGAACAATGAAAAATATCTATTCCGGCATCAGCCAATGGCGTTAACCATTGCTCCATTTCTTGTTCGTTTTTTGCTAATTTGAAATCGTAAGCGGCCGGTTTAAATTGCGATAAACGAATAATTAAAGCGAAATCTTCACCAACTCTTTTACGCACTTCTTTAATTACTTCTACGGCGAAACGAGAACGTTCTGCTAGGGTTTTGCCACCATAAATATCTGTACGGTTATTTGTGGCATCCCAGAAAAACTGATCGATTAAATATTGGTGTGCACCATGAATTTCAACAGTATCAAATCCTAATGCTTTTGCATCAGCAGCAGCTTGGCCGAAAGCGGCAATCGTATCTGCAATTGCAGCATCAGTCATAGCTACCCCATTTTCAAAACCAGGGCTATTTAAAGTAGACGGGCCTTCAAAAGGAGTGCTAGGCAACCATCCAGAAGCATGATTTGCATGAATGCCTTGATGCCAAATCTGTGGACCCATTTGGCCACCAGCCGAATGAATATCGTTAATTACTTTTTTCCAAGCAGTTAAAGCTTGGTCGCCATAAAAATGAGGAATGTTTGGGTCTGCAGAAAATGATGGTCTGTTGATCACCGTTCCCTCTGATAAAATTAAACCCACTTCACCTTCAGCTCTTTTTGCATAATAGGTGGCAACATCATCAGTTGGGATTCCGTTTGGCGAGAAAGATCTCGTCATCGGTGCCATTACAATTCTGTTTTTTGTATGCAATGTTTTAAGGCTAAATGGCCTAAATAAACTATCTGTATTCATAATATATTCTGATTTTATAATTCTTGATTAATTAATTTGCCCAGTTCTGCGAAGCCTTCTTCGTTACGTTTGTAGTAAGTCCATTGCCCAACTCGCGTAGAGTTAATTAACTCGGCACGCTGTAAAATGGAAAGGTATTCGGAAATGGTACTTTGAGATAAACCACTTTTAATTTGAATCTGCCCAACACAAACACCAACGTTTTCAAAATCTGCATTTGGCTGATCAGGGAAATGCGTTGCTGGCGATTTTAGCCAGTTTAAAATCTGTAAACGGGTTTTGTTAGAAAGGGCTTTAAAAACTTCTACTTGATCCATGGTACAAATGTATATCGACTTTTCCCGATATGCCAATTAAAAAACCAAAGATTACAATTACGTGTAAAACGGATTATAATCGTCGTTAAAACGTTTTAAATTAGTTTTGATATTTAAAATTTAGTTAGGATTTAATTTAAACTATTCCTTACATTCGTTTAACCATTCTAACCAAATGTATACTTATAAATCATTAACTGACAACGAACTCTTCTGTCTTATGCAAGATGGGGATAAGTATGCTTTCGAAGAAATTTACGAACGCTTTAATGGTTTGCTTTACATCTATGCCTGCAAATTGGTTCATGATAAGGAGGATGCCCGCGATATTGTTCAGGAAATCTTTGTTTATCTGTGGAGTAATCCAAATATCAAAATCAAATCTCAATTATCGTCTTATTTGTACACTGCCGTTCGATATAAAATTTTCGATTGGCTGGATAAAAATAAATCTAAATCCAATTACCTTTTATCGCTAGAGAAATTTGTAGATCAAGGCGATTGCATTACAGATAACTACATTCGTGAGAAAGAATTTGCCTCTATTATTGAGAAAGAAGTAAGCTTGTTGCCACCAAAAATGCGACAGATTTTCGAAATGAGCCGTCAGCAACATTTATCGCAGAGGGAAATTGCCGAACTGCTTCATCTTTCTGATAAAACGGTTAAAAAACAAATGAGCAATGCGCTTAAAGTTTTACGTTTAAAACTAACTTCATTTTTAATTCTTGCCATCGTTTTAATAATTTCTTAGGCATAACTTAGGAAGTCGAGGGGTGAGAAAAAAATCAGGTTTAGATTTGACAAATTAATAGCCAAAGGAAAGTTGCCAAATCCTATTTAGAAAGAATTTCGTGAGTATTTAAAATATCATTCTGTTTTTTGGAAAGCAACAGTAGTGCTTATCGGTTTCGATAGTCCCGCTCTTTGCTTTAATCTTTTTTGATGAGATTTCTTCTAGTTTTCAGTGTTTCTGCAATCAAAAAGGATTAATGCGGCGATCGGGTTTACCTAACCTTAAACAGTGCTAAAAACTTAATTTCTTAAACCCGACATGGCGGATACCGGCCTTAGTGTGTAAGGCCTGCAGGCGTATGAGCATGTGGCGGGCACAAACGTTAAAATGAAATACAGGTTTTGCTTTACTAATATTTAATTTACTTCAGGTTAGATTTGACAACTTTAATAACTAATAGATAAGAAAGTTGTCAAATCTTTTAGGTCGATCCAACAAAAGAACTCCGTAAATTTAAAAGCAACCTCTTTAAAATTTTACAAATAAAGAAAATTAAAATTATTTTCATTTCATCTACTACCTAGCCTTTACTTAACCTACTTGTATTTAATTAGCCAAATATATTAAAGTGATGAATAAAGCAGAAGTTGAGAAACTTTTACAGAAATATAGCGACGGATTGTGCACAGAGCAAGAAAAAGCTTTAGTAGAATCGTGGCACTTAGCTGAGCTTTCAGGTAAAAATTCTGATTTAAATCATGCCGATTTAATTGATGCCAAAAACCAAATCTGGAATGCAATAGAAGAACAAACTGAACTAAAGAGTGGTAAAAAATATTCTTTATGGTTAAAAATAGCTTCGGCCGCGGTGGTTCTTTTCTTCATCGGTTTTGTAATTAATAATCAAATTAAAAAACAACTTCCTGCTGAACAAAATTTTGGTAAAACCCTAACAAAAACCATAAAACCTGGAGGCAATAAGGCAACTTTAACCTTGGCCGATGGTTCTAAAATTTCTCTAACGGATGCTACAAACGGAATTATTGCCAAGCAAGCCGGCATCAACATTACCAAAACCGATAAAGGAGAACTTATTTATACCGTGGCATCGGTATCAACGGCAAAAGCAAAAGATTTATTTAATACAATAGAAACTCCCCGTGGCGGCCAATATCAAGTTAATTTGCCCGATGGCACTAAGGTTTGGCTCAATGCAGAATCATCTTTAAAATATCCAGCAGTTTTTAACCAGAGCAATAGAGTGGTCGAATTAAAGGGTGAAGCTTATTTCGAGGTCGCCAAGTTGCTGAATAAAACAGGTAATCGGGTTCCGTTTAAAGTTAAAAGCAATTTGGGTGCTGGCAGAAATCAAGAGGTTGAAGTGTTGGGAACGCATTTTAACATTAATGCTTATGATGATGAACCCAATAACAAAACCACATTGCTTGAGGGGAGTGTTAGGATTTCAAATCTCAGTGCCTCAACTTCAAACCTGTTAAAACCCGGCCAGCAATCTATTATTAGTTCTTCATCTCCATCAATTTTAATTAAAGATGTAGATGCGGAAGAAGCGGTGACTTGGAAAGACGGCTTTTTTAGCTTTAATGATGAGAATTTAGAAACCATTATGAATAAAATTTCGCGTTGGTACAATGTAGATATCGAATACCGCGGAACAAAAATAAATAAACTTTTTGGGGGTCGCATTTCGCGTTTCAACAGCGTTAATGAAGTGTTGGAAACGTTACAGACTACTGGCGATGTTCACTTTAAAATTGAAGAGAGGAGGATTTTAGTTATGCCTTAAACCTATACTTTCTTCATCATAAAATGATGTTTTGGAATAGACCTTAACTAAAAAAATCGGAAGCGCGGCAACGCTCCCGACTATAAAATTAGGGCTTTATTCTAATCGTAAAAATTGTGAGATACAACTATTCTAAACCTAATAACCAAATATATGAATTTTTATACTGAATGGTTGCCCAAACCTAAGGGGCGCCTGTTTAAAATTTTGTTGATTATGAAATTGACTTTTGTCTTATTAATCACCACCTTTCTTCAAATCAGTTACGGAGCACGAGCACAAAACGTAACGCTTTCAGAAAAGAATACGGCCTTACTTAAAGTTTTTCGAAAGTTAAACAAGAGCATTGGCTACAGCTTTTTGTACAATACCGAGCTTTTAAAAGAAGCGAAGCCGGTAACAATCGATATTAAAAATACAGACATAAAAGAGGTGCTAAGACAGATTTTTAGCGAACAGCCTCTTGGTTACACTATAAAAAATAATACCATTATCATTCATAGAAAATCTTTGGATGGCTCGCCTTTATTGCTTCGGGCTTATATAGATATTCGCGGAAAAGTGGTTGATGAAAACGGTGCACCAATGATTGGTGCCAGCGTAAAAGTAAAAGGATCTAACCAAGGTGTGGTAACCGATGCCAATGGTATTTTCGTTTTAAAAACCGTTGAGGATAATGCAACAATTGTAGTTTCATTTATCGGATATGAGAATAAGGAAGTTAAAGCGCCTTCTTCGGGAGAGCTAACCATCCAATTGGCACCACAGGCAGGTTTACTTGCCGATGCGGTTGTAATTGGTTATGGTACACAAAAGAAAAGCGTGGTAACTGGCGCAATTTCTCAGGTTAAAGCAACCGATTTAGAAAATATGCCAGTTGTGCGTATCGAGCAATCTTTGCAAGGCCGTACCTCGGGTCTAACCATTACTACAGCTTCTGGTCAGCCAGGTGAAGGCGCAACTTTGCGGATTCGTGGTACAACTTCAATTAACAACAGTGAGGCTTTGTATATTGTTGATGGTGTGCAAGTGGGTGGTGGAATTGATTATTTGAATCAAGCAGATATCGAATCTATTGAGGTTTTAAAAGATGCGGCTTCTGGAGCCATTTACGGTGCTAGAGCAGCAAACGGTGTAATTATTATTACCACCAAAAAGGGAAATAAAAATGGCCGAATGAGTGTAAATTACAACACTTATTTGGGTACCCAAGCACCATCTAGAAAACTGGATTTATTAAACGCAACACAGTATGCTACCATTTATAATGAAGCTGAATATGCTAAAACTCCAGGTTTAACCACTCCAAGATTCCCGAACCCATCGCAATATGGTGTTGGAACGGATTGGCAGGCTGCGGTATTTAACAACGATGCAAGAATTCAAAACCACGAATTGAGCATCAGTGGTGGAAACGAAAAATCTACTTATTATAGCTCGTTCGGTTATTTTGATCAAGATGGAATTGTAGCAACAAGTAATTCTCAGTATAAAAGATTTACCGCTCGTTTTAACTCTGAACATCAATTAACTAAAGCGATTAAATTCGGACAAACCATTGGTTATACCCGCACAAATTCTGTGGGTGTTGGTACCAATACCGAATACGGTTCGCCATTAAACAGAGCAATCAATATCGATCCAATTACGCCGATTGTAGAAACTGATCCAGCGAAATATGGCGCTGCGCCTTACATTGGCAATCCAGTTGTACGAAACGAAGCTGGTTTTCCGTATGGAATTTCTCAATATGCGCAATCAGAAATCTTAAACCCTGTTGCGGCTTTACAAGTTGCACAAGGCAATGGCTGGTCTGATAAAGTGGTTGCGAATGCTTTTGTTGAGGCTGAAATTATTAAAGGTTTAAAAGTAAGATCGCAAGGTGGGGTAGATTTAGCCTTTTGGGGCAGTGAAGGTTTTACGCCGATTTACTACCTAAACTCTATTAATCAAACTACTATTACTTCTTATAATAGAAACTCGAACAGAGGGTTATTTTATTCTTTAGAAAACACGGTTAGTTACAACAAACAAATCGCTAAGCATAATTTTACAGGCTTAATCGGTTATTCTTTCCAAAAAAACAGAGGCGAAACACAAGGTGGAACCAAAGAAGGAATTCCGGTTAACAATATCAAAGATGCTTCGTTGCAGTTTCCAGTTTCAAGAGCGAATGATGTGTTTTATGGTGGAGAATATTTAAATACCTTAAACTCGGCCTTTGCTCGTTTAACGTATAACTATGATGAGAAATATCTTTTCACAGGTATAGTTCGTAGAGATGGTTCTTCTCGCTTCGGGCCAAATAACAAATTCGGTTATTTCCCATCGGGATCAGTTGGTTGGGTAGCCAGTAAGGAAGATTTTTTTCCTAAAAACGACTACGTAACCTTCGTAAAATTCAGAGGTTCTTATGGTGTTGTAGGTAACGATAACATCGGAGATTTTAGATATTTATCAACCGTAAGTGGTGGTAGAAACTATACTTTGGGTACTTCCGCAGGTTTAAATAATGGGGTGAGTCCTGATGCCTTATCAAACCCAGATTTGAAATGGGAAGAAACTTCATCAACAGATATTGGTGTAGATATGAACCTTTTTGGCAACTTCACTTTAACCGCAGATTGGTACAAGAAAAAAACAACAGGTATGTTGTTGCAAATCGCTGTTCCGGGTTATGTTGGTAATGCTGGCCCGATTGGAAACATTGCCGATTTATCAAATAGAGGTTTTGAACTGGAATTGGGTTACACCAAAAGATTCGGAGAATTCTCTTTAAAAGTAAACGCAAACGGTGCTTTTGTTAAAAACAATATCGATTTCTTAGGTGATGATAAAGAATACTTGGGTGGACAAACTGTTACACCACAATCTTTAGAAATTACCCGTACTAAAGTTGGTTATGCAATTGGATCATTTTATGGTTATAGAAGCGATGGTTTATTCCAAAATCAGGCACAGATTAACAACTACAAAAATGCTGGTGGAACATTAATTCAGCCAAATGCTAAACCAGGCGATATTAAATTTGCAGATTTAAATGGCGATGGCCAGATTAACAATGATGATAGAGAAGTAATCGGCGATCCTACTCCTGATTTTACTTATGGTATGACTTTTAATTTAGCCTATAAAGGGTTCGATTTAATTGTTTTAGGACAAGGCGTTGCGGGCAACCAGATCTTTAATGCGTTAAGAAGGTTCGATTTGCCAACTGCAAATTATACTACTTCAATTTTAAACAGATGGACGGGCGATGGAACAAGTAATACCATCCCAAGGGTAACTTTAGATGATACCAACCAAAACTACAGTCGTGTTTCTAGTCTGTTTTTAGAAAGTGGATCTTATTTCAGAATCAAGACTTTACAGGTTGGATATTCACTTCCAAAAAACCTGATCAAAAAAGCTGGTTTGGATAAAGTAAGATTTTATGTAATGGCCAACAACTTGGTAACCTTTACAAAATATACTGGCTACGATCCAGAAATTGGTGGTGGAAGTTACGGGGTTGATCGTGGTTTCTATCCACAGGCAAGAACTTTCTTTGCTGGCTTAAATGTTGGTTTTTAATAATGGAAATGATGAGAAATAAAAATATTAAAAGTGCAATCGCAATAGTTGCGGTTATGCTGGTTTTTGTATCATGTAAAAAGGATTATCTAGAGCTTACCCCAAGAGGAACTGCTTTGGAAGATAACTTTTATCAAAATGAAAAAGAAGTAATGCAAGGCGTGCTTGCAGTTTACGATGTAACGCAATGGGGAACAACGGGTGGTTATACCATGAAAATGCCTTTGTTAAGTGCGGCATCTGATGATTGTTTCGCCGGCGGAAGTAATGCTTCCGATCAGCCAAATTGGGTGGCTTATGATAATTTTAACATGAACTCTAGTTTGGGGCCGCAGGTTGGATTATGGAATAAAAACTTCTCAGGAATTAACCGTGCGAATTTAATTTTAAGCAAAATCGATAAGTCGACCACGCTGAGCGCCGCATTTAAAACCCGCGTAACTGCTGAAGCCAAATTTTTAAGAGCCTATTTCTACTTTGATCTGGTTCGCTTTTTTGGCAATGTTCCCTTAATTACAAAGGTTTTATCAACAAGTGAGCTTTATGCACAGGTACAATCTACTCCTGCTCAGATTTATGCGCAGATTGAAAAAGATTTAAGAGAAGCGGGACCAGGTTTGCCACCAACAATTGCTGATGCTGATAAAGGGAGAGTTTCTCAAGGTGCAGCAAAAGCACAGTTGGCAAAAGTTTTATTGTATCAAAACGATAATACTAAAATGGCTGAGGCTGCAACAATTTTTGAAGATGTAAATCGTGTTGGTAATCCTTATGGGTATTCTTTACTGCCTAATTATGCCGATATTTTTAACCCTGCAAATAAATTTAATGCAGAAGCTATTTTAGAAATTCCGCATTCAAATAATGCTGCATGGACAGATTGGGGCTATATTAATGGTGGTGAAGGAAATGTTGGAACGCAATTTATTGGGATGGATAGCTACAATGGCGATACTTACTCTAGTGGTTGGGGCTTTTGCCCAGTAACATTGGATTTGGTAAACGTGATGAAAACTGACCCTCGCTTTGCGGCAACCATTATTGATGGAGCGGCGTTAAAAGCTTCGGGTGCAACCTACAATGCTCGATACCAAAACACCGATTATTTCATTAAAAAATATGCGCCATTAAAAGCATTCCGTTCGGCGAGTGGTGTTGCAGAACAAAACTGGCCTATTGATGAAATTGAAATCCGTTTGGCTGATACTTACTTAATGCAGGCAGAGGCTTTGTTAAGAAGCGGAGGTAGCGCAACCCGTGCTAAGGAATTGCTAGATGCAGTTAGAGCTAGAGTTGGATTACCCTCTATTCCAGCTACGCTTGATAATATTTACGCAGAACGTAGATTAGAATTGGCTACCGAAGGGCACCGTTTCTTTGATTTGGTTCGTACAGGAAAAGCAGTAACTGTTTTAGGCCCATCAGGGTATAAAGCAGGGAAAAGCGAGTACTTACCGATTCCTTTAAACGAAATTGAAGTTACCAAAGGTGGTATTAAACAAAATCCAGGTTACAACTAATCCGCACTGAAATGAAATTATTTAAAAACAATATAAAAACATCAGCCCTGCTTTGTCTGGGCATAATGTTTAGCGTTATCGTTTCTTGTAAAAAAAGTGAAACTGTTAAAGGTATTGGCACACCGCCAACTTCGGCAGAAATTCAGTTTACAACAACGCCAACGGCTACCAATCCAAATATCATCAATTTCAAAAGTCTTTACAATGGAATTAATGCCCATTGGGATTTTGGAAATGGCGCTACGGCCGATGGTAACGATGTACAATCATCATATCCAATCGCCGGAACGTATACCATTAAATTAACCGTATTGGCCGATGGGGGTTCGGTATCAACAACAAAAACTGTTGTTGTAGCCACTACCAATACCAGTATGTTAAGCGATCCGGCTTATGCTTTGCTTTCTGGAGGATTATCAAATCCAGCTGGTAAAGTTTGGGTAATTGATCAAACACAACCGGGCCATTTGGGTGTTGGACCAATTACTTCTCAAGGCCCAGATTGGTATCAAGCTGGTCCAAATGAAAAAACTGGAACAGGTTTCTACGATGATGAAATGACGTTTGCAATGGGCGCAACTTCGCTAAAATATACTTATGCGAATAATGGAACAACCTTTGCAAATGCATCAAATGCGCCAGGTATTGGTGGCCCTGTTGGCAGTAATGACCCAACGGTAAACTATACGCCTCCAACTAACTTAACTTGGATTTTAAATGTTGTAAATGGAACAAAGTACATTAACATTAGCAACAATGGTTTTATTTCTTACTATTTAGGTGTTTCATCTTATCAAATTTTAACGCTTACCGCTGATGAAATGTGGTTAAGATGTTTAGATAAATCTAATGCAGGTAACGCTTGGTATTTAAAACTGATTAGAAAAGGTTACGTTAGACCAGTTGTTCCTCCTGTTCAAAAACCGATTCAGGCTGCTAACTTAGCTGATGATTTTCAGGCTGCAACCGGCATGGCTTGGGTAACAGAAAATATGGATTACATCAGAAACTACGATAATCCATCTAAATTCCCTTTAAATACATCATCTAAAGTGGCGTATTATGAAAAAAGAACTGGACCGGATGGACAATATGGAAACTTAAACATTACCCTTCCGTATCGTTTTGATCTGGCTGCCAAAAATAAAATCAGGTTAAAAGTGTTTATTCCAGGCGGGAACGATTTTACCAAAGTTGCACCAACGGTTTCAGTTAAACTGCAAAACTCTTTGTTGGGTGGCAATGCATACACGACTCAAATCGAGATTGTAAAAACCATTACGCCAGCACAATACAACACTTGGGTACAGTTAGAATTTGATTATTCTGCTTTTGCAAGCCAAACTTTATACGATAAAATTGTGGTTCAGTTAGGTGGCGAAGGCCATCCAAATCCGGGCATATTTTACATAGACGATTTTGAGTTTAAATAGTAGAAAGACGCTCTAAAATACAGAGCAGTTTGGAAACTTAATTTTCAGACTGCTCTTTTAAAAACGTGATACGATGATAGATTTAGTGAAGTATTTTAAAAGAGAGATCTTTACAGCCTGTGCAATTGCTGTAGTGGGTTTAAGTGGATGTTCGAAAAACTCTGGAGGAGAAGAAGGACCAGTTTATGTGCCACCTGTGGCAACAACTCCAGTTGATAAAGGCTGGACATTTGAAGCAACACCCACCTGGAGCGATGAATTTACCAATACTGGGGCACCTTTAAGTGCCAATTGGGATTATGATACCGGCGGTGGCGGATGGGGAAATAACGAACTGGAATATTACACCAATACCACTAATAACGCAAGTGTAGCGAATGGAATTTTAACCATCACGGCCAAAAAAGAAAGTATGGGCGGAATGGGATATACCTCATCGAGAATGGTAACCAGAGGCAAGTTAGATGCGCTTTACGGACGCTTTGAAATTAAGGCAAAACTACCATTGGGAAAAGGAACTTGGCCCGCAATTTGGATGTTACCAACAGATAGGGCTTATGGAGACTGGCCAAAATCTGGCGAGATCGATATTATGGAGCACGTAGGTTACGATCAGGATAATGTACATTTTACTACCCATAGCGAGGCATATTACTTTAAAATAAACACACAAAAAACCATTACAAAAAAGATTGATGGCGCAAGCACAGCTTTTCATACGTATCGTGTAGATTGGACTCCTTATGCCATTCGTGGTTATTATGATGATGTAAAAGTATTCGATTTTGCCAACGAAGGAACGGGATACAAAGCTTGGCCTTTCGATAAACGTTTCCATCTTTTGCTAAACCTTGCTGTTGGTGGCGATTGGGGCGGTGCGCAGGGAATTGATGATTCCATTTGGCCTCAAAAAATGGATGTAGATTATGTTCGTTATTATAAAATGATCGAAAAATAGATAAAGAAAATTTTTGCCGGCTTAATCGCCGCAACATTAAAATATGTTAGTTTGATTGTTAAGTCACTGAGTTATCAGTGGCTTTTTTTATGCCTTAAAAAGTTTAGTTAGGCTTTCCTTTTTCCTTTAGTTAGTGTTATCACCAATCAATTTAGAAGATTAATTGCGTTGACAGAATTTACAAAAAAGAACGGGGATAAATCATACCGACCTATCCCCGTCATCTAAATTAACGCTCTCGTATATATAAACAGCCAAAAAGTTATTTTATTATGTGCGGTAGAAATTTTTTTTCTTTTTTTTTCTTTGATTGGAATTATCGCCTGCCAATAAATAATCTATTCGATTCTTCTTTATAAGATTTTCGAAGTTTGCCACCATAGGCCCTTAAAACTTCGCAAGTCGGGTAAGATAGTTCCGGTCTTTTTGTTAATGGTTACGTAAATCAAACCTGGTAGGTTTTTAAAACCTGCGAGGTTTTTTATGCTCAAAAAGTATCAACACTTCGATGGGGTTTAGCTAACGTAAAGCAGTACGAAAAACTTAATTTTTTAAACCCGACATAGCGGATACCGGCTTTTGTGCGTAAGGCCTGCAGGTGTATGAGCATTTGGCGGGAACAAACAATAAAATGAAATGCAGGTTTTGCTTTACTAATCTTTATAAGGCTTTCGAAGTTTTGCCAATATAGGCCTTCGGAACTTCGCAAGTTGGGGGGATATTAAAAATCGCTATAAAAAAGAACGGGGATAAATCATACCGACCTATCCCCGTCATCTAAATTAACGCTCTCATATATATAAACAACCAAAAAGTTGTTTTATTATATCTCGTGTAAATTTTTTTTATTTTTTTGGTGCAGCCTTCTTAGCAGCTGCTTTTGGTTTCTTAACTTCTGGAGTTTCTTCTGTTTCTGCAATAACTTTTTTCTTAGCAGGTGGTTTTACTTTTTTAACTTCAGCAACAACTTCTTCTGCAGGTTCAGCTTTCTTTTTTGCAGGGGCTTTTACTTTCTTAGGTTCAGCTACGGGAACTTCAACTGCTGGAACTTCTTCGGCTACAACAACTTTTTTCTTAGCTGGCGCTTTTACCTTTTTAGGTTCGGCTACTAGAGCTTCAACTGCTGGAACTTCTTCAGCTACAACCGCTTTTTTCTTAGCTGGCGCTTTTGCTGTTTTAACTTCAGCAACTTCATCTTTTACTTCAATAACAGGTTCTTGTACAGCCTCAACTATTTTAGGTGCATCAGCTTGCTGTAAGTAGTTTGTTAAAACCTGTTTAAGGTAAATTTCAGGTTTTGGCATGTTAATTACCGATCCTGGCTCTTTATCCTGAGATTGTTTAATGTATGCCGATTTAATTTTACCCCAATCTTTAGAGTAAAGTTTAATAAACATTTCTACAAATTGTTCGTGTGAATATTTTTTTGGCAACCTGCCCAACGTTGCCTGAATCTTTTCTTCTTTTTTATGTAATACTGCCATTTACTTCTAATTTCTGCAAAGATAACCGATATTACAGATAATCATGTAAATAAGGCATTTAAACTTTTCAAAGTCTGCCAATTACACAATGAAAACGCCTATTAACATACTAGTATTACTTACTATTCTGCTACAACCGGTTCCGAACGTCTGCTCGCCACCAACCTTTCCCTATGTTGCAAACCCCAGTTTCGAAGCTCGGTGATTACACTATCAAGCGTTTCGCTGTAAGGCGTTAACTCATAGGTTACGGTAACAGGCGTGGTTGGGAAAACTTTTCTAATCACGAATTCATTAAGTTCGAGGTCTTTCAGTTCTTTCGATAAAATTTTTGGAGTAATGTCCTCTAGCGCCTTTTGTATTTCGTTAAAACGCATTGGCCCATCCTGTAAACTCACAATTAGGGGTAATTTCCACTTTCCGTTCAATACGTACAAAGCATCTTTTACGGCGGTCATACTGGCGGTGCAGGCAGATTTGTCCAAGTGTTTTCGCTTAAATTCCATAATGCAAAAATAAAGGTTTCTTAAATGATAGCACTATCCTTTTGGATACTAGTATCTTTAAGATATCAATTCTACAATAATTGAATTAAAAACTATCATTTTATCGGGTCACCAAAATCTAATTCATTATTCGGGCGTTCCCCCTTTACGATGAAGGACCGTAAAAGGTGGCGGGCTTTTCAGGGCTTCGCTTCGCTGCGGTACCCAAAAAAAATGGGTACTAAACCCTTGCAATCCCTAACGCAAAACCCATCAGACTAAACTCTTTGCCCAATTAATTTTTCGATAATTTTCTCCGTATCGTCTACCTCTCCAATTCTAGGGAAAATACGTTTTACACTGTGCTCGTGCGCATCTGCATTGGTATCGGCCATAGCATCTATAGCGAATGTTAGGTTGTAACCGCGTTCGCTTGCTGCTCTGGCTGTTCCCTCAACACCAACACTGGTCGATATTCCAGCAAGCACAATACCGGTTATTCCCCTCTTTTTCAACGCCAGATCCAAAGCTGGATTGGAGAATGCATTCCAGGCATTTTTTGTAATAAAGATATCCGCATCGGTGGTTTTAATTTCTGGTGCAATTTCATACCATTTATCTGGAAAGCTTACAAATTGCGTTTTAACATCTTTGCGCAAGTCATTTAACAACGATTTTGTCGGGTCTACGTTAACCACAACAATAGTTAAATTTTCTTTTCTGAAAGCCGAAACCAACTGTGCCGCCTTTGCCAAAACCTCCTTAGCAGGTTTTGTTATTGGGAAATTTACAATTCCATTCTGCAGATCTATTAAAATCAGCGCCGTATTTTTATCTAGGGAAGTAACCATTTTTATGTTTTTAAATTATATTTTTTGCATTTCAGGCGGATTCAGCGGTTCTGAAACCTCAACATTTTTAACTTCTTCCTTGCGCAGTTTTCGGTAGAGTAAAACACCGATAATCAAGGCGATAGCACCCTCAAGTAAAACCGTATCGGGTGTTCCAATCCATTGCGAAATGCCACCAATTAATAAACCGCCAAGTGGTTGCATCCCAAAAAAGGCCATAGCATAAAAGCTAATCACTCGTCCACGCATATTTTCATCAACCGTAGTCTGAATTAAGGTGTTGCTAATGGTAATCTGAGACATCATGCCGAAACCAGAAACCGTAGCGAAAAGTAGCGCAAGCGGATAGTAAGTGCTGTGCGAAAAGAGCATGAGGCCGATTCCAAAAACCAATGTGTTGATGGCCAAAATTTTTCTCAGGTTTCTGCCCGGTTTTAATGAGGCTAAAAATATAGCTCCCGAGAATGCACCCAGCCCAATTACACTATCTATCACACCAAATGTAGAAGCCGTTCCTTTAAAAATGTCTTTGGCATAAACTGGAATGAGTGTGCTAAATGGCAAAACGAGTAGACTGATCAACGCCAGCATCAGAATAACCAAACTAATAGAAGGTGTTTTCTTGATGTAGGCAAAACCTTCCTTTAGCTCCCCGATTACATTTTTTGTATGGGGCTTAGCAATGTATTTCGGCAGTTTCATCATCAGTAACGAACCAATAACGGCAATAAAACTTACTGCATTTAGTCCAAAGCAAATATCATCACCAAATTTTTCAAGTGCCAAACCTGCCAAACCCGGCCCAATTAGTCGAGAGAGGTTTACCATAGAAGAGTTTAGCGCCAGTGCATTGGGCAAATCTGCCTTGTCATCAACCATTTCATAAACAAGGGATTGCCTCGCCGGAACATCAAAAGCATTAATCAATCCGAGCAAGGCACTTAGGGCAATAATTTCCCAAACAGAATAATGCTTAAAGAAAATTAACATCGTCATTAAAACGGCCTGAACCATCGATGCAATCTGCGTAATTAGCAAAAGCTTATATCGGTTATATCGATCGGAGGCTACCCCGCCAATGAATGAAAAAATAAACGATGGGAACAAACTGGCAAAGAGTGTTAAGCCGAGCATAAATTTGGAATGTGTTTCCGAATAAATTACCCAGCTTACGGCAGTTTTCTGCATCCAGGTTCCAATTAGAGATACCGATTGGCCGCCAAAGTATAGCCTATAATTTCGACTTTTAAATGCATTAAATGTGCTGATTTTCATAACCCGTAATTAAAAATCAACCAATTTTGCTAAGGCCACAATGGCATTATTCAATGCTTTTTTATCTTGATCTGTACAGGCATGATCGATCGCCATTGCTAGCCATTCTTCTCGTTCATGCCTAACCTGTTTAATCATTTCCAAGCCGGTTGAGGATATGGAAATGTAGATTTTCCGTTTATCACTTTCCGAAATACTTTTTTCAATAAGGTTAAGTGCATCTAAGTGATTCAAAACTTGCCCCATAGATTGTGGGGTAATTTTTTCAATTACGGCAAGTTCTGCAGATAGATATTTCTGACTTTCCAGCAAAACCAGAACAGAACGTTCCGTTTGCGAAAGCACGGTGTTTATGGGAGAAAGCTTCCGCATTTTTCGTACCAGTCGGGTTAAAACTGGTCGAAGGGCGGAGGCCAATTGCTGGCTGTCTAACATTCTAATATTTGTAAGGTAAGCTTATAAGTTTACCTTACAAATATAGTGCAATTATTTTTACTTTCTGATCATTTATAATAAATTAGCAATATTTTTCAAGTCCACTATTTTTTCTTCCAGCCCTTTTGCATTTTCTTGTAAGCCTTCTTGCTGATTTTAGATTTCTTTTTAGAACGTGATTTACCTTTCTTTTTACGGGCATTGATATTATTGACAAGGGAATTTTTTACGCCCAATTTATTCTTTTTCTTCCCTTTCTTCTTATCCTTTTTCTTTTTGCTTTTTGTCTTTTCCTTAGCCATGATTTAAATTTTATAAGATTTCCTAAAATACAACACTGCAAAAATCAAATGGTTCAACAAAAATTTGCGTGAGCTTTTTAGCAAAACAAATTGAGCTTTACAACAAAACTATAATTTTCAATTCGATCTACCTTTGACTAAACAAAAATTAAAAATGATGATAAAAATTTGGTTTATAACAGGCAGTTCACGCGGATTGGGACGGAGCCTTACCGAAGCAGTATTGGCTAAAGGCGATAAAGTAGCCGCAACAGCAAGAAATATAAATGCACTAAAAGACTTGGTAGAAAAATATCCCAAACAGATTTTTCCGATAAAATTGGATGTGACAGATTACGATCAAGTGCATTTGGCAGTCGAATCTACTATTGAGCATTTTGGGCAGCTCGATGTTTTAGTAAACAATGCAGGTTTTGGAATTGTTGGCGCTGCAGAAGCTTATAGCGATGAGCAAGTTCGCAGTCAGCTGGAAACCAACTTATATGCGCCAATAGAAATTACAAGAGCTGTTTTGCCTTATATGCGCAAACAGGGTTTTGGTCGGATTTTACAAATTAGCTCCATTGGTGGGCGAGTGGGCAATGCTGGTGTAAGTATTTACCAGGCAGCTAAATTTGGATTAAGTGGTTTTACAGAATCCTTAGCAAAAGAAGTTAAAGATTTAGGAATCTTGGTTACCAGTGTAGAGCCTGGGGGTTTTAGAACCGATTGGGCTGGAGATTCTATGACTTATGCAGCAAAAATTGAGGGATATGAGTTGGTTGATCAACGCAGTGAATTTTTTCAAAGCGGAAATTTTGTGCCTACTGGAGATCCAGAAAAAGCTGCGCAAGTGATGATTAATTTGGTCGAAAATCCGGAACCTCCTATCCATTTGGTTTTAGGTAGCGAAGCAATTGGAATGTTGAAACATACGGATGCCACCAGAACTGAAGAAATGGAAAAATGGATGGAAGTAAGTTTATCCACAGATCATGACGAAGCCACTAACTTTTTGGATACTGAGTTGGGTAAGACGTTTACTAAAAAATAGTATTTGCCTTAATTTTTTTTAGGTAAATGGAAATTATGTAGATGATTTTAACCACAGATGGACACGGATAAACACTGATAAACACGAATAAATGTTTCATATGTGGTTAAATTAATCATCGCTGGTAAGGAAAATGTAGTTAGTCGGGATTTGTTCCATAGGAGTTCCTTTGGAAAAAATCTCGACCAGCGATTAGTAAATGGTTATTAACTCGTTCATTTTAAGAAACCGTAATGCCAAGTATTGCCCATTATTTCATAAATTTGATTTAGATGCAAGAAGAGAAAAAACGCCCTAAAATTTTATATTCCTGTTATTCTAAGAAGAGTAGTGAAGGTGAGCAGTTTATAGAAAGTCATAATTTTGGGTACATCATTTCTGGTGTTTCAGAAATGTTTATTGGTGGCCAAAAATTCGTTTTCAAACCTGGTGATTTTAGATTTTTTAGGCGCAATCAATTGGCTCGCTATACAAAATATCCACCTGCAGATGGAGGAGAATATCGTTCCATTTCCATCTCTATTGATCAGGCAACCCTACACAGCATTAGCGAGGAATTTAACTTAACAATGGATCATCCTGAGCCAGAAATTAATTCAATCCTTTTAAAACCCAATGCGCTTTTCACCAATTACATTGATTCTTTACAGCCGTATATAGATGGTGTAAATGAATTGAATAGTATGCTTACCAATTTGAAGGTAAAAGAAGCCGTGATGATTCTGCTCCAAACCATTCCGCAGATTAAAAACGTGCTTTTTGATTTCACCGAACCTGGGAAAATAGATCTGGAAGCGTACATGAATGCGCACTATAAATTTAATGTAGATAGCAACCGCTTCGCCTATTTAACTGGCAGAAGTTTAGCCACGTTTAAAAGAGATTTCGAGAAAATTTACAAGATGTCGCCGAATAAATGGCTCCAACAAAAACGATTAAATGATGCGTATTACCTGATTAAAGAAAAGGGTAGAAAATCTACTGAGGTATATCTTGAAGTTGGCTTCAAAGACCTTTCTCATTTTTCTTTTGCCTTTAAAAAAGCTTTCGGATTGGCCCCCTCAAAACTTGCATAGCTATCTTAAAATAGTAACAGAACCAGAATCTTTTTTAGTTCCCTTTTCCGAGATAATTAAATAATAGTAGGTGCCTACTGGTAACGATCTTCCATTTAAATTTCCGTCCCAAGGTTTTTTATAACCAGTAGATTGGTAAACAATCGAACCATTTCGGTTAAATACCTTAACTAAAGCATTATCGCTAACCGCATTAATTTGCCAATAATCGTTTACTCCATCGCCATTTGGCGTAAACGAATTTCGAACTAAGACTTCGCAATCGTTTCTAATGGCAACCGTTATCGGGTTTGAATAGGCAATGGGGTTGGTTGTACAAGCGTTCTCCGTTTGCATTTTTACAGTTACCACATCATTGTTTTTTAAGGTTGCTGATGTAAAAGTGCTTTCATTTATTCCTGTAGTTTTATCGTTTACCAACCACTCATAGGTTGGAGAAATAATTGAGTTTGATGTGCCTGTTGCAACAAATGTAATTGGAAAACCAGCACAAATGGGTTCTGTTGTAGAGGCATTAATTTCGACCGTTGGAGTTGTGTATTCTTCAATGGAAAGTCTAATTTCATTGGAAATATCCGAAATTACGGGAACGCAATAATCCGTATTTATAATTTGACAGGTTACCAAATCGCCATCTTTCGCATCAACCGTAGAGAATGTTGAAGCATTGTTATTTACATTTATGCCATTAAAAAACCAGTTAAAACTAGGATTGGTGCCAGCACTAGTTACAATTGCTCTAAAAGTTATTCTTACACCTTGGCACGCCTTTGTTGCATCTGCAGTTATTACCGCAAAAGGTTTCTGGAAATCAGATACAACAAAATTTCGAGTTGAGGTTTCAGTCCCATTTGTTGCCGTAATGGTTGTAATGCCGGGTGCAACAACATGGATTTTGCCCGCTAAAATTGTAGCCACCTGTAAATTGCTACTGGAGTAAGTAATCGGCATCCCGCTAATGGCTTCTGGATCAAAATCTGCCTGACAAATGTTGGCTGTCGGCAATTCGTTGAACACAATTTTACTTGCCGAAACCACTTCAATATTAACCGTTTCTGAATCACTTCCGAACAAATTGTACGCCGTAATTACGTAATCTGTTTTAGTCCAGGTTTCGGTTGGTGTGCCCGAAATAATTCCAGTTCGAGCATCAAAAACTAATCCGTTCGGAAGGTTTCTATCAATAGTATAACCGGTTAGGCTAATTTTTCTGATCAAGTTATTGTTGAAATCAGTTACAAATAAGTTGCCCAATTTATCAAAGGCAAGCATAATTGGACTGTTAAAACTTGCGCCCTTGCCAACCCCATTGGTATTTCCAATATTGCCACCGCCAGCTAAAGTAGTTACATCTCCATTGGGCGTAATTTTTCTAACCTGATAATTTCGATAATCGGCAACGTAAAGATTGTTGTTCGGGTCGATGGTGATTCCCGTAGGATAATAAAGTCTGGCGTTTGTTCCATTTCCATCTACACTGCCAGGTAAACCGCTTCCGGCAAAAGTACTTACTACCCCAGCTGGCGTAATTTTTCTGATTTTATTATTGCCGGCATCTGCTACATATATGTTAAATTGATTATCCACAGCGACACCGTCTGGCCGATAAAAAGTGGCAACATTTACATTTCCATCTATCGCAGAAGCTTGCCCAGTTCCCGCAATTACCGTTAATACACCGCTTGGCGTAATCATTTTGATTTGATTACTACCCTGATCAGCTACATACAAATTTCCGACACCATCAAAATTCAATCCACCGGGATTTGAAAATCCCGAAGCAAAAACGGTTTTAACACCTGCTGGAGTTATCCTATAAATTACCTTATCCCAAGAGCTCGAAACAAATACATTTCCAGTATCATCTGCAGTTAGTCCAGTTGGATCAGTCGCATTGCCAATAGTGGTAACCACGCCTGCTGGGGTTATTTTTCTAATTGCGCCACTGCCAAAATCGCAGATGTAAATATTGCTATTTGCATCTAAACCAATGCCAGATGGAAGGTTAAAACTCGCGTTTGTGCCAATGCCATTCCCCGATAAACTTGCTCCACTACCTGCAAAGGTGCTTACCTGTTTGTAAATATTTGCCGGAACTGCGCCACCTTGATTTGTGGGGATAAGAGGAGCTATAGTGATGCCCGTTACATAAGTTTGTGGACTTGCATAGGTAATATCTGGTTTTTGTGCCACAGCATTTTTAAAACTGAAGCAGAAAAATATCATTAAGATGTAGAGAGATGGTTTGGTTGTTCTTTTCACTTATTTAAACGATTGAGCGATTAATCGAATAAAATTACGGAAATAAATGAGATTGAAAACCGCTTAATGAAATGATTACATATTGCGATGGATGAATTAACTTATTGTGGACTCTGGAGAGCGAAAAAGGCATCAGATTTTCTGATGCCTTCACAAAAAAAGTATTATAAAATTATTTGCTCACATTGGTGAGGATAGAACTTGTAGTAAAGTTTGTAGCGGTTGATGCCTTTGTGTAAGTAGAACCAGTGTATAAACCGTAAAAGTTAGTACCACCTGTTAAGCTCCCACCTGTATAAACTGAATAACTCGTGTTTGCAACTAAACCTGGCATACTAAATAACATGGTCATTTTAGAATAGGCTCTCGGCACTTTAAAAGTAAATATTTCTAAACCTGTTGAGGATTCTACATGAACAATCTGATCTGCCGTTGCAGTTGTGCTTAATATTACTGCTCTTTGTGTGGTTACACTTGTGGTTGGAGTACTGGTTGCACCTCCAACACCAATTAATGTTCCACCTGTAATTTTAAATGTATTGTTATCGCAATCGAAACCTTCTTCTGGAGCAGTGGTGCCCGAAGAAATAATCAATCCACCGGTAATGGTCATGGTTCCATTCGAGTCAATTCCATCATTCGTAGTACTATAGCAATAAATATTTCCACCATTTATTACAATCTGTTTAGATGCGTTTAAGCCGTCATCATAGGCCAATGATACAATAGTTCCTCCGTTTATAGTGAGGATAGTTTTGCTTTCAATCCCTTCAGCATCTTTTCCTGTGGTTTTTACAGAAATGTTGCCACCGTTAATGGTTAAATCGCCATCACTTTTTATGGCTTTCGCCGATGTATCTTCCGATCCGTAAGTAAATACACCACCCGATGTTGTTACGGTAATTGTTCCATCGTTAATAATCAATGTGCCATCGGCGTTAATGCCTTTTCCACCACTTCCCGAACTTGCAATGGTTACAGTACCTTTATCCATTTTAAAATTGCCTCCACTTTTAATGCCCGATGCTGAAGAGATATCTTTATCTGTAGTATCGTAAAAAGCATCTCCAGATGTGTTAATGTTTAAGTTCGCATTGGTTATGGTAAAATCTTTTCCACTGATTAATCCTTTTGCGCCCTTACCAGAAACAGTAATTTTAACCACATCAGTAGTGTTTATTGTGGTTGCGCCTTCACTTTTTATGCCCATTCCCTTTTCTCCAGTGGTCGTTATGGTTATTGTACCTCCATTAATTTTTACCGAAGGATCTATGCTGATATCTGTACCTTCATAAGAAGCAGAAATTCCATCATCAACGCTACTGATTATAATGGTGCCAGCTGTAGTTTGAACATATCCTTCTTCAGCTTCAATTCCATCTCCGGCTGAGGTGATGTTTAAAGAACCACCTTCCATGGTAAAATAATCATTAGCATGAATCCCATCAGATACAGCGCCGGTAACCGTTATGGTTCCACTTTTTACATCCACATAATCATCACTACAAATGGCGTGTTTGTAATTTCCTTTTACAATTAACCTACCATTACCGGTAAAAATTAATTGTCCGTTGCTAAACAGAGTTCCTTTCATATCTTCCGTTCCGCTTGCAGTATATGTTGTGCCATCTATTAAGCGGTTATTGGTTGCGCCAACTAAGGTTACGGTTGCTTTTTTACCAGACTGAATATTAATAGCCGGTCCATCTTTACTAATGATATCTGCTCCATTTAGTACCAATCCGAATTTATAATCGCTATAAATTTTTATTGCCCCACTTGTTGTACTGCCAGAAACCACGTAGTTTACTTCGGTGCTCTGTATAGAGGATGTTATGGTAACCATTCCATTTGCATTTGCAATAGAAACGCCGCTACTTGCATATGGATTAGTTACGGTAGCCACATTATTTGCGTAGGTAATTAGCACTGCATTTGCAACCGTGGTATCTTTTGCGTTGGTTACTATAGTTCCGTATGTTGTAGTCGTTTCTGTTGTGGTGGTTTCATCATCAGTCGTTTCGCTTTTTTTGCAGGAAACCAAGTTTAGGCATAGAATGGCAAAGCCAATTATAGCGGGTAAAAATTTCAATAACCTCATCTGTTTTTAAATCGTTAATTAATAAAAGCAGGAAATTATTGCGATTTAATGTAGGGTGGAGCCATGACTCTACGAATGGTGGTATTGACTCGATTAAAGTGTTAAAATTAAGTTAAAGCGTATCTAATGCCAACTTAAATTAGTTTTTCCTCAATTCCATAGATAGAATTGGATAGGGTTTACCCACAGCATCATGCTCATAACGATCGGTAATCTGGAAGCCCAAATGTTTGTAAAACCCAAAAGCCTGTTTGTTTTGTTCATTAACATCTACCTTTTTAATGTTTCTATTTTTAATGGCAAAGCCGATGAGTTGTTTTCCAACACCCTTACCTCTAAAGTTGGGATGAATAAAAAGCATCTGAAGAAAATCATCCGATAGGCCCATAAAACCAATAATTTCATCTTCCAGTTTAAGGCAAAATAAATCCACTTGATCTAAATATTTGTTGAAGATTAGTTTTTTGTAGGATTGGATATCCGCCTCTGATAAAAAATGATGAGTTGCCCGAACAGAAGATTCCCATAAGGAAATTAACGCTGGATAATCGGATTTGCTGAGTACGTAAAGCTGGTAGTGTTGCATCGTTATGCAAACTTAACCATTGCTTTGGCAGATTGTTCTTAATCTTTAAATAAAAAACGCCTGTCGCCAAATACGAAGCACCGCACACATTTAACAATTTCATAATCCTATTTAACCAAATTAATCAGATCATCAACTCATCTTTGTTAAAAGCCTGCGGTTTGCAAATTGCCAGATTCTGCCGCTGCAAGTTCCTCCTGGGGAGGTGGAATGCGGGTTAGAAATGGCTCGCTAAATGTTGGGCCCAATGGAGAAAAACCTCAACCAATTCTTCAGAAATTTAAAGAACAAGGTAAGAAAGTAGGTTGTGTAACTACGGTTCCAATTACACATGCAACTCCAGCTGGTTTTTGCATCAATATAGATAATCGCGGTGGTCAGGATATTATTGCTGAACTTTATCTGGCATTAAAATTTGATGTGATGATGGGCGGCGGAAGTAAATATTTCGGCGAAAAAAGAGTAGGTGGAAACTTGTTGCCTAAATATTTAACTCAAGGATATAAAGTTGCAGAAAATAGAGCCGAAATGTTGGCGCTCGATAAATCTAAACCCGTTTTAGGTTTGTTTGCAGAAGATGGAATGCCTTATGAAGTAGATAGATTACATGATGCAGAACTGATGAAAACTGTTCCATCCATCGCCGAAATGACGATGAAAGCAATTGAGTTGATGAAAGACCATAAAGATGGCTTTGCTTTGCAGATAGAAGGTGGAAAGGTAGATTGGGCAGCACATTCTAATGATCTTGGCGGACTTATTTTTGACCAACTTGCCTTCGATGAAGCTGTTGGAAAAGTGATTGAATTTGCCGAAAAAGATGGCGAAACATTAGTAATTATTACAACTGATCATGGCAACTCCAATCCGGGGCTTTTTTATGCCGATGAAGCCAATAAAAAATTTGATAATCTTCAAAAATTCAAACACAGTAATACTTGGTTACTTGGGCAATTGAATCAATCTTTTAGCGAGCAGAAGATTATGGAAATGATTAAGGAAAATCAAGGAATAGAAATGAAATCTGATGATATTAAATCACTCCTTGCGCATTTTAAAGAGATTGTTCCTGGGCAATTGTATAATGAAGCCAATCTTCCTTTTTACGAATATGGAAAAATTTTGGGTAAATATACGGATGTTCAATGGGCAGGAATGAACCATACCGGCGACTATGTAGAATTAACGATGTTTGGTCCTGGTGCTGAAAGCCTTAAGCCATTTGTTAAAAATTATGAACTGCACAATTTTATGTTAAAAGCAGCCGAAATGCCAATACATTTTTTAAACAGATCCTAAATCTGTACAAACTTTTTTATTTAAAATGCAACAATTTAATTTGTTGCATTTTTTATTTTTCCAATCCCGATTGCTTAGGCAAAAAAGGCCTTAATTTTATCCCATCTGGCGCAAGCGTACGCTTGTGCCCTTCAATATTTAATCAAATCTTTTCAACAGAATTTCTCTTTTAGCACAATCGGAGACTTTCGCTAGAGTATCCTTAAACTAGAGGGGAGAACTCTTTTTGCACTAATAATTTTATTGAACAACTTAAACTACGCTAATCTTTTTCTTCTTCTTACCTCTGCCCAAGTAAATTAAAAGACCTGTAATGGGAAGCGAGGCTGTTAAAAACGACACAATAAATGCAAGCAGTTTGGTTGGCCAGCCAAAAATACTTCCGGTATGAATGGGCTTGTTCAGTTTGCGAATTTGGTTGCCTAAAGTTAAAGAAGCAAAAGGACGCTTGCTAATCACTGCCCCAGTTCGATTGTCAAAATAAATCTGATCTACTGTTTTTACAACATCTTCACCATTTTCTTTTGAAACCAGTATTGGCTTATCCTTTTTATCAGGAAAATTGATGCTTAAATCACCTTGATGAAGGTATATACTATTGCTTTCCATTACAATTTTTGAGTAAAGACCATCTATTTTTTTAGCTTTATCTACCTTTTGCATCACCATTTCTGGCTTTGAAGTTTTTCCATCTGCAAGCTTAAACATTAGGGTTTCTATCCAATCATAACTCCAAATCAATCCGGTTAAGGTGATGATAAAAAGAAAAATCATTACATAAAATCCGCCAACAGCATGTAAATCCCAGTTTGTTCTTTTAAAAGAAGCATTCTGTTTAACCATAATCCGCTGTTTAAGCACCTTTCTGTTTTTTGGCCACCACAGGTAAAGTCCGCTAATCGTCATAAAAAAGGTTATTGCACAGGAAATTCCGGTGATGGTTTTCCCAACTGATCCAGCAAGCAGAAACCGATGCAGGTTAAGAACAACAGCAAAAAAGCGCTTATTTTCTTTTCCTTCGGATAAAATTTCTCCAGAATAAGGATTGATATACAAATAATCATAACCCAGTTTTTTGCTGCCAAACGTTGCTTTTACACTTCTGTAGGGCTCTGAGGGAAGGATCATTCTAAATATTTTCTTTTTTGGAGATGCGGTTTTAGCAATCGATAACAGAGAATCGACCGAAAGTTTATCGCCTTTGGGCACAACCTGCTGTTCTTTAACGAAAAATACGGATGTAAGTTCATCTTCAAAAGAAAGAATGCAACCTGTTAGCGCAACCACTAATAAAACGCTTCCAGCCAAAAGGCCAAGCTATAAGTGTAGAAAGGAAACAATTTTGCTTACGGTGGTTCTGAAACTACTTTTCTTTACTAAATTTCTCGTTTGGGATTCTACCTTCATGTGTTGATTTCGACTGGTAATTAAGGATTTGATGCTAGCATAAAAGATCAATCGCAAAAGTAGCTTTTATTTAGATTAATTAAAATAAGCGCAAAGCTTAAGTTAAAGCCCAATTTTCTGGATCATTTAGTGCATTTAATTTAACCTTATCTTAATATTAAATCCTCTACTTTTGGCGGTATTAATGGCCATTATGAACAGAATTTACATTTTACTACTTCTTACAGCATTTTCTTTATCTGGTTTTGCTCAGCAAAAACCATCCATAAAGCTTGGAACAAAAACGCTTTATCAGCCTTTACAATCCAATTATACACCTGTACCATCAGGCTATAAAGCAGTTTATATCAATTTTATTGGCCGGCATGGCGCAAGGCACTTAACTAAAGATGTAAAGGTTAGTTATGCTTGGCGATTATTAAAAAAGGCAGATAGCTTAAACGTACTTAACGATGAAGGCAAAATGCTTTGGAAGATGGTTTCCAATTTGGATAAGGTAGAAGAAAAAGGATTTGCATCGATCTCCAAAACCGGAGCAGAAGAGCTTGAAGGAATTGCCAAGCGCATGTATACCAATCAGAAAAATGTATTCTCTGGAAATTCCACGCCTTTGATGATCTCTACTACCAAAAAAGGAAGGACAAAGGAAAGTGCTGAGGCATTTTTAGCTGGATTGAAAGCTGAAAAACCATCCCTAACCGAAAATGTAAAGTTTAATTATGCCGATGATGATCACCTTAGGTTTTACGATTTTTCTAAAACTTATAACGAATTTGAAGAACATGGCGCTTGGATAAAAGAGTATCAAAAACTGGCCAACATAAAAAAACTAAACTCGATTACGGATCAATTTGTAAATAAGTTTTTTAAGGCTGATTTTTTAAAAAGCTTAAATCCTGAAAACAGAACTACTTTTATAGAGGATATTTATGGGTTTTACACCATTTTAGGTGCAATAGAATACGAGATTAAAGCGGTAAACCTAAACGATACAGATTTAAACTTCGCAAAGTATTTTATTGCGACCGATTTAAAAGCACTTGGAGTTTTAGGCGATGCTGAAGATTTCCTGAAAAAAGGTCCAGGAATGAATGCCAATGGAATTCAGGTTAGAATTGCAGCGCCTTTACTAGCAGATTTCATCAACACCACAGATAGCTATCTAAAATCAAATAGCCCAAAAGCCGATCTTCGTTTTGCACATGCAGAAACCGTAGCACCTTTTGCAGCGATTATGAATATTAAAGGAGCTTCAGAACCAGCTAAAGATATTTTAAGTTTTAATCAAGTTTGGAAGGCAGAAAAAGTGATTCCATTCAGTGCCAATATCCAGTGGATCTTTTATAAAAATGAATCCAAAAATCAATACTTGGTTAAATTTCTGCTCAACGAAAAGGAAGTTGCAATTAATGGTTTAAGCACAAAAACTTATCCGTATTACAACTGGGATTCTGTACGTGCATTCTATTTAAAAAAGCTCAAGAGCTTAAAAGTCAGACTAAACGACAATATGCATGATTATTTACTAAATGTTAAATAATTGGTTTTCGGATCCTTCATTTTTAATCTAACAAAAATAAAAATTTAACATAACCTTAATACGAACGGCTGTTTGTGTTAAAGTTCGAAGAGTTCCTTTGCGGTAAATAAACACCGTAAATGAAGAGACTATTACTCACCATAGTTCATGTGATTTTTTGCCTAGTTGCAATGGCTCAATATGATGGATCCATCAGAGGAACCGTAATCGATAAAAACACAAAGGAAACGCTAATTGGTGCTACTGTAACACTTAAGAATCAAAGTAAAACGTTTAAAACTTCTGTATCAACAGGTTTAGATGGAAGTTATGTTTTTAGAAACGTTAAGCCCGGAAAATATGAAGTTGAGGCCAAATTTGTGGCTTATAAAGATGATGATAAAGAATTTGAACTTAAAGCAGGCGAAGTAAAAATCATCAGTCTACAGATCGAGAGCAAATCAAGCGATTTGGATGAGGTAAAAATCTCCGGAAAATCCGATGAGGGAAGTGATTATAAATCCCGTTCTATTGAACGTAAATCTGATCAGGTTTTAAATGCAGTTTCGGCAAGAGCAATAGAAATTTCGCCAGATTTAACCATTGCCAATGTTACCCAAAGGGTTTCTGGCGTTTCCATAGAAAGAAGCAATAATGGTGAAGGGCAATACGCAATTATCCGAGGAATGGATAAACGCTACAATTATACGTTGGTAAACGGCGTAAAAATTCCAAGTCCCGATAATAAGAATAGGTACGTACCATTAGATATTTTTCCTGCGGATATTGTTGATCGCATGGAGGTTTATAAATCATTAACACCAAATTTAGAAGGCGATGCCATTGGTGGCGGAATTAACTTGGTTTTAAAAGATGCGCCAGATCGTTTAACTATTCGTGCAAATGTAGCAGTTGGTTTGGCAGGTTCGCTTTTCAATCAGGATTACACCCAGTTTGATCATTCGGCAAGTGCCAAATCTTCTCCAAGAAGTGTTAACGGAAATGGCTATTCAGCTACGCTGGCAGATTTTCCCAACAATGCATTTAATTACAGCACTAAAAAGGCACCTATTTCTACAGTATTTGGAGTAAGTATTGGCGGAAGATCAACAGATAAAAAATTCGGAGCACTTGCCGCGGTGAGTTATCAAAATACCTATCGTGGAACTAGCACTGTTTTTTACGACACTGATGTAGACCGTGCAACCAACGAACCGGCTTTAAAAAGTGTGCAGGCCAGAAGTTACAGCATTCAACAGGAACGTACAGGCTTACACGCTAAATTGGATTACAAATTTAATAAAGATCATAAAATAGATCTTTATGCCTCGTACATGAACTTGGCTCAAAACCAGTTTCGTTTTCAAAGCGATACGACTCTAAACTTGGGTCGTGTGGGTATGGGAACCGGCCGTGTGAGCAACACGTATCGCAGCAGCCGAATTGTACAGCAAATCTTTAGTACAAACCTTCATGGCGAACACGAACTGGCCGATCATTTGGACATGAACTGGTCGCTGGTTTACGCCAAAGCCGATGCAAATGAACCTGATCGTGCAAGCTTAAATATTGTTACTGGTAGAACTGCTATTTTGGATGCTGGAGGCATTAAAATCGGTGCCACACAAAATCCCGCTTTATTTAATTCTACAGGTGCTGCGCAATCTCATGTATGGGCGAAAAACTCAGATGAGGATAAAACTGCTTATTTAAACTTTATCTACAAACCAAAAATTGCCGATACCAAAGTAGAATTTAGTGTGGGTGGAATGTACCGCGATAAAACCAGAACTAGCAGTTACGATGATTATTCTTTAAGATTATCGGGCAGTACCACGCAGGTTTACGATGGCAACATCAACAACAACACGTTCATGGTGCAAACAGTTGGTGGTTCACCAAGCGACCCCTTAAATTACAACTTCAAGGAAAAGGTAGCAGCTGCTTATGCACAGTTTAAATTTACCATTGGTAAGTTGCAAACTTTGGGCGGTGTACGTTACGAAAATACTCAGCAAGACTGGGTAACTTCGGCAAATGTAAACCAAACGGTTGGTGCAATCGGATCGAAGAAATACGATGATTTATTACCAAGTTTAAACTTTAAATATGCGCTGGGCGATAAACAAAACCTTCGGGCATCTTATTATTCGGCGATTAGCAGACCAGGTTTTTATGAATTGATTCCGCATACTGGTGGCGATCCGGATGCCGATTATCAAGAACTTGGCAATCCAAACTTAAAACGAATTACCTCTGATAACTATGATTTAAGATATGAGTTTTTTCCAAAACAGCTGGATCAGTTATTGGTTGGCGTGTTCTATAAAGACATTAAAAACCCAATAGAATATGCTTTGGTTAATCAGGCCACAAGTGTATTTTACACCGCAGCAAATTTCGGTAATGCATCCAATTATGGTTTCGAGGTCGATTTTACCAAATACATCAGTAAGTTCGGTTTCCGTGCAAACTATACCTTTACCGATTCTAAAATTACCACAACCAAAACCGTTTTATATAGAGATGCAGCAACGACATCTTTAACACAAAGAAATGAAGATCAAACCCGTCCGTTACAAGGTCAGTCGAAACACATCGGTAATCTTTCGCTTTTGTTTAAGGATGCTAAATCTGGAATTGATGCACAGGTTGCTGCGGTTTACACCGGACCAAGAATCTACACGGTTTCACCTTATCTTGATAACGACATCTGGCAGAAAGGCACCATCACTTTAGATCTTTCTGCAGAGAAAAAAGTTTCCAAAAACTTCTCAGTTTACATTAAAGTGAACAACCTTTTAAACACGCCGTCTGAATTAGAAATTAGAAGACCCTATCAAGTTACCGCTTCAACAATCAATCAGGATGTTGCCAACCAAACGGTAGGCGAAAATGTATTTGTGCGCAAAGATGAATACAAACAATTCTATTTACTGGGCTTACGCTACAAATTATAAGAACATGAAACCATCTTTAAAAATAAATATGCAGATGAAAAATATTCTAAAATCGGTATCCATTGTGGCTATAGTTGCCTTATTGGCTTCCTGCCACAAAGATGAATTACTAACCTTGTCGGTTCCTGTAATTCAATCGGGTTCTTTAATTACCTCAGAAAACCTCGCCGGCGGAAGCATTAAAGGCACCATGCAAAGCGGTAAAACTTACTATTTTGATAAGGATATTACCGTAAATGATGGCGATACCTTGCTGATGCAAAGTGGGGTTACCTTAATTGCCGTAGGCGATGGAACAAAAGATAAGGCACCACAAATCAGTGTACACGGCACGTTTATCAGTTTGGGTACGCAAGAGAAACCAAATTATATTACGGTACAAAATGCGGCAACTTATCACGCAGAAGCTAGCGCAGCAAAATATGATAATGTATTTAAAGGCAGTTGGGGTGGCATTGTAGCTACGCCTGCACCAGTTACAACAGCAAAACCAAATCCAAAAGGAGGCGATGTAATTATAAAATGGACGCATATCGAATTTCCTGGAGCAGCCTCTTATGGCAACGATGCCGCTATTTATAAAGATGGAGATCCGCGTTACGGGATTTATTTTGCCAACATTGAAAAGGATTTCATATTAGAAGACAGCTGGATTTTCGGAACTACGGATGACGGAATCAGAACCGTTGGTGGTAAAGTTTCCATCATGAGAAATACCTTCGAGCTTTGCGGAAAAGCAGGTGGCGAATGTTTCAATATGAAAAGTGGTACCGTTGGCGATTTAGCTTACAATATGCTAATCGGCTCGGCAACCAACGCTTTAAAAGCTTCAAATTCTGGTGGCACAACCGTTCAGTGCAATGTAAATATGTACAACAACACAATGGCCAATTGCGGTTTCCGCCAAACCAAAACAGGTCGCGGGGGTTCTATAAATTATGAGCAGGGTGCACGAGGTTTAATTTACAATAACCTGATTGTGAATTGCCGTTTCGGGTTAAGGATGACAACCGATGCCGATCTTACGAATATTGCTTACAACAACCAATATTATTTCGGCAGTACGGCAGGTATTTTAGCGCAGTTCTTGGCAAGCGATGGTGTGGCGAAAGCACAAAGTGCTGATCTAAAAAGCGCTACCGCGAAAGATAAAAATCCATTGTTCTTCAATTACATTACCGATCAATTTGATTATTCGGCAAACCCCGGACCAATTACAGCATCTTTAATGCCAGCATATATTACTTCGATTGGAAATTCAAATTTTGGTTTACAGGCCACATCTCCTGGACACAACAAAAGCAAAACCGATTTCTCGCCAATGGTAGCTGTTAAAACTACTGGCAGTTTTGGTGCAAAAATTACAGCACCCGGAAGCGACATCGGTGCCTATCAAACCGATGGCTCAGGGAATCAGCACTAATATTTACACACACTAAAAAATTCTAAGCCTGCTTTTATGCGGGCTTTTTTTGTGAAATAATCTGTTTTCATATTACTAAAGCAAATCGATTAATGGAGCTTTATTAAATATTGATTAAGAAATCTCAGTTTGCAGAAACCGACACAGGAGATTACATTTGTATCATGGCATCGGTTATAAATTTTGATCATTATGAAGTTATCAGCAAGATATAACCGTGTAAATTTACTCACCTCGCTTATTATCTTACTGATTACTGGCGTAATTTATTACATCGTAATCCACTTTATTTTATTGGATAAGCTGGATAAAGATCTTGCCGTAGAAGAAAATGAGATTAGGCAATACACCAAAGCCTATCAAAAACTTCCCTTACCCGCCAGTTATCTAGATCAACAGGTTTCTTACAAACCGATTCATAAAGATTCGGGTGGCGTACGCGAATTTAGCTACACCACCTACCTCAATACCAAAGAAAACGAAATAGAACCCGGTAGGAGTTTGGTTACAACCGTTTCGCTCCAAGGCAAAATCTACCAAATTACCATCACCAAATCTAGGGTAGAATCAGAAGATCTGGTACGGATTATTCTCCTCATTACCCTTGGCGTAACCGTAGTTTTGTTGCTCTCACTGATTTTGATTAACCGATTTATGCTTAACCGCTTATGGAAACCGTTTTACATTACGCTCCAGCGGATGAAAGCTTTCGAGGTGGCAAAAATGGATCGCATAAAAGAAGAGCCTACTAAAATTGATGAATTTAACGAGCTCAACCAATCCGTAAATGCAATGGCCGAAAGGGTGAGGCAAGATTATAAAGAGCTTAAAAGCTTTACCGATAATGCTTCGCATGAGATGATGACGCCTCTAGCCGTGATCAATTCGAAATTGGATTCTTTACTTCAAACCGAATCTTTTACCGAACAGCAAGGCACTTTGCTCGAAGATATTTACCTAGCAACAGGCAAACTTTCCCGATTGCACCAATCCCTTTTACTGCTTGCAAAAATTGAAAACAATCTCATTTCCGATGCACAGGAAATTGATTTTAAAGAATTGATTGAAGCAAAAACCCGTCAGTTTAAAGAGCTTTTTGAAAAAGATAATCTTACCGTAACATTTGAACTGGAACAAACAGAAATAAATATGAGCAGGTATTTGGCAGATATCCTGTTGAATAACCTCTTCAGCAATGCGGTTAGACACAACCGATCCGGAGGTCAGATTAGTATAATGTTGACAAGCGATCTACTCACTTTTTCCAACACAGGGAAAAATATTCAAGTTCAAAATAGACTGTTCGATCGATTTTCAAAATCAACAGAATCAGAAGGTATGGGGCTAGGACTGGCCATTACCAAACAGATTTGTAACCTCTACGGCTTTAAAATTGATTACGAGCAAATAGACGAATCGCACATATTTACAATTTGTTTTAAACCAACAACCTAACTACAGAATTCCTCCATAATTAGACCCTAGATTTATTAAAATTTAGCACTATGAAAAGGATTTTTGGAATATTTGTTTTAATAGGAGGTTTAGCTTCTGTTTCACTGGCTCAAAAGTTAGATGTAGCCAAAGTGCCTGCTTCGGTAAAGGCCGCATTCGCAAAACGTCATCCGGCAACCAAAGTAAATTGGGAAATGGAAAAGGTTAACTATGAAGCTGGTTTTAGCTTAAATGGAAAAGAAATATCTGAAGTGTATGCAAAGAGCGGCGCACTGCTAGAAACAGAGATCGAAATTAAATCTTCGGAGCTTCCTACCCCTGTACTTGCTAAATTAAGAGGAATGAAGATTGCAGAGGCAGCAAGAATTACTAAGGCAGATGGAACACTAAATTACGAAGCCGAAGTAAAGGGCAAGGATTTATTGTTTGATGCAAATGGCAATCCAATAAAATCGTAACCCATGCGCCAATTCTTTCTATCTACATTGCTGGTCATTACTACCATTACTTTCTGTTCAGCACAAAGTCCAGATTCTACCAATATTAAACCTACTGATTCTGTAGGACGGTGGTATTCTGGCAATCCAATTCCTAAAAATAAATTTAGGCCAGCTACATTTATCGCTCCTGCCGTACTGATTGGTTATGGATTTGCCGCCGTGTATGATCATGGCGCACTGAAGCAACTCGATGTAAGTACCAAAGCCGAACTGCAGGAAGACCATCCACTTTTTGCCGCACACGTAGATGATTACATTCAGTTTGCACCTGCAGCTGCAGTTTATGCGTTGAACCTAGCCGGTATAAAAGGTAAGCACAATCTTTTCGATGCCTCGATGCTTTATGTAACCTCGGCAGCCATAATGGGCGTTTCTACTCATTTTGTTAAGCAGGGCGTTGGCAGAGAAAGACCAAATGGAAATGGCGAAAATTCTTTCCCATCTGGCCATACCGCATCTGCTTTTATGGCTGCGGAGTTTCTCCACCAAGAATATAAAGACGTAAATCCATGGATTGGTTACGCTGGATACTTTGTTGCCACGGCTACCGGAACCTTAAGAATGTACAACAATAAACATTGGTTTAGCGATGTGGTTGCCGGTGCGGGATTTGGAATTGCATCAACCAAAATTGCCTATCTCATTTATCCTTACATGAAAAGCCTTTTTACAACCAAAAAAGAAGGAAACTTTACGCTAATGCCATTCCATCAACCGGGCAGTACCGGACTGATGCTCTCGGGCAGATTTTAATTCTCCAAGCGAAAGAAAATGATCTTTAAGCAACTTATCTATTTAATATTGGTTTTTTGCGCTGGTTCTGCCATGGCGCAGGCGCCCGCAAAAAATCTCGACTATTTTCTGAGCCAGGCCAAATCTGCAAGTCCGATTTTAAAGGATTTCCAAAACCAGGAAAAATCTTCGGCAATTGATAGCCTAATTGCAAAAGCAAGTGCCCGACCTCAGGTTACCGCTACAGGAGCCGGCATGTATGCACCGATTATTAGGGGTTATGGTTACGATGAAGTGATTACCAACGGACAGGCTTTAGAGGCCATGCTGAATGTAAATTACGATTTGCTCAACAAAAAACGAATCAATAATCAGCTTCAAGGCATAAAAATTCAACGCGATTCGATTCGTTACGCAAGTCAATTGTCTTTGTACGATTTAAATAAATCTATCGTCGATCAATACATCACGGCTTTTGCCAGTCAGGAGCAGGTCGATTTTAACCAAGAAGTGGTTGTACTTTTAAGGAAAGAAGAAGGTTTGCTTAAATCGCTTACCCGCAGCAACATCTATAAACAATCCGAATACCTAACCTTTTTGGTTACGTTGCAACAACAGGAATTAAGCTTAAAACAGGCAGAAATTCAGTTTAAAAATGATTATGCCACGCTCAACTATCTTGCAGGAACCACGGATTCGGCACTTTCCAGATTGGAAATACCCAAACTAAAAAGCGATTTTGCAGTTGGTGAGCCAGCATTTTTTACCAAACGCTTTGAAATCGATAGTTTAAAAAACACGAATCTTAAAAATGGAATCGACCTGAATTACAAACCAAAACTTGGGGTTTATGTAAACAGTGGATACAGTTCGTCTCTAGTTTTTCAGCCGTATAAAAATTTTGGTGCCAGTGCAGGCTTCACTTTTTCAATTCCGATTTATGATGGCCATCAAAAACAGATGCAATATAACAAGCTCGCCCTCTCCTCCAATACAGTTACGGGTTATCGAGATTATTTTATCAAACAGCAGAAACAGCAGATTTACCTCATCCGCCAGCAATTAGAAGAAACCGATTTGCTTACTTCAAAAATTAATGAACAGATTCGTTTTAGCAAGGGATTGATCGATGTAGACAGCAAACTTTTACATACTGGAGATCTTAAAGTATCCGATTTTGTAATCGCCATCAACAATTACCTATCCGCCCAAAATTTACTGAGGCAAACCCAAATTAACCGCCTAAAACTGATTAATCAATTTAACTACTGGAATCGGTAACCATGAATAAATATCTAACTATATTTCCCTGTGGCCTTTTGCTTTTGGGGAGCCTTTGCGCTTGCAACCACGCAGATCCCACTGCAGAAACTGATGCGCCATCGCCCACTACGCCTGTTCAAATTACCATGGTTGGCGATAGTTCCCTTTCCGAATATGTAGAACTTTCTGCCGTTTCCGCTTATCTCGAAAAAAGTTTTGTAAAGGCCAACATCAATGGTTACGTAGACCGTGCCAATGCAAAAACAGGCCAGACTGTTGGCCGTGGGCAATCTCTCTTTACCTTGGTTACCAAAGAAGCCCGAGCCATTGGCAACACGATTAATAAACTCGATCCAGATTTTAAATTCTCTGGCATTTCTACCATCCGGGCAGATCAGGCAGGCATAATTGTTCAGGTAAATCATCAAAAAGGCGATTATATTCAAGATGGAGAAGCGCTGGCTACCATCAGCAACCGCAATAGCCTTGTTTTCTTGCTCGATCTACCTTACGAACTCAATCAAATCATCAAACAAAATAATAGTCTTTCCATCCTTCTACCTGATGGGACAACATTAACCGGTTCGGTTTCTGGAACTATGCCAGCTGTAGATTCGCTTGCTCAAACCCAACGGTATATTATCAAAGTAAATTCGGGGAAAGATATTCCGGAGGGATTGATTGCCAAGGTGAGATTGACGAAGTTAAACCATGCCCAAGCACAAGTATTGCCAAAATCGGCAGTGCTCTCCAATGAAACGGAAGATGAGTTTTGGGTAATGAAAATGATCAATGATTCTACCGCCGTAAAAATTAACGTAAAAAAGGGCATCGAAAACAGTTCCTCTATCGAAATTATGGAGCCTAAGTTTGCAAAGGGCGATCGGATTATCAAAACCGGAAACTATGGAATAGCCGATACGGCGAAAGTTAAAATACAGCAATAGCCATGAAAAACTATTTCCTTTCCCATAAAAACCCCATTTTGGCTGTTCTGGTTATTGTTATTGTAGGCGGAATTTATTCTTTCCAACAGTTAAAGACAGGATTATTCCCGGAGATTACTTTCCCTAAAATCAAGATTATTGCCGATGCCGAACTTCAGCCGGTTGATAAAATGGTGGTTACCGTTACCCGTCCGCTGGAAAACGCCGTAAAACAGGTTCCCGATCTCCAATTGGTGAGAAGCACCACCAGTAGAGGCAGTTGCGAACTTTCGGCTTTTATGAATCCCGGGGCGGATATTGATCTTAGTCAGCAACGCATTGAGGCGCAAATAGCCAAAATATCGGCCTCACTTCCGGCAGGTGTAAATATTTCTGTAGAGAAAATGAATCCCTCTATTCTGCCCGTAAGTGGTTACAGTTTAGAAAGTCATAACTATTCGCCAGCAGCACTAAAAAAAATAGCCACTTACACGGTAAAACCATTCCTATCACAAGTGGATGGCGTATCAGAAATCCGTGTAATTGGAGGAAGGAGTAAGGAATACTGGCTGGAACTTGATGAACAGAAAATGCAGACTTTGGGCATCTCGCCCGATCAGATTACCAATGCCATTGCCCAAACCAACTTTATAAAATCTAACGGATATCTTTCAGATCACCACTATTTATACCTCTCGGTTACCGATGCCACCGTAAAAACCAAAAGCGATTTAGAGCAATTGGTGCTGATGAAAAAGGGAAATAGAATCCTCAAGGTAAGTGATGTTGCAAAAGTAAACATTCAGCAAAGCGTAGAATATACCCGCATTAATGCCAACGGAAAAGATGGGATTTTAATCGCAGTAATTAAACAGCCCAATGCCAATTTGGTTGATCTTTCTGCTGAAATGAGCACTAAGGTTGCCGCACTTAAGAAAATTCTTCCAGGTGGAATTCTGATTAAACCCTATTATGTGCAAGCCGATTTTGTGAACGAATCTGTTAAAAGCGTTCGCGATAGTTTATGGATCGGATTGGCACTTGCCATTATCGTTGCCATTATTTTTTTAAGATCATTAAAAGCGAGTGCCACCATTTTAATTACCATTCCAATTACGCTTTGCCTCACGGTTATTGTGCTTTATGGCATTGGTTATTCGCTAAATATCATGACACTTGGTGCCATCGCAGCCGCCATTGGATTAATCATTGATGATGCCATTGTAGTGGTAGAACAGATTCATCGAAGCCATGAAGAACATCCCAATGAACCTACGGTAAGCCTACTCAGTAAAGCCATCCGTTATCTTTTCCCGGCCATGCTCGGGTCTTCCATCAGTACCATTGTAATTTTTATTCCCTTTGTGCTGATGACTGGGGTTGCAGGCTCCTATTTCCAAGTGATGACCAATACCATGATCATTACCCTGGTTTGTTCTTTCTTCGTTACCTGGATTGGGCTTCCGGTGATTTACCTATTGCTGACCAAAAATTCTGGCCATAATTCGAAATCCGCAGAAGCAATTATACATGAAGTAAAGCCACAACGTTGGGTGCCTTATTTTATCCATCGTCCTTACCTTACGTATTTATTTTTGCTGGTTTTAACGGCTTCCATTGTGTTGGTGTATCCTCATCTGGAGACAGGGTTTTTGCCAGAAATGGATGAGGGCAGCATTGTACTGGATTATGCCTCTCCTCCCGGAACTTCGCTCGAAGAAACCGATCGGATGCTGAAGGAAGTGGAGAAGGAAATTGTTAAAATTCCGGATGTGCAGGCCTATTCGAGAAGAACCGGAACGCAGATGGGTTTCTTTATTACGGAACCCAATACGGGCGATTACCTCATTCAGTTGAAGCACAACAGAAGCAAAAGTACGGAAGAGGTGATCTCGGAAATCAGAAACCACATTGAAGGCACTCAACCTGCATTGGTTGTCGATTTTGGACAGGTGATCGGTGATATGCTGGGCGATTTAATGAGTTCTACCCAACCCATTGAGGTGAAGATTTTTGGCAACGACCAACAAAAACTTCAAGTATTATCCAAACAGGTTGCCCAATTAATTGGTGAAGTAGGCGGAACAGCCGATGTGTTTGATGGTATTGTATTGTCCGGACCAACCGTAAATATACAACCCAATTTTTCCATGCTGGCCCAATATGGTGTTACGCCAGTTTCCTTTCAATCGCAGATTCAAACTGCATTACAGGGTAACGTAATTGGCGATCTTTATGATCAGCAACAGCTTTCGCCCATTAGGATGGTGTACCCCGGAAACCGAAATTTTGGTCTTTCCGCAATCGATCATCTTAAAATATTCTTGCCCGATGGAACGGCTGTACCGATTCAAAATCTGGCTAAGGTAGAACTTAAAGCAGGCAGTGCAGAAGTAGAACGCGAAAACCTGCAAACCATTGGCGCCATTACCGCAAGGCTGGATAATCGGGATTTGGGCAGTGTAATGAAAGACATCCAGACTTCCATCGATTCGAAAGTTAATCTGCCTTCGGGATATCACATCGAATATGGTGGTGCTTATAAAGAACAGCAACAATCCTTTTCTGAATTACTAACCATTTTAATTGCTTCCAGTCTGTTGGTTTTTAGTGTAATTCTGTTTCTTTTTAGAGACTTTAGAATTGCCTTCTTAATCTTGCTGATTTCCGTTCTCGGGATTTCGGGAAGTTATCTTGCCCTGCTCATTACGGGTACGCCCTTAAATGTGGGGAGCTATACCGGCCTCATTATGATCGTTGGTATTATTGGAGAAAACGCCATTTTTACCTTTTTACAGTTTAAAGAATCTCTGAAGGATAAGGACATGGATGAGGCCATTACTTTTGCCATTTCTACTCGATTAAGGCCAAAGCTGATGACAGCGCTTGGGGCTATTATTGCACTTTTGCCATTGGCTTTGGGCATCGGCGCAGGTGCACAATTACATCAGCCCCTGGCCATAGCCGTTATCGGCGGATTTATAATCGCATTACCGCTCTTACTGATTGCCTTACCAAGCCTCATCCGGAAATTTTATTCACCCAAAACAAAATCGTTAAACACAAACTAAAATGAACACGAAATTTTTAAGTATCGTACTCTTCAGCGCTTTCGGGCTTTCTACTTTTGCCCAAAAGAAAAGCACCATGAAAGTGCTGGCTGTGCACAAAATCCAAAGTGATGGCGGTTGGGATTATCTAACCGTTGATCAAAAAAACAACAATCTTTTTGTTTCTCACGGCAACCAGGTAAATGTTCTAAATAAAACTAATGGCGATTCTGTTGGGGTGATCCATAATACATTGGGCGTGCACGGAATCGCGATCGCCAACGAATTTGGCAAAGGTTATACCACCAACGGCAAATCGGGTACCTGCACAGTTTTCGATTTGAAAAACTTTATGGTAATGGGACAAATTAAGGTAGGCACGAATCCAGACGCAACCTTTTTTGATGTTTATTCCAAAAAAATTATTGTTTTCAACGGCAAGAGTAAGGATGCCAGCATTATCGATCCACAAAATGATCAGGTTGTGGCCACCATTCCGCTTGGCGGAAAACCAGAAGCTGGCGTATCAGATGGCAAAGGCAAAATTTATGTCAACATCGAAGATACTGGAGAAATTGTATGTTTCGACAGCAAGACTTTCAAGGTGCTCTCTCGATTTCCATTAAAAGGCGGGGAAGAGCCGTCAGGCTTGGCAATCGATCGGAACACTTCCAGATTATTTAGCGTTTGCGCAAACAAGGTTATGATTATTTTAGATGCCAAAACCGGCAAACAATTGGCTTCTTTACCTATTGGCGAGGAATGCGATGGAGTAGTTTTCGATCCAATTAGCAAAACGGCTTACAGTTCCAATGGAGCAGGTAACATTACCGCGGTTAAAGAAATTTCTGCCAATAAATTTGTAGTACAGGAAACCATAAAAACCGAAGTTGGCGCTAGAACCATTGCCTTGGATGCTTCCAATCACCATCTTTATTTGCCCACAGCATCCTTTGAAAAAAGCACCGATGCCACACAGCGTCCAAAACGAATTTCTGGAACTTTCAGGGTTTTGGAAGTGGGACAATAGCCCAAACTAATCTTTATGAAAGAGCTGAAGCTACTTTTAGATATAAAATCTAACTCTACCTTCATTCTCGCTCAGGCGGGAATCCTAATGCTATCGATACTATAAAAGCCCAATCTTCTAAAAAGAGCAGGGCTTTTGCCGATTCAAGAAATCCTTTTCCAAGTTTGAATGAAACTCCCCTCCTAATTTTAGGAGGGGCGGGAGTGGTTAAGAAGTTTAAAACCCTTTCTAAAAAAGACAATTTGAAATCCCTAAAATCTATTTGAAAAAAAGGTAATTATCCGTACTTTCAACACAGTTTAAAAATCGATAAAAACAAACGTCTCTCCAATGTTTAAAGATCCATTTTCCTTCTACGGCAGAATTCGCCGTACCGAATTTGCACTTACGCATCTCTTTTATTATCTCTGGTATTTTTTTATAATAGTGTTTGAAGATCATACAAGGGTAGGTGATTGGATTGGTATTACTTTACTTTTTCCCGTTTACCTACTCCTCTCTCAAGGTGCAAAACGCTGTCATGATTTAGGTAAATCAGGCTGGTGGCAACTTGTACCTTTTTATAACTTAGCCTTATTCTTTTCCTCTGGCGATCTTGGGCCTAACCAATATGGCAATAACCCCAAAGGTGAAGATCAGCCAAATTATGATGTGTTTGGCTACGATGTTAAAACCGGTAAAAAAATCGATGCCGAAGGAAACGAAGTGCTTCCATTTAGGCAAAATTTTAAAGTGGATTAGAATCAGATTATTGATACCGAAACGATGAGAGCGGACGTTGATCCTGCAGATTTTCACAAACTTTTTGCAGAAAGAAAACAAGGTATGTTTTATTCTCAACAAGTAACCGATCAAATTAAACCTTCTAAATGGTTTGGCGTCAAAACCATACACACAAATTAACGCTTGATTTATGGTTTTACTTAAAAGGTTAGGTTATGAAAAGGATTATGCGTGTATTGCTTTTGCTGGCAATGGTAATTAATTTGAGTGCTTGTGTGGTGAGAACGCGAGCACCAAGAGCACAATGGGTTCCTGGACACTATAATGTTGGGCCACATGGTGGGCATTATTGGATAAAAGGACATTATCGTTAACGAATTTATTTTGGCCACCACGAAGCTTTTTGGTGGCCATTAATTTATCCAGCTGTTGAAAGCAATTTTTATATGGCTATTTTTTGAGCGATGCTTTTCAGAGGTTGGCTATTGGGCCAATTCATTTACAAAAAGCTTAGTTTTTCCTCTTCTAGATCGAGGTAATTAAGTTGTTTCCTTATTATATCTTCGTTTAAGGTAACCTCCTGTTTGTTTTTTTCGAGCAACCATTTCCGCTGTTGATTTAGAATATCAAGGTATATCAATTTTCCTTTTTCATCAATTAGGGTACCATCTTTCAGCAAATCCTTATCTTCCCATTTACGGGCCATTTGCTGTAAAAATGGCTGACTAACCAATTGATCGCTATAATTTTTTCGCAAATATTGTGTGGCATGTTGTGCCAGTTGTTGGCGTATTAGATGATCTGTTTCTTCATCGGGCGGGGTATGATCCAAATTGGGGATATGAATTTTTTTGATTAAATAGGGTAGCGTGAGCCCTTGAAGCAATAAGGTAAGGAGTATAACAATAAAAGTAATGAAGAGAATAAGGTTACGCTGTGGAAATGGGATGCCGCCATCTAAATGTACAGGAATGGATAAAGCTGCAGCGAGTGAAACTACGCCCCTCATTCCCGTCCACCCGAGTATAAAAGGAACCCGATAGCCTGGGTGTGAAGCGTCTGCAACCGTAATGTAATTTCGGGCAATTAAAGTAATGAAAACGGCTCCGTAGGTAGAAAGCAACCTCGCCAATATTAAAACGAAAGTAATGAGCACACCATAACCAATGGCAGATGGAATGCTTACGGTTCCTAATCCGGCAGTAATTTCGGGGAGATCGAGCCCAATGAGCATAAATACCAGTCCATTTAGAATAAAGCAGAGACTTTCCCATACATTAACCCCTCGTAAACGCGAGGCACTGCTCAAGAAAAAGTGCCTCTTGTTCGACATAAACACGCCACCACTTACCACGGCCAAAACACCCGAACTGTGCAGCTCTTCAGCAACAATATACATAATGTAGGGTGCTACAAAAGTGAGTACAATATCCATGTTGGCATCGGTTGGCAGGTATTTGTGGATTTTAATAAAAATAAATCCAACGGCTAGCCCAATCAATAAACCGCCAATCAACATCCAGCTAAAACTTAACGCAGCTTCGTACCAAATAAATTGTCCGGTTGCAACGGCAATAAGTGCAAAGCGAAAAATAATTAAGGAAGAGGCGTCGTTTAATAAGCTTTCTCCTTCCAGAATGGACGACATTCTTTTGGGCACATTTACAAATTTTAATATAGCTCCAGCACTTACTGCATCTGGTGGAGACACAATGCCACCCAATAGCAAGCCTAAAGCAATAGAAAAACCGGGGATAAAATGATTGGCCACAAACGCAACTGAAAGTGCCGTAAAGAATACCACGATAAAGGCAAAACTGGTAATAATTCGCCTCCAGCGCCAAAGTTCTTTCCAAGAGATGGCCCAGGCGGCTTCGTACAATAATGGGGGTAGAAACAAGATAAAAATCAATTCGGGATCTATATGCAATACAGGAATACCCGGAATAAAGCTAATTACTAAACCAGCCACCACGAGTAAAACCGGATAAGCCACTTTTATTTTTTTAGCCAACATAATGATGAGCACAATGGCAAAAATTAGCGCAAGGTAGAAAGGAAAATTTTCTAGCATTAATAAGGTTTTAAAGAATAACCAAAATAGATTAAATGTTTATCAAGCACATTCATAAAACAGTTTGTGGTGCCTCAATTTAAATATATAAAAATATTGTGGTTTTTTTTGGCGGTAAGAGCAGGATTTGATGGGAGACGAATAAAACCTATAAGTTCCAAATACAGCCTTTTGTTTTCCTCTCTTCAAGTAAAGCGGTGAAATGCCAAACAATAACCACTACCTTTTATAGAGTGAGGTTAAGCGTTGAGCATTAGAAAGAATGGATAAACAAAATTTTATTTTATCTCAAAATGATGCATTCATAAATAATAATACCGCTTATGGTTTAAAAGGAATCGATTACTTTCTTTATCCCTTTAAGCATTTTAAAATGATCGAGCACAAAAGGTTTGGTTACAAAACCGTGTACCTGCTTATAAGAAGCTGCTCTTAACTTATCTGAATCATTCTCTGATGCGGTAACCAATACTACATAAATATTATTGCTAAATGGGCTTTTCTTCAAGGCATCCAATAACTGCCATCCATCCATTTCAGGCATACCAAGATCTAGTAAAATCAAGAACGACAACTCATAGGAAATGTTTTTTTCAATATACTTAAGTGCAGGCTTAGCGCCGTTAAAGTATTTGGCTCCAAAAGAGAATTCGCTACCTTTCAGTAACTCTCTATGAATTAAAAGGGTCATCTCATCATCATCGATGATCAGTATTTTCGTCTTCATTTATATTTTGGGATGTTTTAAATTAGGGATTGATAGGGCGAATTTATAAAAAGGAGTTATAAAAGAATTAAAATTTTATACCCAATTTAAGAATAATACGCTTAACTGCTAAGGTAGTTTTTTCTTTCCACATCGATTACGCTAAATACATTCATTTTGTTCAAGAAGAATAGACTTATTTTAAAAAAAATGATTGATTGAACTGAGATTCATTAGCGCAAAAATTTGATTTAAAGAATTTAACCTAATATTAGTTGCTATAAATTCTATAACCGAACAGTTTTAAAATGCATTGAAAACTGAACATTTTTTCATAAACAATCATCAAGATAATCAACACGTCTAAAATTATCTTATCGTTTAAAATTAAAAACTATAATCACGTAACCAATTGAATATCTGTTAATAACTTACTTTAAATGTGGATAAAAATATAATTAATACTACAGGTTAAATTATGTTTTGTTAATTTTTGGTATTAAATTTGGATATCACCCTGTACCTATGAAAAAAGTACTTCTAACCCTATTTGTATTTGTAATTTGCTTTTCTAGTTGTAAGAAAAAGTTTTGTGGCGTTATTACGGCCATCAGTTCTGAAACTTCACCTGTAGATGGACAACCCTTGTACAAACTATATTTAGAAAACGGTGAAATTGTGCCAACCAAGAGTAAGGGCAATCACCAAGTTGGTGAAGCGTATTGTAATGATTAGAACATTAACATTTATATTTCAAAATAAACCGATATGTTACTTAAAATAAATCCTTCCAAGTTTAGAGAGCTTTTAAATGTGCTCGACATCAATACCCAACTAAACCGCATCACGCTTTTTACACAAATTAGATCTGTTCATAAGGGGCTCGGAGCCATTTATATGGAAAAATCTGATTTCGAAGTCTCCTTTGATGCCTATTTGCAAAAATTAGAAAAAACTGAATCTAAGTTTAGTGCTTAACTAAATCAGATATTTGGCTTTTAATTGCAAACAAAATAGAGTTTGAATTTGTCTGGTGGTTTTTAGCTTAGTTATACTCTATACTTTTAATAGGCGAATTCTGATTTGTGCTTTTCAATAAAATTAATCCACTTCGTGGGCTCTTGACCTGTAATTTCAGGAAAATTATCAAAGGTATCATCAGCTCCGGGAATCGATCCATTAGCGTAACGTTTCCAGTGATCATATACACAACCCATATAAGCCATTTCTGCCCCAGCATCTATCATAGATTGTAAAAACACTTCTGGAGCAAGCGGTTCGTAAAAAAATGGTTTACCAATAATAGCGGTCATCAATTGGGCCAGTTCGGTAAATGTCTTGGCATCGTAACCCAAACGATAAGTTTTGCCAGTATGTAATTCTGGAGAAGCAAGCGCTATAGATGCCACCAAGGCCACATCATCAACATCAACCCAGCTTAAACGTGCGCCCTTAACATAAGCATGGATTACGCCGTTTTCTATTGCTTTTTTACCGCCATAGCTCAGCAAGTTCTGCATAAAAGTTTCTGGACGGAGGTGCGTATAGGAAAAGCCAGACCATTCAATATATCTTTCAATCAGTTGGTGCCATGCCCAGTGTGCAACAGTGGTATCATCACGCCCGCAAGCACCTAAATGCACCACATGCTTTACGCCGGCATTTTTTGCAGAATCCAGCAGTGCTTTACTCTGCCGTAACATATCAACAGTATATCCAGTAACAATCAATACGCGATCAATTCCTTCGAACGCGGTGGGGTAGGTGCCTTCATCATCAAAATCTAGCATTACTGTAGAAATTCCCTTAGCTTCAAAAGGAATCGCTTTTTCTTTGCTTCGCACTGCGGCTACAATTTCTATTTCTTTATTGGATAAAAGAAATTCAATCGTTTTGCTTCCAACCTGTCCGGTTGCTCCGGTGATGAGTATTTTGGGTTTTGGTGTTTTTAACATATCACTCCTTATTTGTAAAATTGGGTATATGCAAAATTACTTAAGAGTAAGTAAATCAAAATTGATCTGCAACAAGAAATATTATTGATTAAGATCAACTTTTAAGGCTTTCGCAAAGCAAGATTCTTTTTTATTCTGCTTAAGGTTTCAGGAGCTAAGCCAAGATAGGAGGCAATTAAATTCTGAGGAATTCTTTGCATCATAATTGGGTGATGTGCAGCAAGCTGAGTATATTTTTCCTCTGCTGTATAGGTGGTGGCACTGATTAGTCTGCGTTCTTTTGTAATGAGGCTATTCTGAAAAAGAATTCGGAAGTATCTGTCCATCATAGGCACTTTCAAAGTCATCTCTTCTAAATCTACTCTTGTTATCATTAAAAGTTCAGAGGCTTCTAAGGCATCTATATTAAATACAGCTTTTTCACCTGTAGAGAAACTGCTCATATCTGAAGTCCACCAGCCTTCCCAAGCAAACATATTCATGTGTTCTTCTCCTTTTTCATCTACGTTGTAAGATCGAAGCAGGCCTGTAGATACAAAAGAAAGGTATTTGCAAACCTCACCTTCTTGAAGCAGATATTGTTTCCTGCGCAGTTTTTTCGGAACAAAAAAAGATTTGATGATTTCTTTATCTGCTGCCGTTAGTGCTACCTTTTCTGTAATGTGTGCAAAAAATACTTCGAACATCGGCCAAATATAAGTGATGCTAATTTACTAAGAGGTAAAAAATAAGATTTTTTGAAATGTGACTGAGGCATTAATCTAAAAAACCACTAACAATTATCTTGCTAGTGGTTTTTAAATCTGTGTAGCCCGCAGGGGAATCGAACCCCTATTTCCAGAATGAAAATCTGGCGTCCTAACCGGTAGACGAGCGGGCCATTTTCAATCTTGGAGTTAAGATTTGGAATCAGGATTATTTAAAATCCAAATTCGTAAATCTACCATCGTCAATTTACTTGGTAGCGGGGACACGACTCGAACGTGCGACCTTCGGGTTATGAGCCCGACGAGCTACCAACTGCTCCACCCCGCACTC
>NZ_JACRYL010000001.1:217451-236733 GCF_014306625.1 Pedobacter fastidiosus
GTTAAATTTTTCGTCTCCACAAAATCCATCTCTCGATTTTTCTTGCTTTAAGAGGCAGTTTGAGCCTTATTTTCCTACAATCTTACTGTTTGAAGGAGTGCAAAGGTACTATTATTTGTTTGTTATGCAAACTATTGATGGAATATTTTATAAATATTTTCAATCGATAATTTTTACCCTTAAAATTTAAACACTTTCTTTCTGAAGTAGAGCCGGAATTGTTTTTAAAATCAACTTAATGTCGTTTTTAAAACTTTGATTTTTGGCGTAGGTATTATCCAACATCAACCTTTCATCTTCGCTCATATCTCCTTTTCCACGTTTTTCTACCTGCCATAAACCTGTAATTCCGGCAGGGGCGGCAAAGCGAAGAACATATTTATCTGTGGTTAGTTTTTCAGCTTCGTAAAGTGGGAGCGGTCTGTTGCCTACAATACTCATATCACCGATAATTACGTTCCAAAGCTGAGGAAGTTCATCAATACTGGTGTTTCTTATAAAATTACCCACTTTGGTAATCCGTGGATCGTTCTTGATTTTAAAGAAAGCAGAGCCTGCATTGGCGTTTTTGGAAGTGATAAAATCTTTTTCGCACCATTGAATGTTATCGGCATAAAGCGGGTATTGGCACTTACCTTCTGCGGCGCATTGGGTACACAAAGTTTGGTTGCTAACTTCTTCTGCTTTATCAATTCCCGCATCAATATCATATTGATTTAGGTGTTTTAAATCTTTTATTCTTTGGTCGGCGTTAACAAACATCGATCTAAATTTGTAAAATCTAAAAACCCTAAAACCGGTTCCTGCTCTTAAAGAGTAATAAAATACAGGCCCTTTAGATTCTAATCGAATTAAGACATAAATAATTACAAATAATGGCGCAAAGCAAATGAGTGCCATACCTGCAAAAAACACATCAAATACGCGTTTGGCAAAGCCGATATTTTTAATTGGGGGTACTTCCGATTTGATATTGTCCTTTAAATTATCCCAATTATCGATTAAAAAATTAATTCTCTTTTCTATTCGTTTTGCTTTAAGCGGAATGCGGAAAACATCAGAAATTCCTGCTGATAGCGCCAATACACGAAGATTGGGGTTGAAATAATTTACAACCAGAAAAAATGGAACGATTGGATGTTCTTTTTTATTAAGGGTTTCAATCAGCGATAAGCCAGCTGGTGCCATAATCTCACTGTAAGAAATTATAGCCACGATGTTAAGCTGATCATCCATCCACGATGAAGCCATTTTCATTCCATTTTCGAAACGAACCAATGTTTTATTTCCAAAATTGCAGTTTTCAAATAACTCGGCAGAAATATTGTCGAACCCTATAAGTGCAATTATCGGTGTTTTGGTTTCAGCGTTAATTTCCTCGATCATATTACTATGCACTCAATTTCCCCATGCGTCTTAAAACCACTCTTATTCTAGCTTCTAGCTCTGCTGGGTTAAATGGTTTTACTACAAAATCATCAGCTCCTGCATCTAAACACTTTATTCTTTTATCAGAACTTTCCTCGCCCGATAAAATGATAATCGGAACAGAATTGAAGAAATCACTTACTTTAACCTGTTGAATTAATTCTAATCCACTTAATTTTGGCGTATTTAAATCGGCGATAACCAAATCAGGAATGTTTCCGTTTTGCATGTAAGCCAGAGCATCCATTCCATTCGATCTGATTTCGATAATGTAAGTCGTACTTAAAATCTCTTCAAGTATGGCCTGCATAAATACATCATCTTCAACTATAAGTATATTAATTGTTCGGGTACTGGATAAATTCATTTTAATAGGGCGATTTAAAACTATGCTCTTAATACGTAAAAAGGCTTAAGAGAGATTTATAAAAGTAATATTCTTTATTACAGAAATGTTACTGGTATGGTTATTATTTTATTAAATATCAAATCATCTTTTTATTTGAGATTTGAATTTCATGATCGTTAAGAAGTATATGTTTCTGCTTATATTTAAAGATTCTGAGTTTTATTTACGTTTATTACAGTAAAAAAATTTGCCAAACCCAGTTTATTCTTGCGCACATTTCAATCGATACTTCAAGTTTCTTTGGTTGTAGAAACATTTTAGGTGCGAATGTTTGTTGCTGAACAATGTTTTTAAGATTAAATAGGTGATGGTTAGTGCAATTATAAAAAAAAAAGCTGATCAAACTACAAATTGATTTTAGAATAATAATTAATTGATTTTTATTTTTCAGCAAAACTTAGTCATACCGGCTCTAATCAAATACTTTAAGATTAGAGATTAAATCAGTTTGATGATTAAGTTTACAAAGTCGTATGTAAAAAATTGTAAAAAGTGTAGTTCTTTATCTTTTTAAATTTTAAACTTCTATCTTTAAGTTTTATTCTTTGCAATGAATTTTCTTCGAAATAAAGTCTGCAAGGGAATATTTTGACCATTTCTTAAATTGGTCTACTTTACAGTGTCGGTCATCTACTAATATTAAACGCTCATCAGAATTCAGTTTCTGAACAATTAAATTATCCATAAATAAAATGAGTATATCCCAGTTTTCGTTCAGCAAAAAGCAGCTCAATCGCCTCTTCCCATTGTACATTCTCATCAATAAAGATTTGTTTATAGAAGATTGTGCCACTGAAATTGAAAAGCTTTGTGAAGATTGCACCGCAGGCTCTTTTGCAGATCATTTTATATTGGATAAAAACTCTCCTGATGTTTTAACTTTCGATTTCTTAAAATCACTCAACAGCCAATCGGTAAATTTTAAAGTAAAACACAGTACCGAATACACCATAAATGGGAATATAGAGGTCTTGGAGGCCGAAAACCAGATTCTTTTTACAGGAACATCTTACGATTTGGCAACCACTGATCTTGCTTCTGTACCCGCTAGTAGTAAAGAAGAGCAACTGCGAACTTTATCTACAATTGCAGAAATTAACATCAACACCATTATTATAACCGATAATGAAGATAAAATAACTTGGGTAAATAAGAGTTTTAGCGAAATGACGGGCTATACTTTTGAAGAGGCATTGGGTAAAAAACCCGAACATTTATTAAATGGTGAAAATACGAGTCAGGCAACACTCGATTATTTAAACAGTCAGGTTAAAAAAGGACTGGCGTTTAACGCAGATATTTATAATTACTCAAAATCTGGTAAGCCATATTGGGCAAGGGTAAAAGGTCAGCCCATCCACAATCAAAATGGAGAGCTTACCGGCTTTTTTGCATTAATTGAAGATTTTACCAAAGAGAAAGAGGCTCAAGAACTTTTAAAAGAATCTGAAAACCGCTTCAGGTTGGCATTGGAGAAAATAGGAAATGTTTGGGAACACGATTTTAGAACTGGTAAAACCATTTTCTCTAAAACCAATAACGAATTTTGGGGCTACTCTGATGATGATTTAGTTGCAAACGAAGTGGTTTGGTGGGATAAAGTTCAAAAGGAGGATTTTCATCTTCTGTTCGAAAACTTCAAAAAATACAAACGCGGACAAATAGATTCGCATAATGAAGAATATCGCATCATCCATAAAAATGGAGATGTTAAATGGGTATTGGATCGCGGGGTAGTTATTGAAAAGGATGAAAACGGAAAGCCTTTGCGAATTGTAGGTACGCACACCGATATTACACCAATCAAAAAAACAGAACTCGAGCTAGAACAACACGTACGACAATTTAGATCACTTTCTGAAAATATTCCGGGTGTAATTTACGAGTATGAATACAGGGAAGATGGAACTGATGGATTGCGTTATATTAGTCCGGCGGTTGAACGTGTTTTTGGCATTACGGCAGAAGAATTTTGGAATGGGAAATACATTTCTCCAATAGATCAGGCTCGAATTGATCGCAAGCAACAGCACAGTAGAACAACACTAGAACCCTTTTACGATGAATCGGAAATTACAATTCCCGGTTTGGATACCCGCTGGTATGCCGTACACTCTGCTTATTCGTACACGAGTCAGGATAATGCCAAGGTATTTACAGGTTTTATGGCCGATATTACAGAACGTAAAACGGTAGAAGAATCATTACGGGTTAATGAGGAAAAATATAGAAGCATTTTAGCCAATATGAAGCTGGGTATGGTAGAAGTAGATAATGATGGTTACATTACCTATGCCAACAACAGTTTCTGCCACATGTGCGGTTTTACCATCCCAGAGCTGATAGGAAAAAGTGCCGGTGATATGTTTCTTTCTCCAGAAAAGGGTTATTTAGAACAAGATAATCTGAAAAAACGTCAAGATGGAATTGCGGATGCGTATGAGGTAGAGACCAAAAATAAAAACGGCGAAAAGAAATGGTGGTTGGTAAGTGGTGCACCACGTTATAACGATAAATCTGAATTGGTTGGTTCAATCGGAATCCATTTAGATATTACGGATCAAAAATTACAGGAAATAGAACTTATTGCGGCTAGAAACGAAGCCGAAGATTTGGCTGCAACCAAGGAAACCTTTTTGGCCAACATGAGTCATGAAATGCGTACACCTATGAACGCCATCATGAGTATGACCAATCAATTGGCCAAAACCGATTTGGGTACCGAGCAAGAATTTTATCTAGAAACCATTCAAAAAGCATCTAAAAGTCTTTTGGTGATTATAAATGATGTACTTGATCTTTCTAAAATTGATGCAGGCAAACTGAGTTTAGAAAACATCGGTTTTAATTTAGTTGATGTACTTCAAAACTCAATGCAGGTAATTACGCATAAAGGGGAGCAGAAGGGACTTGATTTAAATAATTATTATTTCGATAGCAAAATTGCACCGGTTTTAATTGGCGATCCCTATCGGATAAATCAAGTTTTACTTAACCTAATGACGAATGCCGTTAAGTTTACAGAAAAGGGTTCTGTAGATTTAAGTTGTAAGGTGGTAACGGATAAGCTCAACTCTCAAGTAATCGAAGTTTCGGTAAAAGATACTGGGATAGGGATGGAGAAATCCTTCGTTACCCATCTGTTCGATAAATTTAGTCAGGAATACGAGTCGGTAAGCCGTAAATATGGTGGTACAGGTTTGGGAATGAGCATTTGTAAAAACCTGATTAAACAAATGGGTGGGGAAATTTTTGTAGAAAGCGTTAAAAATGTAGGTTCTACAATCTCCTTTGTTTTAGAGTTGCCCAAAGGTGTAGCGGAAGATATGCCAGAAAAAGTGGTAACCGAATTTAGTGAAGAGTTTTTGCTGGGCAGAAAAATCTTGATCACAGATGATAACGACTTGAACAGATTGGTCGCATCTATTTTGCTTTTGGATTTTGGGGCTACAGTTATGGTTGCGGAGAATGGATTAATGGCGCTCGATATGATTGCCAATGATCAATTTGATGTGGTTTTGATGGATATTCAGATGCCAATTATGAATGGTTATGAAACCACACGTAGGTTACGTGAAATGGGAAACCACATTCCAATTATTGCGCTAACGGCTTCGGCGATAAAGGGCGAAAGAGAAAAATGCATCGCTGCTGGAATGAACGATTACATAACCAAGCCAATTGATGAAGAAACGTTTTTAAAAACAATAGATAAGTGGATTAACAAAGATGAGGATGCTCAGCTTGAAGATGGACCTAAAATGGAAGAACCTTTATACAATTTATCTTCTTTGCGAGTAATCAGCAAGGGAAGAGAAGACTTTGTGAAAAAAATGGTAGATATGTTTTGTGAGCAAATGCCACCAATGGTAAATGAGCTAAAGGAAGCGTACGAAAGCCATAACCTAGAGCACATGGGCTCGGTTGCACACAAACTAAAATCTAGTATTGATCATTTAAATATGACCACAATTCAGCGTGTAATTAGAGATATTGAGGGCTTCGGCAACGAAAGAATCAATGATCCTTCTCTAGAAGACGCGATAAAAAATGTGGGTGAAACGGTTAATGCCGTAATCTCAATGCTTAAAGTAGAATTTCCTTCGGAAGCTACAGAGGCGTAAATGCCAAATTTACAGTTTGTGCTATATCGATTACTCTAGCGCAAGCGTCCGCTTGTGCTAAAAAGAATATTGAAAGGCACAAGCGGACACTTGCGCCAGATACCCCAGTTTATTTAAGGTTATTAGAGCACAAGCATCCGCGTAAACAACCCTCCTTCATAACTTAATATTAAAGCATAAACACTGTTATTTAAGAATAGTGGTTTATGCTTTTTGGTTTATTATCAATACGTTATAAACATTTGCTTAAATCTTTTGTGAATAAAATACCGTAAACACGGTATTTCTATAGAAAAATTTAATTGTAGATTTATTATAGTAAATGTGCATTAACAAACAGACATTTCCATGCCCGATTTCTTAGTTGGATTTCGACTGGCTTCCATTTTAGTTTGAATAAAGTCTATTTAAGATTTCTAGCCATTTACTTTACTTTCCTTTTTCTAAAATTATTTCTGTATTGATACATTAACTAATCATTGAAATGGCTAAATCTACCTCCTTCCAAAACCAATTAAATCTTGTCCACGATTTAGTGGTAAAACCAGATGAAAATCCTGAAAGGCTAAATACCTTGTTGGGCATGCTCAAAAAATCGGATGTTGCCGTTGAAAGCAATCTGTTTTTGAAAACTGAAAACCCAGATCTGGTTGCGCAGAACATTCGAAGCAATGAATTGCTTCAAAATTTTTCTAGGCTAAAGCCAGATGTGAAAGAAAATGAGCAGTTGGTGGTACGTAGGGAAGCGCCCCTATCCATTTTGGGAAATCTGGAAAATCTGGCCAGCTCCAAAAATCTTTTTTCACTTAATCCACTGGCGCAATCCTCTCAAACACTTGGGCCATTTACCGCAAATGATGGAAGATTGTTTTGGTATGATTTTTTTAATTACGAAAAACTGGTGCCCATTTATTTAGCCGGAGAAACTAAGCCATTAATGTTGTTGCCTTTAAAACTTTCTAAAATTGGCAGACCTGTTGCCGAATACACCTTAGCGAAAGGCAGCATTTGGATTCGTGCAGATTTGTTTTCCATTCAGGCCAGTGCTACCAATTATACCGGCTTTAAAATTACTTCAGGAAAATTAACGCTCTCTAAAATAATTTCGGTACTAAGCGATACACTTAAAATTACTGCCGATATTGGTTTTAGGCTAGATTTAGTTTTGGATAATTCTTTTACCAATAAAGGAGAAACCAATTTTGGGATAGATTCTAGAAATGCCAATGTAAAGCCACCAGAACTTTTAAATCTTCAATACACAAATAAAAAAATCTCTATCTCCAGAATGGGTCCTGCCAGCTGGGAACTTTATGGCGACCGCAGGCTTTTTACTTTTGCCGGAAAGGAAACGAGTTACAGCTCAGATTTGGGGAAGATACTTATTCCGCTTTCGTCAGATAATCCAGAGTTTTCCATCCGTGATAATGAATCTTCATTTTTTAAAATTGAGGGAACAAGTAAGGTAAGGGCATCAGTTTGGTGCTTATCATTAAATCAACTCGATGTAGCCAAACCTTTTTCCATCCGCAATAATGGTGCACTTGGCATCAGCACAGAGCAAGGTTTAACCTGTAGCTGGCAAGGAATTGATGCTCGCTTGCCCGTTTATTTATCTCGGCCATTAATTTTGGCAGAACCGGGGTTGTTCGTGGTCCACGAAATAAATGCAGATTTTAAGGGCTTAAAAGAAGATTACAAACTTTGGGATCGGGATGAAACTTCTGGAATAAAAGCAGGAGCGACTTTATCCTTTATGGGCAAAAAGAAGTTGGATTATACCTGCGCAGAAGAAGGTATTGAAGGTATTGCAACTGTAGTTGATGCCACAATTGAAACCGATAAACCCATTCGTGCCGATGGAATTCCAGTAGCTCCAAAAACGCTTGATAGCATTTACGTTAAATATGTTTCGCCAACACTTGCTGAAATGATGCTGATTGATCAGGATATGAAAACAGAAAGTATTGTTGCTTCATCAGAAAATTTAATATCCAAACTTAAGTTTACAGCAATTAAAAAAATAACAAGGCCATATCAATTCGCCTTGGAAAATGCTTATCTGTTAACTACGCCACCCGCCACGCTAATTTTAAATGGAAGTTTTAATCCAGAGAATATTCTAACCAAAGGGAAGCTAATTATTTTATATGGCTTAACGGATTTGGTGCCCATGTTGCCCCATCCATATACCTCAGAAGTTTTATTTCAAAATTTGAGAAAAGCTTCTGCATTTAGTGATGTAGCGAGTTTTAATCAAAGTTTGATGGGCGCTTTAACTTCCACCTGCGATTGGAAACAGGATGAGCAAAACATCGCCTTGGTTGATGTGGATTTCAAATTATTTTACGATCAAAAACAGGTTGTTCCATCCATGATCCAAACACCTGTGGTAAGCGAGAATAGCGAAAATCACGGGATAGAAATGTTTGCTTCACAAGAATCTGGCAGTTTATCTAAACTAGGCGCTTCTCGTGGCATAGACTCTAAAATATTTAGAAGTCCGAGGGTTTTTTCACTACTTGATTTAAGTACAAATTATGATCTTCTCGGCGTATCGATGTCATTTAACCAGGTGCGGTCTATTAGTCAGAGTTTTGCCAAAATAAAACAGGTTTCCGAACAGGTGGTTACCATCGAGAAAATGAATTTGCGTACACCAATGGCGATGTTAAATGGTTATACGCTTCCGCATATTTCTTGGGAGCCAGTAGTAAATATTACGGAGCCAGGCATAAGTGATGATCCAGATAAAGGGATTATTGGTTATAAAGATCAAGGACCTGCAACGGTATTTACGCAATTTGATAGTACCGTAATTGATATAGATCCACTAAAATATATAGAAAGATTTCAACACAACCTTAAGCCAGAGGAGCAGGGTGAAGAAATACCCATAAATCCGCTTCAGAAAAAACCAAATTTAGGAAGTAGTGTGTTATTTGGTTTGCCAAATGGAAAGGTTTCTATCGCCATGCTTACCCCATTTAATCCACAGCAGGCCACTATGAATAATCGGCATCTGGACTTTATTACGCCAAGTTTCAATAACGAAAAATTAAGAGGCGGATTGCAACTTCGGATTTCCGCAAACACTGCGCTAAATCCAGAATCGTTCCCTCCAGAATTGTTTGGTGCAACGGTGCAAATGAAAAACTCCACCGATTGGAACGGAAATAGTATTCCTCAAAGTATTTTGGGCAAAGATGTACACCGTATTTTTAACAATACTTTCGCATCTAACCTCGGCAAAACCGGTGTTCCGCTAACGCACATAGATTTTTCTGGTTATGGCGCCAGTACGTACAGCAATTGGCTGGCACCCTTGGCCAAGTTCGCAGATATTGCGCAGGTAAAGTTTGATGTAATGCGTGGAAGATTGGCGCATGAAGTTGTACAGGCGGTAAGTATGGTTTATCCTTATGGAATTTGCGTGGTAAGGACCATTACTTTTTATAGGCGCAATAATGCCATTGTTTATCGAGAAGATAGTGGCTGGGTAGCTAAGAGTGATGGTATCTACGATTTTTCTTTTATTGGAAAGGATGAAAACGACAATCCCAAAAATTTCCCAAATCCATATATTTTCCACCCGGGTTTGGTTGGAGGCTTCTTCAATGTACACAACATTAAAGAAGTTGAAGGCGATAGCATCTCTATTGATTATGCTCCAGGCGGAGGAGATTATTTTAAAAATAGTGCCGATGATTTCGTGCATGATGCTGGTAGTGGTAATCCGCAAACAGCAGAACTTGTGGGTATTACTTTCGATGCTGATGTGAATATGGATATTGACGGAAAGGGCAGTTACAAAAAAGTAACAGGAAGGCAGTTTAAAGGCTATTTACAACTTTCGCCACAAGGTGTTCCGATTCCAAAATCTGTTTTTAGCGAATTGATGATGCGCAATCAAAACTCAATCGGTGGAAATGTAGATTGCTTATTAAATTTGGGCGGAACCGATCAGAAGATTTTGGTTAATCGGGTAGATGTTTCTGCTTCCTATCAAAATGACGATAAAGGAGAAATAATTTTTGTTTCAGCCGCAAGAGGATCAGTTCAATTGCCTGCCGATGGAAGTTGGAGCGTGGTGGAAGTAGACAAAAAAACGGGCGATGTACTTCCGGTAAGCAACAAACAAAGTGTTCCCATTATTCGAGAAGGTGAACGCGACCGCCTAAATCCAGAATTTATTGTTCCTATTTCATCAAAAGTTTCGAAGGTTGCTTTTGCAGATGCTCTTCTTAATGGAGAGGGATCATTTGCCAAACGTTTTGGTTTTGTGCAGAATACCGGCACTCAAAAACTCTTGCTTACCGATCCTAGATATAACTCAGATCAAATTACTTCTGTGCTGAGCGATGCACCTTTATTGGCCGATAGCTTTAGGCTGTTAAATAGTAAAGGACCTTTTCCAAATTTGGGCAATGCACTAAAAATAGAAGACATTGTAGAGTCGGTAACCGATATTGTGACAGATGGATTAAAAAAAGAGATAAAGAAATTTAAACTTCCCGATGATCTTACTTTCGATATTATCGGCAAAGCAAATGATCCTTTTAGAATGTACATTCAGTATAAAAGTGAAAACAAGGATGGAGAAAAATCAAATACATTAATAGATTATGTAACCAATTCTGAAGTTGAGGAGAAATGGAAAAACGAAATGGGCAATATGAGTATTGTTGTCGATTTGGCATCTTTCAAATCCTTAATGACCATCAGTGGCGATTTTAAAGCAGGTGTAAAAGTAAGTCCTAATTTTGGTTCTAACGCAGAAAATGCACCTCAACTTAAACTTGCAGAACCGCTGGAGAAAATTTATCAGATTCTGGAATTTTTGGATAATCTAGATCCAACCCAGCCAGTTGAAGCGGTTAAAAAAGGTTTAAAAATTGCCATGAGCAATAATGCCGATTCATGGGATTATAAATTTAAGGCCGATAAGGAAATTCCATTCGTTAAATTTCCCTTTGATCCAATAAATTACAACTCGCCTACAACGCCATTAAAGTTAGATGCATCCTTTAAAATTGGTTGCTACTTTAATCAGCCCATCAAAATTCCAAATACCATCGATGAAGTAATGCCTTCCGCCGGAGCATTTTTAGAACTCGGTGCAGATTTACGTGTAATGTGTGTTTCCCTGGCGGCTGCAACTATTTATGCAACCGGAAGAGCAGAAGTTGGGCTCGTTGCCGATCTCAAACATTCGCCAACACTGTATTTTAAATTCGGTTTTGGGGTAGAGCTTTGTGTAGGCTTGCCAGTAATTGGCAGCGTTGCCGTAATGTATATGGTTGGTGTAGATATATCGCTCAATACCGAAGAAGTAATTATCGGGGCATTTATCTATTTCAGAGGCCGAGCAGAAATTTTTGGAGGTATTGTAACCATTACCATTCAAATAGAAGCGGCGGGCAAAATTCAGAAACAACTTGGCGGTGGGCCAACCAGCTGTATTGCCATGTGCACTTTCGCTTTAGACATCAGCATTTTTTGGGTTATCGACATCAATTTTACCGAAACTTGGGAAGAAACCCGTCAAATTGCTTAATCCAATTACCTAAACCTTATTTGCGATTATTATGGAACCAACAACACTTTGCATCCTAACATTCCCTCAATCTTATAAAAACGGGCGACTTACTTTTAACATTGTAATCATTCCGAGAAATTTAAATCCATTATTGCCGTTAAAAGATGGCTTGGCGGCCTTTGCCGATGCCCAGCTCCAGTTTAAGTCGATGGTTATTAATAGCTTGGATGGTTTGCCCTTAACAGGAAGCATATCTTCAAACCCAGTAATCACTTTGGAAAACCCAGTGGTATCTACCCGCAACACTTGGGAAGCACTGAAAAAACAAATGGAGCTGAGCGATGGAATGAAAATAGACGATATCGAAACTAAAAAAGATGCACAGCGAGCAGGTGCCGATGTAAACCGATACAAAGAAAGGTCTATTCGTAAGTACCTGCCAGAAAGTTATCGAAGTGCATTCAACTTTGTGCGGGCAAAAACCAAGTATGCTTTAAGTGGCGATGAATATTCATGTGCCGTTAAAAATAAAAATAACGACAATACCGATCGGAATACACAAAGAAATACTTTATCCTGGGGAAAAGTTGTTGCTTTTTGTTTAAGAAATCCGGCATTGGCCGAAAAGGTTGGACTCATTTATAAAGCATCAATCGAGTTAAATCCCGATGAAAAACTTTTTGAACAAGGTGGATGGCTTTATACCGAATTGGCTTCTGGAAGCGACTTTGATAGCACTGCAAAAATGAAATATGCAGCAAGAATTCCTGCACTTAAAGGTTTAACCGAGCGGGTACTGTTTTCTGCTGTACAGTTTCCAGTTGCAGATGCGATTGACAATCTTGGCTACGATGAAATTTTAAGAGATGCAATGGTTTATGATGATGGCTTTGCCAAAATTGTACATTCAAACCAGCCTATTAATCAAGATTTATTGCAAGAAAAAGATAACTCGAACCCGCCGTTAAAAGATATTGGCATTCGTTTGGGGTGGGATGATGAGCAAATTGCCATTTGGTACAATAGGCAGATGTTGCAAAAAGAAGAGCAAAGCGGAGCTACGATAGATGCGCCTTTGGGTGTATTTGGCTATCGATTGGATGTTCGCAAATTGGGTGAAGATAAATGGCTTTCTCAAAATAGTTTGGTGGTGCAACAAACCACCGCACTGGATGGTGGTGCAATCCCAATTTCTGTAGTTGGCGATATTTTAGAACCTGGAACAGAAGTACATCCTGCAGCGCATGGCGATTCGGAAGGAGAAGGTTTTTGGCTTCCGATGTATTTTAGCAGTTGGGCTGGAAAAGCGGTTTCCATTGCAGATAAAGATGCAGAAGACATCAATATGCTTACTGCCGATCAAATGATTGCGCCCCGTCCTGAGATCCAAAACAGCATTAACAATATTCCAAAACGGGTTGCTCATCCTTATCTGGCAAATCCAGAATATGTGCTTCCATTGGTTTATGGCGAAGATTACGAATTTAGAGTTCGGTTAATGGATATTTCTGGTGGTGGACCAAAAGCTGAAGATAAAGCCTTAAATGGTGGCGAAAGGCCAATAGCGCATCAACATTTTAAAAGATATATTGCTGCGGGAGCTATGAATATTGTAACGATGAAGGATCGATACAATGCTTTGCCCACAGGAAGTGTACTGAAAGACACGAGTATTCTTCAAAACATTCTCGATGAAAATAATCCCATATTAAAAATAAAAAGACCGTTATTGGGTTATCCGGCAGTGGTTTTTACTGGGAAATATTCAAATGCTGTCGACCAATTAAAAGCCATTCTAGGGAATTTAACTGGGGATCAAGTTGGTGTGGATATTGGTTTGGCAGATCCTGATGTAGAATTCTTCAAAATCAGAGTAGAGGTAAAGGGCTTGGAGATGGACAACGGACGTTCGGAAAACGGCAGAGAGCCATACTTTTTACTATTTGAAAAAGAATTTCAAATTGATAAAGCAGAAAATGATTATGATCAGGAATTCGTACTTAGGATTGTTCATCAGGATATTAACGTAATCGATTTAACGAGTGGCTTTGGTAGCGGTGGTGCTAAAAATGAATTGGTTTTGCCAACTTCCAGACATTTAAGGTTAACTTTTATCCCACTAATTAAAAATACCGATAACGATTACGCAGATAGTGGAATTGCCGAAGGAAAGAAATTGGTGATGACTTCTTATCAGCCTTCGCTTAATGAGGTTGGTTTACTCTCCAAAATTGATACTGGTTACAAAGCGATTTATCTTCAGCCCGAACATCCGGTAGATCAACATAAGGTTAAGGGTTTTGGCAACATTTTAGAGCTGAATTTCATTAATAGTTCCACTCCAATAGAATTGAGCCGATTGGCAGATGCTTTTAATTTGGTTGCCCATAACCTAACGCTTGAGGGTGAAAAAGGAACTCGCGTACAATTTGGATGTTCTAATTTAATGAGACACTCACTGGCACCAGATGCTTCTTCACTTACCTTTTCATCATTAGGCGAATTATTTAACCACTGGATCATTGGAGTCGATTTTACTTTGTTGAGAGATTGGTCTTGGGATGGTTTAAAAAGACAAAGCATCACAATTTCTAGAGGCTGGAAAGCTAATCGAGGTGGAAAAATAGGAGATGTTATTGAAATAGGTACTATAAATGTTTCGGATACGGCTTCTATGAACTCACTTCAGGATGCAGATCGCCAATATTCTCGTTTGATTTTTATGGATGCTTTCGATCCCAAACAAACCTTTGATGATTTTCCATCTGGTGCAGTCCTTACCTATTTTATTAAAGTGAACTTTGAAGAGGGTGTTAATGGCGAAACTGGTTCTGATGCTTGGAATGGTATTATCGAATTACCGGTTACCATTATTCCGAAACAGATTCCCAAATTGATTTCTGCCGGAATTGCATTATCTCCATACATCGCCGATGCAGAAAAATATGCCTCTACAGAATTTAGACAACGGTTTTTGTGGCTAGAAATGGATCGAGAACCTGATGATGAAAAGGATACTTACTTTGCCAGGGTTTTATCTAATGCACCCGATCCTTTGTTATGTAGCATTAACGAAAAATTGTTGAAATATGATCCAGTTGATCCCGAATTGAACATCAATGATGAAAAAATAAGAATTATTCTGGCCGGTGGGCATGATGATAATGCAGGCATGGGCGCTATGCAACAAATGATTAGAGGAGAAGATGAAAGCGGAAAATCGAGTTTCTATATGTTGCCATTGCCTCCAGGTTTACATGCCGATAGCGATGAATTATTCGGTTTTTTCAGTTACGAAATCCGACTAGGGCATAAAAAGGGATTTTGGACTACCGCACAGGGCAGGTACGGTCGCCCGTTAAGAGCAAATGGCGTTCAGCATCCAGCACCTGCTTTAACTTGTACGGTAATTAGAAGAAAAACCGGATTGTTGGCACGCAAGGCCAATGGTTTAAGGGTAGAAAATAATCTTGAAAATGTATTGAGGAGGGCTCCAAGAAGAGGAGGTTTGGAGTTAGAAGAAACGATATTAACTAGAGCCGTTAGAAATGAAATTGTAATTACGGCTCCGTTTGCAACCGCAGTTTTGAATGGAGAAAATGTTTCTGCAAATCCGCCTCAAACCAGTATGTGGTATATGCTTTATACTCAGGTTAGGCAGGCAGATGGTAAATCGTATCGCAACTTACTTATAGATTCTGGAAATATGCCATACGCACCGCCGAAACGCAAAATTTTAGATCAAGCAGTTTCCTTGCAACCCATACAAGAAGGTACAAAATCCGGACGAGCAATCTTAAAAGTTGAAGACATTCAAGCCAGACTTTTAGAAATGGGGCTTCCGGCAGAGAGCAGTTTAAGTGTACTGTGCGTAGAAATGTTTCCTTTGGATAATCAATGGAGTATAGATTTAAGAAGGCAACGACTTGAAAATATAGCAGGCGAAAGGGGTGAGGAGGCCGAGCTTTTAAATCCTTTAACAACAGGATTGGGTTCTTACCGAATTTACAGAACTTCGGCATTGGTTGCCGTATCGGATGTATGTTGTGATGATTGCTAATACAAAAAATTAATAAGTTAGCGCATATGATGCGGGATCTGTAGAGATCTCGCATTTTTTTTATCCTTTAGAAACCCGAGGTCTTTTCTTTTTAGATGCATCATTACTTCTCGAAAAAACTTTAGGAGCAACAGGAGCTTCTTCGCTAATTTTAATGGTAACTACATTGCCCTTAAAAGTTTCGCCATCCAACATAGATATAATGTTTTTGGCATCTGCCAGATCTGGAATTTCCAAAAACGCATAACCCTTGCATTTTCCTGTGGCCCGATCCCTTACCACTTTTATTGTATCCACGCGACCGTGTAAACTCACGAATATCGCCAGTTCCATTTCCTGAATGTTTTCAGCTAGTCCTCCAATAAAAAGTTTAGGCATAAAATATTGTTTTTCGGATGTTCTTTAAGTTCTTTCGGTAAACTTATTCAGTAATCCGCTAAGAGCATTACAAAATAAAACAATTGAAAGCTGAAATCGAAATTTTAAAGCACGTTTTAAGTAAAAAAAAGATACAATGTGTTGGTATTTAGGTTTTTTTAATTTTTTGAGGAATTTGTAGTAGACTTTTTTAAAGCAAATACTCAAAAGTAACGAAATTAAAATCTTAAGGATTAAGAATATTAACTTAACTGGTTTACAAAGTATAAACTTTTAATTTTTAGAAAGGATAGTTTAAACTTCAATTTTAGTGAGATTTGCCTTAAACATAAATGGTTATAATTTGTACATTGCATATTTAAATATAAAATATGCTCTCAAAAATTGTCTTTGCTAAACAATCTGATCTAGATGATATATTAAGAATCTGGGGTCCTAATAGACAAACATTAGGGCTCATGCCAAAGGATGCGTTTAAGGAAAGTATTGCTAAGAAATGGGTGTTGATTTGCAAAGAGGAGGATAGTACAGTTGGATATTTACAGTTCCGTTTTACTAATCGAACTCAGATACTTTCAATCGTTCATCTCTGTGTTGAGAAAGAATATCGTGGAAAGGGTTATCCTGAATTAATGGTTAATAAGCTTGTTAGTGAATTTAGATCTCAAGCAAGAGGAATCAAACTCAATTGCAGGAGTGATTATAAAAAGGCGGAGGCTTTTTGGAACAGATATGGATTTCAACCAAAAAGTAAACAACCAAGTAGAGGAAATAATCGCAGTATTGAGCTAATAACATGGTGGTACAATTTTGGTGTAAATGATTTGTTTTCAACAAATCAAAACCATAAGGTTAAGGCAATATTAGATTTGAATATTCTTGCAAAGATAATGGAGCCGGCATTAAATGATAATACAAAAGAGCAGATTGCCGAATTAATTAATGACTGGATTGCTACAGAAGTAGAATATTATTATGCCTCAGAAACAATAAATGAATTATTTCGTGATAAAATTAACTCAAGGCAGGAAAAAACTAAACAATTCTTAAAAGATTTTACCGAGCTAAATATTGATAAATCTAGTCTTAAAGATATAGAAAGAGAGCTTTTAAGTATTTATCCTGGTAAAACAGATAATCATATTTCCGATAGAAGGCAAATATCCGAAGCCGTTTTGTCTGGCTTTCCATATTTCATCACCTTGGACGCAGGTATTCTAAAGAATAGCAAAAAGATCCTTGAAAAGTACCCGCTAAAAATCGTTGAGCCATTCCAATTTAGTGCTGAAATTGATTTTTCCATTAATGCAATGGATTATTATCCTAACCAGCTTTCTGCTAATAATTTCTCAGTTTCAAAGTTAAATCCACAGGATAGGGATGGTCTTGAATCTCTTTTTCTAAATACAAGTGGAGGAGAGAGGAAATCAATTTTTAAAACATCACTTGATGGGGTAATTGCAAAGTCAACGGGATGTGTTATGGTGATTAAAGAAGGGATGTCAATTGTTTCAATAGTCGGGTATCATTTGGAAGATGATTATATTCAAGTACCTCTAATCAGAACGAAACAGTACACTCTACGACAAACAATCTTTATGCAAAATATTAATGATCTCGTTAAACTTGCATCCGACAACAATAAATCATTCTTAGCTTTGACGGATCATCATATTACGTCAGTTGAAGCTCAAATTTTACAGGATTATGGTTTTTTTGAAATAGATCAAAAATGGATAAGAGGTGTAAAGAAAGGGTTTTCAACAATAGAGCAACTCAAACAAGATCTTTCCGTTTTCTTAAAAGAGATCCCTCAATTGCGTAATTTTTTAATAAATATAGAAGATAACAAAAACGACCAATATAATTTAAATATGTTATCTCTTGAAAAAGCCTTATGGCCTCTAAAAATTATAGATGCAGAAATTCCGTGTTTTATTATACCGATTAAGCCCCATTACGCTAGAGAATTGTTTGATACAAAAGCCGCTAAAGCTGAGCTCTTTGGTGTGCAACCTAAATTAATTTGGAATAAAGAAAATGTATATTACCGAAATGTAAGTCCCAATGTTGAAAAATTTCCAGCTAGAATATTATGGTATGCTAGCGATAGTCAGCACTCCCCTAGATCAAAAGGAATTGTATGTTCATCTTACTTAAATGAGGTTGTTATTGGTGGGGCGAAAGAGGTTTTTAAAAAATACGAGCGATTTGGCGTGTATTCATGGGAAAAAGATATTATGCCTTTGGCAAAAAATGTTATCGATAAGAATATAAAGATTCTTCGTTTTAGTGACTCTGAGTCCTTTCAAAAGATTGTTACATTGAAGGAAATAAAAAGAATACTCTCAGAGAACGGAGAGAAGGATAATAATTTTCAATCACCAATGAAGATAAAAAATACTACTTTTATGGAAATCTATGCCTTGGGAAAAGGATTAAATTATAAGCCATGAGTAAACTTCTTTTAATTTCGATTAAAGAGAAATACGTTTCTAGAATTATCTCTGGAAGCAAAACTATTGAGCTTAGAAAGGCTCAACCAAAAGTAAAGGCTGGTGATACGGTTATCATATATACCACTCAACCTAAGAAAGCTGTAACAGCTATTGCGACTGTTAAACAAATAATCAAGCTATCACCCCAAAAAATGTGGGAACGTTATGAAAACAACCTCGGTATTACACAAAATGAATTTGAGGATTATTATCAAAATTCGTCAACCGCAGTGGGTATAGAACTATGTAGTATAATACAGTTGGATTCGGAAATTTTATTAAGTGCGATTAAAATGATTCACCCTAGGTTTACGCCTCCTCAAACTTTTAAATATCTCGACAAATTTCAAACTTTTCGAGATTATAAAAATTTATCTAATTAGTTTTTAAATCATAATTCTGTAGACGAGGTTGAAAGAATTATTTTTTGCAATTAACATATAGCAGTTGTTTAAGAATTAGGTTTAGATGGTTAGTGCACAAATTGTCCAATGGCAAATTGTGTCTTGAAATAACGTGGTCGACATTTCGTTATTATTGGTACGATGTGGATTGATACATTCTTAAAATAAAAAAACCTACAGATCATTGATCTGTAGGTTTCTTAAATTTCCTGTAGCCCGTAGGGGAATCGAACCCCTGTTTCCAGAATGAAAATCTGGCGTCCTCACCCCTAGACGAACGGGCCATTCTGACTAACGAATTTGGATTTTGAACTTACGATTTTACTTAATCGTAAGTCGTAATTCTTCAATCGTCATTCAACTTTGTAGCGGGGACACGACTCGAACGTGCGACCTTCGGGTTATGAGCCCGACGAGCTACCAACTGCTCCACCCCGCACTC
>NZ_JACRYL010000001.1:236777-397469 GCF_014306625.1 Pedobacter fastidiosus
ACAACTCGTTTTTTCACTTGAATTAAATCCTTAACTCTATTTCCGAATTGGAATGCAAAGATATAATTCGTTTCTTTGTACTGCAAATTTTTTTTAAAAAATATTTTAATGGCGCATAAAGCAGGTTTTGTTAGTATAATAGGTAAACCAAATGTAGGTAAATCGACCCTCATGAATGTGCTTGTAGGCGAGCGACTTAGCATCATTACGCCTAAGGCTCAAACCACAAGACACCGTATTTTAGGGATCGTAAATGAGGAAGATTATCAGATTGTTTTTTCTGATACTCCAGGTATAATCAAGCCAAAATACAGCTTACAAGAGAGTATGATGAGCTTTGTTAACGGATCTTTAACCGATGCAGATGTACTTTTGTTCGTAACAGACATCAATGAAGAGCACGATGAAGAAGATGTTTTGGAGAAAATTTTGAACCGAGATATTCCAACAATCGTACTGATTAATAAAATAGATAAAGCACTTCAAGATCAGGTTGATGAGAAGATTGCCTACTGGCAAGAAAAGCTAAATCCGGTTTCCATCCATGCAATTTCTGCGTTACATAAACACAATGTCGACGGAATTATGGATTTGGTTCTAGATTTATTGCCAGAACACCCAGCATATTACGATAAAGAAGAATATACAGATCGTTCTGAACGTTTCTTCGTTTCGGAGATTATCCGCGAAAAAATCTTCCTAAATTATCAGAAAGAAATTCCTTACAGCACCGAAGTTATCGTTAAAAGTTTCAAGGAAGAACAACTTAAAAATGGCAAAGGCGAGATGATTCGCATCAGTGCAGAAATTGTGGTAGAACGCGATTCTCAAAAAAACATTCTAATTGGTACCGGTGGCAACATGCTGAAGAAAGTCGGTACGGAAGCTCGGATGGAAATTGAGAAATTTTTAGATAAAAAAGTCTTCTTAGAGATGTTTGTAAAGGTGATTCCCGATTGGAGAAGCAAAAAGAACTACCTAAAGAGCTTCGGTTACGATAATTAAGCGTACCTTTGCAGCCCGAAAGAAATCGGTTAGTAGTTGATAGTCAATGGTTGATAGCCAAATCATTTAAGCGTAATGCGTAAATATCCCGACCATTAACTATAAGCCATTAACTATCAATAATACAGATCATGAGTAACATTATAGCCATCGTAGGCAGGCCGAACGTAGGCAAGAGCACCCTTTTTAATAGATTAACCGAAAGTCGCAAAGCAATTGTTGATGATTTAAGTGGCGTAACCCGCGATAGACATTACGGTGTTGGCGAGTGGACCGATAAACAATTTACAGTAATTGATACTGGTGGTTATGTAGCCAATTCGGAAGATGTTTACGAAGCTGCAATTCGCGAACAGGTAATGATTGCGATTGAAGAAGCTAGCGTTTTAATCTTCATGGTTGATGTTACTACAGGCATCACCGATTTGGATGATGATATTGCTCAGGTTTTACGTAAAAGCAACAAGCCCGTTTTTGTAACGGCAAATAAAGTAGATAATACAGCTTTACATAGCGAAATCAGCACTTTTTATGGTTTCGGTTTAGGTGAAGTTTTTCCGTTATCTTCAATGACGGGTTCTGGAACAGGAGAATTGTTGGATGAAATCATCAAAAATTTCGAAGATATTCCTGAAGAAGAAAATCAATTGCCTAAAATTACCATTGCTGGTCGCCCAAATGTGGGTAAATCTTCTTTGGTAAATGCCTTAATTGGTAAAGAACGTAACATTGTAACGGCAAATGCTGGTACAACCCGCGATTCAATTAAAATTCATTACAACCAGTTTGGTCATGAATTTATGCTGATTGATACCGCTGGATTGCGTAAGAAAACCAAGGTGAAAGAAAATCTTGAGTTTTATTCGGTAATGCGTACCATTAAAGCTTTAGAAGAAGCTGATGTTGTTATCTTAATGATTGATGCTCAGGAAGGAATCGAAAGTCAGGATATTAATATTTTCCACCTTGCCGAGAAGAACAAAAAGGGGATTGTAATCTTAGTAAACAAATGGGATTTGATCGAAAAAAATACGCAAACGATGAAAGCTTTCGAAGAGCAGATTCACGAGCGGATTCGTCCTTTTACAGATGTACCGATTATCTTCACTTCAGTATTAAATAAGCAACGTATTTTTAAAGCAATTGAAACGGCTTTAGAGGTATATAAAAACAGAAGCAAAAAAGTTCCTACATCGAAATTGAATGATGTAATGTTGCCGTTGATCGAGAAATTCCCACCGCCAGCACTAAAAGGAAAGCACATCAAAATTAAATACATCACTCAAATTAATGCCACTTCGCCAATGTTTGCATTTTTCTGCAACTTGCCACAGTACATCAAAGATCCGTATAAACGTTTCATTGAGAATAAATTGAGAGAGAACTTTGATTTTTCTGGTTCTCCAATTCAGATTTATTTCAGACAGAAGTAAGAGATAAGACTAAAGCTAAAAGACCAAAGTCTAAAGCGATGGTTAGGTTTTAAAATAATTATAAAGCAGGGTTTGCATGAGTTGCAAATCCTGCTTTTTTGTTTTCTTAGCCAAGCCATCATCTAGAATAACCCGTCATCTCGATCGAGTTCCGATTTTTCATCGGAAGAGGAGAGAACTGTGTTGTTAATTTAGGTTTCTCCTCGCGAAAAGCTCGTTCGAAAGGACGGTGTGGTGGGAAATCCCATGCGTAAAGGACAGTGTTTTAGATTTCCAAAAACCTTTCTACCTTCGTATCCATGCAAATCCAAGTATTAAACAGCCAAAGCAACGACATCGATACCATTTTTGAATTTTATGATTTCGCCGTAGCACATCAAAAGAAAGTATTTAACAAACATTGGCAAGGCTTTAGTTTGGAATTGGTTTCACAAGAAGTTTCAGAAAACAGGCAATATAAAATCTTGGTTGATGGTATTGTCGCCTGCGTTTTTGCAGTTACATTTGATGACAAATTAATTTGGGGCGATCGCGATCAGGATTCCATTTATATCCATCGGATTGTTACCCATCCAAATTTTCGCGGATATTCTTTTGTCAAGGAAATTATCAAATGGGCGAAAAAATACGCCTCAGAAAACAGCATTAAATACATCCGAATGGATACTTGGGCCGATAACGAAAAGCTCTTAGAATATTACACTGCTTGTGGTTTCGACTATGTTGGTGTAGTTACCATGAACGAAACTGAAGGTTTGCCCAAACATTACGAAGGCATCAGTTTAAGCCTCTTTGAAATTGTAGTGTAGTCTATCACTTCTTCTCGCTCAATAACTTTAACGTATAATCTAAAGATTCCTTTCCTGCCCAAGCTTGATGACCGGTAACAACAATCTTAGCATCAGGATATTTTTGCTTCAAATTTTTTATGGCCGTGGGCCATTGGGCTAGGTTTGCCTCAACGATATAACCTAAATCTTTTGCCTCCGTACTTTTAACTAGGCAACCTCCAAATAAGACTTTATCCTTCTCGAACCAGATCACGATATTATCTTTTGTATGGCCCTCGCCAGCAAAAAAAGTATTTATTTTGTAACCATCAACAACAAAAGTTGTGTCATTTGAAAACGTAAATTGTGGGCGCTCTAGTTTTTCAGTCTTTAAAATTTGATCAGTTTTTTTGCTCGTATAAGTTTTAATTCCTTTAGCTTTAAAAAAGGCCAATCCGCCAGCTCGGTCTTCATGCGAATGTGTTGCAATGTCTAAAATAACTTTCTTGTGGTGCTTGGTTTCAATGCTATCTAAAAAAGGCTGAAACTGTGCCGAATCCCAAGGAGCATCAACCACCACAACACCTTTACTCGTTACCAGATAAACTGAATTAGCATCAGTAATTGTTCCCTTATAATCATGATAAGTAGTGTAAGAATATAAATTTCCCGTTAGATGTTTTATTTTGATTTTTGGGTTTTGGCCTAGAGCAACTGAAAAAATAAAGCTTAGGGTAATTGAAAATAGGTAACGCATCGTAAATAGTTTATTTAATTAGAATTTTCCAGACCATCATGTCATCCACTTCGCCAACGTGTACAAAATTGTTTTTCTCTAGTATAGAATAAGAAGCAACATTGTCTTTAGCGGTAGAAGCGAAGATTGATTTAACTTTCGGCTGCGCTTTAGCCCATTCAATTATCCTGCCAACCGCTTCCGTCATAAATCCCTTTCCACGAAACTCCTCATAAGTTCCATATCCAATTTCGATTTCTCCATTTGGATCAGGTTCGCCAACAAAACTGATATCGCCAACTATTTTATTATCTGGTTTGGAGATGATTGTCCAAAGCGTATTGTACAGATAATCTTTATCCTTATCGAATACATTTGGCAAAATGGTTTCCTCTAATGCTTGTTGAAGCGTGGGAGAGATGTTTTTTTTAGTTGGTAAAAGTCCAAACTCCTGCTCTAAAGAATGATCATCTTTAATGTATTTTAAAAGTTGATCGTGGGTTAAAGGCTTTAATATGAGTCTTTCGGTTTCTATCATTTTGAGAACGGTTTATTAGATAACCGAAGATAGTTTTTTGAGTTTTAAAATATCTGTTATTTTATTTAAGTTTTTGTTAACTCAAATATTGGGTTGAAGAAAAGCCTAACCAACAATTAAAGCTTTGCTAATTGATAAATCGACAAGGTATTTGGAAAGCAAAAGCGGTGCTTATCGGCTTCGGTAGTCCCGCTCTTTGCTTTAATCTTTTTGATGAAATTTCTGTTAACAATGAATTTCTTTGCAATCAAAAAGGATTAACGCGTTGATCGGGTTTAGCTAAATAAAATCATTGCAAAAACTTAATTTCTTAAACATTAGGGCAAATGAAATACTGTTTGCAAACGTCGTAGGTTTTTAAAACCAACAAGGTGTAGATAAAACATTTATCGTTTGGTGTCCCAACCGGCCGAAATTGAAGACTATTGAAGATTAGCCAATGCCTGTTTTACAGCATTATCATTCTGGTTAACCGCTTTGTAATAACCAACATCACCTAAATAATAACGGCAAAGTAAGGCTTTCAAATCGTTTTGAATAACCGCTTTTGAACTGTACAACTGAAGCCGATCTATCTGCACATTTTTACGTTGAATGAAACCGATAAAATCTTTAAAATCGTTGTCGTTAATGTTGAAGATATTGATGTTCTGTTCTACAAAACTTGCACTGTATCTGCTGGTTAAAACATTGAAAACAAAATCGGAAAGAATTTTTTTACTGACTAAATTGCCATAAAATTTATTGTAACCTGTAGTGTCTAGTTTTACAAAAACATCGGGCTGGATGCCTCCACTTGTTCTGCCTTTTTTTACGGACGGAACATTAACTCCTTCGGCTTTTTCTACAGTATCCTGAAAAGATGTACGATCACCTGTGAGTTCACCATCAGTCATGCGTTCATCAAGCTCGTGTTTGTAAGCATCATAACCTTTTTTATATGATTTTTGAATGCTCCTGCCAGATGGCGTATAATATCTTGCTATGGTTAAATTTAAGGCAGAACCATCGCCAAAAGCAAATTGTTCTTGCACCAAGCCTTTGCCAAAAGAACGGCGACCAACAATAATACCTCTGCCTAAATCTTGAATCGCACCTGCCACAATTTCACTTGCTGAAGCGGTATTTTCATTAATTAGGATGGCCAGTTTTCCCTGTTGGAAAGAGCCATTTCCGGTAGAAAAATAATCTGTACGGGGTTCGTGCTTGCCATGAGTATAAACAATTAACTTATTTTCTGGCAAAAACTGATCGGCTAAGCCGGTGGCTGCGGTAAAATAACCGCCGCCATTATCGCGTAAATCTAGAATGAGTTTTTTCATTCCCTTAGCTTTAAGGTTAGTTGCTGCGGTTGCAAAATCATCATCCGTATTTGCACCAAATTTGCTAATTCGAACATAACCCGTTTCGTTATTGATCATATAAGAAGCATCAATACTGCTCACATTTACCTTGCCTCTAGTAACCATTAACCTGCTCGGTTGGGGCATTCCGGCTCTTGTTAAAAGTACGCTAACACCACTTCCAGCTTTGCCTTTAAATCGGCCGGTAAGTTGTTCTTTAGGTAAATTTCTGCCACTTACAAAAGTAGAATCTATGCTTAAAATTTTATCGCCAAGTTTAATTCCTGCCTGATAGGCTGGCCCATCTTTAACCACTCCGGTAACCATCATGGTATCGTTAAGCATATAATATTCTATGCCCACACCTTCAAAATTTCCTTCTAAGTTATCGGTCATATCTTGAGCGTCAGAAGGCGGAAGATAAACGCTATGCGGATCGAGTTGATGGAGAACGCTGTCAATTGGCAAATTTTGTAAAGAATCTGTATTGATGTCGTCTACGTAATTCCTGTTGATGATGTGAAGAATTTCATCTAGTTTTTCGGAATTGTTATCAGCAAGTTTTGTGTTTTTTTGAACGCCATAACCTTGATCTTTGATGAATTTTATGCCCAAAAACATTCCAACTATTAAGATCACAGAATAGCTTAAAGATATAAGTAGATTGTTGCGGGTGTTTTTTTTCATCAGCGTTGCTGCAAATTTATGAAAATTAGCGGGTTGATTAATTTTTTAACTCCATTTTACTGTCTTTTGTTTATAATTTTTAACATAAATTAACTCGGCGATTTATAAGATTGGAGTTTGAACACATATTTTTGAATTTTTAAGACAGTTTTTAGAAAGAATTTACCGAATTTTATCAAAATTTAATTTATGGATAGAGTAACCGAGCATGAATCCAACTACAACCACATTGATGAAATGTCGGTGATGGAAGTTCTGCAGGGCATTAATAACGAAGATAAAACTGTTGCTTTTGCTGTAGAAAAATCTTTGCCTCAGATAGAAAAATTAACAACGGCTGTAGCCGAAAGAATGAAAAAAGGCGGTCGTCTTTTTTATATTGGAGCAGGTACAAGTGGCCGATTAGGTGTTGTAGATGCTTCCGAATGTCCGCCAACTTATGGCGTTCCTTTCGATTGGGTTGTGGGGATAATTGCTGGTGGCGATACGGCCATTAGAAAGGCGGTAGAGTTTGCTGAAGATGATGCTGAACAGGCTTGGAAAGATTTGCAGGAATTTAACATTAACGAGAAAGATTGCTTAGTAGGTTTGGCCGCATCTGGTACAACGCCTTATGTAATCGGTGGTTTAAATACGGCTCGCAAAATGGGCGTTTTAACTGGTTGTATTGTTTGTAATACTGGTGGGCCGATTGCTGCAGAGTCTGATTTTCCGGTAGAAGTTGTTGTGGGTCCTGAATTTATTACAGGTTCTACACGAATGAAATCTGGAACCGCTCAAAAGCTCGTTTTAAATATGTTGAGTACCACAGTAATGGTTCAATTGGGGAGAGTTGTTGGCAATAAAATGGTCGATATGCAGTTAACTAACCATAAACTGGTCGATCGTGGTGTGCAAATGGTAGCCAATGAATTGAAAATTCAATACACTGAGGCCGCCGATTTGTTAACACAATACGGAAGCGTTCGCAAAGCTGTTGCTGCAGGGCAAAAACAACCTCATTAGGAAATAATTGAATTATAGAATGAGAGAGTGAATGTAAGATTGAATTATTTGTATTGGCCAATTAAGATGACCATTCATTTTAATCATGATTCATTCATTCAATAATTATTAAAAATGCACGAAATAGAGCCTTATTATCAGTGGAGAGATGAATATATTTCGGCGGAAGATGAGCGTTCGCCATTTTACAATACCGAATATTCTGAACTTTATTTCGATAAACAGATTTATAACTTTTTACTGCACCCGCAATGGGACGAATTTGGATCGAACACACTTTATATGAAAGTGCTGTTTGCAGATTACGACCGAAGTTATGCCATAATAGAGTTTATTGGGGAATGGAATGACGCCATAAACAACGATATTATGTTGTTAAAGCGAGATATTCTCGAGCTAATGATGGATGAAGGCATTAATAAATTTATCCTAATTGGCGAAAATGTTTTAAACTTCCATGCGTCAGATGACAGTTACTATGAGGAATGGTTTCAGGAAGTTGAAGATGGCTGGATTGCTGGCATAAACTTTAGCGACCATGTAATTAATGAGTTTAAAGATAACAACATCGATTACTTTATAAACTTTGGCGGCGCTTTTGATGAGATGCCTTGGCGCACATTGAAACCTTTACAATTCTTTAAAAAAGTTGAAGAGCAACTGACAAAAAGATTGAATTAAAGCTTTATTTTTATATAATTTAAATACACAAAATTAAAATGGAACAACAAAATTTTCAATATCAAAAGAATAGTGTTTTTGTACAGGAGGGATCGGTTTCTAAAAAATTCTTTGCAAGCGTTTTTACGTGGATGTTTGTGGCTCTGGGATTATCAACAATAGCAGCGTACTTATTTGGCACCAATCTGGAGTTGATGCAATATTTAAGAGTGGTAAACCCACAAACTGGGAAAATGAGCACTACCATTTTTGGTTACATTGCTATGTTTGCCCCACTTGGTTTGGTTATGACAATTAGTTTTGGATTAAGTAGACTGTCATACGTTGCTTTAGTATCGCTATTTGTACTTTATGCAGCATTAACAGGCGTAAGTTTAAGCTTTATATTGTGGGCATACACCTCTAATTCTGTAGTTAGCTGTTTTGCTGGTGCTACCGGGATATTTGGCATTATGGCTTTTATGGGTTATACCACAAATGTTGATTTAAGTAAATTTCGAACTATTTTAATGGTAGGTATTGCTGGGATCATCATTGCTACATTGATTAATTTCTTTATCCGAAGTGAAAGTTTTAATTTGCTTTTGGCTTACGCCGGTGTTGCGGTATTTACGGCTTTAACAGCTTATGATGTTCAAAAGATTAAAAGAATTGGAGAAGGGATTGAGGCAAGCGGAGATCAGGTATTGTCTATAGATGCCAAGAAAACTTCCATAATTGCTGCGCTGTCGCTTTATCTGGATTTCTTGAACATATTTATCTTCTTACTGCGAATTTTCGGAAATAGAAAGTAATTCGATAAACAGAACAATATTCTTAAGGCTGTGCAGATTTGCATGGCCTTTGTAATTTTATTTGGCAGCAAAGCGATAATTTTTGGAATTGATGTTGCTTTGTTGCATTTTTGTATGCTTATTAAGAAAGACGGAGGGATTAGACCCAAAGATGTCTTAGCAACCTGTGCCAACAAGGTGCTAAATTCTAATCTCAGCAGTGGCGAGAGAAGATAAGTTTAGGGAGGTAATCAATTGCCAACTTTTAAGATAAGCCTTTTTTTAAGTATCGGGTATTAGGTATCAAATATCAAGCATGATAAGCTTGCCTTGGTTTCTATAATCCGAATGCCTGTATTAATAATTCAAGAAAATCTTGATACTTAATACTCGCTACTTGCTACTACAAACAAATGAGCATTAGAGAAGAATTAGAAAAACGTATTTTAGTAATCGATGGTGCGATGGGTACCATGATTCAGCGTTATACATTATCTGAAGAAGATTTTAGAGGGGAACGTTTTGCAAATCATCCTTGTGATGTAAAAGGAAATAACGACCTTTTGAACATTACTCGTCCGGATATTATTAAGGCCATTCATTTAGAATATTTGCAGGCTGGTGCAGATATTATTGAAACCAATACCTTCAGCACACAGCGCATTTCCATGGCTGATTATCAGATGGAAGACCTTTCTTACGAGATGAGTTTCGAAGGTGCTCGTGTCGCAAAAGAAGCTGTAAATGAATTTATGGCAGCCAATCCAGATCGTAAATGTTTTGTGGCTGGCGCTGTTGGTCCCACAAACCGCACACTTTCCATGTCGCCTAATGTGAACGATCCTGGTTACAGAGCCGTTTATTTTGATGAATTGGAAGCTGCTTATTACGAGCAAGTTCGTGGTTTGGTTGATGGTGGTTCTGATGTGCTTTTAATCGAAACTATTTTTGATACTTTAAACGCTAAAGTGGCTATTGTTGCCATTAAGAAATACGAGGAAATTATCGGTAGAAAACTGGAAATTATGATTTCTGGTACCATAACCGATGCTTCTGGCAGAACACTTTCCGGACAAACTGCTGAGGCATTTTTAAATTCGGTGATGCATGCCAAGCCTTTAAGTATTGGTTTTAACTGTGCTTTGGGTGCAAAAGAAATGCGTCCGCACATTGAGGAACTGGCGGCGAAAGCAGGATGCTATGTTTCTGCTTATCCAAATGCAGGCTTGCCAAACGAGTTTGGTGCTTACGATGAACAACCACATGAAACTGCACATTTGGTTGATGATTTTATCGCCTCTGGTTTTGTAAATATTGTGGGTGGCTGTTGCGGCACTACGCCAGAGCATATTGGTTGTATTGCTAAAAATGCGAGAAAGGCATCGCCAAGAAAAATCCCTAAAATTGAGCCATTTATGCGCTTGAGTGGATTAGAACCAGTTACCATTACACCAGAAAGTATCTTCGTAAACATTGGCGAAAGAACCAATATCACAGGATCACCAAAATTTTCCAAATTAATTTTAGGTGGCGATTACGAAGCTGCGCTTGCCGTTGCCTTGCAACAAGTAGAAGGTGGTGCGCAGGTAATTGATGTGAATATGGATGAAGGGATGCTGGATTCGGAAGCCGCCATGACTAAATTCTTAAACCTAATTGCTTCTGAACCGGATATTGCAAAACTGCCAATCATGGTCGATTCATCTAAGTGGTCGGTTATTGAAAATGGTTTGAAATGTTTGCAGGGAAAGGGAATCGTTAACTCCATATCTTTAAAAGAAGGAGAAGATAAATTCCGGGAGAGTGCCCGCAAAATTATGCAGTATGGCGCCGCTGTTGTGGTAATGGCTTTTGATGAAAAAGGTCAGGCAGACAACTACGAGCGGAGAAAAGAAATCTGCAAGAGAAGTTACGATATTTTGGTTCACGAAATTGGTTTCCCAGCGGAGGATATTATTTTCGATCCAAATATTTTAACCGTTGCAACTGGGTTAGAAGAGCACAATAATTATGCTGTCGATTTTATAAATGCCACAAGGTGGATTAAAGAAAACCTGCCTTATGCTAAAGTAAGTGGAGGGGTTTCTAATATCTCATTCTCTTTTAGAGGTAATAATACCGTTCGCGAAGCGATGCACTCTGCATTTTTATACCATGCTATTCAGGCAGGTTTAGATATGGGAATTGTAAACGCTGGCATGCTTGAGGTTTATCAAGAAATTCCACCAGAACTTTTAGAGCGGGTAGAAGATGTTTTGCTTAATCGCAGAGATGATGCTACTGAGCGTTTAGTAGAATATGCCGACACGATTAAAAGTAAAGGAAAAGAAATTGTTCGCGATGAGGAGTGGCGTAAGAACTCTGTTGAAGAAAGATTATCGCATTCTTTGGTAAAAGGAATAGTAGAGTATTTGGATGATGATGTAGAAGAAGCTCGTCAAAAATATGCTCGCCCAATTCAGGTTATCGAAGGCCCATTGATGGATGGGATGAACATTGTTGGAGATTTATTTGGAGCAGGAAAAATGTTCTTGCCTCAAGTGGTAAAATCTGCAAGGGTAATGAAAAAGGCAGTTGCTTATTTGTTGCCATTTATCGAGCAGGAAAAATTAGATAATCCCGATCAAAATCAAAGTTCATCAGCAGGACGAGTTTTAATGGCCACCGTAAAAGGCGATGTTCATGATATTGGAAAAAATATTGTGGGTGTGGTATTGGCTTGTAATAACTTCGAAATTGTAGATATGGGCGTGATGGTTCCTGCACAGGAAATCATTAAAAAAGCCAAAGAAATTAATGCCGATATTATTGGTTTAAGTGGCTTGATCACGCCATCGTTGGATGAAATGGTTCATTTTGCCAAAGAAATGGAACGTGAAGGTTTTACCATTCCGTTGATTATTGGCGGGGCTACAACTTCTAGGATTCATGCTGCCGTTAAGGTTGCACCAAACTATTCTGGTCCTGCAATTCATGTTTTGGATGCTTCGAGAAGTGTAACGGTTTGCAGTACCTTGATGAATCCTGAAACTAAAGACGACTACGTTGCGGGAATTAGAGCCGAATACGATAAAGCTAGAGAAGCACATTTAAATAAGCGTTCTGATAAACGATTTAAAACAATCGAAGAGGCTCGAGAAAATAAGTTTAAGATCGATTTTAAAGAGAATCTTCCTGTTCCAGAATTTACCGGAACTAGGGTTTTCGATAATTATCCGTTAGAAGAATTGGTTCCTTATATCGATTGGACACCATTTTTCCATACTTGGGAACTTCGTGGCAGTTATCCAAAAATATTTGATGATAAAAATGTTGGCGATGAAGCGAAAAAACTGTTTGATGATGCGCAAGTATTATTAAAGCGGATTTTGGATGAAAAATTGTTAACCGCAAGAGGTGTAATTGGTTTTTGGCCAGCAAATTCAGTTGGAGATGATATTGTTTTAGATGTAAGAGGTAAAATGGAAAATGGAATGGAAAACCCATCATCCATCTCACATCTTCCATCTTCGGTTACCATTCACACCCTCCGCCAGCAGGCAGAAAAAGTAGATGGACAACCTTACTATGCACTATCTGATTTCATTGCTCCGAAAGAAAGTGGCATCCAAGATTATTTTGGTGGTTTCGCCGTTACAACAGGGATTGGGGTTGATGAGTTAGTTGCCGAGTTTGAAGCCAATTATGATGACTACAATAGCATTATGGCAAAAGCATTAGCCGACAGGTTAGCAGAAGCTTTTGCAGAACGGATGCATGAGAGAGTGCGTAAGGAATATTGGGGTTATGCAAAAGATGAAAACTTAAGCAATTCTGAATTGATTAAGGAAGAATATGCAGGTATTCGTCCAGCGCCTGGTTACCCCGCTTGCCCCGAACACACCGAAAAGGGAACTTTATTCCAGTTGCTTGATGCTGAAAAAGAGATCGGCTTACGCTTAACAGAAAGTTACGCCATGTATCCAACGGCTGCGGTTAGTGGTTTTTATTTCGCACATCCAGAATCGAGATACTTCGGATTGGGAAAAATTACCAAAGATCAGATTGATGATTACGCAACTAGAAAAGGCATGTCTGTAGAGGAAGCAGAAAGATGGCTGAGCCCGAATTTGGCGTATTAATCCCCCGACCCCAAAGGGGAGGGCATAAAAATTAAACTACATATAAAAGAAATTTAGAAGCCCCTTTAGGGGTTTGGGGTTATGAAGATTACAGACCATATAAAAAACGCAAAGGGTAAAACCTTATTCTCTTTTGAACTTTTGCCACCAATAAAGGGCCAAAGCATTCAATGGATTTACGATGCAATTGATCCTTTATTGGAGTTTAATCCTCCTTTTATTGATGTGACATCTTTAAGGGAAGATTACATTTATAAAGAACAGGAAAACGGCCTCTTGCAAAAAGTTTCTTACCGCAAACGCCCAGGTACAATAGCCATTTGTGCAGCCATAATTCATAAATATAAAATAGATGCGGTTCCACATTTAATTTGTGGTGGTTTTACCAAAGAAGAAACCGAAAATGCATTAATAGATTTGCAGTTTTTGGGCATTGATAATGTTTTGGCTTTACGTGGCGATGCCCGTGCTGCCGATCATTCGTTTATTCCGACAAAGGGTGGCCATTGCTATGCAACGGATTTAATTCAGCATATTAAAAACCATAATGATGGGAAATTTTTGCACGAGGATATAGAAACCTTTAAAAGCGATTTTTGTATCGGCGTTGCCGGATATCCTGAAAAACATTTCGAAGCACCCAACTTAAATGCAGACTTCAAGTTTTTGAAGCAAAAAGTAGATATGGGCGCTGAGTTTATTGTAACTCAAATGTTTTTCGACAATCAAAAATATTTCGACTTTGTTAAAAAATGCAGAGAAAATGACATTAACGTCCCTATTATACCAGGTTTAAAACCGATTAGTACGCTTACGCAGTTAAACGTTCTCCCTAAAATTTTCCATATTGATTTGCCAGATGAATTAACCGATGCATTAGCTCATGCAAAAAGTAATGCAGAAGCTAAAGAAATTGGAACAGAAGCCATGATTAAACAATGTAAAGAGCTGATGGAGTTTGGTGCGCCAGTATTGCACTTTTATACAATGGGCAGACCGGGCCAAACTAAGGAAATTGCAAAGGCGATATTTTAATAATATATTTGAGGTCTAAATTAGACTCTCAACATGAAATTTAAAAATTATCTATTATTTTTTGTCATCTTAAGCCTTAGTTGCAATTTCTTTAAAAAATCCCGCGAAATAAATTTAGTCCCATTTTCTCAAAAGGATAAATTTGGCTATTTTGATTTGAAAGGAAAGATCATTATCAATCCACAGTTTGCTATAGCATCTGCATTTCGGGATGGATTAGCATTGGTTAAAACATTTGGTGTTAACGGAAAATGGGGGTTTATTGCTGAAAGTGGCCATTTTACGATCAATCCAATATTTACTCAGGCAACTGTTTTTCAAGAAGGCATTGCATGGGTTACTACTGAGAATTCTGCACCGATGGCTATTGATGCCAAGGGAACTACTAAATTTACCCTACCACAGGCAGAAGAGGTTCATAACTTTTCTGAGGGTATGGCTGCATTTTCTCAAAAGGATTCATCAGAAACAAAGTGGGGCTTCATAGATAAAACAGGTAAAGAAATCATCCACATTCAATTTTCTGAAGTTTCTAAATTCTCCAATGGATTTTGTGCCGTTAAGAATACACTTGGTAAATGGGGATACATAAATAATGCAGGTCAGATCGTAATTAATTGTCAATTTGATGAGGCACAAGTGTTTTTAGGAAAGAAAGCTGTTGTTAAAACTGGAGATAAATATGGCGTAATAGATGAAAATGGCAAATATTTAACTAATCCTCAATTTGATTTTGCCATAAGCGATGGAGATAAATTGTTGGTAATCTCCGATAAAAAATTCGGATGGACAGATTTTAATGGGAAATATTTAATAAACCCACAATTTGATGATATTCGACTTTTTGGTGAGGAAAAATTAACTGCTGTAAAAGGCTCAGAAAAATGGGGATATATTGATGTTGAGGGAAAATTTATAGTTAATCCTCAATTCGATATGGCATCTTCGTTTTTCAATGGGCTATCAGTTGTTAAAAGTGGTGATAAATTTGGGTTAATTGATAAAAATGGAAAATTTGTAGTTAATCCACAATTTGATAGTATATCCGATGATTTTTTTGCATTTCTATTTAATAATACTAACTATTCTTCAATTTTATCAGAATATGTCGATGTTCAAAATATTCTTAAGGTAATTAACGTAACTGATCCAGAAAAACTTTCACTAAATGATTCATTTGTTTCAATAGTAAAAAAAATGAATAAAAAAATTGGTGATTTTAATTACAGTAATTATTTTCACGAGCTGTTCTCGGAAAAAAAAATAGATCAGAATTCAACTTATAATTTTTCTGTAGTTGGAAAATTAAAAGCTATTGACTACAATACATATACAGAATACATCACTACGGATCGTCCAGATGGTTTTTTGTATCAATTTAATTTGATTAACAGAGCTTATGGAAAGGCTGAGTTATTGAAAAAAGAGTTTGAAAAGAAATTATCGGCTTACGTTCTTGTTAAAAAAGGATATGTGGATAGTGAATATACAGCTGTTTATAAATCCAGCAAAAATATTATAATTATAACATCTAAAGATACTTCGCATCCATATATCTACTTGTTAAAAAATGGATTTGATTTAACAGCCTATTTGAGTAAAATTGAAACGCAACTCACAAAAACGATTGAACGAGATTACAGCTCTGATACAACACTTACCGATTCTTCAACTATCGTAACGGATACAACTGCGGTTGATACAACAGTATCAGATTATTAAGTAAATAATGGAAAAGAGGAATTAAAATTTATAATTCTTCTTTTTTTATGGGAGCTTTTAAAGCATAATGCCTACGGAATTCTGACAGAACTTTAACCTTAATTGGTCGTTAAACAGATTTTACAACTTATATTTGTAGGTAATGAATTTTAAAAGCCCAAGATATCTCATTATTGTTGCTATTGCGCTCACCCTATTCTTAAAGGTTAGCAATGTGGTATGGTATTTTGGTAATTCATCAGTAGATATTGAAAATGTTGCTGCTAACGATGCAACTGAAAAAGAAGAAAAGAAAATCGAAACAGAATATTTGGTTGAAAGTATCTTCCTTTTTGATGATAATTCTTATGCTATACAAAACAGTAAAAAAGTGATTAGCCCTATTCACTTTAATAAATTAAATTATTTCCCAGAGGTTTTAACACCTCCTCCTTTAGTTTAATAAGGTTTTTTTCAATTAATTCCCTGTATTCGGCAGTGGAAAGCAATTTAGTATATCATTAATTTCAAATTAAATTATAATATGAAACGAGCAATTTCATTATCTTTTGCGGTATTTTTAATATCCGCATCTCTTAAAATTAGGGCCCAAGAAGTTGCGCAGACAAATGTAAAACCAGTTGAAAAAGCTTTGGAAATGGTTTCAAGACTTCAACCAGTAACCTTTAATTACGATAAAGCTTGGGCTGAAAAACTTAAACTTCCATCAACTTCACAGTATGGATTTGTAGGTGTAGATGCTAAAGCTGCAGTTCCATCTGTGGTGACTGTGCAGGCGAAACACTATCCAGCAGCTAAAAATGCTTTTAATTCTGCCAACATTACCAAAGTTGATAGCGAAAGTTTAATTCCCTTGCTGGTGGGAAGCATTAAAGAACAGCAACAGCAAATCGAAGAACTTAAAAGAGAAATCGATAGCCTAAAGGCTCAAAATGCAAAATAATTTTTTTAGTTTTTAGTTTGGAGGTTGGGATGAAAATCTCAACCTTTTTTTATTTGACAATATTTAGCGTAGATTCAAAAAATAAATAAAATCATTATATGAGAAAAACCTTTCTAATCATCATCCTTTCCCTATCCCTAAATTATCTTCATGCCCAAATTACTTCTATCTCTATGAGTGTTGAAGATTTAAAAGATGCACCATTTAAGTTTAAGGGAACACGAGCGATGATGGTGGATCGGATAGATGATGCGTCATCAAAGAATATCTTCGTTTTCTCTAAAGTAAAATCTGGAAGTAATCCGGATACTTTATATGCCGAAAAATTCACCAAGATTAATGATATATGGAAGTTAACACAACAAAAAACCATTACTTACAAAGGGGTTATCAGCATTTGGGGAGCAAGAAAGACATTTGCTGATGCGGATAAGGATAAGCAAGTTGACGCACTGTTTATATATAGCTTTCATGATGCATCGATGAAAACGCAACTCGCTGTAAATCTTTTATTGATGTATAAAGGTGAAAGTTATACCATTAGCGAAACACCCGATAAGAAAAATACGTTCAGTTCGAATTATACATCGCTTCCAGAAAACTTAAAAACTTATGTTAAGGAGTACTGGGAGAAGCTGGATAAATGGAAATAATTAAATAATAATTGATTGTGATTCCCTATTGTTATCTAATTATTTTTTGATTTTTTATCCATTTTAAATGAAATTTTTAAAGAAAGTAGACTGGTGGAGTTTACTAAGGGAAATTGTGATTCCTCATTTGGGCACTGTAATATTATATGCTGTCATTTTTTTTCTAATTGGAATCATCTGCGGGATATTCTACAATCTAATTTTATGGAAAAAGAAAATCTATGTAAGGAAACCTAAATATTATAACTGGGCAGTAAAACTTTACATCGTGGCCAGTATGGGAGTTTTTATTTATTTTCCAATTCACCTTGCCTTAATTTTTGCTGCGAAAGATATTCTTAAAAAGGAAGAACCTCGAATTGTTGCTCAACTGTATGAACAAATCGCATCAATAACTTTTGAAACTCCAGCGCTCCGACAAAAGTTTATCCAAAAAATTCAAAGCGGTGCGACAGAAATTCAGCAGGGAACCAAGAATACTGCGATTAGTTTAAACGAATATATTGCGAAGAAAAATACTGGAATCCACCTTGTTGATAATAGTAAAAATAAATTATCAGCATACCTAGTTGATAAATATAAAGAAGATATTTATAGTGCAAGTATGTATGGAATGTTGCTGGCAGCCGGAAAAGGTCACGTGCAAATTGAAGATCTCAGTTATACAGATTTGAAGGCAATCGTTGCAACACTTAATTCGCTCGAACCAAAAACAATCGAACAGTCTATCAAGATAAAATTAACTGAAAAAGTAGATGAAATTCTCTCAGAAAAAATAAATCGGTTGATTAAGGGTAACTTTATTTTGTTTTTTGCATTGTTGCTAATTCCGATCATTGAGTTTTTTATTTATGGACTATTTATGAAAAGGCAGAGTAACAAGGGATTGAATACGGTTAGTTCAAAAGACGGGATTGCAAATCCCGTCTAGCAAGTTTTTTAGGTTGGTCGAGAAATGTTTTCTCAACCATTAGAACGGTGGATTTGCCACAAAGCGGTTCCTGTGGAATAATCCACATTAGCTCTTCAACAAATAATTTTTAAAGCCTTCAAAATCTACTCCTAATTTATCGGCATGTTGAGGTTTACTGTCTAAAGCTTTTACCTGTTCTGGGATTTCTATTTTAACAGCAATATCCTGCGGAAAAATATCTGGAAATTTACAAGCATGTGCTGTTGATAAAAATACGGTTGCACTTTCATCATCAGGATTTTCTTTTCTATATTTTTCTATAGCTAAATATGCAATCGCTGTATGTGGACAGGCAACATAATTAAATTTCGAATCGATCTCTTTAATGCCTGCAAGTGTTTCTTCATCGTTAAAACGATAAGAAGTAACCACTTTTTTCAGTTCTTCAACATCACCATCAAACAAATCCATAATGCGGATCCAATTACTTGGTGCGCCAACATCCATGGCGTTTGAGTACGTTTGTGTAGATGGTTTGGTTTCATAAACTCCACTTTCCAAAAAGCGTGGCACCGTATCATTTACATTCGTAGCAGCGATAAATTGTTTTACGGGTAAACCTAATTTATAAGCCAACAAACCTGCACCGATATTTCCAAAGTTACCACTCGGAACAGAAAAAATAACATCCGTTAATCCTTGCTTTTTCAACTGCGCATAAGTGTTGAAATAATAGAAAGTTTGCGGAATTAATCTCGAAATATTGATTGAATTTGCAGAAGTTAATCGAAACTTGGCATTCAATTCAGCATCAGCGAAAGCTTGCTTTACTAAAGCTTGGCAATCATCAAAAGTGCCTCTAACTTCGACTGCCCGAATGTTTTGGCCGTTAGTGGTTAGTTGTAATTCTTGTATCGGACTAACTTTTCCTTCAGGATAAAGAATGGTTACTCTGGTATTTGGTACACCTAAAAAGCCCAATGCCACAGCGCCACCTGTATCGCCTGAGGTGGCTACTAAAACATCTAAAAGTTGTTCGCCATCTTTCAAGAAATAAGCCATTATGCGACTCATAAAACGAGCTCCAAAATCTTTAAAAGCTAAAGATGGTCCGTGAAAAAGTTCTAATACGAAAGTCTTGTCATCAAGTTTTACTGCAGGTGCTTCAAAATTAATGGCATCATCAATTAATGCTTTTAAATCTTCAGTAGGAATCTCATCCTTTAACAAAGTTGAGGTAACTTTATAAGCAATCTCTGGCAAAGAATACTTTTCAATATTATTGATAAAATCAGCTTCAAGATTAGGGATTTCTACAGGCATGTACAAGCCTTTATCTTGTGGCATGCTATTAAAAACCGCTTCTTTAAAGGAAACGCGTAAATCTTTATTGTTTGTTGAATATAGTTTCATTTTGAGAATGGAAGAGGTAAGATGGGGTGATGGATGATGTATTTACACATCGCCCATTTTCCATCTCACATTTATGTGTTTATAGTACTCTTGGTCCTTCAGCGTTAACCGAAGAAACATAAGCTTTGCTATTAATATTTAATTTGTGTAAAAGTTGCTGTTGTGCTTTGGTAATGCGTTTTGCAGTTTCCTCATCTTTGGCCAAAGAAAAAACCGATGGTCCTGAACCCGAAATTCCAAAGCCAATTGCGCCGTTTTCCATAGCTAAGGCCCTCATTTCTTCAAACCCTGGAATTAAAATTGACCGAGTTGGCTCAATTAAAACATCTTTCATACTTCGGCCGATTAAATCGAAATCATTCATAAATAGTCCGCTAACCAAACCGGCAACATTTCCCCATTGGGTAACGGCATCTTTTAAAAGCACTTTACTGCGGATCATTTGACGGGCATCTTTGGTTGGAACATCAACCTCTGGATAAACAATTGCAGCATACATTCCAGCAGGTGTTGGCAAGGAAATTACATCCAAAGGGTCGTAACTTCTAACTAAAACAAAGCCACCTAAAATGGCTGGTGCAACGTTATCAGCATGACCGTAACCACAAGCCAGTTCTTCACCTTTCATGGCAAAAGGAACCAGTTCTTTTGGGGTTAATAAATCGCCCATTAGTTTGTTAATGGCAAATAAACCCGCAACTGTACTGGCAGAACTCGAACCCAAGCCGCTTCCGATTGGCATTTTTTTGTGCAATTCAATTTCTACGCCAACATCTAATCGGTTAATGTGCTGTAAATAATGCTGAACACTTGCGCTTACCGTATTTTTTGCTGCATCTAAAGGCAATTTGCCATCATCGCCAGTAATTCTTTTAATTATTACTCCAGGTGTTTCGGTTAAACGCATTTCAACTTCATCGCCAGGCTCATTTACTGCGAAACCCAGCACATCAAAACCGCAAACTACGTTGGCAACAGTTGCTGGAGCGAAGACTCTAACCCCCCGACCCCCTGAAGGGGGAGTTGCCTTTCCTGTGGTCATATCTAAAGTTTCAGCAGGACTTAAATTGTTATTTGACATTTTATATCTTTTTTATAATCCGGGGTTTCAACCCCGGGCTATTCATTAATTTCATTAAATTTAGGCTTTAACTATTGTTTTTGCCTATTTCTATTTCCATCTCGCCTTTAGTTCCCCCTTTAGGAGGCTAGGGGGTTTGGCCAACATTTATAATATCTGCAAAAACACCTGCAGCTGTAACTTCAGCCCCTGCACCTGGGCCTTTTACCACCAACGGACGAGATTTGTATCTATCTGTTGTAAAGGAAATAATGTTATCACTTCCAGAAAGCATATAAAAAGGATGACTGTCATCAACCATTTGCAGGCTAATTTCTACATTTCCGTTTTCCAGCTTACCGATGTAGCGTAATACTTTTTTATCATTAGCTGCTTTCGTTTTTAAATCTTCGAAATAAGCAGAGTTTTTTTGTAGCTCTGAATAAAAATCTTCAACCGATGTTGCGTTTAAACAAGCTTCTGGTAAAATGTTGTCGATTTTTACATCTGATGCTTCTAAAGGATAACCGGCGTCTCTAGCCAGAATTAACATTTTACGCATAAAATCTTTTCCATTCAAATCATCACGAGGATCTGGTTCGGTGTAGCCCAATTCTTGTGCTTCTTTAACCGTTTCGTAAAATCCTGCATCACCTTTAAAGTTATTGAAGATATAAGAAATCGTTCCAGATAAAATTGCCTCAATTCGAGCCACTTTATCCCCGCTCATCATCAATTCTCTTAATGTACGGATGATCGGTAAACCTGCACCAACATTAGTTTCATAGTAAAAATCTACACCAAATTTACGTGCTGTATCCTTAAAAGATTTGTACTGGGCAAAGTCTGCCGAGTTTCCTTTTTTATTACACGTAACTACAGATATGCTGCTCTCGAAAATTCCCTGATAAAACTCAATCGGCGCTTCTGCTGCAGTGTTGTCTACAAAAACACAGTTTGGCAGATTCATCGCTTTCATTTTTTCAACAAAACTGGCTAAATCGGCTTGTTCTCCATCGTTGTTTAATTCCGACTCCCAATTTTCAAGAGATAAACCCTCAGCTTTAAAAATCATTTTTCTGGTGTTGCTAATTCCCGCAACTTTAACCTGTAAATCATTGTTAGCAGCTAGAAACGGCATCTGCTCTTTCAATTGATTGAATAAAGTTTTGCCGATATTTCCTGTGCCCAAGCAGAAGATATTTAACGTTCTTTTTAAGTCTGTAAAGAATGCATCATGCACTGCATTTACTGCTTTGGATAAATCGCCAGCATTGATAATCACCGAAATATTGTATTCAGAAGATCCTTGAGCAATTGCCCTAACGTTAATTCCGTTTCTACCTAAAGCATTAAACAATCTGCCACTCATGCCTGGCGTATGTTTCATGTTTTCGCCAACAATGGCCAAAACCGCTAAATTATTCTCTACTTCTGGTAAGGCTAATTTATTTGCATCCAGTTCCAGTTCGAATTCCTTTTTAATTAGAGCAATTGCCTGACTAGCATCTGTCGGTTTTACCACGAAAGTAATGCTATGCTCAGATGAAGATTGTGTAATCAATACCACATTAATCTGCTCTCGAGAAAGTAGAGAAAATAATCTCCCACTAAAGCCAGCTTTTCCAACCATTCCGCTTCCACTTAGGTTAATAATGCTGATGTGATCGATTGATGAAATACCTTTAATTGGCAAATTTGATGCCTTAACATCACTTTTTATATAAGTTCCAGCGAAGTCCGGTTCGAAAGTATTTTTAATTACGATCGGAATTTTTTTCATAAAAGCCGGAATCATCGTTGGCGGATAAATTACTTTCGCTCCAAAATAACTCAATTCCATTGCCTCTGTATAACTCAGTTCTGGTAAGGAGAAAGCTTTTTTCACAATCCGCGGATCGGCAGTCATCATTCCATTTACATCCGTCCAAATTTCTATTTCCTCAGCGTTCAAAGCTGCGCCCCAAACCGCTGCTGTATAATCAGAACCACCTCGACCTAAAGTAGTTACTCTGCCGTTTGCATTGCTGGCAATAAAGCCAGTTACAAATAAAACCTTCTCTTTATTTGCTTGGTAGAAATCGTTAATTAACATTTCGGTAAGCTCGGTATCAACTTTTGCCTGCCCGAAATTGCTATCGGTTTTTATTAACTCAGAGCCATTCACATACATTGCTTCTGGTATTTGCTGCGATGCAATGTGCCCGACCATGAAAGACGAACAACGTTCGCCATAACTCAAAATCTGATCTTTGGTTTGCAAGCTCAACTCACGCAAATTGGTTACGGCTTGCAATAAATCTTCTAGCTCATTAAAAAAGATTTTTAAACGTGTAAACACTGGGTTTTGTGCCGCTGCTGGTAAGAGCGAACGAATTACCGCGAAGTGTTTAGCTTCAATTTCCTTTAAAGATGCATCGTAATCTTCACCACGTTCGGCCCTTTCGGCCATATCGGTTAGTAAATTGGTTACGCCACTCATTGCCGATAATACAACTACCGGATTGCTCTGTAATTTTTCTTGGGCTACTATTCGCAGTAGCGTTTTAATGTTCTCGGCCGAACCTACGGATGTGCCACCGAATTTTAATACTTTCATTTGGTTTGGGTTTAAAAAAAAAGCGTCCCGACTTGTGTCGGGACGCTTTCTGTGTTTTTATGTTTTTAATTCAATTTACAACAAATTAGCCCCGCTGGTTTAACCCGGTGGTAATAATAATCGTTGTAATAATCGAAGTGTTAAAATTCATTTCTTAGTGTATTATCTACACCGTAAAGTAGCAGATTATTTTTCTTAATTGCAAACAATTTTTTAATTTTTTTGAAAATATTTTAATAAAACGTTTAATCGGATGAAATAGCCACATTTTCTGAGCCGAAAACTAAACTGGTCAAGTCGTCATCATGAGGAGGAAAGACGCGAGAATCTTAATGCTGTGGGTTTTTAACTCCCCACCTTTTTTTAAGGAGGGGTGCCCACAGGGCGGGGTGGTTAAATTGCAATGGCTTAATCATTAGAAAAGGTGCTGCAGCAATTCTTCGGATGCAGCAGCCCTGCTATCCACTGTAGCTCCGATGAAAAATCGGAGGCTGCCGTTTCTGTCAGGTTCATTTAAATTGGGGTTGAGGTACTGTTTTGAGTCTCATGGCTGGCGCATGCGTGTCGCGTGTGACATATTGAAGTTGCACACTCGACACGCGTGCGTCAGCGGACGACCTTAAAGAAGTCCGTCATTTCGAGCGCAGCCGAGAAATCTTTGTACTTTGAAAAACATCATAGTGAAAAGATTTCTCCATTCGCTGTGCTATAGTCGAAATGACGATTATACAAGTAATTTTTACCTCTAACATCTTCCGTCCTTTTCTTACCTTTGTTGCAAATATGCAGGGCTTAGTAATTAAATCTACCGGAAGTTGGTATAGCGTTTTGGCCGATGATGGCGAACGCTACGATTGCCGTATTGTTGGAAAATTCAGAATGAAGGGAATCCAGACCACCAACCCGATTGCGGTTGGCGATCAGGTGAAATTTGATTTGGAACGTGATGGAATTACCGGAATCATTAACGAGCTTTTACCACGAAAAAACTACATTATCCGTAAGTCTATAAATCTAAGTAAGCAAGCTCAAATTTTGGCAGCGAATTTAGATATGGCGATTTTGCTAGTCACATTGGCATCTCCACGTACATCTTTAGGTTTTATCGATCGTTTTTTAGTAACTGCTGAAGCTTACGATGTGCCAGCGGTTTTGGTGTTTAACAAACTCGATTTATTTAGTAAGGAGGGTTTGGAGATTCTGCAAGATTTTAAAGAAATTTATCAAACCATTGGTTATCCTTGCTATGAGGTTTCCGCTTTAAAGGGAATCAATATTCCGATTATTCAAGATTTAATTGCCAATAAAATTACCTTAATCTCTGGGCATTCTGGTGTAGGAAAATCGAGTTTAATTAATGCACTTTTACCCGATCGGGATTTAAGAACGGGCGAAGTTTCTGATTGGAGCGATAAAGGACAGCATACTACAACCTTCGCCGAAATGTTCGAATTGCCGCAAGGTGGTTTCATTGTAGATACGCCAGGAATTAGGGAACTAGGGGTAATCGATATTGAAAAAGAAGAACTGGGGCATTTCTTTCCAGAGATTTTTAAAACCTCACATAATTGCCGTTTTAATAATTGTAGACATGTTAACGAACCTGGTTGTGCAGTTTTAGAGGCCGTAAATGAGGGCGATATCGCAGTATCGAGATACGAAAGTTACTTAAGCATTTTTCATGGGAATGATACAAGACATTAACCCCCCAGCCCCCTAAAGGGCGAGCTGAATAATAGGACGGTTAGGCAAGAGTGCAATAAATAAAAATAAATGTTTTGGCGTTGTGCTAAACTATAGAAAGTCAAAAGCCCTCTTTAGGGGGTTTGGAGGTTAAAACTTTAGAAAGGAGAAGTCCCCTTAGGGGATTTAGGGGTTATGAAATTTAAACTAGGTGATTTTGTTCGTTTTGTTGATGAAAAACGTGAGGGTTATGTTACCAAAATAATCGATGCCCAAACTTTGGGTGTTACAGATGAAGATGGCTTCGAAATTCCGGTTGCGGTAAGCAACTTAACATCGGTGCATGGACATGGCGCTGTGGCTGAAGAATTAGATGCCCCAAAACCAATTCAGGTTAATGTTCCCAATATCAGTAAAATTGAAAATGGAATTTATCTTGCTGTAGCAAATGATAATAAGGCCGGAAATGTAGTTCATTTCAATCTGCAAAATCAAACACCCAATATTTTGTTGGTTACCTTAAACACAGAACGTAAGGATAAATACGCAGGTGCATTTTATGGGGTTTTGGAAGCCTATAATACTGCGTTGGTTTATTCGGCTTCTTTGGCAGATTTAGATCTTTGGCCGGAATTTAATTTTCAGGTTTTAATGTATAGCAAAGCTGATGTTAAGCCTGTAGAACCACTCGTAATCCGTAAAAAATTTAGGGCAAAAGATTTTAGTGGAGAACTTAAAGAATTGCCAAACTCGAAGCAAAAGGGCTGGTTGATTCGTTTAGATGATAAAGCTCCATTAATTGATGCGCAAAAGCTAAAGGAAAGTTTTTTTAGAGGTGCTGATCAGAAAAAAACGGTCGATGTGCCTGCAAAGGAAATTGATTTGCACATAGAAAAATTACGAGATGATCATCATTTCTTGGAAGCAGATGAGATGTTGCAGATTCAGCTTAATCATTTTCAAACAGCAATTGATGCTGCAGTAGTTCATCATTTCGATAAAATTGTTTTTATTCATGGCTCTGGCAATGGAACACTGAGAGATAAAATTCATAAACTGATTAGTAAGAATCCGCATGTGAAAACATATATGGATGCCCAGAAAGAAAAGTTTGGCTACGGAGCAACTGAAGTTGTTTTTAAATAATTGGGTAATTGGTTCATTAGTCACTGGTTCATTTGTCCAGTAAATTGCCCATGACTCGAATATCAAACTGCTAAGCTTTCGTAGTGTTGTTCATTCTGTGCGCAACGAAGGATCTCTAAGTTAATAGCTCCAAATTACGTTAGTTGCTGATTTTAAGTTGAATACGTACTATTATCTGCAGTCTATCAACAGAAAACCGTTAACTGTCCAGATCTGAAGTCAATTCTAATATAAGCACTATCGCATTATTACTTAATGCCTCTAGTTCTACTTGTTCTAAATTCCATAAGGCTAAGCCATCTCGTGCATGCATTAGTCTGCCTTCAATTTCGAAGGCACCATCAATAATAAAGCAGTAAAATTTATTGTTGGAGTTTTTTATACTGTAAATCGCTTCCTCGCGACCAGCAAAAATTCCAGCGCTTAATTTAAAGGGCAATTTCGGATTGGAGATAATTTTTATAAGTTGATTTTGATTATTTTCAAAATTGAAATTAAACAGCATTTCACTCGCCCTCATTAAAAAGATATCAGTCTTAATCCCAATCTGTAGGTAATTAATTACATCCGTTGGATACGGATTGCTAATTTCCAAAACCTCACCTTTACCCAAATTAAGAACCTGAACTTGTCCGGTTTCCAAGGCGTATTCTCTCCCGTTATAAACGATGTCGATTCCTCCTGTAATTGGCATAAATAGATGGACAGAGTCATCTTTGGAGAGGAAGAAGGTTAATTTTCCGCCAGCCACAAAATCATCGTTACAAAGAAATAAATCGCCAAAAGGCTCTTTATGCTCGTTGTAATATTTTTTAAAATTAAAGGTAGAATAACTTCTTAATATAGTGGTTTCTGCTAAGCCACGTTGATCGGCCAAATAAATTTTTCCCGGTGATAATTCCATTTTATTCAACAATTTTAATAGAATAAATACTTACAAAAGGTTGCATTGGAAATAGATTGGTAAAAGTTTCTTCCTCCACTGTTTCTGTAAACTGCGAAACCAAAAGCTGATTATCGATTGTATCATGCCAAACCAATGGTTTTGAGAAAAAATTGATCGCAATTTTATGCCGATCTATATCATTTATATCTGAATTGATTAGTTCAAACCGAAAGTTTTCGAAGGCTAAAAATCGTCTCCCCAAATTATCCAATACATCTGGAATAATGCCTTTCAGTTGTTGCAAATAACCTGTAATAGAAGCGCTAACCAAGAAATGGAGTTTTTCTGCATCTGTTACATTCAAAAGCAGTTCGGCAAAAGTGGTATATTTCTGTTCTTGATTATAAAACTGCGATTGCATTTTAAATTCGGCAAAACTATCTTCATGTACAAATTTATCCCAAGGTTTAATATTGGTATTGTCTATAATTTTGCGATAGCACAGCGTGATTACTTTTTTCGGCATGGCATAAAATTAAAAAAGACGTTAAGAAATCCTAACGTCTAGATAAAAATAAAACAATTTATAAGGATACTATGCTTTAACGTTTAATTTGAAAGTAAGTTCGAAGCCTGCCGCCAATGTTCCTGTTACTTTTGATATTTCTATACCAGAAGAGTCATCACTAAAAACATTATCGGCATTATTATAAGTATAACCCGTCATCCCTTTAGCATAGCCGTTTACTAAAGCTAAGGCTGTTCCTGTTCCTTCTGGGAAGGCAATTTGGGTAACATTTAATGAGGTTCCACCAGCGGTATAAACGTGCACGTGGATATGAGTAGCTCTTCCACTATACCAACCGGGAAAGATTGAGGTAAAAGTTACCAAGCCGTTTGCATCTGTAGTTTGCCGACCGCGTAAAAAATGGACCGATTGATAATTTGTACTTTGCATCCCACTTCCACCGTATTCAGAATAATTTCCTTCCGCATCGCAATGCCAAATGTCTACTATTGCACCGGCTAAGCCTGCACAGCTATTATTCAAATTGCCAATGGTAATTTTTGCTGTCATTTTATAGCCCGAGCGACCGTCGGTTATATCACTTCGTACGTAAGATGCAGGTACTTTGGTAGGGAAGGGCCCTTCAGTTTCAGTAGGGGCAACGGTACAAGTTCCATTTGTGCCAGCAGTTCCGCCAGCTGTACCAGAACTTGTTGAAGAACCATCGCTAATGCTACTTTTTTTACATGCCTCTATAATTACTGGAGTTGAGATTGCCCCAATCATTAAACTCCTGATGAAATTTTTTCTTTCCATGGTTAGAATGTTTTGCTTTGTTGATATAAAAGTAAAATGTTAGGCAATAAGTAACAGCTGTGTGACGATGTATGCCGATTTTGTATCGTTAAATGATGAAAATTCGGATAGCACATTCCCCGGTTTTATCAACTAAGCTATTCAAAGTGAGATCTGCCCGAGCGGTTGAAGGGCAAAACAAAATGGGCTAGAAATTGAGGTACGCTTTTTGCGAAGATGTAATTTCTTTTTATAAAAGATTAAAACTAGCTTTGCCGCTATTAATGAAACACCTAGTTACCATATCACTTGTATTTTTTAGCTTAACACATTTGGCAAAGGCCGAACGTGTTGAAGGGCTTAGAATATTGAATGAATATTGTAATGAACATAAAATCAGTGCTAGTTCTACTGATAGAGCATCTGTTCAGCTCAACGAACAACATAATCCTTACTTATTATCCTATAGCAGTCTTGCTTTAATAGGAACTCAAACTCCTTACAAAGTTTCGAAATATGTAAGTGTTAACCAGATAATCACTGATTTAACGATAAGGAAAAAACCGAAGAACAACAGTCCGTAGTTCTACTCTCTTAAAAATCTTTAGAAGATTTTCTGCCCCATTTATACCAACAACTGCCAAACTGACTTAAGCAAGACAATGGCTTGGTTGTTGTAACACACCATTTTTTTAATAATAAATACGATTTAGAACATAATGTTAGGATTTTTAGCGAAGGTTTTCGGAAGTAAATCAGAAAGAGATATAAAAAGCATCCAGCCTCTGGTTGTTAAGATAAATGAATACTACAGTAAACTTTCGGTGCTAAGCAACGATGAGTTACGTGGAAAAACAATTGAATTTAAAGAAAGAATTTCTACTTTCTTAAAGGATATTGATGAGAAAATTGCAGGTTTAAAAGCAGATGCAGAAGGAGACGATTTAGATCTTCATCAAAAAACGGCGTTGTACGATCAAGTTGATGCATTGGGTAAGGAACGTGATGCAGAATTAGAAAAAGTACTTTTGGAAATTCTTCCAGAGGCTTTTGCTGTAGTTAAAGAAACTTCTCGTCGTTTAAGCGAAAACGATTATCTTGAAGTTACCGCCACACAATTTGATAAGGATTACGCTGCAAGAAAAAACAATGTAAAAATTGTTGGCGATAAAGCACAATGGGCAAATAAATGGGATGCTGCAGGAACTGAAGTTTCTTGGAACATGGTTCATTACGATGTTCAGTTGATTGGTGGTGTTGTTTTACACAGCGGTAAAATTGCCGAGATGGCTACTGGTGAGGGTAAAACCTTGGTAAGTACCTTGCCAGCTTATTTAAATGCACTTGCCGGGCAAGGGGTTCACATAGTAACCGTGAATGATTACCTAGCTCGCCGTGATAGTGAGTGGAATGGTCCATTATTCGAATTCCATGGTTTAAGTGTAGATTGTATTGATAAACACGAGCCAAATTCAGAAGAAAGAAGAAAAGCTTACGCTGCGGATATTACTTATGGAACCAATAATGAGTTCGGTTTCGATTACCTGCGTGACAATATGTCGCAAACGCCAGATCAATTGGTTCAGCGTAAACAGCATTTTGCAATGGTGGATGAGGTCGATTCAGTTTTAATTGATGATGCCCGTACACCGTTGATTATTTCTGGTCCGATTCCTCGTGGAGATGAACACGAATTTTATGAGTTGAAACCACGTATCGAACGTTTGGTAAATGCTCAAAAAGCGTATGTTTCTTCAGCATTGAACGAAGCAAAAAAATTAATTAATGCTGGTAACACCGGAACTGAAGAAGGTGAAGGTGGTTTAGCCTTATTACGTGCATTCCGAGGTTTGCCAAAAAGCAAAGCTTTAATTAAATTCTTGAGTGAAAGTGGCGTTCGTGGTTTGTTATTGAAAACGGAAAACCATTATATGGCAGATCAATCTAAGAATATGCCTAAGGTAGATTCGGAATTGTTCTTCTATATTGATGAAAAAAATAACCAAGTTGAATTAACTGAAAAAGGGATCGAATTAATTACCCAATCGGGTGAAGATCCTCATTTCTTTGTATTGCCAGATGTAGGTACTGAAGTTGCCGATTTAGAGAAATCTGATTTGCCTTTAGAAGAAAAAGTTGTTCAGAAAGATGCTTTAATGCGTGATTATTCTGTTAAAGCAGAAAGAATTCACTCTGTAAATCAATTATTAAAAGCTTATACTTTATTCGAAATTGATGTAGAATACATCATCGACGAAGGCAAGATTAAAATTGTTGATGAGCAAACGGGTCGTATTATGGATGGCCGTCGTTACTCTGACGGTTTACACCAAGCGATTGAGGCTAAAGAAAATGTGAAAGTTGAGGATGCAACACAAACTTACGCAACCGTAACCTTACAAAATTATTTCCGTATGTACCACAAACTTTGCGGTATGACGGGTACTGCAACTACTGAGGCAGGCGAGTTTTGGTCAATCTATAAATTAGACGTAGTTGAAATTCCAACCAACAGAAATATTTCTAGAAGAGATGAGCAGGATTACGTTTATCGTACAGTTCGCGAAAAATATAATGCAGTAGCAGATGAAATTGTAAAATTAACAGAAGCTGGTCGCCCAGTGTTGGTAGGTACAACTTCAGTTGAGATTTCAGAATTATTAAGCCGAATGCTTAAACTTCGTGGAATTAAACACAACGTTTTAAACGCAAAAATGCACCAGAAAGAGGCAGATATTGTTGCCGAAGCTGGTCAAGCAGGACAGGTTACTATTGCAACAAACATGGCTGGTCGTGGTACGGATATTAAATTAGGCGCAGGCGTAAAAGATTCTGGTGGTTTAGCAATCGTTGGTACTGAACGTCATGAATCTCGTCGTGTGGATAGGCAGTTGCGTGGTCGTGCTGGTCGTCAAGGTGATCCAGGTTCGTCTCAATTCTTCGTTTCATTAGAAGATAATTTAATGCGTTTATTCGGTTCGGAGAGAATCTCGAGCATTATGGTTCGTATGGGAATCGAAGATGGAGAAGTAATTCAGCATTCAATGATTACCAAATCTATCGAACGTGCTCAAAAGAAAGTAGAAGAAAACAACTTCGGAATTCGTAAACGTTTATTGGAGTATGATGATGTGATGAACTCGCAACGTACTGTTATTTATGCTAAACGTAAAAACGCTTTATTTGGCGAACGCTTAGATGTGGATATGAACAATATGGTATTCGATGTTGCCGAAGATATCGTTACAGAATATAAAGAAGAAGCTAATTACGACGGTTTTAAACTGGAAGTAATTAAAAACTTCTCGGTTGATACTGCGATTACTGAAAAGGAATTCTCTTCGACAAATATTCCAACTTTAACAGAAAGATTATTTGAAGAAGCTGAAGCATTTTATGCTCGTAAATCAGAAGCCATTATTCAACAATCACTACCTGTTTTAACTCAGGTTTACGAAGAACGTGGTCAGCAGATTGAACAAATTGTAGTTCCTTTTACGGATGGTATTCGCGGAATTCAGGTTGCTGTAGATTTGAAGAAAGCAATTGATAATAAAGGAAAAGAAGTTGTTCGTTCATTCGAAAAAACAATTGTTCTTGCTTTAATTGATGATAGCTGGAAAGAGCATTTACGTGAAATGGACGATTTGAAACAGTCGGTTCAAAATGCAGTTTACGAACAAAAAGATCCATTGGTAATTTATAAAATGGAGGCTTTCAACTTGTTCAAAAACATGCTTAATGCAGTAAATAAAGAAGTTGTAAGTTTCTTATATAAAGGTGGCATTCCTGTTCAACAAGAAGCTGAAGATGTTAGAGAAGCACCAGCTCCAAAGAAACAACCAAAGTTACAAACCACCAAACAAGAATTTGGTAACGAGCAAGCAGGTATTGAATTTGGAGATACTCGAGAAGCTGTTCCTCAGCAACCTATTCGTAAAGAAGCAACAGTTGGTCGTAACGAACCTTGCCCTTGCGGAAGTGGTAAAAAGTACAAAAACTGTCACGGAGCGAATTTGTAATTCAGCAAACATTGCGAGAAACGAAGCAATGCTAAGAAGATAGAAAATTTAAGGCCACATCATTGATGTGGCTTTTTTTGTTGTTAAATTGGCTTGGTTTATTGTACTTTATAACGTACATTTGATTGTACATAAATTTAATGATATGAAAGCAGTAACTATTTCTTCTTTACGAACTAATATGAAAAGCTATTTTGATGAAGTGAGTCTTACAGAGGATGTTCTAATTGTTCCAAGGAACAATAATGAAAGTGATGCAGTAGTTGTAATTTCTATCAAGGAATACAATTCGCTTACAGAAACTGCACACCTCATGTCAACAGAAACAAATCGCAAGCGGTTAGAAAGCTCAATTGGGAACTTAAAGAAGGGCAACATAAAACAATTTTCAATAGATGAAATTCCTAAAGGGAAATTATAACCATGAATATCGTATTCACGGAGGAAGCTTGGGAAGATTTTGAGTATTGGATGGATAATGACCAAGAGGCGGAAAGAAAAATTAGAGATTTGTTAAAGGACATAAAAAGAACACCATTTCATGGTTTAGGAAAACCAGAGCCTTTGAAGCATAACTTAAAGGGCTTTTGGTCTAGGCGTATTACAGGAGAACATCGACTTGTTTATCAAATATCTGGAACCAAAGGTAAAGACCAGCAATGTGCACTTATTCAATGTCGTTTCCATTACAATAAATAATGGAAACATTAACCATAAAAATTCCAAACGAGAAAAGTACCATTGTAAAACAGATTATGAAAGAATGTGGCGTTACCATAATGGATGCAACCTCGCAAAGCAAAATCTTAAATCTGTCTCCAGAACAGCAACAAGAGATCATTTCATCCCAAGAACAAGTTAAAAATGGCATATTTGTAGAGCAATCTGCACTTGATGATGAAATAAACGAATGGCTAAAAAAGTAATAGCCCATAGTTATTTTCATCTTGTAAATTATCTTCATCAGGTGAACTAACAAAAAATAAAGAAGGCAAAACTACCATTTGCACAACCCATAAAGAATGCCGAATTTTGTAAGAAAGTTCGGCATTCTTGTTTCTAAACAATTTTCGAATTTCTACAGTTAATTATACATGAAAACAATATTTACTTTTATCGGCTGTCTACTTTTATTTAAAGCATCGTTTGCTCAAAAAGGCGAAGTAACCGTAATAAAAGACCCACAGATTGATAGCTTAATTGCAAAGCGATTAGAAGTTTACAAAACGGGAGGCGATGTGGTTAAATCAAACAAACCAATCGTTTCAGGTTACGGTTATCGAGTACAAATTTTTTATGGTTCCGACCGGCGGGAAGTCTTTAATCAACAAGCCCGATTTAAAGGGAGTTACCCGAAATTAAATACCTACATTGTATACAAAGAACCAAATTATTACGTTCGTGTTGGCGATTTCCGTACCAGATTAGAAGCCCAACGTTTAATAAATGAGCTTCGTCCTAGTTTTCCTACCTTATTTATTTTTAGGGAAAAAATTAATGCACCAACCTTAGATACTACAACTGATGATCAAAAATAAAATTAAAGATTTAGCCGATAACATTTTTAACGATGTAGTAGGCTATCGTCAACATATTCATGCCAACCCAGAATTATCTTATAAAGAATTCCAAACTTCACTATTTGTTAAAGATAAATTAACCAAATGGGGAATAGAATTTACCGACTGTGCAAATACTGGTGTTGTGGGTCTAATTAAGGGCAATCAAACTTCTGATAAAGTTATTGCCTTGCGTGCCGATATGGATGCTTTGCCAATTCACGAAGCAAATGATAAACCCTATGCATCAAAAAACCATGGCGTAATGCATGCTTGTGGTCATGATGTGCATACTTCATCACTTTTAGGAACAGCCTATATTTTAAGTCAGTTAAAAGATGATTTTGGAGGAACGATTAAATTGATTTTCCAGCCTGCAGAAGAACTCCTTCCAGGTGGAGCAAGTATCATGATTAAGGAAGGTGTATTGGAAAATCCAAAGCCAGATTATATCGTTGGTCAGCATGTTATGCCATTAATAGAAACCGGTAAAGTTGGTTTCCGTTCAGGAATCTATATGGCTTCTACCGATGAATTGTATGTTACTGTAACTGGAAAAGGCGGGCATGGTGCGCAACCACATCAAAATATTGATCCAGTTTTAATTGCATCACACATCATTGTTGCTTTACAGCAAATTGTAAGTCGCAACGCCGATCCTCGTTTGCCATCTGTTTTATCTTTTGGAAAAGTTACGGCAAACGGTGCAACCAATATTATTCCAAATGAGGTAAAAATTGAGGGAACATTTAGAACCTTAGATGAAGATTGGAGAGCAGAAGCCCATAAACGAATGAAGAAAATGGCTGAAGGTATGGCAGAAAGCATGGGCGGAAGTTGTGATTTTGATATTCATAGAGGCTATCCTTTTTTAATTAACGAAGAAAAATTAACAGCAAATGCAAGAAGTTTTGCAGAAGATTTTCTAGGAAAAGAAAACGTTGTTGATCTGGATATTTGGATGGCTGCGGAAGACTTTTCATTCTATTCGCAAATTACTGATGCTTGCTTTTATAGATTGGGAACTGGTAATGCTGAAAAAGATACGCAGTATTCTGTTCACACGCCAAGATTTGATGTAGACGAAGATGCCCTAAAAATATCGACAGGTTTAATGGCTTATATTGCTTTAAAGCAATTGGGAAACTAAAATAAAATGTATAATGGAAAATGTAAGATGGGGTAATACTCGTTCAAGTTCCCTTATCCATCCTAAATAGGCATTGTTTTTGCCATTACAACATAGCATGAAAAAAATATTTTTGTTCTTAATTTTAACCTCTCTTTTTTATAAAAGCTACAGTCAGGAAATCCCTCGGTTTAATCCAGATACTATAAAAACGATTACGCTTGATTCTGCTGTAAATATCAAGGCGGAACGACTAAACATCGAAACTTTTATCAATAGGATTATAAATGATACTTCGTTTTATCAATCTTTTAGAGATATGAAACGATATACTTTTATCGCTGAAAATCGTATTTATACATACGATAAGAAGAATAAAGTCGATGGTAAAATCTATCGCAAAATTAAGCACAACAACAGTGGACCCTATAAAATGGAATATCTTGTTAAGCAGGATACTGGAAAAGTCTATAAAAAAAATGGGAAGTATCAGCTCTACACGGTAGAAATGTTCGATTACATTTTTATGAATGCCTACAATACTGATTTTGTGCCAAATGCACCAGTTAGTGATGGTAAGGGTGGAACGAATGAGGGGTACAAGGATAAATTAAAAACATTAATTTTTAACCCCGGCAGGCCAGTTAAAGTTCCTTTTATTGGCAGTAAAACAGAAATTTTCTCTGCAAACATGCGCCAATATTACGATTATGGCTTTACCAGTGGTACATATTTAGACTCGATTCCAGTATATCGATTTAAGGTTTCGGTTAAGCCAGACTTAAGCAGCTGGACAAAAGATGGGATAATGATCAAGGAATTAGTAACCATTTTTGATAAGCGGAATTTTAATATTTTAGGTCGTTATGTTGATATGAAATATAGTAATATGCTGTTCGATTTTGATGTGCAGATGAATATTGAAATGGGTTATTTTGGAGAAGACAAACTGCCAACAAAAATTACTTACCAAGGCAATTGGGATTATCCTTTCAAAAAGGAAGAACGGGCAAGTTTCTTAATTGTTCATAAAGATTACAAACTCGAAAAGGGTAAATAAGGATTAACTAACGCATAAAAGATTTATTATCTTTAAACGATTATTTAAACCGATTAAAATGCAATTTTTTTCTTCATTAAAATTTAAGATAACGGCTGTTTTATTATTGTTCTGCGCAGTTAATTTACAAGCGCAGGTACTTTCCTCAAAACAGATCGATAGCTTGGTTGAAAAAACCTTAACCACATTCAACGTTCCTGGAATCGCAGTTTCAGTAATAAAAGACGGTAAAATAATTCATTTGAAAGGCTATGGTGTTCGTTCAATAAAAACCAATCAAAAGGTAGATGAGAATACGCTCTTCGGTGTAGCATCGAATACAAAAGCGTTTACAGCTGCCGCTTTGGGTATGCTGGTTGATGAGAAGAAAATTACTTGGGATACAAAAGTTACAGATGTAATACCTGAGTTTAAAATGTATGATGCTTATGTAACCAGCGAATTTACCATCCGTGATTTACTAACGCACAGAAGCGGTTTAGGCTTAGGTGCTGGCGATTTAATGATCTGGCCAGATTCATCAACAGTAGATAAAAAACAATTAATTCATAATCTGAGATATTTAAAACCAGTTTCCTCTTTCCGTACAAAATACGATTACGACAATCTAATGTACATTGTGGCTGGCGATGTAGTTGCGAGAGTTTCTGGAATAACCTATGAAGATTTTATCGAAAGCAGAATAATTAAGCCTTTGGGCATGACGAAAACTGCTGCTTCTTGGTATCGCTTAAAAGATAAATCTGATGTGATTGATGGTCATGCACCTTACGAGGGTAAGCTCCTTCCTGTAGGCTTGAGTTTCGGAGAAATAGCAAATGCTGCTGGTGGAATATATTCTAACGTAACCGATATGAGTAAATGGGTTATGGCCATGATGAACAGTGGTAAATATGGTGAAGCCATGGATAAGAAATTATTCAGCCCCGCTGTAGCTAGAGAACTTTGGACTCCCCAAACCATCATAAATGGAGGTTCACCATACAATACACACTTTAGTGCTTATGGTTTGGGCTGGTTTTTAAGTGATGTTAATGGCTATTTTCAAGCAACACACACTGGTGGTTTATCAGGAATTGTAACTCAGGTAACGATTATTCCAGAAATGAAATTAGGTATAATTGTATTAACCAATCAACAATCTGGCGCCGCGTTTACGGCGATTACCAATACCATTAAAGATGGTTATTTTGGCATAAAAGGACAAGATAGAGTTAAGGCTTATAACGATAACCGATTAAAAGGAGAGAAGCAAGCTGATGAAATAGTTGGTAAAATCTGGAGCGATATTGCTTCACAGCAAAAACTATCAATTGCAAAACCTGATGTTAAAAATTTTTATGGAACTTTTCATGATGCTTGGTTTGGTGATGTAACCATTAGCGAAGTAAATGGCAAAATGCACTTTCAAGCTAAAAATGCGCCGAAATTAAGAGGCGACATGACGTATTATAAGGGGAACACTTTTATTGTAAAATGGTACGATAGAAGTTTGGATGCCGATGCCTTTGTTAATTTTAGCTTAGATAATAGTGCGCTTGCTGATGGTTTCAAAATTGAAGCCATTTCTCCATTAACTGATTTCAGTTTCGACTTCCAAGATCTGGATTTTAAAAAAACCGATAAAAAATAATTCTAACCAATTTATATAATTATGAAAACCCTATTTAAAACAAGCATTCTAGTTTGCATTTGCTTAATCGCATTAACCTCAATGACATTTAAACCAAAACGCATTATTTTCTTCGGCGATTCGATTACACAACAAGGTGTATCGGCAAATGGATATGTTACGCTGATAAAAAAATCTTTAGATTCTACTAAATACAATGTTACAGGAGCAGGAATTGGTGGTAATAAAGTATATGATTTATACTTGCGTTTAGAAGATGATGTGTTAAATAAGAAACCCGATTTGGTGGTTATTTATGTTGGAATCAACGATGTATGGCACAAACAATCTTCACATACAGGAACAGATTACGATAAATATTTAAAATTCTATCAAGCCTTAATTAATAAAATTCAGGGCGTTGGAAGCAAGGTTGTTTTGGTTACGCCATCTGTAGTTGGCGAGAAAAAGGATGGAACAAATGAACTCGATGCTGATTTAAACAAATACGCTGCAGGCATTAGAGAATTGGCTGCAAAAAATAATCTTCCGGTATGCGATCTGAGAAAAATTTTCGCAGAATATGAAGCTAAAAATAATCCAGAGGATAAAGAAAAAGGAATTTTAACAGTTGATAGAGTGCACTTAAACGACGTTGGAAACAAGTTGGTTGCAGATCAGTTATTGCCATTAGTAAAATAACCCCCCTAGCTCCCTGAAGGGGGAACTACAGGCGAGGTGGAAATAGCGGTGCAAATAATTAATATCAAAAAAGTACATATTCCCAAGACCGTTAGAACGGAAAAGCCCCTTTAGGGGTTTGGGGTAAAATAGAAAGGAAAAGCCCCTTTAGGGGTTTGGGGTTATGATAAACCGCGACACGATAGATAAGATAATGGATACCGCTCGAATTGAGGAGGTAGTGGGAGATTTTGTGCACTTAAAAAAACGCGGAACAAGCTTAATTGGTAATTGCCCTTTTCATGGCGAAAAAACACCATCCTTTCACGTATCGGTAACCAAAGGGATTTATAAATGCTTTGGTTGCGGTAAAGGCGGTGATTCTGTGCGGTTTATTATGGATCACGAGAAATATTCGTATCCAGAAGCACTTAAGTTTTTAGCCAATAAATATAATATTGAGGTTGAGGAAACAGAACTTACTCCTCAAGATGCAGAAGCACAAAGCGCAAAGGAAAGTCTATATATCGTTTCACAATACGCATCAGCATTTTTTGTTAAGCAACTTTGGGAGACTGAAGAGGGCAAGGGCATTGGATTAAGCTATTTTAAAGAACGAGGTTTTAGAGAAGATATCCTTAAAAAGTTTGAAGTTGGTTACTCGCCCGATGTTTGGGATGCGATGACACAAAGCGCAATAAATGCTGGTCATAATCTGGAATTTTTGGAAGCCACGGGTTTATCCATTAAAAACGATAACGGCAAAATTTACGATCGCTTTCGAGGAAGGGTAATGTTCCCGATCCATAATTTTACAGGTAGAATTATAGGTTTCGGGGGTAGAACCCTCAAAACAGATAAAAATGTTCCTAAGTATGTTAACTCACCGGAGAGTGAAATTTATCATAAATCGAATGTACTTTATGGGTTATTCCATGCCAAAAAGGCAATTCGCGATACGGATAACTGCTATTTAGCTGAAGGATATGCCGATGTGCTTTCGGTTCATCAAGCCGGAATCGAAAACGTGGTAGCCTCATCAGGTACTTCTCTAACGGTTGAGCAGATTAAATTAATCGGTCGTTTTACGCAGAATGTAACCATACTATTTGATGGAGATGCGGCCGGAATAAAAGCCTCACTCCGGGGTTTGGATATGATTTTGGAAGAAGGACTCAATGTAAAAATTGTGTCTTTCCCTGACGGACATGACCCGGATTCTTACATGCATCACGTAGGTGCTGGAGCTTTCAAAACCTATTTAGAACAAAATAGAAAAGACTTTATCCTTTACAAAGCCAATGTTTTACTTAAGGATGCAGGAGATGATCCAATAAAAAGAGCAGGCATTATTAGAGATATTGTAGAGAGTATTGCAAAAATTCCTGATCAGATTAAAGCATCTGTTTTTATTCGGGAATGTAGCAGTCTTTTAGAAATTGAAGAAAGAATTTTACTGACCGAATTGAACAAAATGCGTTCGGCAAAAAGTAAAAAAACTTTTGAGAGCAATCAAAGAGCAAACCACAGCAGCAATAATTCCTATTCATCTGGAGCACCAGAGCCATTAGGTCCGCCGGATAATTTATGGGATGATCAGGCTGGCCCTGGGGAAGTACAACAAACTTCGGCAGAAGACCACCAAGAAAAAGAAGTTGTTCGTTTATTATTGGCTTATGGGCACGAATTTGTTAACTGGGATAGCATCGATGATATGTACATCGGTTCTTTTATTATGCAGAATTTAGCAGATGTCGATTTTGAAAACTCACTTTGTAAAAAAATAGTCGATTATTATAAATCTGAAATTGATAACGGAAGATTGCCGACAGCAAATCATTTTATAAAAAATGAAGATCGCGATATTGCAGATTTGGCCATTACCCTTTCAACTTCAGAATATGCGCTGAGCGAAAACTGGTTAAACAAACATCAGATTTACGTTAAAGATGAATCGATGCATTTAAAAGCAACAATTCTTGGCGGAATTTTTCACTTAAAAAAACACAAGGTTGATAAAATTTTATCTAATTTGTTAAGAGAAATTAAAGAAGAAAAAGATGCTGATAACCAAATAATTTTAATGCAACGTTACGGCGTAATTAAAGGTGTAGAGCGGGAGATTTCGAAATTTTTAGGTTCAGTTGTAGTAAAATAATTATCGATTTGGCCATTCATAACGATTTAGGGAAAGAAGGCGAGCAGATTGCCAAGCAACATCTAGAAGATAATGGTTACGAAGTTTTAGATGAAAACTGGGTTTATGGCAAAGCCGAAATAGATTTGATTGTTTACAAGGATGGAATAATGATTTTTGTTGAAGTTAAGACAAGAAGTTCTGTAGCATTTGGCGAACCTGAGGATTTTGTTCGCGAAGCTAAACAGAAACAGATGGAACTTGCTGCAACAGAATATATAGACATTATGAACCATCAAAATGATATTCGTTTTGATATTATTGCAATAACATTTACAAAAAATAAAAATTACACATTAAATCACATTGAAGATGCTTTTTGGCCAGAAGATTAAAAACCTATTTTTTATCGCAGTTTTAATTGCTTTTGCAAGTTCTTGTAAGGATTCACCATCAATTACCTATCGAAGCATTGTTTCGCCAATTATGGGCTTAAATGTTCCATCGGGTAATGAGATTGAAGTTAAAATTCAGTTTGGAAACGATAGAAAAGTTGATTCAGTTGTCTATCTATTGGATACGGTTAAAATTGAATCCAAAACAGATACTTCTATTTTAAAGCTTAAAACTGCAGGCTTAAAATTGGGTAATCACTTAATTACCGCAAAGGTTTTCGGCGAAGGAAAGTCAGATGATTTAACAACAAACATTAATATTTTACCAAATCAGGCGCCTGCACAATACACGTATAAAATTATTAAAAGTTTGCCACACGATACTTCATCTTATGTAGAAGGTTTGGAATATCATGATGGATTTTTTTACGAAAGTGCTGGAGACTATGGTCATTCGAGTTTGCGAAAAGTAGAGCCGTCAACAGGGAAAATTGTTCAGAAAGCAGATTTGGATAAAAAGTATTTTGGAGAAGGTATTACCGTAATCGGAAATAAAATCATTCAGCTTACTTACCGCGAAAAAATTGGGTTCGTTTATGATAAATCTACTCTGAAAAAAATAGCTGAGTTTCCTTATACACATGGTACGCAAGAAGGTTGGGGCTTGTATTTTGATGGTGATAAAGTCTTAAATACCGATGGGTCGGGTACTATATTTTTCTTAGATAAAAATACCTATCAGCCAATTGGTTCAATAGATGTTTTTGATAATAAAGGTGCCATTAAAGACCTAAATGAGCTTGAAGTTATTGACGGAAAAATTTATGCAAATGTTTATACAACCAATGATATCCTGATCATTAACCCGACTACTGGAGCGGTTGAAGCAAGAATAGATTTATCCGGATTACTGCCCGAAGGTTATTTTAAAACAGAAGAAGCGATTGGAAACAATGTGCTAAATGGAATTGCTTATGATAAAGCCACTAAAAGACTTTTTGTAGCTGGTAAGAAATGGCCACATATCTTCGAGATAAAAATCGTCAAGAAATAAAAATGGGAGTCAGTTTTTGGCTCCCATTTTTATTAATCATTCTCTTTAGGTTCGCTTAGATAGCCATTAAAGGTTATCGGTTGCTTATTTACGCTACTGGCAATGAGCGAAGCATAACCATTTGCCGAAATGTTAATCGTAAAACGATAATTTTCTCTCTTTACATCTTTTGTATTGATCTGGATGATGTATGAACCTTTCTTCGATTTAGATTCTGTATAAGTGAAGTCTTTTGAGGTAAATTTTATCCCGCCTTCCGAAGAATTATATGGCGCATTATAAGAGCGACCATAGAAAGGCAAATAAGCAATAACGCTATCCTTATTCACTTTTACATCATACTGCGAACCTGAAAGATTGATCATGCCTGCTCCTTGTCCGCCGGGCATTCTAGAGAGCACGTTGTTAAGGTCGGCGCTCGCCATTGGGATTGCTGTATTGGCAACAAACGTATAATTTTTATCGGCAACAATTTTAGCCGTAGTCTCTTTATTTGTTTGAGCAAAAGCTTGTGTGGCTAAACCAAACATCGCAATACTCATAAGAAATTTTAAATTTTTCATGATTAATATTTTTAATGAAATAACAACTTAATGATGTGCAAGCTTGTCGGATTCCATAAAATACGGCAACTCAAAATTTTTTTATATTTAAAGATACTCAATAATTCAGCCAAATAAAAAAGGCGATACCGTTAAAACAGTACCGCCTAACCCTAATAAAAACAAATTACTATGCTGTGGCAGAAAGAGTTGTCCCAGATACAGTGAGTGGGTAAGTTTTTAATGCGCTCGTAGTTCCACCATCATTTGGTTGTGCTAAAATGCTTCCTGTAGTTGTGTATCTTGATGCGTGTAAACTGCATTGAATAAAGTTGCTTGCTTGGATAAAATTTAATGAACCGCCTTGATGTGGGCAAGTTGCCTGTGTTGCTGCAAAAGATGTAGTTGCATTTCCGGCAGCCGTTCTAATAAATAAAATGCCACTTACAACAACTGATGCACCAACAGTTAAAAGTTGTGTGCCCAGATCTACACTCGCCGTTGTGCCAGAAGGTACGCCACCGCCACTTGGATTGTTTGGGGATGGATCATCGCCTTTTTTACCACAGCTAGATAAGCACGAACCCGTGCATACAAGGGCTATTCCTAAGCCCAAAGATTTAATAAAATCGTTACGTTCCATAATTCTGTTTTGTTAGTATATTTTAGATTGAAGGTCTTTATCTTTTGATTTGAACAAGGTGAAGTTTCTAGAAATTGTAAATCCAAACCGAACGCCACCATGTCTCCATGATTTTTTGGTGTCGGGTATAAAACTGTTTTCTGAGATAAATTCGGAGTTCATAAAGTTGAGAGAGAACACGTGTCCGCCTGTTTCTATTTCTAAACCTACGCCCAATGGATTATAAAATTTCTGCACCAAATCTATTGGCCTATTTATGCCATTAACCAAAGTGTAATCGGCAACAAACGATAATCTTTTGGTTAGTTTCACTCTACCAGCAAAGCCGATGCTGAACAAACTTTCTGGATCTTGTGTTTCAGTTGTGTTTTTTCTTAGCAATACCGATGGTGCAACCTGTAAAGAAATTCGTTGCGTTATTTTTCTGGAAAATATAGGTTGCAAAAAGTAAGTAAAACGATTGGCATAAGTTGTAAATTCTGTAGTTGTAAAGGGTTCTCTAGCAATCCATCCCATTTGCGCCAATAACGTAATATTTATTGGAATGTTTCCGGATTTCCCTCCGCCTTGCTCTAATAGTTTGTATTTTAAAAAGCCATTGTAAAGCTCATCATGCTTGCTTCTGCCTATGCTTACCGTTAATTTATCGGTAATGCCGTAATCAAATCCAATAAAAAGATCAGAAGCTACATCTAAACCATAAAGCGTGTGCGCACTCCCAAATTCACCGCCAATATCACCGAAATGGTGGCGAATACGCATATCAAGATCATGCTTCTTTTGAGTTTCTGTAGATTGTGAAAGTACAATCCGAGTTGATTTGAAAGTTGGATTCAGCACTTTTATTTTGGCTGTATCTGTCATGGATTTCAACAGAGAATCTGCAGATTGAGCATAAATGTTGCCGCTTAGTAAAACAGCAAAGCTAAGTAAAGTAGAAAATTTTAACATGTATTTAGGGCTTTTGAGTGAGTGTTCCATTTACTTTTACTGAAATTATCTTGGCTATTTTGGTGAATACCAATGTTGGAATTTCGATCCCATGATCTACACAAGTCACATCAAAACTCGAAGCAATTGTTGCAGCTCCGTTTTTAATAATAATTTTTGTGGGAATGTTTCTCGGTTTACTAACCCCATGAATGGTTAATGTCCCTTTTGCCAAAACATTATATTCGCCATCCTTTAACCAGTTAATATTGGGATCTATTATTCCCTTAAACCCTGCTGAAGCATATTTATCACTTTCCATATAGTTCTCGTTGAAATGTTCCTGCATTAGTTTCTTTTCAAATTCGAAACTTTTAATGGGTACTTGAAAGGCGAATTCTCCAGTTTTGGAAATTAACACAGCCGAAGTTTTACTGCTAGCCGCCTTGATATCTTCGATGGGCGTAGAAGAAAAAAATGAGGTTTTAACATTGCTCGCAATAAAGCTTTGGGCACTTACGGAGATACAAAGCATTAATAAAAATGCAGCGAAAAGAATTACTACAACCTGTTTTTTGTTAGTCATAACCGGAGTTTCTAGAATTTTATGTTTTGTTTATAAAAAATCTATCTATTGTGCCCGGTTAATATTTAACAATCAGAAATGAAAAACAGGGATGTATTTCACAATAGCAAAGATTTTCTATTTGAATTTCTATTGAATTCAGGTTGATTACGTTTGCTTCTGATTTTTGGTTGCTTAGTAAACTAAAAAAATAAATTATGTGAATGCCTTAAAACAAAAAATCCTGCTCAAAATGAATTGAGCAGGATTTTATAAGGAAATATTTTATTGTTATCTCCAAGCTTTATATTGATTGATTAGTCCGTTGGTAGAGCCATCATGACTAGAAATATCCTCATTACCTTTTAATTCTGGTAAGATTTTCTTCGCCAATTGTTTTCCCAATTCAACTCCCCATTGGTCGAAACTGAAAATATTCCAGATAATACCTTGAACAAATATTTTATGCTCGTACATGGCAACCAAGCTACCCAAACTATATGGAGTAATCTTTTTCAATAAAATTGAATTTGTTGGTCTATTGCCTTCAAAAACTTTAAATGGTGCTAACTGAGCAATTTCTGAATCCGTTTTGCCGTCTTTTTTTAATTCCGCTGAAACTTCTTCCTCGCTTTTACCATTCATCAAGGCTTCCGTTTGTGCGAAGAAATTAGATAATAAAATTTCGTGATGTTCGCCAAGTGGATTTAAACTTTGTGCCGGTGCAATAAAATCAGCAGGAATAATTCTTGTGCCTTGGTGAATTAATTGGTAAAATGCATGTTGGCCATTCGTTCCTGGCTCACCCCAAATAATAGGCCCAGTTTCGTAATCAACTTCATTTCCATTTCTATCCACATGTTTACCATTACTTTCCATATCTCCCTGTTGGAAATAGGCAGAAAAACGGTGTAAATATTGATCGTAAGGTAAAATGACCTGTGTTTCTGCATTGTAGAAATTGATGTACCAAACCCCAAGTAAACCTAAAATAACAGGTAGATTGTTTTCAAATTCAGCGGTTTTAAAATGATTATCCGTTGCATGCGCACCCGCCAAAAGTTGTTTAAAGTTATCAAAGCCGATGCTTAATGAAATTGATAATCCAATTGCGCTCCATAAAGAATAACGACCGCCAACCCAATCCCAAAACTCGAACATATTTTCGGTGTCAATGCCGAAAGCAGAAACATCTTTTGCATTGGTAGATAATGCTGCAAAATGTTTGGCAATATCATCTTCCTTACCACCTTTTTCTAAAAACCATGAACGAGCAGAATGTGCATTAGTCATGGTTTCTTGTGTGGTAAATGTTTTCGAAGCCACTAAGAATAGAGTTGTTTCCGCGTCTAAATTTTCAAGTGTTTCTGCTATATGTGTTCCATCGATATTTGAAACGAAGTGGATATTTAAATGATTTTTATAATGTTTTAAAGCTTCGGTAACCATCACAGGGCCTAAATCAGACCCACCAATTCCAATGTTTACTATGTCGGTAATTGCTTTGCCGGTGTAACCTTTCCACTCACCACTAATAATGCTGTTGCTAAATTTTTCCATTTTGGCAAGCACTGCGTTCACTTCTGGCATTACATCTTTTCCATCAACCAGAATTGGTGTATTGCTTAGGTTACGCAAAGCGATGTGAAGTACCGAACGATCTTCAGTTTCGTTAATTTTATCGCCATTGTACATCGCCTTAATTGCCTCGTCTAATTTACATTCGCGAGCCAATTGCATTAATAAAGCTAGGGTTTCATCACTAATTCTATTTTTACTGTAGTCTAATAAAATATCCTCAAAAAAAACTGAAAACTTTGTAAAACGATCTGCGTCTTCAGCAAAAAGAGACGCAATGCTTTTTTGATTAATATCTATAAAATGATCAGCCAGATATTTATAGGCTTCGGTTTCTGTAAAATTAATTTTAGGTAACATAATCTTTTGAGTTTTCTGTAAAAGTAATAAAGCAAAAATTTAAAACTGTCTTTTTAATGTTCAAAAAGATAGAATTTTTAATTTGGAACAAACAACGTAACTTGGTTATAAAATCATCCTAACAAGAATTGTTATTAAAATTAATGTAAACTAAACTATCATGTTAGAAAATTTAAATGAATTGGTACGTGAAAACGTTCAAGAAACTGTTGTAAACAATAGTGAAATTCCAAATGAGCACAACGAGGCTGTAATTCAGGCTGCATCAGGATCAATTTTTGATTCTTTGAAAGATCAATTATCATCAGGAAATATTGGCTCACTTGCTGAGATTTTTAATGGAGGTAATGCCGATGGTTCTGCAGTTTCGCAACAGGCTTCGGGAAGTTTTATCGATAAACTGAGTGGTTTGGGCATAAACGCAGAAACCGCAAGAAATCTTGCTTCAACTATAATTCCTGGTATAATCGGAAAACTAACACAGAAAACCGCTGATCCAAATGATAGCTCATTCAATATTAAGGATATTTTGGGGAATCTTTCTGGCGGTGCCGATGGTAAATTCGATGTTAATGATGTAATCGGAATGTTTAACGGTGGACAAAACCAACAACCCGGACAGGCTGGAGCTACTCCAAATGAAGGAGGTATTTTAGATAAGCTTAAAGGAATGTTTAATTAAGGTTGTTAAATAATATTATACTTAGGATCACGATAATATTGTGATCCTAAGTATATCGAAGAAATTAAGGTTATTGAAATCATTTCGACAAGGTCAATCTGATTAAGTCTTAATAGATTTATAATAGCATATCTTTTCATTTTGTAATCATTTTCTCTCCTTAAAATTTGCTAGATTAGAACATAATTTAATCCCAAACTAAATTCTGTATGAAAAGACTTTACTTTTTACTTTTTTCATTAATTTCTTTCGGCGCTTTCGCTCAAAAAACTGAACAAAGAACTATTGTTTCCAAAAAAGCCGATGCAATTGAACAAAAAGTTATCGCTTGGCGGAGAGATTTTCACGAACATCCAGAATTAGGGAATAATGAAATAAGAACAGCTGGTATTATAGCTAAACATTTAGAATCTTTAGGAATAAAAGTAACAACAGGAGTTGCAAAAACTGGCGTTGTTGGTATTTTAAAAGGTGGTAAACCCGGTCCTGTAGTTGCGCTTCGAGCCGATATGGATGGATTACCTGTTACCGAAAGAGTAGATGTTCCTTTTGCTTCTAAAGTAAAAGCACAATATAACGGACAAACAGTTGGCGTAATGCATGCTTGCGGTCATGATAGCCATGTTGCGATTTTAATGGGTGTAGCAGAAGTGCTTTCTTCTATGCAAAAAGACATTCAAGGAACTGTTAAGTTTATATTTCAGCCTGCAGAAGAAGGGGTTTCTGCTGGTGAAGAAGGTGGAGCAGCATTAATGGTTAAAGAAGGTGTTTTGGAAAATCCAAAGGTTGATGTAATTTTTGGTCTTCACATTAATTCTCAAACTGAAGTTGGCACGGTTACCTATCGCCCCGGCGGAACAATGGCGGCAGTTAACGATATGAAGATTACAATTACCGGCAGACAGGCACATGGCGCTTACCCGTGGAGCAGTATTGATCCAATTGTTACTTCTGCACAGATCATCAATAACCTTCAAACCATTGTAAGTAGAAATTTAAACGTAACCGAAAATCCTGGTGTAGTTACAATCGGGGCAATAAATGGTGGCGTTCGCTCTAATATTATTCCAGAAAAGGTAGAGATGTTGGGTACGGTTAGAAACTTTAGCAAGGAAGATGAAGCGATGTTTATCGATAGAATAAAAACGATTGTGACTAAAACGGCTGAAGCAAATGGCGCAACTGCCGAAGTTAAAATTCCTTACAGCAATCACTATCCAGTAACTTTTAACAATATTGCATTAACCGAAAAAATGTTGCCAAGTATGCAGGCAACGGCTGGTGCAGACCATGTGAAATTAAAACCTCCGGTTACAGGCGCAGAAGATTTTTCATTCTTTCAAGAAAAAGTGCCCGGATTATTCGTGTTTTTAGGTGGTATGCCTAAGGGTGGCGACCCTTTAAAAGCGCCATCCCATCATACACCAGATTTTTATCTAGATGAAAGTGGATTCGTTTTAGGGGTTAAACTCCTATCTAACCTAACGCTTGATTATATGGCAATGAAGAAGTAAATTATTTTTCAAATAAAAAAAGGGCTGTAAAATATTTTTACAGCCCTTTTGTGGTTCAATAGGTTCTTTTATTTTCTAACTCTTGCATTGTGTTTTTTCGCATAAATGTTGCGACTTAACTTTGCCTCGTCTCTTGCTACTTTTTTCTTTTCGGCTAAGGTTACTTTTCCGTCGGCTCTTGCATCTTTAACATCAGCTTTCAGATCTTTATTGTCCGTTCTAATGTCTTTAACTTCTGCCTTGGTAAGTTCGCCACTTTTAACACCTTCTTTAACCCTTTTTTTATCCAGTTTATGGATTTCTTTTGCAGTTTTTGCTGGTGCAGTTTGTGCAAATGCAAATGAGCTTACTGCTATACTTGCAATAATTAAAGCTCCTGATAATTTCATTTTCATAATTTATATGTGTTTATGTTTAGTAGCATAGACGAGTGTCTTTGTAAAAAGTTTAATACATAAAATTATTTCTTTACTGCTTTCTTGCCAAACTGCCTTGGGTAATAAGAAAAAGTGGTCATAAAGTATTGCTGGAGAACATTTCGAGATCCTATGGTAAAGCTATTTCCACTGCCATAATTTATAATATTAGTATTCTGGTGGAGTATGTCTAAAGCCGAGAGCTTAAATTCAGCATTATTTCCTTTTAAAAAACGATAAACCGCATTGGCATTCCAAATGGTAAAATTTATATCGTTAGCGTTTGATGAAGAACTTTGGTTGAAGCTGATGTTGGTGTTAAGCGTAAATTTCTTGGTAACGTTGTAGCTGGAGCTTAATGTACTGGCCTTATTTACGCCACTATATACCGTATTAAAAGCCTCCTGTTTCGATTGATAAGTTCCATAGGTTTGGCCAATAGCAAGTGCTAGATAGCTTTTATAGGTATAATTTACAGTGACGCTAGTATTTGTGTTAAAGTTTTTTGAGAAGGCAAATAGAGAATTAGTATATCCGGGTGTTTTTGTATTACTAATTTGCGTATTTAAATTAATCTGCAATTCTGATGTTTTAAATTTAAAGGCTTTACGAGCATCGCCATAAAAATTTAAATATCTGTTGCCATTTGCATTGGTTAAAAAATTAGTTCTTCGGTTTTGATTATCAATAAATGTGCTATCAACTATCTGGTCATTTGTAAAACCAACTATCATGCTTAAATTGTAGTTAAGCGTGTTTTTATTGGTTTGGTCATAATGATTTAAGCTTAAACTAATCTCACGATCTACCGCCTCCTTTAAGTTTAAATTTCCTCTTTGCAACGAATACAAATTGGTACTATCTGTTAGCGGTGCCAATTGATCTAGAGATGGGATTCTAACTTTTGTATTAAAACTTAAGCTATAGCTCTTATAATATTCGCCAAACTGATTGTCCGAATAACTAATAGCAACATCAGGCATAAATCTTTGATAATTCTTTGTGATGTTTTGAAACGATTGTTGAGATCTATTTTCTTGATGGATGAATTTCTGCTTTGGTGCAAAGTTTAAACTTAGGTTTTTATTATAGCGGTTTGATAGATTTTTGTAAAAGGACTTACTTATTGTTAATCCAGGCGTTTCTTCTATATAGTTGGTTTCAACATGATTGCTTAGGTAAGCATTATTAATGTAAATATTGGTTATTGTGTTCAAATCTTGAACTTGATTATCATCTTTTCTGTTGTTTAAATTAAGGGAGTTTGATAATTGAAAATCGATTCCCCCGAGATCACTTTTTCCAAATAATAACGATTTTAGATTAGGTAAATCTATGTTGATTTGTTGGTTAACTTCATTGTACGTGGTTTCATAACGGCGGTCAAATTTTCTGTTCGATGTGGCATCAGTAAAAGAAGTGAAATCCGTTAAATTTGATCTGTTACTTTGATTGTCAGTAACTGTAATTCCATAAGATACATTTACGCCCTTTATCAGTTGCTTAGGTTTCATATAATTTTGTGAGAGTCGAAAATCTACCTGAAAGTTAAATCTAGAATTATCAAAGCTATTTTGGTTGAAAGTATTATTCGTGCTGGTGAGTACATTCTGGGTGTTTAGCGCATTTCTAAATGTTTCATTTATGTTTTCTCCCTTGTTTTTAGAAAAATTATGGCTCATGGTAAGGGCTTTGTTTTTCTTAGTCAATTCATATTTTGCATCAAAAATTTGTCTATTATTTATCGATGAAGTTGTATTGGTATTTTGCTCAAAGATTTTATCAGTTGCGTTGATGGATGTAGTGGTTTCAGAATCGCTTACGAAATCATTATTTGTGTTTTGAATAAAATAACTAGATGTTACCGTATTCTTATTTTCCCAAGTGGGCTTCTCTACAAAATTATAAGTAAACTTTACGCCTCCAGCATTAGGTTGGTTAATACCTGATGCTCTAAAATCTGGCTGATACTCTACATTTGTTCCAACACCCTTAAAAGTGCTATTATTAATTAGCGTGTTTATGCCATTAAGTGATTTGTTAATGTTATTACTGGCTCCAACAATTGCCAATTGCATTTTTGGAGAGAAAACATTAAAACTGGCATCAGCCTCATATCGATGATCTGTTCCATAACCACCTCCAATCTTGCCGAAGAAACCGAGTTCCTTCCCTTTTTTTAATCTTAAGTTTACTGTCAATGTAGAATCTAGTGGATTACTTTTATCCTTTACCGTATTATAAACCTGTATTTTCTCCAAAGCATTTTTGGCAATATTTTGCGTAGCCACCTTTACATCACCACCAAAGAAAGGCTTTCCGTTAACCAATACGCTTTTTACCTCTCTACCATTAACTGTAATTTGGCCATCTCCCCAAAGCGTAACATTCGGAATTTTTCGTAGCAAATCTTCAACAACAGCATTGCTATCTAGCTTAAATGCAGCCGCATTAAATTCCAATGTATCTCCATTCATCGTGATGGGCGGGACGGTAACAGTTACTTCCTCAAGAGTGTTATCTTTTGGATTAATAATTATTGTACCTAAATCAACGAAATTTTTATCGCTGGGGATGGTAAATTTTTTCCTCAATGTTTGATAACCTACATGACTAGCATCTAACCTCAACGATACGCCAACTGGAAGGTTTTTGAAACTGAATTCCCCATAATTATTGCTAATTTGATAGCTAATCAGGCTACTATCTGATAGTTTGTAAACTGAAACTGTTGCCGATTTTAAAGCATAATTATGAGCCGTATCTCGCAAGATACCTTTTGTAGAGCCAGGTAAAGTGGGTTTACTTTGTTGCCCTGAGGCATTATTTATAGTTATCGCAAATGTAAACGCAAGAACTATTTTAAGAAGATTGAGCATGAGAGCGCTTTAGTTTTTTTTAGGTTTTAATTGTATGATGATTGGGTTGCTTTTTTTGTTTTGGGTTTCAAAAAACTTGGTTAATACAGGATCATACTTTCTATCCTTCCCAACATTTAAATCCTTAAAAGTAAAAAGAGCAAGAGAAGAATAACTAGTGTATAAATAGCCATTTTCGTAAGAATGAAAGCCATTATTGGTAAAATCATAAAATGAGCCTCCATCGGTTACAGGTAAAAACTGAGAGAGTGTATCAGGCTCAAGATTTTTTAAAGATGTTAAATCTCCATTTTTGAGGTTGTACACGAGTGCATTTTTTTTATCTTGACTCCATCCCCAGCTGTTGGTTTTGAAATAAATATTGTCGCCAATTAAATATGGATTACTGATGCCATAAATTTGATTAGGATTTTTCTCAAAATATTCAACCCTCTTTTTCTTATACTCAGTCATATCCATAAAATTTTTCGGAATGGAAATACTTGCGGGGAAGATGATGCGATAAGCTAAAGAAACTGTTTTAGGCTTAATTTTATAGAGATTATATTCGTAATATCTAATGTAAAATAACTCATTAGCTGTTCCATAATCCGTAACGGGATTGCCACCTCCCATATATTGATCCTTCTCAAATCGCTCAGATTCAAAAGGAAAATAAAGCCCTACTTCTTTCTTGTTATTTAAGATTGCAATTTCATAGTTTGTACTATCCTTTCCATTTTTGTAGATATGGAATGGTGCAATGGTGGTTATACTATCGGCAAATTTAATATATCTGTCTTCCGCATTTCTTTTTCCTACAGCCTCCTTTTTAACCAACTTTCCGTCTAAATCAAAAAAGAAATAGTTTTTCCCAGATGATATTCTGATTAACGATTCGTCTTTGTTTTTGATTAGGTTAAAGCCATAAAAAACCTGTTTGTCTTTCTCGTTTGCATCAGCAGTAACCTTACTGCTATTTACCTTTGCCCTATACTTACCATCTTTATTAAAAATGAGTACTGATTTTGTGTCGTAATCATAAATTACATAAGAATCTTTTGTTGTTCGAAGTTGGCTTATAGATCCAAATAAACTTTCTTTAGTGGTTTCCAGTGGGATGAATTTTACCTCCTCGAAAATTTGCGAAACGGCAGCGCCACGGGCAGCATCAGGATCAATTCGGAGCGTTACCATTTCGGAACTGTCTACTTTACTGGTTTGGGCTAGGATGTTGAATGCAAATAACAAGCACACAAAAATGGATGAGAGTGTTTTTTTGAGCATTGATTAATAAATGATGAGTAAAAAATATTATCTAACAGGAATAAGAAAAGGCTAAGACCGTTTTTATATCAAAATTTAATTTTCCTTGATCTGATTAGAAATATGAAATTACTAAATTATTAGTTGTTAAAGAATTTATTTTGAGGTTTAACATACTTTTAACATAAACTAAATCGATTTTCTATGTTTACCAAATTCAAATTCATGATCCGTAGGTATTCTCTAATTCGATCTCTTATTAAGATTTAAGCCTATCATTACGTGTTATAAATTATATAATCATTGTTATATTTGCCTCATGACAAAAGAACAATTGCAGGATTTAAGAGACAGAATTACGTCTCTGAGGAGGCATCTTTGACGTTGATGAGCTACTTTACGCGATTCGCGAAGAAGAAAAATTAACAATGGCGCCCGATTTCTGGGACGATCCAAAAAAAGCAGAAAAAATTTTAGCAGAAATTAGTTCAAAGAAAAAGTGGACTGATGGTTTTACCAGTACAAATAATGCGGTTGAAGATTCGGCCGTAATGTTTGATTTTTTCCAATCTGGCGATGCTTCTGAAGAGGAACTTAACGACCAATTCGAAGCTAGCAAACAAGCTGTTGAAGAGTTGGAACTCAAAAACATGCTCCGCAATAAGGAAGATCAACTCTCGGCAGTAATGCAAATTACAGCAGGCGCCGGTGGTACCGAAAGTTGCGATTGGGCATATATGCTGATGCGGATGTACATGATGTGGGGCGAGAAAAACGGTTATAAAATAACCGAACAGGATAGTCAGGAAGGGGAGATTGCCGGAATAAAATCGGTTACGCTTCAATTTGACGGTGATTTTTCTTACGGTTATTTAAAAGGCGAAAATGGTGTTCATCGTTTAGTTCGTATTTCACCATTCGATTCAAATGCTCGCCGCCATACTTCGTTTGCTTCAGTTTATGTGTATCCTTTGGTTGATGAAACCATCCAGATTGATATTAATCCGGCTGATATAGAATTCGAAACTTTTAGGGCTGGTGGTGCTGGTGGGCAAAACGTAAACAAGGTAGAAACTGCGGTTCGTTTATATCACAAACCATCAGGAATTATAATCAAGAATCAAGAATCGAGGTCGCAATTACAGAACAAGGAAAATGCAATTCGATTATTAAAATCACAGTTGTACGAAATCGAAGAACGTAAGCGTAACGATGCAATTGCTTTGGTAGAAGGTTCGAAAAAGAAAATCGAGTGGGGATCTCAAATTAGAAGTTATGTTTTGGATGACAGGCGAGTAAAAGATCACCGAACAAACTATCAAACTTCAAACCCACAAGCGGTATTGGATGGCGATATTAACGAATTTTTGAAGGCATATTTAATGGAATTTTAAAATAAATAAAATGGCAAAATCAATCCTTTTTTCAATCTTGTTTTTCACAATGGCAACAATTTCGCAAGCACAACAGGTTATTCCGCTGTATGCAGATGGAATCCCTGGCGCAAAACCAACACCTGCAGATTATATCGAAAATACTGAAACCCGTGCAAACGGAACTTTAAGCATTACAAAGGTTTCTATCCCAACCTTAACCATTTTCGAGGCGCCAAAGAATATTGCAACAGGAACTGCTGTTATTATTTGTCCAGGTGGTGGGTACAGTGCTTTAGCTTTCAGTCATGAAGGAACAGATGTTGCCAAACGTTTCAACGCAATCGGAGTTACAGCTTTCGTTTTAAAATACCGTTTGCCAAGCGATTTGATCATGGTTGATAAAACTTATGCCTGTTTACAAGATGCACAACAAGCCATTTATCTAGTTAAAAAGAATGCCAAGAAATATGGCATTAAAGCACACAAAGTTGGGATTATGGGTTTCTCGGCAGGTGGTCATTTTGCTTCGACATTACTTACCCATTACAACGATTTAAAAATTGCCGATAAGGAGAAACTGAGCCTTCGTCCGAGTTTTTCTGCATTAATTTACCCGGTAATTAGTTTCGAGGAATCTGTTCATACCGGTACAATGAAAAACTTGTTAGGTCCAAATCCTCCAGATAGTTTAAAACATTATTTCTCGGCGAACAAAAATGTAACCACCAAAACAGCACCAACTTTTTTGGTTCATGCTAAAGATGATAAAACCGTTCCGGTAGAAAATAGCATTTTGATGAATGAGGCATTGAAAAATAAAAATGTACCCACAGACATATATTTATATGAAAAAGGTGGACATGGTTTTGGCTTAATTAACAAAACATCAGATGTAGATTGGTTTAATCTTTTGGCCACTTGGATGAAGAAAGAAAAACTTTAATATATTTGCAGCCAGATAATTATCCTCTCAATCAGAAAACTTTATGAATAACACGCTCAAATTTGTAATGGTTGGCTTCGTTGCCATCATTTCTATTGCTAGTTGCAAAAAAGAGATCGACTTTAACGCAGGCAAAAGCAATAACTGCCAACTTACAACTTTAACAGCAGACTTAGGTGTGCTAGGAAAGTATATCATCAATTATTTTTACGATGCTTCTGGCAAAATATCAAAAGCAACTAGCGATGGGCAAACCAATACTTACGCCTATAGTACAAATAAAATTACAGCCACTGATGAAGATGGTTACGTTGCTGAAATTATTTTAGAAAACGGTAGGGCAGTATCTAGCGGGAGCGATGGTGTAATTGTTTCAGGTGGAATTTCTTACGATTACACTCGAAAATATACTTATAACGCTGAAGGGTATTTAATTGAAGTTAAAAATTATTTGGACGGAGATTTAAATTCTACTGATGTTCTAACTTATTCTAACGGAAATTTGGTAAAAGGAGTTTCTACAGAGGCAAATGGTGGGTATGTTTCTACTACCGTTTATAGCTATTCAACAGAGACTGCTCAAAATACCTATGAAATTGCAGACCCACTTTCTTATCACGTAGATTATTTTCCTGGTGGATATTATGGAAAGCAATCTAAAAATGTGCTAACTAAAACTTCTACCAAAACGGTAGATTCTAGTGGAAATCCATTTACGGATGATATCGTTAATTATACCTATCAATTTGATGCAAAAGGCAATGCAAGTTCGCTTACATTTACTCAAGTAACGAATTTCTATCCATCAAGCGGCCCAATAACAACCGATACTTACACTACTAAGTTTAACATAGCTTATAACTGTAAATAATTTATTAAACCATATTAAAAAAAAGCTCGAAGTTTTCAATAAACTTTCGAGCCTTTTTTTATTCCTTTCCTACCTCTGCAATTATATTTTGCAACTCATTTAACTCGGCAACTTTTTCAGTTGCACCTGCATTTTCATAAGCAGAAATTAAATTTCTAATTACCCTACGGATGATGTCTGTGTTGCTACAAGGCCTGTAGTATTCTGGTAAAGCTTCTAAATTTAGCTGGCGAAGAAATTGATCAACATCATGTTTACCGAAGATATTTCCCCGATTAAAAGCATTTATATAAAATAGAACTCCATATTCAGTACCTTCTTGCTTGCTATCATCAATATAACCTAAAATAAAATGCTGAGGTAAGTTGATGCCATAAACCGGTAAATCCAATTTTTGTGCAAGCGTAGAATAAATAATTGCCAATGTAATTTGATTTCCCTTTTTGCTTTCTAAAACTTGATTGAGGTAAGAGTTTTGAGGATCGTGGTGATTTTTGGTGTTCCCACCGAAACCATATTGCTGATATAAAACATGGTTAATCAATTTAACTTTCTCAACCGAACTCATTTCATACTGTAAACCAAGCCAGATATCGCGTTTAATTTCTTCAATCTGATTAATAATTTTTTGCTCATCCAAATCCGGATATTGGTAACGGTTAATAATCATTGCGCCTTGCAACAAATCAAAAGCACCACTTAAATACCAAAGATTTAAATCCTCCTTAACGGTATTAAACTGAATCTGATGAACAATATTTTCAATTCGTTCCTGTAAAAGCGCATCAAATGATTGTTCCCAAGCGTTTTCTAAAAAGTGGATAACTTCGCCGCCATATTCGAGCAATTTTTTCTCTACATGCTGATAAATCTCTTCATCAGGATCATCAAGCAATTTAACTAAAGCACTTATCTCTGCTATATTTTCCATAAAACATACATACGTTTGCGGTGTTTAATTACTTTTGCAATATATATGATAATTCAATTTATTACAGATTTTTTAAAGCACCGTTTAACTGCCAAAAGCCGACACGGAACGCACTCGCCATTTGTCTATCAATTAGCTGATGAGGTAATTTACGATTTTAACGACAAATCTGATTACAAAAACATAGAACTTCAGCGAAAAAAACTTTTTAATGACGATTCCGTAATCACCGTTACAGACCTTGGAGCAGGTTCTCACCTCAATAAAAATAGAACAAAAAAGATAAGTCAGATTGCAAAAAATGCGTTAAAAAGCCCGCGTTTAGCACAGCTGATTTATCGTTTGGCAAAAAACACTAACCCAAAAACTGCAATAGAATTGGGTACTTGTTTAGGTATTACTACCGCATATCTTTCAAAAGCTTGCCCAATTGCTGAAATTATTACCATAGAAGGTTGCCCTGAAACCGCTGAAGTTGCAAAGAAAAATTTCGCTGATTTAAACTTAAATAACATCGAGTTGCATTTGGGTAATTTCGATTTAATCTTGCCAGATCTAATTGCTAAGCAACCTACATTAGATTTTGTTTACATAGATGGAAATCACCGTAAAGATGCTACCTTGAACTACTTTAAATGGTGTTTGCCTAAAGTTACCGAAAACTCATTGCTCATATTTGATGATATTTATTGGAGCGAAGGCATGAAGAAAGCTTGGGGAGAAATTAAAAACCACCCCGATGTAACGCTAACAGTCGATTTGTTTTGGATCGGTTTAGTTTACTTTAAAAAAGGACAAGCAAAAGAGCATTTTAAATTGAAATTTTAATAATGGAGATAAAACCTAAACTCAGTAGATTCCAGAAACTTTCTGCAGCTAAAATTTTGCTATTAAGTTTTAGCGTAGGAATTGTTGTTTATTTAGGTGCATTTTTTATTCATTTAGAAGCATTAACGCATATTATGCTTGGATGGGACGCTTCCTGTATTGCACTAATTGGTATGCATTGGTACATGTTTTTCCATACTGGCACTTCTCAAACACACTTAAAGGCAAAACTTCAAGACGAAACCAGAGGAGAAATTTTTGCCGTAGTATTAGTTTCAACCTTTGCTGGGCTACTTGCTGTTATACTTCTCCTCCTAAATAAAAATGTGGAGGCGGTAGATTTAACCATCGCATTATCGGGGATGTTTTTGTCCTGGTTTTTGGTTCATACCACTTTTACAATGCGATACGCCCATTTGTATTATGGAGATCGCGAAACAGTTAACGATACAAAAAAGGGTGGAGGTTTGGATTTTCCTGGTGAACATGAGCCCGATTTCATCGATTTTGCTTATTTCTCTTTTGTTTTAGGGATGACCTTTCAAGTTTCGGATGTGGAAATATCCTCTCGAAGATTACGTAGACTAGCGCTTTTGCATAGTATGATTTCTTTCATTTTCAACACCGTAATTGTAGCCTTAACCATAAATGCGCTTGCCGGCTTAAGCAAATAAGTTTCTGCAATTTACAATTCCCCTCTTCTAGAGGGGTGTCCGTAGGATGAGGTGTTTCTTTTATATTACTAAATATCATGGCTGATATTCCACCTACCTATAACTTTTTGTAAATCACCAAGCATCAGTTTATGTTTTTTTTGAAAATGAAAGGTTCTGTGCTTTTGGAGGTTTTCAGTCCCGCTCACACTTCTGCCGAATAATCCCGATAGCTATCGGTACGGCATCTCGCTTCGATCGGGTTTAAAGACAAAAATCGGATGCTTTTGGCAAATCTGCATAGCGTAAAATATAAAATAGTTCCTTTATTGATGGCTTTACCCAACATAAATGGTAGGTAAGCCACAAATCACGGAATAAACAAATTGTTGGTGGTGCTGAGCAAAGGTTTTGCGATTTGCAATTCCCCTCTTTTAGAGGGGTGTCCGCAGGGCGGGGTGTTTTCTTTAATAAGACCATAAATCCGCAACTGGTAGCCTTCCTGTAATATAGCTATTCGCTAGAAACAAGCCACACCTTATAAACCTAACAAAAGCGACACCCCGTCCAGATTTTATATCGGGATTACAAGGGCTACAGCGAATAGCTCCAAGGAGTGCCTTTGATATAGGACTTAAATTGCCATGTAATACTGTCTACTCATTTTTAATAAGTAATTTATAATATTGTAAATCAATGATTTAAGTATTTAAACTGCTTTTTCAGTAATATAACTTATTTTATAGTTGTAAAACTGAAAATTAAGTTATAGATTTGGTTATGGAAGAATTAACCAAGGCAGAAGAGCGGATTATGCAGGTTTTATGGAAACTCGATAAAGCATTTGTTAAAGACATAATCGAGGAGCTTGAAGAAGAACCTAAGCCACCATACAATACCATTTCATCGGTAGTTAGGTTATTGGAAAAGAAAGGTTATGTTGCTTACAAAGCTTATGGGAAAACCTACGAATATTTTCCAGCAATTAGTAAAGAGGAGTACACAAAAACCACATTTTCGAAAATGTTTTCTGGTTATTTCGATAGTTCTCCAGCCAGCTTATTATCGTTTATGGTAAAAGAAGAAAAATTAAGTGAAAAGGATATAGAAGAAATCAAAGCCCTCATTAACAAACGCTCCTAATTATGGAATGGCTAATCTATTTGCTCAAAGTAAGTGCGTGCTCTGCACTGTTTTTTAGTTTTTATTTGTTGGTTTTAAGAAAACTTACTTTCTTTAAAATTAATCGATTTTATTTACTCGCCACGTTATTATTAAGCTTTCTAATTCCTGCCCTGCAATTTAGCTTAGTTAGAACTGTTGATGTACCAAGTTTAATCGTTTCCAATTATCCGCCCACCACACAAGCATATACTTCGGCAGAAGTACAACCAATTATTCAGACTCAGTTAAATACTAATGCTTCAAATTTCAAAAACTTCGATTGGTTAGAAGCAACTCAGTATGGCTATATTTTCATCGCAATTTGTTTACTTTCAATTTGTGTTTGGCAATTATTTCAGCTTACCAAATACGCTAAAAATCATACTGAAACGATTGACGGTTTAAGACTCGTTCCTAAAAAAACGGGATTCACCAATTGTTCCTTTTTTAACTATGTTTTTATTAACGATGAAAGCTTAACCTTAACAGAATTACAGGTTTTGTTAAGGCACGAGCAAGTACATGCCAATCAATTTCATTCTATCGATAAAATCTTATTAATGGTTTTTAAAGCCGTTTTATGGTTTAATCCGATTGTTTATTTGTACGATAAGGCATTAGAAGAAGTGCATGAATTCGAGGCCGATGAAACTACGTCTTTAAGTTTCGGCCATCAAATTTATGCCAACATTTTATTAAAGCTCGCCGTAACCAAAAGTGATGTTCCATTGATTCACAACTTTGTTAAAAGCCCGATTAAAGAACGAATTAAAATGCTATTTAACTCTAAATCGACCGACATTAAAAAATGGACTTATGTACTGATTATACCTGTTATGCTTATTTTAACTTGGTTATTTGCAGTTCAGGTTGTGTATGCGCAGAAGGAAAATTTTAAGAATGTTGAGGAAAAAGAAGCATCAGCGTTAATTGGTAAAACGGTTACAGGGAAAATTATTGGTTTTGAGAAATTGGTGACTGGAAATGTTTTGCAATTAGAATCTGGCAATAAAATTTATCCGATAGAGTGTAGCAGTTTTAGAAGTAAAGTGAATAATGGCGATAAACTTACTGCAAGTGTTTCAGGATACATTAGCAATTTTAAAATAACCCGAGATGGTGTAGAAAAGGTAATCATTGATAAACCTGTTTATACGCTTTCTAAAGTTGCTTTTGCTAATGGAACCTTAATTTGGAAATTTGAAAAATATGCCTTTTTGTACGAGGCTAACAAAGCCAGATTTGCTGATTCCAGAATCAAATCAATAAAAAAGAATAGTAGTGGAGTTGTAAGTAAAATCATTTTGAATGATGGAATTTTTACTATAAACCTCAACGTAGAGAGCCTAAAAGTGAAGAAAACTGCTTTCAAGCCTGGCGATTCTGTTCTTGTTAAGTTTATTGGAGAAAAGCTAATTTCTAAAAATGTTTATTCAACTGATAAAATGATTGTGCTTTCCTCTCAGCCAAAAAAATATGAGTTAAAAAATGAGGTTTTGTACAATCGTTTCTATACTGAGGATGGAAAACAGAAACTTTCATCAGCACTAAGTGATACCACAAAAATTAATCCATCGAAAATTAAAGTAGTTTCTTTTAAAACGATGACAGGCGGAAATACCGATAAAATCTCTCATTTTAGAGATGTAGTAATCGAAGTTAATGGAGATATTTTAAAAGCTGAAGAGGTTGATTTGGATAATCTGAATTATAAAATGACGGCAAAAAATGCACAGCTTAACAGTCACGATGGAAATGTCCTTGAATCAGAGAAAATAGTCTTCGATTTAAAAAAGAGAACCTATCACACAAATCAAAGCATCGATAACTTTCGATACAACGGCAATAACATTGGCGATAAGAATTTAAATGTTAAGGTTGCTTATAAAAACGAAGAGGATAATCAGGAAACTAAAATAGAGTACAGAGCAATTGATTCTGTGAGGCTTAGTAAAGATAAGTCTACGGTTTATCTGTACGGAGATGCAAAGATTTCTTATGGAGGAATAGTTTTAAGAGGTTCAGAAATTGTTTACAATAAAAATCTGAATACTGCGAAAGCAAAACAGGCTTATTTAATTGCTCAGCCTAACCAACCAGCAATTAAGGCAGATTCACTCCAAATTAATTTTGATGATTCGAAAGTAAAGATTTTTGGAAAAGGACCCAATAAATAGCAAAGCTAGAATTTCAGCTAAAAGCTTAAAACGCTTCAGCCAAGCTGATGTAAAATCCGCTTTGACGTTTTTCGTTAGCTAATTTTTCACCTATTCCGTAATCTACTCTAACACTCAATCCTTTTGCCGTATCGAAGAAATATCTGCCCCCAAAACCGTAATTAGGCTTTAAACTTTTAAGATCGAAATTTCCATTGTCGAAAACTTTGCCTGTGCCAGCGAAAGCTACAATTCCGAACCGATTCATAAAGCGATAACGTAACTCTAACTGCGAGGCAATCATGTTTTCATCGCGGTAACGACCGCCATAATAACCACGCATTATTTGGTCGTTACCCAATTGTTGCAATAAATAAAATGGGGTTTTGGAACCTTGGATGGTATAATAAATGCCTTGAACACCCAAAACAATCTTTTTACTAATAGACCAAAAGTTTCTTAAATCGAGTTTAATCTGGCTTCCTGTAAAACTATCGCCACCAAAAAAGTGTGGTGCGTATTGATAAGTAACGCGACCGAAGAAACCATTAGTTGGGTAGTTGTTCGAATTTCGAGTATCGTAACTTTGACTTAAGCCTACGTAAACTACCGAGCCACCATCTTTATCTAAAATTGCAGGATTATTGCTGAAAATTCCACCAACTGCTTGGTCGGTAAATTTATAATTTTCAAAACCAAGAGAAACGCCTGTATAAGCATGATTGACAAAACTTTTTTCTGCATCAAACAATGCTTTAATCTGATTCATGACCAATTTATCTTCATCAGTTTTTTGTGTGTTATTGCCAATTCCGTAAAAATTAAAAGGCATCTTTTTAAAACGGACATCGCCAATAAAATGATATTTATTTCCCGGCGACCAAGCATCACCTTTCAAAGTAATATTGTATGTTTTTTTGGTAGAATAAGTTGCGTTTAAAGAGAAGTTTGAGCTTCTGGTTAACGTATCTTTTCTATCTGTGTAGTACGAATAAATAGCGCCAACACCAAATTCGAAGCCAGTTTCTTGTGCATAACCCAATGACGGAATCGGTAAGAAGCTCGCTTTTCTAGTAGTGTCTTTCTCGTTAGAAAGCATTCTTTTAATCAATTTCATCTGAGCCATGCCTGACATAGAAATCATCAAAAGGATAAGGAAAGCATAAATTCTTTTCATGGCGCAAAGAAAAGGAATTTCCTGAATAAATATTATGGTTCATAAGTCATTTGTTCTTCTTCAACTGCTTCACTTTTTATTCTCTTATGTTTACTAATTAATAATTTCGACTTGCTGACTGATGGTTTAAACCAAGTTTTATGGCGATGGATTTGATGTTGCATTAATAGTTATGGTATTGAGCCATTTAAACCGGATTGAAGGGGAAAGCCCGCAATCCCGATATTTTGGCGGGAGCGGACTTGTACCAAAAAGCCGGACCGCTGTTAACTATTAGCAGTACCAGTGCTTTCCAAAATAGGGCTATCGTAATTAAATATTATTGGCAAAACGCTTTATGTTTTAACCTTTCGGGCTAAATGCCTATTTTTGCCGCAAAACAACACAAAACAAAATGAGCAATACACGAGGACCAATATCTCAGTTTATGGAGCGTAATTACCTCCATTTTAATGCGGCGGCGATGATGGATGCAGCAAAGGGTTACGAAACGCATTTGGATGAAGGTGGTAAAATGATGATTACTTTAGCTGGTGCCATGAGTACTGCAGAGTTGGGCATTTCGCTGGCAGAAATGATCCGTCAGGATAAAGTTTCTATTATTTCTTGTACTGGTGCCAACCTAGAAGAAGATATTATGAATCTGGTTGCACATTCACATTATAAACGTGTACCTAATTATCGCGATTTAAGTCCTCAGGATGAATGGGACCTTTTAGAAAACCATTATAACCGCGTTACGGATACTTGTATTCCAGAAGAAGAAGCTTTCCGCCGTTTACAAAAGCACATTCAAAAAATTTGGATGGATGCTGAACAAGCTGGGGAACGTTATTTTCCACATGAGTTTATGTACAAAATGCTTTTAAGTGGCGATTTGGAGCAATACTATGAAATTGATCCAAAAAATTCGTGGATGCTTGCGGCTGCGGAGAAGAATTTGCCAATTGTTGTTCCGGGGTGGGAAGATTCTACAATGGGTAATATTTTTGCCTCTTACGTAATGAAAAAGGAATTAACGGCAACTACTGTAAAAGGTGGTATTGAGTATATGGGTTGGTTGGCCGATTGGTATATTGCAAACAGTGGGGGTAAAGGAATTGGATTTTTTCAAATTGGTGGCGGTATTGCTGGCGATTTCCCAATTTGCGTAGTACCGATGCTATATCAAGATATGGAAATGGAGAACATTCCTTTCTGGAGTTACTTCTGCCAAATTTCAGATTCAACAACTTCATACGGTTCATATTCTGGTGCTGTTCCAAACGAAAAAATTACTTGGGGCAAGTTGGATATCCATACGCCGAAGTTTATTGTAGAAAGTGATGCGACAATTGTAGCACCGCTGATGTTTGCTTGGATATTAAAACAATAAATATTTAAGTATTGGGAGTTTCATAACGCAATAAGAACTGATAATTGCAAATCGAAAACTCTCAACACGAATCAATAATAGAGTGGCCGTTTTAGATTTCGATCAAAATGGCCATTTTTATTGCTCCAGAGCCTTGAATCAGCATTTGTTTAGAATGATTATAAATTGTATTTCCAGTCACTATTATGTCATGGGATTTATTAATAAGTTATACTTTTGTTCAAGTTTTGATGGGGTTCTTTCAACTCAGGCATCAATTTCACAACAAAAAGTAAATTAAATAAGTATAAAGTGTTCATTATGAGAGATATCTCGATGATTTTAAAAAGCGTTTGGAAGTCGTTATTCTTGTTTTCAGCTATTTCCGTTATAGCGGTTTCGACCGTTAGTGCGCAAGATGCTAAAGAAGGAAGAACGCTTTTCAAAGCTAAGTGTTCTTCGTGCCACGCATTAGATGCTAAATTGATTGGTCCTGCCTTAACGGGCGTTAGTGATCGTCATCCAGAAGCCTTCTTGCTAAAGTGGATTCCGAACTCACAAGGTTTAATTGCTTCAGGCGATCCTGCTGCTGTTAAGCTTTTCAATGAAAACGGTAAAATTGCAATGACTTCTTTTCCAGAATTGGACGAGGCGAAAGTTAAAAGCATTTTAGCGTATGTTAAAGAAGGTGAGCCGAAACCTGCTGCTGGTGCTCCAGGCGCTACTGATGCAAATACAGTTGCTAAAGATGATGTTTCAGGATTATCTATCGCTGGAATCGTTGCTATTGTATTAGTTGCTATTGTAATTTTAGTAATCTTAGGTCGTGCGAGCAAATTGCTAGAGCGCTTAATTTTACAAAAACAAGGTATCGAGATTGAAGAGGATGTGCCTTTGAAAGTTGGTGTTCGCAAGATGTTCAAAAACAAGAAATTTGTTATGTTCTTCATCTTGTGTTTAATCATCGCTTTAGGTTCATGGGGTTGGATGGGCATGTGGAATACTGGTGTTCATACTGGTTACCAACCGGTACAGCCAATTAAATTCTCACACGAGTTGCACGCTGGGATTAATCAAATCGATTGTCAGTATTGTCACTCAGGTGCATTCAAATCTAAAAACGCATCTATTCCATCATTAAATGTTTGTATGAACTGCCACAAAGCAGTACAGGCAAGAGATAAATATGACGGACAGATTTCTCCTGAGATCAAGAAAATCTACAATGCTTTAGGTTACGATCCAGAAACTCAGAAATACGACGAAAGTAAATCAAAACCAATGGAGTGGGTACGTGTACACAATCTTCCAGATTTTGCTTATTTCAATCACTCTCAACACGTAGTTGTTGCAGAAGATGCTATTCGTAAAGCAAAAGGATTACAACCAACAGAGCCTGTGTGTTTCGCTTGTCACGGTCCGGTTAATACAATGGAAGAAATTTATCAATATTCTCCATTAACCATGAAATGGTGTATTAACTGCCATAAAGAAACAGATATTTCTGGTCAGAAAAACAATGCTTTCTACGCTAAGGTTATCGAAGCGCATGAGAAAATTAAAAAAGGCGAGAAAATTACACCAGCGTTATTGGGTGGTTTAGAGTGTGGTAAATGCCACTATTAATAGATTAGAGTTTAGTAAGAACGTTCGATAAACAGTAATATAGCTTAAATGGAAAGCAATAAAAAATACTGGAAAGGCTTAGAGGAGTATAACAATACACCCGATTTTGTTAAAAATAACAAAAACGAATTCGCCGAGCCACTTCCAATAGAAGATGTTTTAAATGAAGCAGGGTTAAGTACCGTTACCCCACGCCGCGACTTTTTAAAGGCGTTAGGTTTTGGTTTAGGTGCTGTAACTTTGGCGGCATGCCAAAGTACCCCGTTAAAAAAATCTATCCCTTATTTGGTAAAACCTGAAGAAGTAACTCCAGGTATTCCTAACTATTATACTTCTAGCTTTAATGGCCAGAGTATCTTAGTAAAAACAAGAGAGGGTCGCCCAATTAAAATTGAACCAAATCCAAATGCGGGTCAATTTAACTGTGGTACGGATGCAAGAGCGCAAGCTTCTGTTTTAGATTTATATGATGTTTCTAAATTAAAAGCACCAGTTCTTAAAACGAAAGAAACTACTTGGTCGGAGATTGATGGTTTTGTAAAATCAGAATTAGCTAAAGCACAAGCTTCAGGTAAAAAAATCCGTATTGTTGCTTCAACAGTAAGTAGCCCATCTACAAATGCAGTTATTACTGGTTTCATTACGAAATATCCTGCAGCTAAATTGGTTCAGTACGATGCTGTTTCTTATACAGGGATTATTCAAGCCAATCAAAATAGTTTTGGTAAAGCAGTTTTACCAAAATACAATTTCGATAAAGCAGATTTAATCGTGAGTTTCGGTGCCGATTTCTTAGGCACTTGGATTAGTGGCGAGGAGTTTACTGCTCAATACACTTCTAATCGTAACTATAAATCATTAGAAAATAAAAAAATGAGCCGCCACATTCAATTCGAAAGTGGAATGAGCTTAACAGGTACTAATGCAGATACTCGTGTTCCGGTTAAATTATCTGAACAAGGACCAGCTTTAATCGCTTTATATAATGCAATTACTGGCGGTGCTTTACCTGGTGGAACGTTAGATAAAAACGCAACTGCTGATAAAGTAATTAAATTAGTAGCAAAAGAATTGTTGCAAACTAAAGGCAAAGGCTTAGTTGTTTGTGGTTCTAATGATGTTTCTACTCAAATTTTGGTAAATGCCATTAACGCCGCAATTGGAAGTTATGGTACTACTATCGATTTGGATAACGCTTGCTATTTATATGCAGGTAACGATGCTGAATTTAATGGTTTAGTTGCTGAAATGAGTCGTGGAGAAGTTGGTGCAGTTTTATTCTTAAATAGCAACCCAGCTTACGATTCGATTGATAGCAAAAAATTCGCTGATGCTTTAGCAAAAGTACCTGCTAAAATTTCATTCTCTGATCGTTCTGATGAAACAGCTTCACTTTGTGATGTTATTGCAATTAATCATAACTATTTAGAATCTTGGGGTGATGCAAATGCTTACGAAGGATATTATTCTATCGTACAGCCAACCATCAATCCAGTGTTCAACAGCCGTCAAGCTGAAGAAAGTTTATTAGTTTGGGCTGATGCTCCAGTTAAAGATTACTATCAGTTTGTTCGCAACAATTGGGAAACCAAAATGTTGCCAGCTTTAGGTATTAAATGGGATGAGGTTTTAGATAAAGGTGTAGTTTCAGTAACTGCAAAACCTGCAGGTGCCTATTCATTCAGCTTATCTTTAGCAGCCGTTGCTACGTCGATTGTTAACAGCAGCAAAGCATTAGATAAGGACGTTCAATTACAGGTTTATGAAAACATCGCAATGCGTGATGGTAAAAATGCAAACAATGCATTCTTACAAGAATTACCTGATCCAGTTTCTAAAGTAACTTGGGATAACTATGTTGCTATCGCTCCAAAATATGCGGAGAAATTAAATATTAAAGAATTTGATGTTGTAACTGTAAAAGGTAGCAACGGATATTCAATAGATCTTCCTGTTTTAGTACAACCAGGACAAGCACAAGGAACAGTTTCAATTGCCCTAGGTTATGGCCGTACCAAAGTTGGTAAAGCTGGTAATGATGTAGGTAAAAATGCTTTCCCGTTTGCTTCTTTTGTTAACGGAACTATGCAATATGCTACTACCGTAACGCTTACCCCAACAGGTGGCCATTACGAATTAGCACAAACACAAACTCACCACTCTTTTGAAGGCCGTAACGTAATCCGTGAAGCTACTTTTAAAGAATATTTAAAAAACCCTGCTGCTGGTACAGGTAAAAGCGAAGAAGGACATAAAAACTATGACCTTTGGGATCAATACGAAAAACCAGGTAACAACTGGGTTATGGCAATCGATTTGAATGCTTGTACAGGTTGTGGTTCTTGTGTTGTTGCTTGTAATGTAGAAAACAATATTCCTGTTGTTGGTCGTGATGAGGTTCGCCGTCGTCGTGAAATGCACTGGATTCGTATCGATCGTTATTACAGCTACGAAACTAAAGACGGTGATGTAACAAGAGAAAAGGAAATTGCTAAGTTGGAAGATTTAGATCATGTTTCTGTTGTTCACCAACCAATGTTGTGTCAACATTGTGATCACGCACCTTGCGAAACAGTTTGTCCGGTATTAGCTACTGTACACTCAAGTGATGGTTTAAACCACATGGCTTATAACCGTTGCGTAGGTACACGTTACTGTGCAAATAACTGTCCATATAAAGTACGTCGTTTCAACTGGTTTAACTACTGGAACGATTCTCGTTTCGATAACTATTTAAATAACGAGTTTACTCAATTGGTTTTAAATCCTGATGTAACTACACGTTCTCGTGGGGTTATGGAGAAATGCTCTATGTGTATTCAACGTATACAGGCTGGAAAATTGAAAGCTAAAATTGAGAAACGTCCATTAAAAGATGGCGATATTAAAATGGCTTGTCAAGAAGCTTGTTCAGCAAATGCCATTGTATTTGGTGATTCAAACGATCCAAATTCAGAGGTTTCTAAAGCATTACGTTCTGAGCGTATCTACTACGTATTAGAAGAAATTAACGTGAAACCAGGTATCGGATACATGACAAAAATTAGAAACACAGATACAACAGTACAAGCGTAAGCTTTAGTATAAAGAAAATACAAATTATGTCAGGACATAACGAATCAATACTTAGAGAACCATTAATTACCGGAGATAACATCACGTATGCAAAAATTACGGATGATATTTTAGGCCCGGTAGAGAATAAGCCAAACAAAGCTTGGTGGATCGGGTTCACTTTTGCCTCATTAGGTGCTTTACTTTGGGTTGTAGCAGTTAGCTATACTTTCTGGAACGGTATCGGTGCTTGGGGATTAAATAAAACAGTTGGATGGGCATGGGATATCACCGGTTTCGTATGGTGGGTTGGTATTGGTCACGCAGGAACACTGATCTCTGCAGTACTATTACTATTCCGTCAAAACTGGCGTAACTCAATTAACCGTTCGGCAGAGGCGATGACCATTTTCGCCGTTATTTGTGCGGCAACTTATGTTGTATCTCACATGGGCCGTCCTTGGTTAGCGTATTGGGTTTTACCTTTACCAAATCAATTCGGATCTCTTTGGGTAAACTTTAACTCACCATTGGTGTGGGATATGTTTGCAATCTCAACTTACTTCTCTGTATCATTATTATTTTGGTACACAGGTTTATTGCCAGATATCGCTACAATCCGCGATCGTGCAGTAGGCACACGTAGAAAAATCTATTCTATCTTTTCTTTTGGATGGAGCGGAAGTGTTAAAACATGGCAACGTTTCGAAGCTGTGTCTTTAATCTTGGCCGGTATCTCTACACCACTTGTACTTTCGGTACACACAATTGTATCAATGGACTTTGCAACATCGGTAATTCCGGGATGGCACACTACAATTTTCCCTCCTTACTTTGTTGCTGGTGCAATTTTCTCAGGCTTCGCGATGGTGTTAACCTTATTATTGGTTGCACGTAAAGTATTGGGTCTTGAAAACTACATCACCATGTTCCACATCGAGTCGATGAATAAAATCATCATCTTAACAGGATCAATCGTAGGTGTAGCGTATTTAACAGAATTCTTCATTGCATGGTATTCAGGTTCTGAATATGAGCAATACGCATTTATCAACCGTTCTACTGGTCCATACTGGTGGGCATACTGGATGATGATGACTTGTAACGTAATCTCGCCACAATTACTATGGTTTAAAAAGATTCGTTTAAGCATTAGAGCAACATGGATTTTATCAATCGTTGTAAACGTGGGTATGTGGTTCGAGCGTTTCGTAATTATCGTTACTTCATTACACCGTGATTATATTCCATCAAGCTGGGCAATGTTCTATCCAACTTGGGTTGATGTAAGTGTGTTTGTAGGTTCAATTGGATTGTTCTTTACCTTATTCTTATTATTCTTAAGAGTATTACCATCAATTGCTATTGCTGAGGTTAAATTATTATTAAAATCTGCAAGTGAGCAAGCTAAGATGAAACAGATTAAAGAAGGACATGAGAATAAAGAATATGTGGCAGAGTACATAGAATCTTTAGAGAAATTTGATAGTGTTAAACAAGAAGATTACGCAAAAATATAACAATGAGTGATATCAAATATATTTTAGGCAGCTTTGGTGATCCTGATGAAATGATGCATGGCATCGATGTTCTTCAGGAAAATAACATCAGTATACATGATGTGTATACTCCAATGCCTATACACGGAATAGAAGCCAAATTAGGAGTTAAAAGATCGAGAATTGATATTGCAGCATTTTGCTTCGGTATTACAGGAACCTGTGCAGCTTTCGCTTTAATTTATTTTTGCGCAGTTATCGATTGGAGAGTAAATATTGGTGGTAAGCCATCATTCGCATTGCCGGATTTTATTCCGATAATGTTCGAATTAACAGTATTGTTTTGTGCTTTTGGTATGGTTTTAACTTACTATGCTTCAACACATTTATTTCCAGGAAGAGCTCCAAGAGTAATGGATCTTCGTGCAACTGATGATCGCTTTGTAATTGCAGTTGATGCAAAAGAAAATGCGGAGCATACCGTAATTGATGAATTATTAAAAAACGCTGGTGCTTTAGAAGTAAAGTATAATGAAAGGAAGTACATTAGCTATGAATAAGAATAAATTTATTTACACTGCGCTTTTAGCTATTGCTTTTGTAGCTACATTCTCGGCCTGTAAAGATAAACGTAGTACTGGTTTAGAATATGCCAGGAATATGTATGATCCGATTGCTTATAATCCAGATCAGCCAAATAAAAATTTTAAGGATGGTAAAACTGCACAGTTGCCACCAGCTCACACAAAACCAGTAGGTTTTACAGAGTATGATGAATATCCTAACACAAAAGAAGGATATGAAGCAGCAGGTGTTAGCATGGTAAATCCATTACCTGTAGATACACTTAACCTTGTTGATGGCAAACATTTGTTTACAGTTTTCTGTAGCCCTTGTCACGGTGATAAAGGAGATGGACAAGGACACTTAGTTAAAATTGAGAAATTTAGCGGTGTACCTTCATATTACGAAGGAAGTTCATCAAGAGGTGGTGCAATGGCTGATCTTACTGATGGTAAAATCTACCACACGATAACTTATGGCGTAAACAACATGGGTTCGCATGCTTCACAAATTTCTCCGAGTGATCGTTGGAAAGTGGTGATGTATGTTAAACAATTACAGTTACAAAAAGGACAATAAGTAAACAGAATATAAATGGGAACTCACAATATTAATTTTAGTGAACAATTTGAGTTTACAGGAAAAGTAAAAACTTTGAGCATAGTCGGTATCGTTTTAGGTATTGCAGCTATTGCTTACGGTTTCTTAGCTGGCGATAAAGTAATGCACGAGCGTACTTTTGCCAACCTGTTACTTATGGGATATTACTTTGCATGCGTTTGTATGTCGGGTACATTTTTCCTTGCTGTTCAATATGTAGCTCAAGCAGGATGGTCTGCATCAATTTTACGTGTACCACAAGCAATGGCAAAAACATTGCCTATTGCAGCTATAATACTTGTTGTAATTATTTCAGCTGGATTATACACACACAATTTATACCACCACTGGCATGCCGATGGTTTAACTGATCCAAACAGTCCTAACTATGATTCTTTAATCGCTGGTAAAGCAGTTTTCTTAAATGTTCCTTTCTTTTTAGGACGTCAAGTCGTGTTTTTAGGTGTTTATAGTATTTTCTCTATGCTTTTTGTTAAGTATTCATATAATGAGGATTTGGCTGGAGGATTAAATTCTTACAGGAAAAGTTTTAAAAATGCTTGTATCTTCTTGGTAATTTATGGATTTACAACTCCAATTTTTGCTTTCGATACGATCATGTCTCTAGAGGCTCACTGGTTCTCAACTATGTTTGGTTGGTACAACTTTGCCGCTATGTGGGTAAGTAGTTTAGCAACAATTGCAATTATCATTATCTTATTAAGAAGAGCTGGTTATATGCAATGGGTTAATAATAGCCATCTACATAATTTAGGTCAGTTTATTTTTGGTTTCTCTATCTTCTGGACTTATGTATGGTTCGCACAGTTCTTATTAATTTACTATGCAAACATGCCTGAGGAAACCATTTATTTCTACAGACGCTTTGAATATTATAAGTTCTGGTTCTTCTTAAACTTGGCAATGAACTTCTTAGCACCAGTATTATTGTTAATGGATAGAGATAACAAAAGAACAGACAAGAAACTTTTATTTGTTGCCATCGTGGTATTGTTAGGTCATTGGGTAGATTACTACCAAATGATTATGCCAGGCGCAGTAGAAGATGGACATAATGGTTTTGGTATTATCGAAATTGGAACAGCAATAGGTTTTGTAGGATTGTTTACCTTTACGGTTTTAACATCCCTAAGCAAAAAGCCTTTAATAGCGAAAAATCACCCATTATTACAGGAGAGTTTGCATCACCAGCTTTAATTTGGTGATTATATAAGGGCAAATATTTAATTATTATTATAATAGAAGTACGGCGTACTACTTTTAAGAAAATGAGTTTAAGAAAGTTTATCACGAATAAAACGACCGCAGCTTTAGCAGTATTACTTACTGTTTTTGCAAACACCAGCGCATTTGCACAAAATGCAGCAGCAGCGGCGGCACCTAAGGTTGATATGGGCGAGGTCTATAAGTCAGTAATATTTTATATTCTGGTTTTTCTTGCTGTTTGTTTATTCATAGCAATTGTGGGTAAAGCCCTAAAAGTTTATGAATTGAGCCGTGAGGCACAAGGCAAAGAAGGTGGTATCAACTGGAACAGAGTAAATTCTAGTTTATTTGCACTGTTTTTAGTTTTAGGTTTATATGGTGTGTATTGGGAATATACAGTTCATGGAGCAATGTTGCTTCCAGATGCTGCATCTGTTCACGGAAAACGTATCGATGATATGTTCAACTTAACGTTGATCATTACAACCATCGTTTTCATTGCAACACACATCTTGTTATTTGGATTTTCTTACATCTACAAATATTCAGCTAAAAGAAAAGCTTACTATTACCCACATAATAATACAATTGAAAAAATCTGGACAATTGTTCCTGCATTGGTTTTAACTGTATTGGTATTAATGGGTTTCTTAACTTGGAGATCAATTTTCTTCAAAGTTGAAGATCCAAACCACAAGCCACTTCAAATTGAAGTTACTTCAGAGCAATTTAAATGGTCTATTCGTTATCCAGGCGCTGATGGAATTGTAGGACACAAAAACTATAAACTAACAACAGCTAGTAATACCTTAGGGATCGATTTTAGCGATTTAAAATCTCGTGATGATTTAATGGCTGATGAGATGGTTATTCCAGTTAACAAACCAGTTAAACTGATCTTGAACAGTAAAGATGTAATTCACAGTTTTTACATGCCACACTTCAGAGTTCAGTTGAACACGGTACCGGGTATGCAGACAATTTTTGAATTTACACCAACAAAAACTACTGCTCAAATGCAAGAGGAAACGAACGATCCTAACTTTAAGTTCCTTTTCTATTGTGCTAAAATTTGTGGTGCTGGTCACTACAACATGCAAAAAGATGTCCGTGTAGTTTCTGAAAAGGAATACGAAGAATGGTTAACTAAACAGAAAACCTACTTAAACGACGATTTGAGAAAACAATTTAATTTGCCAGTGGCACCTGCGCCTGTGAAATCAGTAGCAGATTCAGCAGCTAAAGATTCAGCAGCTGTGAAACCCAACCAAATGGCTTTAAATAAATAATATACTGCAGAGCGAAAGAATTATGTCAACAATAGCATTACACGACGAACACAATCACGATCACGCTGATCATGGGCACCATAAGGAGACTTTGATTTCAAAGTATGTTTTCAGTATGGATCATAAAATGATTGCTAAGCAATTCCTAATTACAGGTATTATCATGGCAGTTATCGCTATGGGCTTATCAATTTTATTCCGTATTCAATTGGCATGGCCTGATAAAAACTTCCCATTCCTAGAAACTTTCTTAGGTAAATGGGCAGAAGGTGGCCGTATTAAATCAGATTTCTATCTAGCTTTAGTTACTATTCATGGTACCATCATGGTATTCTTTGTTTTAACTGCCGGATTGAGCGGTACCTTTAGTAACTTACTAATCCCATTACAAATAGGCGCAAGAGATATGGCATCGCCATTCTTAAACATGCTTTCATACTGGTTCTTCTTTATGGCTTGTGTGGTAATGATGTCTTCATTCTTTATTCAAACAGGCCCTGCATCTGGTGGTTGGACAGTTTATCCTCCATTATCTGCATTGCCAACTGCAATACCTGGTTCTGGATTGGGGATGACCTTGTGGTTAATTAGTATGGTTATGTTCGTTGCATCATCACTAATGGGTGGTATCAACTACGTAAGTACAATTTTAAACATGCGTACTAAGGGTATGGATCTTTGGAAAATGCCTTTAACAATTTGGGCATTCTTCCTAACTGCTATCTTAGGTATATTATCTTTCCCAGTATTAGTTGCTGGTGTGGTTTTATTAGTATTCGATCGTAGTTTCGGTACAAGTTTTTACTTGTCTGATATTGTGATGGGAACTACAATTTTACCAAATGAGGGTGGTTCTCCAATTCTATGGCAACACTTATTCTGGTTCTTGGGTCACCCTGAGGTATATATTGTAATTATGCCAGCTTTGGGTATTTCATCAGAAGTAATTTCAGTAAATTCACGTAAACCGATCTTTGGTTACCATGCAATGGTTTACTCACTAATTGGTATAACAGTACTATCATTCATTGTATGGGGTCACCATATGTTTGTAACGGGTATGAACCCATTGTTGGGTGGTGTATTTATGATTACTACATTGATTATTGCGGTACCATCAGCTGTAAAAACATTTAACTATTTGGCAACATTATGGCGTGGTAACATTCGTTTCACACCTGCAATGTTATTTGCAATTGGTTTAGTATCCTTCTTTATTTCTGGAGGTTTAACAGGAATCTTCTTAGGTAATGCATCTTTAGATATTAACTTACACGATACTTACTTTGTTGTTGCCCACTTCCACTTGGTAATGGGATCTGCAGCTATTTTTGGGATGCTTGCTGGTGTTTACCACTGGTTCCCTAAAATGTTCGGTAAAATGATGAATGCTAAACTTGGATATTTACACTTCTGGTTAACATTTATTGCAGCATACTTAGTTTTCTTCCCATTACACTTTTTAGGTTTAGATGGCGTTCCTCGTCGTTACTATGCTTTCACAGAGTTTGAATTTATGAAGAAATGGTTAACTGTAAATATATTTGTAACATGGGCAGCGATTTTAGCAGCATTAGCGCAAATAGCTTTCTTGTTTAACTTCTTCTATTCAATTTTCAAAGGAAAGGTATCACCTCAAAATCCATGGGAATCGAATACTTTAGAATGGACTGCTCCAGTAGAACATTTACATGGAAACTGGCCAGGAGAAATTCCAACAGTTTACAGATGGCCTTACGATTATAGCAAACCTGGTCATGATGCAGATTTCATTCCTCAAACTGTTCCTTTCTCTCAAACAATGAGTTCTAATTTACCTCACGATTTTGAAGGAAATGCAGAAGCAGAAAAAATACAGCAAGATTGGGAATTGGCAAATCCAGTTGTACAAAATAAAGGCTAGTTTAGAGCTTTAAAAAATTAAAAGGGGTATCTGATTAAGTTTCTGCTTATCCAGATGCCCCTTTCATCTTAAATAATATATGATCAGTAGATCAGAACAACGTTTCATTAGGATTAACCTCATAACCATAATAGTTACGCTATTGGTTATTTTAGCGGGTGGTATTGTGCGCAGTACCGGCTCTGGAATGGGTTGCCCAGATTGGCCGAAATGTTTTGATCGATATATTCCACCAACTAATGCATCAGAACTTCCTGCAAATTATAAGGAAAAATATGTTGCAAGTAGGGTTAAAAAGAATGAACGCTTTGCAAAATACTTAGAAAGTATGGGCAAGGTTGCATTGGCTGATAGTATTAGAAAAGATAAAAGTATAACGATACCCGAAGAATTTAATCCGGCTAAAACATGGACGGAATATTTAAATAGGTTAGTTGGAGTATTGGCAGGCATATTTCTATTGCTCACTGCAATCTATTCATTTGCTTATAAAAAGACGGCTAAACGAATAATTGTTCTGAGTATTTTAAATATTGTTGTTGTTGTATATCAGGCTTGGTTAGGATCTATTGTAGTTTCTACAAACTTGGCTCAATGGGTTGTAACAGTACACATGCTTTTAGCATTGGTTATTTTAGCAATCTCTATTTATACCTATAACTACGCAAAGCAACTCCATAAAACGCCGTCGGTAATTATGTATCGGATTTTATGGTTGAAAGGTTTTTTGTTTTTTACAGTATTGTTAAGTATAGCCCAAATTGTTTTGGGAACAGAAGTTAGAGAATCCATCGATGTGATTGCAAAATCATTATTATATGGAAGTAAGCAAATCTGGATTACTAAAGTAGGATCAGTATTTTCTTACCATAGAGATTTGGCCATATTGGTTGTAATTTCTAATGCCATTGTTTATAAAATGGTTATTGATAGATTTAGTGGGAAAGCAGCGCCATTATTAACCGCAAGGTTTATATTAATTACGTTACTTATCCAATTATTAAGTGGTATTGCATTGGCGTACATAGCTTTTCCACCTGCAGCGCAAGCATTACATATTTTGTTTTCTACGCTGTTATTTAGTTTACAGTTTTATCTGTACTTGTTGGTTTATAGAACAAGTACTTATAAACAATAATATTAAGAGAATTGAAACAAGTTATTTCTGATTTTTCTAAGCTGGTAAAGTTCAGGTTGAGTTTTACGGTTGTATTTTCTGCCTCAATCTCATTTTTGATCGGACAGAAAATGCAAGTTGGGAGAGGCAATATACCTTCCATTGATTGGGGAAATTGGCTTATTTTAATTGCTGGAGGATTTTTAGTTACAGCTTCCGCGAATTGTTTTAACGAAATTATAGAGAAAGACTTGGATAAGTTAATGACTCGAACCAAAGATCGCCCAATGCCTGCCGGTAGAATGACAACCGGACAAGGATTAATTTTGGGTGTATTTATGGCTTTCTTAGGCACATGGTTGTTGGGTAAGCTCAACTTAGAAACAGGATTATTATCTGTATTTTCAATTTTGTTATACGCATTTGCTTATACCCCATTGAAAAGGAAATCGCCGATTGCAGTATTTGTGGGTGCAATACCAGGAGCTTTACCTCCACTTATTGGATACCTAGCCGCATTTGGAAGTTTAAAGGCAGAAATGTTTCATGAGATTGATTACTATATCGCAGGGATTTTATTCTTAATCCAATTTGTTTGGCAGTTTCCACATTTTTGGGCAATTGCCTGGGTTTTGGATGATGATTATAAGAAGGCCGGTTTTAGATTGTTACCAACAAAGAAACGGGATAAAACTACCGCTTTGCTTACATTTTTAAGCACGTTGGTTTTAATTCCTGTAAGCTTAATGCCAACCTTTTACGGGTTTGGTGGTTACTATATAGCAGGATTATCAATCATTGGTGGTCTTATTTTTAGTTGGTTGGCACTTAAACTTCTATTGAACAGAGAATTAGTGGATGCGAAACGTGTTATGTTCTGTTCATTTTTTTATATCCCAGCAGTGCAGTTGGGCTTATTATTAAATTTTATCGCGAAATAATTTATGATTTTAGCAATGAAAAATATTCCAGATACATTTGATCCAAAACCCAGAAAGTTTATCGTCTGGCTATTTGTTGTATCCTCTACCATCATGTTTGGTGGCTTTACAAGTTATTATTTAGTATTTGCCGCATCGAAAGGAAAAGGGCATGGCTTGGTTTTACCAGATGCTTTTATTTACAGTAGTTTAGTTATTATTGCCAGTAGCATTACATTAATATTGGCATCCAGAGCATTAAGAAAATTAAACTTTAGCTTACAGAGAAATCTGCTTTGGGTTACGGTTATTTTGGCCATAACTTTTGGCTTTATGCAGTTTAATGCATGGGGAAGTATGGTTAAAACAGGTGCCACCTTAGTTGGTAACAATGCAGCAATCTCGTTCATCTATATTGTTTCTGGAATGCACTTGTTGCACATTATTGCTGGTGTTGCACTTATTATCAGTACTTTAATTGGGAGCTATAGAAATATTCCACTTGCAAAGAGCCAATACCGAATGGAAATTGCTTCTATTTTTTGGCATTTTATAGATATATTATGGATATATCTGTATGTTTTTTTACTTTTGAACCGTTAAATTTGTTAACAAACTATTATACTATTTCCAAATGAATACAGTATCACAATTAGATCAAGTTAAAACCGGACCATGGAATGGTGGTCGTTCTCCCTGGTCGGTAGAATATGGTAAAATAATGATGTGGTTTTTCCTTTTATCAGATGCTTTTACCTTTTCATCATTTTTGATTTATTACGGCGCTCAGCGTTTTTCTAAATTAACCTGGCCAGCTCCAGATAAAGTTTTTCAATCAATTCCAGGTGTAGTAGAACATGGTGCTCCATTGGTGTTTGTAGGAATCATGACTTTTATTTTGATTATGAGTTCGGTAACTATGGTATTGGCTGTAGAAGCAGGACACAGAAGGGCTAAAAAGGAAGTAATTGGTTGGATGATCGCAACAATCATTGGAGGTTTAATGTTCTTAGGTTGCCAAGCAATAGAATGGACGCACTTATTCCATGAAGGATTTGGATGGGGGGAGATTCCATCCGCAGAAGAATTAAAACAATTCTTTAACGGACCAGTTTCCTTAGTGGCTGCACAACAGTTTGCAAACCTATTTTTTACAATAACAGGTTTCCACGGTTTCCACGTATTTACAGGTGTATTAATTAATATCATCATTTTAGTTATGACCATTAATGGAACTTTCGAAAGAAAAGGACATTATTTAATGGTAGAAAAAGTTGGTTTATATTGGCACTTTGTAGATTTAGTATGGGTGTTTGTATTTACATTCTTCTATTTGGTTTAATTTATCATTATATAAAAATATTATCATGTCAGAACATAACGTACATACATCAGAAGGGCACGGACACGAGGAGCACGCGGGTTTATCAAGAGGAAAAATCTGGAAGGTTTTCGGAATATTACTGTTGATTACCGTTATCGAATTTATCATCGCATTATGGGCAATTCCAGGGGGTCATATTACGCAACACATCGGTAACTACATTTATATTGCTTTAACGTTATTAAAAGCATTTTACATTGTGGCTTACTTTATGCACTTAAAGTATGAGAAACTTGGTTTACAGTTAGCCTTAACTGTATCATTCATTTTCATTATTTACTTTATTGTATTGATGTTGATTGAAGGTGGATTTATTTTCCACCACAGCCAAAACTTTTAATGAAATCATTTTCTATATCAAAAACATTAATCCTGGTAGGCATCTTAGCTGTACCGGGATTTTTGTTTTTTTACTTATTGCCCCACTTTGCCAAGAATAGGTACAAAAGCCTTCCAATTTATGGCGAAAAGAAAGTAGCATCTACTTTTCATAGTGTAAAAGGCAAAAAGATTCCAGATACTATTTATCACGTGGTTCCAAATTTTAGTCTCGTAAATCAGGATAATGATTCAGTAAGTTGGAAATCGTTAGAAAATAAAATTGTAATCCTTAACCTATTCTACACCGCATCTCCAATTAAGGAAGTTGCTAAAAGTGTTAAGGCTTTGGTGGATGAATATCAAAAGAATGGTTTGATAAAATTTGTCAGTATCTCCGTTGATCCAACAGATACAAACAAACTTTCCCTGTATGCAAAATCAATGAAAGCCAAAACAGGCAAATGGGATTTACTTGCAGGAGATACAACAAAGATTTATCCGTTTATCAGAAAGGGTTTAATGCTCGATGTAATTCATAGTGAAGAGACTAACGGATCTAAATTTATTTACAGCAACCAAATGATTCTTTTAGATAATCAACATAGAATTAGAGGTTATTATGAAGCTACCAATGCCGATGCACAGTCAAAGCTAACAGATGAAATTAAAGTGCTCGTGGCAGAAGATTTGAGAAATATAAAGGACGGTAGATAGTCATTGGTCATTAGTAATTGGTCAATAGTCAATAGTAAATTGACAAACAAGATAGTCGTTTTTAAGGTAAGAATATGAATACGCCAATAGAAAAAAAATATAACAAATGGATCATTTTCCTTTCTATTTTGATACCTGTTGCGGTGGCTCTGCTATTCGTAATTAAATTGAAAGATCTAGGGATTGATGCCAAACCACTACCTTTTTTACCACCCATTTATGCTACAATAAACGGCATTACAGCAGTATTATTAATAATTGCAGTTTGGGCAATTAAGAATGGCAAAGTACAGCTACATCAAAATCTAATGAAAGGTGCAATAGGATGTTCCTTAATGTTTCTGTTGATGTATATTGCCTACCACATGACCACCCCCTCTACTAAATTTGGGGGTGAAGGCGTAATTAGATCTGTTTACTTTTTTATTCTAATCACTCATATTCTTTTATCTATCGCTATAATACCTTTGGTATTAGTTACTTATGTAAGAGCTATAGCAGAAAGATTCGATAAACATAGAAAGATAGCCAGAATTACTTTTCCCTTGTGGTTGTATGTGGCCATTACTGGTGTTGTAGTTTACCTTATGATATCTCCATATTATATTTATTAACCTATATTTTTAGTTTTAAGAGCCAAAATGCATCTGTATTTGGCAATTTATTCCACATTAATTTGTAATATTGATTTATAGTTAGCAAATGCGAACGTTTGTCTTTATTAATGGATGCTTTAAATATAGAAACTGGAAGAGATTTAATCTCTTTAATAGAGAGGGGACAAACGGCTACCTTTACCAAATTCTATACATCTTATTTTGAGAAACTTGTTTTAGCAAGCGACAAATATCTTAAAGACATTCATGAGGCAGAAGAAATTGTTCAGGATGTTTTTCTTAAAGTTTGGGAAAATCCTGAATATCTATCAGAAGTAAAATCCATAAAATCTTATTTATATCGAACAGTAATTAATTCTTCCATTAATTATTTCAATCGACAGAAAAATATCGAACAGCATCATTTAAAGTTGGCTTCAGAACTTTCTGATGAATATCTAATCAACCTTGATGAAGAAAACGAAATGATTGTTTTGCTAAGAAGCGAAATAGAAAAGCTTCCTGCTCAATGCAAGAAAGTTTTTAAATTGAGTCGCTTTGAAAGCTTAAAGTATAAGGAAATTGCTAATCAGCTAGATATTTCTGAAAAAACCGTAGAAAATCATATTGGAAATGCCTTAAAGATTTTGAGGGAGCGTTTTTTGAATGATGAGCAATTAAATAGACAAGGTAAAAGCTATTTAATGCTGATGAATCTATTTCTTTATTAATTAAATTGTCCTCTAGCGAGCATTTAATCCATTAATCTTTCTTTTTTAACTTTTTTTTCAAAATGACTAGGGGTTTTCTTGCGTTTGTTTGTCTTATAGTACAAACCTAAACGAACTAATGCTTAACAAACCTGAATATTTGGACTTAATTGTTCAGTATTTAAACAATCCGCAGGATGAAAGCCTTCATCGTGCTGTAGAAACTTTTCGTACAGAATCTGTTGATCAAGAAAAATATTTTCTTGAAATAGAGAAGATATGGAATTTATCGGCCAAATCATCTAGACTTGATGGCGTAAATAAAAGGCAAGCTGAACAACATTTTAGGCGTGCTTTGAGAAATATTACGCCCAATTCATTTAGCCTAATGAAATGGGTAAGTAGCGTTGCTGCCACAATTTTAATTGTTGGGATAAGCTATTGGTTCTATGAATCGACTAATTCTTCAGCCTTAATAACTAAGCAAACATTTGCCAATCAACAAGATTCTGTTATGCTTGTTGATGGATCTAAAATAATATTAGCAGCCAATAGTGAGATTAAATATCCCAAAGCCTTTAATTCTGATTCTCGAGAAATATATCTGAATAAAGGTCGTGCGTTTTTCAAAATAGCAAAAGATCCCAAACATCCATTTCGAGTTTTAATGGGCGAATCGAAAGTGAGCGTGCTTGGTACTTCATTTAACATTGATTATTCCCCAAATAAAATAGATTTAGATGTTAAAACCGGAAGAGTTATTTTCTCTCCTTATCAAAATAGAACATCATCTATTTTAACTGCTGGGCAAGCCTTAACCTACAACATTCAGAAACGAGAATTTACAGCAAGGTTATCTCAAAACTCAGATTCATGGCTCACAAATGAGCTTGTATTTGTAGATACGCCATTGGAAGATGTATGTAAACAACTTAGCGATTACTATAAAACAGATATAAAATTAGAAACCAATCAGCAAATGGTTAAAAAGTTGAATGCAACTTTTAAGAACAATTCGCTGAATGAGGTTTTAGAAGTATTGAAAGTAACCTATGGACTAACTATCCAGAATAATAAAGACAGTATCATCCTTAAAACACCTAGTATCAACTAATTAATCAAACAAACAAAAATCAAACTATGGAGAGAAATTTCTACAAAAGAAATGCGGGAATGAGTTTGCGCCAAATGGCCTTACTTGTGTGTGCAATCTTTTGGGGTGTTTTAGCACATGCTGATGTTCAGCAGGCTAATGCAAAACCCGAAAGATTAGACAATTACTTAAAAAAAATCGAACAGGCTTATAAAGTAAGCTTTGTGTACGATGCAGCTGAAATTAATAAATCAATGGTGTTAGATGTTCCAGCTAAGCTTACAACAATTACTGAATCATTAGATCAATTAAAACAGAAAAACATTGGTTATAAGTTAGTTGGCAATCAGGTGATTCTAAAAATTCAGGAAGCAATAAGGTCTGGCTCAAAAAAAGATATTATTGTTAAAGGGCGAGTTAGAGACAAGAAGGATGGTTCCGCTATGCCAGGAGTGAGCGTTAGAGAAAGGGGAATGGCAAATGCAATATCTACTAATGGCCAAGGTGAGTATCAAATTACGGTTAAAGATGGTGCTACACTGTCATTTGCTTCCGTTGGTTATAAAACTGTGGAGGTTGCAGTTAATGGAAGATCATCAATTGATGTTTCCTTGGAAGAGGATGCAAGTCAGTTAAAAGAAGTTAATATTGTTTCAACAGGTTATCAGGATATTAATAAGAAATTATTTACAGGTGCTGCAACTGCTTTAAAGGCGTCTGATGTAAGACGTGATGGTATAAACGACGTGAGTCGAATGCTAGAGGGTCGCGTAGCTGGAGTTTCTGTTCAAAATGTTTCGGGAACTTTTGGTGCTGCGCCAAAAATTCGTGTACGTGGGGCAACATCAATTTCCGGAGATAATAAACCACTTTGGGTGGTAGACGGTATTATTTTAGAAGATGTTGTAAATATTTCTAACGAACAACTGTCTACAGGTGATCCTTCAACTTTGGTTGGTTCATCAGTTGCTGGTTTGAATCCAGATGACATCGAAAGTTTTAATATACTTAAAGATGCGGCTGCAACTGCGCAATATGGAGCAAGAGCAATGAATGGGGTTGTTATTATTACTACTAAAAAGGGAAAAAATACTGATGGAAAGCCTGTTATATCGTATACAGGAAACTTCTCAAGTTATATGAAACCATCTTACAATAACTTTGATATCCTAAATTCTGCCGATCAGATGAATGTCTATCTCGAAATGCAAAATAAAGGTTGGTTAAATCATTCTAGTTCTTCTCGTAGTTCTAATGGAGGTGTATTTACGAAAATGTACAATCAAATGTATAATTATGATGCTGCTACTGGAACTTATGCCCTAAGGAATGACGCTCCGAGTCAGAAACAATTCTTGCAGCGATATGCAGATACTAATACAGATTGGTTTGATATTTTGTTCAAGCAATCATTTATGCAAGAACATTCTTTAAGTGTTGCCACTGGTACTCAAAAATCAAAAATTTATGCTTCTACAAGTTTTTTGCAAGATAATGGCTGGAGCATAGGTGATAATGTTAAAAGATTTACTGGAAACTTACGTGGGAACTTTGAAATTAGCGACAAACTGAGTATAGAATTAATTACTCAAGGATCTATTCGCGACCAAAAGGCACCTGGTACTTTGGGCAGAAATGGCAATCCAGTTTATGGAACGTATGATCGGGAATTTGATATTAATCCGTTTAGTTACGCACTAAACACGAGCCGTACCCTCACAGCATATGATGCGAATGGAAATCGCGAGTTTTTTACTCAAAACTATGCGCCATTTAATATTCTAAATGAGTTAGAAAATAATACGTTAGAACTAAACTTAATTGATTTTAAAGTTCAAGGAGGTTTAAAATATAAAATCACAAAGGATTTAAAGTATTCATTTGATGGAGCGTACCGTTATGCTAGAACTAGCCAAGAACATAAAATAACCGAAGATTCTAACATGGCGCAAGCTTACAGAGCAGGTATTAATCCGAATGATGCAACGATTAGAGGTGCAAATAAATTTTTATATAAAAATCCTGATGATCCGAATGCATTGCCAGTTTCTGTATTACCGTACGGAGGTTTTTACAAAACAAATGATGACAATATCATTAATTATTATGTTCGTAACAGTTTGGAATATGATAAAACTTTTAATGAAGATCATTTGGTGAATTTTTTCGCTACTCAAGAAATGAGGTACATAAATAGGCAAAATAAAGTATTTGATGGTTATGGTTATCAATACGACAAAGGAGGAGTGCCATTTATTGATCCAAATATTGTAAAAGCAAACGTTGAAGGTGGATTTAATTATTACAGTATGGGTTACCGATATGAAAGATACTTAAACTACTCATTGAGGGGAGCATATTCTTATAAGGGCAAATATAGTATCAATGCAACAGGACGTTATGATGGTTCAAATTTACTTGGAGAATCTCCAACTGCTAGATGGTTGCCAACATGGAATATTTCAGGGGCTTGGAATATTGATAAGGAAGAATTCTTTGGTGCAGAAACACATAACAATAAAACACCTTCACGCTTAAGTCAGATTTTAAATCGTGCCACATTGAGAGGAACTTATGGGTTGGTTGCTAGTATGGGCTCAGCACAGAATTCTAGTTTGGTAGTTAAAAGTACTGGCACAAGAAGACCTTACCTAGCTGAAAAAGAAACCAAGCTGTATATCGATGGTTTAGAAAATTCAGAATTAACATTTGAAAAACTTAATGAATTGAATGTTGGTTTGGATTTAGGTTTTTTCGATGAGAGAATGACATTAACTGTTGATGCTTACAAGAGAAAAAGTTTTGATTTAATAGGTGCATTCAAAACTTCAGGAATTGGTGGTGAAGCAATTAAGCAGGCCAATTATGCTGATATGAAGTCTCATGGTATTGAAGCTACTTTAGGTGCAAGAGTATTAAAAACAACTAATTTTAATTGGTCAACTCAATTGATTTTTGGCTATAACAAAAATGAGATCACGAATTTAAAAAATCAGCCGTCAATATTCAGCTTGATTGGAGCTGATGGTGGTCCGCTCGAGGGATATGCTCAAAGAGGATTATTCTCCTTAGATTTTCAAGGTTTAGATCCTTTAAACGGATCTCCTAAGTATATCAATGATGAAGGTATTGTTAGTGGAGATGTTTATCTTCAAAGTAATGTGGTAAAATATTTGAAATATGAAGGACCAATTGATCCAACATATACAGGTGGTTTTTCGAATACTTTCAAGTATAAGGATTTTACATTATCGACTTTAGTAACTTTTGCTGCTGGCAATAAAGTACGCTTATCCCCAGCATTTAAAACAAGTTATACAGACTTAGATGCAATGCCAAAGGCCTTTTTAAGTAGATGGGAAATTCCTGGGGATGAGTTAATTACGAATGTGCCTTCGATTTTGGATGCACTAGAAGCCACCAATTTTGGAAGTAATTATGCTTATAATAATTATAATTATTCTACCGAAAGAGTTGCTGACGGTGGTTTTGTTAGAATGAAACAAATTATATTAAGTTACAATATTCCAGCAAAATTTTCTAAAAAACTAGGCTTTACAAATAGCTCACTTAGCGTAGTTGGTAATAACTTATTTTTAATTTATTCAGATAAAAAACTTAATGGACAAGATCCTGAGTTCTTTGGATCTGGTGGGGTTGCTTTACCAATTCCACGTCAATTTACTTTGTCATTTAAGGTGGGATTCTAAAAATTAATATCATGAAAAAAATATACATATCAATTTTTGCTTTGGCACTTATTTCTGCATCCGGATGTAAGAAATTTCTAGAACAAGCTCCAGATCAAAGAACACAAGTAAATACTGTGGAGAAAGTCGCAGAGTTACTTACAAGTGCATATCCAGAGGCTAATTATATTCCATTTACCGAATCATCTTCTGATAATGCTGAAGATAAGGGACCTACAGTTGGCTCAGAACCCAGAGAAATTGTACTGCCATATTATTGGAAGGATAATGATGATGATGATGAAGATACTCCAACTTATTATTGGAATTCCTGTTATCAAGCCATTGCGGCTGCAAATGCTGCACTGTATGCTATCAGTCAAGCTAATGATCAAACACCTTATGCACCATATAAAGGAGAAGCATTGGTGGCTAGGGCTTATGCTCATTTTATGTTGGCTACGCTTTATTCGAAAACCTATGATCCTGATGGAGCAAATGATTCCCCAGGGATACCGTATGTTACTGAGCCGGAAAAAGTTGTCACCGGACAATATACGAGAGGGACAGTAGCTTCCGTTTATGCAAATATTGAAAAAGATTTACTTGAGGGTTTGCCATTATTGAAAAATACTTCTTACAAGGTTCCCAAATATCATTTTAATGTGGCTGCTGGCAATGCTTTTGCTGCTAGATTTTTCTTGTTCAAAAAGGAGTATAATAAGGTAATTCAATATTCTAGTGCTGTTGCTCCGGGAAATGCTTTTTCAACCATTATAAGACCATGGAACACTAGATATAGTCTTTACACACTTGATGAAATGGAGATTTATTTCACTCAAGCCACAGAGCCTTCAACATTATTGTTAATTGAGACAGCTTCTTCTTGGGCAAGAACAGTTAGCCCAAGATACGGATTTGGACAAGTTGAAAACAATGAGATGTTCACTAATAATGTAACTGGAGGGCGATGGGCTTATAAATCAGCTTATTATGGTGTTCCGCATTATACAATGCTAAAATGGAATGAATATTTTGTAAAAACCAGTCCAAATGCAACAATCGGATTTCCATATACTATTGTTCCAGTTTTAACTGCTGATGAAGCGCTTCTTAACCGTGCAGAGGCATATGCTTCAACCGGACAGAATACTCTAGCGCTACAAGATTTAAATACTTATTGTAGTACTAGGGTATCAGGTTATAATTCCACAACTCATGCTGTTACACTAGCTAAAATCGCATCTTATTATGGAATTATCGATGCTAAACTGGGGTTGATCGCAACAATTTTGGATTTTAAAAAGAAAGAATTTACTCAAGAAGGATTACGTTGGTTTGATATACTGCGTTACAAAATAAATGTTAAGCATAAAGTATTTGCAGTAAATACATCATTTGTAACTATGGAATTGCCCGCTGATGATCCTCGCAGATTATTTCAATTACCTGCTCAAGTGGCCTTGTCTGGTATTCAACAAAATCCTAGATAATTTTAAATTATAAAATATGAAAAAGGTATTTCAATTTGGATTTTTCGCATTATTTATGCTTTCAATCCTGGCTTCTTGCAAAAAAGAAGGAGCGCTTAACGCTAATTTGGATGTTATTGATAAAAATGTGGTAGCCAAAACAGCTACAGATACATGGTTAGATCAGAATTTTTTAACTCCATATAACATAGAGACAAAATATAGATTTGATCGTTTCGAACTTGCTTTAGGCAAAAATATTACACCTCCAATGGAATCACAAGTTATACCAGCTATGGAAATGGTTAGGGATGTTTGGATTAAACCTTATGAAGCTGCTGGGGGAGCTGACTTTATAAAAAAATTATCTCCAAAACAGTTTGTCTTGGCGGGTAGTGCCGAATATAATAGTAATGGCTCAATTACCCTTGGTTCAGCAGAAGGTGGTCGTAAAATAGTTCTATATGTAATTAACTCATTTGATAAAACAAGTTTAGCTTCAGTAAAACAAATGATTCAAGTTATTCAACATGAATATACACACATTTTGAATCAAACTGTGGATATCCAGCCAGACTATCAAACAATTTCTAGGGGGGGGTATGAAGCAAACTGGACTCAAAGACCACTATCTGAAGCTTATCAATTAGGATTTATTACCCAATATGCTAGAGTTTCACCACTTGAGGATTTTGCAGAACAATCATCTAACATGCTGATGTTGGGAAGAGTACAATATAATGCTATTGTTGCTGCTGCTCCTGCTGATGGCCAAGCTAAATTGAAAAAGAAAGAATCATATGTTGTAGAATACTTTAAGACTGCATTTAATATTGATTTTTATCAACTGCAAACAGAAGTTCAAAATGCTTTAAACAAAATTTCTGCACCAGTTTTACATAAAATGATTGGGCCTAGTATTGGATATACTACATTATATTCAAACCCTTCAGTTGATCCAAATCAGTCTGCCGAATTCCTAACTAATTGGAATGCAGCTAAAACCTTAATGCAAACAAATGGATTTATTTTAAAAGATTTTACAATGACGTTTAAAGCAGCTAATGCAATGACTTTAAGATATTCTTTTACGAATGCAGCGGGAACAACAACTTATTTTGCCGATGCAGATTATAGTATGGTTGTTAACGCCACAACAGGTGTAGCCACTTTAACCTTATTAGCAATCCAACCCACAACAACAACATATTCAAACATGACCTTTATTAACAATTGGGTGGTTGGCGTAAACAATTATTTTAAAACAAATACTTTTAGAATTGGCTGGATCAACCAAATAATACCCGGTCAAATTGGTGTAGTAGGTTCATTAGGTGCGTTTTATAAAACCACTAATAATGCATCTTATTTTTATGGAGTAATGGGTCAATAATTAAGCGGAAATAACATGAGAAAAATATTATTATATTCATTATTATCTTTTGCCCTGTTTTCGGGTTGTAAAAAAGATGAAATATTGGTCGATGGTGAACGTCCAGAAGAGCGAGTTACAGAAGCTTTAACCAAGTATAACGACCTTTTAACTGGAAGTGCTTTTGGATGGAAGGCTTATTTATATCCAAGTGGAGGAGGAGGATATTCCTTTTACTTAAATTTTACAAAATCTAATAGAGTAACCATGTTTGCCGATTTGGATTATGGACCTGCACAAACCAGTATGGAAAGTTCTTATCGGATGAAGGCGATGCAAGCCCCAACGTTATCTTTCGATACCTATAATTACATGCATATACTTGCAGATCCAAACCCGAGTGTTTTTGGAGGGGTTGCAGGTTATGGTGTTTATTCAGATTTCGAATTTGCTGTTGATAAACAAGTTGGTGATACCCTAAAACTAAATGGGAAATTTTTAGATAGTAAGTTGATTTTAGTAAAAGCTACGCAGGCAGAACAAACTTCTTATAACTCAAAAGGTTTGTTTAACTCCGTTTCAAATACGGTTAATTATACTTCTGCAAATCCAAATTTATACGTATTTTTAGGAGACGCAACTAAAATTCAAACTTCAATAGACGTTTATAATAAGGTTTTTAGTTTAACTTATGAAAGTAATGGAGAAGTAATTACAACCTCAACAGGTTTTGCATTTACACTAACCGGGATTATTTTACAGGATCCGCTTTATTATAAAGGTAAAAAAATAAGCGAACTGACTTGGGATTCTGTTAAGGGAGTATATTACACTATTGTTGATGGGGCAAGGGTTGAAATTGTAATATCCCCTACTCCAATTTTACCGCTACATTTATTGATTGGGATTAACTACACAACAATAACGGCGCCAAACGGAACTACTTATCCAGGTTGGTCGTCAGATTTTCAAGCAAGAAGAGCAGCAGCCGCAGCGGCTATGTTAGCGGGCCCGTATGCACTTAGACTTGATAAAATGGCCTTCAAATTTAACACCATTCAGAAAACAATGGTCTTAACAGTTGATATTTATCAAGGAGCAACTCGCTTTATTGGTGATTTTCCTTACACATTTGTTAAATCAGCAGCTGGGGTTTACAAGTTTACTGCTGGAACACCTACTGGTAATGCTGCATTAATTATAGCAAATATGGCACCCTTAACAACACAAAGGTTAAATGTAGATCAGTTCACTTTAGATTATTTTACGCATCCTTCAACAGGAGCAACACTTGGTCAGTTCAAAAGTGTTGAAAATCCAGGATTTACATTTACAGGGGCTCTACAATAACATTCCAATAAATTAACACTCGCTCTCGCTCAAGCCCCCGAAATTTTCGGGGGCTTTTTTTATGACATAATTTTTAAACCGCTCCTTTCGTTAAATCCGTATATTTGTAACAATGAAGAAGAAAATAATTTTTGTCTTATTTCTATTTGCCTTAACCTTTGCCATTTCTCCAAATGTTAATGCACAATGTGCCATGTGTAGCATTAATGCAGAGCAAGGCGTTAAAAATGGTAATACAGTTTCGGCTGGATTAAACACAGGCGTTCTGTATTTATTGGCCATCCCTTATATAATGGCTATGGTTGTCGGCGTGATCTGGTATAAAAAATACCGTAAAAAAAATGTTCATCTCAATATGAAGAATGAGCCGTTCAACCTAAACTAAAATGGCCGATAAAACCTCAAAGCTATATGCAATTGTACATGCAAAATGTCCGCATTGCCGTAGAGGAAATGTTTTTACCGGTAGTATGTACGGTTGGAACATTCAGCATACCAAAGAAATTTGCGGTCACTGCGCACAAAGGATAGAAATTGAGCCTGGCTACTTTTACGCAGCCATGTACGTGAGCTATGCCATGAATGTTATCGAAATGCTTTTCGCGAGCTTTATAACCTACTTAATTTGCGGTCCTTTGGAAGATAATACCTTTTGGAATTATTTAATCGTAATTTTTGCAGGATGTTTTTTACTCTCTCCATTCAATTATCGATATTCAAGGATAATTTTGCTTCATGTATTATCGCCAAATATTAAGTATAAGCCATATTACGATAAATAGATTAATTGTTTTAAACTGTAGAAATCGGTTAACCAACATTAACCAGTTAAACAACTAACCGATTAACCTCAAAACCGTATGTTAAAAAAAGAAACCCTTAGTTTTATAAAAGATGTTGCGGAAAACAATAACCGCGAATGGTTTGCCGAAAATAAATCCAAATATGAAGAAGCAAAGGCAGATGTTTTAACACTAGTTGCTTCAATTATACCTGAACTGGCAAAGGTTGATCCAGCACTTTCTGCAGAGGCTGATCCTAAAAAAAGCTTGATGCGCATTTACCGAGATGTTCGTTTCAGTAAAAATAAAGACCCTTATAAAAATAACTTTGGAATGTGGTTCTCTACCAAAAAAGGAGGCAATGAACCGGGTTATTATTTGCATATTCAACCAGGAAAAAGTTTTATAGCAGGTGGTTATTGGATGCCAGATGCGCCCCATGTTAAACTTATCCGCCAGGAAATAGATTATAATATCGGCGATTTTAAAGAAATCATAAACAATAAAGACTTCAAAAATAACTTTCAGCTTGGTGTAGGCAATGCCTTAAAAAATGCACCAAAAGGTTATGATCCGGCAGATCCGAATATAGAATTTTTGAAACTTAAAAGTTTCGAGGCTACTATGCCTTTAAGCGATTCAGAATTTTTTAAGCCAACGCTCGTTAATAAGTTGATAAGTTCTTTCAGTACGGTACAACCATTAGTTGTATTTTTACGAAATGCGATAAATCCATAATTAATTTTAACCGCAAAAAGATTCAATACTTGATACTACCCCCATATGAAAAATACCTTTCTAGCTTTTGCAATACTTCTACTCGTTTCCTCTATTTCATCATGTGTAATTCTTTCGCCTAAAAAGTATAAGGCTTTATTGGGTACAAAAGATTCTTTATATACCGCTTTTAATGAAGGTTTAGTTAAAATTGAAAACCTTGAAGGTGAGGTTTCCAAACTTAAAAAAGATACTTCGATGATGGCTGAAGAGCTTCGTGATTTGCAGAAGGATTATAATGAGATGGATGTAAATTACAAAAAACTTAAAAACAACTCTTCTTCTGAAATCACGAAATTATCGGGTGATTTGGCTTCTAGAGAAAAACGTTTAAAAGAAGTTGAAGAGGTTTTACGCAAACGCGATGAGGCAACCAATTCATTAAAAGAGAAATTGCAACAGGCATTATTGGGCTTCACTAAAAATGGACTAACGGTAGAAATTAAAAATGGAAAGGTTTACGTTTCCTTAACGGATAAGTTGTTGTTCCCATCGGGAAGTATCATTATTGATGATAAAGGTAAGCAGGCATTAACTTCGTTGGCAAATGTTTTAAAGCAACAACCCGAAATAAATATTGCTGTTGAAGGCCATACCGATAATCAAAAAATTAACAATCTTGGTCAAATTAAAGATAACTGGGATTTGAGTGTATTAAGAGCAACTTCTGTAGTGCGTTATTTAACAGAGAACGAAAAAGTAGAAAGTGTAAGAATGACTGCAACTGGAAAAGGAGAGTTTCAGCCTTTAGGTTCTAACGCAAGCGCAGACGGTAGAAGTAAAAATAGAAGAATAGAAATTGTACTTTCTCCAAAATTGGATGAATTGTACAACCTAATTAAATAAAAGTTTAATAGAATCATATTTGAAAGTCCTGCAAAGCAATTTGTAGGACTTTTATTTTTACTGATGTTTTCTGTACGACTTTAGAATTTTAAAGGTATGCTCAAACTCACCTCCATTTAAATTGGCATAATCTGGCATCGATATTTTATTTATGGCTAAGAAATGTAAAAGCTCTTTAATTACATTAGAAACCTCTTCTGTAGCGTCGGTATGTTTTAGCGCATCTATTTTTATCAGCATTAAAGCAACCTCAAACATTTTAAAATCATACTCAGCTGCAATTTTTAATCCTACATTTATTTCAATAAGCGCTTGTTCATAATTGTCGGTGTAATTGTAAAAATTGGCTTTAAAAATGCTAAATGAGGTTGTTATAAAATTTGTAAAGTAAGTATATTCACTACTGATAATTTTATCCAGAAACTGAATAATTCGTTGTGCCTTTTTAAAATAATTTAATTTAAGATAGGTTTGCCCTAAATGAATGAGTAAAAATGGCGAAAACACCGAGTGCCTAATGTAGAAAATGTTTGGATATTTGTTTAAAATAGCCATTGTAAACCGATGCGATTCTGCATAATTTTTTTGAGAGAATAAAGTAATCAACACAAGTCGAAACGTTAACATTTCTGCTGTTGTTAAGTCCTCATTTCGATGTGCGGGGCTTTTATCTATTTGATGGCAGAGCTTAATTATTTTTTCCTCAAGCGACTTACTCTCATTCGGTTTATTTACCAAATTATTATAGAAGTAAAGGATTAAATCATAAGGATTAATAGGGAAAAGCTCATTTAAGCGCTTGTAATTCCGCTTTAAAAGATGCATTGTATTGGTTAGTGCAGCTCGGTCAATATCAATTAAGTTGATGTTGCATTCGATTATGTGGAGCATAATCTGCGCATCTTCATTTAATACATTATCGGATATTGTTTTGATGGTATCTTTATATAATGTGCTCATGGTTCTACCAATGGCCATAATATCTATAAATTCTGATCCAACACTTTGCTTGTTAAAACTTGATAACGGTTTGCTAAGCTCGTATTTTGCAACGTAACATATAAAATCGAACGATTTGTTTTTTTCTTCGTTGGTAAACGGAAGTTTTAAAATGTTTTTGAGTTCGGCAATTTCATTTCGGTTAATGCAGAATCTTATGGTCCAGTTAAGGATGTGTTCTCTTAGCGTTGTATTATTGAATGTTTTTAAAATATATTCGAAAAATTCTTTACTCGCTTTATATTCAAATTTTTCTGTTAGCTGTATAAAAATAAAATAGGTATAAATATCGTTGTTCAGAAAGCGAACAACTTCTATGGGTATAGCTGTAGTCAGTCTTTTTTCTTCAACAATAATTCCACTAAAAATCAGCTCTTCATAAATAATAGGATAGGTTGTGGCGTAACTTAAAATTTTTTCTTTTGCAACTCTAAGCCCTTTATTACCTTCAGAAATGGAATCGCTAATTTTTTTAAGGATAAATATTTTTTCTGTACTGTGCTTGGCCAGGAAGATTTTTTTCTCTAGGAAGTAATTAATGAGTTCATACCTTAATAGAGGATTTTTAAGATCTAAAAGTTCATTTTCGAACTTAATTTTATAATAAACCTGAAGCCAGAAAGGGGTTTTAAATTGCTCAAGAAGTGATGGATTGATGTCGTTCTTGGTCATCGTTTTTCCTTCAATCTGGCTTAGGGTATGTAAAATTTCTTCTGTATTTAAGAAGGGAACATTGCTTAAAAGATCAGAATCATAGAATAAGCCTGTGTACCAGGTTTTGGTTAAAAAGGCTGATCCTGTTATAATTGGCTGAAGATTTACCCATGTATTGGCTCTTAAGCCCATTGCAACTTTGAAAAAGTTGTTTTCTTCTATACTGTATAAAAAATCTATAAAAATTTTAAAATAGCTACTTTTTAATAAAAACTGATCAATTCCATCGAGGATCAAAACAAACCTTCCTTCTCTTTTTTCTGGATTCTTTTTGAAAAAGCTGATTAATTCGCTAACGCTTCCAAATTTAAATTCTTTTAAAAACCAATCTTTTAAGCTCTGCCCATTTTGAATAATGGCACTTACGCTTGCTGAGTTAATGAGTAAAACAATATCATTTTTGTACAGTGCATTTTCTGCATAAAAGAAATGCTCCACCATGTGGGCAATTAAAATAGATTTTCCATGTCCGGGTTGGGCACTGATTGTAGTAAATTGATAGCTATTTTTTAAAAAGTAATCAAAATCTGGATAGAAAAAACTTCTGTTCGCAGTTGCGTTGAATGGAACTCCTGAATTATTCTTTTTTGCAATTAATGAAATTTCAGTAATGGCATGAGTTTTAAGTCGTAGATCTTGCCAAATACTTTGAACATCAGAAATGTCACTTTCCTTATCGGAGCAAAAAGATTCCCAATTAGAGTATCCGATATATTGTGATAAGCTATTAAGCGTAAATAATGAAAATTTATGTAGGGTATTTGCGAAGCCAAAGAAACGCTTGATAGTGGTTTCACTGACGTAATTTTTGGTTTCTTGAAACACATACTCAGAAATTATCTTACAATGTCCTGGATCGATGTTTCTCAATCCTGACTTTATAAGCACAAACTTCCTGAGTTCGATGAGGAGTTCGTTAGTTTTCATTAAATATATAGATGACTGACTTATGCTAATGTCATCATAATTTCACAATCAGCGAAACAATTTTGACAAGAAAGATTCCTATGAACGAAATGAATGAAAAGTTACGAAGAAAGAATGAATAGTAATGGATAAAATTCATTATTGGTGTAAATGTAGATTTGTCATGTAAGTGTACAAAATCAACTTAAGGTTGCCATTGTATCTTATTCCATCAACCTATATACACGCCTGACATGATGAAATATTTTACCTCTCCATCTCTTAAAGGGATAATTTGCAATATTCAAGTTATTGCAGTTATTATTTTATTAACGCTGTTCAAATCGAATTCGTATGCTCAAACTAAAATTTATGCAAATTCTGTAAGCGCTACCACTCCTAATGCTGTTTCCTCTTTAACGGGTTGCGGTTTGTTAAATCTTCAGCCCTGCTATAACACATTAACGGTAGAAAATGCCAGCAATGCTTTAACTGCAGATAATGCAACTTTTGCAACGGTAAAATCTTACGGTGGCGCTGCTTTAGGCATTGCTGGTTACAGTGGTGAATTGGAAATAAAATTCCCTACAGATGTTCCGGCAGGGAAAACCACTTATGTAAGAATTGATTTTAATGCGGATGTTTTGAATGCACTGCTCGGTGGAAATTTAGGAGGCTTATTGGCAAATGTGGTTGGAAATGTGGCACTTGGTGATCATACTTTTGAAATTGGGGCTAGAAATTCTGTCGGCACAACGGTTTTAAGTGGAACAAGTTCTGCAGCTTTTTCAAGTAATAATTTGCGTTTGGTAAAAGATGCCAATGGATATTTTTATGTTGCAATTACTCCCGATCAAATTTACGATCGGATTTATGTGCGGGATAGAACAGCTGCTTTATTATTGAGCACCGCAAATAACACCAAAGTTTATTATGCATTTTATAATTCAGGATCAGATGTTTGTGCACAGGCTGCCTATACCAGTTTTGATGGAACAGGTTTAACTGTAGATGCCTTAGGACTTGGCGGCGCTGGAGTTACGAATCCTGAAAGGGCGATTGATACTGATCCAACAACATTTTCTCAAATTAGTTTAGGCGCTTTAGGTGTTGCAGGATCTATAGGACAGAATTTTTATTACAATACCTTATCTGATGCCGGTGATGATTTTAATTTAAGATTGAGTACTTCTTCAGCATTGCTGAATGCAGGCGTTTTAAATAATATAATGGTTACGGCCTACAATGGCAATACACAAGTCTATACTCAATCGGCTGCTAATTTGCTTGGGCTAGATTTACTTGGATTACTGAATGGAGGCCAAATTGCAACCATTCCGTTTTCTCCCGGTGTACCGTTCGATCGGGTTCGGGTTTCATTATCATCATTGCTGAACGTTAATTTAACCCAAACCATTCAGGTTTATGGAATTTCAAGATCAGCAGGCAGACCAACCTTTACCTCACCCGCAAGTAATGCTGTTTCTGCATGTTATAATTCTTCGGCAGCATTAACCGCCACCACGCCAAATACAAATGAATTATTATGGTATGCTACTGTGGAAGGTGGTGCACCATTGGCCACTGTAGCTTTTAATGGCACCTATAATACACCTACTTTAACTGCAAACGCCACTTATTATGTGGCTGCCCGCAAATTGGGTTGTACTGCAGAATCTGTACGTGTGCCTGTAACGGTGACTGTTAATCCGGCAATTGTGTTCAATACCACAACTTTAAATAATGCAACAAGTGGATTTGCTTATGCTAAACAAGTAAATGTTGCAACTGGAGGAACCCCTACATATACCTATGTTTTAACAAGTGGAAGTACCTTGCCTGCTGGATTAACGCTCTCATCTACTGGTTTAATTTCTGGCACACCGACTACGACTGGTACTTTTACCTTCTCGATTACAGCAACAGATACCAAAAATTGTACTGCAACTGCTAGTTATACTTTAATTGTAACGGCTACGCTGGCATTAACACCTGGAGCATTGCCTGATGGAGTAACTGGAACACTTTATCCAACGCAAATTATTCCTTCAGCTACAGGCGGAACAGGTCCGTATGTTTATTCGGCAACTTCACTTCCTCCGGGATTAAGCTTTAATCCAGCAACAAGAGAAATAACAGGAACACCAACTCAAAGTGGAACTTATACCATTCCAGTTACAGTTACTGATGCAAATGGAAATACAATTACCTCGAATTATACAGTTAAAGTAACCGATCCTTTGGTTTTACCACCAGCTACTTTGGCCAATGGCACAACTGGAACGGTTTACACCACACAGATTATTCCAATTGCAACGGGCGGTACTGTTCCTTATACGTATTCGGCAACTGGCTTGCCTGCCGGATTAGCTTTTAACCCAACAACTAGAGAAATTACCGGAACACCAACTACCGCCGGAACATTTACCATTCCGGTAACTGTAACAGATAATGTTGGAAAAACCGCTACGACTAATTATTCCATTACCATAACCGACCCATTATTATTGCCAAGTGCAAGTTTACCAGATGGAACTGCTGGTGTTGCTTACCCAACACAGGTAACGCCCGCTGCTACAGGAGGTGTTGGTCCTTATACATACGTTGCAACAAATCTTCCTCCGGGATTAACTTTTGATCCTGCAACCAGAGCAATTACTGGCACACCAACTCAAGCCGGAAATTACTCAGTTTCAGTAACGGTTACGGATAGTCAGGGAAAAACGGCTAGCAATACATATCCTATTAAAGTTAATGGAGTATTATCGTTACCTCCGGCAACTTTGGCAAATGGTATAGTTGGAACTTCTTATCCAACACAAACTTTACCAGCCGTATCTGGTGGTACAGCACCTTATACTTATTTAGCAACTAATCTTCCTCCGGGATTAAATTTTAATACAGCAACTAGAGAAATTACAGGCACCCCAACCTTAGGTGGAACCTACATCGTTTCCCTAACAGCAACTGATGCAAATGGAAATAAGGTAAATACAGATTATAGCATTACAGTAACTGTAAATGCACCAGTTGTTGCTGCTGCAACAGTTTGTGCAGGTAGTTCGGCCACTTTAAGTGTAAGTAATTTGCAACCTGGTGTTACTTATAATTGGTATGCATCAACAGGAAGCACCGCTTTGGCCACCAATAATACGGGTGTTTTTGCAACTCCAATTGTTAATGCTCAAACGGTATTTTATGTAGAAGCAGTTTCTGGAACAGCGGTTAGTCCGCGTACTGCTGTTACGGTTTCAATCAATCCATCAGCAAATTTAGCAGTTGTTACCACAAACAATCAAATTATAAATAGTGGTCAAACCACAACCTTATCGGCAACAACAGATGCTGGCAATACCATTAGATGGTTTGATGCTCCAAATGCTGGAACTCAATTGGCAACCGGAGCAAGCTTTAATACGCCAGCCTTAAGTACAACAACTACATATTATGTGGAAACCGTAACTGCAAATGGTTGCGTAAGTACAAGTCGTGTTCCAGTAACTGTAACCGTAATTAATGGAGGTGGAGGTACGGCTTGTAATGCAGCAAATTCGCAAAATAGTGGCATTACAGGACTTTGTATTTTATGTGGAATCAGCAATGCTGGAAATTCTACTGATGCAGATCCAAATAACTTTACCAGAATTACCTTAGCGGTTGGCGTAGGTTCAGCAGGCTATCAACAACTCATATTTCCATCTGTTGGTTTAGCTACAGACAGCATCCGTTTAGATTTGGGCTTACCAACTGGATTGTTGGATCTGGGAGTTTTAGGTGGCGTAACTGTAAATATTTTAAATGGAACTACAATTGTAAAAACTGTTCAGTTGAACTCATCGGTTCTAAATCTTCAGCTTTTAGGTGGCAGTCGCTTTGCAGCTACTTTGGTTGCTGGCGGTGCTTATGATCGTGTAGAAGTTCGAATCAACGGATTAGTTTCCGCGATAACCAGTCTAGATGTTTACGGAGCAAGTATTATTTATCCAAATCCAACTTTAACTTCGGGTTCACAAACCATCTGCTCGGGCAGTACAGCTACATTAACCGCAACGGCTAATGGTGGTACAACACTTAATTGGTACACTGCTGTAACTGGTGGAACGTTGTTAACAACCGGAGCTTCATATACAACCCCAGCTTTAACAACAACTACAACTTACTACATAGAAGTAAGTAAAGGCGGTTGCGCAAATGCAACTCGTGTTCCGGTAACTGTAACGGTAACTCCTGTTTTGGCTACACCGGTTCTTGCTCCAATTGTAAGTGCTTGCGAAGGATCAACTTCTACACTTTCGGTAAATAATCCTGATCCTGCGATAACTTATAATTGGTATGATGCATCTACAGGTGGAACGTTGTTGTTCACTGGATCAACATTTATTACGCCAGCTTTAACCGCAACAACAAGCTATTATGTAGAAGCTATTCAAGGATCTTGTACCAGCGCAAGTCGTGCGGTTGCAACAGTAACCGTAAATCCTCGTCCGGCTTTGCCAACAGTTACAGCATCATCATCAACAGTTAGCGCAGGGCAATCGGCAATTTTAACTGCAACTTCTACAGATCCTGGTGTTACTTTTAACTGGTTTACATCTGCAACTTCTACAAGTTCTGTTTACACAGGAGCAACCTATGTTACGCCTCCATTAACAGCAACAACAACATACTATGTAGAATCTGTTTCTCCAAATGGATGTTCTTCGGCTAGTAGAGTTCAAATTACAGTAACGGTAGATGGAACAATTACACCAAACCCAGTACCATGCGAAGCCGCAATTTCTCAAGCCAATGGCGTAACTGGAGTGGCATTGCTTTCTGGAGTTTTTAACGCAGGTTTGGCAATCGATAACGATACCCAAACAGCTTCATCATTGGTTATGCCTGTTGGTGCTTTGGGCGCATCGGTTTATCAATATTTAGGTTTTGGCTCGCTATCTAGAGTTGGAGATACTGTAAAAGTATTGGTTTCATCTCCAGGCAGATTACTTTCTTTATCACTTTTGGGCAATGCTCAAATCACAACATTTAACGGTACAACAAGTAACGCAGATTCGAAATTATTAAATAATAACCTCCTTAATGTTCAATTGTTAAGTGGAAATACACAAGCCTTAATCACCTTTGTTCCGACAGTTCCATTTGATGGTGTAGAACTGAGATTAAATTCGGGTGTACTTGGTGCTTTAACATCAATCAATTTAAATTATGCGCAACGTGTTTTGGTTGCGCCGACAGTTATTTCGGCAAATGTTTCTGGTTGTGTTGGTTCTACTGCACTCTTAGAAGTTAGCAATCCAACAGCTGGATTTACCTATCAATGGTTTGATGCCTCTGGTATATATTTAACCGGAAAAGACGGTGTGAGTTTTACAACTCCAGCTTTAACCGCCAATACAAAATACTTTGTGGCTGCGGTTTCCGCTTCAGGTTGTGTAAGTGCAAAAACTGTAGTTAATGTAACTGCGAATCCTTTACCGGCAACGCCAGAATTATTATCGCCAACAGTTTCAACCTGTGCTGGCCAAACCGTTGTGCTTCAAGTAAAAAATCCAGTTGCTGGCATTGTATATAAATGGTATGATGCGGCAAATGTTTATCAAGCAGGAAAAGATGGAGATACTTTTACAATTACCAATATTGGTGCGGGTACAACAACTTACTCGGTTGAAGCTACAAATGCTTGCGGTGTTTCTACGGCAAAAGCAACAGCCACCATTCAAACTGGCGGCGGTTTAGATACCCCAATAATTACACCAGCTTCGGTAACTATAAATAGTGGTTCGGTAGCGGTATTGAAAGCAACCTCTACAACAGGAGGCGTTGTATTTAATTGGTATGATAGCTCAACATCAACTACTTCGCTATTTACAGGTGATACCTTTGTAACGCCACAATTATCAAGTACAACAACCTATTATGTAGAAGCTACAATTGGTGGATGTTCTACAAACAACAGAGCTATAGTTGTGGTAACTGTAATTCCGAATGGTGCTCCTGTTCCTACACCTTGTGGTGCGGCTACGGTTTCGGTGGCGGCAGGTGCAACTGTAGGAACGATAGGTGCTTCGGTTGTTAATCCAGGTTTAGCTATTGATGGTGATATAAGTACAGGATCTAGCTTGGTGATTCCGGTTGGATTACTTGGTGGATCGGTTTATCACCAATTAGGTTTTACCGGTGGATTATCAAATATTGGAGATACGTTGAGCGTAAGCATTACTTCTCCAGGCAAATTATTATCGCTTGCAGTTTTACCAAGCCTAACTGTAACTACATTCCAAGGTGCAGTGAGTAACAACGACGGAATTACTTTAAACAACCCATTAATTAGCCTTAATTTATTGAGCGATGGAAGTGGAGCAATATTAACCTTTGTGCCATCAGCTAAGTTTGACGGGGTAGAATTAAGATTGAGCTCAGGCATTTTAGGTGCTCTAACTTCGGTTAATTTGAATTATGCACAAAGAACCATTCCGGTTCCAACCGTTCAGGCATCTTTAACAAATGTTTGTCAGGGAACTTCAGCTGTGCTAAATGTTCAAAATCCTCAGGGTAACGTAACTTATAAATGGTACTTGGGCACAACTTATCAAACTGGAAAAGATGGACCAACATTTACAACGGATGCAAGTTTACCTGCGGGAAGTTATATTTATGGTGTAACAGCGACAGCAAATGGCTGCGAAACGGAAAGTGCAAAAGTAACCATTACGGTACAGGCACCACCTGCTTCGCCAATTCCATCAACTGGAAATCCGGCAACAACTTGTATCAATACACCGGCAACATTAAGTGTTCAAGCGGTAGCAGGTGTAATTTACAATTGGTACGATGCACCAACGGCTGGAAACATGCTGGTGAATAACAACAGCAGTTTTACAACTTCGGTATCGCTTGCAGCAGGTACTTATGATTATTATGTAGAGGCGGTTAGTGCTGGAGGAAGCGGTTGTTCAAATTCAGTTCGAACTAAAATTTCGATTACCGTTAATCCATCTTCAACAGCGTTGGATCTTGCGGTTACTGGAAATACATCATTGTGTAATTCAGGTAGCGCAGTACTTACAGCAACTAGTACAACGGTTACCAATCCAATATTTACTTGGTACACCGATGCAACACTAACAACGATTGCTTTTACTGGGCCAGTATTTACAACGCAAGCAATCTCTGCAACTACTAAATATTATGTTACGGTTAGCGGAACAAATAAATGTGCCAATACACCTGGAACTGCGGAGGAAGTTACCATCACCATCAATCCAGTTGCTGTAGCTACAGATATTAATTTATCTGGAACAACAACGATATGTGGAGGTTCATCAGTTACACTTACTGCAAGTTCTACAACGGTTACCAATCCACTATTTACGTGGTATAGTGATGCAGCTTTAACAACGGTTGCCTATGTTGGTCCGGTATTTTTAACTCCTGTTTTATCCACAAACACAACTTATTACGTAACTGTAAAAGGAGATAATCGATGCGAAAATACCGCTGCAACAGCAAAATTGGTAACAATTACGGTTAATCCAGCTGCAACAGATTCTGATATTACAACAAGTGGAGCAACTTCCATTTGCCAAGGTTCATCAACAGTGTTGTCAGCCACAACGACTACGGTTACCAATCCGGTTTTCACTTGGTATAGTGATGCAGGATTAACAACTGTGGCATATATCGGTGCAACTTTTAACACACCGGCTCTTAATGCAACTACTACTTATTATGTTACGGTTAGAGGAGATAATAAATGCGAGAATGCGCCAGCAAATGCAAAAATTGTAACGGTAACCGTAAAAGAGTTCGCCACCGCGGCCGATATTACAGTGAATAATGCTCAGATCTGTTCGGGCACTTCAGCAGTACTTATGGCATCGAGCTTAACAGTAACGCAACCAGTATTTACTTGGTATAGCGATGCTTCTTTAACCAATGTGGTATTTACTGGTCCAACATTTACTGTTCCGGTTACTGTAACTACAAATTATTATGTAACCGTTAGAGGTGCAAATAAATGTGAAAACACAGCTGCAAATGCAAAAGTGGTAACGGTTACAGTTAATCCTTTGGCAACAACAACAGATATTATTGCTAATGGAGCCGTGGCCTGTACATCATCATCTACTACTTTAACGGCAAGTTCTCCAACGGTAACTAACCCGGTATTTACTTGGTACACGGATGCTGCGTTAACCAATATCTCATTCATTGGTGCATCGTTTGTAACGCCAACATTAACCGCTAATACCACTTATTATGTAACTGTAAAAGGAGATAATAAATGTGAAAACGCACCGGGTAACGCAAAAGTGGTTGTGGTAAACATTAAACCATTGGCTTCTGCTTCTGATATTACTGCTGCAGATGCAACGATTTGTGCAGGATCATCAGCTCCGCTTAATGCGAGTACCACAACGGTGGTAAATCCTGTATTCACATGGTATAACGACGCTAATTTAACCACCGTGGCAGCTGTTGGATCATCATTTAATACTCCGGCATTAACAGCAACCACAAAATATTATGTTACTGTAAAAGGAGATGATAAGTGTGAAAATTCTGCAGCGACAGCGAAAATTGTAACAGTGAATGTAAATGCGATAGCAACAGCTGCAGATGTAACTTTATCTACCCCAGCATTAATTTGCGGTTCGGGTTCAGTAGTTATCAATGCAAGTTCTACTACGGTAACAAGTCCGATATTTACTTGGTACAATGATGCATCCTTAACCAGTGTTGCCTTTACTGGCCCAACATTTACCACCCCAGTGTTAACTTCAACCACTACTTATTACGTTACCGTTAAAGGAGCGAATAAATGTGAAAATGGAGCTGCGGATGTAAAAGCGGTTACAATTATTGTTAATCCAAATGCGGTAGCTACGGATATTGCAGTAAGTGGCTCAACTTCTATTTGTGGAAGTACTTCAGCTGTGCTTAATGCAAGTTCTACCACAGTTACCAATCCAATATTTACTTGGTATAGTGATGCTGCTTTAACTAATGTAGCCTTTATTGGGGCAACATTTACTACGCCTGTTTTAACAGCAAATACAACTTATTACGTAACTGTTAAAGGCGATAATAGATGCGAAAATACCGCTGCAAACGCAAAAGTAATTAGCATCACCGTTAATGCCTTGCCATTAAATCCTGTTGTTTCAACAGCGGGAACCAATATCTGTGCAGGTGATGCAACATCACTTACCATTCAAAATCCACAAGCTGGAATTACTTACGAATGGTATAATGCAGCAACCGGTGGTAATCTTTTATTTACAGGAACAACTTATAATACTTTAGCATTAAGCACCACAACAGATTACTATGTTTCTGCTGTTAACGCAACCAGCTGTAACAATGCAGGTGGTAGAGTTAAGGTTACGGTAGTTGTAAATCCTAAACCAAATGTGCCTGCTGTTTCATCAAATAATGTTAATGTTTGTACTGGAAGTTCGGCGGTCTTAATCGTATCCAATCCACAAACAGGAATTGTTTATAATTGGTACACAACATCAACAGGAGGAACAATAGTTGGAACAGGAACAACATTTACAACCCCTGCAATAACTGCAAACATAACTTACTATGTTGAAGGTGCATCTGGCTCTTGTACATCTATTTCTCGTACAGCGGTTAATGTTTCACCACTGCCTGTACCAGTTGCCCCAACTTCCGTAACTGCAAATAATTCGCCTATCTGTTCTGGCAGTGCAGCAGTTTTAACCGTAAATAATCCGGCAGCAAATTTAATTTATAGATGGTACGCAGCGAGTTCTGGAGGTGCATCTCTTGCAGAAGGCGTAACTTTTACAACCCCAGCTTTAACCATAACTACCACTTATTATGTAGAAAGTGTTGCCGTTGGCGGATGTTCAAGTCCGACAAGAACGGCTGTAACCGTTAATGTGTTGCCGGTTTTAGCAACGCCAGTGGTTTCTGTTCAAGCTACAACCGCAAATAGTATAACTTTTGGATGGCCAGCAGTTCCGGGTGCAACGGCTTATGAGGTATCGACTAATAACGGCGTGACTTGGCAGGCTCCAACTTCGGGATCAGCAGGAACAGCATTCTTGGTTTCAGGCTTAAAACCAGATCAAAGTGTAACTGTAATCGTTCGAGCTAAAGGGCAGATTGATTGCCAAACCAGTGCAAATTCTACACCTGTTGTGGGTAAGGCTGCCAATCCATTGGGCAATCAGATTTATATTCCAAACATTTTTACGCCAAATAATGATGGCAAGAATGACATCTTCCTGATTTACGGAAATACAATTGCCAGCGCAAAAATGAGCATTTACACTCAATGGGGGCAGTTAATTTACCAATCAGATAATGTTGCGAATGGTTGGGATGGAACTTATAAAGGTGTCAATCAGCCAGTGGGCGTTTATGTATTCATGATTGATGTTCAATTTGCGGATGGAACAAATACGATGAGAAAAGGAACAATAACCTTAGTAAGATAATGAAGATGGAACCAAATTATAAACAGCAAAAATCAAATACCATGAAAATACTATCGGCCTTAAAAATATATGCAATAATGTTCGGTTTAATGCTTTGTGCATCAAAATCAATAGCGCAGACAGATCCTCATTTTTCGCAATATTATGCCTATCCTCTTTGGCTAAATCCAGCCTTAACTGGGGTAATAGATGGAGATTATAGAGCATCGGTAAACTTTAAGCAACAATGGAGTGCTTTAAATAGTTCGTTTTTAACAGGTGGAGCATCATTTGATTTGGCACCAATAAAGAACTTTGCTTTTGGTGTAACGGTGCTTAATCAAAGGGCTGGGGAGTTAGATTTTAACTATTTAACCGCCTTGGTTTCGGGTTCATATCGATTAAGATTTGGTGTTGAAGGATTGCAGATGTTTAGTTTTGGTTTGCAGGCTGGCTTTGTTAATAGGAGTTTTGATTTCTCTCAGGCTCGTTTCGGTAATCAGTTCAATCCAATAACTGGTTATGATGGTGGGATGATGAGTGGGGAAACCTTCTCATCAACTTCATCTTTTGTACCCGATGTTAATGCCGGCATAATGTTCTTTGATGGCAACCCAAACCAGAGTGTAAATGTTTTTGCAGGTGTAAGTGCGGCACATTTAAATCGCCCAACCGAACGTTTCTCTGGCTATAACGGAAAAACACCTGTTCGTTTTACCGCACATGGTGGTGCAAGAGTTCGTGCTTCTGAGTTGTTAGATATTGTGCCTAATGCTTTGGTGATGTATCAGGGAAATACAAACGAAGTTTCTTTGGGTGCTTATGCACAGCTTAACCTGAATAACTCATCGAACATTTTATTTGGCGGCAATTATCGTGTTAAAGATGCTGCAATTGCTTTTGTTGGTTTACAATTAAAAAACATGGTTTTTGGTTTAAGCTACGATGTAAATACTTCAACGTTTCAGCGTGCATCTAATAGCAATGGCGGTTTAGAACTTTCAATATCGCTTATTGGCAGAAACGGAATTATTGGTCCTAACTTCTTTTGCCCGCGTTTATAAATATTATCTGATGAAAACATTGCGATTTATTAATCCACACAAATCCTTCATCAACCTAAAAACAAATCTGTAGAGATGAAAAAAATATTAACCTTTTTATTGTTGGCATATAGTGGCTTGGCAAGCGCCCAGTTTGTGGTAAATTATAAAAAAGTTGCCGATACTTATTTTGAAAATAAGGACTACTATGCCGCATCTACCTTTTATAAAAAAGCACTAAAAATTACTGGCGATAGTACCCTTGCTATTTTACCTTATGGCAAGGAGCGCAAAACCAATACCGAGGATAAAGTAATTGAAGATTATGAGGGATCTATTTATAATCTGGCAGAATCTAGCCGAATGTATAAAGAGTTTACCGAGGCAGAGAAATACTACAGCATTGCGATAACCTTTACCAATACTCGATATAGAAAGGCACTTTTTTGGTATGCAGAAAGCTTAAGAGCAAACCGTAAATTTAATGAAGCTATAGATGCTTATGAAAAATTTATCCAGAAAAATGGAAGCGATATTTTTGCTAAAGATGCTCAAAAGGCAATTTTATCGAGCAAGTTTGCCATCGAAGAAATGCGTTTCCCTAGGATGGTTCAGATTAAAAAAATGCCAAATCATGTTAATGGATTGGGCTCTAATTATGCGCCAGTTAGGTTTAATAATGAGATTTATTTTACCTCATCAAGACCAATTGCCATTGCTGGGAAAAAGGATATTGTGAAAACGGAAAATGGCCAAATTCAGGTTTCAACCAAGGCAAATCCATTTATCAATAATATTTATATAACCAAAAATGCATCTAATGATGGAGAAATTTCGGTTAAAATGATGGGCATCAATCTTCCGAAAGACATGGAAGTTGCGGCAACATCTTTTAGTCCGGATGGCAATACGGTTTATTTTACCGCATGGCGAGATAAAGAAAAATATTCCATTTACAGTTCGAAAAAGACAGGCGATAATTGGACTGACCCCCAGCCTTTGGGTTTACAGGTTAATAGTAAAGACTTTAATGCCATGCAACCTTTTGTAACAGGCGATGGAAAATTCCTGCTTTTCTCGTCTGATCGAACTGGTGGCTATGGCAAATTCGATCTTTGGTATTGCGCTTTACGCGATGATGGATCTTTAGGACAGGCCGTAAATTTGGGTGAAGCCATTAATACAGACGATGATGAAAGAGCGCCTTATTATAATGTAATCACAAAAAAACTTCTATTTAGTACCGATGGAAGAATAGGTTTGGGTGGATTGGATTTCTTTGAATCGGAAGGGGATTTAATTACTTGGTCGAAACCCAAAAACATGGGCTATCCATTTAATTCTTCAAAAGATGATGTTTATTTTACAGCTTCAGATGCTGAAGGGAATCGTGGATACATTAGTTCTGACCGTGAATCTTCTTGTTGTTTGGAAATTTTCGAAGTTAAAAAGGAATACTTCTCGGTAAGTGGTTTGCTTACCGATTGCAAAACGAAAAAACCATTGGCCGATGCCACCGTAATGTTTACTAATTACGAAGGTGATCAAAAAACTATAACCAATGCATCAGGTATGTACAGCTTTAAAGTGGATAGAAAAAGACCTATAAAACTTACTTTTTCAAAAGACAGTTATTTCTCTATTACAAAGAATTATCCTTTCGAAGAACTTGCCAAAGCCGATACATTAATTTATAAAGATTACTGTATTAGTCCATTCAAAATTAATATTCCTATCGTTTTGGATAACGTTTATTACGAATTTAATAGTGCAGATTTAACGGAGCCATCTAAAAAAGTATTGGATGAATTGGCTACGATTATGGAAGACAATGCAGAAATGGAAATTGAGCTAGGCGCACATACCGATAACGTTGGTCCTGATGAATACAATCAAGAACTATCCGAAAAGAGAGCAAAATCTTGTGTTGATTACCTTATAACCAAAGGAATTTCTGCTTCTAGGATGACAGCAAAAGGTTATGGCGAAAAAATGCCGATTGCCCCAAATACTTTTAAAAAGGGTAAAGATAATCCGGAGGGAAGAGCTAAAAATAGAAGAACAGAGTTTAAGGTTACAAAAAAATAGAATTTATTTAGTTTGGATTTGGTTTGGCCATTCTCTTTGGAGAATGGCTTTTTTGATATCGACAAATAGCAGAATTAAAATTAATCTTTGTAATTTTCGCTGGTCAATCAGATTCATGAAAATAAATATCCACCCAACAGCTATTTTTCGAACGCCAAAATTTTCTTATCAATCTGATATTTCGGCCTGTTGGGATGAACTTAAAGAAGCAATAGCCATTTCATCAGAAGCTTTTTACGAAACTATAAAAGATGTAAAAGCCGATGAAATTCAACACCTTCCACCAAAAATCTTCTTTACGATTTGGAAATATTTTAATCGTGCAAAGTTCCGTTCAACGCCTTATGGCACGTTTGCAAGTTTTAGTGTTTTAAAAGATTCGATTAAATTCAATGCAGATAAAATTATAATTGAAGAACATCAGCAAGAGCATTCTTTTATCGATTGGCCTCAAAAAAATAATATAGCATTCTCCATTGCCGAATTGCTAGCCAAAAACTGTTTGTTGTTTAGCAACAGCAGTTATTATCCTACATCCAACAGCCTCAGGTACATTGCCTGTACGGATGGATTATTTGAACTGGCCGAAATTGACCAGGATATATTTGTCCAAAAGATTTTAGATGCCTGTTTAAAACCGATTAGCGTAGAAAATCTAATCAAAACAGTCGGTATTGCAGATGATGAACATGAATCGTTTTTTATTCTTATTGGAGATATGCACGATCTTCAACTCCTTTTTACCGATCGTGATCCAAACATTTTAGGTGAGGATTATTTTAAAAGAATAGGCATTTTAGATACAGATTTGCCAAGATATATCATCGCTGAGCGCAAAGCTAAAGCTGGCCAAATAGAGGAACGTTTATTGCAAAATGTTCCAAATCTTGTTAATTTATTACAGCAAATTATTCCTTACAACGAAAAGGAAGCCATTAAAAAATTTACAACTCGGTTTAAGAAAAAATTTGAACAGAAAGAGGTTTCGTTATTAATGGCGCTCGATCCAGAAATGGGCGTGGGGTACGATGAATTGGAACAGGCCGGACAAAGTGATGATTTTGTAGCTCAATTTAGCAATATTAAAAAAGATCAAACCAAAGATAAAGAAGCTGTAAAATCAGTTTTAGGCGGAGCTTTAAATCAAGAATCATTCAAAAAAGATAAGCCAATTTATTTAAATAAGCTGACTTTCAATTTAAACGAAAAACCAACTCAACTGCCCAATACCTTCAGCATGTTAATGTCTGTAAGTGATGATTTGGTCTGTGTAGATCAGGTAGGCGGAATTACAGCGAATGGTTTGAGCGGTCGTTTCACAATGGCGAATTCAGAAGTTGAGCATCAAAGTAAATTAATTGCACAGATAGAGCAACAAGCAAATCCAGATATTTTGTTTTTTGATGTAGCCTATATGGTCGAAGCCACGATTGATAACATCAACCGCCGTAAAATAATATATGGTCATCAGCTTTCCATTTTAAATTACGATACATCCGAAGAACCATTGTTGCTGAACGATATTATGATTTCTGTTCGGGGTTCTGAAATTGTACTTCGATCTAAAAAATTGAATAAACGCATGGTGCCAAAAATGGCTTCCGCATATAATTACACGCGTTCAGATCTTTCGATTTTTCGGTTGCTCTGCGATTTACAACATCAAAATATAGCTACAAATCTTACCCTTTCTTTAGAGTCGTTGTTTCCGGATTTAGACTACTATCCTCGACTTCAATTTCATAATCTCTTGCTTAGTAGAGCAAAATGGCAGGTTAAAAGGGAATCGATTTTCCCCTCAAAAAATGAACAGCTCAATGTGAATCAATGCCGTTCTTTTCTTACCGAACTTGGGGTAAGCAAATGCTTTAAAACCGGTGCTTCTGATCAAACCTTATGTTTCGATTTGGAAAATGATGATGATCTGAATTCATTTATCCAATATATGCAGAAGCAAAAAACTGTTTATTTGGAAGAGGTTTTATTGCCAGAAAGCAGTATGGTTGTAGATGAAAACGGCAAACCTTACTTGGCGCAGTTTATTTTAAATCTTTATCAAGAAGCGCAAATTTATGCACCATCAACCCTTGTTGAGTCAACGGATTCCATCGAAGTTACGCAGTATTTTCCGCCTGGAAGTGAGTGGCTTTATTTTGAGATCTATTGCCATCAGCAACGATCGGATGAGATGCTTACCGGTGTGATTAATTACTTTTTAGATACCCATCAGGAAGATGTCAAATCGTGGTTTTTTATCCGCTATAATGAAAACGGAAATCATTTAAGGTTGAGAGTTTTGTTAAACGATGTTGCGAATGGACAGAAGTTAACAGGTGCCTTGTCCAATTATTTGGCAGAAGATTTGAAAGTTGGTTTGGTATCCGATCTTCAGATTAAAACTTACAAACGAGAAACCCAACGGTATGGAAATGCTTTAATTGCAACAGTAGAAAATCACTTTGGAGTAGATAGCGATTATGTTTTATCGCTTTTGCAAACACAGTCTGATACTTTTTTAAAGTACAAATTATGTTCGGATGTGGCCGATAAAATCCTGGAATCAGGAATGTTTGATAAAAAGGACTTTGCTAAAATTATTAAAATGTTCTCCGATTCATTTAACGAAGAACATAAACTTGATGCTGCGGATTTCAAAAAACTGAATGCTCAATATCAGCTATATCGCAAGGCAGATCTTCCAGAACTTGATGCCCATCAAATAGATAAATTTGATTTATTTACTCAATCTTTCTCAAATATTTTAAAGCAGGCTAGTCCTGATAAAAAGGTCAGTTTATTTAGCGATTTAATGCACATGCACGTTAATCGTTTATTTAACAAAGATCAACGTACACATGAAATGCTGATGTATTATTACCTTTTAAAAGATGTTCAACGTAGAAACGCAATGGCTAATTAATATTTAGGTTAGCCATTAAATTAACAACTGTAACATTAATTTCGGTGATATATCTATTCTGTTGATCGGTATAATATTTAAATTCGAAATTATCCTTATAGAAATTATTTAGTCGTTTTTCTATGTTCTCTATGCCCACATGGTGGCTTTCAATTTTTTTGCTTTTTACATCATTAACCATATTGATTGTTTTAATACTGAGATGGTTGCCGTGATAATCTACCGAAATTATAGCAGGTTGGGTAGAGTGAGCAATATTTCCATGCTTAAATATGTTTTCTACAAGGGTAAGCATAATCAATGGCGGAAAGCGAAGTCCAAACAAATCGCCATTAATTTCTAATTCTACATTAAGCAAGTTTGCCGTACGCAATTTGTGTAGGTTAATTAAGTGTTCAATTTGCTCAATCTCTTCACTTAAAGGAACTAATTCTGATGCCTCTGGACGTTTTAAAGCATATCGCATCATTTCTGATAAGTTCATAATCGCATCTGCAGCCATTGGAGCTTTCTTGCGGGCATCGTTGTAGATGAAGTTTAAAGTATTAAATAGGAAGTGAGGATTAATCTGGCTTCTAAGGAAATTATTTTGTGATTGTACCAAATCGTTCTCCAAAGTTTGCTTTTCTATTTGAGTAACGAGACTTTGTCTTTCTAATTGTTCTACCTTTTTACGCTCTTTAAATGAGGTTACTAAATAAACATAGCCTGTTGAAAATCCTGTATAATAAATTGCTCGGAAAAGGCATGCCATAATAAAATCATGATCTAAATTCATGGGCCTTGTTGATTTTATAAAACCAAGCTTAATAAAAATTACGCCTAATCCAAAGCTAAAAAGTATATATCCACCAATGATAAAAATGATAAGCAACGGAATTTTTATGGCTTTAAACCGGGAGGGCTTTCCTTCGAGTATTTTATTCAATAAAAAGGCGTGAGAATAGAATAAAACGATGTTGGTGGTATAGATTAAGATGTATACACCTACAGGTCTGAATTTACTAGAACTTAAGCCTAAAATAAATACCTCATAAATTATATAAATGCCCCAAATAAAGAAGTGAAGCCTGTACTGTTTGAAAAAATTGTTAAAAGTAGAAATATTCATTTTATTGCTTTTTATCTATTTTATTAGGGCTTTTATCTCCTAAAACTAGGTGTTTGTGTAAAAAAATGGTAGTGGTGGTCTGGGAGTTGCACCTTTACATCAGATAACAACAACAACATTAAAATATTAAAATAATTTATCATGAAAGCTCAATACACTAATAAAATTGCTAAGAAAACTGTTTTTATTTACAAAAGCGTTAAAGAACAAAATAATTTTGTTACCAATCCAATTAGCGATCAAAGCCAGACTGTAATCACAAACGCAACCTTTAACGTTAACTTTTAATCTACTTATATTATGAAAGCTCAATACACTAACAAACTTGCTAAAAAAACTGTATTCGTTTATAAAAGCGTTAAAGATCAAAATAATTTCGTTACCAATCCAATTTCTGATCAAAGCCAGACTGTAGTCACCAACGCAACTTTTAACATTAACTTCTAAGTCGATTTACATCATGAAAACTCAAAATATTAAACTTGCCAAAAAAACTATTTTCGTTTATAAAAGCGTTAAAGATCAAAATAACTTCGTTACCAATCCAATTTCTGATCAAAGCCAAACAGTGGTAACCAACGCAACGTTTAACGTTAATTTCTAAGTCGATTAATATTATGAAAACTCAAAATATCAAACTTGCTAAAAAAACTGTTTTCGTTTACAAAAGCGTTAAAGATCAAAACAACTTTGTTACCAATCCAATTTCTGATCAAAGCCAGACTGTAATTACCAACGCAACATTTAATCTTAATTTTTAGAATAATAGAATAATAATAATATATTAGTCGATATATTATGAAAGCTCAATCATCTAAACTGACCAAAAAGACTGTTTTTATTTATAAAAGCGTTAAAGATCAAAACAATTTCGTTACCAATCCAATCTCTGATCAAAGTCAGACAATGATCACCAACGCCACTTTCATCTTAAATTTTTAGTGCTACTGACTCCTGTTAGATTTTAGCAAACTATTCTGAACATAAGCGAAAAAAGCTTCTTTATAACCTTCGCCAATCTGTATCATCTCGTTATTTACCAATCTAATAATATTACCATCAACTTTCTTAATTGCCGACTTAGCAACAATGTTTGATTTATTCACACGAATAAAAGCATGAGTCTCTAAAGCTTTCTCAATCTCCTTTAAAGTAAGGTAGGTAGTATGAGTTTCGCCCTTAGTAATAATCTGAATATAGTTTTGTAATGCTTTGATGTAAAGAATCTCATCAATGGCGATGTTAGAAAACGCATATTTATGATCGCCTTTAATGTATAAGGCCGCAACTTGATCTGCATCTTTAGTCGCATTTTTTACATTATTAGCTTCTTTCTTCAAAATTCTGTCTATACCAAGTGCAAATTTCGCAAACGAGATGGGTTTGAGTAAGTATTGATCTGATTGAACATCAAAAGCTTGAAGAGCATAATCTGGATGAGCTGTTGTAAAAATTAGGTATTTGGCTTTTTCCCTAATATTTTTTGCTAATTCTATACCGTTAATACCAGGCATATCAATATCCATAAACAACAAGTCGATTTCATCGTCGGCACTAATTTCGGTTAAGGCTTGTATGGGACTAGTAAAGGTTTTGAATAAGTTCAGACCTGGCATTTCTGCTATGTGGTCAGTTAAAACCTCAATCGCATGTTGTTCATCGTCAATAACAACGCATTTTAGATTCATGTTTTATATTAATATGTAAGTTTGGAATGATTTTAACGCAAGTTAAATAAAAAAAGAATCTCTTTAACTAGGTGTTAGAAAAAATCTTAAATCCTTTTTGTCTAATAATCACCACTGTTTCGTGTAATAATCCCTAAGGTTGATGTAAAAAAATAATTGTTGCAATTGATTTTATTAACCTTTATACTGTTTGCCAAAAACAAATAATTGGATAATTTAAACGACAACGTAAAATTTTTCGATTAAAAACAAACATCTACCTGCCCAATCTTGTGTAGCCTGTAGAAATAAAATTAAACAGGCCATACAATACTGGGTTCTTTAAAAGTAAATTTTTGGTTTAAAAGCAAATACACATAAGAAACTAGATCACCTTAAAAGATAATAATTATGGAACTTAAAGACGAAATCGGGCAATTTGCCGTACGGATTAAGAAAATGCTTCCTACAGTTCAAACAGAAGATTCTACTCGGAACGCATTAGTTATGCCTTTTATACAGATTTTAGGTTTTGATCCATCTGAAGTTCAATCAGAAGCCGTTTTAGATTTTGGCGTTAAGAAAAGCAAAAAGGTAGATTACACAATTATGAAAGATGGCGAACCAACTATTTTGGTAGAGTGCAGACATCATGATGAAAACCTTGATATTCACGATTCTCGTTTATCTAAATATTTCCGTAAAACGAAAGCTAAATATGGTTTATTAACCAATGGTTTGGTTTACCGCTTTTACACAGAGAAAATGGTAAAAAGCAAAAAGAATTCAGAGCCCTTATTCGAATTTAAAATTACGGATACCAAAGCAGCAACTATCGCCAAAATGATCGAAGAACACAAAGATTATTTTAATGTAGAAGCTAAAGATGATCAAATTGCCAGCTAGACTTTATCTAACCTAATATAGAAAAACCCCTCAAAATTAATATTTTGAGGGGTTTTTTATTAATTAAAACTTCTGACTATTAAATAATCAAAAGTTTAAACCTTAAATTAACTCAACGCTTCTGCTTACAAACGCAGTTAACTCTGCACCTGTTAACATACCCTGAGCCAATAAAGCTAAATCTATCGCTTGCTTAGCCAAATTACTTTGGTCTTCACCTTCAGCTTTTAAAATTTTGCTTACTAATTTATGGTTTCCATTAATGGCAACTTTATAGCTATCTGGCATTTGGCCGTAAAAGCCCATTCCGCCACCCATTGCAGCCATGTCTTTCATACGGCGCATAAACTCATCCATCGTAATCGTAACCGGTAATTCTTCAGGATGTAAAGCCACAACTTCTACCTGCATACCTGGTTTGGTAATCGCTTTTTCGAAAATTGCAGTTACTTCTTTTACTTGATCTTCCGTTAAAACGTGTTCATTAACTTCATCTTTCTCAATCAATTTATCAGCAACGCTAGAATCAACACGTTTGATTGTAGTTTTATCCAACTTTTGCTCTAACTGATTAATGAAGTGGTTATCAATCGGAGAATCTAAAACCAAAACATCATAGTCTTTTTTGTTTGCCGATTGAATGAAAGCATCTTGTTTCGAAGCATCATTGGTGTACAAATAAACTACTGTTCCGTTTTTATCCGTTTGCAAAGGCGCAACTTTTTCCGCGTATTCTGGTAAAGTAAAAAGCTCATTTTTGGTATTTCCAACTAAAGCAAAATCTTTTGCCTTATCGTAGAATTTATCTTCGCTAATCATTCCATATTTCACGAACATACCAATGTCTTTCCATTTGTTCTCGTATGATTTACGATCTTTTACAAAAAGTTCGCCCAATTTATCGGCAACCTTTTTGGTGATGTAACTGTTAATTTTCTTAACGTTGCTATCAGCCTGCAAGAAACTACGCGATACGTTTAATGGAATATCTGGCGAATCAATTACACCATGTAGTAACATTAAGAATTCTGGAACGATGTCCTTAACCTCATCCGTAATAAATACCTGACGAGAGTATAGCTTGATTTTGTTGCGCTGCATCTCGAAGTCGTTTTTCAACTTAGGGAAATACAATACACCAGTTAAATTAAAAGGATAATCAACATTTAAGTGAATCCAAAATAATGGTTCTTCGCTAAAAGGATATAATTCTCGGTAAAAGCTTAAATAATCCTCATCTGACAAATCTGCAGGTGCTTTTGCCCAAATCGGATTAGTAGTGTTGATGATGTTATCAACCTCAACATCGTTGTATTTTGCTTTGCCTTCTTCATCAACACCATCTTCTACAGATTCTGTTTTTGTACCAAACTTAATTGGAACAGGTAAGAATTTGGCGTATTTATCAAGAATTTCCTGTAGTTTCGATTCCTCTAAAAACTCTTCAGAATCTTTGTTAACGTGAATAATAATATCTGTACCACGGGTGGTTTTCGTGCCTTCGGTAATTTCGAATTCTGTACTACCATCACAAACCCAACGAGCAGGTTCTGCACCTTCTTGGTAAGATAAAGTTTGAATTTCAACTAAATCTGAAACCATAAAAGCAGAGTAGAAACCTAAACCGAATTTACCAATAATCTCATTGGCATCTTTCGCATCCTTAAATTTCTCTACAAACTCACTTGCGCCAGAAAATGCAACTTGGTTAATGTATTTTTTAATTTCTTCGGCAGTCATACCCAAACCATTATCGCTAATGGTAATGGTTTTTGCTTCTTTATCAACAGCAACTTGCACCAAAGGCTGGCCAATTTCTCCGTTAAACTGTCCTAATGAACTTAGTCTTTTAATTTTCTGAACCGCATCTACTGCGTTAGAAACCAACTCACGAAGAAAAATCTCGTTGTCAGAGTATAAAAACTTCTTAATTATCGGGAAAATATTCTCGGTATGTATCGAGATGCTTCCTTTTTCTTGTATGCTCATATGTAAATAAATTGTTTAATCTATAACCTGCATAACAAGGGTTGTTCCAAAGCACTTTATTTGCCAAAATGACAGGAGGTTTTGGGAAGAGGATTTGAAAATTACCCTATCGGTTGGTGTCTCACCGACCGAAATCATAAGCCTTGGTTCGTGTCTCCACGAACCAACAATCGACAAACTAATTAATGAATAATGCTTCATCAAACAGGAACGATTTACATGAACGGTCGTCATCCTCAGCTTGACTGGGGGATCTGTCCTCACCAACTGAAACATTTACCCTATCGGTTAGTGTCTCACCGACCGAAATCATAAGCCTTGGTTCGTGTCTCCACGAACCAACGATCGACAAACTAATTAATAAACAAGGTTCATCAAACAAGAACGGTTTACATGAACGGTCGTCCTCCTCAGCTTGACTGGGGATCTGTTCTCATAAGCCTTCGCCTATATCGGTTGGTGTCACACCGACCGAAATCATAAGCCTTGGTTCGTGTCTCCACGAACCAACGATCGACAAACTAATTAATGAACAATGCTCATCAAACAGGAACGGTTTACATGAACGGTCGTCCTCCTCAGCTTGACTGGGGATCTATCCTCATAAGCCTTGGTTCGTGTCTCCACGAACCAACAAATCGATAAACTAATTAATGAACAATGCTTCATCAAACAGGAACGATTTACATGAACGGTCGTCATCCTCAGCTTGACTGGGGATCTGTCTTCATTTAACGAAACATAAATCTATTTTTTGGAAAGCAAAACCTGTTTTTCAATTAATGTTAGTCCCGCTTTTCGCTTTAGCCCCGATAGAAAAAATCGGGGGCTGTCGCTTCAATCTGGTTAGGAAATAAGGTATTGTACTTTTTTTACAGGTTGTGAATCATAATATGGTGTTATTTAATTCAATTATAATCCTATCGTCTAGTGTCCCCACTGAATGAAACTTAATTCTATATCATATCAAATTCATCTTCTCCATAAGCCAGTTCAATATCAATAAACTGAATAATGAGTGAGCAAATATTTTCATCCACATCAAAGCCATAATAAACGGGGTAGGTGCCATCACCAAAACCGCTCTGAAAAAATGGAATGTTATAGGTTGTTCCGGGAATTTGCCAGTTAATCCAATCACCACCTTCGCGTTGGTAAGTTGGATTTTCAGAATAATTTTTAGCAAAAAGTTCTGCAAAATAATCATCATAAAGGTTCTTGCCTGGATTTTCTAATTGAAACTTATCTTGAAAGGCGCAAAAATGTTTAAGGCTTTCTCGATCTAAAACGCAACCCAAACCGGCATCAACATTGAAACCAAAAAACTCGCCCTCATTAAATTCTTTTAAATCTTCAATCCCAATTAAAGCTTCCTCAAACCTCACAGCATCATAAGCTGTAAATTGAACTTTAACCGCGGCATATCTTGCACAGTCTCCGTCCTCATCAGGCACTACTATACACGCAGTTACAGGAAATTCTCCCGTCGGAACTTTCAACGTGTATGGTTGAGCATCTTGTTGTATGAAAACCAATGGATCTCTAACCAAAATTTCTCCCGTTGGAATGGATACACTACCCAATTCTAAATGATCTAGCTTTTTGCCTGATATTTCTTGAGTTTCAAAATAATCGTTCAAATCACTCGGGCAAGCTAATAATGCTTTTTTTTCTTGCCAAATTTTTAGCCATTCTGCAGTTGGAGTCATAGAGACAGATTTTAAATAATATGCTTACCCAAAGGAATTATTTAATTTTTAATTATCAAAATAAAATTGCCTCGTTTCATTCCTTTAGTAAAACCTAAATATATAAGCCTTGTTTGCGTCTCCACGAACCAGCAATCGGCAAACTAAATAATAAACAATGCTCATCAAACAGGAACGATTTACCTGAACGGTCGTCCTCCTCAGCTTGACTGGGGATCTATACTCACCGACCGAAACATGAATCTCATAGTTTATCAATCAAGAACGATTCACCTGAACGGTCGTCATCCTCAGCTTGACAGGGGATCTGTCTTTACCGACCGAAACATGAATCTACCAAAAATCGACAAGCAAATTAATGAACAAAAATGGTACGTGGAGAAACGAACCATGGCTTAAGGTGGCAAGATTTTTCTATCGGTTCGTGTTTAACTTAGCAAAACATAAATATATGAGCCTTGGTTCGTGTCTTCACTAACCAAAAATCGACAAGCAAATTAATTAACCAGGTTTATCAAACAGGAACGGTTTACCTGAACGGTCGTCATCCTCAGATTGACTGGGGATCTGTCTACACCGACCGAAACATAAATCTACCAAAAATCGACAAACAAATTAATGAACAAAAATGGTTCGTGGAGACACGAACCATGGCGTAAGGAGGTAAAATTATCTACAAACCAACATCTCAATTCAAATAAAGAATAAAACCAAAAAAGCCAAGAAACTTGTCGAATCCTGGCTTAATATCTTGAGTTAAATTTATTAATTCATTAAATAAGTTTCATCTTGCTCTAAAGAAAGAATCTTGCTTATTTTCTTTAACAATACATCCATTTGGAAAGGTTTTGAAAGGAAATCATCCTGACCATAATTTAAGGTTGTAAAATCTTTAGGATCATATAAGCCAGAAATCAATAAAATTGGAATTTGAGATGTACTCTCTATCGATTTTAACTGCTCACACAAAACGCGACCATCGATATGGCCAAGGGAAATATCCAGTAATAATAAATCTGGCTTAAAAGTTTCAATTCTGTTAAAAACTTCTTCACCATCGCTAAGTGCTGAAACTTTAAAGCCACCTATTTCTAATATTAATTGTATGGTTTCTAAAACCTCAATGTCATCATCAACTACCAGTATTCTCTTCATATGTTCTGTGCAATTTTTGTGTGTTGTTACTTATAACACTATTGCGGGTTGTTATGTTTACAATCTTAAGAATATTTTAACAATAAATTTATATTTACCATAAAAAGGTTGTGCAGTTTAAATGGCCTGCTTTACAATACCTTCTTTTTGTAAAATAAAATTGAAAAGTTCTTCGATTGGTTTTTGTAAAATTTTGCCAGATTCTATTCCGTTTTCGGCCAAAACCTGTTTTAATTCATCTTGATAATAGTAAGCAATTGAACCTACAAAATGACAGGGAACTTTTTTATGACGAGGGTAATCCTTAACATTTGTGTCTACAAATTCTTGAAAGCCTGTTTTTAATAATTCCTGAATGAAAGGATGATTTTTATGGTTGGCCATGAAACGGCTGAAGCCCGCTAAGTAGATATTGGGAAAGGGCTTTTGATAAACGTTGGTAATAATCTGTTCTTTTTCGGTTGGAAAAGCCTTTTTAAATTCAGAAGATAAATCGGAAGGCATTTTTTTATAGAGATAACTCAATAAAACCTTCTTGCCGAAAAATGTTCCCGAGCCCTCATCGCCCAAAACATATCCTAAACCGTGGTGACCATCGTGAATTTTTTCGCCATCGAAATAACAAATGTTTGATCCTGTGCCTAAAATGCAATTTAAACCCTCGGCATCGCCACAGGTTGCATAAACCGATCCAAGCAAATCATGATCCACAGAAATAAATGCATTGGTAAAAACTTCAGAAAGCCCGTTTGATACCACTTCATGTTTATCTGGAGAGGAACATCCAGCTCCAAAAAAGTAAATTTCTTTAACTTCTTCGGCATATTGCATAACCGTCTCATTTTTCGAAATCAGTTTAGTTATCTCCTGCTCACTTAAAAAATAAGGGTTTATTCCAGGAGTATTAAACTTAATGGTTTCACCATTAAAATAACCCATCCAATCGGTTTTGGATGAACCACTATCTGCAACAAGTATCATGGACTAAATATAAAAATTAATTGGTTAAATTTATATTTCCGCTGATTTCTTTCAACGTTGTTTCTGCAAGTTTAGCTTGATATTGCATTTCGATGAAACGATTTTTTGCATCGATTGCGTTTCTCTGCGCCTCTCTTAATTCTAGCGGAGCAATGCTCCCTAAACGGTATTTTGCAAGTGTGATATCTAAGTTTTCTTTAGCGATGTCTACATTTCTTTGCTCGAGTTTTACCAAATCTAAATAAGTACTATAGTTTTGATAGGCTGAAAGCAATTGTGCATTAACATCAAGCTTGGTCTTACTCAACGTAAGCAATGAATTGTCTATGTCGATTTTAGCATTGCGTTCCTGTTGGCGTTGCAAAAAGCCGTTAAAAATATTTAAGCTTGCTGTTACTCCATAAGTAAAACCATTTGCAGCAAACTTTTGGTTAAAACCTGTTGGGCTCGTACTGTTTGCCCTGCTATAACCAGAATTTAAACTTACTGCCGGATATCTTGCTCCTCTAACTGATTTCAGCGTTAAGGATGCAATTCTTTGGTTAATAAATGCATTTTGAACATTTGGATTTTGCTTTTCTGCTATTTCTGCCAACTGACTATAAACTAGGCTTCCATCTACACCAATAGAATTAACAACAGTAAAGTTGGTGCTAATTTCTCTAACCATTAACTGGTTTAAGCGTACTTTGGCAATTTGCAGTTCGTTTTTAGTTTGCAGGTAATTTGAGGTATCCGTATTGTAATCTACCTGAGCGGTCAATACATCTAGCTTAGAACCACGACCCAATTCCAGCTTTGTTTTTGCAATTTGCGTTCTTAAAACAGAAACATCCATTGCGCTATCCGCAGCAATTACAAGTTGCTGTTGCCTCACCACATCATAATAAGCAGTAATCACATCAGAAACTGTGGTTAAAATAGTTAAACGCGAATTTAATTCACCTTGTTTTTGCAGTTCTTTCAATCTGTCATAATTGGCGAACATGGTAAAACCATCAAAAATGGTCCAGTTTAAATCGGCTCCCAAACTGTTATTGGTGCTTTTTGCTCCTTTTATTACTCGATCCTCTCCAGTTACCGGCGTTTGTCTGGTATTCTGAATACTTCCTCCATTTGTATAACTAGCAGCAACATTTGGCAACATACCTGCATTGCCAATGGTTGCATTATTTTTTGCAATATCGATGTTGTTCTTGCTTATTTTAATGTCGTAATTATTTTGAAGCGCAATTGAAATTGCATCTTGCAAACTGAGTTGTTCTTGGGCAAAAGCCGAAAGCGAACATAAATTCAGCAATACTATAAATAGGTTTAATCTTTTGCTCATGTTATCTATTTTGATCCCTCCAATGCTTCATGTTCAAAACGCTCGGCTTCTTTTAAATCCTTATTTGGTTTGTACGGTTTAGCCCAGTATGAATAAATTGCTGGGATTACAAAAAGGGTTAAAATCAACGAAAATAATGTTCCGCCAACAATAACGGTTCCCATACTCATTCTGCTTTTTGCGGCTGCACCTAAAGCCAACGCAATAGGTAAGGCGCCAATTGCAATGGCCAAACTTGTCATTAAAATTGGTCGTAAACGAGAAACCGCAGCTTCGCGAATGGCTTCGGGAATTGGAATACCTTTTTCTTTAAGCTGGTTGGCGAATTCTACAATTAAAATACCATTTTTGGTTACCAAACCGATTAGCATAATGGTACCAATCTGACTGAAAATATTCCAACTTTGACCACATAACCAGAGCGATAAAAATGCCCCGGCAACCGCCATTGGCACCGTTAAAATAATAATAATTGGATCTTTAAAACTCTCAAACTGTGCCGATAGAATTAAATAAACCAATAACAACGCTAAGCCAAAGGCGAAAAATGTGTTTGAAGAACTTTCTTTAAAATCTCTAGATTCACCACTTAAATCAGTCGAAAAACTTTCATCCAAAACCTTTTTTGCAATGGCATCCATCGCGTCAATTCCATCACCAATACTTTTTCCCGGCGCTAAACCTGCAGAAACCGTAGCTGCAATAAAACGGTTATTTCTGTACAATTGTGGCGGACTACTTTCTTCTTTTGCCGTAACCAAATTATCCAGCTGAACCAATTCCCCACTATCATTCCGAACATAAACCGAACTTAAATCCAAAGGATCTTTCCGGTCACCACGATCGAACTGTCCAATAACCTGATACTGCTTTCCATTCATAAAGAAATACGAAAACCTTTGCCCACTTAAACCAAGGTTTAAGGTTTGCGCAATTGCAGCGATGGAAACACCAAGGTTTTTAGCTTTATCTCGATCAATAGTTAAGTTAATTTCTGGTTTATTAAACTTCAGGTTTACATCCGAAGTGGTAAATGTCGGGTCTTTTGAAACCTCATCCATAAACAATGGAACTTTCTCTCTCAGTTTCTCGAAATTTTGAGCCTGAATAATATAACTAATAGGTAAACCACCTCTACGACCAACAGAAATGGTGGGTTGCTGATTTACAATCGTTTTTCCTTCGGTATATTTTTTAGTAATTTTTGTAAGCTGATCAGCAATTTGCTGTTGGGTTCTTTCTCGATCTTCGGGATCGACCAAGCCCATGCGCAAAAATCCAGAGTTTACAGAACCTGATCCTCCAAAACCTGGTGAAGTAATGGTAATGTTTACATTTTTTTCGGGAACCGAATCGATAACTAATTGATTCAGTTTCATGATAAACTTGTCTGTATAAGCGAAGGAAGCGCCTTCTGGTGTGGTCACATTAATGTTAATTGCACTTCTATCATCATAAGGAGCGGTTTCTTTTGGAAGAATTTTCCAAAAGAGAAAAATCAAGCCCATACAAACCAAAATAATTGGAATGGATAACCATCTTTTATCTAAAAACTTATTTAGATTGGTTTCGTAACCGTCGTTCAGCTTAACAAAATAAGGCTCTGTCCAGTTGTAGAATTTTGAAGGCTTGTGTCCACCTTTTTTCATCAGATAAGCGTTAAGCATTGGCGTTAACGTAAGCGATACAAAAGCAGATACCAATACGGCTGCGCCAATTACAACCCCGAATTCCCTAAACAGTCGCCCAACAAATCCCTGTAAAAATATTACTGGAAGGAATACGGCAGCAAGCGTAATTGAGATGGAAATAACAGCGAAAAAGATTTCATTTGAACCTTTAATTGCAGCCTCAAACGGCGACATTCCTTCCTCAACTTTCTTAAATATATTTTCCGTTACCACAATTCCATCATCCACTACCAAACCCGTGGCCAAAACAATTGCAAGTAAACTCAATACGTTAATGGAGAATCCAAAAGCGTACATAATAAAGAATGTAAAAATTAAGGAAACTGGAATATCGATTAACGGTCGGAAAGCAATTGCCCAATCTCTAAAGAATAAATAGATAATCAGAATTACCAAGATAAGCGATAAACCAATGGTTTCGGCTACTTCGGTTACCGAACGTTTAATAAATAGGGTAGTATCTAAAGCAACTTTAAGTTTAATATCCTGCGGGATATCTGCTTTTAACTTATCAAAACGCTTATAAAATTCGTTACTGATATCTAGATAATTTGCGCCAGGCTGAGGGATAATCGCAACGGCAACCATCGGTCTGCCAGATTCTCGTAAAATGGTTTCTTCATTTTCAGGACCTAAAACTGCGTAGCCAACATCCTTTAATTTGATTACCTGATTGCTGTCCGTTTTTAATATTAGGTTGTTAAACTGCGATTCGTTGGTTAGTTTACCGAGTGTTTTAACAGTAAGCTCGGTTGTTGCGCCGGTAATTTTTCCTGATGGCAATTCAACATTTTCATTATCTAGCGCCGTTACAATATCTTGAGAAGTTAAACCATAAGCACTTAACTTATTCGGATCCATCCAAATCCGCATGGCATATTTTCTTTGTCCTTGAATTTGAACACTACTAACACCCGGAATGGTCTGAATACGATCGGCAATAACATTTTCAGCAAAATCACTTAATTCTAGTGTATTTCTTTTATCGCTCTGGATGGTCATCGATAAAATCGCATCCGAATTTGCATCAGCCTTACTTACGGTTGGCAAACCATCAATATCTTTAGGGAGCGTTCTTGCTGCCTGCGAAACTTTATCGCGAACATCGTTGGCGGCTTCCTCGATGTTTTTATCAAGATTAAATTCGATGGTAATATTACTGGTACCCTGATTACTTGAAGAGGAAATATTACGAATTCCATCAATCGAGTTGATTGATTTTTCTAAAGGTTCGGTAATCTGCGATTCTATAATATCTGAGTTGGCTCCGGGGTAAGATGTTCTCACAGAAACCACTGTTGGATCGATAGATGGATACTCACGGACGCCCAAAAAGTTATAACCGATTATCCCAAAAAGGACAATCATTAGGTTCATAACAATAGCAAGAACCGGTCTTTTTATACTGGTGGTCGAAATACTCATACTTATTGTTTAACCAAATGAACTTTTACCGGAGCGTCTTTTTTCAATGCCATTGATCCTGTTGTTAAAACAGTGTCGCCAACTTTTAAGCCAGAGGTTATCACAATGTTTTCGTCTGTACGGGTTCCTGCTTCAACTTTTACTTCCTGTGCCTTTCCGTTTTTTTGGATGTAAACAATTTTTCCTTTTAAAACAGGAACAACTGCTTCATTTGGAATTAGAATAGCATCTATTAATGTATTTAATGCCAGTTTTATTTTAGCGAAAGATCCTGGTAGCAAAGCATTATCTGCATTTGATGCTAGCGCTCTAATTTGTAGAGTTCTTGTTGTGGCATTAATTCCTGGCTCAATTGCATAAACTTTTCCAATGTTTTCTTTTGAAGAACCATCAGTAGTAAAGGTGATTTCTGAGTTCACTTTTATCTGCCCAGCATATTTTTCTGGTACTGAGAAGGTAACCTTAATTGGGTTTGTGCTTACTAAATTTGCAATTGTAGTTGCGGGAGTTAAATACGTACCGGCTGAAATATTTCTTAAACCAACTCGTCCGGTAAATGGTGCACGGATTGTAGTTTTTGCCAGTTGCGCTCTAATTAATTGCGATTGTGCCTGTAAAGATTTTAAATCTGCTAAGGAAGTATCGTACTCTTCCTGACTGATTGCTCCTTTTGCCAAAAGTTGTTTAGCCCTATTTTCGTTTGTTCCAGATAAGCGTTGTTTAGTTAAGGCTTCTTGCAGTTGAGCCTGAATATCTAAATCGTTAACTTTTACTAAAACGCTTCCTTTTGAAACGGTTGAGCCTTCTTTGAAAAAGATTCCGGTAACCAATCCAGAAACTTCACTTTTCAATACAACAGATTCATTGGCATCAATTGCACCAGTAATTTCTAAGTCGTTATCAAACGAAACAGGTTTTACTATAATCCCATCAACTACTAAAGGTGCAGATTTTCCACCTTTTCCGCCTTTGGCCTGTCCGGCACCCGCTCCACCTTTACCTTCTATTTTTTTGTTTGCGCTAATGCGATAATAAACTAAATAAGCTAGCCCAAGCGCTAGAATAATGTAAAAAATATACCTTTTCTTCATGTATTTGTGTGTGTATTGCCTTTCAGAACATCAATATATTAAGAAATGTTCCAAAAATAGTCTGTAAAAATATTCAATTTGTTTAACCTTAAATTCGTTGTATTAAGGATGTTACTAAATTGCTTGTAAGTAATTAGTTAGAAATATAAACGCGTTAAGCTGAAGTTCAAGCACCGATTTTATAATCTTTTGAGTAAAATTTATCTCTCAATTCGCATTTAAATTTTAAAGGATGGAGAGAAACTATAAATTTGTTGCAAAACACCATCAATATGTTTATTAGAAAATCAATTTTAAGTTTAGTTTTATTACTAACGTGTATTATGGCAGCGAAGGCGCAGGTAAAAATAGGTTTCGAGGTTTCCTTTAAAGAACCGCAGGCACATTATGCCGAAGTTCAGATGAATATTTCTGGTTTGGTTAAAGATTTTGTGGATGTAAAAATGCCAGTTTGGACTCCAGGTTCATATTTGGTTCGTGAGTTTGAAAAAAGTGTAGAAGAATTTAAGGCTACAGCATCTGGCAAAGCTGTTAGAGTAGAAAAGGTAAGAAAAAATACTTGGAGAATCTTTTCGGCGAAGGCTGCAAATATTCAAATCAATTATCGTGTATATGCATTTGAAATCTCCGTACGTACGCCTTTTATCGATGAATCTCATGCCTTTTTATCTCCAACGGGAATTTTCATGCATCCTGATGGAATGATTAAATCGCCTAGTACAGTTAAAATTGTTCCCTTTAAAACATGGAGCAAAGTTTCTACAGGCTTAACTCCAGTTGCTGGCGAAAGCTTTACTTATAAAGCAACTGATTTTGATATTTTATATGATAGTCCTATTGAAGTGGGCAATCAAGATGTTTTCGAATTTATGGCTTCGGGTGTTCGCCATGAAGTGGCTATGTATGGTGGTGGAAACTACGATAAAGAAAAACTAAAGGTAGATATGGCTAAAATTGTAGAACAGGAAACTGCAGTTTATGGCGAAAATCCCAATAAATACTACCTATTTATTGTGCATAATTTTGCTCGCGGTGGCGGAGGTTTAGAACATTTAAACTCCACTACTTTAGGCGCAACAAGAGATGCCTACAATACGGATAAAGGTTACAATGGCTTTTTGGGATTGGTTGCGCACGAATATCATCACCTTTGGAATGTTAAACGTTTGCGTCCGGTTGCTTTAGGTCCGTTTGATTATGATAATGAAAATTATACAACCAATTTGTGGGTTGCTGAAGGTTTTACTTCGTATTACGAAAATAAATATATGTACAGGGCTGGTTTTAACGATGCAAATACTTTTGTAAATGATTTGGCTGGTGGCGTTGCTGTCGTTTTAAATACACCGGGTTCGAAATATCAATCTGCTTCGGCTTCTAGTTACGATGCATGGATTATTGGTTACCGCCCGAACGAAAATTCTAAAAACAATTCAATTTCTTACTATAATAAAGGGGAGGTAATTGGAATTTTAATGGATTTGGAAATCATCAACGCTACAAAAGGCGCTAAAAGTTTGGATGATGTTATGAAAGCCATGTATTTACAATGCAAAACTTTAAAACGCGGTTATACCGATGCAGAATTTAAAGCGATGGTAGAGAAAGTTTCAGGCATTAGCTTTACCAATTTCTGGGCAAAATATGTTAATGGAGTAGATGATGCTGAATACGTTAAATATTTCGGCTATGCTGGTGTAGATGTTTCTACAGAAAATGCAACCCCTGGAAAGCCCGTAACTGGCGCAAGTGGCCAATTAAGCAACAGTGGTTTGGTTGTAACTTCTGTTACAAGAAATTCTGCAGCTTGGGTTGATGGATTAAATGTTAATGATGAAATTGTTTCATTAGATGATGTTTCTATTAACGATGCCTTATATACCATCCGACTAAAAAGTCCTTTGCTTTCTTTGGATATTTTACCAGTTGTGGCTAAAAAGAATATTGGTGAGGTGTTAAAAGTGAAAATTAAACGCGATGGAATTGATAAGGAATTATCTTTAACACTAAGGGAAAATCCAAGTGTTCGTTTAAAGGCAACAATTAACGAAAATGCAACACCAGCTCAAAAGGCGATATTTAAGAAATGGGCAGGTAAATAGAAAAACTAAAATTTCTGTTGCATAAAAAAACCGATGAGAATTGTTTTCTCATCGGTTTTTTTATTGGTATGTGAATTGAGCAACAATTTTTTTGTGACTTTTTGGGGTAAATTCTCAACGTTTTTAATCCCGATTTTTTAATATTTCCCCAATAATCAACAAAAATAAAAGGAATGGTATGTTTTTGCCAACTAAACAGATTGGCTTAGTTTTTGGGTATATTAAACTGCCAAGGTTTTTTCTTGAGAGTGTTAATTTATTTTGGCATAGAACAGTTTTACATCCAAAACATTAAACTGTTTGTTTATTTAGATTCATCATTAGATAGCGTTGGGCTTGTATTGCTTTCCGGTTATACGCCAACGCTATTCTTAATGGTGATGTTTATGATTGAATATTTATAAGCAAAAAAAAATCCCGCACCTAATTGCTACGAGATTCTATAAATTCTTATTTTATCTTGGCCTAGAAAGTATATCTAAAACCTAAACCAAATCTTCCAGCATTAAAGTCGCTATCATTGCTGCCAATGTATAATCTTGGTCTCCAATCTAAAGCCAATGCCAAAGGTGCACCACTAAATTTGTAATCCAAACCAACCATTGGTACTAAATAAAAACTAGAACCTCCATCATAAAGTTGTACTGATGGACCACCACCTAAATACCAATCAAGTCCTTTAGCACCAGAAATTGGAGCATTGTACTGTAAAAAGGCTTGCAAAATAGTCGAGTTACCTCCAAATAAAACCTCACCTTGTAAAGCTGCGTTTCTGCTAAAGTGATGTCTAATCGAAGGTCCAACCAGAGTAGCACCATCACCAAAATCTATACCTAAGCCTAAGCCTGTTTTGTAATTCTGAGCTTTTACACTTGTTGTAGTCATTGCAAACAATGCTACACAACCAAAAATAGTAAAGATTAATTTTTTCATAATTTGTAATTTATAGGATGTAATTGTTAAAAGTTTTCAACTAAACAACTTTTGTGCCGTTTATGTTTTTTAGGTAAAAATCTTAATTGATAAAAACAATGCTTGCATAGTAATTTTGTAATTGCTAAGTTTATTTAAAAATTAAGGCATAAAATTTAGGATTAGCATTACAAAGCAGAACCGAGATTTTCAAACACAAAAAAACAGAGTGGATTACGTCTTTATGTTTGATTTTTTTAACTTAACCAAATATTATAAATTATATGGCTGCAGAAATTACACGGGTTTTCGATCTCTTAAAATTTAGTCTTGAGCAACCTAAAGCAGAATTCATCAGCGGGAAAATTAAAGGAAAGTGGCTAAATTATAGTACACAAGATTTTTGTAACGCAGTAGATTATTTAAGCCGTGGTTTAATTAAGCAAGGAATTGGTAAAGGTGGCCGAGTTGCGGTAATGTCTCACAACAGGCCCGAATGGAATATTGCAGATTTTGCTGCCAATCAAATCGGTGCATACCAAATTCCATTATACCCAACCCTTGCAGAGCACGATATTCAGTTTATTTTAAAGGATGCAGAAATCTCTATAATTTTTGTTGCTGATGAAGAAATTTATAAAAAAGTAAAGCCATGTGTGGATGTGGTAAATCCCAGCATAAAAATTTATAGTTTCAGCGAGATTGATGGTGCAGAAAGTTGGACTAATTTACTAGAAGATGGTAAAGCAAGTAGCGAAATAAATCTGGATGAATACCGTGATAAAATCGAGCCTGAAGATATTCTTACCTTAATATATACATCGGGCACGACAGGCACGCCAAAAGGAGTAATGCTAACGCACCATAATTTGGTAGCAAATTTTGTGAACTCTGCCGTTGTAATGCCCGAAGGTGTGCATAAAGGCTTAAGTTTTTTGCCTCTTTCGCACATTTTCGAGCGGATGATTATTTATCTATATCTTTTTAATCATACCGCTGTTTATTATGCAGAAAGTATGGATACCATTGTTGCGGATATTCAACAGGTTAAACCAAATGCATTTTCTACCGTTCCACGCTTATTGGAAAAGGTTTACGATAAAATAATGGAGAAAGGAAAATCTCTAACAGGAATTAAAAAGGGGATTTTCTTTTGGTCGGTTGCTTTGGCCGAAAAATATACCCTTGATGCAGGAGCTTGGTATAATTTTAAATTAGGCATTGCCAGAAAATTGGTTTTCAAGAAATGGCAAGAAGCTTTGGGTGGCGAAATTGTGGTAATTGTATCTGGAGGAGCGGCTTTAAATCCTAGATTGGCCAGGATTTTTTGGGCAGCAGGAATGCCAGTTTTCGAAGGCTACGGTTTAACCGAAACCTCGCCGGTTATTACGGTAAACCATTTTGGTGGAACAATGTTCGGTTCTGTTGGGGAAGTTATAAAAGGTGTTGAGGTAAAAATTGCCCAAGATGGGGAAGTTCTAACCCGCGGACACCAAGTAATGAAAGGTTATTATAATCGTCCAGATTTAACAGATGAAGCAATAGACAAAGAAGGCTGGTTCCATACAGGTGACATTGGGGAATTGGTAGAAGGTCGCTTTTTAAGAATTACAGATCGTAAAAAAGAAATGTTTAAAACGGCTGGTGGAAAATATATCGCACCGCAAATGCTTGAAAATAAATATAAAGAATCTATTTTTATTGAGCAGATTATGGTTTTGGGAGAAAACAGAAAATTCCCTTCAGCTTTAATTGTTCCTAATTTTGAAACGCTTAAAACTTGGGCCGGTCGTAAAGGCATTACATTTACAACGAACGACGAAATTATTAAAAACGAGCAGGTTTTAACAAAATATACTGAAGTGATTGAAGCCGCTAGTGTTGGCTTTGGTAAATGGGAACAAGTGAAAAGATTTGCTTTGTTGCCTAAAGAATGGAGTATAGATGGTGGAGAACTTACACCAAAATTAAGTTTAAAAAGAAAAGTAATTACTGAAAAAAATAACGCAGTAATTGAAAAAATATATAAGGATGCAGAAAACTATAAAGCACCAAACTAGTTACAAAATATTATCAGTTTATCTTATTGCGGTAGCTTTTTTATCTGGTTGCGCAAGTGGGCAATTGGGAAAAAACAATAGTGGTGAATACAGAAATGGAATGGTGGTTTCTGCCCATCCAGAAGCATCAGAAGTTGGAATAGAAATATTAAAAAAGGGAGGCAATGCGGTTGATGCTGCGGTTGCAGTTCAATTTGCACTTGCTGTTGTCTATCCGAATGCTGGTAATATTGGTGGAGGTGGTTTTATGGTTTATCGCGCTGCTTCTGGCGAGGTAAATACTTTAGATTTCAGAGAAAAAGCAGCCCAATCTGCAAGCCGAGATATGTATTTAGATTCGGCAGGGAATCCCATAGTGGATAAAAGTTTATATGGCCATTTAGCTTCGGGCGTTCCCGGTTCGGTTGATGGAATGGTGGAAGCGCATAAAAAATATGGTAAACTTTCTTGGGCTCAAGTTGTTCAGCCAGCAATTGATTTGGCTCAAAATGGATTCAAAATCACCAAAAGGCAGGCAACTGAATTAAACAGTCTTCATCAAAAATTTATGCAGTTTAATCCAAATGGAACTGCTTTTGTGAATTTGGAAAGCACTTGGCAGGAAAACGACTTGCTTGTACAAAAAGAATTAGCGAATACACTAAAGTTGATTCAAGAAAAAGGTAGAGCTGGGTTTTATGAGGGTGCAGTTGCTGATTCTATCGTCGCAGAAATGCAACGTGGAAATGGGTTAATCAATAAAGAAGATTTAAAGAATTATCACGCAGCATGGCGTAAAGCAATTACTGGTGAGTATAGAGGGTATAAAATTATTACTATGCCACCAACATCCAGTGGCGGAATCGCATTGATTCAATTGCTTCAGTCTGTAGAGCCTTACCCACTAAAAAAATGGGGACATAATGCCGATTCTACAGTGCAGGTAATTGTTGAGGCTGAAAGAAGAGTTTATGCAGATCGAGCCACCCACTTAGGAGATCCTGATTTTTATGCAGTTCCGCAGATGGAGCTTACTAATCCAGCGTATAATAAAAACAGAATGGCGAGTTTTACATGGGCTTCGGCCACACCAAGTAGTTCTGTTTTAGCAGGAGAGGTTAAGGGAAAAGAACACGAAGAAACCACACATTATTCTATTGTAGATCGCGAAGGCAATGCCGTTTCCATCACCACAACTTTAAATGGTTCTTATGGATCTTTGGTTGCCGTAAAAGGAGCAGGGTTTTTATTAAATAACGAGATGGATGACTTTTCTGTAAAGCCAGGGGCACCAAATATGTACGGTTTAGTTGGCGGCGAAGCTAATGCTATTGCTCCAAATAAAAGAATGCTAAGTTCTATGACCCCGAGTATTGTAGAGAAAGATGGAAAATTATTTATGGTTGTAGGTACACCTGGGGGGTCTACCATCATCACGTCTGTTTTTCAAACCATTATAAATGTAATCGATTTTGATATGTCTATGCAATCTGCAGTAGCAGCGAAGAAATTTCATCATCAATGGCTGCCAGATGAAGTGTATGTAGAAAAAGACGCTTTAGACAGTTTGACTACACAAAAACTAAAATCAAAGGGGTATGTTATCAGTCCTCGAGGAGCAATTGGACGTGTTGATGCAATCCTTAAAACTAAATGGGGCTACTATCAAGGTGGTGCAGATCCACGTGGCGATGATAAGGCCATTGGCTACTAATGTGAAAAAGTTAATAAGTATTTTAAGTATTGCATAATTTTGGTATGACGATTGCATAGAGTGGGCAACGCTTACTTACGTTATTTAAGAAATTATGAAATCAAAATTATTCAAAGCATTACCAGTTGCATTAGCTGGTTTATTTATTGGATCGGTAGCTCAAGCTCAAGAGCCAACAACAACAAACACAACAAGTTTAAGATCATGGTCTATTGGCGTTAACGCTGGTGTACTTACCCCACTTTCTCCGCTAGGAGGTAAAAACGATTTTAGTAATAACAAATCGAGTTTAGGTTACGGTCTTTACGTTAAAAAACAATTTACGCCTTATTTCTCTTTACGTTTAGATGGAGTTAGAGGAAAATTAAAAGGTGATAATACAGAAGCTTTTGAAAGCGGAGCTGTTAACAATTCACCAGTTAAAGCCTTTGATACTCAGTTAGAGTACTCTGGAACTTTAAGTGCTGTTGTTAATATGTTTAACATCGACATGTTTAAAAAAGAAAATGCATTACAACTTTACGCTTCTGCAGGTGCAGGTTTAGCAGGTTACAAACCAACCATTACAACAGCTACAGGTACAACTTTATATGCTGGTGATAAAACTATCAGCGAATTAATTATTCCAGTTGGTTTAGGTGCAAAATTCAAAATCTCTGATGCTGTAAATTTCGATTTAGGTTGGACAATCAACTTTGTTGATGGAGATAACTTAGATGGTTACTACAGAGGATCGAACGATAAATACAACTATGCTTATGCTGGTTTAGAGTTTGCATTAGGAAGCGGAAAACAATTGGCTTTCCACAATCCGGTAGCTTTAACTTATGATGAAGCTTTAAAAGCAAAACAAACTGCTGACGGTTTAAAAGCTGATTTAGATGCTCAAAAATCTGAAAATGCTAAATTACGTTCAGATTTAAACAACCTATTAGCTGATGCTGATGGTGATGGTGTTGCTGATAAATTGGATAAATGTCCAGGTACACCAGCAGGTACTGTTGTTGATGGTGCAGGTTGCCCATTAAAAGTTCCAGCTCCTCAAATTACTGAAAAAGTAATCGTAACAGAAGCAGATCGCGCTGTAGTTAAAGAAGCAATTAAAAATTTAGAATTCGATTTAGGTAAAGCTACAATCCGCTCTAAATCTTTCGCATCATTAAACAGAGTTGCTGCATTATTAATCGAGAAAAACTTCAGCTTAAAATTAGCTGGTCATACTGATAACACTGGTTCTAAAGAATTAAACTTACGTTTATCTAAAGACAGAGCAGAATCAGTAAAAGCATATTTAGTTTCTCAAGGTGCAAATGCATCTCGTATTGAAGCTACAGGTTATGGAATGGGTCAACCAATTGCAACTAACAAAACTGCAGCTGGTCGTCAACAAAACCGTCGTGTAGAATTTACAATTTACTAGTCAAATCTAGTTTTGAAATAGAGCGTCCTGATGAAAATCAGGACGCTTTTTTTGTGACAAAAAATAATTAATTTCTCCTTGCATTAACAAAATACATTTATTAGCTTTGTTATGCAAGCATAATAAAATTAACCAAATGAAGCAACAACAAACATTAGATTACCACGTCAAGTTTGCCTGGCAAAATATGTTTAATAAGTACAATCAAATGGCATCGAGCTTTGGGATAACTCAAGCTATCGGCTATATGCTTATTAATATCAATGATGATGAAGGTACTGCTGTTTCAAACTTAGCTGGCTTGCTTGGTGTTAAAGCAACGAGTTTGTCTCGCATGTTAAACAACATGGAAGATGCCAAGTTAATCTATCGCGAAACTTCCATAGGTGATAAACGTTCTGTTAAAGTTTTTTTAACCGATTTTGGAAAAGAAAAAAAGCACTTGGCCAAAGGTGTTGTTCGTAAATTTAATGAATATCTCGATGAGCATTTCTCGAAAAAGGAAAAAGAGACTTTCATTAATCTCTTGATAAAACTAAATGATATAACTGTAGCATATACTGTTGATTAATAAATTATTATAATGAAACGAAGCATTAATAAGGTTGCTGTTTTAGGCTCGGGTATTATGGGTTCGCGTATTGCATGCCACTTCGCCAATATTGGTGTAGAGGTTTTGCTTTTAGATATCGCCCCAAAAGAACTGACTCCTGAAGAGCAAGCAAAAGGATTAACAATTGATAACCCAGCGGTAAAAAATCGGATTGTAAATACAGCTTTGCAAACTGCTGTAAAAACAAATCCATCACCGGTTTATTCGAAAAAAGTATTGAATAAAATCAAGACCGGAAGTTTCGATGATGATATGTCGAAAATTGCTGACTTTGATTGGGTAATAGAAGTGGTTGTAGAAAATCTTGAGATCAAGAAAAAAGTTTTCGAGCAGGTAGAGCAATTCCGCAAACCAGGAACTTTAATTACTTCTAACACTTCGGGCATTCCCATCCATTTAATGGCTGAGGGTAGAAGCGATGATTTTAAAGCGCACTTCTGCGGAACACACTTTTTCAATCCACCACGTTATTTAAAGTTATTGGAAGTGATTCCAACGCCACATACCAAGCCAGAAATTGTTGATTTCTTAATGCATTATGGCGATAAGTTTTTAGGTAAAACCACTGTTTTATGTAAGGATACGCCTGCTTTTATTGCAAACCGTGTTGGCGTTTATTCGATTATGGCGCTGTTGCATTTGGTCGAAAAATTGGATTTAACAGTTGAAGAGGTTGATAAATTTACGGGTCCGGCTTTGGGCAGACCGAAATCGGCTACTTTCCGTACTTCGGATGTGGTTGGTTTAGATACCATGATTAAAGTTGCGAAAGGACTTTACGATAATTGCCCTGACGATAAAGCGCACGAGCTATTTAAACTTCCAGCTTACGTTACCAAAATGGAAGAGAATAAATGGCTTGGCGATAAAACCAAGCAGGGTTTCTATAAAAAAACTAAAACAGCAGATGGCAAAACTGAAATCCTTGCGCTGGATTTAAAAACGTTAGAATACAAACCTCAGCAAAAAATAAAATCGGCAACGTTAGAAATGACCAAGCCGGTTGAAAATCTTCGAGAACGAATGAAGATTTTTGCTAAAGGAAAAGATAAAGCAGGCGAGTTATTCCGTCATTCTTCTTTCGGGCTCTTTGAATATGTATCAGATCGAATTCCAGAAATTTCTGATGAATTGTATCGTATCGATGATGCCATGCGAGCAGGTTTTGGTTGGGAATTAGGTCCATTTGAGCTTTGGGATGCCGTTGGTGTGAAAGAAGCGATTGAGGGAATGGAGCAATACGGAAATAAAGCTGCGGCTTGGGTTCATGAAATGCTCGATGCCGGAAACACTTCATTTTATAAAGTGGAGGGTGGTGTTAAAAAGTACTACGACATTCCATCTAAAACATACAAAGCTTTATCGGGAACAGATGATTTTATCATTTTAGATAACATTAGAGAAAATCAAACCCTTTGGAAAAACTCTGGTGTTTCGATTATCGATTTAGGTGATGGCATTTTAAATGTAGAATTCCATACCAAAATGAATACGATTGGTGGCGATGTAATTGCAGGAATCAACAAAGCGATTGATATGGCGGAGAAAGATTATCGTGGTTTGGTAATCGGCAACGATGGTGCAAACTTCTCTGCCGGTGCTAATGTGGGGATGATTTTTATGATGGCTGTTGAACAGGAGTGGGATGAATTGAATATGGCGATTCGCATGTTCCAAAATACTTCCATGCGCATTCGCTATTCGTCGATTCCGGTTGTGGTGGCGCCACATAGCTTAACTTTAGGTGGTGGCTGCGAGTTCAGTTTACACGCCGACCACGTTCAGCTTTCTGCCGAAACGTATATGGGTTTAGTTGAGTTTGGTGTTGGTGTAATTCCAGGTGGTGGTGGAACAAAAGAGTTCGCTTTACGGGCTTCTGATGAATTTAAAGACGACCAAATTGTTCAAAATGCTTTAAAAGATCGTTTCTTAACTATTGGAATGGCTAAAGTTTCTACCTCAGGTTATGAAGCTTATGAATTGGGTTATCTGCAAAAGGATAAATTCTCAATTTCAATGAACCGCAACCGTTTATTGGCCGATGCAAAAGCAAAGGCGATTGAATTGGCTGAAGCAGGTTACACTAAACCCGTGCAACGTACAGATATAAAAGTATTAGGCAAACAAGGTTTAGGAATCGTTTATGCCGGAGCAAACAGTATGTATGCAGGTCATTTCATTTCTGAGCACGATAAAAAAATCTCTGAAAAATTAGGTTACGTAATGTGTGGTGGCGATTTATCTTCTCCAACAGAAGTAAGCGAACAATACTTATTGGATTTAGAAAGAGAAGCATTTTTGTCACTGGCGGGAGAAAGAAAATCGTTAGAAAGAATTCAATCGATTATAACAAAAGGGAAACCGTTGAGGAATTAGACTTGAGCTTTGCTTAACCACCTCGTCATTGCGAGGCACGAAGCAATCTTACAACTAAGGGTTTTTCTATCGCATTAAGATTGCTTCGTGCCTCGCAATGACGGCAAGGGGCAGGGAAATGCGAACAATTAAAAAGATAATATTGGCTATCGCCATAAGAAATACTAAATAAAATGGAAGCATACATTATAGCCGGATATCGTACAGCAGTGGGCAAAGCGCCCCGTGGCGTATTCCGTTTTACAAGAGCTGATGATTTAGCCGCAGAAGTGATTAGAGCTTTGGTGGCGTCGGTTCCAAATTTAGATAATGAACAAATTGACGATGTAATTGTGGGTAACGCTACGCCAGAGGCGGAACAGGGCTTAAATATTGGCCGAATGATTTCGCTAATGGGTTTGGATACTGATAAAGTTCCAGGGGTTACGGTGAACCGTTATTGCGCATCGGGTTTAGATACTATTGCCACTGCAGTTGCGAAAATTAAAGCAGGAATGGCCGATTGCATCATCGCCGGTGGGGTAGAAGTAATGAGCGGAATGCCTTTCGGCGGATGGAAATTGGTTCCAAATGCTGAGGTTGCAAAAAACAATCCGGATTGGTATTGGGGAATGGGTTTAACCGCCGAAGCTGTAGCTAAAGAATATAATGTTAGCCGAGAAGACCAAGATGCATTTTCTTTAAAATCTCATGAGAAAGCGATTCATGCCATTAAAAACGGTCATTTAAAAGATGGAGTTTTGCCGATTACGGTAAACGAAAACTATTTGGATGAGAACTTGAAAAAGAAAACACGTTCTTATATAGTGGATACGGATGAAGGGCCTCGTGCCGATACGACGTTAGAGAAACTGGCAAAATTAAAACCTGTTTTCGATGCTGTTGGAAGCGTAACTGCTGGTAATTCATCACAAACATCTGACGGTGCAGCCTTTGTTTTGGTGGTTTCTGAAAAGAAAATGAAAGAACTAAATGCAGAGCCAATCGCCAGATTAGTGAGTTATGGGGTTGCAGGTGTTCCGCCAAGAATTATGGGCATTGGCCCGATTGAGGCGATTCCGAAAGCACTAAAGCAGGCAGGATTGAAACAAAACGATATCGATTTAATAGAATTGAACGAAGCTTTCGCATCACAATCTTTAGCAGTAATCAGAACTTTAGATTTGAATCCAGAGATCATCAATGTAAACGGTGGAGCCATTGCATTGGGCCATCCACTTGGTTGTACTGGCGCAAAATTAACTGTTCAGATGATGAACGAGCTTAAAAGACAAAACAAAAAATACGGAATGGTTACCATGTGTGTGGGAACCGGGCAAGGCGCTGCAGGGATTTTTGAGCTTTTCTAAGCGGATAGCTCAGGCGCCCCGTCATTGCGAGGCACGAAGCAATCTCACTCGCGAATTAGATTGCTTCGTACCTCGCAATGACGACCGTGTTAAGCAAATGCAAAGAACGGTCGTCAGCTTGAATTTAATTCAGAGTCTTAATTGCATGGTGGCTTAGGATAAAAGATGCTAAAATAAATTCAGCATGACGAATTGGTAAGGTAGAATGTGAAATAAAAATTAGGCGATTATTTCAAGCGCACCGTCATTGCGAGGCACGAAGCAATCTCACTCACGAATTGAGATTGCTTCGTACCTCGCAATGACGACCGTGTTAGGCAAATGTAAAGAACGGTCGTCACCCTGAACTTGTTTCAGGGTATTAATGCAGCATGACGAAGTGGCGAATTAGGATGTAAAATAAAATTATTATGATTTGAATTTGAGCAGGTCTCAAATCTCATTTCTCAAATTTCATAAAAATGGAAACAACTGAAAAAAAAACAATTAAAGGCGGTGAATTCTTAATTAAAGAAACCACTTACCAGGATGTATTTATTCCTGAGGAATTTGATGAAGAGCAACAAATGATTGCACAAACTTGTCGCGATTTTTTGGCATCGGAAGTTTATCCGAATTTAGATAAAATTGACAAACAGGAAGATCCAGAATTAATGCCAACGCTTTTAACCAAAGCAGGCGAACTTGGTATTCTTGGGGTTTCAGTACCTGAAGAATATGGAGGTTTTGGTAAAAACTTTAACACTTCCATGCTGGTTGCCGATGTTGTTGGCGCTGGTCACTCTTTTGCAGTTGCGCTTTCGGCTCATACAGGAATTGGTACTTTACCAATCCTTTATTATGGTAACGAAGAACAAAAAGCGAAGTATATTCCAAAATTAGGTTCTGGTGAATGGAAGGCAGCTTATTGTTTAACTGAGCCAAACTCAGGCTCTGATGCAAACTCTGGTAAAACTAAAGCTGTTTTAAGTGCTGATGGAAAACATTATATCATCACCGGACAAAAAATGTGGATTACCAATGGTGGTTTCGCAGATATTTTTATCGTTTTCGCGAAAATAGATGACGATAAAAACCTAACTGCTTTTATTGTTGAGAAAGATTTCGGTGGCATCACAATGAATCCTGAAGAGCATAAAATGGGAATCAAAGGATCTTCAACCCGTCAGGTTTTCTTTAATGATTGCGAAGTTCCGGTTGAAAATATGTTGAGCGATAGAGAAAATGGTTTCAAAATCGCAGTAAACATTTTAAATATTGGTCGTATTAAATTATCGGCTGCAGCAATCGGCGCTTCAAAGGCAACTTTAAGCACGGCTATTAATTATTCAAACGAAAGAATTCAATTTGGTCGCCCAATTTCTAAATATGGCGCCATCCGTTTCAAAATTGCAGAAATTGCTTCTAAGCTTTATGCGGTGGATGCAGCAAATTATCGTGCCGGACAAAATATTGATGATACTTATGATCAATTGGTTGCAGGTGGAATGGAGTCTGGAAAGGCGAGATTAAAATCTGTTGAGCAATTTGCTGTTGAATGTGCGATTCTAAAAGTTTGGGGATCAGAAGCGTTGGATTATACGGTAGATGAAGGCGTTCAAATTTATGGTGGAATGGGTTTCAGTGCCGATGCGCCAATGGATAGAGCTTATCGCGATGCCCGTATTAATCGGATTTTCGAAGGAACGAATGAGATTAATCGTTTGCTAACGGTTGATATGATGTTGAAACGTGCAATGAAAGGCGAATTGGATTTGATGGGGCCAGCTACTGCAGTAGCAGCTGAATTAATGAGTATTCCAGATTTCGGCGAAGAAGACACCACTTTATTTGCTGCGGAGAAAAAAGTTTTAGCCAACTTAAAGAAAGCAACACTAATGGTTGCAGGTGCTGCGGTTCAGAAACTAATGATGACCTTAAGTAAAGAGCAGGAAATTTTAATGAACATTGCAGATATGGCAGGTTACGTTTATGTAGTTGAATCAGCTTTGCTTAGAACAGAAAAATTAGTGAGTATGCGTGGAGAAGAGGCTTCTGCTGGTCAGTTAGATTTGTTAAGAATTTACTTGGTTGAAGCCGTAGATGGAATTGCAAAGGCAGGTAAGGAAGCGCTTTGGGCATTTGCTGAAGGTGATGAACAACGCATGATGTTGGTTGGATTACGTCGTTTTACAAAAATGGAACCATTTAATGTTAAAGATGCTCGCCAAAGAGTTGCGCAACAATTAATAGAAGCGAATAAATATATTTTTTAAAATAGAGGGTTAAAAATTGAATGTTAAAGGTTTAAAGTTTGGGAGCTTAACTCAAATTTTAAACCTTTTTTTTGCTTAACGAACTTTACTTATTACAAAGGAGTTCGGTTAATATTTCATTAAAACCGAGGTCTAAGAACCGTGTACTTCATTGCGAGTTAAGAAACAATCTCATTAGCGAGATAGATAGCTTCAGCTCGCACTAAGTTCAGCTTTGCAATCACGACCGTTCTTTTAAAATGCGCACAGCTATTCTAAAAGGAATTTTAATTATCGAACTCAGGTTATAACTTTTAACCCACAACTTTCACCTCTAATGTTAAATTTGGTTAAAAATTGTGGCATCCGTATTAAAAGCTTATTTTTGCGGATAATGGTTAAGTTAAAATATTTGTCAATAATTCTTTTATTTGTTGTTGCGTTATCTTCTTGTAAAAAGGAAGAAGATGCTGAAACGCAGATTACAAAGTACATCCAGCAGAATAACATTAATGCTGTGAAAGATCCATCAGGTTTATATTATCAAATTATTAAACCAGGTTCTGGAACAACCGTGATCAATTCCAACACCAACATCACCATAAAATATGAAGGTAAATTGCTAGATGGAACCGTTATTGATAATGGTGGTGGTAAGGAAAATACTTTTCTACTCGGAGGTTTAATAAAAGGTTGGGTTATAGGAATTCCAAAAATTCAAAAAGGCGGGGAAATTAGATTAATTATTCCTCCAGCTTTAGGATATGGAAGTAGAGATGTTGGTCCTGTTCCAGCCAATTCGGTGTTAGATTTTAATATACAGTTAATAAACGCACAATAAAATATAATGAATAATTTTACTAAAATAAGTCTGGCTGCCCTTTTATTGGCTACAACAATTTTCAGCTCTTGTAAAAAAGAATATGAAACTATTGAAAGCGTTGATGAGGCTACTATTCAAGCTTATATTAAAGCAAATAATCTTGGTTCGGTAATGAAACCAGATGGCGCTGGATCTTACTATCAAATTATTGATGGTGGAAGTGGCGATGTTTTCGCAAATAAGGATTCAGTTTTCTTTAGCTACCAAGAAAAATCAATTACTGATGCAACGGTTTATAATTCTACTTCAACTTATGCGGTAAGTGGAACTTATTATGGTTACATGAGCAATACTTTTAATGGTACTTGGGGTAAAGCATTAAATGGATTAAAGTACGGTGCTAAAGTTCGTATTCTAGTACCGTCACATTTAGCTTATGGTAAAAATGGTTATGCAGCATTAAATGTGCCTTCAAATGCTATTTTAGATACTTACATCAATACGCTTACCTTTAGAAAGCAATGGCAATTGGATGATTATTATATCCAAACCTATTTAACAGCTAATAAAATTACGGCAACTAAAGATCCTGCTACTGGAATTTATTATGTGGTTACAAGTGCTGGAACACCAGGAACTGTTATCAACGATCAAACTACTTTAGTAATAAAATATACTGGTAGATTTTTAAGTGGAACTTCATTCGATTCTTCTACAGATGGGACTTTTTCTACAACATTAAACAATGTTATTAAAGGTTGGGGTATTTTGAAAAACTTTGCTCCAGGTGCAAAAGTTAGGCTTTTCATTCCTTCTGTTTTAGCTTATGGTCCGGCAGGAAGCTCAGATTCATCAACTGGTTTAGTTGTTATTCCAGCAAATACAACATTAGATTTCGATATTGAAATCGTAAGTGCTACGAATTAGACAAAGCTTCTTTAAAAGCTTTCAAAACTCTTTCCCTTGCAAATGTATGCTCAACAATTGGTTGGGCATATTTTTTTGTGCCAAACTCTGGAACCCACTTCTTTATATATTCAAATTTCGGATCGAACTTTTTAGTTTGGAGCTCAGGATTAAAAACCCTAAAATAAGGCGCAGCGTCGTTTCCTGATCCTGCTGCCCATTGCCAACCCCCAACATTGCTGGCCATTTCATAATCTAAAAGTTTTTCGGCAAAGTAAGTTTCGCCCCAACGCCAATCAACTAAGAGGTGTTTTGTTAAAAAACTCCCAACAACCATCCTTACCCGATTATGCATCCATCCGGTTTCGTTGAGTTGCCTCATTCCGGCGTCTACAATTGGGTAGCCAGTATTTCCGGTACACCATGCTTTAAATTCTTCTTCGTTATTGCGCCATTTAATTTTGTCATATTGCTTTTTAAAAGAATCATAAGCCGAATAAGGAAAGTGCCATAAAATGGTCATGTAAAATTCTCTCCAGGCAAGCTCAGAAAGCCAAACATTAGATTTTGCATCAATTGCATCTTTTACCGCTTTGCGGATGCTTAAAGTCCCGAATCGTAAATGAAGGCCAATATGTGTAGTTCCATCCAAAGCTGGATAATCTCGCTCTTTGAAATAGCTATCCAATTTATTTTTATAGCTGATTTTTGGAAAATCTAAACTGCTTTTTTCAAAGCCCATTTCTTTTAACGACGGAAGGCTAAGATGTTTAGTTTCGTAAAGATTTTTAAAGTATTTTTTTGTTGGATAAGGTTTTACATAAAAATCGTTAAGCTTGGCATGCCATTGTTTATAGAAAGGCGTAAAAACTGTGTAAGGCGTTTTATCGGCTTTTAAAATTTCGCCTTTTTCAAAAATAACTTGATCTTTAAACGTTTTGAAAGCAATTTTTTCACTGGTTAAAAATTCAGACATGCTATCATCACGTTCTCGGGCATATGGTTCATAATCATGGTTGGTGTAAACTTCTTTAACTTCGTAATCCTTTAAAATCTCTGGCCAGATTTTTTCAGGTTCCCCATATTTTACTAATAAATCCGAGCCATGTTTACGAAGTTCTTCTTTCAAATCCTCAATGGTTTGATAAATGAAAGTTACTCGAGCATCATCTTTTGGTAGTTTATCTAATATATTTTTATCAAAAATGAAAAGAGGAAGCACTGGGTTTTCGCCTTTTAAAGCATGGTAGAAACCAGCATTATCCGTTAAACGCAAATCGCGGCGAAACCAGAAAACCCCCAAACCCCCTAAAGGGGACTTTTCCGTTCTATCGTTCAGCTCCTCCGCCTTTAAAGCGGAACTTGAATTTCCATTGTTACTTTTATCCTGCATAAATAAGTTTTAACGTTAATTTATTATTTGCTTTTGCTATTTCCACCTTGCATTTAATTCTCCCTTCGGAAGTTAGGGGGGATTTAGCTTATCGCTTTTAACACCCCCTTTAGGGGGCTGGGGGGTAAAGATCTTTCAGCGCATCTTCTAACTGGGTAAATTTGAATTTAAAACCCGCATCTAAAAGTTTTTGAGCCGAAGTATTGTTGCTCATTAATACGGCCTCGGTTCTATCTCCCAATAAAATTGATAATGCAAATTTAGGCACTTTTATTGGCCAAAAAGGTCGATGCAACTGCTTTGCAATAGCTTTGGTTAAAGCAATATTAGTTATTGGAAATGGGGCACTGGCGTTATAACTGCCTTGTGTATTTATGTTTTCTAAAGCATAAATATACATTTCTACCATATCATCTAGATGCAGCCATGGCGTCCACTGTTTTCCGGTTCCAATTGCAGAACCGACAAACAAGCGCACAGGTAAATCCAGCTGAGGAAGTGCGCCACCGGCTTTACTCAAAACAATTCCTGTACGAAGCTTAACAATTCGAAGACTCAATTTTTTGCCTTCATCAACAGCATCTTCCCAAAGTTTGCAACATTCGGCTAAAAAACCATATCCGTTAGGGCTTTCCTCTTTTAAAATTTCATCGCCACAATCCCCATAAAATCCAACCGCAGAAGCAGATATAAAAGATTTAATTTGATGATCTGATTTTGATTTAATGGTTTTAAAAAGGAGTTCGGTCGATTTTACTCGACTATCAATAATCTGTTTTTTACGCTCTTCAGTCCATTTTTTATCTGCTACCGGCTCGCCAGCCAAATGGATAATCGAATCTACCCCATTTAGGCAGTTGGCATCTATTGTTCCCTTATAAACATCCCAAACAAAGTTATTTGGATCGTTACTCTTTTTTCTAGAAAGTGTATTTACCGCATAGCCTTTGTTGAGTAAATGCTTTTTAAGCTCAGTGCCAACAAGTCCAGTCGCTCCTGTAATCAGAATCTTTTTTGCCATGGTTTTAAAACACCAAAGATACGAAAGGGTTTTTGTGACTGCTTACAATAAGGTTAATTTCCTTTTTTGTACTGAAATGATCATAACGTTGTGATGAAATGCACTAAAAATGCCGTTTCTTCCATCTGCCAAATGCTTGTTTTCCTTGTTTATAAACCTGATCGAAGCGAAATGCCCTCAATTTTTCATTGGGGCAGAAGCGTGAGCGGGACTGAATACCGCCAAAAGTTCAGTACCGCTCATTTCCAAATACTTTATCTAAAACTCATTTTGAATTTTGCGTATCTTTAAACAACAGCATTAAAGCCCAGCAATAATTCTACTTTTCGGTGCTTTAACCGAATAACTTAGCTTAATTGTTTTGGTTTCGTTTGGAGCAATCTTCAATTGCCATGAAAGCATTCCATTTTCCTTGTTAACTTCTGCACCGCTATTTTCCAATAATTCTATTTCAATATCGCTTTCTGTAGATAATGGATACTGATCTTTCAAGGATAAATCAATGCTTTCTTTTTTCGTATTTCTAATCTTGATCAAATAAGTAAATACTTGTTTTTTATTGGTTCCAACAAATTTGGTGTTGCTAAAATCTTGTTGTTTCTCTTTGGTGATGATGATTTTTTTGTCCTTACCCATACTCAAACTCAAGGTGTCTAAAATATTTGCAGGATCGATATATGATTTGCCTGTGTAAGTGCCTTCAAAAATGATATTTGCATTCCCAGCCTGAAGATTTAATTTTTCCCAGTCTGTAACATCTGCTAATAAATACGCATCAGTACTTAGTTTTGGAGCAGCATAATATTTGTATTTCGCAGGCACTTCATACTCTTTAAAAGCTACGGTATGGGGTTTATTGTCGCTATTTACATCATAAGGAATATCGATGTTAAAAGTTACACCGAGCTGTGATTCGTTAACTGATGTATAATTATTTACTGTAGAAACTGATCCAGTAAGGTTTTCTCTTTTAGCTTTTGCATAGCTCACCACAACTACTTCATTAAGGTTGTTGTTTTGGTCTGCAATTGGAGAGGACAAACCTCTAATGCGAAGTTGTTGTTGCTGATAAGTTGATACAAACCAGGGATTTAAAACTGGCGCAGTAATATTATAATTTGGGTTTCCGGTTGAGAGTGCAAGTTTTACTTTTTTCCAATCTAAACCTGTGTTTTGAGTGATCGCGGCTTTATAAACCACACCTAAAGGATTTGAAATATTCATGGCTTTAATATCGTAACTGGCAACCCAATTTGCACTTGGCGTAACATAAGATACATTATAATTGGCGTCGATATTTTCTTTGGCCATTAATTGCAGAACCAATTGCCCTAATTGTTGATTTGGGTTATTTCTTAACTCTGCTATCTGTTGTTGTAAAGCGGTTAATTTTTGGTTCTGTTTGTCTTCGGTTATGGTTAGTATAGCAATGGTGTTTCTCACTTCAGCATTTTTAGTACGATAATAATCCGCAAGTTTAATGAGTTCGGCTACATTCGTTCCAGAATTTGTACCCCCAGATTTTCTATTTTCATCCAGTAAAACCAAAGTCTGCTCTTCAATAGTTTTTGCATTTCTTGTTTTAATCAGTTCGTTAGAAATAATTTTAACACTGTCGCCTAGTTTTTTAATTTCAGGATTGGCTACATCGGTATTTAGAAAATCTTTATTAAACTGAACAGATAATATGGTTACGCCGCTGGATACGCCGACCTGAATTGAATTCTCGTTTACGCGACCGGAAATATTATTAATTACAACTTCGGATGTTCCCGCCGGAAGATTAACTTTCCCAATGTGGGTAAGTTGTGCCCCATTATTATAAACCGTTACACTTTCTAATGTCGCTTTTGTTTTAACTTGTTGTTGCGCAAATAAACTTATAGGGAATAGTAAAATAGTTAGAAGCTGTTTCATGTTTTTTTCTTATAATGTGTAGTTAAATTTGAATGGAAGATGTACGGATTTGGGATATTCCATAACTAAATTTGCTTTTGTTGAGTATTTGTAAAGAATTCCTCATGTTTTTGCTACAAGAGAAAAATAAGATATTTTTGTATAGCGTTCTTAATACCCTTTTTCGATAAAAAATGTCCAAAAAAATTCTAGTCTGGTTTAGAAATGATCTTCGCTTGCACGACAACGAAATGCTTGTGGAAGCAATTGCTAAATCCGATTCAATTTTACCCGTTTACATTCTTGACCCACGTCTTTTCGGAGAAACGAAATACGATACTTTAAAAACAGGAAATATTCGAGGGCAGTTCATCTTGGAAAGTGTGGCATCGCTGAGAAGTTCTTTAAAGCAAATTGGTGGTAACTTATTAATTGCAGAAGGGCATCCAGAAGAAATTATTCCACAACTGGTTCAGGAATACGAAATTACAGAAGTTTACCATCATCGTGAAGTGGCCAGAGAAGAGACCCACGTTTCTACATTGCTCGAAAATGCCTTGTGGAAACTTCGCGTCAATTTAAAACATTTTATTGGTCATACTTTATACAATAAGGAGGATTTGCCGTTTCCGATAAAAGATATTCCTGATGCTTTTAATCAATTTAAAAAGAAAATTGAACGCGATTCGATTATCAAGCCCTGCTTTTTAGCACCTGATCGAATTAACGTAGCCGAAGTTATTGATTGGGGAACTTTATCTACCCTTAATGATTTCAGTCTTGTTCCCCAGCTTAAAGATCAGCGTTCTGATTTTGAATTTGTGGGTGGGGAAGCCTCTGGAATCGCACATCTGCACAAAGTTATACTGGCCATGCAGCAGGCCGCAACGACTAAAAACCTAATTCTTGCTTCTAAACTTTCTGCTTGGTTAGCCATGGGTTGTTTATCGCCCAGAAAAGTTTATTGGGAAATTAAAAAAATGGAAACTACGCCAAACACTAAGGCCATGTTTAACCATATTTTGTTGGGCTTACTTTGGAGAGATTATTTCCGATTCATGTTTAAAAAATATGGCAATACTTTTTTCAATCCAGATGGATTTGGAAGCCAAGGACCTGTGGACATTGAGAACGAAAAGGATAATTTTAATAAGTGGAAGAATGCTCAAACTGGCTTTGCGGTAGTGGATGCGGTGATGACCGAGTTAAATCAGACCGGATATATTTCTAACATTGCTCGCCAAACCGCTGCCTTATACCTAATAAATAATTTAGAAGTTAGTTGGATTTTTGGTGCTGCTTATTTTGAAGAGAAGTTAATTGATTATAATCCGGCAAGCAATTGGGGCAATTGGGCAAATATGGCCGGAGTTGGTAACGACCAGAAAACAAAAAGTGTATTTGATTTGGATAAATATATCAAAAACCTCGATCCGAAAGGGAATTACGCCTTAACCTGGGCTTCTTAAAGAAATTGTTGAGTGGCTAATTGGTGACTTTTTTGTTAACGATCAGGCTAAGCTCACTGATTTTGTTAACCCTAAAATCCTACAAATCCAGAGTGATATTTTAATCGAGATTTTTTCCATTTATATAAGGTAAAATTCTAATTTTGTAATGCTTATAGTAAACAGTTAATAATGGGTAGTTTATCTTATCTTAATGGCGCAAACGCCGAATATATAGAGTCTTTATATCAATCTTATCAGCAAGACCCCGAGTCGGTTGAGTTTGGTTGGCAGAAATTTTTTGAGGGTTTTGATTTTGGAAGAGAATCTGAAGCTCCAACGGTAACTGCAGAAACTCCAGAACAATTTTTAAAAGAGGTTAGTGTTTTAAACTTGATTGATGGGTATCGTACTCGTGGTCACTTGTTTACACATACCAATCCTGTTCGCGAAAGACGCAAGCATTTACCAACTTTAGATTTAGCCAACTTTGGTTTATCTGATGCAGATTTGGAAACCGTTTTTAACTCTGGTGTAGAAATTGGTATCGGTGCAGCAAAGCTGAAAGATATTGTTGCCTTTTTAAAACAAACCTACGCACACTCTATCGGTGCAGAATATAAATTTTTACGTACACCAGAAGTGTTGAACTGGATTCAGCAGAAAATGGAAAGTGCACGTAATACGCCTAACTTCTCTATCGATGAGAAAAAGCGGATTCTTAGGAAATTAAACGAGGCCGTAAGTTTCGAAAATTTCTTGGGAACAAAATTTTTAGGACAGAAGCGTTTCTCATTAGAAGGCGCAGAAGCTTTAATCCCGGCATTGGATTCGGTTATCGAAAAAGGTGCTGAATTAGGAATTGAGGAATTTGTAATCGGTATGGCGCATCGCGGTCGTTTGAACGTGTTGGCGAACATCATGCAAAAAACTTACAAAGATATTTTTGCCGAATTTGAAGGTAAAAGCTATAATCCTGATACACCATTTGGTGGTGATGTAAAATATCACTTAGGTTATTCTACCGATGTAACAACTGTTGCAGGTAAAAGCGTTCACTTAAGTTTATGTCCAAATCCATCGCATTTAGAAACCGTTGATGGTGTGGTTGAAGGCATGAGCCGTTCGAAAATCGATTTCAAATATGGTGGCGATAACTCTCGTTTAGCGCCGATTTTGATTCATGGTGATGCATCAGTTGCAGGACAAGGTATTGTTTATGAAGTCATTCAGATGGCAGGACTTGAAGGTTATAAAACTGGTGGAACAATCCACTTAGTGATTAATAACCAAATCGGTTTTACGACCAATTACAAAGATGCCCGTACCAGTACTTACTGTACAGATATTGCAAAGGTAACTTTATCACCAGTTTTCCATGTAAATGGTGATGACCCTGAAGCTTTGGTTTATGCAATTAATCTGGCAATGGAATATCGCCAGAAATATAAAAACGATGTTTTCATTGATATTTTGTGCTACCGTCGTTTCGGGCATAATGAAGCGGATGAGCCTAAATTTACTCAGCCTTTATTATACAAAACAATCGAAAAACACCCTAATCCAAGGGAATTATATATCGAGCAATTAACCAAGGAAGGTAAATTGGAAGCTGGATTGGCAAAAGAAATGGAAAAAGATTTCCGTGGAATTTTGCAAGAGCGCTTAAATGAAGCCAAAGAATATGTAGCTGGAAATACCGAAGTTAAATTTGGTGGTGCTTGGGCAGATTTACGGATGGCAACTCCAAAAGATTTTGAAACTTCTCCGGTTACGGCAGTTAAAAAATCTACTTTATTAGAGATTGGTAAACGCATTACTACTTTACCAGCAGATAGAAAGTTTTTCAAAAAAATTGAAAAATTATTTGGCGAACGCACCAAAATGGTTAACGAAACCAACGTTTTCGATTGGGCAATGGGCGAGCAATTGGCTTACGGTACTTTGTTATCAGAAGGCAAACGTGTTCGTTTAAGTGGTCAGGATGTAGAACGAGGAACTTTTTCTCATCGCCATGCGGTATTAACTTTAGAAGATAGCGAGGAAGAATATGTGCCATTGGCAAACATTTCAGACCAACAAGCGCCGTTTGATATTTACAATTCGCACTTATCAGAATATGGTGTTTTAGGTTTCGAATATGGTTATGCAATGGCCAACCCGAATGCTTTAACCATTTGGGAAGCACAATTTGGAGATTTCTTTAACGGAGCGCAAATTGTTGTCGACCAATATATTGCGAGTGCTGAAACAAAATGGCAACGTGAAAATGGATTGGTCATGTTATTGCCTCACGGTTACGAAGGTCAAGGTCCAGAGCATTCATCGGCACGTATTGAGCGCTTTATGGAGCTTTGTGCAGATTACAACATGCAAGTTACAAACTGTACAACGCCAGCAAACTTCTTCCATGTTTTACGTCGCCAGTTTAAACGCGATTTCCGTAAGCCTTTAATTGTGTTTACACCGAAAAGCTTATTGCGTCACCCGGCTTGTGTTTCAAAATTAGAAGAATTTACAGATGGCGGTTTCAAAGAAGTAATTGATGATGTAAATGTAAAAGTTGCAGATGTAACAAGAGTTGTTTTCTGTAGCGGTAAAATTTACTATGAATTGTTGGAGAAACAGCAGGCAGATAAATTGAAACACGTAGCTATTGTACGTGTGGAGCAATTATATCCAACCCCTGTTGACCAAATGGAGGCCATTAAGATAAAATATAAAAACGCAAAAGATATTTTCTGGGTACAGGAAGAGCCAGAGAACATGGGCGCATGGCCATATTTGTTCCGTAAATTATACAAAACTGCATTGAAAGGTATTGATGTGATTTCGAGAAGAGAAAGTAGCAGTACAGCAACAGGTTTTGCAAAACAACATGCTAATCAACAAGCTTATATTTTGGCAAAAGCGTTGGAAGTTCCGGTAACTGAAGAGGTAAAAGAGATTGCTAAAAAAGCAACAAAAAAGTTGGTTCAAATAGATTAGGTACCTCGCATTACACGCAGGTTTGATAATTGTTAATTGAAATTTGATCGTTAAAAGATAATAAGATATATATTACATTATGAGTTTAGAGATAAAAGTTCCACCAGTTGGTGAGTCGATAACGGAAGTTGTTTTATCACAATGGTTAAAGAAAGATGGCGATGTTGTTGAAATGGATGAGGTTATTGCTGAGTTAGAATCAGACAAAGCTACTTTCGAATTAACTGCAGAACAGGCAGGAACTTTAAGAACCATAGCGGCCGAGGGTGATACTCTACCAATTGGCGCAGTAGTTTGTAAAATTGAAGATGGTGGCGCTGCTCCTGCAAAAGCTGATGCGCCTAAAGCTGAAGAAAAAGCAGTTGTTGCTGAAGATAAAACTTCTGCTCCTGTTGCAGAGAAATCTGGCGATAGTTATGCTACAGGAACTCCATCTCCTGCTGCCGGCAAAATTCTTGCTGAAAAAGGAATAGATACCGCTGCCGTAAAAGGCACAGGTGTTGATGGTCGTATTACTAAAGATGATGCTGTAAAAGCGGAAGCTGGTAAAAAACCAGAAGCACCTAAAGCAAGTGCTCCCGTTGCAACGCCTGCACCAGCAGGAAGCCGTACTGAACGTCGTGAGAAAATGTCTCCTTTGCGCAGAACGGTTGCAAAACGTTTGGTTGCCGTTAAAAATGAAACCGCAATGTTAACCACTTTTAACGAAGTTAACATGAAACCGATTATGGATTTACGCGGAAAATATAAAGACCAATTCAAAGAAAAATATGGCGTTGGTTTGGGTTTCATGAGCTTTTTTACTAAAGCTGTAACCGAAGCTTTAAAAGATTTTCCTGCTGTTAACGGCCGTATTGAAGGTGAAGAATTGGTTTACAATAACTTCGCTGATATTTCTATTGCAGTTTCTGCACCGAAAGGTTTAGTGGTTCCTGTTATTCGCAATGCAGAAAGCATGACTTTAGCTCAAATTGAAAAGTCTGTTCTGGAGTTGGCTTTAAAAGCTCGCGATAGCAAGTTAACTATCGAAGAAATGACAGGTGGAACATTCACCATTACCAATGGTGGTGTATTTGGTTCAATGATGTCGACACCGATTATCAATGCGCCACAATCGGCTATTTTAGGAATGCACAATATTGTTGAGCGTCCTGTTGCTGAAAAAGGTGAGGTAGTTATTCGTCCGATGATGTATGTTGCTTTATCTTACGACCACAGAATTATTGATGGACGTGAGTCTGTTGGTTTCTTGGTACGCGTTAAACAATTATTAGAAGACCCAGCTAGATTATTATTGGGCATTTAAGACCAAATTCGATAAATCGAACTAAAGTATTCAAAGCCTCGACCATTCTGGTTGAGGCTTTTTTTTGCTATAATTTATGACTCATCATTTCTACTAACAAAGCGCATTGAGAAATATTTGTTTAATGGTTCAAAGATTTCTCGGCTTCGCTCGAAATGACAGTATTTCATTTGATATATTTGAAGATGAAATTAACGTTCAACTTAAAATTTCTCTTAATCTTTTTGGCAATTCTTATTACCGAAATCTTAATTGCAAAGTACCTACACGACGCCTACATTCGGCCTTTTGGTGGTGATGTTTTAGTAGTGGTTTTGATTTATGCTTTTATAAGAATATTCTTAAAGACGAATAACAAGAAGCTTGCTTTGGGGGTATTGGTTTTCTCTTTCTTAATTGAAGCTTTACAAGCTGTTCATTATGTAAATTGGTTGGGGTTGCAGGATAACAAATTCTGGAGTATTGTTCTTGGTACTTATTTTAGTGTTTATGATTTATTGGCTTATTTTGTTGGATACTTAATTTGTTTGCTGTTTAAGGATTGAGGATTTTGGCACTTAGCTTATCCAATTCGTCAGCAATGACGACCGCCTTAAAAATAAAAAAGCCCATCTCAATTAAGAAATGGGCTTGTAAAACTTTGTCAATTTTCTCTGCTACTGCTTATTAAAGTTGACAAAGTTAAACTTAGTATAGATGCGATTAGGATTCTAATCGTAATTTGTAACCCGATAGCTATCGGGTCTATAATCGTAATTCTCCTAATCTTCTACAATCTCACTATTAATATTAACATCATCTTTTACATCTTCCTTAAAGTAATTCTTCTGGAAGATTAGAATTAGGATCACACCAACTGAAATCGCAGCATCTGCAAGATTAAAAACGGGTCTGAAGAATACAAATTCATCACCACCCCAAATCGGAATCCAGGTAGGGAAGTGTCCCTCAGCAATCGGGAAGTAGAACATATCTACCACGCGACCGTGAAACCAGCTTTCGTAACCATAAATCTTTCCGTAAAATACAGAATCAATTATGTTTCCTAATGCGCCAGAAAAAATAAGTGCAACATTTAAGATTAGCCCACGATGATATTTATTCTTGATTAAATAATGTAAGCCATAACCAATACCCGCAACCGCTGCGATTCGGAATAATGATAAAGCCAATTTGCCAAACTCACCACCAAATTCCATCCCAAAAGCCATCCCATTATTTTCAGTAAAATGGATAATAAACCATTTGCCAATAATGTTAAACTCCTGACCAAGATACATGTGAGTTTTAACCCAAGTTTTAACCAGCTGATCGGCTAGTAAAACCAAAAAGATTAGAATTAAAGGTTTTGTATAGCCTTTCATTAACTCTGCTTTAATTTAGCTTCCATGCTTAAGGTTGCATGAGGCACTGCACGTAAACGTTCTTTAGGAATTAGTTTGCCAGTTTCGCGACAAACTCCGTAGGTTTTGTTTTCGATTCGCACTAATGCGTTTTCAAGATTATCAATAAATTTTTTCTGACGAGCAGCTAATTGATTGATTTGCTCTTTTTCCATTGTTGCAGAACCGTCTTCTAACGTTTTGTAAGCACCTGAAGTATCTTCTGTTCCGTTTGCATTTGGGTTGCTTAAAGAAGTTGTTAACGAGTTAAGTTCTTCTTTAGAACTGCGCAATTTATCTTGAATTAATTCTTTAAATTCTTGTAGTTCACTGTCTGAGTAGCGTGTTTTGTTGCTGTTTTCCATGTTCGTATCTAATTTTCTAATTTATGGATTTCTTTATATTTTATTTACTGAAATGTTTAATTCAACATCATCTATTATGATTTTGTTTGCGTTATCTATTTCATCCGTTAATTCAAATTCATCTGCAAGTATTTCGGCGCAAATGTAAGCTTTGTTTTTAGCAACTGCATTAGCTACTAAGTTATCATTTTGTAACCTAACTTTTATCCTATCGGTTACTTCAAAGTTTAATTCTTTACGCAAATTTTGGATCCGGTTAACCAATTCACGAGAGATTCCCTCTTGTTTCAATTCATCGGAAATAGTAACATCCAAAGCAACAGTTAAACTACCGAGATTGGTTACTTGCCATCCTGGAATATCTTCAGCAAAAACTTCAACATCGCTATTTAAATCGATGGTAAATTCTACATCATTGCTTCCAGCTACGGTTAAGAAACCCTCGTTTTCTAAGCGTTGAATATCATCTTGATTAGCGTTTTCTAAAGCTTCCTTAATCAAGCTCATATCTTTGCCCACTTTTTTACCTAGTGATTTAAAATTAGGTTTTAGCTTTTTCTTAACGATTCCATGAGTATCCGTTATAAACTCGATGTGCTTAACGTTTGTTTCACTTAAAATGTAATCAGCTACTTTCGATATCTTTTGCTCAAAATCGCCATTCAATGACGGGATTAAGATCTTCTCCAAAGGCTGACGAACATTGATGCTTGATTTTTTGCGCAATGATAAAACCATTGATGAAATATCCTGAGCATAAACCATCCGTTCGTTCAAATCAGTATCGATTAAGCTTTGGTCGGCCTCGTTCCATAAAGTTAAGTGAACCGATTGCTCGGCTTTTGGATCGTTAACGGTTAAGTTTCTGTATAACCAATCGGCAAAGAAAGGTGCAACAGGACTCATCAGCTGTGCTAAAGTTTCCAAACAAGTGTAAAGCGTTTCGTAAGCAGCACGTTTATCATCCGTCATTTCACCTTTCCAAAAACGGCGACGACTTAATCTAATATACCAGTTGCTTAAATGTTCATCAACAAAAGCTTGAATGGCACGAGTTGCTTTTGTCGGCTCGTAAGTGTTGTAACTTTCATCAACTTCGTTAATTAAGGTTTGCAATAACGATAAAATCCAACGGTCTAACTCCGTTCTGTCTTCTACTTTGCTTAAATTATTTTTGTCGATTTCGAATTTATCGATGTTGGCATATAAAGCGAAAAATGCATAAGTATTATAAAGCGTTCCGAAGAATTTACGGCGAACTTCAGCAATTCCCTCACTATCGAATTTCAAATTATCCCAAGGATTTGCATTCGAAATCATGTACCAACGCGTAGCATCAGCGCCATATTCCTTTATCGTTTTGAACGGGTCAGCAGCATTGGCCAAACGTTTAGACATTTTTTGTCCGTTTTTGTCCAAAACTAATCCGTTGGATACTACATTTTTATACGCAACTTTATCAAAAACAAGTGTCGAGATGGCATGTAAAGTATAAAACCAACCACGAGTTTGGTCTACACCTTCAGCGATAAAATCTGCAGGGAAATCTTCGTTTTTATCAATTGTTTCTTTGTTCTCGAAAGGGTAGTGCCATTGTGCGTAAGGCATTGAGCCCGAATCAAACCATACATCAATTAAATCGCTCTCGCGACTCATTGGTTTGCCCGATGGTGACACTAAAATAATTTTATCGACAACATTTTTGTGTAAGTCGATAAGATCGTAGTTCTCTTCAGACATATTTCCGATTTCGAATCCTTTAAACGGATTTTCTTTCTGGAAACCTGCTTCAATAGATTTTTCAATGGCATTGTAAAGTTCTTCAACCGAACCGATTAGAACTTCTTCTTTTTTATCTTCAGTTCTCCAAATTGGCAAAGGAATTCCCCAATATCTCGAACGCGATAAATTCCAGTCGTTGGCATTTTTTAACCAGTTTCCGAAACGGCCCTCACCAGTAGATTTTGGTTTCCAGTTGATGGTTTCATTAAGGTCGAACATTCTGTCCTTAACATCAGTAACTTTAATAAACCAAGAATCTAATGGATAATATAAAAGTGGCTCATCAGTTCTCCAACTGTGTGGGTAACTGTGAACGTATTTTTCAACTTTAAAAGCCTTATTTTCCTCTTTTAATAAGATGGCGATTTCTACATCAACAGATTTCTCTGGTGCTTCGCCCTCATTGTAGTATTCATTTTTAACATATTTGCCAGCAAAAGGACCAACATGCTTAGTAAATCTACCCTGCAAATCTACAAGCGGAACAAGGATGTCATTATCATCCATTACCAACATTGGCGGGATTTCCGGAACAGCTTCCTTGGCAACTTTAGCATCATCAGCACCGAATGTTGGTGCAGTGTGCACAATACCAGTACCATCTTCTGTGGTTACAAAATCACCGGAAATTACTCTGAAAGCATTCTCTGGGTTTGTATAGGGTAATGCGTAAGTTAAAAGTTGTTCATATTTAATTCCTACCAAGTCCGTTCCTTTGCATTCTGCAAGAATTTGGAAAGGTATTTTCTTATCACCAGTTTTAAAATTAGTGAAATCTTCCTCTTCGTTACTTTCGAAGAAAATTTTACTGAATTGCTTTGCTACAAGGTTTTTAGCCAAAATTACATTCGAAGGAAGAAATGTATATTGGTTAAAAGTTCTTACTAAAACATAGTCGATTTTCGGGCCTACAGTTAAAGCTGTGTTTGATGGTAAAGTCCACGGTGTTGTCGTCCAGGCCAGCAAATAAATATCGCCAAATCCCTGCAAAAAAGATGGTAAAGTATCAGCCAATGCTTTAAACTGGGCAACAATTGTCGTATCGGTAACATCGCGATAAGCACCAGGTTGGTTCACTTCGTGAGAACTTAAACCCGTTCCTGCTTTTGGAGAATAAGGTTGAATGGTGTAACCTTTGTAGATTAAGCCTTTATCGTAAATTTGTTTTAAAAGCCACCAAACAGATTCCATATATTTAGACTTGTAGGTAATATATGGGTCGTCCATATCAACCCAATAACCCATCTGCTCAGTCAAATCGTTCCACACATCGGTGTAACGCATTACTGTTTTTTTGCAGGCTTCATTATAGTCTTCAATAGAAATCGTCTTGCCAATATCTTCTTTGGTAATGCCTAATTCTTTTTCTGTTCCAAGCTCAACAGGTAGGCCGTGTGTATCCCAACCCGCTTTTCTTTTAACCTGATAACCTTTAATTGTTTTGTAGCGACAAAAAATATCTTTAATAGCACGAGCCATTACGTGGTGAATCCCCGGCATGCCATTGGCAGAGGGTGGCCCTTCGTAAAAAGTAAACGGATTAGACTTCGGACGAGAAGAAATGCTTTTTTCAAAGATGTTTTCTTCTTTCCAAAAATCCAGTATTTCTTGCCCTATTTTGGCAAGATCCAATTGTTTAAATTCGCTATACATCAATCAAGTACCTCAAAAAATTAAGGATGCAAAGTTAAAAAAATTGACTGAATTTTGGTAGTTTTGGTGTAAATACTTTTAACGTGAAATTATTTAATATCGGGCTTTGCTTAATGATTTTCGCTGTAGTTGCATTACCTATAGTTGCCGTTATTAATCCAGCCAACCGCAATTTTGTGCTTTATGGCTTTTATTTTTGTGGTCTTTTAGAACTTATAGGACTAATCTTTGTTTTATTTCATATCATTACCTTAAAAAAGAAACTCCATGATTAAGCTACTTAAATTACAAAAAGCCGTTTTAGTTCTTGTTTTAGGGATACTTTCTTATATCGCATATAGAATTTTAGACGCTAACGAAGTGAGTTGGGCTCGCTATTTGCAAATGTTGGCCGGGGCACTGGTTATTATTGGCGCATTGTGGATGTTGTATCCAATTCTTTTTGCCAAGAAAGATGAAGATGGAAATGCAGAAATTATTACTGATCCAACTGTTGAAGTTCCAGTAGATGAGGAAGAAAAAAAGCCGGCAACCGAATAGTTTCTGTTGCTCAAAAACTATTTCAAAAATCTAATTATTAAAATTCATATATGCGGATCTTCTTGAAATTTGCAGGATTATAAATTCAACTTATATTTTCTTAAATCTCTTTTATGGTCGATTTTTAAGATTGTAACCGCAAATTCTTTACCATAAGTTCATTTAAGTCTTATCTGATAAATCTTCCCAATTCTGCAGGAATAAATTCAGCTTATATTTTCTTAAATGTCTTATTTGGTCGATTTTTAAGATTTTAACCGCAAATTCTTTACCATATAAGAAATGTAAGTTCATTTAAGTCTTAGCTAGAAAATCTTTCCAACTCTTCAGGAATAAATTCAGCTTATATTTTCTTAAATGTCTTATAAGGTCGATTTTTAAGAACCGTAACCGCAAATTCTTTACCATATAAGACATGTAAGTTCACTTAAGTCTTAGCTAGGAA
>NZ_JACRYL010000001.1:397734-398359 GCF_014306625.1 Pedobacter fastidiosus
TGATTTTTTAAATTGTAGTAATTTTTTTTATCATATAAGAAATGTAAGTTCATTTAATTTCTTATTCTTAAATGAGGTGCAACCCATATTTCTCAAATCTTCATAAGTGGTTTAAAGCATTTGAAAAGCAAAACCTGTAATTCATTTTAATGTTAGTCCCGCCATTCGCTAAAGCCCTCATTGAAAAAATTCGGGTCTATCGCTACTGTCGCGTTTAGAAAACTTAAGTCAGAATAAGAAACTAAATTACCACCAATAAGGATCATAAAAAAGACTCTTAGTTTCCTGAAAAGCTTTGGTGGGAAATGATCGGGACGACCCCAGATGAAAACCTGAGGTGCTCAGCACCATTCGAGCTGATTCCCGATAAAATTTTAGCATAAAAAAAGCCTCTTAGTTAAAACTAAAAGGCTTTGGTGGGAAATGATCCCGATGTTTGATCGGGACGACCCCAAACTAAAATTTCGAGGTGCTCAGCACCACTCGAGCTTATTTCCTGTAAAATTTTAGCATAAAAAAAGCCTCTTAGTTAAAACTAAAAGGCTTTGGTGGGAAATGAGGGGTTCGAACCCCCGACCCCCTCGGTGTAAACGAGGTGCTCTGAACCAGCTGAGCTAATTTCCCT
>NZ_JACRYL010000001.1:398596-505103 GCF_014306625.1 Pedobacter fastidiosus
CTCCTTTTGGGAATGCAAATATAGCGCTATAATCTTGTTTCGCAAATCTTTTTTATTTTTTTTCAGCTTAACAATGTTTCCAAAATTTTATGCGATTGCACTTCTCCGAATGATGCGGTATGTAAGGTATAGAATACCAATATCTTATCTAAAAGAAATCTTCGTTGGGTATTGGTAAATTTTATCTCAAAAATTTTTTCCAAAGGCGTATTAAATAGGGATATGAACCTTAAAGCATCCTCTAATTCTAAATAATTAGAATGAATTGGCGGTCGAGAAACAAATTCCCCTTCCTGCAAATCAAAATAAATCTGATCTGTTCTTCGCTTATCGTTTGGCGAAAACCCTAAAAAACGAGTTAATTTTAATAAAAAAGATAAGTGGAAGTTTGGGTTAAACTCTTCGCTTTCATCAAACCAAGCAACAGAATTAAAAATATAATCGAACAAACTATCATCAGCAGATTGTTGACGAATACTTTTATATAAAACTTCATTTAAAAAAATAACAATACTGCTTTTAACAATGTCGTAAGGAATTGTTTTAAAAACCGGTGTTTGTCTAACTTCAGAAACCCGCTGGATATTGGTGTTTATTTTATGATAAACAACCATATCCAATAGATGAAGTGATTGCAACATATTCATTTTAATCTTCGCCTTTGGCTTTTTAACACCATTAATCAGATAGGATTGCATGCCGAATTTATCGGTTAAAACCTGCACAATTACACTGCTTTCGCTGTAATTGGTGGTCTTTAAAACAATCCCTCTAACCTTGTGTAGCATTCTTATTAAAACAATTTTTTCAAAAGTATGTTATTTGTGCAAATTTAAATGTGTAAAAAGTAATCACCATTTATAAATAAGATTAGTTTTGCCCTTAAATATTATTATTAAAACTAAGCTGCACATGTGGGTTAAGCTATCGAGATTTATTCTTCAGAACCGTATCGCAATCATCGTATTTTTTTTATTGGGCACCATATTCATGGCTTATCAGGCTAAGAATGTAAAACTCTCTTATACAGGAAGTAAAATTTTGCCCGTTACCGACAGTGCCTTCATAAAATACAATGCTTTTAAGAAGCAGTTTGGGGAAGATGGGAGTGTAATGGTTATTGGAATTCAATCTCCAGATATTTTTAAAAAAGATGTTTACAATCAGTGGGTTCAGCTTTCTAACGACATCCAGAAACTAAAAGGCATTAAACAAGTATTGTCTTCTGGTCGGATTTTCCAACTGGAAAAGGATACGGTTAACCAGAAATTCACTTTAAAAGCCATTCCAAACGGCTTGGTTAAATCGGATGTAGAAATGGATTCGATTAAGAAAATATTATACAATACACCATTTTTTGAAGGACTGGTTTACAATAAACAAAACGCTACCTTAATGGCGATTACGTTTGATACCAAAATTTTAAATACAGCACAACGAAATCCGATTTTAAAACAAATCGAACAAAAGGCCAAAGACTTTCAAGCATCTACTAAAATCCATGTACACATTTCTGGTTTGCCTTACATCCGTACTGCGGTTAGTAAATTGGTGAGTAATGAATTTGTGCTTTTTCTTGGATTATCAATCTTGGTTTCGGCAATTATTTTGTTAATTTTCTTTAAAAAGTTTTACGCTGTCTTTTTCCCGATTTTAGTGGTTGTAATGGGTGTAATCTGGAGTATTGGAACGCTGGTTTTATTCGGATTCGAACTTACAATTTTGACCGGATTAATTCCGCCTCTTATCGTAATCATCGGGATTCCGAACAGTATTCTATTGCTCAATAAATATCAAAATGAACTCAGAAAACATGGCGATAAACAAAAGGCACTTAGCTTAACAATAGAGCGAATTGCGGTTACAACGCTTATTGCGAATATTACGGCGGCAATTGGATTTGGTGTTCTATACTTTACTGGCAGTGAACTTTTAATGCAGTTTGGGAGCGTAGCTTCTATAAACGTGATGATTACCTGGTTAATGTGTCTGTGTTTAATTCCGATAATTTTCAGCTACTTGCCAGCGCCAAAACTTAAAGCACAAACGCATGTTGAAGAAGGCTTCTTACACAAGTTATTGGTTAAAACGGATGTTTTAGTACAACAAAAAAGTTCGTTAATTTACATAGGAACAGTAATCATTGCCATCATTGCTTTTATCGGAGTTTTAAAAATCAATGTAAATGGTTATGTGGTTGATGATTTGCCAAAAAACTCTGAAATTTTAACGGATTTAAAATTCTTCGAGAAAAACTTTGAAGGAATTTTACCTTTAGAAGTTAGTGTAGATACCAAAAAGAAGAATGGCGTTTTCAATTTAACAAACCTAAAAAGAATGGAGAAGATGGAAAAAATGATTTCTGCTTATCCAGAATTCTCTCGCTCCATTTCAGTAAATATGGGTTTGAAATATGCCACCCAAGCGTTCTATAATAATGATTCTGCCTTTTTTAGACTGCCAGATAATTTAGAAAAAAACTTTATTTTGGCTTATATCGCCAATGGCGGAAAAGGAAATGCCAGTCTTTTAACCAGTTTTGTAGGTAGGGGAAATCAAAGTACAAGAATTAGTTTCCAAATGGCCGATGTTGGTTCTAAACGTTTGGATGCAATTATGAAAGAACTTAAACCTCGAATTGATAGTATTTTGCCCCCATCGAAATTTGATGTTGAATTAACGGGTTCGAGTGTAATCTTTTCTAAAGGGACAGATTATATGCTAAAACATTTATTCGAAAGTATTGGTTTGGCCATCATCTTGATCTCCTTACTTCGCCTTGCACAATTTAAAAGTTTGGGCATTATGTTTATATCGCTGTTGCCAAACATTGTCCCTTTAATTATTACGGCTGGAATTATGGGTTATTTTGGGATTTCATTAAAACCATCAACCATTTTAATTTTTACAATTGCATTTGGATTGGCATCCGATCAAACGATATATTTCTTAACACGTTATCAGCAAGAGCTAAATTTAACCAACTTCAGTGTTCCGAAAGTAGTAACCGATACCATTACGGAAACAGGAGTAAGCATGACGCACATTGCCTTAATTTTGTTCTTTGGTTTTGGAATTTTTACCGCCTCAACATTCGGCGGAACTGTAGTACTCGGATTACTACTTTCCATTACTTTATTTGTAGCGCTAATTTTTAATTTAACCCTATTGCCTGCACTGGTTTTATGGCTAGATAAAAAGAAAGTTAGAAAGATAATTTCGGATGAGGATTCTGCCAAGAACATTGGAGAATTTGATCATTAGAAAAGACAAAGCCTTTCAGGAATTTTGAAGGGCTTTGTTGTTATTTGTCTTTTAAATAATCTGGCGGATATAATTTCTGGCCATGTTTCTCCGCAATGGCTTCAAATTTTTTAATCAGTTCTGGATTCATTTCTGGTGGAGGTAAAAATACATTGGCTTCAACGGGTGTTCCAATTTCTTCAAACATTTCTTCCATTCCGGCAGGAGTAACAATGCAAAGCATGTGCGTTAAATTTTCGCTTAAATTTTTAAATTGATGCACTAAGCCACCTTTCGGGATGTTTACAAACGAACCAGCGGTTGCAGTGTAAGAACCCTCTTCTGTGGTAATTTCGATTTCTCCTTCTAAAATGTAAAATGCTTCTTGAATATCTGGGTGTGCATGAGGACCAGGCCCACCCAAAGATGGGACAAGCATATCGATAATTGCATATTCTCCATTGGTTTCCTTACCCGTAATTACGATTCTGTACGTGTCGCCAACAACCGAAAAGTTTTTGCCTTCTTTCCTATTAACGGTAGTTAGTTTATTAAGCATATTCATCATAATATTTCACTTAAGTTTTAATTATTAACAGTGGTTTGGTCAGCTTGTTTTTTATTGTTGTCTTGGTTCTTTAAACCTTTCCTAAAAAAGATACTCAAACGACCAAAACGAACTAAAACTAAACTGAATTTTATGAAACTATTTTACGCAAAACTTGTGTTTTTATGTGTTTTGTTAACTTTTTCTCTACATCAAAATATCCTAGCTCAAACCACTAACGACAGCACTTCAAGTAAAAAATCTCATTTTCGAGCATCGCTTGGCTATCTAACAAATTCGGTTTATAATGGCAGAAAAGATACTGTGGCAAATCCCTATCTTAATGCCGAAATTGGTTATTATCACAAAAGTGGATTTAACATTAGTGCGAGTGCATCTTATCAGCCAAACAATAAAGTGTTTGATGTTTTTTCTATTGATGCAGGTTACAATCTAGAAATTTCTGATCAATTAAGTGCAACTTTCCTTGCCGATAAGCCATTCTATAATAAATCGAGCACAACAGTTTCTTCTGGAATTAAGGGGAGTATAGATGCTGGTTTAACTTACGACCCAGGTTTTATTTCTATTGATGCGTCAATTGGCACTGTATTTTCAAAAAAGACCGATATTTTAATCAGCGGTTCTTTGAGCCATTTGTTTTTGTTGGATGGTTTTGATGATGAATCTTTTTGGGGAATTGCTCCAAGTTTTAGCACAAACTTCGGTACACAGAATTTTTATCAAGATTATAAAACCAGAAGCAGTAAAAAGAAATTGCTTTCTGCAAGTAGCTCTACAGTTGGCGGAAATAGCCACATTCAACTGTTAGATTACGAATTTTCGCTTCCAATTAGTTACGACACAAAACGATGGGGATTAACAGTTTTGCCCATTTATGCCATACCAAGAAATCCTGTAACCACCACAACCACTACTATAATTACGACCATAAATAAAACAAGAACGTTTGTAAGCACCGATACTGAAAAACTCCAGAATGTATTTTATGCGCAGTTTACTGTTGATTTTAAGTTTTGATAAAATATCAACCATTTAAAAATAAACCAAATCCGTATTTGTTGGTTTTTATATCGAAATTGGCCTTCAGTTCTAAGTCAGTTTTAATTAAAACCGCCGTTTAATTAATGGGAAATAAAATTATCCGTTTCATTTTTTTTGGAAATTATTTTGTGGGCTTGTTGGCCGTGGCGCTTACTTTGGAAGCTACTCAACAACTGCGCTTACCATATAATTCACTAAATTATTTTCTGTTACTTTTTCTTGCGCCAACCATTTATTACACCTACGCATACAATAGGGTGTCAACAAAACCGTCGGCTACCAACCCAAGAAATCAATGGTATTTTGTACATAAAAAATTTATAAACTGGAGTCAGGGGATTCTATTTACCATTTGTATGTTGCTTGCCATCAACCTACTTTATCAAAATTTTAACAATTTTTTGAAACTTCCTGCAAGTTATTGGATAGCAATTTTAATTATCGTAATTGCCGGTGGCTTATATTACGGACTATTACCAAAGTCTTTTTTGAAATTCAATTTGCGCAGTACGGGTTGGCTCAAAGCATTTGTAATTGGCTTTGTTTGGGCTTGTTGCGCCAATGTTTTGCCTCTTATCATGCTCAAAATAGAGACTGGAATTGGCTATCACGATTCTGTTTTGTGGACTTGGCTTTTCATTAAAAATTGGATGTTTTGCACCGTAAATGCAATTATTTTTGATATTAAAGATTACCCAACAGATAGCAATAAACACCTTCGAACTTTTGTAGTTCGATATGGCTTGCGCAGAACAATTTTTAACATATTAATTCCCCTATTAATTATTGGATTGATATCTCTCGGTATTTTTACCTACTTTAAAGGCTTTGGTTTTCCACAGGTTTTCTTTAATGTTTTGCCGTTTATGCTCACCATTTATGTAGCTTATTCCATGCATCGCAGAAAAAATATTCTTTATTATTTAATGGTAATTGATGGCCTTATTTTATTTAAAGCAATTTGCGGAATTATTGGAATGCAGTTTGTTCTTTAAAGCATAAAAACCAAATTGTAAGTAATTTATCCAATTGATAATATAAGTCATTTAATCCAAAAAATCTTGTTCAATAACTACGATAAAATAGCCAATCACTACGATACTTTAAGTCGATTGGTGTTTTTTAAATCGCAGGTAAATGCACAGATTAATCAGTTAAAGTATCTCCCAAAAGATAGGATGGTTTTAATTGTTGGCGGAGGCACAGGCTGGATTCTCGAAGAAATTGCTAAAATCCATTCAAGTGGATTAAAGATTGTTTATGTGGAGATCTCTGAAAAAATGATTCAACTTTCGCAAAAAAGAAGTTATGCTGAAAACGATGTGCAATTTATAAACCAGGGGATAGAAGACTTTGAATCGTCAATTTTATTCGATGTTATCCTTACACCATTTTTGTTCGATAATTTTTCTGAGCAAAGAGCTGTAATGGTTTTTGAAAAATTGAATGGTTTTTTAGAACCTAACGGACTTTGGTTTTTGGTCGATTTTAGTTTGGGCAATGGGATAGGAGATTGGTGGAAATCATTATTGCTCAACTCCATGTACCGCTTCTTTAAGCTTTTATCAGTTGTAGAGGCATCGCAACTTGTAGAAATGAGACCTTATTTTTCTAAGCAATATGAACTTTTACGCGAAGATTTTTATTATTCCAATTTTATAAAAGCATCCATTTTCCGAAAAAACCGCTAGTACAATTTAAAATATGACAATTTTTTAATGCAATTATGTTGCGTTTAAAAATTAAAATCAGATTTTTGTTCAAAAGGTATTGATATGGATTTTGATGTAATTATTGTTGGGGGCAGTTATGCTGGTTTATCTGCAAGTTTAAGTTTGGGTAGAGCTTTACGTAAAGTTTTAATAATTGACAATAACAAGCCTTGCAATGCACAAACGCCACATTCGCACAATTTTTTAACACATGATGGAGAGAAGCCATCTGATATTTCGGCCCAGGCAAGAGCAGAAATTTTAAAATACCCAACGGTACAATTCTTTACTGGCAAAGCAATATCTGCGAAACAAATTTCAGGTGGATTTAACGTCACTCTAAAATCCGGTGAAGTTTTTACCACTCGAAAAATTCTATTATCGACTGGGTTAAAAGATGTAATGCCAGATATTAAGGGGTTTGATGCTTGTTGGGCAATCTCCATAATCCATTGTCCATATTGCCACGGTTACGAAGTAAAAAATGAAAAGATTGGTTTATTAATGAATGGCGACCATGCTTTTGAGATGGCCTCAAATCTTTACAACTGGAATAAAGATTTGACTATTTTAACCAATGGGAAACCGCAGTTTACGGATGTTCAATTGGATAAACTTAAATCAAAATCTATTTCGGTGGTAGAAAATGAAATTGTTGAAATGGAGCATGAGAATGGACATTTAAAAAATGTTGTATCTCAAGGTGGAAAAAGGTTAAAGTTAAAAGCTATTTATGCTCGACCTGAAATTCAGCAACACTCAAATCTTTATCAAAACTTAGGTTGTGAGTTAACGGATTTGAAAACTATAAAAATTAACGATTTTGGCAAAACGACAATTGAAGGCGTTTATGCAGCAGGAGATTGTGCGTCATTATTCAGATCGCTATCTATCGTAGTCGCATCTGGTACAATAGCTGGAGTAGCTTTGAACAGAGAAATGATTGCAGAGGAGTTTTGATTAATCACCTTGTGCCATTAAAATAAAATAGCACCAGCAATTGTGGCGATAAACATTGTTGCAATTACAATTCTATCTGCAGTAATCCACTGTGCTCTAGTTAAGGGCTCAGATACTTTTGTTATAGTTTCTGCTTTCTGTCTGGCAAGCCTGAAAACTGATGTGTCTAATTTAATAATCATGGCAAATGTTTTAAGTAGGTAGTTTTCTTAAAACAAATCCTAAGCCAAAAAAATAAAAAATTGTTGAATTGTGGATAACTTTTGTTTTTTGTTAAATAACTGATATTTATACGGTTATAAACCAGAATTTATACATCTATCTGATTATTAAAGTTGTAAACACAATCTGTTATTTAAGACAGCCTATCTGTATAGTGCACAGTCTGTTAGCTTTCATATTTAATTTATTCTTCCTATTTTAACTTGCTGTGTTTTTTGCCGTACCAAAAGTAAATCGCCAATCCTATAATTAACCAAACGGCTAAACGTAACCAAGTTTCCCAGGGTAAGAAAACCATCATAGCAATACAGGTTAGAATCCCCAATATTGGGATTAGCGGAACCCATGGCACTCTAAAAGGACGTTTGGCATCAGGATCAGTTTTACGAAGAATTAAAATTCCTACACAAACCATCAAGAAGGCTAGAAGTGTACCAATGCTGGTCATTTCACCAACAACATTCATGGGCACAAAAGCGGCGAATAATGTAATGAAAACACATAAAATGATATTTGATTTCCATGGCGTTTTAAATTTAGAATGAACGTCAGAAAACATTTTAGGAAGTAATCCATCTTTGCTAATCGAATAGAACATCCGCGATTGAGCCATTAAATCAATTAAAATTACTGAAGTATAACCAATAAGAATGGCTAAAATAATAGCCTGACTTAACCAGCCGTATGGTGTTTTTTCGATTGCAATTGCAACTGGAGCACCACTATTTGCAAATTCCTTATAATTTGCTAAACCTGTCATAACATGCCCAAACAAGCCAAACAGAATAGTGCAGACCACCAAAGAGCCAATAATTCCGATAGGTAAATCTCGAGCTGGATTTTTAGTTTCCTGAGCAGATGCGGCAACAGCATCAAAGCCGATAAAAACGAAAAATACTAATCCAGCCCCACGTAAAACACCACTCCAACCAAACTGACCAAAGGTTCCTGTGTTTTCTGGAATGTATGGGTGATAATTTGCCGGATCAATATATTGCCAACCCAAAGCGATAAAAACCAAAACAACACCAACTTTTAAGAAAACTATAATTCCATTAACAATTGCCGATCCCTTTGTACCGCGGATTAAAATGGCTGTCATTAAAACAACCACCAAGGCAGCAGGGATATTTATAATTCCATTTACGGTAGAACCGTCTGCAAGCTTGGCGGTTTCTAAAGGCGAAAGCGTTAATTGAGGAGGTAAATAAAGCCCCAAGCTTGCTAAAAATTTAGTTAAATATTGCGACCATGAAATGGCAACTGTTGCACAGCCTACAGAATATTCAAGAACTAAATCCCATCCGATAATCCAAGCGAAAAGCTCGCCCATTGTTGCATATGAGTAGGTATAGGCACTTCCGGATACCGGAATCATTGAGGCAAACTCTGCATAACACAAAGCAGCAAAGCCACAGCCTAAAGCAGCAATTAAAAAAGATAATGTTACTGCAGGGCCAGAATGATTGGCGGCCGCTAAGCCCGTTATTGAAAATAAACCAGCACCTAAAGTTAAACCAACGCCAATTAAAATTAAGTTAATTGGGCCGAGTGTTCTTTTGAGCGTGCCCTCGCCACTTTGGTTTGCCTCTGCAACAATGCTCGCAATAGATTTTTTCATGAAAATAAATTAGGGTTGCGCAAAATTATTAAAATATATTAATTCTATAGCGTTTGTAGGGTAATTGTTTTTAATCTTTGGTTATTTATTAATTTTGCTTGAATGGGTTTCAACCGGATATTAAATTTCTATCGGTCGGTGAGACACCAACCGATAGAAAAAAGTGGACTACCTAATCTCTTAATTTCCTCCCGCTGATTTAAGGGATTTCCGCAGAAAAGATAGATTTAATTCCAGACGATTAATAGTGATTTGACTTCCTTTTATATAAATCTTAAGACTTTTTTTAACCTATCTGTTGGTGTCTCACCGACCGAAAAACCCAGTACAACTGGTCAGTAATCTAAACCTGAAAGAGCTAAATAGCACCTGTTTTTTCTACGAGACTATCGGCGAAAGCAGGACTACTGCAACTGAAGAATTACTAAAATTGTTCCAAATAAACTCCTTCGGAGCTTTCAAAAAAATAGAAATTGGTACATTTTATCAGCTTAAAAATCAAATATTCAAATTCTATATTAAAATTAATGCATTGATATGCAATTGTTTAAGTACTTTTTATGATTTATTTTAGTACTATGTATTGCATAGTATTGTATAAAACATATATCTTTGTTTTATGATAGCAGAAAATACGCAAACACAAATGCGGAAAGGAATTCTGGAATACTGTGTTTTATCAATCATCTCGAGAGGAGAAATTTACGCCTCTGATATTATTGCTGAATTAAGGTCGGCAAAACTGTTGGTGGTTGAGGGCACACTATATCCATTATTAACCAGGCTTAAAAACAATGGTTTGTTAAGCTACAACTGGGTAGAATCTACCTCAGGCCCACCGCGTAAATACTATACCTTAACTGAATTAGGGAAAGAAATTTTATCTCAATTAGATCAAACCTGGCAGGAGCTGGCTTATGCTGTAGGTATTTCACAAAAAGGAGCCAATTCATAAATATTAGTAAAAAGGAAATGGAAAAGACCATCATCATAAATATAGGCAACACCATCATTCATATTGAGGAAAGTGCTTACGAACTCTTAAAGGCTTATTTAATTGAGGTAAAACAACATTTTGCAAATCATGCGGATGATTTGGAAATTGTAACCGATATAGAAAACCGAATTGCCGAATTGCTTACGGAGCAATTGGAAGAACAGAAAAAACAAGTTGTAGATTCTAGCAATGTAAACTTGGTAATTGGCCAAATGGGTCGCGTTCAGGATTTTGATTCCACTGAAGAGCAAGAAGAGGAGGAGCCTATTATCAATACAACTTATCAGCACCAATACGCGGAGAAAAAATTATACCGCGATATGGATGAGCGTGTAATTGCTGGTGTTTGTGCCGGTATTGCACATTACGTAAATACAGAAGCGAAATGGATTAGATTGGCAATGTTGTTGATCATTTTTCTTGGAGGAGCTGGAATTTTAGTTTATGCCATTCTTTGGGTGATTATGCCAAAAGCAAAATCTCGTATCGAAAAAATGGAGATGAAAGGTGAGCCTGCAAATTTACAGGGTTTCCAGAAAAATTTAGATGAGGAATTACAGGCTGTTAAAGAGCGTTTATCAGAAGTAAATAAACATGCTCAACCTTTATTTACTCGTTTTGGAATTTTTATCGGCGAATTCTTCGAGTGGCTTGGTCACTTTATTGGAGGCACTGGAAAGGTAATTTTTAAAATTATAGCTGGTGTTATTATCATCTTCGGGGTTTTATTCTTGCTTTCCTTAATTATTGGGTTCGCGGCCTTTCAAGGGTTTTGGGATGAAAGTATTTACGAATATTTCCCCTTTTCTATTGTAAGCGATAGTAATAGAGGTATAATTTTATTGAGTGCTTTCGTGGTGTTTTTCATCCCGATTTTGGCGCTTGTACTTTTCTCTATCCGTGTTGCTTTTAACAAACAAGCAATTAATAAAACACTTTCTTTTGCCTTGCTAATTATTTGGTTAGCAGGTGTTGCAACAGCAGGATATCAAGCTGCAAAAATCTCTACTGAGTTTAAGCAGCATGCAGAATTAACCCAAACTACTGATTTGAAAATACTTCCAAGTTATGTTATTGACATAGATAAAAGCAAATATTTTAGCAAGGAAGACAGCGTTGCTTATCACATCAATTCGAATCAGAAAAATCAAATTGTTGTAGAAGATTTTGAAAATGGACCTTTTGTTTCGCCTAATAATATTCGGATCAACATTAATAAAAGCGAAACTGGTATCACCAGATTAACCCAAAAATTCGAATCGCAAGGCAAAACATTTCCAAGTGCGTTGCAAAATGCGCAAAATATAAGTTACGCCTACGAAGTAAAAGAATCTTCGCTGATTTTCAGTCCTCGTTTTCAGCTTAGAAAAGGAACTATTTGGAGAAACCAAGAAGTTTGGTTAAACCTTGAAGTTCCGGTTGGCACCAAATTAATTTTAAAGCAGGATGCTTATAGGTACATTAATAATTACTGGTCGTGGAGCTGTGATAACAATGAACACGACGGTAACGATTATAGCGTTTGGATTATGACTGATGAGGGTTTGAAATGTCAATACGAATTAAATCATCCAACGGAAAACAAAGAAAATCAATAGAAACTTGGCTTTAATCGTTGTTTTTGATGATGACGATTAAAGCTTAACCCAACAAAATCATGAAAAAGTTATTAATGCTAATTGCGTGCCTTTTGGTGTGTGGGGTTTCCTTTGCCCAAAAATTGAACAAAATCTCCGGTAAAATCGTAGATGAAAAAGCGGAGGTTGTGCCTTTTGCAATCGTAAGAGTTTTAACTTTTCCAGATACTGTTCTAGTTAAAAGTATTGCGACAACGCCTGATGGAACATTTGCTTTTGATCAGATAAAAAATGGAGATTATATACTCTCCATTTCCATGATGGGATTCAAAAACAAGAAAACAGATAAATTTTCAATTTCGAGTGATTTAGTATTGCCAAACATAACGATAGAAAGTAGCTCGAAACAACTTAAAGAAGTAAGTGTATCAGGAAGAAAACCTTTTATCGAACATCAAATTGATAAAACCGTTTTGAATGTCGAAAATAGCATTACTGCTTCAGGAAGCACGGCTTTAGAGGTTTTGGAGAAAGCGCCGGGCGTACAGATTGATCGACAAAACGATCAAATAAAGTTGAATAACAAATCGGGTGTTATGGTAATGATTGATGGGAAAACAAATTTTCTTTCAGGCGCAGATGTAACCACTTTGCTAAGCAATATGAGCAGTGATCAAATTTCTACAATTGAATTGATTACCAATCCATCTTCAAAATATGATGCAGCTGGAAACGCTGGAATTATAAATATAAAACTGAAAAGAAATAAAGCCTATGGTACAAACGGTACGGTTTCTTTTAACGGCGGACAAGGAATTATGCCAGATTCGCCAAGCGATTTATACCGGGGTGGATTAAATTTAAACCTAAATCATAGAGAAGGAAAATGGAATATTTTTGGAAACGGAGCAATAGCTAGGAAATCGAATTTCAACAATACATATTTAAATAGAACAACATTATCAAACGGTTTGGCAAGTTCATTAACCCAAAATTTCGATCGTAAAAATAAAGGAGTAGGTTTTCAAGGAAAATTGGGAGCAGATTATTATGCATCAGAAAAGACAGTTTTTGGTGTAATGGTTGATGCGAATACCGTAAATACAAAACTGACCAATTTTAGCAATACAAATATCAATGCAGTTCAAAATGGAAGCGCTAGCTTAAGTTACATATTACAAGATGCAAATTCAAGTTCGCCGGCGAGTAATTTAACGGCAAACTTTAATATGAAACACGATTATAATAAGGATGGTAAAAGTTTAACTTTCGATGTAGATTATTCTGGTTTCAGCAATAAGAAAGATGAAAACTTTTTGGCAAACTATTTGAATGCGTCAGGCAGTTCGACCAACAAAACCAGCTTAAGGAATATTACGGATGCAAAGATTAATGTTTATGCTGCAAAAACAGACTTTACATTGCCTTTATCCAAAACCATGAAAATAGAAACGGGTTTAAAAAGTAGCTATGTTGTAACCAACAACGATTTCCTTTCAGAACAATTTGTTTCTGGGGTTTGGCAAAACGATTTGGGTAAATCCAATAATTTTGTTTACAAAGAAAACATTAACGCAGTTTATGCTAATTTTTCGAAAGAATGGAAGGTTTGGCAAATTCAATTGGGATTAAGGGCAGAGCAAACACACTCTAATGGGAACTCAATCACCGATAATAAAGAAGTAGATCGAAATTATGTATCGCTTTTTCCTACAATCTTTGTAAATCAAAAATTAAACGAAAATAATAACATCCGCTATTCTTATGGCAGAAGGGTAGATAGACCAAATTATCAACAGCTAAATCCTTTCGTTTTTTATATGGACCCATTGGCTGTAGATCAAGGAAATCCGTATTTGAAACCCCAATTTACAACCAACTACGAGGTAAGTTACAGTTATAAAGAAGCATCGATAAGTTTAAGCTATTCTGATACCCGAGATATGATTACGCAGATTAGCAAACAGGATGATGCAACTCGTGTCATTAGCGTAATCAGAGAGAATTTTGGTAGATTTCAAAACTACTCTGCCGATTTAAATTACCCTGTAAAAATTACAAACTGGTGGAGCCTGCAAAATAACATCAGCATTTTCTATAATAAGTTTGAAGATGGAAACATTGAAGGTGCAGCTTACAACGCAAGTAAAGTAGCTGTAAATTTATATAATTCTAACTCTTTTACCTTACCTGGCAATGTTTTGCTTGAAGTGAGTTTCTGGTTAAATTCTCCACGAATTTCTGGAGTAGAACAAACAACAATCTATCAATATGCTTTAAACGCAGGAATTCAAAAAAGCATGTTAAATAAAAAGCTTAAGCTTAGGTTAAATATGGATGATATTTTATTAACCAATCGATGGGAAGGGAAGTTGGTTTACCAAAATATTAACATGAATGTGGTTAATAAATACACAAGCAGAAGAGCAAATTTTAGTGTGAGCTATAGTTTTGGAAACCAGAATGTAAAATCTGCAAGATCAAGAAATACTGCTACCGATGATATTAAAAATAGAGCTGGAGGCAATTAATCATAAACCTAATAATTAAAAAAATGAACAAATTAATCTATTTAATCGCAACCATATTTATTCCATTAAGCTTTGGCTGTAATGGCAGTGCGGATCGTTTATCGGTTTCTACAATGGATTCGAACTTCAAATTAGTTTTTAAGGCTGATTATCCAGAAGAAAAAACAGCAAAACTGGAAAAATATCTAGATAGCACTTTACATAACGATTTGCCTTTAGATCAAAATATAGATCTTTTTGTAAACCTTAACGGAAGCGAGAAATTTAATCTAAAGGCAACAAAAGGTCATTTGGAAATTCTCTTCGACAAAAAGGGGAATTCTTTAGGCAGCTATCTGAAAATTAAACGCTTAACAGAAAATATAAGTAATAAGCTTATTGAAAACTGATAGCTGAAAAAATTCGTTTCTACAAGGGTTGGTGTATTTATGCATCAACCTTTTTTATTTTAATTAAATTGTAGTTAATTGCTTCTACTTAGCAAGCAATTTTAAATTTTACTTCAATTAGCTCTATTAAACATCGACACAAAATGTGGTGTAAATAATTATCAAAGTATCTTGCAAGAATTATCCCCTATTATCTTATTACCGAGTAAATGAATAAAAATGAAATAGAAAGAGTAGCTGCGTTAAAGGGCTATGAAGTACTAGATTCGTTAAGTGAAAAAGAATTTGATAGAATTACCAGATTGGCCTCCATTATTTGTGAGACGGATATTTCTTTGATTTCCCTTGTTGATGAAAAACGCCAGTGGTTTAAATCTAGAGTTGGTTTAGATGTTTCTGAAACACCCAGAAATTTAGCCTTTTGCAGATATACGATTTTGGATGATCGAATTATGGAGGTTGAAAATGCTGTTTTAGATGATCGCTTCCACGATAATCTTCTGGTTACTGGAGATCCTAATATTCGGTTTTACGCAGGTTTTCCACTAATAGATCCAAACGGATTTGCATTGGGAACATTATGTGTAATCGATAGTAAACCGAAAGTTTTAACCGATAACCAAAAAGAAGCGCTCGAACTTTTAGCCCGAGAAACTATTTCTTTAATTGTTGAGCGACGCGAGAAGGAAGAACTTAAAAATTTTGCAAGGCTTTTTCAATTATCTGATGATTTAATCTGCGTTGCGGATATAAATGGAAAACTGAAAAAGATTAATCCAAGCTTTGAAAAAGTTCTAGGCTGGGATCATGATAAAATACTGGGGAAATCCTTCTATGATTATATCCACCCTGATGATTTAGCACTTACCAAAAGTAAACTGGGGAATCTTCGCGAAAACAATAAAGGCATCAGCTTTACCCATCGTTTTAAAACCAAAGGCGATACCTATAAAACGGTTCATTGGGTTGCTACGATAGAAGAGGGAACCAATAATATTTTTGCCATCGGCCGTGATATTTCGGTAGAGATAGAGCAGCAACAGCTTTTACTTACCAGCGAGCAAAAGTTTAAAACTTTTTTCGAAAACTCTCAGGGTTTAATGTGTACACACGATTTGGAAGGGAATTTTATCTCGGTAAATAGTGCTGGCGCTAAAATTTTGGGCTACACAAAAAATGAACTCGATAAAAAAGGGTTGTTCAATATTGTTCCAAAAGAACGCCATGATTTTCTACAAGCTTACTTAGCCGAAATAAAAAATGTTGGTCATGTTCGTGGCCAAATGATTACCAATACCAAGCAAGGTGCAAAACGAATTTGGATGTTTTCTAATGTATTGGAGCAGGATATAAATGGTGAAGCTTACGTAATTGGAAATGCTGTAGACATTACCGAACAATATAATTTAGAAATCGATCTAAAACATACCAAAGATGTTTTGGAACAAACCAATACCGTTGCGAGAGTTGGGGGTTGGGAACTGGATTTAGTAAAGAATAAACTTTACTGGACAGCCATGACCAAGCAAATTCATGAAGTTGAGCCAGATTACGTTCCAGAATTAGCTACAGCAATTAATTTTTATAAAGAAGGCGAAAGTCGGATTAAAATAAAAGAAGCGATAGATTCTTCGATTCAAAATGGCCCAGAATGGGATTTGGAATTGCAGGTAATTACGGCCAAGGGTAAGGAGCTTTGGGTTCGATCTTTGGGTAATTGCGATTTTGTTGATGGTAAATGTGTTCGTGCTTACGGAACGTTTCAAGATATTGACGAATATAAAAAGGCAGACATTGCTAGAAACGAATCTAAAAAACTGTTAGATGATGTTTTAAATGCAGCATCTGAAGTGGCCATTATTGCGACCGATATTAATGGATTAATTACCGTTTTTAACAAAGGTGCCGAAAAAATGTTGGGTTACGATTGTAAGGAAATGATTGGTAAGCATACACCCGCCATTATTCACGATCAAAATGAGATGATTTCTTATGGTAATAAATTAAGTGCAGAACTTGGCTACAAAGTTGAAGGTTTTGGTGTTTTAATTGGTTATGCAAACACAAGTAAATCAGAAAAAAACGATTGGACATTTATCAAAAAGGATAAGTCGAGATTAACAGTTTCTATTGATGCGACCGCTATAAAGGATGAGGAGGGTAATGTAATTGGTTATTTGGGTATTTCTACCGATATCACCAAAAGAAAAGAGATTGAAAAAGATTTAGCCCTAGAAAAAGCCAGGCTCTTAGCCTTTATTGAACATACACCGGCTGCGGTCGCCATGCTTGATAATAATATGATCTATTTGGCGGTTAGCCAAAAATGGATGGAAGATTATAAATTGCAAGGCAAAAAAGTAATTGGAGCCTCTCATTACGAGGTATTTCCAAATTTGGATGAAGGAAGGAAATTAAGGCATGTAAAAATTCTTGCCGGGAAAGTAGATCGAAGGGAAGAAGATATTTTTACAAATCCTGAAACTGGGGTGGCACATTACATCACCTGGGAAATGCGCCCATGGTATCAATTGGATGGAAATATTGGAGGCATGATGATGTTTACCCAAGACATTTCGCCTTTGGTAAACCAGCGAGAAGAACTTAAAATTGCAAAAATCCAAGCAGATCAAGCCAATGTAGCCAAATCTGAATTTTTGGCCAATATGAGTCACGAAATTCGTACACCATTAAATGGCGTAATCGGCTTTACGGATTTAGTTTTAAAAACTAAGTTAAACGAAACGCAACTGCAATATCTTACCATCGTAAATCAATCTGCTAATGCATTATTAAGCATTATAAATGATATTTTGGATTTCTCTAAAATAGAGGCTGGCAAGTTCGAACTCGATATTGATAAATGTGATCTGTATGAAATTGCATCTCAGGCAACGGATATTACAACCTATCAAATTCAGGCAAAAAACTTAGAAATGTTGTTAAATATCTCGCCAGATTTACCTCGGTTTGTTTGGGCAGATTCTGTTAGGCTAAAGCAGATTTTAATTAACCTTTTAGGCAACGCATCTAAATTTACCGAAACCGGGGAGATTGAATTAAAAATTGAATCTTTAAATCAGGATGAAGAAAATAATTTATTGAGGTTTAGTATTCGAGATACCGGAATTGGAATTAAGCCTGATAAGCAGGAGAAAATATTCGAAGCTTTTGCGCAGGAAGATTCTTCTACAACAAAAAAATATGGCGGAACGGGTTTGGGTTTAACCATTTCGAATAAATTATTACGAATGATGAATAGTCGTTTGAAGTTGAAAAGTACGCCTGATGTTGGCAGTACATTTTACTTTGATGTTTTGTTAAAGGCAGAAAACGGACCGGAAATTGAATGGCAAAATTTAGAAAGTATCAAGAGCGTACTTATTGTTGATGATAACGATAACAATAGAACCATTTTAAACCAGATTCTTTTACTGAAAAATATAAAAACTGATGAGGCAAAAAGTGGTTTCGAAGCACTTCAGTTTTTATCGGAAGGTAAACGTTACGATGCTATTTTAATGGATTATCATATGCCTTACATGGATGGTTTGGAAACGATTTCTAAAATTAGAAACAGCTTTTTTAATACGCATGAAAAGCAACCAATCATTCTCTTACACAGCTCATCTGATGATGGAACTTTGATTAAATCTTGTCAGGATTTACAGGTGAATCACCGTTTGGTTAAGCCAATTAAAATGCCCGATATTTATAGGATTTTAAGTAGACTTCATCAAACAAAGGCAGAAATTAAAGTGGAAGAAAATGAATCAACCTTTATGCTGCCAGAAGCCAATCCACGCAAAATAATGATTGTGGAAGATAACGAGGTTAACCGATTTTTAACTAAAACGCTAATCGATAACATTTCTCCGGGAAACAAGATTATTGAAGCTAAAAACGGTTTAGAGGGATTAAAACTTTTTTCTTCAGAAGCCCCCGATTTAATTTTTATGGATATCCAGATGCCAATTATGAACGGCTATGAAACCACTGGAGAAATTAGAAAAATAGATGCTAAGAAGACACCCATTATTGCCATTACCGCAGGTAATGTAATGGGCGAAAAGGAGAAGTGTTTGGATGCTGGAATGGATGATTTTATTACCAAACCCATAATGGAAGATACCATTGGGCAAGTTTTAAACAAATGGTTGCTTAAGGGAGAGGAAGAAAAAGCAACTACACTTCAGTTTCAAGCCAATGATGATGCCCATTTCGACCCAGGAAGATTAAGAAGTTATTATGGCCAAAATGCCGATAAGCTCAAGAAAATAGTTACTTTAACAATTGGCCAACTTAAAGAATCTGTTGCACTTTTAGGAATCGATATCTCTGATAAAAACCTAGAAAGTATTAATTTATTAGGGCACAAAGTTTATGGTACATCTGTTTCTGCAGGTTTAACAAAGCTATCTAAAATTGCTGCCGAAATTGAGAAAGTAGAAACACTGGAAGAATTGAAAGGGAACAATCTTTTTGAACAGTTTACATCAGAAATTGAATATTTGATAGGTTTTTTAAGTAAACAATATTTAGATTAAAAATTATTAATTTCAAACGTATGCGCTCCATAACATAAAATAAAAATGAAAAAATATCTTTTAGCTTTTATACTTTTCCAGCTGGTTTTTATTAACTCGTTTGCTCAAAATAAACCCAATTTTTGGGATGATGTACAAACCATCAAGAATTACGATAAAATGTTTAAACCTCCAGTAAATCCTGTTTTATTTATTGGCAGTTCATCCATTCGGAAATGGGATGATTTAACTCAGGTTTTTGCAAAATACAATGCTTTAAACAGAGGAATTGGTGGCGCAGTAACCAATGATATTACCTTTTATTTAAATGATTTAGTATTTCCTTATCAACCTCGCCAAATTGTAATTTATGTTGGCGAAAATGATTTGCCAGATGAAAAAACTACGGCAGATAGCGTTTTAAATAGAACGGTTAGGCTTTATCAATCAATTAGAGCTAAACTGCCGAATGTACCAATTGCTTATATTTCCATTAAACCTAGCCCAAGCAGAGCGAAGTTTCAAGAAAAAGCTGTGGCTTCAAATCTATTAATCAAGAGGTTTTTGGAAGGCGAAAAAAACACGGTTTTTATAAATGTATTTCCACTAATGCTTACTAAAGATGGCAATTTAAGACCCGAGTTATTTGTTGGAGATCTGTTGCACATGAATGCTAAAGGCTATGCAATTTGGAGAAAAGCAGTTGAGCCATATTTGTTGAAAAAATAGAGTCTTAATTTTATTACAAAGCGCATTCTTCTGATAGTTATCTGCACAAGCTGGTAATGACGAAACGCTTAGAACAGCGATCGCACAGCCACTTCGTCCTTCCAGAGTAGGTTGAAATCTTCATACGAAAAAAATATAATTCAAACGCACTACGATTCCTTTCCGATAGTTATCTGCACAAACTGGGAATAACTAAGCACCTAGAACAGCGATCGCACAGCCACGCCGTCTTTCCCGCGCAGGCGGGAATCTTAATGCTTTCATTTTTATAATCTTCCGGATCATAAAATTTGAGTTACAGAATAAATCCGCATCTAGGTTTACCTATCTTGGCATAAATAAATCTCTAACCCAAATGTTAATCCCGCAACTCAAATTAAAACCCTCTCTGTGGTTTTTTATCTTCAGCATTGTTTCTTTTAATAGTTTTTCTCAAAGCTTTTTAACAGCCAAAGACAAACAAATTGTAAACGAACAAGGAGAAAATGTATTACTTCGCGGAATCGGTTTGGGTGGCTGGATGTTGCAAGAAGGCTATATGCTTAAAATTAATAAAGATGGACAGCAATATAAAATTCGAGAACGAATAGAGCAACTTATTGGCGCTCAGCAAACTTCGGCCTTTTACGATGCCTGGTTAACCAATCACACCACCAAAAAAGATCTTGATTCTTTAAAACGATGGGGATTTAATTCTGTTCGTTTGCCCATGCATTATAATCTTTATACTTTACCAACTAATAAAGAACCAATTGCTGGCAAAAATACATGGTTGGAAAAAGGGTTTGCATTAACCGATAGTCTCCTCGCTTGGTGCAAAGCAAATAAAATGTACTTGATTTTGGATTTACATGCTGCGCCTGGCGGACAAGGAAATGATACTAATATTGCAGATCGAGATGCTTCAAAACCTTCTCTTTGGAATAGTGAGGCCAATAAGGAAAAAACAATCGCACTTTGGGTTAAGCTTGCGGAACGATACAAAAACGAACCATATATTGGTGCTTATGATATTTTAAATGAGCCAAACTATGGCTTTCAAAACCCAGAGGCAGATAAAAACGGAACCAAAGAAAAATTAAATGAACCCTTAAAAAAACTCATGGTTGATATTACAAAAGCCATTCGTGAGGTAGATCAGAAACACATTATAATAATTGAGGGGAATGGTTGGGGCAATAATTACAATGGTATTTTTCCGCTGTGGGATAAGAATATGGTTTTAAGTTATCATAAGTATTGGAACTATAATGATCAGGCTTCCATTGCTGGAATGCTAAAGGCCAGAGACGAGCAAAACGTTCCGATTTGGTTAGGCGAAACTGGCGAAAATTCTAACGTTTGGTTTACAGATGCGATTGAGCTTTTAGAAAAGAACAATATCGGTTGGTCTTGGTGGCCATTAAAAAAGATTGGATTTAATAATCCGATGGAAATAAAATCGAACCCAAAATACAATAGCTTGGTTAATTATTTAAATAATGGCGGAGAAAAACCAAATGCAAATGATGTGTACGAAGGCTTAATGGAGTTGGCAAAAGATGCAAAAGTAGAAAATACCATTATTCATAAAGACGTAATTGATGCAATGATCCGTCAGCCCTTCACGGATTCGACTACACCATTCAAAGCAAATCTTATTCAGAATAATACGATTATTTATGCCGTTGATTATGATCTCGGCAGAAATAGAAAAGCCTATTTTGACTTAGATACGGCGGATTATCATGTAGCAACCAACAAAAGAGGTGCAGGAAATAAAGGAAGAATATATCGGAATGATGGTGTAGACATTGCAAAAGATTCTTTAGAAAGCGATAAGTTTTTTGTAAACAGTATTGAAAAAGGCGAATGGTTACAATATACCGTTCAAGTTGCTAAAAAGGGGAACTATTCTTTAAAACTAAGTACTGCTTCTGATCAAAATGAGGGAAAACTTTCAATTTTAATTGATGAAGAAGCGGTAGTTAAAGGCCTTTCAATTCCAAATACTGGTGGTTTAAAGAAATTTAGTGTTTTTGAAGTAAAGAATATTCCACTAAAGGCAGGTAAGCAAGTTGTCCGTTTTAATACCACTAACGGAGGTTATAATTTTAGTTATTTTCAGTTGATAAAATTGAAATAGTAAAACGAAATTTAAATGCATTAAGACTCCCTACCGATAACTTCCGGAACAATTTGGGACTGACGAAGCACCGAGAATAACGATCGCATAGCCACTTCGTCTTTCCCGTGCAGGCGGGAATCTTAATACACCTTTATTTAAACAAAAGCATAGCTAAAGCATTACGATTCCCAATTAGATTGGGAATGACGAGGCGCCGAGAATAACGATCGCAGGAAGGAACTTTAATGCGAAAAGAGCATATTTAAATGGAATTTATGATAAGATTTCAACTCATTTACGTAAAAGAGATTGTATTTTGTACATTTGGAATCCAACTCTTAAATAGATTTTAGCTGGTATGCCCATAAAATATTACTTTCCTCTTCTTCTACTATTATTTCTTGTAAATTCTGCTTCGGCTCAAAATAAATATACGTTAAGTGGTACCATTCGCGATGCCGGAACTGGCGAAACCTTAATTGGTGCAACAGTTAAAATTACAGGCGCAACAACTGCTGGTACATTGACAAATGCTTATGGTTATTTTGCTTTAACTCAGGCCGAAGGAAATTATACCGTTACCATTAGCTACACAGGTTATCTTTCTATTAATAAGACCATTAATTTAACTAAAGATCTCAAGTTAAATGAAGAGCTAAAAACGGCAAACGATTTAGCAGAAGTAACTGTAAGCGCCAATAATCGCAAAAATGAAAATGTAAAAAGCGCTCAAATGGGCTTGGAGCGAGTAGATATGAAATCGCTGAATAGTATTCCAGTATTGTTGGGCGAAAAAGATATTCTTAAAACCATTCAGTTACTTCCAGGAGTAAAATCGGGAGGCGAAGGAAACACAGGTTTTTATGTTCGTGGTGGCGCCGCCGATCAAAATCTAATTATTTTAGATGAAGCAGTCGTTTACAACTCGTCACATTTACTTGGTTTCTTTTCTACATTTAATGCCGATGCCATTAAAGATGTAAGCCTTTACAAAGGTGGAATGCCAGCACAATACGGCGGTCGGTTATCTTCTGTTTTAGATGTTAAAATGGATGATGGAAACAATAAAGAATTTAAGTTTCAGGGCGGAATCGGCTTAATTGCTTCGCGTTTAAAAGCCGAGGGACCAATTGTAAAAGATAAAGGTTCTTTTATGGTGAGTTTCCGAAGAACCTATATTGACTTATTTTTAAGGGCTTCGCCAGATTCATCTATCAACGGAAGTACATTAAATTTTTACGATATTAATGCAAAAGCGAATTATAAAATCAACGATAAAAATACCATTTACATTTCCGGTTACTTTGGGAAGGATAATATAGGAGTTAAAGATTTATTCGAGAACAATTGGGGCAATGTAACGACAACCATTCGTTTAAACCACATTTTTAGTGATCGCTTATTTTCTAATACATCATTAATTTACAACAACTATAATTACACGGTTCGGTTGCTTAATGATGTAACCAATTTCAAGGCAACATCTTTAGTTCGCGATTTTAATTTTAAGGAAGATTTTCAATATTTCAGTAACAAGCATACCCTTCGTTTTGGTTTAAATGCTACACATCATCGTATATCTCCAATTGATATTACTACCAGTCAAGAATCGCAAGTAAATTCCTTAACACAAGAGAAACGTTATGGCCTGGAAACCGCTGCTTATGTGTCTGATGAATGGGCAGTAACAGATAAACTTAATTTCCTTTACGGCGTTCGTTTGGCTGCATTTTCATTATTAGGTCCAGGCAATTTTAGTCAGTATAGCGCTTCAGGAAATATCCTTTCTACAGAAAATGTTGCTAGCGGAAAATTCTATAAAAACTACTTTAATTTGGAGCCTCGCTTTTCGGTAAGTTATTTATTTAACGAGGAAAATTCTGTTAAAGCATCTTATAATCGCAATACTCAAAATATCCACATTTTAACTAATGCCACATCGAGTTCGCCTACAGATCAATATGTATTGAGCAGCAACAACATCAAGCCAGAAATTGCAGATCAGGTTGCTTTGGGATACTTCAAAAATCTAGACGAAAATAATTATGAATTTTCTGGTGAGGTGTATTATAAATGGCTTCAAAATCAAATCGATTATAAAAACGCGGCACAACTGTTGGCCAATTCAAATGTAGAATCTGAGTTGCTTTACGGATCGGGCAGAGCTTATGGTTTAGAGTTGTTTTTTAAAAAGAAGTTTGGGAAACTTAACGGTTGGGTAGGTTATACCTTATCCCGAACGGAACGGAAATTTGCGGCGTTGAATAACGGAAATTACTTCCCGGCGAGACAGGATAGAACCCACGATATATCTGTAGTGGGTATTTACAATCTAAACAAACGGTGGACATTCTCTTCCAGCTTTATCTACAGTACAGGTAATGCGGTTACTTTTCCGGCAGGAAAATATGTTATTAATAATCAAACTGCCTATTACTACACAGAGCGAAACGGAGGTAGAATGCCCTATAACATGCGTTTAGATTTGAGTGCAACACTCGAAGGGAAAAATACGGGTAGATTCCAATCCAGCTGGAACTTTGGAGTTTATAATGCATTGGCTCGTAAAAATCCGTATTCCATAGAGTTTATAAATGACCCAAAAGATCCAAGTAGAACTGTTGCAGAGCAAACCTCATTGTTTGGTTTAATTCCTTCTGTTACCTGGAATTTTAAATTTTAATTAGAGATGAAGAAATTAATTATATACTTTTCTATTTTAAGTTGCTTATTTGCTTCCTGTAAAAAGATTATCGAAGTAGATACTAATAATGCAGAAACCCAAATTGTAATTGAAGGTAAGATCACTGATAAACTTGCTGATCAGCAGATTTTGATTACCAAAACTGTAGGATATAGTGATCAAAATATTTTCCCGAAGGTTTCTGGTGCAACAGTTATTGTTACAGATGATAAAGGCAGTAAATATACTTTTATAGAAAAAGCTGCGGGGGTTTATGTTCAAGCTATGCGTGGAATTCCAGGCAATACTTATAGCCTAAATGTTAATGTGAATGGCAAAATTTACACAGCAAGCTCTAAAATGCCAAACAATGTAAAACTCGATTCTATTGGCGTAACGACCAATTCTTTTTTTGGAAATGAACGTAAAATAGCCGCTGCTTATTTGGTTGATCCAGTAAATGAGACCAATTTTTATCACTTCAATTTATATGTTAACGATTTATTTTCGAAGCGCATTTATGTAAGCAACGATCGGTTAACGAATGGGAATAAACTGCGAACACAATTGTATTACTCAGAAAACGATGACGATGATAAGGGATTAAAAACGGGTGATAAAATTAGTATTGAAATGGAGTGTATAGATAGCAACATTTTCGATTATTGGTATGCACTTAGTCAGCAATCGGGTCGTGGGCCAAATCAAGGTACTACTCCAGCAAATCCAACCTCTAACATTTCTAACAATGCTTTAGGTTATTTTAGTGCGCATACTTTTCAAAAATTGAATGTTACGGTGCCTTAATTTTGATGATGTATCTATTTTATCATAATTCAGATTATTAAAAACAGCTTAAAAATTACATTGTTAATTCAGGATGAAAGTATTTATCAGCGGAAATATAGCGCCAATTGGTTTAAAGCAATTGGAAGAAAATAACATCGAAGTAACGCAGTGGAAAGAAAATCGACAAATCACTTCGGAAGAATTAATTGAGGCTTGTCAAAATCAGGATGGTTTAATTAGTGTAGGTCCGAATAAAATTAATGCAGACTTTTTAAATGCCTGTAAACATTTAAAGGTAATCGCTTTACATTCAGTAGGTTTTGATCAAGTAGATGTTAAAGAAGCCAATAAATTGGATATTGCAATTGGCAATACACCGGGTGTTTTAAGTGGAGCAACTGCAGATACTGCTTTTTTGTTAATGTTAGCTGTATCTAGAAAAGCATTTTATCTGCACAAGAAAATTTTAAAGGGAGAATGGAAAAATTATGAGCCCACTCCAGAACTTGGAATTGAGCTGAATGGAAAAACCCTTGGTATTTTCGGAATGGGAAAAATAGGTTTAGAAATGGCGAAAAAATGTATTGGAGCTTACCAAATGCCTGTTATTTATCACAACCGAAGCAATAATGAGGAAGCTGAAAAAGCAATTGGTGCCAAGTATGTTTCTTTTGAAGAACTTTTGGCACAAAGTGATGTGTTGTCTATTCATACCGCTTTAACAGATGAAACGAAAGATAAATTTAATCTGGACGTTTTTAAACAAATGAAGCGAGAAGCTATTTTTATCAACACGGCAAGAGGCGGTATTCATAATGAGCATGATTTAACGGAGGCTTTGGAGCAAGGTATTATTTGGGGAGCTGGTTTAGACGTAACCAATCCCGAGCCTATGTCCGCAGATAATCCTTTGTTAAATATGGAAAATGTAGCGGTGTTGCCTCATATTGGTTCGGCAACTCAAGAAACTAGAAATGCCATGGCAGAAATTATTGTTAAAAATATTCTTGCTGGTATAAAAGGCGAACCACTTCCACATCAGGTTAACTAATCTCTTGGTAGCAGATCGCACAGCCATATTGTCATTCTTGCGTATGCGGGAATCTTAACGCGAAATAAAAGCAGAGTTAAATCATTCTTCCCAAGGAACTCCTGCAGGAGCGATTGCCAGTTAAAGTTGAGAATGACGTGGCATTGAGAACGGCGGATCGCACAGCCACATCGTCATTCTCGCGTATGCGGGAATCTTAATGCGAAATAAAAGCATGGTAAATAATTATCCCAAAGTGACTCCTGCGGGAGCGATTGCTAGTTAAAGCTGCGAATGACGTGGCGTTTAGAACGCAATCGCACAGCCTCGCCGTCTTTCTCGCATATGCGGGAATCTTAATGCGAAATAAAGCATAGTCAAAATTATTAACCTAAAGTGACTCCTGCGAGAGCGATTGCCATTAAAAGCTGAGAATGACGAAGTATTTTACTTCACCGTATATCTAAAAATAGATCTTCCCACGTTTCCGCTTGCATCAATACCTTCTACAATTACTTTGTATTGTCCGCGTCCGTCTGCATTGTAGAACTCGAATGATGAATTTCCGGTTGCATCGGTAACTACCTTCGGATTCCAATAAATAGTGGTTCTTAAATCATTTCTATTCATGCTTGCTGGTGCATCATATTTTGGCGAATAGAATTGTTTTTCTTTGCTATAACCTTGTGGAGAGAAAGTTACCTCGTAATTTTTTGGTAACATATCCATCAGCTGTGCCTTAGAAATTTTGGTTCCCTTTGGTGCTTTTTTCTGGTTGATCACAATTACGCCATTAATGTTGTTTGCTCTATTTACCAAGCCAAGCTCATCTCTCAAAAATACTTCAATTGATTCTATTTCATTTGGATTTAGCGTGTTGATTTGGTTGGCATCAACGTTCATTCCGTTAATAAAAATCCCCATCGGAATTCTTCCACCTGCATTATAATCTCTCGTTACATAAAAAATGTTATCTATATAGGTAACGCCAGGAAGCATGGTTGATAAGCAGTTTATCAGCAGATTACAACCCTGTAAACGATCGCCAGAAATTTCATGATCGGCCATTTGGCTTAATCCAGAAAGTGCCGGATAATCTTTATGACTTACCTTCGGGATAGCTGCGGCCTTAATAACTACATCTTTCAAAGTATGTAAATAAGCGTATTGTCTTTTACTGTTATCAAGATAGGTATTTAGTGCGCTATCAATGTTTAATACTTCATCGGGGGCGCTAAAATTTCCGCTAATTGCAGGAACTGGCGAGCCGGTAAGACTAACCACCATGGCTTTATAATTTACATTGTACTTCGCCGAAATGGTCACTTTGGAAGAATCATTGAAAACCAGATTCTGAAATTTAAAATTCCCAACTGGATCTGTCGTGCCTTCTAAATTAAAGCGCTTATCTGGAATGGTTAACAGCAAAGCGCCTTTTCTAACAGGAATTCCATTCGCCATTCTCAAAATACCTGCAATCTGAATTCCCTGCTCAGGCAAGAAATCTATTTTGGGCAACTTATTGGCTAATACATCGGTATAGGCAAAACTGCGGAAACCTTGGGTAAGTAAGAGCACATCAAGATCGGCGTTTTTCTTTGCATCAGGTGCATTGAAATAATAATTTGGTTTTTCTACATAACCTTTAACATCGCTACTTAACAATAAGCCTGTTAAAATTGTGCTTGAAGCATCATCATTAAAAGGAACCTTTGTTTCATCAATAACTGCTACAGAGAAACTGCCTTCTACGGGAGCGCCATCTTTTTTTGCCGAAACATTTATTTTAACTTTTTTCTTGATTCCATAGCTGGCAACAGGACTCGTTACACCAATTGTTAAACCTGTTTTGTGTTGTACAAATACAATCCGCTCACTCAATGGTTTCCCGTTTTCGGTAAATAGAGTAAACTGCGCAATTCGGGCTGGAAATTTAGATTTTAATATAGACGTTGTATATTCTTTATTGGATAAAGCAGTTTGTGCGCCATAACAGATTACACCTTTACTTTGAGCAACCAAATAAAACTTTTTGCCTTGATTTTGCTGAAAGAAGCCATCATTGGAAGCAATTTTTACAGTGATATTATCAGGATTGCTATTGTCTATATTAATGCCGATTCCACTTTCTGTAACGGCTGGTAAATTGTAGTTCTGTGTAGTGCCATCAGCATAAGTAACGCTGGCTTTATATGTTTTTCCGGCTTCTGCTAAAAGTTGAAAAGAACCCATCCCTAAATGCTGTGCAGTAAAAGTAGCAACCTGTTTCCCATCATTATCGGTTACAGTTCCTTTGGAACTTATTCCAAGTCCATCGCTTTTTATAGCTTTAAATGCAACTTTGGTGGTAAGCCCTGCAATTAAACTTCCACCCTCTGGGAAGAATTGAAAATCTTTATTAATAATGGCATTTTTAAGTTGGAAACTCGTGCTTGCAATATCTTTGTCAGTTGTATTGATACTTGTAACCAACTCGCCTTTTTGTAATTGATATTCTGCCTTCTGCGCTGTGCTCATCGAGATGGTTAAAAACCCATTTGCATCAGTTGTTCCGCGTCCTTTTGCAATTACGGTATAGCTGGTAACAACCTGCCAGGTTACATTTTTATTAGCATAAGGTTTATTGTTGGCATCCTTAAACTGGACTCTTGCATCAATTTTTTCTTGTTTATCAGTCGAAGTATTTTTGTATGAAATCTGTGTTTTTAGTTCTTTATCAATTGCTTCTCCTATGAAGAAAGTTTTATTAAAAAAAGCTGGGTTTTCAAAGTTCAGCATCCACAAGGTGTAGGCTCTAATGTGATAATTGCCCTGTTTATAATTTATTTGATCCAGTGGGAAGTTGCCATAAGCCAATCCGCCTACAATTGGAAGTTTCAAAGTTTGGATTAAGGAATCGTGCTGGTTAATTACATCGACATAAATAATTTTACTAATTCCCGATAAAAAATTCTGGTTCTCGGTAACGTAGGCTTTGAACCAAACTGTATCGGCTACGGCATAATACGGTTTATCAAAATGGAGGTAAATTTTCTCGGCTGGATAGTCGTTTAAAACTTTATTGGTTTTTGCAATTAGCGAATTAATGCTAATGGTATCGGTTTGAGCCGATGAAGAAAAGTTTAGTACAGATAAAAGAGAAAGTATTATAAACGATATTCTAAAAATCTTCATGAAATGGAAATTAAATACTGATGATGTAAATATATCCAATTATAAATAGAGCGCCTAGAATGTGCAGATGTTTAACATTTTTTTACATAAAAATCTCTTACATTTTTACAATCTAAGAAGATTAAAAGTTTTGATAAATCTTGCAGGCATCCAAAGCTTTGACAACTTTTATTGGCAGAGTGCTCAAAAGTTGTCGAAGCTAAAATAATCAAGAATTTCTAGCGTAAAGTTGCCATCAAAATTTTTGGTAAATTTTTTACGTATCCAAAGCTTTGACAACTTTTATTGGCAAAGCGCTCAAAAGTTGTTAAGCTAAAATAATCAAGAATTTCTGGCATAAAGTTTTGATAAATTTTGCAGGCATCCAAAGTTTTGACAACTTTAATAACCAAAATGCTTAGAAGTTGTCAAAGCTGAACATTGATATAATTTGTTCGTAATGATTTCTAAAAACAAAACGAGCCAATAAATTGGCTCGTTTATAAATGGTACATTGGGATGTAAATTTCTTATTTAAATTCGATAACGAATTCGTTCATTGGTGTACGTACTTTTTTAAGGTTTACCAACCAATCTCCAGCTTCGTCTCTATTACCTAAAGGCAATAAAGTTACACTGCGTAATCCTAGTTTATTTAAGCCTAAAAGTTCATCTAAAGCTGGTCCGTTAAAGCCTTCCATTGGTGTAGAATCAACTTTAAGCAATGCCGCTTCAGCAATAGCAATTCCAAAACCAATGTAAGCCTGACGGGCAGCATGGTTAAAGTTTTCTTCGGCAGATTTAGATAAAATCATACCTTTTAGTTGCGTTTTATAAGCATCTGTTGCATCCAATGGTAAACCGCGTTCAGTATTCATTCTATTAAAAACAGCATCAATACCTTCTTCAGTATAATTTTCTTGTGCAGCAAAAACTAACAAGTGAGAAGAATCTACAACCTGAGACTGATTGAAAGCGATTGGAGCAATTTTTTCTTTAAGCTCCTGGTTAGTCACCACGATAACTTTGAAAGGCTGTAACCCAGAAGAAGTGGGCGCTAATAAAGCGGCTTGTAAAATTTTATCTACTTTATCTTGGTCAACCGGCTGACCATTCATTTTTTTTACGGCATAACGCCAGTTAAGGGCATCTATTAAGCTCATATTTATGATATTTTTTTCAAATTTATGAAGCAAATATCAGTATTAACTTAAAACTGTTTGTTGATGTATGGTAAGAAAATGCGAATTATGCTATGGAGTTTTAAACTTCAAATCGCTTCTAACTGGAAAATGATCTGATAATTTTGCTTGTGTAATGTTGTAATTTAAAACATCCAAATCCTTGCTTGTGGCGATATAATCAATCTGGAAATTCGGGAATTTACCATTATAGGTTTTTCCGAAGCCTGAGCCTTTTACGGTAAATGTATTATTTAAACCTTTTGTAATCTGATTAACTACATAAGATGCTGGTGTATCGTTAAAATCTCCAGCTATAAAATATGGGGTTTTGCAATTGGCCATTTCCCTTTTCATTACATCAACTTGGCCACTGCGTTCTTCAAATGCATATTTTAACATTCCCAAAATCCGCTTAGAAGCATATAGTTTTCCTCTCGTTTTTTTAGTCAGTTGATCTATAAATTCATAATCCTGTGGCTGAAAACTAATCGACTGAAAATGAACGTTAAAAACTCGCATAGTTTTGCCGTTGATATCAATATCGGCGTAAATGCTCATGTTATCGCCATTGGCTTTAAAAAGAATTTCACCTTTATCTTTAATTGGATATTTAGAAAATATTGCCAATCCGAATGCTTCGTAATCATTTTTAATGGCCGGACGGAAATAATAATACTTCGCATTAAGTAACCGTTTTAAACTATCTATTGTATTAAAATCGCCTTTATAGCGAGTATAAAACTCTTGAAAACAGATTACATCGGGATTTTGATCTTTAACAACTTGGAGCATTTTCTCTTTTGCCGAAACGGTGTTGGTTTCTCCAAAAAGTTTAAAGCTATGTACGTTATAAGTCATTACCCTAACGCTGCCCTCAACCTTTTCTGAAGTTCCGGTATCGCCACCAAATCCAAAAGTAGAATGAACGGTTTTGTAGCCAATGGCGATGATGAAGAATGTGATCAATGCAAAAACCCACTTCTTGCTTAAAACCCACCAAACTAAAAAGATTACATTAAAGAAAAGCATAAAAGGATAGGCAAGGCCGAAATAAGCAACAAGAATGCTTTTTCGAGGATCTATACCTGCCGCTAAAGTTCCTATGAAAAGAGAAATTGCCAATATTACTGCTATTGGTAAAAGTATTTTATCTAAGAAATTGTATTTCCGTTTTGCCATTAATCTTTACTTGCCTTGAATAATTTTTCTTTTTCTACAGGGGTTAAAGTGTCGTATCCTGATTTTGATATTTTATCTAAAATCGAATCGATTTCCTGTTGCGAAACACCCGTAAAAGCTTGTTTTTTTATCGGCTGATCATTTTTTACAACCCTTAATTTTGGTTTCCGCTCAAATAATTTACTCCAGTCATTTCCGTTCTGCAAGCTTTTTATAAATACGAAGCCTAATATTGCGCCACCAATGTGAGAAAAATTTCCACCTTCATTACCAGAACCAATACTAATAAAATCTAACACGAAATAAACAATTGCTATCCACTTAATTTTTACTTCTCCAATAAGCAAAAGCATAATGGTGTAGTTTGGAACCAAAGTTGCAGTTGCGGTTATAATTGCCATAACAGCTGCAGAAGCACCAATAATGGTCGCATCAGTTAAACTTCCGTTAAACACCGGGAATAAATTTAATGCAGCTACGGCAAATAAGCCTCCAAAAATGCCACCTGCCAAATAAACAAAATGAAACTGACGGCTTTTTAAAAAGTTCATAAATATGCTTCCGAACCAAAAAAGCCCAAGCATATTAAATAAGATATGGAAAATGCCAGCGTGGAAAAACATATAAGTAGCCACGGTATAAAAATGGGTGGGAAGCTTTGAAAATTCTGCAGGTAAAGCAACGTAATCTGCAATCAAAACCTCGGTGCTTAAAACTCTGCCGCCGAGATAAAATACAACAGAAGTTATGGCAACCAACAAAAATACAATGGTATTTAACCCAATGTAAAAATATAGCGGATTACCCGAACGGAATACTTTGAAAATTAAATCTTTAAAAAAATTATTATTCATAAAGCGTATAAAATGTATCGTTCTTGTCTTTCCAAATTTTAACTAATATAAAACCAATTAAGGCCCCGCCTAAGTGTGCATAATGAGCAATTGAATCTCCTTGTATTTGTGCAACTCCTAAAGATAATTCAACTAAAATATAAATAGGAATAATATATTTTGCTTTTACAGGTACGGGAATAAACATAATCAACAATTCTGCATTTGGATAAAGCATCCCGAAGGCAACCAATAGACCAAAGATTGCACCCGAAGCACCAACCATTGGGCCGAAATATATCCCAGCCAAAGTTGCGGATTGTGATTCATTAAAAAGATTGGGATTATATTGGCCCCTAAATAACATTTCTAGTGGAATCTGCCCTTGATCTAATATATGCCCGGTTATTTGATACACCTCAAAAGCCTGAACCGCCCATTGTAATAATAGCGCCCCTAAACCAGTTATAAGATAAAATATAATGAATTTTTTAGTACCCCATTTAGATTCTAAGATTGTACCGAAAGAATATAAAGCAAACATGTTAAAAAATATGTGCGCTATACCGCCATGCATAAACATGTATGTTATCGGTTGCCATATCTCAAATTTGGGCGAATTGAAATAGTATGCACCTAAATAAGTGCCCAAATCGATTCCTTTTTGCCCCAATAACCAAGTTGCAATAAAAAATAAGATGTTAATAATTAGTAGGTTTTTAACTACTGGTGGAATATATATATTGTTCATTTAGTGTATTTCTATTTTGTCTTTAAGCTTACTTTTCAAACTTTTTATCTAGCTCTGCCAAAGTGATGGTTTGAATAATCGGCTTTCCACTAACGCTAAAGTTAGGCGTTTTACAAGCAAAAAGCTCATCAATTAAAGTATTGATTTCTTCTTGACCCAATGCCGTACCTGCTTTAATGGCACTGTTTTTTGCTAAACTTCTTGCTAAGCTATCGCGTTTACTTAATTTTAATTCTTGTTGCGAATTTTTAAAACCCTCAATTAACTGCTCAAATAGTTGGGTTTCATTCACATTGCTACTGCCTAAATCAACAGGAATGCCTTCTACCACCAACGTGTTTTTGCCAAATTCGCGTACATCAAAGCCTAAACTTTTTATATCATCCAACAAGCTTTTTGCCAATTCAAAATCGTTGGCATTTAGGGTAACGGTTTGCGGAAACAAGCTCTGTTGCGAAGCGCCTTTTCGATCATCGAGATGTACGAGAAAACGTTCGTAAAGGATTCGCTCGTGCGCCATTTGTTGATCGATTACCATTAAGCCAGATTTTATTTGCGAAACAATATAACGATTGTGCAATTGCATATATTGCTTTTGCTTGGTTTCTAAAACGGCATCATCAGCATAAAACGAAGTTTGTTCGATAACAGGTTCTTGGGTAATTTCATAAAGCGAACCCCAATTTTTTGCGCTTGGTTTTGCCTCGTAATTTCTGCTCGAAGATGAATATCCTGAAACCGAACTTTTATCTGTAGCAAAAGGATTAAAGTCTGGATTAAAATTTATGCTCGGTGGTACAATATCTTCAACAGCTTTTTGCGTAATCATATTGCTGAAACCAGTTTCCTGATCAAAATCTAAAGTTGGAGAAATGTTATATCTGCCAATTGATCTTTTAACAGCTGATTTTAAAATGGCATAGATAGATTTTTCATCTAAATATTTAATCTCCGTTTTTGTAGGATGAACGTTTACATCAATTTTTGCCGGATCAATTTCGATAAACAAAACGTAAAGTGGGTAGCTATCATCAGGCAGTAAATCATCAAAAGCCGAACTTACTGCATGGTTTAAATATGGATCTTTTATAAATCGATTATTTACGAAAAAGAATTGTTCGCCACGGGTTTTCTTGGCAAAGGCAGGTTTTCCGATGTATCCTTTTAGGTTGATAATTGTGGTTTCTTCTTCAACTGGAACTAAGCGTTCGTTGTAGTTATTACCGAAAAGATGAACAATCCTTTGTTTTAAATTGCCTTTCGGGAGATTAAAAATTTCCAATCCATCGTGGTGCAAACTAAAAAATACGGTAGGGTGGGCAAGCGCAATACGTTGAAATTCATCAATAATGTGGCGCATTTCTACCGGATTGCTTTTTAGAAAATTCCTCCGTGCTGGGGTATTAAAAAATAGATTTTTTATGGCAATCTGCGTTCCTGGTGATGTGGCAACAGGTTCTTGAGAAGTTACCTGAGCACCTTCTATCGTAATACAACTTCCAATTTCATCCTCATGCCTGCGGGTTTTCATTTCTACCTGAGAAATTGCGGCGATAGAAGCCATTGCTTCACCACGAAAGCCCATGGTACGGATGGCAAACAGATCTTCAGCCTTTTTTACTTTTGATGTTGCATGGCGTTCAAAACACATTCTTGCGTCGGTAACACTCATGCCACAGCCATTATCAATAATCTGAATCAGCGCTTTACCAGCGTCTTTTATCACCAATTGAATTTTATCTGCGCCAGCATCGATCGAATTTTCGAGCAATTCCTTTACCGCAGAAGCAGGTCTTTGAACAACTTCTCCGGCAGCAATTTGGTTGGCAACAGCATCAGGCAATAGATGAATAATATCAGTCATGTAATGTGGCAAAGTGAATGCGCTAAATTATGCAAAATAAGCTTAAAGAACCCTGTTTGTTTAAAACTCAACACGTAAATGACTGTATATTATCGCAAATAAGTTGTAACCTTCTCCAGTTTATATAATTAATATTTATTTTAGAAAAGCAGGCTTCGGTGCTTATCGGTTCCGAAAGTCCTGTGCCAAAGGCACTCCCTTTGAGCCATACACTTTACTCGTCCAATAAAAAATTGTCCTCGTGCTCGTTTCTGTCAGGTTTAAATTACTTAAGCAATCTGTTATTACACTCAACCACCCCCAGCCCCTTTTTGAAAATAAGGAGCGGAGTTAGGTCGTGCAAGATTATTGGCTTGTGCTACTATTTAATCATTGCACACAAATTCCTTTCAGTATTTCCTGTTTTGCACGAACGACTCCCCTACTAATTTAGGAGGGGCAGGGGGGTGGTTATTTTACACTTGCCAACCAAAAACTTTACAATTATTCTTATTTATTGTAAAGTCGAATTTACAAACATGAGTAATTACATTTTTCTATCTTTATCAATATGAAATCCTTTTTAACTGCATTAGTTATTGTAGCCACACTTGCATCTTGTAGCAACAAAAAGCAAGTTGATGTAATCGTTTACAATACAAAGATTTATACCGTTAATTCAAAGTTTGATACTGTTGAGGCCTTTGCAGTAAAAGACGGAAAAATTTTAGCGCTTGGTAAAACCGATGAAATCAAAAGCAAATATGCTGCAAAAGATGAAATTGATGCCAGTGGTAAAGCAGTTTATCCAGGTTTTATAGATGCGCATGCACATTTCTTTGGTTACGGAAAAAGCTTGCAAACAGCAGATTTAAGAGAAACAAAATCGTGGGATGAAGTGCTTAAACGGTTAACTGATTTTGCTAAAACACATCCCGATGGCTGGTTAATTGGTAATGGTTGGGATCAAAATGATTGGGCAAATAAAGCTTTTCCAACTAACGAGCAACTTACTTCGCTCTTCCCTAATCGACCAGTATTTTTAAACAGAATTGATGGACATGCTGCAATCGCCAATCAGAAAGCGCTTGATGAAGCTGGAATAAAGCAAGCCAAAGTTTTAACCGGTGGCGATATGCTTACTCAAAATGGAAAGCTAACGGGTGTTTTAATCGATAATGCAGTTAGCTTGGTAGAAAGCAAAATTCCATCTCCCGATGCCAAACTTGCAGAAAAGATTTTTACTGATGCACAGAAAAACTGTTTCGCTGCGGGTTTAACTACCATTGATGATTGCGGTTTGGATTGGAGAGCGGTAGAATTTGTAGAAAAACTTCAAAAGGAGAATAAGCTAAAAATGCGTTTATACATTATGCTTTCTGATAATCCAGAAAACTACGATTATCTTTTTAATCGCGGCGCAATAAAAACACCTCGTTTAAATGTTCGGGCTTTTAAAGTTTATGCAGATGGAGCATTAGGCTCTCGTGGTGCTTGCTTATTGCATCCATATAGCGATATGCCTAATAAAAGCGGTTTTCTTTTAAAGGATGTTAAACATTATGAAGAAGTAGCTAAGAAAATTGCATCTGGCGGTTTTCAAATGTGTACACACGCCATCGGTGATTCTGCAAATCGGGTAATTTTAAAGATTTATAATGCTGTTTTGAAAGGCAAAAACGATAAGCGCTGGAGAATAGAACATGCGCAGGTTGTAAACGAAAACGATTTCGATTTATTTGGAAAATCGAGTGTTATACCTTCAGTTCAGCCAACTCATGCCACATCAGATATGTATTGGGCTGGCCAGCGGTTAGGCGAAGCTAGATTAAAAGATGCCTACGCATATAAACAATTATTAAAACAAAACGGCTGGATTCCTCTGGGTACCGATTTCCCTGTTGAAAACATTAATCCATTATTAACGTTTTATGCAGCAACGGTTCGACAAGATTCGAAAGCATTTCCGAAGGGAGGCTTTCAAAAGGAAAATGCATTAACGCCAGAAGAAGCTTTACGTGGAATGACCATTTGGGCTGCCAAAGCAAATTTTGAAGAGAAAGAAAAAGGAAGTTTGGAAGTTGGCAAACTTGCCGATTTTGTAATTTTAGATCACGATATTTTAAAATCGAACCCACAGAACATATTAAAAACCAAAGTATTAAAAACCTATCTGAACGGAGAAAAAGTATATGAAGCGAAATAGATTATTTATTCTGGCTGCCGCAAGTTTCTTTAATGTTTTATGTTTATTGGCCTGTGCCCAGGAGCATGTTACCAACGAGAAAAAATTATCAATAACAAATGCCATTACCCAAACTACAGTTTTACTGAATAATCAAGATTCTATTATTCCGCTTAAAAATCTTGAGAAAAAGAGCATCGCTTCTGTAAGTTTAAGTTTTGCTTACAGTTCTGTTTTCGATAGTTTGGCCAATAAGTACGATAAAATCACTTCTTTTTCAGCTGATTCTTACAAAGACAGCGTTAACTTAAATGATTTGGAGGATGATCTGAAATATTACAGTACGGTAATCATTTCGATAGATGATCAGAGTATTAACAAAGCAAAATACATTAATTTTATAAACAGCATTAGTAAAAGTAAAGAAGTTATCGTCGCCTTTTTTGGAAATGGAACAGCTTTGAAATCGCTTGATATTTTAAAATCACCCTTGATATGGACGGCCCAAAATAATGCTGATGCCGCATCGGTTATCCCACAATATATTTTTGGAGGCATTGCAGCAACCAACAAACTCAAAACTAATTTTTCAGTCCGTTATACCATCGGTTCGTGTTTTACAACTTCTGTAACTAGATTAAAATATACCGTTCCGGAAGATGCTGGTATAAACTCCAATAGTCTTAAAGAAATTGATGCCATTGCTGCTGAAGCTATTGGACAAAAAGCCACGCCCGGTTTGGTGGTTTTGGTTGCAAAAGATGGTAAAGTGATTTTTAACAAAGCTTATGGTAACCATACTTATGATGATAACATTTCAGATAAGGTAACAGATATTTTCGATTTGGCATCTGTAACCAAAGTTACCGCGACAACGCCATCGGTTATGCGCCTTTTTGAAGAGAACAAATTAAAACTCGATACAAATATTGGTGCTTACATTCCAAAGGCTCGTACAACCCCAATGAACAATATCCAGGTTCGGGAAGTAATGTTGCATCAAGCTGGTTTTATCCCATACATTCCTTTTCATGATTACGTGAAAACTGGAGATTACAGTCGCGATTCTTCTGCAGCTTTCCCAACTAAAGTTGCGGACAACTACTACATAAAAAAGGGGTTTTTCAAGGATTTTATGTGGCCTAAAATGCTCAATTCGCCGATTAAAACCCGTGGCCAATATGTGTATAGCGATATTAGTATGTATGTGATGAAGGATATTGTAGAGCATATTAGCGAAGAGCCTTTAAACCAATATGCTTATGAGAATTTTTATAAACCGTTGGGGATGCAAACTGCTGGTTTCTTGCCTAGAAATCGATTTAAGCAAGATCAAATTATCCCAACGGAAGATGATAAATATTTTAGAAAAACCTTATTGGTTGGCTACGTTCACGATCAAGGTGCGGCGCTTGCAGGAGGTGTTTCTGGCCATGCGGGATTATTTGCTAGCAGTAATGATATGGCTATTTTTTATCAAATGTTATTAAATCGAGGTACTTATGGCGGAAAGGAATATTTTAAAACCTCAACCGTTGATATGTTTACTTCGAAACAATCGAATGTAAGTCGTAGAGGTTTAGGCTTCGATCGTTGGGATCCAGATAGCACCAAACATTATCCATCTAACTTGGCTTCGCCACAAACTTACGGGCATACGGGTTATACAGGAACTTGTATTTGGGTAGATCCATCTCGAGGTTTGGTTTATGTGTTTTTGTCAAATCGAGTTAATCCAACAGTAACCAATAAACTATCTGATTTAAAAATTAGAGGCCGAATTCAAGATGTAGTAAACAAGGCTATTGATGAATCAAAAAAATAATCAAATTGATTAATTTAGATTTGACAACTTTAATAGCCAATAGGATAGAAAGTTGTCAAATCTTACCCTAATTATAATACTATGGTGCCTGAGTTCGTTTCTCCACGAAACAACTTAATCTTTAGATTTTGAACAGTTTTTTAGATTTGATAACTTTAAGAGCCAATAGGATAGAAAGTTGTCAAATCTTACCATAATTATAATATTATGGTGCCTGAGTTCGTTTCTCCACGAAACAACTTAATCTTTAGATTTTGAACAGTTTTTTAGATTTGACAACTTTAATAGCCAATAGGATAGAAAGTTGTCAAATCTTACTATAATTATAATATTATGGTGCCTTGGTTCGTGTCTCCACGAAACAAAACAATTTGAGATTTAATCCTCCAACAGCGTTACACAATCACTACTTAAAGCTTTCAGCCGATCACTAATTGTTGCTAAAGCTTTATCGTCCTTCATGTTTTTATAAAGGTTTTTAATCATAGCTAAAGTTTCATCATCTGGATCGCAAGCCTGAGACTTTTCTAAATATTTTGCTGTTTTCAAGCTTGATTTCTTTAGCTCATCCAACGCTTTTTTGTAACCATCGCTATCTTTTGCTTTATCAATCCCGCTTAACTTTTGGTTCAGCGCTACACATTTTTTATAGTACATAAAACCCAATGCACGATAAGGAACATAGTATCCTGGAGTAATTTTTATCGATTCTTCATAGTAAGGAACAGCTTTTTCTATTTCACCATCTTCTTCGTATAATCGCCCAAGGTGATAGGTTACATTTCCAAGTTGGGTTTTCGTCAATTCCGAAGAACGTTGCAATAAAGCAATGGCCTTGACCTTTGCTTCGGGCTTTTCATCAGCATCCATTCTCACTTGAAGATAATCGAAATAAAGATCTTTGATGTCTTGCTTTTGAGCATAAGTAATTTGCGTAATCAAGAGTGCAAAGAAAGTGGTTAAAAGTATGTTTTTCATAAAGTATATTTTCAGGTGTATAATTTTTTACAATAGATTGAAGGTTAAAAAATACCAATATCCACCTTGATTTATTATTGACCACGCTAATAATTTATGTGTTTTGGGTTCAAAAAGTAATGCTCCAAGTGGCTCTTTTTTTGGATTTCGTTTATCATAAAATGTAAGTGTAAAAGGACGTACCTCATTTAATTCTCCATCTTTGTCAAAGTGCTTGTAAAAGGATGTATGATCCTTAAAAAAACTAGTAGATATTAAGTCTAAATTCTCAATACCTACAGAGTCTGCATATCTAAAGATTTTTGGGAAAATCATATCAAAAAACTTTATCCGTCCTGTAATTCTGTTCTTAGCTGTATCGGCTAACACATTATCAAAGTAAACAAAATTTTTAAATACAAAATCTCTTTGTGTGGTATCATATTTCTTGTTTTTGAAATATTTAAACATGGCTTCCATAGTTTTATAATTCTTTTCTTCGGCGCTAGTTTTAGATTGTGCAAAACAGTAAGATATTGACGGAAGTAGAAATAGGATAATTATTATCTTTTTTACAAACATAATTTTTAGATATACAATATGGCTCAAATTTAAAATAGTTATTACTTATGTACATCCCTAAATTTAAGCATATCCATTAAACGTTGCTCTTTTTCATTGTCGAAACCACACGATGTTTTAAACTCTTTAGGATTTTCATAAGTGCCAAATAACATATCCCACCAAACTATATCCCCATAATTATTAGAGTGTTTTTCATATTCGTGATGAACTCTATGCATTTCTGGTCGTTGAAAAATATAACCGATCCATCTCGGAGTTTTAACGTTAGTATGATAAAAAAATTCTCCTAAGGCGGTGCATAAAGTATAAAATCCTCCCGCTTCGGGGTTTAAGCCTAATAAAGTATAAACCAGAAGACTTCCAATAATTGAATTTACAGTCATTTCCAAAGGGTGTTTATAAAATGAAGTAATTACTTCCAAACGTTGTGGACTATGGTGAATTTGATGAAAACCTAACCATAAAAAATCGAATGTATGTCTCCAACGATGCCACCAATAAAAAATAAAGGTTGCAATAAAGTATGCGATTATTCCACCTAGCCAATTGGGAACATAATTAGATAAATGAAATAAGGAAGCAGAAGAAAACCATTTTTCCCAGGTAAAACCTGCTAAAACTACAATGCCAAGTTGAATGAAGTTAACGCCTAAAACTCTGATTGTCCAAGTAGGAACGCTAGGCAGTTTCCAGCCCGGTTTTAACCGCTCAATGAGAAAGCAAAAACCGAATGTGATGAAGATTATAAGTAACATAGATTTTGAATTTGTTATTCAAAACTACATCCATTAAATCACCCAACTTTTGACAAAAGTCAAAAAATCATTTAAAAGAAGCGCCTAAGATTTTTTAAGTGTCAGTCGGTCTGAAATTATCTTTCTAGTTTAAGATTGATTCTTACGTAATGCTGATGTATGAGGTTTTTATGTGTTTTTTTTGCTTTATTTCCATTCAAAGTGCTGGTTTTTATTTTAGTGACCGCTGGAAAACGAACACTAATACTAGAGTGAGAGGTTAATTGGTTTTATTAATTCCAAAGCCTATTTTCTCGTTGTATTTTCAAAATATCAATCATCTCATTCTGGAAATATTTAGGGTCGTTTTCGAGTATTTCTTTTAAGAATGGCTTTTTTTCTATTAGAGAATTGAGGTATTTATAAACAGAATCACTTTTCTTTGAGTTGGCACACAAAGACGTTTTTGCACTAGCACCAGCAAGAAATAAATTTCTATCAGTTCGATTTTCCACGTATTGTATATTTTCAATAATATGATCAAGGTATTTTGTGTTTCCTGTTGCAAAAAATGAAGACCAATTCATGGTATTTAACGTTATAGATACTTTAGCTTTTGAATAAACGGTATCAATATTGGACGATAAAAGGAAAATCATTAATCGTTTGATCTTTGGTTTCTTTAAAAGGGTTATTTTATTGCCGAAATCTTTTTTTATAGCTTCATCATTTAAAAATACTGCACCATAGAATCCGGTTACAATGGAGCTTAATATCTCATAGTCCATTTGCGTTTTGTTCAAATAATCAATGCTCTTTTCAACAATGCCACTGTCTTTGGATAGGTGATAGTTGCTTAATATCTCACTAAAATCTTTGTCGATATTCTGTGCCAAGACTTTTTTTGATGAAAATAAGATAATAGATAAAAGGAGCGTAATCAGTAAATTTTTCATATTTTTTTTATTTGATTTTAACTGTAATGTGTGTTCTTCAAAACTACGACCATTAAATCGCCCAACTTTTGACAAATGTCAAAAAACAAAAAAGCTGACGATTTTCGTCAGCTTTTGAACTTCTATCTTGATAATCATTATTTAAATATCAGTTTGAGTTATTTGTATTTTTGCCTTGAAACCTTTAATGATTAGTGCTGTAGAACTTATTAGAAACACAAGCAATGGGAAAAGAAAATATGGCTTTAATTTTTGATAATTTAATATGTTAGATAAAAACACTTCGTTTGCCAATAAGATAACCAAAGCAATAGCTAATTGATAACGATCGTTATATTTTTTCGCGAAACATACTATTGAAATTGACGCTGTTACTGAAATACCAACAAAACCCAATAACCATGATATTTCATATCCACCTGTAAATGAATCAATAATATCAATAAAAAATTGGTATAAACACAAGAGAATACCAGCAAAGTTGGGAATCCCATGTGGACCTAATCCGTTGATAAGTAAAAATGAGATTATTGAAATTATTTTTAGGTATTTCATAATATTAATTAGTTGTTTTTTGGTCTAATTATTATGTGTTATCTATCGCGAGTGCTTGGGCTATTACATGTTCTTTTGGTTTGAGGAGCATTTCCGTCATTACTCGTAGCATAGGGTTGGATGAGTTTCCATATTGTATCAGGCATGGTAATCCCCTTTGTATCAGTGACACCAATGATATTTAATGTGTCTAAAACTGGATTGGCGCAGTTATTTGTTGCTAAATTATAATCAGTTAAAGAGTAAGCAATGAACACATTCATAATTTTTTTCAATTGATCTGCTGTAATGTCCCCATAATTAGTTGCTACAGTATATCGATGGCCACTATCATCACCCATTATTCCTGGGCCACTAATAGTTGCAGGAAATTCATTCCTTGGATAAAAGCCAACTGTCATAACATTGGCTCCTTGCTTAATTGTAATAAAGGCATGCCCTGGTAACGATTTAAAGGTTTTTTGTGCATAAACCGTTAACTTAGCCGGTCTACTTTGATCAAAGCAACTAAAAAATTTTTTCATGTTTACTATTGGACTCTCAGGTGGTGGAGGCAATAAGTAATTGCTATCTGTACCTCCCTCTGCATCATCACCTCCTCCACTACCTCCACCACTGCCACCATTGTCTTCTGGATTTGTTGGTGGGTCTGGAAACCAAACGTTTTCGCAAACCTGTTGTTCACTATACTCTACTAAAGACCAAGTTACCCCACACCAGTTTGGGTTCATGTTACAATTAACAACCATTACAGCTCCTAGTGAACCACCGCAAGCATAACTGTCAGGCAAATAAACGCAATAACTCATTTCTGTATGGCAAATTGTTTCTATTGAAGATAGTAATTGCCTATTTGCACCAACTTTTTTTAATATTTCTACTCCTCTTTTTTTATAAGCTTCGCTTACAACTCCGTTTTTATAATCAATAATAAAAGATTCTGTTTTCTCTAGATTTCTGAGTAACAAATTTCCTGTGAAATTTTTCAAAGAAATTCTTCCGGGTGGATTATTAGGGATAGGATCATTTTGATTTACAGGTAGATAATACATTCCACAATAGAAGTTTTTCTCATTTTTTATTATTAAATATGATTTCGAGCCTTGTTCTTCAACAATAAGAAGTTTGCCATCTTTTGTTAAATTTCCAATAAGTGGATAGAAAACATAAGACACGCTATCACTTACAACCTGAGCGCTCGGGTGGCTCCAGTCTGGAACCCAATTTAAGTTTGGATTTACTTTTGCCCTAAGTTTTTTATCAAGTTTTTTTAAATAGAAACTCTTTTTAATTGCTTCCAGTCTACTTTCAAAATCAGGCGAAGATTTTAAGAGTACATTTTTCTTTGTCGAGACAGGCTCAAGTTGTTCTTTTTCTCTTGCATCCTTCTTACAAGAGTTTGCAAAAAGAAGCAATAGACATAAAAATAATATTGTTGTTTTCGATTTAGGGTGATTGTTAAGTTTAGATTTTAAGTGCATAGATTTTGTTTAAGTGAAACCAAAACTACACCCATTAAATCACCCAACTTTTGACAAAAGTCAAAAAATCATTTTTGCTTTCTAATCCTGCTTAATGTTTCCTGAGAAATCCCTAAGTAAGATGCAATGTGCCCTAACGACACTCTATTGAATAATTTGGGATTATGCAACATCAGCTGATCGTAGCGTTGCTTGGCACTTAACATTCTTAAATTATTGGTTTGTTCCTCGTTGCGGATGTAATAATATTCTGTGAGTTTCCTGCCCGAATAATTAAACTCCATAAACTGAAGATACATTTCATCTAATTTATCTCGCTTAACAGCAATCAACGTAGAATCTTCAAGCGTTTCTATATATTCAAAACTTGGCTGACCGGTAAAAAAACCATAAACAGAAATAAGCAGTTCGTTTTCAAACAGAAACCAAGTATTAGTTTCCTTGCCTTCTTTATCAAGATAATAAACCCTTGCGCCACCGTTTACAATAAAATATATGGTATTGCTATGGTCTCCAGCATTTAATAAAATGGTTTTCCTTTTAACTCCAACAACCTCGCTATTCTTAATTATGGCAACTTTTATTTCTTCGCTAAGCGGATAAATTGAATTAAAAACTGCAAATATTCCCTGATAATGAGCTGGATAAGTTTCGTTAGGCATAGCTAAAATTTATAACGGGATGTTATTAAGAAACAGGGAGAATATTCAAATATAGAATTATGAATTTAAAGTACACTTATAAATAGTAGTATTCAATTCTTCAGTATCTCGATCTTCGCAAAGCAAAAATTCAATTTTATTTTCGTACTCTTTCAGTACTGTAATGCCCTCAAATTTTTGACTGTTTGAGATCTTATGGATGAAGTTAAGCTTCAATGTGTCTAAATCTAGGCAACCTAAAAAGCTTCCCAGTATTTCTCCATCGTTATAGGTTGAGCTTGTATCTTCGGCAGTAGAGATGAAATAGATTTTGTTTTTATGTAAAACCGCATCGGTAAAAGATGAGGCGATATGATTAATGTTTGGAAGCAAAATTCGAATGAATGAAGTTTTTTCAGCCTTAGCCAAACTAGATCCCGCTATTTTAAAAATGCCATTTGTTGCAGATTCTCCATTTCCACGATTAAAAAGCAACCATTCAGATCCAGTAAAAATGGCGCCTTCGATATTAAAGTTTTCATGATTTATGGAAGATGCTGATCTTAGTTTATTGTAAACATCTGTTAAATCTGTCTGCGTAATTTTTTTATTTACCAGATCATATTGAACCATCAAATTTCGCTTGGCTGTTGATCCAGACCCTAAAATATACAGTACATTTTCATGTTGACATAATACCTCGAAATCGGGTTTTAAGGCTTTCGGAATATTCTCTGATGGAACAGATGGCCCTCCAAAAAACAGTTGAATTTTGTTCAGGCTTTTGGTGCTTATGTTGTATTCATAAAGATAACTACTATTGTCGCCAATAACATAAAGCAGGTTATTGGATAGAAATAAACCCGAAGCTGAGCCAATCCCTTTAATCTGTGCAAAAGTTTCTAAATGTATATTATGCATGGTTTTAAGGTAATAAAAAAGCATCGGGTTTTGGCCGATGCTTTTACTTAATTGGTTTTTTTTGAGGTGCCAGACTTCAAACTCCCGACTCCTGACATCCGTCTAAAATTTATTTCTTCAATCCAATTTCTCTTAATCTTTCATCAAGATATTCTCCAGCCGTCATATCGCTATACACTTTAGGGTGTTCAGCATCAATGGTTGAGGGTAAACTTGCCAAATCCATATCACTTCGTGGATGTAAGAAAAATGGAACCGAGAAACGAGAAGTTTTCATCAATTCGCGAGGCGGATTAACCACTCTGTGCGTGGTCGATTTTAATTTGTTATTGGTTAAGCGTTGCAACATATCGCCTACGTTTACCACAATATCAGTGTGATGCGCTTTGATTGGCAACCATTCGTTACTTCGGGTTAAAACTTCCAAACCATCGGCACTAGCGCCAATTAATAAAGTAATCAGGTTAATATCTTCATGTGCACCCGCACGAACTGCATCATCTGGAATAGTTTCGGGATTTTCTATCGGGAAGTAATGGATTCCTCTTAAAATAGAATTTCCGTTGTGTACGTGTTTGTCAAAATAATCAATAGGTAATTCTAAATAAGTTGCAATGGCACGTAAAAGATGCGTTCCGTTTTCTTCTAGCTTTTTGTAAATGCCACCTGTTACCTTATTAAAATCTGGAAGTTCTTCTAAGATTTCATTGTCCGGATATTGATTTTTAACAGGATCACCGTCTGTAACTTCTTGCCCAATTTGCCAAAATTCCTTTAAATCTGGAGTTTTAGCGCCCTTTGCTGTTTCTTTTCCTGCACTTGTATATCCACGCTGACCAGCAAGCTCTGGTTTTTCGTATTTTCTTTTTGTTTCTACTGGTAAGGAAAAAGCTGCTTTAATGTTTTCATAAAGTTTGTCAATCAAATCCTGACTTAAACCATGATTTGTGATCGTTACGAAACCAGAATCGTTGAATGCTCTTCCAAGTTCATCAGAAAATTTCTTGCGTTCTTCTTCAGTTCCGTTAATGTACGAGCCTAAATCTAAACAGGGAATATACGGTGTAGACATGTTTTTTAATTTTAATGTAGTACGAATTTAAAAAAGAATTGTTAATAAGTGTATTCTAGGTTGAAATTATAGATTCAATAAATTAAAAATCAATAATTTAAGTTATTAACACTAACAAGAGATTCCACAAAATGTTAGATTGTCATGTAAAATCCATTATTAATCTCCCAGAAACTTTAGGTGATTTTATTTCGTAATATAGTAGAGATTTGCCACAGAGACTCAGAATACACGGAATTAATACACCATTCTCCGTGTTTTAATCCATGTTTCGGTGGTATAAACATACACACAATATGAAAAAAATAATTTTAATTTTATTATCAGTATTGGCTTTAAATCAAGCTAATGCGCAAGGGAAGAAAACCGAAAAGGCAACTTTCGGAATGGGATGTTTTTGGTGTACAGAAGCTATATTTCAGAAATTGAAAGGCGTTGTTTCCGTTAAATCTGGTTATGAAGGCGGACAGTTGGAAAACCCTACTTATGAAGAAGTTTGTACTGGCTTAACCGGTCATGCCGAAGTTTTGGAAATTACTTATAATCCAATGGAAATTACATATTCCGATTTATTGGAAGTTTTTTGGAAAAGCCATGATCCAACAACATTAAACCGTCAAGGTGCAGATAGCGGAACGCAATATCGTTCGGTTGTTTTTTACCATACACCAGAGCAGAAAGCTTTAGCCGAAAAGTATAAAACAGAGTTGAACAAAACTAATGCCTATGGCAAAAAAGTGGTAACCGCTATTGAATCTGCTAGGCCTTTTTATGTTGCCGAAAATTATCATCAGAATTATTACCTAAAAAATGGTGATGCCCCATATTGCAGATTGGTAATTTTACCGAAGCTAGAAAAGCTTGAGAAAGTTTTTAAAGCAAAGCTGAAGAATTAATATTGAGAAGGATATATAATTTTCTAAACCCCGTTTCTTATTTGATAAATAGAAACGGGGTTTTTATTTGCTCCGTTTGCTAATCCGGATGGTTTAAACTGCTGTGGATAGCATGGAATTAATTTATTTAAACCGTATTGGAGCGATATACTTTTTTAAAGTTTTGACAACTTTAATAGTAATATAGAAAGAAAGTTGTCAAAACTTTAAAGCGAAAATCTCTTCTTTATCGAAGCGAAAAGTTTTGTTGATGTTTCATTTTTTCATTGCCAGATCCTTTCCAAAAAACCCACTTTCATTTAACAATTGTCAATTAACCAATTTGAACAATTAAACAATTAACCATTTCTCAAACATTCCGATGCTAAATATTACATTTGCAATATGAATACTGGCTTACAGCTTTATAATACGCTTTCTCGTAAAAAAGAACTTTTTCAACCATTAAATGCACCCAATGTTGGGATGTATGTTTGTGGTCCAACTGTATATAGCGATGTGCATTTGGGCAATTGTCGCACTTTTATGTCGTTCGATTTAATTTTTAGATACCTTAAATATTCGGGTTATAAAGTTCGCTATGTACGTAATATTACCGATGCTGGTCACTTAGAGGGCGATAGAGATGAGGGTGATGATAAATTTGCGAAAAGAGCGAAGTTAGAACAGCTCGAGCCAATGGAGATTGTACAAAAGTACACTTTGGGTTTCCATGATGTAATGCGGATGCTGAATACTTTATCACCGAGTATAGAACCAACAGCTACAGGTCATATCATCGAGCAGATTGAAATGATCAAGGTTATAATCGCCAATGGGTATGGTTATGAGATTGATGGAAACGTTTATTTTGATGTAGAAAAGTACAGCGAAAAGTACAACTATACCATATTAACCAATCGTAATTTGGAAGATATGTTGGCAAATACCAGAGAATTGGGTGGACAGAATGAGAAACGCGGTCGTTTGGATTTTGCCCTTTGGATTAAAGCTAAACCCGAAACTTTAATGCAATGGCAATCGCCTTGGGGCATGGGTTTCCCGGGCTGGCATATAGAATGTTCGGCAATGAGCGCCAAATATTTGGGTGCGGAATTTGATATTCACGGCGGTGGAATGGACTTGGCGGCAACGCACCATACCAATGAAATTGCACAATCTGAAGCGTGCAGTCATCATCAACCTGCACGTTATTGGATGCACACCAATATGCTTACGGTAAATGGAACACGAATGTCTAAATCGGCAGGGAATGGTTTTCTTCCTTTAGAGTTATTTACAGGAGATCATCCGCTTTTGAAGAAAGGTTATAGCCCGATGACGGTTAAATTTTTCATGTTGCAGGCACATTATCGCAGCACGTTAGATTTTTCTAATGAAGCTTTAGAGGCATCGGAAAAAGGTTTCAGAAGGTTAATGGCTGCGGTAAATTTATTGGATAAGTTATCCGTTTCGGATCAAAGCGATTTTGGGATAGATGCTTTAAAAGAGAAGTGTGTTAACGCAATGAATGATGATTTTAATAGCCCGGTTTTAATTGCCGAGTTGTTTGAAGCGGTAAGAATTATCAATACCGTTTACGATGGTAAAGGTAAAATCTCTGCAGAATCATTAGAGAAATTAAAGCAGTTAATCAATGATTTCGTTTTTGATATTTTGGGTTTAAAAGATGAAGAAACCAGAAATTTAGAAATGAATAGCGTTTTAGAAATGGTAATCGAATTGCGTAAAGAAGCAAAGGAAAATAAAGATTATGCAACTTCTGATAAGATTAGAATCGGTTTGCAAGAATTGGGAATCCAACTAAAAGATGGTAAAGAAGGCACAACTTGGAGTAAGGCATAATTTAAACTTTTAGCTTAAAATGAATAAAAAACTTTTAATCTTTTTTGCAATTGCACTAATTGGTTTTCAGGCTTGTAGAAATGATAAAAAAGATTCGAGCGAAACCAGCAATCAAGAAATTAAATTAGTTTCACCAGATTTTAATGCAGATAGTGCTTATGCGTATGTTAAAACTCAGGTAGATTTTGGGCCTCGAATTCCTGGAACAATGGCGCACCAAAAATGTGCAGAGTATCTTGTTTCGAAGTTAAAATCATTTGGTGCAGAAGTTAAAATTCAAGGCGCTAAAACAACAACTTTTGATGGGAAGATTTATCAGCTGAAAAATATTTTGGCAAGCTTTAATTCTGGCAATAAGAATAGAGTTTTGATAACTGCCCATTGGGATGCTCGTCCATTTTCTGATCAAGATGCTGATCCTGCAAATCACAGCAAATCGTTCGATGCGGCTAATGATGCTGGAAGCGGTGTTGCCGTAATTTTAGAAATGGCCCGTCAAATTCAGCAAAAACAACCAAATGTAGGGGTAGATTTTGTTTTATGGGATTTAGAAGATTATGGTAAAGCGAAAGATGAAACTCCCGATGAAATAACTTGGTGCTTAGGTTCTCAGTATTGGGCGAAAAATGCAGTCAGTACAGGTTATAAAGCACTTTATGGAATTAATCTGGATATGGTTGGTAGTGGAAATGCGCAATTTTCACAAGATGAAATTTCTCGTCAATCTGCGCCGGATGTTGAAAAAAAAGTTTGGGACATTGGTAATGAAATTGGTTATCCATCATTTTTTGTAAATCTTCCAAGCGGAAGAATTGTTGATGACCATGTTTGGATGAATAAGGCAGGCATTCCATCTATAGATATTATTCATTACAATGACAATAGCGGTTTTTATATAAATTGGCATACCCAATTGGATAATTTAGCCAATATTGATAAGAATACGCTAAAGGCAACAGGACAAACTGTTCTTGAAACCATTTATAGAGAGAAATAATTTCTCCAATTTGGTAATCTTTAAGGCAGCTCTATGCTGGATTTCCATACAGAATGTGCAATTGTTAATTACTTTTGAGTGCATGAATTGAAGAATATTTTATATTCGCCAAACATATATCTAAACCATAATGAAACAATTACTTTCAACTACAATAGCTGTTGCTTTAACATTAAGTGCTTTTGCACAAAAGAGCGATGGAACCACAAAATCATTAGTAAACGCAGAAAAAGAATTTGCTAAATCTATCGCAAAAAATGGTGATAAAGATTCGTATTTAGATTATTCACTTAGTAGTGCATTGGTGTTCAGACCAAATCCTGTAAATGCAAAAACTTTTTATGCAAGCCAAACAAAAGGGATGAATGAAGTTACTTGGGAGCCAACTTTGGCTAAAGTATCTCGCAGTGGCGATTTGGGTTTCACAACTGGTCCTTACGCAATAGGGGCAGATGATAAAAAATATGGTCAGTATTTATCTATTTGGAAAACAGAAAACGGTAAATGGAAATTGGCAATCGATTTAGGTACATCTAGTAATAAACCACTAAGTAAAGTAACCACACAATTTGTTGAACCAAAAGACCATGTTGCGCCAAAATTCCTTAATGAAAGAGAAATTAAGGCAGGTAAAGACATCATCTTAACCACCGAAAAAACCTTAAATACTTTATTGAAAACACACGGGATTGCTGCTTTCGGAGGTTTCTTAACGGAAGATGCAAGATTGCTTTTCCCCGGTAATGATGCCATAAACGGTAAAGGCAAAATCATTTCTTATTTTAATGGAATGATTAGTAAAATAAGCTTAAAAACTAATGGTGTAGATAAAGCAATAGGTAGCGATTTGGCATACACGTATGGCGTTGCAACGATAGATTATAAAGCCGATTTAAGAGAAAGCTTTAATTATGTTTTTGTTTATGAAAAAGCTGCAGATCACACCTGGAACTTAATTGTACAGGCATTTGTGCCTGCTGAAAGATAATTATAATGTGAATTTTTGAAGAGGGCGCTCCTAAAAAGAGACGCCCTTTTTTGTTGATCTTTTTTTTGCAAGCTTTAGCTAAAATACTTTTTTCCCAATTCCGAAGAATATAATGTCAATCTGAGGAACGAAGAATCCCTAGCCTATCAACCCCAAACCAGCTATTTGGATTGTACCCTGTTTTAAGCCCAGCTTTCATCATTTGGGGATTCTTCGTTCTTCAGAATGACAAAAAGTCAAAAAAAGAGGTCTCTTTCATTGTTAACGCTAGCAAATTTTTAAAGTAATTAATCAGCCCCATAAGAAATATAAGAACAACACGCTAATAGTTTCTAGCATTCATTTTTATGGTAAATTAAACGTATTTATTATCCGCACAGGTTAGTAACTTAATTCCTATTTTTACGTTTATTCCTAAAACGAATTACATGCATAAAAAATTACTTACACTCTCTACACTTATTTTATTTTTTCTAGGTGTCTCCGCTCAAAAGCAAAAATTTGATATTCAGGGAAAAGCTGGTGCCAGAGGTATTATGCCAGAAAACACAATTGAAGGAATGCTAAAAGCTCTGGATCTGGGCGTAACCACTTTGGAAATGGATGCTGTAATTTCTAAAGATAAGCAGGTTGTGCTTTCTCAAGAACCATATTTTAACAACGAAATTTCTTTAATGCCAAATGGGAAGCCGATTAGTTTCAAAGATCAGAAGAAATACAACATCTATAAAATGGATTATGATGAAGTTAAAAAGTTTGATGTTGGAAGTAAAGTACATGCCCGTTTTCCTGGTCAAATGAAATTTAAGGCGTATAAGCCATTGCTTTCTGAAACGATTGATGCCGTTGAAGCCTATGCAAAAGAACATAAGTTGGCCAAGCCAGTTTACAGCATCGAAACAAAAACCATTAAAAACGGCGATAACGAATTCCAGCCAGAGCCTGCAGAATTTGTGGATCTGATAATGGATATTGTTAATGCTAGAAAGATTTCTAAACGTGTGATTATCGAATCTTTTGATATGCGAACTTTACAATATCTGCATGAGAAATATCCTAAAATACAAACCTCCTTGTTAATTGATGAGAAAGAACCTTTCGAAGATTATATTGAGAAACTGGGTTTTAAACCAACAATTTATAGTCCGTATTCTGTTTTGGTTGGAAAAGGTTTGGTAGATCGTTGCCACGATATGGGCGTAAAAATTATCCCGTGGACGGTTAATACGGTAAAGGAAATTAAATATTTTATGAGTTTGGGAGTAGATGGTGTAATTACCGATTATCCAAACTTAATGGGGCAATTGAAATAGAAAATCTATTTATAAAAGAAATGCGCTGAGTTACTCAGCGCATTTCTTTTTACATCATTATACGTGCAAAAGGCTTAGTGATTCGCTCCCATAGGTTGCTCAGTATGTTTTGCTTCAGTTTTTTCATGTGATGAAGATTCTTCCTCATGGTGGAAAATTGGTCTGGTAAAAGCCACAACAAGGATTAAAACAATAATCCAAGCAGTTAATGGTAATGCCCAAATGCCGTTTGTTTGTTGAACTGGTGCGTGTGTGTCGTGACCTGACATATCTAAATATTTTGAGTTAAAAATTTTGTGCTTTAAAGTTGCAATAAAGATAGTAACAAAGTTTAAAATTAAAAGATTGATTTGATGTTTTCTGGCAACAGAATAAAAAGGGATAAAAGGCTAACCTTTTATCCCTGTAAATTGTAAATCATTGCTTTTGAGCTATTCAACTTATTTTCTACGCGTTTTTGATGCTCTAATAAAAGACTTTCTTCATTTTGATCGGCATTTAATAATGTTGCCTTTTTAAAATAAATACCCGCTTCAGCAAAATTTTGCTGCTGTTCTGCGCTTAAACCTAAACTTTCGTAAATCCGAGCTTCGCAAACTCCAGGCACCAATAGTGCTTTTTCAGCCAGTTGTTTAACTAGTTTGTGCATTTTTAGTGTAATGACCAATTTTAAATAACATTCGTAAACATCAGGAAATTCGCTATCCAATTCCACACATGTTTTATAATAGTAACCAGCGGTTTGGTAATTTTTCAAATGATCATGATAAATATTTCCCAAATGAAAATACGCTCTTGCATAAGTTGCATCAAACGCAATAATTTCGTTAAAATATTGAAGTGCCTTAGGCAGTTCGCCCCATTGCAATTCTTCAACGGCCTGTAGATATTTTTCTTCTACAGTTGTGTATATGTCCATAATGGATATAATTAATTTGATAAGTGCTCAAAAAATAAGCCTCATCGTGTTTTGATAAATAATTGATTTTGAATTCGGCTTTTACTTTTTGTTGCAAGTAAATGCCTTTTGGCTAGGACGAAAACCTAAATCATACCCGAGCCATTTAGCCAATAAGACGGGCTAAAGCTTAAATTTTGGATATGTTGTTGACGTAGCATTATTGTTTATTTTGATGCAAATATATTTATTTTCAGCGAATTGCAAATTTTTTATTTGGATAAGCTAAATTGGATCTATTTTTTGATTAGGTTTTCAATCTGCCTTCGATGTCTTAGGATGTGAACAATTGCATGCTCTAACAGTTGTTCAATATCATATTGCTGACCCCATTTTGTATTTATTTTTCTTGAATTTTCGAGTTCTTCCAGTCGCAAATCAGGGTTCTACTCGAATACATTTCTACAATAATTAAATGCTTGATTCAGTTTTTCTATGTAAAGTTCAACATTATTTAAAAGGGATCGTTCCGGTCGAACGGTTTTGAGCCCGAGATGGTTTTCGATGTAAACGGAATAACTAAAACAAGAAGCCAGAACATGTGTTAAGATTCCCTGAATAGATTTGGAATCTGGATCTTCGCTATCTTGATCAATAATCGAAATGAGACTTTGCTGCGATATTGGCTTTATAACATTGATTAACTCATCAATTGCCTTTTTGTATTCATCCAAAAGCGCTGCAATTGCACCGGTAAGATTTGAATTGTTCATCGATAGCGAAGATAAATTTTAACCATCAGATAATAAAGCCCAAAAGTAGAAACCATTTACAAATTGTTCAAATTTCTAGCGAAATGAATCGTTTTGTTTCGTGGAGGCACGAACCAATGCATCAAGCTCCAATACCGAGGTTCGCGTCTCCACGAACCTAAAGCTGAATATAACTTAATTGAATATGCTGTATCGTTATTGCCTGTGATTCGGGTAATGCAGGATTGGGCTTTAAAGATTTAAACGGAGAGTTGGTTTTAAAATAGCTGTTTATAGTTTAATCATTACACTTCCGGAAACCAAATCATGAATTGCTCTGCGTTCATCATTCGTGTTAATCGTTAAAAAGGAAATCCAGCCTAAGCCAATTTTTAGTGGATACCTAAGAACAGCCTGAAAAATATTTATTCTTCTGCTAGAGTCGGAATATTTTCTAACTCTAATCCCTTTTACATAATTACCAATGGTGCAACCAAAAGTCATTAACAAAGGTTCATACGCAATAAAGATGCTCACAAATAACGTAATTCTGACCCAATCTGGAACGTTTTGGAAGCGATTTAAAATATTTGAAAATATAATCATGAAAATAATCAACATGATGGTGTCGATAAAAGTCGATTGAAATCTTTGAACTAGATTTGGGTATTTTTCTTCCATGGGAGCGGTTGATATTTAATTTTACAACAAATATATATTTAAATGGAACATGATGTTTCCATCATTCTAAATATGAATTTAGTTCGAGAAATTAATAGAGAAAATGTTGCCTAAAGCAGATCTTTAATAATCTTTTCTATGGATAAACCTTCAGCCTCTGCACGATAGTTTCGTACAATACGATGGCGTAAAATAGGCTCGGCTACGGCTTGAACATCTTCAATATCCGGAGCGTATTTTCCAGTAACTGCAGCATGGCATTTAGCACCTAAAACTAAAAATTGTGATGCACGAGGGCCAGCGCCCCAGCTAATGTATTTATTTACAGCATCAGTTGCAAACTCGCTATTCGGACGTGTTTTTGATGCCAATTTAACGGCATATTCCAAAACATTATCCGTTATAGGAATGTCGCGAATTAATTTCTGGAAGTACTGAATATCATCTGCATGAATAATTTTCTGCAGTTGAACGGTTTTATTGCTAGTTGTGTTTTTTACAATATTCAATTCATCTGCAAAAGCAGGGTAATTTAATTGAATGTTGAACATGAAACGATCTAATTGAGCTTCGGGTAGGGGGTATGTTCCTTCTTGCTCGATTGGATTTTGTGTTGCCAAAACAAAGAAGGGTTTGGGCAGGGTATGGGTTTGACCGGCGGCGGTTACCGATTTCTCCTGCATGGCTTCAAGCAAAGCAGCCTGCGTTTTTGGAGGCGTACGGTTAATTTCATCAGCAAGAATAATATTTGAGAAAACAGGGCCTTTTATAAATTTAAAGTGCCTGTCTTCTCCTAAAATCTCTGCGCCAATAATATCACTGGGCATTAAATCTGGTGTAAATTGAATGCGATTGAAATCTAAATCAAGAACTGCAGCAACGGTTTGAACAAGTAAAGTTTTAGCTAAACCAGGTACGCCAACCAACAGACAATGTCCGTTACTGAAAATGGCGATAAGAACTGATTTAATTACATCATCCTGTCCAACTACTACTTTGCTTATTTCGGCTTTAATATTGTTGAAAGATTGATGAAGTGCATCAACAGCTTCTACTTCGTTCTTGTACTGCATTCGTGTTATTTTGCGGCTGTAGTTTTAGTCCAGATTTTTAATTCATCGCAGGTGTTAAATTCGTCGTCAATTTTAATGTAAGTGCTTTCACGACGTTTCTCGAACCACTCGCTCAAAGTACGATTAATTTTATCACTTTGTGCAGCATCTCTAATTTTTGGAAAATCTTGAGCTAAATTTGCTTTGTGTGGTGGAATTTTCGATTTCAAATATAAAATGCGGTATCCTTGTTTTCCATCAGGAGAAGAGAATAAATCTGGTTTAGCAATGCCACCAACTTTCATGGTATCGATTACTAAAAACACTGTAGGGTCTAATTTATCAACCGGGATAAAAGTACTCCTTGCTTGAACGTTTTCTGCATTTAGCATCATACCGCCATTAAATTTAGTTTCCTTATTATCCGAATATAAATTTGCAGCAGCAGCGAAAGTTAATTTTTTCGCTATTAAGTTGTTGTAAATACTATCTGCGTGAGCTTTAAGTCTCACTAAACTTTCTGGAGTTGTTGCAGGTCTAATTAAAATATGACGGGCGTGAACTTGCTCTCCACGACGTTCAATTACTTGCAAAATATGAAAACCGAATTCAGTTTCGAAAACTGGCGACATTTCTCCAGCTTTAAGTTTAAAAGCCCAAGCGGTAAATTCTTTAGCCATCGTACTTCTATCAAAGAAACCTAAATCGCCACCATCTGCAGATGATCCTGGATCTTCAGAATAAGTTTTTGCCAGTACACCAAAATCATCGCCACCTTTTACCCTTAAGCGTAAAGCCTCAATTTTATCGCGAAATCTCTGCTTTTCAGCTCTCGTTAATTGAGGATCTAAAATTACCTCTCCAACTTCTACTTCTGTATTAAATTGCGGAATGCTATCGCCTAATGTTTTGAAATACTTTTCTACTTCCATCGGGGTAACATTAATATTCTCTGTAATTTTCGCCTGCATTTTTTGAGCAATTAGCTCATCTTTTACCGATGGCCTAATCTCATCTTTATATTGAAGTAAAGATTTATTTAAAAATTGCTCCAAACGCTCTTGTCCACCGGCACGTTGCATGCTAAAACGCATCCGTTTGTTCACTTCATCATCAACCTGGCTATCTTCAACCATAACAGAGTCGATCTCTGCCTGTTGTTTAAGCAATTTCTGGGTTAACGTGTTTTGTAAAATCTTACACTTAATTTCTGGATTTGCAGGGTTTCCCTGATAAAGATATTGTGTGTATTGTTGGTTTAAATCTGACAGTAGGATAATATTATTACCTACAACAGCAGCAACTTTATCGATGTTATGTTTGCCTGGTTGGGCATAACTATTTAAAAACAAGCAAATTAAAGCGGTTGCTACTAAAAAAACTTTCTTCATTCTATTTATTGTATTTTGCAAATTTAATATTAATGCTCAGATTATATTAAAACACATTGATTTACTATTTCGCAAGTTTTCTCAATTCGTTTTCGTTAATCTTAATCTGGTACTTTTCCTTAAGGCTTTTAAGCCAATTTTCTTCCAATGATTGTTGATAATCGGCAATAACTTGGCCTTTTATTTCACTCAAAGGTTTATTGTAGTTTTGTTGGTTTTTATTATAAAAATCTATTATTGCCTGTTCATCATCTTGAGCTTTGTTCCATATTTTTTGTTCGGAAACATTAAACATCAAAACACCTTCGCGGTATTCATTTATTAAATAATCGTGGTCTTTACCAATATTATTAATCTTTTTATGGGCGGTTAAAGCCTCTTCGTAGGTTTTAATTTCTTCTTGATAAATTGGATTTTTATCTAATCCCATTTCGCGAGCATCTAAAACCTTCAATTTAAAATTCACATACAAATTCAAATAAGCTTCTAAATTGCTGTAATCCGCAGTTGTATTTCCGTTGTGGCTTTTTTTGTAAGCCCAAAGAAACTCTTTGCTACTTAAAGGTTTACCGTTTATAACAGCTACGTTTTGCGCAAACGAAAAACTGTAAATAAAGCTGAAAACGAATAAGCAATAAGCCTTTCTCACGCAGATGAGTCTGTAAATTTTAAGGGATAAAAGTAACAATTAGCGACGCTATTATAAGATATTTAACTAATTTTAACAGAAATTATTATACCGCAAAAATACGAATGGAAAACCAGGTTACCAACAATGAGAACGCTTTACGCTTATTTTTTACTGAAGATGTTTTTCTTGTTGAGGATAAATCTGTAAAAATAGCACCTACAGTTATCGAAAAACCTGTTTTTGTGGATGCCAACATTCCTGTAAATGATCTTGCGGAATCTGAATCTATTGTTCAAAAGCCATTAATTATAGCCAATATCCCTTTGACAGAAGCTAAGATTTATCCTAAAGCTGTTGATATTCCGCAGATTATGGAAGAACCAACTGCACCAAAAGTGTTTAAATATTTGGGTGGAAACAAAAAATCCGTTTTAATTTTGGTTCACGATAATGCCAACGATGTAAGTACAGAACAGGGAAGAGAATTGCTCCGTAAAATTGTAAAAGCTGTAGAGCTTGGAACGGCCGATTTTGCCCTGCTGAACTATGCAAATTATCTGGGTGCCGATTTTATCGAGCTTCATCAATTTTTTAAGCCTCAAATTTTACTTTCTTTTGGAGTAGATATGCTGAACTTAAAGCTAAATTTAATTTGGAAAAATGAAATTATTCTTCATGAAAGTACCAAGATGATTTTTGCACCAAATCTTCATGACTTGGACAGTGATCTAAATGCAAAAAAATCACTTTGGGGCAATCTTCAAAAATTGAAATAGGCGCATAAAAAAATCTAACTTTTAATGAAAAAACTTGTATTTGCTACAAATAATCAACATAAAACAGAAGAAATTCGTTTTGCTCTTGAAGGAAAATATGAAGTTTTAAATTTAGAAGATATTGGGTGTTTCGTAGATATTCCAGAAACTGCTGATACTTTTGATGGTAATGCAACACTTAAAAGCAGTTATGTTGTGGAGCATTATCATTTAGATTGTTTTGCAGATGATAGCGGTTTGGAAGTAGAAGCTTTAAATAACGAGCCAGGAGTTTATTCTGCCCGTTATTCTGGGAGCAGAGATAGTTTAGAAAACATAAATCTAGTTTTAGAAAAACTTAAAGGGAATAGCAATCGTAAAGCTAGATTCAAAACCGTGATCTCTTTAATGCATAATGGGAAAAATCATTTATTTGAAGGTGTTGTAGATGGTGTACTTCGTGAAGAATTAAGTGGCACGAAAGGTTTTGGTTATGATCCAATTTTTCAACCAAACGGTTACAATGTTACTTTCGCAGAAATGGGCATGGAAGAAAAAAATAAAATTAGCCATAGAGCCATAGCGCTAGGTAAAATGATTGCTTTTTTAAAGAATAATTAAAAGATTTGTTATTCTGATTTCAGTTCGTGGAGACACGAACCAAGGCTTGATACTATTGAAAAGGTCGCCGTGTGTCATCGAACTAAAACAGTAAAAACTTTAAAATAATTTTCAAACACTGATGCCCTGGTTCGTGTCTCCGCGTACCATTCCGCTCAAAAAAATAATTAGCATAGATAATTTAGAAGCTCGCTTTTCGTTTCTTATTGCTTTGTCTGTTATCAATGAAAGTCACTATTTCTAATAATTCTTTTCTTGGCTTAACACGATAAACTACTGAAATGTGAGGAATTATTGTGCCTATATAAGTATGTTTGGTTTTGTAAGTTTTTCGCCCAATAAGAGGCTCTTGTGAAAGAGTTTCGAGGTATGAGAAGACCCTATTTAAAAATTTTTTTACTTCAACTTCAGTCCAGTTTTCTTTTAAATAATCAATGTTTTTTTGAAAAGTTTCTCCTGCTTTCTTTGACCAGATGATAGTCATTTAAAAATTGAATCTCTTTTTTGCATCCTCATGACTGAAATGGTCATCATGATCGAGTTGCTTAATGCCCTCAAGCACATCGTCTTGTTGTTTTTTGGTTAATCCATCAAACCAATCTAGTTCTCTATTTGATATTATTGCTTTAATGTCTTTAATTAAACTCAAATCATCAGAATTGATGATTGTATTAATAACATTTAATTTTTCTGCCTGTAAATCCATCAGATTAAATTTACTAATTAAATTCTAGAATATCTACTGTTTCTCAATCACTTTTTGAGTCTTATTTAAGGAATCTTTCTTTGGTAAAATTGGCTTAATATCAAGCTTAGAGGTATCTGCTTTTAAGGTTTGTTTTAATACTTCTACTTTCTTAATCGACCCATCTTTTAGGGCTTCCAAGCCTGGAGGTAAAATAGATGTCGGAGTTTTTACAGATTTGGTTGTGCTGGCAATTGGAGTTTTTGGTTTAGCCTTTGGCTTTGCCTTACCTGACGATCCTACTGCATCTTTTTTTGATTTCGGTCTTTCCGTTGGTTTCCAAGAAAATCCTTTTAAAACATTGTCTTTTGCTACTTTTACTTCAGGATTTAACGCACCTTCAACACCTTTTATATAAACAATATCATCTATATCATTATCCTTAAAAATAAACTTTATCCGGCTACTCAGCGTTTGGTTCATCTCTTTATAAACCTTTGTGCTGTCATCTTGTGTATAATAGATGCTTTCTGCATTACCATCTACATAGAGATTTTTCAGTTTTCCATCGTTAAAGAAACCAGTCATTAACCGTCCTTTAATCTGGTTAAAACGAAGAGAATCTTTTGGTGTATTTACCAAAAATGCATTCCGAAAGGCCTGAAGATTATTTAGCTTATTCTTTTTAAACTGAACATAAATGGTATCCCCAATTTGTTGTGAACCTTCCGACCAAATAATAGGATTGATAAAACACCGTAACGTAGAATCGGCACTGGTGTAAAACAAACTATCTGTTTTCGCTTGAATGTTGCTTTTAAAGATTTTAACGCCATGATAAGCCCTAATCACTCTAGCTTGAACGGTGTCAGCTGGATTAAATTTTGCTGTATCGTTTTTCAAACTATCTGTTTTCAACTTAGATAAAATAGTATTGATCCCATTTTTAACCGTTTTTTTATTGATGGTTTTAGCAAGGCTATCCACATTAACTTTGGGAATGTTTTTAGGAATTGCAGAAGCTTTCGTTACTAATTTTTTCTGCAAACTATCGGTTTTTATCTTCGGGAGATTTTTAATTAAGGAATCGGCCTTCGCCTTTAATATATTGCTTTTAACCAAGCTGTCTGGCTTAATCGATAAATTCTTGGCAAGCGAATCTACCTTAGTTTTTAGGCTATCAGGAATGTTGTCTGGCAAAATGGTTTTACTGTCATCCGCTTTATTTCCCTTTCTATTTTTCCTCGAACTTCTTGGGTCAATCGCTTTATCTATTAGAGTAGATTTATCGGTGTTGGCGCCACGTTTGGGAGCACCAATTTTTTCGTTTCCAGCTGATTTTCTTTCCTTGGCTCCACCATCTTCATCATCTTCTCCAACTTGATTATCGGCCTTAATGGAGATTTTTGGAATCAGCTTTATTGTTTTTTGTAAAACCATTTGCGTCTCCAATGTATCTGCGCCAAGCCATAAACTATCAGGACGTTTTTTATTTTTCACCAAAATAGAATCCTCAGTTCCGATGCCTAAATATGCATTTCTGGTGACTAACGTTCGCTGATCTTTTTTGTAATAGTAGCCTAAATCGCCGAACATCTTCATCTTATCTTTTGAATCAGAGAAAACGATGTTTTTTACTGCTTTACCATATCCAATTTTCCCGAAGTAATATAAGCTGTCGCCTTTTAAAGATCTAGTGCCTTGAGTATATAAATTTTTCTTCCCGAAGTAAGCATCTTCAGTCATGGTATTATAAGCACCATTTTCGGTGTAAAGATTATCGTCTTTGCCCTTTATATTGGTTGGGCCATAAAAATAAGTCCATTTTGTTTGCGTATTGTATCGAAGCGTATCCGATTTAATTGTTACCTGAGGCGTAACCACAACCACATTATGCCTAAAATAAGCATCGTTACTGGTGCTAAAGTAGTAACCGTTCTTACTGGTTAGCGTAACTTCTTGATTAACAATTTTACCACCACTGGTATAAGTTCCAATTTTGCTTAGCGTATTGTAATCTAAAATATTTGTGGTTAGGATGGCTGTTGGATCTTCCATTTTAACATTTCCAGTTAAATGGGCATGTTTTTTATTCCCATCATATTGTAATTGATCAGAATAAATATTAGTTTGAAGTTGAGTGATATGGACATGATTGTAGGCTTCAAAGTAATTTCGCTCACTGTAATAAACGGCACTATCACAACTTAATGTGGCATTATCTTGTTGGAAAACAGGTTTGCGCAGATAAGACACCTTTGATTTTGGAGCACCTGTAATTTGCTCAAAGGAGATGATTTTAATAATAGAAGGTTTTTGCTGACCGAATAAAATTGCGGGGCAAATCAATAAAAATAAAAAGACAAATATTTTTTGCACTCTACAAAGTTAGTTTTTTGTTCCGAACGTTCGGAATACCAGTTAAAATTAAATATTTTTGGTGGATGTTACCCTTAACGCAATTTCAAGATTTTATTGAACATAATAAGCTTTTTACTCCAGGTAACAAGATTCTTTTGGCCGTAAGTGGTGGTAAGGATTCCGTTTTAATGTTGCATCTTTTTAAGGCGATTGGAATTGATGTTGGAGTAGCGCATTGCAATTTTAATTTAAGGGCAGATGAAGCACAGCGTGATGAGAATTTTGTTAAAATGCTCGCCTCTAGCTTAAACTTACCTTTTTATGTAACGCATTTTGATACAAAAAAATATGCCATTGAAAATAAAATTTCTACGCAAATGGCCGCACGCTCATTGCGTTACCAATGGTTCGAAGAGTTGAGGGCAAAAGAAAATTACGATTACATTGCTTTGGCTCAACATCAAAACGATGCTGTAGAAACTGTACTGATCAATTTAACAAGAGGCACCGGAATTAGCGGTTTACATGGTATTTTGCCGAAAAGAGATCGATTAATTAGACCTTTGCTTTTTTTAAATCGCCAGCAGATTAACGAATTGATTGAGGAAAATGACTTAAGCTTTGTGGAAGATAGCTCCAATCTGAGTACAAACTATACTCGGAATAAAATTAGATTACAAGTTATTCCTCACTTGCAAGAAATTAATCCAAATCTTGAAAAAACTTTTGCCGAAAACATGGCTCGATTTTCAGACATTGAAGATTTTTTAGCGTTAAGGATAAAAAAAATTGCGGAGAAAATAATTATTAAAAAAGGTGATGGGATTTACATTTCTTTAAACAAGATTGCAAATCTAAACCCGCAAAAACTTCTTTTATTTGAGCTCTTAAAGTCCTATAACTTTACAGAAACTGTTATCACTGAAATATTAGCAAGTTTAAAAAGTTTAAGTGGAACGCACTTTTTTAGTGTAAGTCATCAAGCCATTATCAATAGAAATGACTTGGTTATTGTTAAAAAACAAGATGATATCCTTATCAATCAATATTTCCATCCGGTTACCAATACCATCAAATTTGGAGTGCACGAGATTTCTCAAATCTTTACGGATGATCTAAAATTTGAAGTTGATAAACAAAAGGCATTTGTTGATTTAGGCAAATTGATTTTTCCGTTGATTCTTAGAAACTGGCAAAACGGAGATAAATTTATCCCATTGGGCATGCGCAATTTTAAAAAGATAAGCGATTTTTTTATTGATGAAAAAGTGCCAATCCATTTAAAAACGAGTACACCGATTTTGATTAATGGGAACGGGGATGTAATATGGATTGTAGGAATGCGACAGGATAACCGTTATAAATTAACAGCCACAACAAAAAAAGTTGCTATATTCGAGCTCAAAATAAATTAAGTGGAAAGCAAGTTTGCCTATATCGAAAAACAATACATTGGTCGTGATTATGTTCGCATTTTCATTAGGCTTATAATGGCGGCATTTTGTTTTGCTGCTTATGTTTACGAACGCGATCGAGATAATACACAAGATTTATTCTTAGTAGTTGGCTTTGGGATAATCGGCGTATCTATGCTGTTGCTTTTTCTAATTCAGTATAAAATTGTTGTTGATAATAAAAGTTTAATCTTAGATGGCCTTTGGACAACCAAACGAGTTAAAATAGATTTAAATAGTATTGTTGATGTTCGCAAGGCAACCTATAGTCGGTATTTCTTTAATAACCCGGTTTATAATCTCCATACAAAAGGTACTATCCGTTTTTACTCTTCGGGTAAAGATGCAGTTGTTTTAACCGATCGCGATGGGCTTGAATATTTCATTGGTACACAGCGACCTAACGAATTATTTTTAGTAATTAAAGAAGAAATGAGGAATTTGAAATAATTTATTGGGGCATAATTTCCCCAAATTTCAACACTTAATTCCCCATAAAAATCCCACCCTTTAAATTGAGCCAATAAGAGCTGTTTTTTATTAGGCATCTTAATTGAATTATAATCTACAAATAGATTATAATGAAATACTCAATTCTCACTCTTTTTTCAGTTTTTATTTCGTTTTCGGTATTCGCACAAACTTACAATCCAAAGGTTTCTAAAGATTCTTTGAGTGTTTTAACTAATCGTGTGGAGGTACTTAAATCTAGTATAAAGGTTCTTGAACTTAAGATTAAGGAATCAGAAGAAGAAGGTGATGTAGAAAAGCTTAGGTTAAAACTGCTCGAAGCAAATGGCAATGCCAAAGCATCATCAGAAAAAAATAGCGGCAACATTAGTAATAGCGGTTCTATAGTCGATTCTAAAGCTGTCGAAAAACTTTCTAAAAAAGCTAAAAGTGATGATGAGGATGCTAAAAAAGCATTAGATCGTTATAATAAACAAATTGCGAAAGTAGAAGATATTCGTACGCAGATACAGGGCGAAGAACGAAAACTCAATTATAAAAAACCCTTAATCATTTACATATACAAATAATTTTTAGTCTTGTTTAATTGCGCTCCTTATGGAGCGTTTTTTTAATCATTAACCACTCAAAAACAATCCTCATGCTCCTAAGCCAAACCCCTAACCAATTTCCATTTCAAACTGAATGCAGTTCTATTATAGAAATTGCTATGGAAGTACACAGATCTTTAGGTAGGGGTTTTGATGATTCCTCCTACAAAGAGGCATTTAGCAAAATGTTAAAATTGAGGGGCATTTCTTTTGAAAGAGAAAAGAAATTTGGTGTAAACTTTTGTGGTATCTTATTGGAACATCAATTTTATGCAGATTTTGTGATCGAAGATAATATCATTGTAGAGGTTAGGTCGATACCAGAAAAAATAGAATACAATTATGTTGATGTATTTAAACAGCTTGTGGTAAATAAACCAAAACTTGGTTTAACCATAAACTTTTATGAAGAATTACTTAGGTTTAAACAAGTTGCATTAGTGGATAAATACGTGTCTTAATTGTACAAACTATCAGCCTTATCTTCATTGGTTTTTATTGCAATAGCCTTACACACATATTAGATATAAATGGGCTACATTTGCGTAACAACAATACATTTATAAATGAAGATAGGAATTGTTTGCTACCCCACTTTTGGCGGTAGTGGAGTAGTTGCAACAGAATTAGGTAAGGCGCTCGCTAGCGAAGGTCACCAAGTTCACTTTATAACCTATAGCCAGCCGGCAAGATTAGATTTCTTTTCTGCAAACTTGTTTTACCACGAAGTTTCCGTAAGAGATTATCCTTTGTTTGATTATGCCCCGTATGAATCTGCATTGGCAAGTAAGCTGGTAGATGTTGTTCGCTTTGAACAATTGGATGTTCTGCATGTTCATTATGCTATTCCACACGCATCCGCGGCATTTATGGCGAAACAGATTTTGGCCAGTTACGGTATTCATATTCCTGTAGTAACTACTTTACACGGAACGGATATAACTTTGGTAGGTAAAGATCCAACCTACAAACCAGTGGTTACTTTCTCAATAAATCAAAGTGATGGCGTTACAACGGTATCTCAAGATTTAAAAGACGATACCTACAATCACTTTGAAATTACGAAAGACATTAAGGTAATTCCAAATTTTATAGATTTTAACCGCTTCAGTCTGCAAGCGAAAGATCACTTTAAAAAAGCAATTGCACCCAATAATGAACGCATATTAATTCATACCAGCAACTTTCGTAAAGTAAAAAGAACGGCTGATGTGATTAGAATTTTTGAGAAAGTACAATCCGTAATCCCTTCTAAATTGTTGATGGTAGGAGATGGACCAGAACGAGCCTACGATGAACAGCTTTGTCGTACTTTAAATATTTGCGATAGTGTTCGCTTTTTAGGGAAGCAAGATGCCATTGAGGAAATTCTATCAGTATCGGATTTATTTCTAATTCCATCAGAATCTGAAAGTTTTGGTTTAGCGGCGCTCGAAGCCATGGCTTGCAAAGTTCCTGTTATTTCTACAAATGCAGGTGGCTTACCAGAGTTAAATGTAAACGGCTATTGTGGGTTTTTGGATAATGTTGGAGATATAGACGGTATGGCTGCACATGCAATTGAAATATTAAAAGACGACGATACACTTCAGCAATTTAAGGAAAATGCATTTGAGAGGGCTAAAGATTTCGACCTAAAAAAGATTTTACCATCTTATGTTAGTTATTATAAAGAGGTTATCGAAAATGCTCTCCAAGCGAAATATTAGTTTTACTCCCCATAATTTAGAGCACTTATTAAGCAATTAATAAGTGTTTTTTTGTTAGAATAGGATGCTATATTATGATAATATTAAATTTGAAACTTTCTCAAAATCAAATGATTATAAATCGTATCTTTGCGCCCTTGAAAAGATTGTAATCTCATAATGAGCACTTAACAAATACAATCCGATCATCAAATTAAAAACAAGATTGCCCAGATGAAAAAAATAGTTGATTATAGAAAGCTTTTGAACGTTGATAAGAATGCTGAATTAAAAGAGCTTAAAACGGTGTACCGTACATTGATGAAAGATTGCCACCCAGATAAATTTCAACAAGAAGAAGAGCGTTTAGATGCAGAATCGAGAAGTAAAGAAATTATTGAGGCTTATCATTTTTTAGTGAGTATTGCTCCAGAAACTCGCGATCAAAACCTTGAAACTTATACTCAAACCATTACAAATTCTAATATTCAAGATTTTGAATTTAAACAACAAGTATTAAATGTTACTTTTTTTGATGGAAGTGCTTACGAATATTTTGATGTTCCAAGAGCAATCTATGTAAAATTAGTAAATGCAGATTCTCCAGGCCGTTTTGCCCGTAGGCATATTTTTAGCGATTTTCCTTATAGAAATGTAGCTAGAGTAGCTGAAACAGCTTAAAATAAATTGGAAGACCTGCTTTTTAGCAGGTCTTTTTTATTGATATTGAAAATATTCAGACCATTGCAACTCTTCAGGAAGATGTTGCCTACTGAATTCTAAATGTATTACTCTTCTTCTTTTGTTGTTTATGGTTCTGCTCGAACTATGCAAAAGTAAAGGCCTCATAATCATTAATCCGCCTTTCTTTACACAACAGCTTTCCTCTTTTTCAGTTTTCCAGTTAATGGTATCTGCCCTGTAAATGCCCTTGCTCTGCGATTCGGGAATTACCTTTAATGCGCCGTTTTGCTCATCAGTATCATCAAGGTGGATTCGAATGGTAAAATTGTCTTCTAAAATATGGATTGGAGGTTGTACCGCAAACTGGTTTTGTTTGTGGGTGTATGGGCCAAAACCTTCTAGCTCAATTTTTTTGTTAACAGAGATGGTTAAATCCTGATGATAGGAAACAAACCAATTGGAAGATTCGGGCTTGTCGAAGTAAATAGATTTAACAAGAAAATAATCCGAGCTAAATAAATTCACAATAAGATCTTTAAGTCGATTGTTAAAAATAAGACCGATAACTTCAGGAACTTCTTTTAAAAATTGTCTAATCGCAAAAAGATCTTCAGACTTTCTGAATACATCCTTAGTCGTGTCGACTGATTCAATAATCATCAGAAGTGTCTCAACTTCTTCCTGAGTATAGATTTCTTCTACTGTGGTAAATCCGTTGCGCTCAAGCGCTTTAATTTTATTGAATAAACTCATTGTCCTAATTATTTAGCATAGGTTTAAAGCGATTATCCTTATTCCTCAAATCTAAGCCTCCCTCAAGAATAGATTTTAAATTAATTAAATAAAAACTCCATCCATTGTGGCAACCTAATCGAATATTTTTCTTCGATGATTCATCCATTGGGATATTTTTCTGAATGAGTTCTACAATTATATATTCAAATTCTTTTCGAAGCTTAATTTCTACAAAGCAGTTGCCCGCAAAAGTAAATTGTAAAAAATCCGATCCATTTGCTTCCGTAATTTTTCCATGCTCAACATCATCATATAAATACCAAATCCATTTATATCGATCACCTTTTAAAGCATTTGTTTCTTTACCGATCGAAATTTTATTTTCATCAGAAAATTCAGCTTCGCTCAAAAACCATTTTTCCAATTCAGTAGTTTTGGTCCATGCATCATAAATAGTTTTTAAATCGGCTTTGATGGCGATTTTTAAAGTAAACTTTGACCAATCAAAATTTTCCATCAAAGTTTATTTGGTAAAGACTAAACAAACTGGAGCGCCAACACTTATTTTTTTTCCGCTGTCAATTAATTTTCCAGTGATTTTATTCCTTTTAAAAATAACAACATCATTTGTGTATTGATGGGCAACCAATAAAAATTTACCACTTGGATCAATTGAGAAATTTCTTGGTCCCTTACCTAATGTGCTTACGCGTTCTACAAATTTTAAAATTCCGGTAGGTAAAATAGAAAATACTGAAATTGTGTTGGCATCGCCTCGATTACTTTCGTAAAGAAATTTTCCATCTGCAGAAACATGAATATCTGCACCATCTATTTTTCCGCTAAAATCTTTAGGAGTTGTTGTAATTTCCTGGATCTTTTTCAAAGTCCCATTAGAATATGCAAAGGCAGTTACGCTTCCGTTAAATTCGTGCGCCAAATAAGCGAATTTTCCATTAGGCGTGAAAGTGATGTGCCTTGGGCCTGTACCCGCATTTGTTTTTATCACATTTTTAATCGTTAAAATTCTCTCTTTGCTCGCTGGATTATAGTTGTATATATAAATTTGATCTTCACCTAAATCATTGCAGATTAAATATTTATGATCTGGAGTGAATTTTACCATGTGAACGTGAGCACTTTCTTGTCTTCCTTTTGAATCTATACTCTTTCCACTGTGTTTGATAATTTGTATGGCATCGGTTAGTGAGCCATCTGTTTTACGACTAAATACCGCTAAACTACCGCCACTATAATTAGCAACGATCACATTCTTATTATCTACCGTTATATAGCATGGGTCAGCGCCTTCACTAGCTACCTTATTTAAAAAAGTTAATTGGCCAGAAACAGAATTGTACTTGAATGCGCTAATAGTACTGGAGTTTCCGGTTTCGTTAACGGAATAAGCAAACTTTTGATCAGGCGAAATTGCTAAATAACTTGGATTGGCAACATCTTTAGTTATTGCTTTCAATGTAGTGGTTGCATACTTCGTATTGAAGTTGTAATCATAAATGCCCTCGCTTTTTCCTGCGGCTGTATAAGTGCCTATAACCAGATTATAGTTAATTTGTTGTGAAAATGCCAATGTGGAGAACACTAAGAATAGAATAGATAGGAAATACTTTTTCATTAAATGATTTTTTGCTGAGAAACAAAGATGATAAAAACTTTAGTTATTAGAACATTCATCATTTTAAGTGTTCTTAGAGTAATTAAACACTTAATTGTCGTTTTTATTCAAAATTCTAACTTATTGCTCTAATTATCATTAAAAATCAACGTATATTTTAGTTAATAACAAGAATTTATGTTTTTTTTATTAAAAATTGTAACTATTTTATTAGTTTTTGTAATTTTTAAAGAGTTTTTATTGGTTTTTTCTATTTATTTACGTTAAAAATGGCTTATGTGAATTTATTTATGTTAAATTATTCCTAATAATTGTTAAAGTTGATGTTTTACAATATATTTATCCCATTCAGGTCAATATATTACTAAACTAAACTAATTTTTATGAAAAAACTTCTACAAAGTTTGTTCGTAATCTTATGCATTTCGCTCAGTGCGTATGCTCAAGATCGAACGATCACTGGTACAGTTACTGCACAAGAAGACAATCTTCCCCTTCCTGGCGTGAGTGTAAAAATCAAAGGTGCCAAAGGTGGCGCGGTTACAGGCGCAGATGGCCGATATGCTCTAAGAGTTCCTTCTGGTTCAACAACTCTCGAATTCACCTATCTAGGCTATCTGTCAGAATCGAAAGTGCTGAATGCTACTTCGACTATCAATGTTCAATTGGTTGCCGATACCAAAACCTTAAGCGATGTAATTGTAACGGGTGTGGCAGCAGGAACGAGTAAGGAAAAATTAACAATTTCTGTTACAAAAATTGGTGAAGATCGCCTTAATGCTGTTACGGCATCTTCAATCGGTAACTCTTTAGTTGGTAAGGTTGAGGGTGTAAGAGCTAGTCAATCGGCTGGTACTCCAGGAACTTCCACTACAATTCAGCTTCGTGGAAACAACAATTTACCAGGCGTAACATCAAGCCCGCTAATTATTATAGATGGCATTATCTATAATGGGGATTTAAGTTCAATCAATGCAGATGATGTTGAATCGATGGAGATTGTAAAAGGAGCGGCATCGGCATCCTTATATGGTTCTCGTGCAGGTAACGGAGTTTTGGCCATTACCACTAAAAGAGGTAAGAATTTAAGTCCTAATTCGACCACTATAACAGTTAGAAACGAAATCACATTATCAGAGCTAAGCAAAAAACTTGATTTAGCTACGCACCATGCCTATAAATTAGCGCCAGATGCGGGAAATTTCATCGGTCAATATACCAAATATGCTGGGGTAACTTATCCGGCGGGTTATACAGGATCAGGTTATAATGCTGCTATTACAGGTACAAGAGGTTATGATACCGATCACTATGCAGATAACGACTTTGGTGTAGTTACCGATCAACAAGATGCTTTGTTTAAAACAGGAACAAACTTCACTAATTATGCAGCTATAGCATCAAGATCAGAAAAGGGCAACGTTTTTGCGTCATTCGAAAATAACCAACAAAAAGGTGTTGTTTATGACGCTCCTGGTTATAAAAGACAAAATTTCAGAATCAATGCAGATTATCAGTTGGCAAAGTGGTTAAAAGTAAGCACTTCTAACTTATACATTAATACCAGCAACAGTTCTAATGGTGGTTTCTGGACCGCAATTATTGCTGAGCCAGATGCAGATTTATTTCAGTTAAATACGGATGGGCAACCTTACTACATCCGTTTAAATCAGTTTAGTGGTGAGCAAACTAATCCATTGTATCCTAACTATAAAAATCAGAATAAAACGACTTATAGTACATGGCTTGGTGCGTATTCTGCCAATGTAAAATTTACCAAATGGTTAAATGCTGATATCTCTCATACTATTGAAATTCAGAATTATGATTACAAAAACTATAATCCAAAAGATACTTGGAATGTTGATGCTTCTGCCTATACTAATGGTGGTTTAAGATTAGATAATTCTAAAACAAATAATCAAAACACTCAAGCTACCTTAAACTTTAATGGTAAAATTGAAGATTTGATTATAAATGGTAAACTATCCTATTTATATGAAAATAGAAAATATGATTATTCTAGAGCAGATGGATCTGGTGGAATGTCTTATGCTGATATTCCTCAGTTAACCAACTTTATTACAACAACTTCTAGGTCATCTCAAGAGATAGAACGTGCGCAGAATTATTTTGCAATTGCATCGTTGGATTACAAGGATAGATACTTATTAGATGGTATGTTTCGGTATGATGGTTCATCTTTATTCGGTCCCGATTCTCGTTGGAATCCTTACTTCAGGGTTTCTGGTGCTTATCGTGTCAGTAAGGATGTTGATATTCCGGGGATTGATGAATTAAAGGTTAGAGGTGCCTATGGTACAGCGGGTATTCGTCCGGGTTATAACTGGCAGTACGAAGTTTACACTTTAAGCTCTGGTTTGGCAGCACCTTCGCAAGCTGGAAATAAAGCACTAAAGCCTTCAAAAACAACAGAATATGAAGTGGGACTTGATGTTAATTTCTTGAAGAAATTTTCTTTTGATGCAACTTACGCTAAATCAAAAACTACAGATCAATTTCTTAACTCCCCATTATTGGCTTTCTTAAGTGATGGTTTTACCAGTAGATACATTAACGCAGGAACGGTTCAGTCAAATACTTTTGAAGCTAATATGGCCGCTAAGTGGTTTACTAAGCCAGAATTTAGCTGGACATCTAATATTACCTTTACTAGAGTTAGACAGAAGATTACTTCGCTACCTAGAACACCGTATTTATATGGTGATACTGATGGTGGCGGCGCTCAAATGTTTTATATCAAAGAGGGTGAGGTTTACGGTGCTATGTACGGTAATACTTGGGTAACTTCTTTAGATCAAATGGCTTCGCAATTGCCAACAGGTAAAACAATTAACGATTATGTTGTAAACTCGCAGGGATTTGTTGTAGATAAAGGTACTGAAGGTTTGCTTACAGAAAAGGCTATTAAACTAAAAGATGCGACTGGAAATAACTGGTACGGAAAAATTGGTGATGGTAATTCAGATTTTAATATCGGCTTGTCAAACACATTCAATTACAAAGGCTTTAGCTTGTATTTCTTGTTAGATTGGAAACAAGGCGGAGATATTTATAACTCGAAAGCACAATGGAGTACAAGAGATTTGCGTAACGGAATTGTAGATCAAAGTGGTGTGGCTGAAGGTTCCAAAAAAACTGTAGATTATTACTTAAACTTTTATGATGTAAATAACATAAACAGTTACTGGGTAGAGGATGCAAGTTATTTGAAATTCAGAGAATTGGCAATCGGCTATTCAATTCCTAAAAAGATTTTAAACAATGCTTTTAAAGGAGTTGTAAAAGGAGCTACCGCTAAACTTATTGGTCGTAATTTATTTACGATTACAGGTTATTCTGGTTATGATCCTGAGGTTGGTTCTGTTGCCCAACCATATGATGGAATTAACAAATATCCAAATTACAGATCATTCGGTTTCTCACTTTCAGTTGATTTCTAGGGATTGATTTAAACATTATTAAGATGAAAAAAATAAAGATAATACTAACGCTTTCTGTTGCGCTATTACTTGCTAATGGTTGTAAGAAAGGTAGTTTGGATGTTGCCAACGTTAACGATCCAGATTTTGAAAAAGTGTATGCAAACGGAGATAATTTAATATCACAAGCGGCAAGTTTGTACAATACAGTTTTCTACAACTCGCATTATGAGGGAGGCTTACAGCCAATGCTTGCCGTGGCTGCAGATAATTCTACTTGCTCTTATGGTAACTTTGGTATGAGAGATATGTCTTGGGAGCCTAGAGATTTTGCTTGGACAAATACACCAGCATATTCTTATAATACACAGACTAATAATTACTTTAATGGTCAATATGCGGCAATTAATACGGCATCATTAATTATTAAAGCGATAAATAATGGAACAAATATAGCAGGTGGCGCAGGTAATGCCCGGGTTAAGGCATATTGCAGATTTATTCAAGGTGTAGGTTATGCCAACTTAGCATTAACTTTTGATCGTGCCTTTATAGTTGATGAAGCCTCTACCGTTGAAGGCAAACTGAGTAGCGCAGTGCCTTATACTACTGTGGCTACCGCCGCGTTAAAATATCTTGATGAAGCGATTGCGCTTTCTGCAGCCAATTCTTTTACCATTCCTCAAGCATGGTTAGGAAGCGATGCTGATTATTCTAGCGCTAAACTTGCGCAACTATGTAATACCTATGCGGCATCTTTATTGGCTTATTTACCAAGAAACAAAACTCAAAATGCAGCCGTAAATTGGGCTAAAGTTAAAACCTATGCCGATGCAGGTATTACAGCAGATTTTAATGTTGTATTAGATGATAACATTTGGTATGATTATTCTGCTTACTATTTGGGGGCAGGTAATTCTACATGGGCACGTACAGATATGTATGTGGTGCATATGATGGATTCGGCACAGCCAGCGCATTGGGATGATTCGCCAACTTTTCCAGCACCTCCAGCCTCGGTAAATCCCCAAGATAAAAGACTTTTAACTGATTTTGCTTATTTGTCATCCAATAGCTTTATTGCGGCAAGGGGCTATTATCATTTTTCTAATTATAGAAATAAGCGTTATGATTATATCTATGCTTCTACTTTTACAGGAATTAAACCTGAAATTATGAAAGCAGAAAATGATTTATTAAAAGCCGAAGCTAGGTTGTATTTAAATGATTTAGCTGGGGCTCAATCCATAATCAATGCAGGTACCCGTGTAACCAGAGGTCAAATGACCCCTACTGCTGCAACTACGGCGGCTTTGGTTGATGCAATTCATCATGAGCGTTGCATCGAATTAATTTTTACGGGTGCAAATATTGCATTTTACGAAATGAGAAAATTGGATTTATTACAAAAGGGTACGCCACTTCAAATGCCAATACCAGCTAAGGTTATGGAAAATTTAGGTGAATCTGCGCCATTCTACACTTTTGGTACTACAGCGAAAGCTGATGGAATAGGAACTTCCAACGCAGGTTGGAGATAATGGGTAGTTAAATTTAAAAGGGGGGATTGTAGACCCCCCTTTTTTTTTATTAATTATTCAATTTTTACAAGCAAAAAAAAGGGTAATCACTCGATTACCCTTTTTTAATATTATTTAATTAAATGCTTAATCTGAATAAGCTCATGCTCTTCAAGATAGCGCCATCTTCCTCTTGGTAAATCCTTTTTAGTTAGGTTACCATAAACAACACGGTCAAGTTTTTCTACATTATAACCTAAATGTTCAAAAATACGACGAACAATTCTATTTTTGCCGCTATGGATTTGAATACCAATTTCTTTTTTGGTTCCACCAGCAACATAAGAAATGTTATCAGGTTTAATTAGTCCATCTTCTAATTCTAAACCAAAAGCAATTTTATTCAAATCACCTTGTGATAAAGATTTATCCAATTCGATATTGTAAATTTTGGTAATTCCGTTTTTAGGGTGAGATAATTTATCTGCTAAATCACCATCGTTAGTCATTAATAATAAACCTGTAGTATTACGATCTAAGCGGCCAACAGGATAAATACGCTCACGACTTGCTTTATCAACCAATTGCATTACCGTACGACGTTCTTGTGGATCGTCCGTTGTGGTAATATAATCTTTGGGTTTGTTTAATAAAACGTAAACTTTTTTCTCGCGTTTAAGTAATTCGCCATTATAACGAACTAAATCTTTCGCTGGATCAACTTTATGGCCTAATTCTGTAACGGCTTCGCCATTTACAGTAATAATACCTGCGGCAATAAGTTCATCGGCCTTACGGCGAGAACAGATTCCTGCATTTGAAATGTATCTATTTAGGCGAATTAAGCCTTTATCTTCATTAGTTGTTCTACGGCCCTGAGCAATTACAGTTCTTTCCGGACGATTGAATTCTGTATCTCTTGGCTGGTTCTCTTCGCGACTTCTAAATGGTCTGCTATCTGCACCTTCTCTAGGTTTTACATCTCTTGAGCTTCCAGCACTTGGCTTAAAGTCGTCTGATTTGCCACTTCTAGATTTAAAGTCTTTGTAACCACCTTCTCTCGGTTTAAAATCTCTCGAATCTCCATCCTTAGATTTGAAATCGCGTTCTCCTGTTCTTGGCTTATAATCTCTTGCTCCACCTTCTCTCGGTTTAAAATCTCTATCTCCTGTTCTTGGTTTGTAATCTCTCGATCCACCTTCTCTTAGTTTAAAATCGCGATCTCCATCTTTAGAATCTCTTGATTTGAAATCTCTATCTCCTGTTCTTGGTTTGTAATCTCTCGACCCACCTTCTCTTGGTTTAAAATCACGATCTCCGCCTTTAGAGTCTCTTGATTTGTAATCTCTCGATCCACCTTCTCTTGGTTTAAAATCGCGATCGCCACCTTTAGAATCTCTTGATTTGAAATCTCTGTCGCCAGTTCTAGGCTTGTAATCTCTCGATCCACCTTCTCTTGGCTTATAACTACGTTCTTCTGGTTTTGAGTTTGAATCTCTAGATTTGAATTCACGATCGCCAAACTTAAATCCTTTCGGTTCTTCATCCTTAGATTTGAAGTCGCGTCCGCCTGTTCTTGGTCTTGAATCTTTTCTATCTCCGAAAGATTTTGATTTGAAATCTTTGTTGTCTGAGCTTCTAGGTCTGAAGCCATCTTTCGAGTCGGATGATTTTTTGAATTTACTATCTTTATCGTCTGATCTTTTTCTGTCAGACCCAGCAGAATTGCTTCTACCTTCCGTTTTCCGGCTGCCCGGTTTGGACTTGTCATCCCGACTGTTCCTGTTGTCTTTATTTATCATGATACGCTTTTAACCGCATCCTAAAATGCGGGTTGCAAATTTAGGCAAAATTGATGAACAATACAATTTTTGGAAGTGTAAAAATTTGATCAAAAAATAGCCTCTAAAATAGAAAAATTGGGGCGAAATTCAAAATTTAAAATCCACGTTTAAAGCACTTTAGAGCTCGATTTTTATGGTTAAATCTGTAACTATTTGATAATGTGGTTATTATTTTTTAGCTTTGCCGACGTTTTTATATAAGTTCACCAAAAAAAGGAGGAAGATGTTAAAGAAACACATAGTACCATTTGTAGTAATGGCAGCATTATTTATGATGGCAAAAGTGTTCGCTTACCAAATGCCCTTAGCACAAAAAAGTCTTTTAAAAGAAGAGAAATTAAACACTACAATACCCCCAACTGAAACCCAAATAGAAGAACCAGTTTCTTTAATGGCTCAGTTAAGTTTTGCGAAAGAAACCTTGCCTTTAGGCGATAAAAGAGTGGAACGCAAAATGAAAAAAATCCTTGCAGCTCATTCTTATGATAACCTGCAAACACATCGTTTACACAGAAGAGCGGCCGAATGGTTTCCCATTATCGAACCTATTTTAGCAGCTTATGGTATTCCAAACGATTTTAAATACCTAGCCTTAGTAGAATCGGGTATGCAAAGCGGAGTTTCACCAAAAGGTGCTGCCGGAGTTTGGCAATTTATGCCAGGAACTGCTCGTATGTACGGATTAAAAGTACACGGCGGAACAGATGAGCGCTACAATTTGCGTAAATCGACTATCGCGGCTTGCAAATACATTAAAGAAATGTATAAAGGTTTAGAAAGCTGGACATTGGTTGCTGCGGCATATAATGTTGGTGATGGACGCCTTCGCAAGCAAATCAATAATCAAAATCAGGATAATTATTACAAAATGAAGTTGAACCGTGAAACCGGTGGCTACGTTTATAAGGTAATATCTATGAAACAGATTATGGAGCACCCTGTACGTTACGGTTATGATAAACCGAAACAATTATTGGCGTATAACGCAGAATAATAATTAAAATAAAGACAAGCATTTGGTAAGGCGTCCCGAGATAATCGGGACGCTTTTTTTTTAAGATGACCCCGCACATTAGGAGATTCCAGTTATGAGGACGTCTTATCTTGCTCGCTTTAGTTTTCAGCTTTGGTTTTTAGTCTTAATTGTTTCGAGCTTTAGTCTTTAACCTTTGGTTAATCCTATTTTTTCGAGCTTTAGCCTTTTCGCTTTAGTCTTTCAACTTTGGTCTTTAGTCTTTTTTAAGCTTTCCGCTTTCAATTCAATTCCTTTTCTTTGCAATATGTTCAAATTGCGAATCGATAAAATAATTAATCAGCCGGGCGATAACATCACTTTTCAATTTGAAGAAATAGGAGAGCGCTACCCCAAATATTCAGCTGGTCAATTTGTTTCATTGGTTTTTGAGGGCAAACACAAAGAAATCAGAAGATCGTATTCTTTCAGTAGTTCTCCCGATGTGGATGAACCTTTGGCTATTACCGTTAAACGTGTAGAAAATGGAGAAATTTCTAGATTTCTTCATCATAAAACTTCGGTTAATGATATTCTATATGCTTTAGAGCCACAAGGTTTGTTTAGTTACCTTCCAGATGAAAACCTAGAAAGAGATCTTTTTCTGTTTGCTGCTGGAGTTGGAATAACACCTTTGTTTTCTATTTTGAAAACCGCATTGGTTCGGGAGAAGAAATCTTTGATCACATTAGTATATAGTAATCGCTCAAAAGATGATGCTTTATTTTATGATGAACTGATGGAGTGGCAAGATCTATATCCAGAGCGATTGAAAATTGTTTGGGTTTTTAGCAACAGTAAAAACCTAATGACGGCAAGGCTGAATAAGTTTTATATCGAAAGACTTTTGAAAGAACATTTACATTTCGATAGAAGCAATACGTTATTCTACACCTGCGGACCAATTATCTACATGGATTTATGTAGAATTACCTTATTGGGAATGGGTTTTGACATTCAACAAATTAAAAGAGAAACCTTTGTACTACCTGAAGATGAAGTGGATGAAGACGATAGCTCAGAAAGGGTTATAGATAAAAATACCTATTCTGTGATCTTAAATTTCCAGGGCAAAATTTATAACCTTGATATTCCTTGGCCAAAGCGGATTTTAGATGTTGCATTGGAGCACAAAATCAAATTGCCTTACAGTTGTCGCGGAGGGGTTTGCAGCACTTGCGTAGCCAATTGTACAAAAGGCAATGTGCGTATGGATTATAATGAAGTGCTTACGGATGATGAAATTGAAAGAGGTAGGGTTTTAGTTTGTACTGGGCATCCAACGGAAAATGGAACGACGGTGGAGTGGTAGAAACTCATAGTTTATTTACGCTCTAATATTTTTAATAATTTTTGATTGAGGTAAAGCTTTTCCTTTCCAACCTTAATTGATTGAAGAAAGCCACCATTTTCTAAATTTTTCAAATAATTTCCTACAGTTTTTGCATTTCCAATATTTTCATCAATCAGATTTTGGCGTTTAGTATAGGGCAAGCGGAATAAAATTTCAACCAAATCTTTTGAGTAAATTTTGGGTAATTTAGTCTTGATTTCATTGGCCGTTTCTTCAATTGCATTTGTAATTTCATTCAAGCGATTTAAACCTTTCAATGCAGTTTGTTCGATCATATCCATCATGTAAAGAATATAATCTTCCCAGCTTCCCTTTTCGGTTACTGCCATTAACTTAGTGTAGTAATCATTTTTATGTTGAATGATATATTCGCTCAAATAAATCGCAGGTACTTCAAGTAAACCTGAAAGTTTTAAGTAAAGTAATAGCAAAATTCTTCCAGTTCTACCATTACCATCAGAGAATGGGTGGATTGCTTCAAACTGGTAGTGTAATATGGCCATTTTTATTAATGGGTCAATTTCATCTTCTTCATTGATAAACTTTTCTAAGTTGCTCAATTTCTCTCTGATAAGTTCTTCTCCTGTTGGAGGAGTATAAATAATTTCTCCTTGATTATTTGCTAAAGCCGTTCCAGGGGTAACCCTTATCGATGCATTGTTTTTTTTAATGCATTGCACAATTCTGATACATAGATTTGTGGTGATGAAAGGTTTAGTTTTTAATTCCTCTAAGCCTAGCCACAGCGCTTCTTTATAACTTAAAACTTCTTTTGTAGCAGGATTTTCTACCTGCTTTTCGGCGATAAATGATTGGTAAAGGTCATCGTTGGTTGTTATAATATTTTCAACCTCCGAACTTGCTTTTGCCTCTTGTAAATATATGGTATCGATAAATAAAGTAGGGTTTGGTAAATTTAATAAGGTACCATTTAGCAGTGCCAAAGCACGGCCAGCAGAAATAGTTTTGCGTAATATATTTTTAGTTTCTATTTCTGCTTTTGGTGGCAGTAAAGGTAAATTGTTATATGGCGTTTTGCGATTAAACTTCCTCATTCTACGAAGGTAAATTTTACTTCTATTTTTTGTACGAGGGTAAAAATAAGCAAAATTTACTTCTGTTTTACTTACGAGTGTAAAATTTACTCTTGTTGAAAAGGTAAGTTTTAACTGGGTAATGAAAGGAAAATGGAATGACGGTGGAGTGGTGGGATTGGGTATGGTTAATATGAATTGTACAACCGTAAAAATGTATTATAACTCAAATTTATTCGTAGCTAAAAATTTAGTGATATTTTTAAGTATATTTCTTAAATAAATGATAACCTGTTTTTTAATATCTCGAAGATCTCCGATTGTGTAATTTCTCCCACATTCTGCGAATGATGTATTTCCATGAGCTAAACTATTTCGTTGAGTTTTGACTTGATGCAATTTGACACCATTATTTGCATTTCTATGTGTATTAGATGAAAAACCATATTTTGTTGCAAAGTCTCTAATCTTTAAACCATCAATATTTCCTTAAATTGATTTCGATGAATCGAATCGTATGTCAATAATTTCTTCTGTTAGGCCATTTAATGTATTAAAAATATTACGGGTTCCTTTATTTTTGAAATTCATATGCTTTTCATCTATCCAGATTTTTTTTATTTCATCTCTAACTTGTAGTATTGATTCTTTCAAACATCATAAATCTTACATCCTCATCGCTTTTGTCTGAAAGAGCAATCATTCTAATCGTAGAATTTTGAAATTTTCTTTGTCTAGATTTTAGCAAATCTTTGTAATGAAAGCCATTTAGACTAACTAAAATTTCTAGGTTTTTTAAGATCAACCTATTTGAAACGAAAGCTATTATTGTTCTAAGTCTTTGTGACCCATCAATTATTTCTAAACGACCGTCTGTATCTGCAGAAAATATATATGGAATTGGCAATCCCAAAATAATTGATTTTATAAATTTGGATTGTCGATCATTATCCCATAAAAAATTACGCTGATATGAGGGAATAAAAATATCATTCTCATCTGTTTCTAATCCAGTTAGGTATTTACTAATTAGTAATTCAATCGTAAACTCTTTTATGTCAAAGTCAACAAATCTTCTGTTTTTCAATTATTTGATCTTCTGCTTTCTGAAAGATATCCATTTTTTCGAGAATTTTATGGATGAAAGATATAAAATTTCTTTGATTTTGGCTTAGGAAAGAAGGTTATATAATCTCTGTGTCGTAAATAGTAAGGGGTTTCTTTGTGAATTTACAAAACCAACATTCATCTCACATCGTTTATCTGTTATGATGAAAACTTTCCTTTCGCTCTTCCTCTTTCTATTTGTTTCTCAACTTCATGCCCAAGATTCTTTAACTATCAAAAGAGAATTCGCCAATAAACAATACGTCAATCTTTACAAAGAAAATTCAGATTTGGCTTATACATCTCCTGCGGGAGAAATCGGTGCGCCATCTAAATATGTAATTAACGGTCGTTTAACTACAACTTACATGTTGCTCGGGAGTTATAAATCGCCAGTTGCTTTTTCTATTATTCCAGATTTTACCGTTCGCGTTCGGAATGAGTTTTCTGCTGGCGTACGTACACCAAGTTACAGGTTAGGTTTCGCTGTTTATGCTAGGCTAAATACAAATCCTGAAAATTATAAATATGGAGAATTGGCTTTTACTCATCACTCTAACGGGCAAGATCAAGATGCCATTAATGCCGATGGCTCGATTAATACCTTAACAGGGAATTTCAATGCCAATTATTTAACTGCATCTTATCGCTTTGGCCATTTAACGCCGACAAATCCAGATGAAAGCTATTATTCTTTTAATCATCGTATCGGCTTGCAATGGTTTAAGTTTTTTCGATATGAGCCAGCATTAGATTTAGGTTTTGGCTTTACACGGGTCTTGTATAATTTCTCTTGGCGCAAATATGATGAAATTGAAAAAAGTGCCCGAAATAAACCGAAAGTTAAAACCGAAAAAGAAACATGGCGTTTAAACACAGAAGTTTCCTATGCGGTAAATAAAATACCATCGAAAAATTTTGTAAATATTGGGAAGCGGTTAAATGCAGAAATCAATTTTAATTATAGCTTTCCGTTTATGAATAATGTGTTTTTAATGGCGGCGGTTGGTTATTATGGAGAGGATAATTACAATATCTATTTTCAGGATCATTATGGGTATATGCGTTTCGGATTATCTTCTGGTTTCCTCAGAAATAGAAGCCGGCATCATGACAATTAGCCTATCCAAGAATTATAGGAATCAACTACTTTCCAAGTGCCCTTTATCTTTTTAAAAATATAAGTTCCTCCCTGCCCACCAAGCATACAATTACAATCTTGTGTAATTTTAATTAGGACAGTTTTTTTATCTGCCGAAACAATTGGGTACGATATTCTATAGATCATATCATATGCTTGATGACAGTTTTTGATGATTTCTGCCTTATGAAAAGATTTTGTTTTCCGTGAATAATATTTGATTTTGTTATCTTCAAGTGAATTGATTTTCTGAATTAACTTTTGGCAATAAACAGAGATTTTGTCCACAAATGGAAATGAACTACAGTTATCTTCAAATATTTCAATTTCATCATAATATATACAGATTTTATTCCAATAAAAACCGTTATCCTTTCCAATTTCATTAATAATTTCATATCTGGCTTCGTTTGAAACATGCTCATAAAAATGATAAGCACTAACAATTGTAAACAATAGCAATATGGATCTGATTTTTTTTGATTTCAATACATTAGTCATGATTTTGCTTTTATAAATGATGTGGGATGCTGACGAAATCCATAATATCTAAGCTCATCTAAAATTATTGTTACTCGCTTTATTAAAATCAATATAAAACAGTTGTCATATTAACTGTGTTGTTCATAATAATTATCGTGAAATAGAAGCCGACATTATGACAATTAATCCTTAATACAGATTGAATTACACTTTCTTTTTGATAAAATTTTTAGCATTTTTGCAGATTGGAATTCGGGCTTATTTTTCGCCATAATTCCATCCAATTTTCAATAAAATATGAGCAACAAATCTATCGACCTTGGCGAGCAGAAAGAAGTAGAAGTTTACGGAGCTAGGGTACATAATTTAAAAAATATTGATGTGAGTTTCCCCCGAAACCAACTGGTTGTGATTACCGGTTTGAGTGGAAGTGGAAAATCATCTTTGGCTTTCGATACCATTTACGCTGAGGGGCAACGTCGCTATATGGAAACATTTAGCGCATACAGTCGCCAGTTTATGGGTGGTATGGAGCGCCCAGATGTAGATAAAGTTTCGGGTTTAAGTCCGGTTATTGCCATTGAGCAAAAAACCACCAGCAAAAATCCTCGCTCTACGGTTGGTACCATTACCGAGATTTACGATTTTATGCGTTTGCTTTACGCTCGTGTTGCCGATGCGTACTCGTATAATACGGGTGAGAAAATGGAGCGCATGAGCGAAGATCAGATTCTGCAGAATATCTTCAATAAATTTGATGGTTCTGCCGTGAATATTTTAGCACCTGTTGTTAAAGGTAGAAAAGGGCATTATCGCGAACTGTTCGAGCAGATCAGAAAACAAGGTTATGTAAAGGTTCGTGTTGATGGAGAAATTAAGGATATTTCTGCCAAAATGCAGGTAGATCGTTATAAAATCCATGATATTGAAGTGGTAATCGATCGCCTGATTGTTGATGATAAGGATAAAAAACGTCTATTAGATTCTGTGCAAACCGCCATGAAAATGGGTAAAGGGGTGATCAAAATTAGCGATAAAGATAATAACGTCGCCCATTTTAGCAAGTTTTTAATGTGCCCAACTACAGGGATTTCTTATGATGAACCTCAACCCAACAGTTTTTCGTTTAACTCGCCTTATGGTGCTTGTGAACGTTGCGACGGGTTAGGTTATATTTTCGTGGTAGATAAGGAATCGGTAATGCCGAATCCAAAATTGAGTATTTTAAACGGTGGTTTGGCTCCGCTTGGCGAATACCGCGATACCTGGATGTTTCAGGTTTTAAAGGCTTTGGCCAAAAAATACAGCTTCTCCTTATCAACCCCGATTGAAAAACTGAGTGACGAGGTAATTGATATTATTTTAAACGGCGCTCAGGATTTGATCAAGGTTGAGGTTGAATACAATAAATGGAACGTTCAAAATTATAACATCACTTTTGATGGAATCATCAAGATGTTGGAAGAACAGAACGAGAAAAGATCAGAAAGTGCTGTTGATGATATGGATGCTTTTAGGAAACTGAAAACTTGTCCTGAATGCCACGGAGCAAGATTAAAGAAAGAAAGTCTGCATTTTAAAGTGGATGGAAAAAATATTTTCGATCTGGCCTCGATGGATATTACCAATCTTCACGCTTGGTTCGAGCATGTTGATGAAAGACTTTCTGATCGCCAAAACACGATTGCTAAAGAGATTCTAAAGGAAATTAGGGCTAGAATTGTTTTCTTAACGGATGTTGGTTTAACTTATTTAACTTTAGATAGAACGGCTCGCACGCTTTCTGGTGGCGAGGCGCAACGGATTCGATTGGCTACACAAATTGGTTCGCAATTGATGAATGTAATGTACATTCTCGATGAGCCGAGTATCGGTTTGCACCAACGCGACAACGAAAGATTGATCAATGCCTTAAAAAATCTTCGTGATTTAGGAAACACCGTTTTGGTGGTAGAGCACGATAAGGATATGATTTTGGAGGCCGATTGGGTAATTGATGTTGGGCCGGGAGCAGGTATCCATGGCGGACAAATTGTTGCCGAAGGAACCGCGAAAGATATTCTGAAATCGAAAACCTTAACAGCCGATTATTTAAACGGTAAGAAAAAAATCGAAATACCAAAGGTTCGAAGAAAAGGTAATGGTCATAAATTATCCATTACTAAAGCTACAGGCCATAACTTAAAAGAAGTCTCTGTTGATTTTCCTTTGGGCAAATTCATCGCTGTAACTGGCGTTTCAGGTTCTGGTAAATCGAGTTTAATTACCGAAACGTTATATCCAATTTTAAACCATCATTTTTTTAGAGCGAAAAAAACACCACTTCCTTACGAGAAAATTAGTGGTTTGAAAGAGATTGATAAGGTTATCGAGATTGATCAAGCGCCGATTGGAAGAACTCCACGTTCAAATCCATCAACTTATACAGGTGTTTTCTCTGATATCAGAAATTTGTTTGTTCAGTTGCCAGAGGCGAAAATCCGTGGATATAAACCGGGTCGTTTCTCTTTTAACGTAAAAGGTGGAAGATGCGAAACTTGCCAAGGTGGTGGAATGAAAGTGATTGAGATGAATTTCTTACCCGATGTTCAGGTGCGTTGCGAAGAATGTGGCGGGAAACGATACAATCGTGAAACCTTAGAAGTTCGTTTCCGTGGGAAATCGATTAGCGATGTTTTGGATATGAGTATTGAAGATGCTTGTGTTTTCTTTGAAAATATTCCGATCATTTACCGTAAAATTAAAACCTTGAAAGATGTTGGTTTGGGCTACATCACGTTAGGCCAATCTTCTGTTACTTTATCTGGTGGTGAGGCGCAACGGGTTAAATTGGCAACCGAACTTTCGAAAAAAGATACAGGTAAAACTTTCTATATTTTAGATGAACCTACAACCGGACTTCACTTTGAAGATATTAATGTGCTGTTAGGTGTGCTCCAAGAATTGGTTGAAAAAGGCAATACTATTTTAGTAATCGAACACAATTTAGATGTGGTTAAAGTGGCCGATTGGGTTATCGATTTAGGTGAAGAGGGTGGAGCTGGCGGAGGAAGAATCCTTTTTGAGGGAACTCCAGAGGGCTTAATCCAAAATCCAATTAGCTTAACCGGAAAGTTTTTGAAGAAAGAGATGGCTTTAGAGTCTGAAGTTGGCAATAAGGATTCTGAAGACAAAAAGCCAAAGAAAATAAAAAGGGAAAGTCCAAAAGGTTAGGCTGTCGTCATTGCGAGGAACGAAGCAATCTTAAAGCAAAAGGTTGTTTTGTTCCTCTAAATCAGGACCAAAGCTGTAGATTAAATTTTCCATTTTCCATCAACCATCTTACATCACACCCATGTTATTTACCGATACCCACACCCATTTATATTACGAGCAAGATGCCGAAAAGCAAGTCCAATTAATGGATCGTTGTTTTGAAAACGACGTTAATCGTTTGTTTTTACCCAATGTAGATGTAAAATCAATTGCAATGATTGATGATTTGGTGGCTAAATATCCAGAGAATTGTTTTGCAATGGCGGGTTTACATCCTTGCGATGTTAAGGAAGATTATCTTTCACTTTTGGATGAGATTTACAAAAGTATTTCGGGTAGAAAAATCTATGCTATCGGCGAAATCGGAATTGATTTATATTGGGATAAAACCACATTGGCCATTCAGCAAGATGCCTTTCGCAAACAGATTGGCTGGGCAAAAGATCTAGGTTTACCAATTGTAATCCATTGTCGTGAGGCTTTTGATGAAGTTTTTGAATTGCTGGAAAGTGAACGCGACGAAAAACTGCGTGGGATTTTTCATTGTTTTACCGGAAATGTTGCTCAAGCGAATCAAGCGATCGATCTAAATTTTTATTTGGGAATCGGTGGCGTGGTTACTTACAAAAAATCTGGTTTGGATGCTGTACTTTCTGAAATTCCTTTAGCTAATTTAGTTTTAGAAACCGATTCGCCTTATTTGGCACCAACACCTTTTCGCGGTAAGCCTAACGAAAGCAGCTACCTAATCTACATCGCACAAAAGCTAGCCGATATTTATGGCGTTTCTGTTGAAGAGATTGCGAATGTAACGACTGAGAATTCGAAGAAAGTTTTTGGGGTTTAAGTGTTCCAAATATTTCCCGCTGATTACGCGAATAACGCAGATTTTTTCTTTGCGAAAATCACCCTGATCTTTGGGAGATAAGTTCAAGGAGGATTTTGGCATAAAGTTCTTCTCACCTCATCGTCATTGGTGCTGGGTTTGTCATTCTGAATGCAATGAAGAATCTCATTCCATGAAAAACTACCGCAAATATACCGCCGTAACAGAATGGTGGGTTAAACTCAAGAACTGCTAATCGGTTGCAGATTCTTCATTGCATTCAGAATGACAACAATATTAGGATTTGGAGTTGCTTGTTTTTCGTGCCTTTGTCTCCAAGCAATTTCTTTGTGGTAAAAGCCTCGTATAAATACAAATCTTTTACGTTCTTTTGCGGTGAGCAACCTTTACCAACCAAATGACCAAGATCCTAATAATTTATACCGGTGGAACCATCGGTATGGTTAACGACCCTAGCAATGGAATGCTAGTTCCTTTCGACTTCGAGCAGATCAAAGAGAACGTTCCCGAGCTGGCCCGTTTAGATTATCACTTAGATGTGCATTCCTTTAATCCTGTTTTGGATTCATCAAACATGGATCCCGAAATTTGGAAAACTTTGGCCGAACTGATCTACAAGAAGTACGATCAATATGATGGTTTTGTAATTCTTCACGGTTCGGATACGATGGCTTTCACAGCGTCTGCGCTAAGCTTTATGTTGGAGAATTTGGATAAACCTGTTGTATTAACAGGATCTCAATTGCCAATCGGCGAAATCAGAACGGATGCAAAAGAGAATTTAATCACTGCATTAGAAATCGCCGCAACCAAAGAAGATGGCAAAGCTTTATTTCCTGAAGTTTGTATTTATTTCGATTCACAATTATTCAGAGGGAATCGTTCTATTAAATATAATAGTGAAAAATTCGAAGCTTTCCGATCACCAAATTATCCAATTTTAGCCGAGGCAGGCGTTCATCTTCAATTCCACAGAAACTATATTCTAAAACCCACTGAAGGGAAATTAACCATTCACACCAACTTCAATTCGAACATTGGAGTGCTTAAATTATATCCTGGAATTACGCCACAAGCAGTTCAAGCGATTACGGATTCAAAGGTCGATGCCATTATTTTAGAAACTTTTGGCTCTGGAAATACCACAACTGCTCAGTGGTTCTTGGATAGTTTGCGACAAGCAATCCTCAACGGAAAAATTATAATTGATATCTCTCAATGTAAAAAGGGGTCTGTTCAATTGGGCCGTTATGAAACCAGTAGAGAATTACAGAAAATGGGTATTTTAAGTGGTTACGATTTAACTTTTGAGGCAACCGTTACCAAACTTATGTTTGTAATGGGCTTAGGTTTAAGTCACGAAGAGAACCGTCAGCTAATGGAAGAATCACTCCGTGGCGAACTTACGAAAGATTAATTTTCTTTTTTGAAAAGCAATTGCAACGGCATTTATTAATGTTACTCCCGCTGTTTGTTTAATCTTTTTGTTAAGAGTTGAATGTTTTTTGCAACAAAAAGGATTCCACTGCCATCGAGTTTAAATGGCCAAAAAGTGCAAATAACTTCCATCTTGCATCCATCCTAAAATATCAATAAGTAAAACTTCTGCAATTATGACTGCCATCATTTCGGTTATTCGTATTTAGCCCTATTTTTGTTGAAAAGATATAGGATATAAGTTCTTGATACTTGATCCTCATTACTTGATACTGGAAAATGAAAATAGAACAAATATATACAGGTTGCTTAGCAGAAGCTGCATACTACATTGAAAGTAATGGCGAAGCGGCAATTATAGATCCGCTTAGAGAAGTTTCTACCTATTTAAAGAAAGCCGAAAAAGCCGGGGCGACAATCAAATATATTTTTGAAACTCATTTTCATGCAGATTTCGTTTCTGGTCATGTAGATTTAGCGGAGAAATCTGGAGCTGAGATTATTTATGGTCCAACAGCCAAAACAGAATTTAAATCGCACATTGCTAAAGATGGGGAGCGATTTAAAATTGGTAATGTAACTATAACTGCTCTGCATACCCCTGGTCATACATTAGAATCCACAACCTATCTATTGACTGATGAAAATGGGAAAGATCACTGCATTTTTAGTGGAGATACCCTTTTTATCGGCGATGTTGGAAGGCCGGATTTAGCACAAAAAGGAAATTTAACGATGGAAGATTTAGCCGGAATGCTTTACGATTCGTTGAATGATAAAATCAAACCTTTGGCTGATGACGTAATCGTTTATCCCGCTCATGGCGCAGGTTCGGCTTGTGGCAAAAGTATGAGTAAAGAAACTTTTGATACTTTAGGTCACCAAAAAGAAGTGAACTATGCCTTAAAAGCCGAAACAAAAGAACAATTTATTGCTGAAGTAACGGATGGGATTATGCCTCCGCCACAATATTTTGCCAAAAATGCGGCGATTAATAAAGGTGGTGTAGAAAGCATTGAAGATGTTTATGAAAAGGGTTTAAATGCTTTAAGTCCTCAAGCTTTTGAAGAAACTGCTAACCAAACTGGTGCAATTATGCTGGATACTCGAGATCCGCAAGTTTTTGCAAAAGGATTTATTCCAAATTCTATAAACATTGGTTTGAATGGACAATTTGCACCTTGGGTTGGTGCTTTAATCACCGATTTACAACAACCAATTTTATTAATCACTGATCAAGGCAAAGAAGAAGAAACCATTACTCGATTAACCCGAGTTGGTTACGATAGTACAATCGGCTACTTGGATGGTGGTTTTGAAAGGTGGTCAGATGCAGGGAAGGAAATCGATACTATTGAATCTATTTCTGCCGAAGCTTTTGAAACAGCCTCAAAAGATTCAGATATTATTGCACTTGATGTTCGTAAACCTGGAGAGTACGAATCGGAACATTTAGACTTTACTTTAAGCCGGCCGTTAGATTTTATTAACGAGTGGACAGGAGAAATCAACCCAAAATCAACTTATTACATTCACTGCGCTGGAGGTTATCGTTCTATGATTGCTGCTTCGATTTTAAAATCGCGTGGAGTAGAAAACGTAATTGATGTAGCTGGAGGTTATGGAGCAATCAAAAATACAGGTTTAAAAAGAACCGATTTTGCTTGCCCAAGTAAAGCAATGAAAGTTTAACGCTATCGTCATTGCGAGGCACGAAGCAATCTCAATCGATAGATAAAATTTAAATGAAAAATCAAAACCATTACGATGTATTAATAATTGGCGCTGGCCCCATCGGTATGGCTTGTGCCATAGAAGCGCAAAAGGCAAACCTCTCTTACATTATCGTAGAAAAAGGCGCTTTGGTTAATAGCTTATTCAATTATCCGGTTTTTATGACTTTCTTTTCCACTTCTCAAAAGCTGGAGATTGGAGGTGTGCCATTTGTAACCATTAGCCCAAAACCAAACAGAAACGAAGCGGTAGAATATTATCGTCGAGTTGCAGAAAAGTTTAGTTTAAACATTCATTTATTCGAAAGTGTAAATCAAGTTGTGAAAAAGGAAGATGGTGTTTTTGAAATCTCAACTTCAAAAACCAGCTATACAGCCAGCAACGTAATTGTTTCTACTGGTTTTTATGATGTTCCTTTATTGATGAATATTCCAGGTGAAGATTTACCAAAAGTTACACATTATTATAAAGACCCACATTTATACGCTTTCCAAAATGTAGTTGTGGTTGGCGCAAATAATTCTGGCGTAGATGCTGCTTTAGAAACTTATCGTAAAGGCGCAAATGTAACTTTGGTAGTGCGAAGTGGAGATCTTGGTCCGCATGTTAAGTATTGGGTTCGCCCAGATATTCAAAATAGAATTAAGGAAGGAGAGGTTAAAGCACTTTTCAATTCAGAGTTGGCTGAAATAAGAGATGGCGAAGTGGATATTAAAACCCCTGAAGGAATTGTTACCATTCCAAACGATTTCGTTATTGCCATGACAGGTTATCAGCCTGATTTTTCCATGCTCAGGAAATTTGGAATCGAATTGCCAGAAAGTCTTTGCCCTGCTTATAACGAAGAAACCATGGAAACAAATGTTAAAGGCTTATATCTAGCAGGAGTGGTTTGTGGTGGATTAGATACGCACAAACTTTTTATCGAAAACTCTAGAGTGCACGCCGAAATGATTGTTAAAAATATTTTAGCCTAACCAACTTACAAAGTTTGGTAGATTGTGTGATTGGTAAGCTTCGAAAGCTTTCTAAAATCAATTTAATTCTTAAAACTTTCGATGTTTCTAAGCGCTCCATAACCTTCAACAATCATAAGTTGATTTACTCGTACTTTTCGAAAATTCCCTTATCAAAAGGCGTCCAGAAACAACATTTTTGCCCGCAAGCTTTTAATGCATCGTTAGCCCAAGTATTGCAGGTTTTAAAAATATTATATTTTCCATTTGCCTCATAAAAAGCATCTGAATTGCTATAATTGGCATTTGTTTTTATATTAATGAAATGATTATTTGCGTCTTTTTTAAAACTATCCTGAATGTATTTTATTAATCTGAGGTATTGGTCTCGACTAATTAATATTTTCCTACAGGTTTTACTTTCAACCATTTTAGAGTGATACGTAGCATGAATGGCTGTTGTGCTTAATGCAAAGGCAGCTTTAAAGGCAACCGAAGCTTTCAAGTCAGACCAGTTTGGTGTTTCAAGGTAAAAACCCTTATCTCCCCAACCCATAGCTAAGTATTCTGAAGCAGAATCTAACGATTTTGCATTGGTATATTTTACTTCCTTACTCCAATCTATTTCTTTGGTTTTGGTAGGAACAACAACATCAGTGTGCACACCATTGGTTATGATATAAATGGTGTAGTCTTGTTTGGTATCGGCCTCTTTCGAAATTGTAATTTTAGGAAGTAGATAGGTACAAAGAGCATAAATTAAAATAAAGCCGATTAAAGCTAATAGTACCTTCCCAATAGTTTTGAGCGTCTTTTTCAATTGTATTTTATTAAAGTTTTCTAGGATGTATCAACGATAATTATCGAAGATTTCAAGCAACTAGAAGAAATTTCTAGTTAACCAACTCAGGGATGAGTAGGATCAAACATATAAAAAAGAAGTAACAAATGCTATTTCTTTTTTGGATACAAAATTCCCAAACCTTTATAAATACTATTGTGAAGAATCGTTAAATGATTTTCATCTGGAAGCGGTAAAAAATCTAATTTTATGTTCGTCTTTTGATTTAATATTTCAGCAAGTTTCTTGGCATCACCTTCCATTACTTTTCCTTCAGCACCAACAGAGAGGTAAACTTTTAGACCGGGTTTCGTCTGTTTTTCTAAATATTTTGGAGCCTCAGTCAAAAGAGATTCATTATCCCACCATAAACTCGGACTGATAATCATATAATTTGTAAAAAGTTGAGGCTTCTTCAATAGAATTTCTGTCGCCAATAAACCGCCTAGCGATTGCCCAATAATGGTTTTATTTTCGTTTGTTTTGTATTTCTTTTGAATAAAAGGTTGAAGTTCTTTTTCTATAAACGAAATAAACTTCTCTGATTTTCCCGTAGTTGGAAAATCCTTTAAATCTTCTTTAACCGTTGTTGGGAAGGTGAAATCTCTTTTACGATCCACATTGGCAATGCCGACAACAATAGATTTTGGCATGATTTCAATCATCGTTAAATACTGAACCAAACCAACAATGTGGATGAAATCTTCATTCGCAGAACCATCCAGAAGGTAAATTACAGGGTAGGTTTTAGCGGAATCGGCAGAATAACCTTCGGGTAAGTAAATGTTTAAGGTTCTGGTTTCTTTTAGCATTTCGGAATTAATTTTTTCGACTTGGCCTAAAACGAAAGGTTGTTGTGCAAATGAATTAATGCTTGCGACTAACAAAAATAAAGGGAGAAGGAATTTCATTAATGGAGTATAATAAATGGTGTAATCTGATGTGGTACTTTGAGAAACTTGTGGTGGTTTTTGGTGGATTATCAAATTTTTTCCTTCAAAAGATTTCCAACAAAACTATCAATAGACGTTTCAACACTTGGTAAATCTTTTGAAGTTATATAAGATCCCAAAACGTGATTTCCACCATTTGGAATGGCTATTTTTTGTTTTAAATCTATTGGAGTACCGAGCTGATCAAACATTTTCAGCATCGCATTTACTCGAACAACAGGATCTTGCTCCAATTCATTTTTATAGAAATAAAGCATTAACACGGGTTGTTTTACTTTCTCAAAGGTAGTTTTTAGCATCGTACTTTCAATAAACTCTTGCAACTCTACAAGTGATTCTAAACGATAATTGGTGTACCAATATTTTTTGTATTCTTCCGTTCGTCCATCTACTTTACGCTCATCGCCACCAACAACTTTTCTGGCAATTTGCAATCCCCACGGATCATTTAACAACCAAGCATTTTTATCGTTGATTGCTACATTGGGCGATAATAAAATTAAGCTGTTAATTTCTGGGTAGGTTGCCGCCAGCTTTAGCGCAACGGTTCCACCGGTAGAGGTGCCAACCAAAATAACTTTTTTACCCAATTTTTTCCCAATCGCATAAGCTTGCTTACTGGTTTCCCAAAGTTTATCGGCCGTAAAATATTGCATGGGCGAAATGGTATCAATTCCATGATCGGCCAACCGTGCTAAATATAAATTGGCATTAAGTTTCTTTGCCAGATGCAAATGAACTGGGTTTCCTTCCATTTTAGAAGCCGAAAAACCATGTAAATAAACAATTGCATATTCGGTTTGCTGATGACTAGAATCTGCCCAAACAATTTCTGCTTCATTACCAGGCTTTAGCTTATGGCTACTTTCTATGGTTTTAACATAATTATCTAAGTCTTTTAAATCGGGAACTTTAATGGGCTCTTCGCTGTAGAGTGGTTTTTTTGGCCTCGGGCCGGCCAAATATGCGCCAATTATTAAAACAGATAGGCCTATTAAGATTTTATAGCGTTTTTTCAATGCAATGTTTTTATTAAATGTAAAGTTTTATAGGAATTTAACCTAAGTTTGCAATCAATTTTTTTCCAATAATGCCGGGAATCGAACAGATAAAAAAACCTATAGCAACAGACATTAAAGCGTTTGAAAAAACCTTTAAAGAATCTATGCACAGCGATGCACCATTGCTAGATCGGATTACCCATTACATAGTTAAACAAAAAGGGAAGCAAATGCGTCCTATGTTTGTCTTTTTTGCCGCCAAACTTTGTGGTGGCATTACCGAATCTACCCATCGCGGTGCAGCCTTGGTAGAACTTTTACACACAGCTACTTTAGTGCATGATGATGTTGTGGATAATGCTTACGAACGTCGTGGTTTTTTCTCCATTAATGCTTTATGGAAAAATAAAATTGCCGTTTTGGTTGGCGATTATCTTTTAGCTAAAGGTTTGTTGCTTTCGGTAAACAATAACGAACATCGTTTGTTACAAATTGTATCAGAAGCTGTAAAGCAGATGAGTGAGGGAGAACTTTTACAAATAGAGAAAGTTAGGCGGATGGACATTTCCGAAGAACTTTATTTTGATGTAATCAGACAGAAAACAGCTTCTTTAATAGCATCTTGTTGTGCTGCGGGTGCGGCTTCGGCTGGCGCTGATGATGCAACTATTGAAAAAATGCGTTTGTTCGGAGAGAAGGTTGGTATCGCTTTTCAAATTAAAGATGATACTTTCGATTTCGGAACCGATGATGTTGGTAAACCCTTGGGCATAGATATTAAAGAGAAAAAAGTAACCTTACCTTTAATTTATGCACTTAATAAAGCCGAAAAAGCTGAACGTAAAAAAATGATCAATCTGGTTAAAAACCATCAAGATCATCCAATTAAAATTCAGCAGATTATAGATTTTGTTAATGAAAAGGAAGGTGTTTTTTATGCCAACCGAAAAATGCAGGATTATCAAAAAGATGCATTTGATATTTTACACCAATTTGAAGCCGGAGAAGCAAGAACGGGATTAGAACAACTCGTGCTCTACACTACGGAACGAAAAAAATAAATGAGTAACGAATTAATCTTTAGCATCGGTTTCCTTTTATTTATTGCCCTTATTCTTGCATTAGATTTAGGTCTTTTTAGCAGAAAGGAGCATATCGTAAGCTTAAAACAAGCTGGCGTAATGAGTTTAATCATGGTGGCAATGGCCATCGGGTTTTACTTCATCTTAATAACCGAAGGGCAAGAACTCCACGGAATTAAAGATTTTGCTCATTTAAAAGAAATCGTAGTTCGGCATCAACACAACATTACCCTCATTCCCAATAACTTTCAAGAGAGCTTGATGCTCTACAAGCAAAATCTCGGTCTCGAATTCCTAACTGGCTACGTTATAGAATATGCACTTTCTGTCGATAATATTTTTGTAATTGTATTAATCTTTTCTGCGTTTGCCGTTGAAGAAAAATACTATCACCGCGTATTGTTCTGGGGCATTTTAGGTGCCATCATTATGCGTTTCATTTTCATATTTGTAGGCGCAGCATTGATTGCGAAATTTGGCTGGATTCTTTACATCTTTGGAGCATTCCTGGTTTTTACAGGAGTTAAGATGTTTTTCAGCAAAGATGGAGATGATAAAATCGACCCTGAAAATCATCCTGTAGTAAAATGGGCTTCCAAAATATTTTCCATTCACCCTAAATATGAGGGCAAACATTTCTTCGTAAAAATTAATGCCAAGCGTATGGTTACGCCCTTGTTTTTGGTGTTGTTAATTGTAGAATTTACCGATTTACTATTCGCTGTCGATTCTATCCCAGCAATTTTTGCGGTTACTAAGGATCCATATATCGTATTTTTCTCTAATATTTTTGCCATTATGGGCTTGCGATCTATGTTCTTTTTATTGGTAAATATTATCCATAAATTCCACTATTTAAAAACGGGTTTAGCAGTTTTGCTTAGTTTTATAGGCTTAAAAATGCTTGGGCATATGTATCTAGAAAAATGGGGCTTTACTACCGAACATTCATTGATAGTGATTTTAAGTATCTTGGTGATTAGCATCGTAGCTTCTCTCGTTTTCCCTAAAAAGAAAAGCCACGCTTCAGCATAGTTTTTTAGGGCTCATTAAAAGATAACTCCTAAATCTCAATTTTTTTTGAAAAGCTTGGTTCGGTAATTCTTTGTTAACTGTATTCCTGCTTTACGTTTTACTCCATTGCATTTCGTGTTCACTCCAATCAGGTTTAAATAACAAGCAAGTGGTTCTTGGGTTAACTTGCAGTACGCCATAAAGCAAAATAAACGTTACAGCATACTAACTCTATCTAAAATTTGTACTTTCAGCATATAAAATATTTATAATGAAATACATTTTTTCAACTGCTTTGATTTGTGCCACTTTATTTGCAAATGCTCAGGATAAATTCGGCAATGTCTTTAATAAAATAAATGCAGAAGTTCAACAAAATTCCAAAGCCTACCAAACCCTTAAGTATGAAACAGAAACAATCGGACATCGTTTAACAGGTTCTACAAATGGAGCAAAGGCAGAACAGTATGCCTACGATTTATTAAAATCTTATGGTTGCGAAGTTAAATTTCAGCCCTTTGAAGTGGAAAGCTGGAGCAGAAAAACCATCAGCGTAGAAATTGGTGCAGATAAAAATAGCTTAGTTAAAGTGAAAGCTGTTACACTTGCTCATTCTCCAGTTAGTGCAGATATTACGGGCGATGTTGTTGACGCTGGAAATGGATTGGAAGTAGATTATCAGGCAAATCCCGAAAAATTTAAAGGTAAAATTGCTTTAATTTATCTTGGTGTTTTACCAGGCTCTCCTGCTGGAACAAAATCACTGCATCGATCAGAAAAAACAGCTATAGCAACTAAGTATGGAGCAACGGGTGTAATTATAATTAATACTGTAAAAAATGGCGTTTTACTAACAGGAACGGCATCAGTTACAGGTAAGCTAATCCCAATTCCGGCTGTTTGTATAGGTTTGGAAGATGGAATAGCGCTAAAGGAAAAATTAAAATCTCAACCTCAAATGGCACACATTGCAATGACCAATTTCTCCGGAATGATCAATGCTAGAAATGTTGTTGCAACTTTTAAAGGAACTGAATTGCCAAAAGATAAAATTGTAGTTGGCGGACATTTAGATAGTTGGGATTTAGCAACAGGAGCAATAGATAACGGAATTGGTTCTTTCGCCATTATGGATATGGCACGTACTTTTAAAAAACTAAATTTAAAAACTAAACGAACTGTAGAATTTGTTTTATTTATGGGCGAGGAGCAGGGATTGTTAGGTTCAAAGGCATATATCGATCAGGCTAAAAAAGATGGAAACTTAAATCAGGTTAAGTTTATGCTTAATTACGATATGACTAACGATCCAAAAGGTTTCTCAACCTCAAGAGCAGAAATGAAAGATTTGTTTACCGCTTGGGGTGCAGATATTGTTAAAATAGATACAGGCTTTAAAAATCTGTTTAATGCAGGTGCAGGTCTGCATAGCGATCATCAACCCTTTATGTTAGAAGGTATTCCAACTGGTGGCGGTTTTGGAGGTAAATTGCCAAATAATTCTGGCCCTTTCTACCACTCAGATGGCGATTTGTTTAAACTTGTGGATGAACAAGAACTAAAAAATACCGTTCGATACAGTGCAATGCTAACTTATGCTTTAGCCAATACACCTAAAATTCCGGTAGGGGTTCAAGGCGAAGAAGAATTGAAAACTTTCTTGGAATCACAGAACTTAAAAGAGCCATTAACTATTGCAGGAGAATGGAGATGGAAGTAGGTGATCAAAATTAACATATAAGAAGAATTAAAAAGTTATGTGAAACAGTCGTTTAGGTTGATTATTGTCAATAACAATTTGACAATAATCTTCAAAATCCGTAGTATTACAGATACAAAAAATAGGATTATCTTAAATTTTATTTTAGATTTGTAACTATGAGAACGGTAATCTATACAATCACATTTATCTTTTTGGGTTTAAGCTACTCGGCTTATGCTCAAAATGTTGCTCCTATTACTGCAAATCAAGTAAATGGAAATGATGCAATTGAAAAGTTGCGTGATGCGAGATATAGTTTTAACAAGAGTATTATTAAAAGCAAAAAAGCTCAACTAAGTTATCTTCCAAAATCAGAATACATTTTCGATAAGCCAGGTACCCACACGGTATTGTTCGAAGGTGTGAAATTTGTTATAAAAGAAAATAACGTTGTATCCGTAAACGGAATAACGGCTTCTAGTGAGGTATTGGCAATGGTTACAGAAAAATTAATGACATTAGATAGGTTGCAATATTTTTACAGCGAAAAATCTAATCAAGAATATCTAAGTTCAGTAAGAAGTTTGCCATACATTTATAACTCTGACAGGCAGTTTTTTTCTACTTTGAGAATTTTAAGTACAACGGTTAGGCATATCGCTGCGTTGGCAAAACCAAAAACTTCAAGTATCGAATTTGAACTCGGAATTGCAAAACTGCGTGAACCAAATATCGATAGAACAATATTAACCGACGAATATAAAACGACAAGCCTAACGGCAAAGTAGTATTTCGTTTCTTAAATTTCAAATCGATGGTTAATCGGCTATCCGCTGATATAGCTTTCTAACTGAGAAATAGTCTGTTTCTGATCTGCAATAATAAATTTCACAACATCGCCAATAGAAACCATCCCTTTTACTTCGTTGTTTTCTACAATTGGTAAATGGCGAATGTGTTTGTCGGTCATCAATTCCATGCAATAATCAATTGTATCGCTTAAGCTAATCGTGATGGGATTTGCGGTCATCGCCTCGCTAATTAAGGTATCTTTCGAAGATTTCCCGTGGAGAATGATTTTTCTCGCATAATCGCGTTCAGTAAAAATACCCGAAAGCTTATCGTTCTCCATTACCAATACCGCACTGATGTTTTTATCCGTCATTACTTTTAAGGCATCTAAAACTGAAATATTTTCTGTTACCGAGATTATTCTCGCTTGCTTTGTATCAAGCAGGTGTTTAACTGATTTCATAATTGTTTAATTTGGTTATAACAATTTATGAAATAAATAACTGAAAATCAAAGTTTTATTTTCCTAAAATATGGACTGCGCTTTTTTCAGTTCATCATCATTTATCAAATTTGTTCTATTTGAAACCAATTATTTAAAATTAAAGGAAAAACTGTATATTTGTGGCGTTCCTGAAAGCTTCCACTTTTCAGGAATACTAGAGCCTTTCAGCAATGAGGGGCTTTTTTTATGCCCTAACCATTCGTTAAAGCATTAGAGTATAAGTTTAACATCCTGATTAAAAATTGTTAAGCCCTAAAATTTGTGCTCAAAATCTTAATTATTTTACAATTAGCAAACCACGTGGCTCTTTTAATTATTTGACTTTCACAAAGCTATGGCGTAACTTTGCTTCACATTTAAAAACAAATAATTATGTCATCAGTAGAGACGTAATCTGCGTTTTTACAGCATTTCATAAAATCACATAAAATAAAATTATTGCTGATTATCAATTAGTTAAAATAATTATTAACTCACAAAATTTTATCTAATTTCTTAAATGTTTGCAAATTGTTTGCGCACTTTAAAATTTGCAAACATTTTCATTCTAAAAATCGTAAGTTTATTTTATGGCAAATTGCAATCTCTACCTCGACAAAAGACGTCCTAAAAAGAATACTTTATACCCTATAAAGATTAGGGTTACGCATGAACGTAAAAGCAAGTTTTTTGAAACAATATTTAGTGCCGATGATGCAGAATATGCAAAAATTTTAAGTGGTCTTAGATTGGATGCCGATCAGAAAAAAACCAAGGGTAAATTAGATGAATTACTTAAGAAGGCAAATGATATTATTGATGATTTAGAAGTTTTCAGCTTTGATACTTTCACCATGAGGTTTAGGAATACTGGAGATAGAAACAACTTACTTGATATCATAAGAGAAAAAGCAACTTTACTCAAAACGGAGGAGAATTTTGCTAATTCTAGATTGTATTTTCAAGCTGCTGATTTAATAGAACGTTTTAATCTAGACCAGAAAAAATCAAAAAGCCTATTTGTAAGAGATCTTTCACCAGATTATTTGAAGGCTTTTCAGAAATGGGCAATTGGGACAAACTACATTATCGATAAAAATAAAGAAAAACTGATTAAAACATATTCTGTTACCACCCTTAATATGTATTTAACCAGAATTAAAGCTGTAGTTAATTCTTTAGTAGAAAGAGGTGAGCTCCACATTTCAAAAAACCCATTTGGTAAAGGAAAATATATCATTCCTAAATCAAGAAGTGCTAAACGCCCTTTGGAGCATGAGGAAATTATGTCAATTGTAAATTATCAAACTGATAGTGATAGTGAGATTTTTGCAAGGGATATGTTTGTTTTCTCGTACGTGGCGAATGGTATGAATTTCTACGACATCTTTAAATTGAAATGGTCGGATATAAAAGGAGATGCTTTTTATTTCATTCGTCAAAAGACTTCTGCGAAATTGCCAGATAAACAGATAAGGGTTTTTCTAAACCCAAAAATTCAATCTATTATCGATACTCATGGAAGCAGAAAACTTGGAAATAATTACATTTTCAATATTGTACCTTGGGGTGCTACAAAAGATGTTGAACAAAGAAAAATACGTTCTAGCATTAGTACCGTAAATATGAAATTAAAAAAGATAGCAACGAGTTTAGGGATTACCTCTGATATAAGTACTTATTTTGCACGCCATACATTCGCCACAATGATGCATGATTTAGGGGCATCAATCAATACGATTAGAGATGTCATAGGGCATGAGGATATCAAATCAACGCAAAGCTATATTGGTTCTGAAAATAAGGAAAGGTTGATGGAATTACAGGGTAGGTTATTAAAGTAAAAAGGCATATTTCAGCCTTTCTAATTTTGAATATTTAAGTTTAATTCTTCAGAAAATTTACGTGCCTTTTTATCTATTACTATATTGACAAATTTATCCATTTCTTTAGAAGACATTATATCAAATAAGGGCATATTATCTTTTTTTAAGATGTTATACAAATCATTATAGGAGATTTTATTGCCCTTGTATGGATCTACAATCAAACAAAATTTATGGTCACTAGATAATCCCTTTGAAACAGCTAGTATTTTCAATCTTTCAATAACACTTTCAAAGTCACTAATGTCATTTCTAATTTGACCAAGCTGTCTGTTAGAATTGAAATCAATAGCTTTAGCGGCATAAAGACTTCCGTTAACTCCTAGCCCGTCAAAATGAAAATCAAAAAATAACGTTTCTATTTGTTTTTTCTTTAGAGTGTAATCAATATCAATTACATCCTTTAGGGGAGTGTAAAGCTTTTTCTCGATTACTTTTTTAAAGTTTGATACAATTTCCTTTTCTTCAAAAACAAGTTCTTCTCCTATAAATTTTCTAAAATAATCATGAAATGTATTATAGGAGATGGCAGAATTTATAGCCTCTGGCTTTGAAAACTGCAGAATTCCATTATTATAGTCGTAAAGTCTATGAAGAAATTGTTTATTTAGATGTTTCTCTGATTTAAACAAAAACATACATTCATCAACGGTTTCCTTTTTAACAAAACTTTTAAAGTTATTTAGAGAAAATTCTAAAAGTTTAAAATTTTTAGGATTTAGCTTTTTCGCCAATTCAAGTTTTTGATGAGACAAATGAAAATAAACCTGTTCATCAGCAATAACAACAAGCCCTAAAGCAATTATTTCATTGCTAAGAGGATTATTTACATATTTCAATATGCTGTAAAAACTTTTCATTATTTTAAATAAGACAAAAAATGTTCAATAATTGTTTTGTTTCGAGCTTCGTCGGAAAAAAAAGATTTTAAATGCTCTTTTGATTTTTTACCTAGACCCCAACTACTTGGTACTTGGTCAAAAATAAAATCAAGATTTCCTATTGTATTGTTTATACAATCGTTGATGTCATTTTTAAGGTTTTTAATGTCTTCATGAGTTACAAAGCTACTAATTGTTTTAGCTAATATAGTTGATAATATGCAATTTTTCGGTTCTATATGTAATAAAACTTCTCTAACTTCTTTATAATTAGTTAAATATGCAAATGCAGCGGCATGGTCAATGGGATGAAAATCAAATAAACCATTCTCACTACCAATCAAAACGTTTGGATTTTCAGGCTTTCTATCCTTGTTTCCTACCCATAAATCGAATGCTCCAATTTTAAGAAAATCCATTGGATTTGAGAATAGTTTCAAATCTCTTTTAGAAACATTTATAAATTGTTCCAGTTCAGTTGCTGACCATACCTGCTTTGAACCAAACAATATATTTTCATAAAAATTAGGGCTATAAAAGTCAGACATTTTTTCAATGCCTTGCAAATAGCTATCAACAACTTCTTTAGAAATCATTGCTAGGCAAAATTCAGGCACATGTAATGACCAGCATTGAGCAAAATAACCACATAGTAGTTCATTTATAATTTCTGCGGATGGATTTTTTTGGTTTGTAGTCTTAACAAAATAAGTATTGTCATCTATGCCATATGTAAATAATGGCGCACTTCCCTTTGTTGTTGTTTCTTTAATTATTTTTGATATTTCTATCGTTTTTATTGGCTGGAGCATGTCAATATTGGTGATTTCCTCAAATATTTATGTATTGTTAGATATATATGAAGAAAATTTTCTCAAAGTGAAAAGTAAAGAATTCTTTTGAATAATACTCATTAGATTGCAATTATCATGAAAATCTATTTATAATGTTAGACTAAATAAACGTTTTAAAATAATCATAATCAATTTATCATCTTTACGGGAAACCGTATTTCAAATTGCTTGTAATATGTTAATTTAAATATCTTGAATTAAGCTAGGCAAATTGTATTAGTTTAGGATATTAACAAAAAGAAGTAATTTAACCCTCTCAAAAAAACTTAGATGCAATTAAAAGAACTGAACCCTCGTAAAGCGATTAACAAAGCATTCTTAAAAGTAAAACCAAATAGAACTGACATAGAACTTTTCAAAGCAAATCTAATTCAGCTTTTAGATAGGATTAATGATAAGGAAAGCGAGGAGTTTCATAAAAACATCGTAAGTGATTTTATGAAAAAAACCTATTACGAGCCAAATAACTTCATCAATACCAAAGGCAGAAATGATTTAGTAATTCATAATGGTAACACAGCAAAGAGTTCTGTAGGTGTAATTATCGAAGCAAAAAGTCCTGTTAATAAATCAGAAATGGTTAGTGTAACTAAGTTAAACACTAAGGCATTTCAAGAATTGGTGCTGTACTATTTAAGAGAGCGGATAACACATAAAAATTTAGAAGTTAAGAACCTAGTAATTACTAATATTTACGAGTGGTACATTTTCAATGCTAAAACATTCGAACGCTTATTTGCAGAAAACAAAAGCTTAGTTAAACAGTTTGAAGATTTTGAAAATAATCGGCTTTCTGGAAGTACAACTGATTTATTTTATTCGAACATAGCAAAGCCTTTTATAGATGGATTAACAGACGAAATTGAGTTTACTCACTTTGATATTAGAGATTACAAAAAAATTGTAACCAATAATAATAGTGAAGATGATAACAAACTTATTGCGCTATTCAAGCTACTTTCTCCTGAGCATTTACTTAAACTGCCGTTTACAAACGATAGTAATACATTAGATAAACGTTTCTACAGTGAGCTATTGCATATCATCGGCTTAGTTGAAACTAAAGATGGTGGTAAACGCTTAATAGAGCGAAATAAAGATGGGCAACGACATTCTGGAACTATTTTAGAAGATACCATTATTCATCTAGACAGTTTAGATAAAATTAGCAGGTTAAGTAAGGCATTTATTTATGGCGAAACCCATCAAGAACGCTTGTTTAATGTAGCACTCGGATTAAACATTACTTGGATAAATCGAATTCTGTTTTTAAAACTTCTAGAAGCTCAATTAATAACTTATCATAAAGGCGATAAATCTTATGCTTTCCTAAACTTAGATAGGATAAAAGAATATGATGATTTAAATAGTTTATTTTTTCAAGTATTAGCGGTTAAACATGAAAACAGAAATGAAGATGTAAAAAAGTTATTTGAAAAAGTTCCTTATTTGAACAGTTCTCTTTTTGAACCAACTGAAATCGAACATCAGACACTTTTCATCAGTAATTTAAAGGATGATAAAACCATTCCAGTTCTATCAACTACTGTATTAAAAGATGAACAAGGTAAAAAGCGGACAGGTAGTTTAACCACTTTGGCCTATCTTTTTGAATTTTTAAATGCTTACGATTTTAGTAGTGAGGGGTCTGAAGCCATACAAGAAGAAAACAAAACTTTAATTAATGCATCTGTTCTCGGCTTAATCTTCGAAAAAATTAATGGCTACAAAGATGGTTCATTCTTTACCCCAGGAATGATAACTATGTATATGTGCCGTGAAACACTACGCAAAACGGTAGTGCAAAAATTTAATGATATAAAAGGCTGGACTTGTGTAGAATTTGATGAACTATATAATAAAATTGAGGATAAAAAAGAAGCTAACCAGATTGTAAATAGCGTAAAAATATGCGACCCTGCTGTTGGTTCTGGTCATTTTTTGGTATCAGCTTTAAACGAGTTAATTGCTATTAAAAGTGATTTGAAAATTCTTCAAGATAAGGATGGTAAATTGCTAAAATATTATGATGTAGAGGTTGAAAATGATGAAATGATTGTAACTGACGAAGAGGGACATCTTTTTGAATACAATCCAAAAAATAAAGAAAGCCAGCGCATTCAGGAAACATTATTTAATGAGAAGCAACACATCATTGAGAACTGTTTATTTGGCGTAGATATTAATCCAAATTCTGTAAAAATATGCCGTTTACGTTTATGGATAGAATTATTGAAAAATGCATATTATAAAAATGCAACAGAATTAGAAACGCTACCGAATATTGATATTAACATTAAAAACGGGAACTCGTTAATCAGTAGGTTTGCTTTAGATAGTGATTTGAAAGTTGCATTAAAAGGGAAGCAAATCTCTATCGATGATTATAAAAATGCTGTTTCAAATTATCGAAATGCAAAAAGTAAAGAAGAAAAAAGGGAGTTAGAAAACCTCATCAATGAGATTAAAACCGACTTTAAAACGGAAATTAATAAAAACAGTAAAGAAAGTCAATCGCTACAAAAATGGAAAGCAGAACACTTTACCAAGTATGGAACTAACCAATTATTTGAAACGACTTTAACCAAAGCACAACAAAAAGACAAGAAAGACATTGAAATTAAAATTAAAAAGGCAGAAGATTTTATTCAAGAAATTAAAAGCAACAAAATTTATGAAAATGCTTTTGAGTGGCGTTTTGAATTCCCAGAGGTTTTAAATGACGAGGGAGATTTTATAGGTTTTGATGCAATTATTGGTAATCCGCCTTATATTCAATTGCAAAAAATGGGTGCAAGTAGCGATGCATTAGAGAAAATAGGTTACGAGACTTTTGCACGCACAGGAGATATATACAGTTTGTTTTACGAATTAGGACATCGAATTTTAACTAATAAGGGATTACTAACTTTCATAACCTCTAACAAGTGGATGCGAGCGGGTTATGGTGAAAGTTTACGTAAGTTTTTTGCAGAAAAAACAAACCCTTTAGTATTAATTGATTTTGGAGGAACACAAATCTTTGATACTGCATCTGTTGATACGAATATTTTAATGTTCGCAAAGGATAAAAATAGACAGCAAACTTTAACCTGTATTATCAAAGATAAGGTGTTAAATAATTTGAGCGTTTATGTTAGACA
>NZ_JACRYL010000020.1:0-296 GCF_014306625.1 Pedobacter fastidiosus
ATCAGAATTTCTCTTTTAGCACAAGCGGACACTTGCGCTAGAATAAACCTAAAATAGAAGGGGGATAAGGTAGAGTTTGAAATCACTTTAACTTGCAACGGGCTCACAGCCATTAATGTAGTTTCTTTTGCATAGCAAATTTTATTTATCATTAAGTTTTCTTATTTCATTACGAATTTCCCATCTGGCGCAAGCGTCCGCTTGTGTCCTTCAATATTCAATCAAATCTTTCCATCAGAATTTCTCTTTTAGCACAAGCGGACACTTGCGCTAGAATAAACCTAAAATAGAAGGGG
>NZ_JACRYL010000020.1:351-33786 GCF_014306625.1 Pedobacter fastidiosus
ATCATTTTAACTTGCAATGCGCTCACGGCCATTAATGTAGTTCTTTTGCATAGCCAAATTTTATTTCTCATTTAACTTTGTAAGTTCATTACGAATCTGGTTAAGAATTTCATTGCGGTAAACACTAGCCTTTCTAATTTCATCTAAAGTTCTTAATACAAAATAGATGATTGTTACAGCGACAAGGATTTGGATGATCATTATAATAATCGACATAAAGAATTTGATTAGGGTTGAACTAAAATATAAATTATAATTTCTTATTAGATACAAATAAAATTAACTGTTTAATTGTAGGATTAAGTATTGTTTTCCATTTCAAAATCCTCTAAAATAAGAAAAGAGACAATCTATCCAGACTTGTCTCTTTTTTCTAACCAAATATAAACCTGTTATGAGCCAGGCTTTGTCTTTAATTTTCTATCTAAACCGAAGTTTCTCAAGAAAATGATTTATCTTTTTTTGTGGTGATAAACATCGTTCCGTTTATTACTCTACAAATATAGTAAAAAAAATGATAGTGTAAAAAATACACTAAGAAATTTTTAAGTATTTTTTTTGTCATTTTTTATTTACTGTTCTTTTTATGGAAGATTCGGGGATATAAAACGACTGTATTGCAAATATAGGGCAAAAATATGTTAAGCAATTGTTAAATATTATCAAAAAGTAGTACGATATGCTCAAATTGAATTAATTTTTTGTTAAATCTAACTTAAGAGTTAAATATTTTAGCTTTTAAAACGTAATTACGATAGAAAACGTATAATTATGTGGAGTTGTTTTAAATAAATTAAAATAATTAATGGAAATAAAAATAAATTTTACTGGTGAAAATGAGATTTAAAATAAAAAGGCCCACATTGATGCACAATGTGAGCCTTTAAATATTTAAAAACCAGCCTTTAAGCCGTTTTTTTATTATAAACTTGCGTAATATTCTACAAATTTAGCTAGTGCAGAAGAATATCCCCACTCATTATCATACCATGATACAACTTTAACGAAGTTATCATTTAATGAAATACCAGCTTTAGCATCAAAAATAGAAGCATGGTCATCACCAATAAAGTCAGAAGAAACAACTTCTTCATCTGTATAACCTAGAACACCTTTTAACTCACCTTCAGATGCAGCTTTCATTGCAGCCTTGATTTGTTTGTAGGTTGCAGGTTTTTCTAAACGTGCTGTTAAATCAACAACAGAAACATCAGCAACAGGAACACGGAATGACATACCTGTTAATTTACCTTTTAATTCAGGAAGAACCATACCTACTGCTTTAGCAGCACCAGTTGATGAAGGAATGATGTTTGAGAAACCACCACGACCACCTCTCCAATCTTTTGCTGATGGGCCATCAACAGTTTTTTGTGTTGCAGTTACAGCGTGGATTGTGCTCATTAAGCCTTCAACAATACCGAAGTTATCATTTAAAACTTTCGCAATTGGCGCTAAACAGTTTGTAGTACAAGATGCGTTAGAAACAATTGTTTGATCTGCAGTTAATTTATGATGATTTACTCCCATTACGTAAGTAGGAATGTCATCATCTTTGGCTGGAGCAGAGAAAACTACTTTTTTAGCACCTGCAGCGATGTGTTTTTCAGCATCAGCACGAGTTAAAAATAAACCTGTAGATTCAATTACTACTTCAACACCAACAGCATCCCATTTCAAATCTGCAGGATTTCTTTCTGCAGTTACGCGAATAGTTTTACCGTTTACTACTAAATTACCATCAACCACTTCAATCGTTCCATCGAATTTACCGTGGGTAGTATCGTATTTCAACATATAAGCCATATAATCCGGCTCAATTAAGTCGTTTATAGCTACAATATCTAATCCTCTTTTTAAAGCAGCTCTGAAAACCAGTCTGCCAATACGGCCAAAGCCGTTTATTCCAATTTTGCTCATTGTTTTGTTAATTAATGTAATGTTTTAATAAATTTAGTATTGGTTCTTTAATAATCGTTTTAATTTCTAAGTCGTATTTTTTTGCGGTAATCTGCAGTCGGTCTTCTAATTCTGCCGCTACTTTGCCTACAAAATGTAAATCTTCGTTTCCATATTTACTCACCATTGGCAGTACGTAGGTTTCAAAGTATTTTTCAAACCCTTCATCAATCAGCTTTATAATATATTCGTGTTTGCTGTTTTGGGTGAAGAAATCGAAAAAAGAGGTTAAAAATATATTCGCCTGTGGTTTATTGTAAATTCGTTCTAATATTTGAGGGCGATCTAAATTATAGATTGTAATGAATTTGCTTTCTAAGTCTTTCGGCAATTTCTTGCTTAAAAAATCCTTTAATAAAATTTTGCCAAAATAATTAGATGATCCTTCATCGCCCAAAATATAACCTAATCCAAAGTTATTGTTAATCGGTTTCTTGCCGTCAAAGTAAGCGCAATTTGCTCCACTACCCAACATTCCTACTATTCCGGTTTTATCGAAACAGGCCGCTTTTGCAGCGCCAAATAAATCATTTTCTACAATTACCTTGCTGTATCTAAAAAATGAGGATAGGGTATTGGATAATTCTTCTTGTCTATCTGCAGATGATGCCCCGGCTGCAAAGAAATAAATTTTCTTTATATTTTCAGCATTGTTTACCAGAACAACTTTCTTATTCAAAATTTGTAAAATGGTTTTGGCATCTACAAAACAGGGATTAATGCCTGATGTATTGCAGTGAGCAACCACCTGTCCATTTTGAGTAAGTTTCCAAAATGCAGTTCTCGATCCGCTGTAAACAACCGCTATCATATTATATAGATAAAACCTCAGTCATTTCCATTAAATCTGGTTCCAGTTTAAAGCTGTGAGCTGTTAAAGCTTCTTTAATACTGGTTAATTTAATTTCATTGCCCTTTAAGCCAACCATTTGTTCCGTTTCGCCAGCAATTAAAGCATTTACTGCAGCAAAACCGAGCCTGCTCCCTAAAATACGGTCGAAACTACTTGGACTACCACCACGTTGCAGGTGACCTAAAATCGTAACCTTGGTGTCGTAATGATCAAATGTTTCTTTCACCTTTTTGGCAATATCGTAAGCGCCACCTTGTTTGTGCCCTTCGGCAACAATAACAATGCTAGATGATTTTTTGGTTGCTGCGCCTAATGCTAATTTTTCTATTAGTTCGGCCACGCTGGTTTCTCTTTCTGGCAATAAAACAGCTTCAGCACCGCTTGCAATAGAACTTCTTAAAGCAATACAACCAGAATCGCGACCCATAACTTCAATAAAGAATAAACGGTCGTGTGCATCTGCTGTATCTCTAATTTTATCAACGGCTTCGATAACGGTATTAATTGCGGTATCGTATCCCAAAGTAAAATCAGATCCAACTAAATCGTTGTCGATGGTTCCAGGAATTCCAATTACTTTAACACCATATTTTTCAGAAAAACGTCTGGCACCTGTAAAAGTCCCATCCCCACCGATTACAACTAATCCATCGATATTATTTTTCTTTAAATTTTTGTAAGCTATTTCTTGTCCTTCGTCAGTTTTAAATTCTAAACAACGGGCAGTTTTTAAAATGGTTCCGCCCAAGTGTAAAATATTACTTACAGAACGGGCATCCATTGGTTTTATATTGTCGGTAATTAGGCCTTGGTAACCCTGCATTACACCAAACATATTAATGCCATGGTATATTCCGGTACGAACTACAGCTCTAATCGCAGCATTCATTCCTGGGGCATCGCCACCAGAAGTCAATACAGCTATATTTTTAATATTTGGCTTCATCTTTATAATACGAATATAGTGTGTAATTTTTACACTAAGTAATTTTTTTTATTTTTTTTACTTAATATTGAAAGTCATACCTTTATCTGCTTAAAATAACTAAATTTTACCTTGGAACAAATTTTACCTCATTTAGATTCCGTATTCTCTATAGATTGTGTCCTATTTGGATTTGATGGCAAGGAATTAAAAATCCTGCTCATCGAAAGAAACGAAGAACCATTTAAAGATTGGTGGGCACTGCCTGGTAACATCGTTGGTCCTGATGAAAGTCTCGATCAGTCGGCTTCGCGAATTTTATATGAACTAACCGGTTTACGTGGGATTTACATGGAGCAGTATTATGCTTTTGGCGATCCACACAGGCACCCTCAGGGTAGAGTAATTACGCTAGCCTATTACGCTCTGATTCGTTTGGGTGGTGATAAGGAACTTAGGCCGGTGAGTAATTATGCGAAACGTGCAAACTGGTTGCCGATTACTGATTTGCCTAAACTGGCTTTCGATCACCAGAAGATTTATGATAAAGGTTTAGAAAAAATTAAACGGAGGATCAAACATCAGCCAATTGCTTTCGAACTTTTGCCTGAGAAATTTACCTTAACCCAGTTGCAACATGTTTACGAATTGGTTTTGGGTAAAAAGCTGGATAAGCGAAACTTTAGAAAAAAGATTGTAAGTTTTGGTGTTTTGAAAGAGCTTGATGAAAAACAAAAAGGTGTTTCGTACAGAGCAGCCACTTTATATCGCTTCGATAAACGTAAATACGCGAAGTTATTCGGCAAGGAAATATCTTTTTAAGATTAATCAGAACGCTGTACAAGCAAAATAAAAAAGACCCGATTTTTTCAAATCGGGTCTTTTTGGTTATTTAAGTTTTGAATGCTCAACTCAAAACTGGCAGCTTAGAACTGAATTATCCTTTCGGAGCCAATTCTAAGTGATAATGAACTAAATCATCTATAGGTGAGCGGATAATTTTACCAACGCCCATTTCGTAACGATCGGCTACAATACTTAATATATCGCGGAAACTGTAACCTACAGAACCTACGCAATTTAATTTGTGATCTTTATAGTTTGGATAGTGGATAACCAAAGCTTCGAAAAATGCAGTAAATGCATAATCGATAGTGCTGAATGCATAGTCTTCGTAATTGTCTTTAAAATCGTATAAAAACTTACTGAAACTTGCGCAGAAACGATTTGGCAACGGCTTGTTGTAAATGTTGTCAAAAATATCTTCGTTTGTTAGGGCATAATTATCATAAAAAGCCTCACGTAAACCTTTTGGCATGTAACCTTTCATGTAATCGCTTAAAATACGTTTACCAATGTAAGATCCACTTCCTTCATCACCCAAAAAATAACCCAATGAATCGATATTTAAAGTAATATCGGTACCATCATACAAGCAAGAATTTGTTCCCGTACCTAAAATACCAGCAAATCCAGGCTCGTTACCTAGAAGTGCTCTGCAAGAGGCAAGTAAATCATGACCAACAAAAACTGTTGCATTGGTAAAAATCTGTTTCATGGCATCAGCCACAATTTTTACATTTGCAGCGGTAGAACATCCGGCGCCATAATAATAAACTGCTGTTAGTTTTTCTCGCTCCAAGTGGTCTGGAAGCGTTTCGTTTAAAGACTTTACAATATATTCCCCTTTCGAGAAATAAGGATTGTAGCCCTCAGTGTTAAAGTAAATTTTTCTGCCGGCCTCGTTAATCAAACACCAATTTGTTTTGGTAGATCCACCGTCTGCAATTACTATCATTTTATTTATTTTTGGTTTTAGCACGATAAAAGTATAAAAACTCTTATATTTTGTATCTTTTTTTTTAATAATTTTTTAACAATTTGTTGTTGTTGGAATTTAAGTGTGTAAAAAATACACTATATAGCGTGTTTAATCGGCTTAAATCCTTAAAATTATACCAGAAAGGGCATCGGTCTTTTTTTTTAACAGTTTAAAATATTTTACAATATATACAAAAATGAATAGCAATTTTTTAGATTTCAGAAGCGATACCGTAACCAAGCCAACCGCTGGAATGCTTGATGCGATGATGAATGCAAAAGTAGGCGACGATGTTTTTGGTGAGGATGAAACGGTGCACAAGTTAGAAACCCAATTGGCAGAAACATTTAACATGGAAGCCGGACTCTTTTGTCCGTCGGGAACAATGACTAACCAGATTGGGATTAAGTGTTTCACACAGCCCATGGACGAAGTTATTTGTGATCAAACTGCACATGTATATCGTTATGAAATTGGAGGAATTGCCTATCACTCTGGAGCCTCTGTTCGATTATTGTATGGCGAACGTGGTATTTTAACACCCGAACTTATAGAGCCAGAAGTTAATGAAGATAATATTCACTATCCAAATTCCTCTTTAGTGGTTTTAGAAAATACGGTAAATAAGGGCGGGGGAAGCTGTTATACTTTGGCTCAGATTGCTCCAATCCACCATCTGTGCAATATTAAGGGATTAAAACTTCATTTAGATGGCGCTAGAATTTTCAATGCATTAGTGGCTACCGGAGATAAGGCGCATGAATATGGAAAGTATTTCGATGGTATTTCTGTATGTTTATCGAAAGGATTGGGTGCACCAGTGGGATCTGTTTTATTGGGCAATAAAGAAACCATTAAAAAGGCTCGAAAAATTAGAAAGGCTTTCGGCGGAGGAATGCGCCAGGCGGGATTTTTAGCTGCAGCTGGTATTTATGCGTTAGATCATCACATAGAACGATTAAAAGAAGATCATGACCACGCTAGAGCTTTAGCAAACGCTTTGATTTCTACCAATTACGTATTATCTGTAATGCCTGTAGAAACCAATATAGTAATCTTTGAAGTAGCAAAAGGAACTGCTCAAAAAGTTGTAGATCAATTTACAGAAAAAGGACTTCATTGCAATACCACTAGCGCAAGCACAGTTAGGCTGGTTACCCATTTAGATTTGAGCGCTGCGATGATCGATCAGGCAATTGAAATAATATTACATTTGTAGTAAAGGATAATAGTAGGCTCGTTTATAGTTAATAACCAAATGTTCGAAGACCAAAATCATAAATTAAAAATTTCTAAAATTCTCATTGCAAACAGAGGTGAAATCGCTTTGCGGATTATGCGTTCGGCAAAGGAAATGGGAATAAAAACGGTAGCGGTTTTTTCTGAGGCTGATCGAAATGCCTTACATGTTCGCTATGCTGATGAAGCTATTTTTATTGGTCCAGCGCCATCCAATCAAAGTTATTTGGTAGGTGAAAAAATTATTGAAGCCTGTAAATTAACTGGAGCTGAAGCGATTCATCCAGGGTATGGTTTTCTATCTGAAAATGCAAACTTTGCGCAAATGGTTGCCGATGCAGGTTTAATTTTAATCGGTCCATCGCCCCATGCCATGGAGATTATGGGAAATAAGCTTTCGGCAAAAGCAGCGGCATTGAAGTATAATATTCCGATGGTTCCAGGAACGGAAGAAGCGATTAAAGATGTTGCCGAGGCGAAAGAAAGAGCAGTAGAAGTTGGCTTTCCTATTCTGATTAAAGCTGCGGCAGGTGGTGGGGGGAAGGGCATGCGCATTGTAGAAAAGGCTGATGATTTTGAAGAACAAATGCAACTTGCCGTAAGCGAGGCCACTTCGGCATTTGGAGATGGATCTGTTTTCATTGAACGGTATGTAACGTCTCCTAGACATATCGAAATTCAAGTTTTAGGTGATAATTATGGCAATATTGTCCATCTCTTCGAACGAGAATGTTCAGTGCAGCGTAGGCATCAAAAAGTGATTGAAGAAGCACCCTCAGCTGTGCTTACAGAAAAGATTAGGCAACAAATGGGTAAATGTGCTGTGGATGTTGCCCGCTCGGTTAATTATACTGGAGCAGGAACGGTAGAGTTTATTCTGGATGAAAATCTCGATTTCTTTTTCTTGGAAATGAATACTCGTTTGCAGGTAGAGCATCCAGTTACCGAACTGATTACTGGAATCGATTTAGTTAAAGAACAAATCAAAATTGCATCTGGAGAGAAATTGAGCTTTAATCAGGAAGATTTAAAAATAAATGGCCACGCAATAGAGCTTCGGGTTTATGCAGAAGATCCTAAAAATAATTTCCTGCCGGATATTGGTACTTTGCAAACTTATAAAACACCAAAAGGAAACGGGGTAAGGGTTGATGATGGTTTTGAGCAAGGTATGGAAATCCCGATTTATTATGATCCAATGATTGCAAAACTGATTACTTATGGGAAAGATAGGGAAGAGGCTATTGAAAGAATGGTTCGAGCAATTGCAGAATATGAGATTACTGGGATAGAAACTACTTTGGCTTTTGGTAATTTTGTGATGCAACACGAAGCATTTAAAACAGGTAATTTCGATACTCATTTTGTTGGCAAATACTTTAATGCCGATAGTTTAAAAGTTGAAGATGAAACAGAAGCCTTAATTGCTGCGGTAATCGCTTCTAAACTTTTTGAAAAGAAAAGCGATGTTGCTCCATCAGCAGAAATGCTTAAAAGCAATTCTGACTGGAGAAAAAATAGATTGAAATATTAAAATTATTATCCTGTTGGAAAAATTCATCACGATGATTACAAAAAGCTAAAAATGTTCACTGGAATTATAGAAACACTTGGCGCAGTAACAGCCATAAAACACGATCATACAAATGTCCATTTTACCATTTCATCGGCTATTAGTCATGAATTAAAAATTGATCAGAGTGTAGCCCATAATGGCGTTTGCTTAACTGTAGTTGCTATAAATGATGGAAACCACACCGTTACTGCCATAGATGAAACATTGAACAAAACCAATCTTGACAATTTAAAAGTTGGCAGTAAAGTTAACTTAGAGCGTTGTATGCAAATGAATGCACGTTTAGATGGGCACATTGTTCAAGGCCATGTAGATCAAACTGCAATTTGCGTAAAACGCGAGGAATTGGATGGAAGCTGGGAATATCGCTTTAAATATGATGCGTCTGCTGGAAATGTTACAGTAGAAAAAGGATCAGCCTGCGTTAATGGAATTAGTTTAACTGTTGTTAATTCTGCAGATGATGAATTTTCTGTTTTTATTATTCCTTACACGTTCGAACACACCAATTTGCAGGAAGTAAATGTTGGTGATACTGTAAATCTAGAATTCGATATTATTGGGAAATATGTTGCTCGTTTAATGGGTAAATAGATTTCTTTATCACTCAAAAAGTATATTGTTTTAAAGATCAGTTAGTGTGTAAATATACTGTTAAACAGTTTGTTGCGTTGTAATTGGCGTTGCTGTAACGCTTAATTTTTCATGACAGTGCAGGATAGTAAGCTGAATTATATTTCTGATTATCGCATCGTTAAGATATAAATTAACGCTAACCATTTATGAAACACTCATTTCCCAAAACAACGGCAGGGCTTTTTCTTTTCATGCTGTTTGCATTTGTTATCAATACATCAGCACAAAAAATATCAGTAAATAATTTAACGGTAGAGCATTTAACAAATCCGCTTAGCGTTGATCAGCCAAAGCCTAGATTTAGTTGGAAATTGGTTTCTGAGATAAAGAATACCGAACAAACCGGCTACGAAATTAGATTGGGAAATACAGCTAAATTCTCTAAAAAGGCATTATGGACGGCTGAGAAGAAGAGCGATCAATCAGTTCTTGTTTCTTATAATGGACCAGAACTTTCTTCAAAAACAAAATATTATTGGCAGGTTAGGGTAAAAGATAATCATGGAAATACATCGGCATGGTCTGCAGTTCAATATTTCCAAACGGGTTTAAAACCTGGTGATTGGACAGCCAAATGGATTGCGGTTGAAGGGAAAGATTCTTCGCTTATGAGCCCTTTGTTTAGGAAAGATTTTGATGTTAAAAAAAGCATTCGCTCGGCTACAGCCTACATTACGGCAAAAGGTTTATACGAGGCTCACATTAATGGTAAAAAATTAGGGGATCACTATTTCGCACCGGGATGGACAAGTTATAGAAACCACATTCAATATCAGGTTTATGATGTTACTAAATCGTTTAACAAAGGCGAAAATACAATTGGTGTAGCGCTTGGAGATGGATGGTACAAAGGTAGGATTGGCTTTGGTAATCAACGCCAATTTTACGGCGATACAAGAGCATTATTGCTTCAAGTTGAAATAGAATATACCGATGGTACAAAAGAAGTAATCAATACAGATAACAGTTGGAAAACGGCCTACGGACCAATTGTATCATCCAATATTTATGATGGGGAAACCTACGATGCTCGATTGGAAATTTCTGGCTGGGATAACATCAAATTTAAAGAAACGGCAAGCTGGAAACCTGTTAGAATTGTAGATAGCGGAACAGAAAAACTAGTTGGAATGAGTGGCCCTTCGGTAAGCAAACATGAAGAATTTAAAGCGCTTAAAATTATTAAAACCCCTGCTGGAGAAACCGTTATAGACTTTGGTCAAAATTTGGTGGGTTGGGTAATGTTGAAAGCTAAAGGTCCATCTGGAACGAAAATAACCCTTAGTCATGCAGAAGTTTTAGATAAGGCAGGTAACTTTTACACCACGAATTTACGCTCTGCCAAACAGCAAAATAGCTACATTTTAAAGGGTGAAAAAGAACAAGTTTTCGAACCTCATTTTACTTTCCAAGGGTTTAGGTATGTGAAAATTCAAGGCTATCCGGGTGAGCTCAAATTGGAAGATTTAACTGCGGTTGCGGTATATTCTGATATGAATCCAACTGGAAAGTTTACATCTTCAAATTCTTTGCTAAATCAATTGCAACACAACATTCAGTGGGGACAAAAAGGCAATTTTGTAGATGTTCCAACCGATTGCCCACAAAGAGATGAGCGACTTGGCTGGACTGGCGATGCGCAGGCATTTGCATCTACAGCAGCGTATAATATGGATGTGTCTGGCTTTTTTACCAAATGGTTAAAAGATGTGAGTGCAGATCAGTTGCCCAATGGCAGTGTTCCTTTTGTTGTTCCAAATGTGATTAGCGAAAGAGATGCTGGGTCTTCTGGTTGGGGAGATGTTGCAACTATTATTCCTTGGGATATGTATGTGGCATACGGTGATAGGGGAATTCTTGAAGCGCAATACGGAAGTATGAAGAAATGGGTTGATTACATTTCTTCAGTTGCAAAAGATAATCTTTGGAACAGTGGATTTCACTTTGGCGATTGGTTGTTCTACCGCCCGAATGATGATAACGATGGTCGTGCTGCGGTGACTGACAAATACATGATTGCGCAAACATTTTATGCGCATTCTACTCAAATGCTTCTTAACGCTGCCAAAGTTTTGGGTAAAACAGAAGACGTAGAAAAGTACAGCGCTTTGCTTGAGAAAATTAAGAAAGCCTATGTAAAAGAAAATATGACGGAGAATGGCAAGCTTGCTTCGAACACTCAAACGGCCTATGTTCTTGCCCTTCAATTTGATTTACTTCCAGAAAATATGCGTCAGCAAGCGGCAGAAAGATTGGCTCAAAATGTTAGGGATTACGGAAATCATTTAACCACAGGTTTTTTGGGGACTCCTTATCTTTGTCACGTTTTAAGTCGTTTTGGGCACCAAGATGTAGCATACGATTTATTGTTGCAAGAAAGTTACCCCTCTTGGCTTTATCCAGTTAAAATGGGTGCGACAACAATTTGGGAAAGATGGGACGGTATAAAACAAGATGGCTCGTTTCAAACTGCAGATATGAACTCTTTTAACCATTATGCTTATGGTGCAATTGGCGATTGGATGTACAAAAATATTATAGGCATTAATCCTGTTCCTGAAAACCCGGGTTATAAAGCAATTTTAATTTCACCAAAACCCGGTGGCAACTTAACCAGTGCATCTGGAGAACTTGAAACCGTTTACGGAACAGTTAAATCATCTTGGACAATTAAGGATGGTATTTTTAAACTTGATGTAACGGTTCCCGCAAATGCAAAAGCAACTGTAACTATGCCTAAAACAGAAAAGAAAGAAATAATTGGTTCGGGTAATTATCATTTTGAATCTAAATACTAATCTTTTAATATTGTAGCTTATTAAATTAAACGATGGTTATTGTGCCAACGATGAAGAATAAGTATGTACAGTAAGGAAGAGGCGGCGAGATTAAGGCAACAGTTTTGGATTAGCTTTGGGCAGTATATGAAGCCAGTTCCATCGGCAAGTGGCTCAACCGTAAACTGGATTAATTATAAAACTGGAGTGAAAAACATCTTTTTTAAAATGGATGTAGATCAGAAGAAAGCAATTATTTCCATTCAATTGGCACACACTGATGCGGGAATAAGGCACTTGATCTATAATCAATTTGAAGAATTTAAATTGATGTTAACCAATACCTTGGGCGAAGAATGGAACTGGGAACAAGATGCAGCAGATGAGTACGGTAAAATTATCAGTCAGGTTTCTATGAACTTGGAAAATGTAAATATTTATAACCAGCAACATTGGCCTAATCTGATTTCATTTTTTAAACCAAGAATTATAGCACTTGATGATTTTTGGGATAATGTTAAACCGGTATTCGAAAGTTTAAGTTAATCTGTAAGCTTCATTTGAGCGATTCTATCTTTAATGTATTAATCTCATCCTTAAAGATGCTTAGATATCTAAATAAATTTTTAAACATTCTCTATATAAAAACAAAATATGCCTCTGTGGGTTTATAAAGGAAACAGTTTAAAAATTAAAATTAAGAACCTATGAATACTTTAAAGAAATTTGAATTGATGGAAAAGATTGTGCGTGAATTGGAAGATTTACAAAATTCGCAACAGGCACTTATTCAAAAAATTGGTAAAATCGAAGTGGATAATATCGAGCTAAGCGATGCGAGATTAGAGAAAGATTTACCAGATATGCACCAACGTTTGGCCGATAACTTAGATACAATTGTGGGAATTTTAGATTACTTTGCGGACAAGACCCAGAATTTTGGGGATAAAAACAATGTTGATGCGCTTAAAGAACAAGAAGCCATTAACAATGCAACAAGTTAATTAACCTAAAAAATCACCCTATTTATTATGAAATCGTTTTATCTTACCGTTGCCTGTTTGTTTGCCGGCTTTTATGCCAGTGCACAGGTTTTGCCTACTTTCCAATTGGGATTAAAGGCTGGAGCAAATTTTTCTAAATTTGATTCTGAAAATACATTTAGCAGTGAAAACCGTACAGGCTTTTATGGTGGATTATGGGCAAGGGTAGGAGCCGCAGGCGTTTATTTCCAACCGGAGGTATACGTGTCTGGCAAAAAGGCAAATTTGGTTAGCGATGCTACAGGCGAAGTAAATCAAGTTCGTTTTACAAGTTTGGATGTCCCGCTTTTAATTGGAACTAAATTTGGCGCTGCTGGTATTGGCTTGAGGTTAAATACTGGTCCGATGTTCTCCTTAATCTTAGATGAAAATCAAAGTTTTAGTCAGGCTGCGGGAAATGTTTTCAAAGCAGATTTTAAAGATCAGGCATTGGCGTGGCAATTTGGTGCAGGACTGGATATTAAAAAGCTCAGTTTTGATGCTCGCTATGAACTAGGATTATCTAAAATTAATAAATCGGGATACCCTGGAACCAAACTAAATCTATTTACCATTGGTTTAGGGTACAGAATTTTATAAGTTATCAACAATTTGACAGTTAAGGCTTTAATTGGACTAATAATTGCTTTTGTGAGTAGACTAACTTAATCAAATATGCCTTATGAACTTAAAAGAATTATTACTTAAAGGCCAGAATTTTATCTCCCTACTTAATCAATTTCGTATTGATGCAAAAGACTTGATTATTAAAGATGAGGAAACTATTTTTAATAATCCAATTAATCAAAATACTGAAGTAGTTAAGGAAACGGTTTGGATAGAAGGCAAAAGTAGCGAAGGTTTGGTAAACCTGTTTGGTACTTTACATTACAATTTATTAAATAAACTTGCAGTTTTCGAAATGCAAGGCTATGAAAAAGTTCCAGCTTAAAGAGCAGAATTTTTATATTTGAAAGACAGATAATTATGTATTATCTGTCTTTTCTTGTTTTAAAATCTCATGTTCTACTTGCGTAAGTTCGTAGGCAAAAGCACCATTCTTAGGTTCGATTGGGGTTTCTCTTTCATTGCTCAATGCTTTAATGAAAGATGCTCCGAAATAAAATATCAGCGATGAATAAAATACGAAGAGCATAATAACTATTATAGAACCTGCTGAACCATAAATATTACTAATGTTGCTCAATGGCAGTAGGATTCTTAAAATGTATTTTCCGGCAGTAAACAAACATCCAGTTAGTAATCCACCAGATATAGCAGCTCTCCAGGTTGGTCTTCCATTGGTTAAAAATCTAAATAAAATGGTAAACCATGTGGTAACAATAAGTACAAAAACAATTTGATTGATAATTGATGAGATGACCAAACTGAAAGATGGCGATCCGGTTTTTAAATAAGCACCAATAAATGCCTGAACACTGTCGGCCAATAATCCTAAAAAGAATAAAATTCCAGCCAGCAGAATTATAGTTACAGAAATTGCTCTAGATTTAAGCGTTGCCACGATTCCTTTTTTAGCCTCTAAACCAATTGTCCAAATTTGCTCTAATGAATTTTTAATTACATTGAAAAGCGTTGTAGCAACAAAAAGGAAAAACACAAAACTAAATAAGGTAACGTACCAAGCTTGATCAATGCCTCTTATATTTCTTAAGGTTAACCGAATCTGAGCAATACTGCTGTCATCTAAAATGTTTGCTAGTCGCTCAAAAATATGCGTAACCAATAGCCGTCTGTCGGTAAACATACCGAAGAGGCGTATCAAGATGATTAATATTGGTGGAAGTGCAAAGTTGGTAAAGAATGCCGTTGCTCCTGCCAAACGCAAAGGGTCGTTTTTTTGGAATAGGATAAATGCTTTTCTCCCGGTAGAGAAAAAAAACTTTAAATCTTCTTTAATTTTAAATGGCATCCTCTGTGATAAACTAAAAAGCCCGAAAATACTAAAAATAGTTTGTTCGGGCTCGTTCTGTGTGTTAAATATGGTTAATTCACTTTTGTAAATACTAGAAGTGTTTTATCTTCAAGTAATAAATGCAATTTTCCGTCAATAATTTTTGCATTATTTACTTGGTTTAAGGCTTGTAGATAAGAACGCTCTGCAGCATCTGTATCCTGACAAAACATTTTTGTGCCGAAAATATTTTTTAGTGCAAGTTTATTGTCAACTATTTCTCCCTGACCTCCGTAAGAGTTACAGAAAGATTTTCCACCAATTTTTAAACTGTCCGCAATATTTAAAGTTGCTTTGGAAGTGGTTGGCAAAGTCATACCAGGTAATTCTGATAATTCCCATTTTGTATTTGCCATCGCTTTTGTGTCTATTTTTTCGATACAAGAGCTGAAGAAGCAAATGATTAATCCTAAGAATAGTAAGTTTTTCATGGTTTTACTGATTTTTCAATACCATCATCAAAAATTAAACCACAGTTGCGTTTTCTGTTTTAGGAATTCAAAATCACCACCTAAGACCTAAGAGAACCTTAGCTGGAAGTTGTAATAAATTTAATTTACGCGAGTAAAATCTTTCTTAGGTTTCTAAGGTGGTGAAATAATATAATGATGAAACCTAATTGTTAATTAGTTCTTCTTTTTTAGGAACTCTGTTTTAAGTACCAGTACAGTTCCATTTACTTTGCCTTCAATTGCTTTCGGATCATCCGTTAAACGAATGTTTTTAACTGCTGTGCCTTGTTTAATATCAGTAGACATACCTTTAACCTTTAGCGATTTTATTACGGTTACTGAATCACCTTCATTCAAAATATTGCCATTGCTGTCTTTAGTTTCCATATTGTTAGATCTTAATTTTCGGCGAAAGTAGGGCTTTATAATTGAATTTGGCTTGTTTGTTTTTCGATCCTCATCCAATGGTGAAGCTTTCCAGTGTAATCGAAAAGCTCGATTTTTTTTAAACCTACTTTTTCAAGTACATGAATAGAACCCAAGTTATCTACATCCGCTATGCCTATAATATAATCGAGATTAAGTTCATTAAAGCCGTAATCTATTGAAGCTTGGGCGGTTTCTGTTGCATAACCTTTGCCCCAAAATCTTTTTATAAAGCGATAACCTAAATCGTAATAATTAACATGATTGTTGGTTAATTTTGTGATGAGTTTTAAGCCAGACCAACCCACAAAATCTCCAGTTTCCTTCTCGATAACTGCCCATCTGCCAATGCCTAAGCGCTTGTACTGTTCGCGAATAAATTCGATGTCGCTTTTGCTTTGTTCAATGGACTTGATGGGATTATTGCCAAGATATAAATGGACATCAGGATCAGAATCCAGTTCAAACATTCCCTCAGCATCTATTGGTAAGAGTTCTCTTAAAATTAGTCGTTCCGTTTCAGCAAAAATTTTCATTGCGTAAAATTATAAAGACCACCTTTAAATGGTGGCCCTTAAATTTAATTTTTTTTATCTCAAACTGTCCTCAAAAACCGGCCCATACATACCCGGAACCTTATTTCCTGTGGAGCGCAAATAAACAATCATTTCGCCTCGATGATGATAAATATGGTTCATTAAGAAACCACGCATGACTTGAATTCTTGGCATTTCAGGGAGAAGTGTTTGTCCTCCAGCAACCATTTTCCAATTTTCAAACATACTCTCATCTGTAGCAGATTCTAAACTTGCTTGTGCCTTTTTAACGTTTTCTTCAAACTTTGCAACGATGTTTGATGCCTTTGTAATATCTCCCTTATCGTATTTATAAGTTCCCATATCGAATTCACTACCATGTACCGTATCAGGATACCAATTGTAAATTTCGGCAATGTGAGATGCAAGTTGGCCAGTTGTCCAAGAAGTATCCGAAGGTTTCCAGTTTAATGCGCTGTCTGGAATGGCATTTAAAAGTTTGCGGGTGCTCTCTGCTTCATGTAGGAACTCGCCCAAAATAGATTTTACTAGCATAATTGTTTTTTATTTGTTTACTGCTGTAATTGGGATGCGAGATGATTAAACGAAACTAATAAAATTATTGATCTTTTGGCTCTAGAAAATCTCCATCAATAATTAGAAGTTTTACACTTTCTGCTGATAATGAGCGATGAGAACTTAAGTGATCTGAAACTACATATGTCATTCCCTTTGAAAGACTAAACTGTTCGCCATTTTCCAATTCGCTAACAAAACTTCCTTCTAGGCAATGCACAATGTGCCCTTTTTGACACCAATGGTCGGCAAGATAACCAGCAGAATATTCAACAATTCTAATTCTTAATCCGTCAAAATTTAGGGTTTGCCAATACGCATCGCCAGTTTCTCCAGGGTGATGGCTCTTTTCAACTTGGCTCCAATCGATGTTGGTAAATGGAATTGTATACATTCTTTTTTAGGTGAATGTAGCAGTTCTAACCAAATCTTTACGTTAGATAATCAAATTTATTAAAAAGCTATAAATAAAGATGATAAATTAGGGCACGAATTTAGCCGTGACCAAAACCTATGAAAACTACACTTTTAGCCCTCTTTCTATCGATTACATTACTGGCCTGCAAACCTGGAAGCAATGAAAAAACGTACACCCCAAGAGCTTTAATGGCTGATGAGAGTTTTAATGAATTTCCGAAAAGTAAAGATGAAATTCTTACAATTGTAAAAACAGACTCTGGTAAAGTAGATTTATCTGCTATTCAATTTAAGGATACAACAGTTTCAATTAAGAAAGATCCGAAGCCTTTAGCTAACAAATTTACGGATGCTAGGTACTTAAACTCCCAAAAAACTGCTGTTCTAGTTCAAGTAGCCGATGGTTCTGGCTTGGTTTCTCCATTTTACATCATTCTTCTAAAAAGTGGAAAATTAGAAGTAATCGATTTGGATAGACCATCTAATGGAAAAAACGATAGAACCATAACTAAGGGTATTGAGGAAATGAGCCGTACAAGTTTTATCGTTAACAACGATTTCTTGATCACCTCTGTAAATGGAAAAGTTTATCCAATTAAAAGACAAGTTCCTGACGAACGCATTCAAGGGAAGTTTTTTATGTATTCTGGAGACCGAACAACTTTGGTTTTTTTAACTGCCAATTCATTATATCAGGTAAATTATCAAACGGGCGAAACGTTAGTTTTACCGGTAGATGCTAATATGCTTAATCAGCCTGAAACTTTAATAGGCAATATTCAACAAGGTTACAGCTGGGTTAAAAATAATCGAGGTACTTCTTTCTTAACTAAAAACCCAGATGAAGATAGGGTTGTTGATATTAAAGAATTTAAGCACTAACGTGAAAGTCGTCATTGCGAGGTACGAAGCAATCTTAATGCGATTGCTCCAAGGTGAAAACCTAAAGTAGTAGATTGCTTCGTACCTCGCAACAACGTAATGGCTTTGCGATGGTTTAGAAATCAATTCAATGTAGTAGCATCAACCCTGAAACCTTAAACCATTGTTCTAAACGTTAAGTTTATTCTTGGTCGCGTAACTTTTTTTGTTGTTGGTAAACGATGTAGCCAATTGGTTTGCGTTTCATCTTTCATCACCAACAAACTGCCATGTTCTAAAAAAGTAGAAATTGTTTCTTTGGTTTGTTTATGCTTTAAAAGAAATTTTCGCTCTGCTCCAAAACTTACAGAAGCTATAGTTGTATTTTTTCCGAGCGATTTTTCATCATCGCTATGGTACGCCATACCTTCATCGCCATTATGATATAAATTAAGTAGGCAAGAGTTAAATGTTGTAGCGGTTTTTTCTTCTACTAGGTCTTTCAGTTCAAGTAATTCGGGTGTCCAGGCAAGTGCATGTTTCGTCGCATTCGAGTAGGTATAAGCATATTTTTCGTTACCATACCAACCCACTTTTCTCTTTGTGATGATGTGTTTACCCATAATAAAAGCTTCGTCATTTCGCCATTTGATGGTTTCCATCAAAACTTGAAAATAATGATCTGCTTTGGCTTGAGAGATTAGTTTTCCATAATAATTAACCGTCCCACCGTAAGGCAGTAAGTTCTGTTTTACATCTATTTCTGTGTTGAATAAATCCATTCTTTGTATTTCTTGTTTAAACAATTTCCGCAAGGACGAAAGCCATTTTCTAGCGCTTCTTTCTCTGACTTGAAAAATACCCGATTTTCCATTTTCATTCTTTTGCCCGATTTGCAGTTTAACTTACCGTATATTTTTAATCGGGAATTTCCTCCAAAACAAATTTCATTATTTTTAATCTGCTTTCTTAATTCTTGTAACATTATAATTCTCCTTCGGTTTTTGAGGCTTCCCATCCAATAATTGCCGATTTGCGTGTAGTACCCCAATGATACCCGCCAAGTGCCCCGCTCGATTGGATTACTCTATGGCATGGAATTAAAAATGCGACCGGATTATCGCCAATCGCAGTTCCAACAGCTCTTGATGCATTTGGATTTTGAAGATGTTTAGCAACTGTGCCATAAGTAGAAAGCTGTCCCATTGGGATTTTTAGCAGGGTTTCCCAAACTTTCAGTTGAAAATCCGTTCCCTTTAAATGGAGTTTAATCTGGTTGAGTTTGGTCCAATCGTGACTGAAAATAAATAGTGCATTCTGTTGTTCCAAATCTAGCATCTGTTTATAGTTTGCTTTCGGAAATTGATTTTTTAAGTTTTCTAAACCAGTCAATTCATCATCAGAAAAAGAAATATGGCAGATTCCTTTTTCAGTAGATGCAACTATAATATTTCCAAAAGGACTTTCTGCAAAACTGTAATTGATGTTTAGGTTTTCTCCACCATTTTTATATTCGCCCGGTGTCATTCCTTCAATATTCACAAACAAATCGTGGAGTCTGCTTGTACCAGAAAGGCCTATTTCTAAAGCGGTTTCAAACAATGAAGCCTGATTTTCTTTCAATAGTTTTTTAGCATAATTAAGGCTAATATATTGCAAAAACCTTTTCGGACTTGTACCCGCCCAATCGCTAAAAAGCCGTTGAAAATGAAACGGACTTAGGTTTACTTTTTCAGCAATTTGTTCCAAACTAGGCTGTTCTTTAAAATTGCTCTGTATATAATTTATGGCTTCCGCTATTCTGTTGAAGTTAATTTCATCTTGAGCTTTCATAACATTTTATTTATACACAAAAGTATTGCTGAACAGAGTGCTAAACTACCCGATACTTGCTAAGTTTATCTTTTTAAGGAGATGGATAATAGGATAAAATCCCACAGGAAGTGGCTAAAAATAAGCACTTTGATGTTTCTGAATTTCCAATAGTGGATTGCAAATACTGCACCTATAAAAATTGGTCCTAATACATTTATAATCGTTCCGTACTGAAAGTGAAGTAAGCCGAAAAGGAAAGAAGAGATAATAATTGCTACAGCCGGACTTTTAAATAGTAGCTCTAATCGAGGTTGAATGTAAGCTCTAAAAATTAATTCTTCTACAATGCCGGCCGTTAAAGCGGTGAAGATCATGAGCCAATAGTTTTTTTTAAAAATATTTACAATCCTAACTAGAGATGCACTATTGCTTTTTAATCCAAGTAATGAAATGGCTTTCTGAATGCAAGTAACACCAATAATAATAATGATAAACATTAAAATTACAGAAATGATGTAGAATGGGATATTGTAATTCTTTTCCTCCCATATCAGGAGCTTTTGCTTTTCGAATTTAATAGAGTAAAACCAGATTAAAAGCAAACAAAACCAGATTAATAACCTCGAAATGAATAAAGTAGTGGCATTTACAGAAGCTCCAATACTTTTTAAAAAAGGAGAGAAGGTAAGCTGTTGAATAAATAATAAGGCCAAAATAAAAATGACTCCTATTATAACGCTTCTATTTGACTTTAGTGTTTTAATCATGGGCCATTAAGATATAAAATTCAGCTGAATTTAGAAGTGCTTTTATATGGAAGTAATATTGTGGTTTTTTAAAAGATCTAGAAGAGTTAATGTACTTATCTCTTAAAAAAAAGGAGACAAATAAAAATCCCATAAACAATGAAAACCACAATTAAAGGCATCCAAATGTTTTTGCTCTTAAAACTAATCTCCTTGAAATGGTGTTTCCAAAAAAGAGTTGTTATCACCAAACTACCAAGTAAATTAGGAATAATAAAGGATAGTAGTAAATCGCTTGTAAGCTTGTTCGCAATTTTAAAAAGTATAAGATTCCAGATAAGGCAAAAAAACAGAACAGGTGCAATTTGCTTTCTTTCACCAATTTGAGATAAATTTCTAGAATAAATAACACCTCCAAAGAAGGTAGAAAGTAAAAGAGAAAAAATTATAATTGTTGCTTTATTATAGAGTTTGAGCTGGCTTTCTTTAATTTCGTCTTGCATTTGAGTTGTCCATAAAGATTTTGGATTTCTAAATTAATCAAATTATAATTCATTACTCTTAGTATATAATATTTGGGTAAATATTATCGACGACCTCAATTGCAATGACTCGATGGCAATGCCACAATCACACAACTCCAAATTTCCAAATAAAAGATAATAAAAACTGGCGACCGATCTTATTCAATTTAAAAATATGAATACCAGAAAGGCAATAATTTATTTATCTTACATTTCAAAACAAAACCAAATGAGTAAATTCAAAAAAATGCTCTTCATTGCAAGTTGTGTAGTCCTAGCAGGTTGCAATCAAAAAGAGGCCGATTTCAAAGATCCGTTATTGGCCAATCGTGATTCCACAGTAAAAGCTGGCGATGATTTTTTTAACTATGTAAACGGAGCTTGGTTTAAAAGCCATCCCATTCCAAGTACGGAAAGAGGTAATGGAATTTTTAGAACCATTCAAGATACCATAAATGCACAGGTAAAAAATATCTGCGAAAAATCTGCTAAAGAAACCAATGCAAAAAAAGGCAGTAATGAGCAGAAAATTGGAGATTTTTATGCCTCTGGTATGGATACCGTAGCCATAGAAAAAGAGGGATTAAAGCCTTTGTCTACTAGTTTGCAACGGATTGATCAGATTCATGATGAAGCCTCATTAATCAGTACAATTGCATATTTACACACCATTGGTGCATCGCCTGCATTTAGTTTTTATGTTGGTCAAGATGATAAGAACAGTAGTAAATATGCTGTATTTTTCTCACAGGGCGGTTTAGGAATGGGAAACCGAGATTACTACTTTAATACAGATAAGGAAACGGTAAACATTAGAAATGAATATGCGAAACATCTCGATGCCATGTCGCTTTTGATGGGCAACGATGCAACTACCTCAAAAAAGAATTCGGCCACGATTATGAAATTTGAAACCGAACTTGCAAAATCTTCCCGTAAATTAGAAGCACTTCGCGACCCGGTTAAAAATTATAATAAAATGAGTGTAGCACAGTTCAAAGCCTCTACACCAAATATTAATTGGCAAAATGTTTTACAAGAACTTGGCGTTGTAAAAGCTGATACTGTAATAATTGGTCAGCCCGAATTTTATCTTGCTTTAAATAAAATGATAAAAAGTTATCCTATTGAAGATTGGAAAGCTTATTTAAAATGGGATTTAATGAATTCTTATGCCAACTATCTTCCGAGCGCTATCGATCAGCAAAATTTCTATTTCTACTCTACCATTATGGGTGGGGTAACCAAGCAAAAACCTCGTTGGAAGAGAGTTGTCGAGCAAACCAACGGTTTCTTGGGTGAGTTGATTGGGCAGGTTTATGTTTCCGAATATCTCCCGAAAGGATCTAAAGAAAAATTGTTAGAAATTGGCAACAACATTAGAGATGTTTATGCCGTTCACATCAAAAATTTAGATTGGATGAGCGAAATAACTAAGAAAAAAGCCTTAGTTAAACTTAGCAAGATTACCATGAAAGTTGGTTATCCAGATAAATGGAAAGATATGAGCAGCCTCAATATCGATCGGGTTTCTTACTGTGGTAATGTAATCGAAGCCAATAAGTGGAGGTATCAGTTTATGATTGATAAATTTGGCAAACCCGTAGATCGTACAGAGTGGTACATGTTTCCACAAACTTATAACGCTTATTATTCTTCAAGTAACAACGAAATTGTTGTACCCGCTTGCAATATTTTAGTGCCGGGTTTTGAAGGCAGAATGCCAGACGATGCCATTTTATATGGTATTATTGGCGGTTCTACTTTCGGACATGAAATTACCCATGGGTTTGATGATCAAGGTAGCCAGTATGACGAAAATGGAAATTTAAAAAATTGGTGGACACCAGAGGATTTAGCCAAGTTTAAGATAAAAACAAAGCTGATTGTTAAACAGTTCAATAAGTTTGAACCACTACCAGGCAAGTTTGTAAATGGTGATGCCACACAGGGAGAAAATATTGCCGATTTAGGTGGAGTTGTAATGGGCTTAGAAGCTTTCAAAAAATCTCCTCAATATCAAAAAAACGAAGTAATCGGTGGCTTAACCCCAACACAAAGATACTTTGTGGGTTATAGCTATGCCTGGATGGTTCAAGTGAAAAAAGAAGCCTTGGCTAATCAGATTATGGTTGATGTTCATGCTCCGGCTCAATATCGTGTTAATGGTCCGTTGGCAAATGTTCCAGAGTTTCATAAAGCTTTTGGAATTAAACCGGGAAGCAAAATGTACCAACCCGATAGTTTAAGAGTGGTGATCTGGTAGGGCTATTAATTTAAGAAGTTTTATGGCCTTTTGTGGTGGAGGGGTAATTCCCCTCTTCCAGAGGGGTGGTCGCAGACCAGGGTGTTAATTAGGGTAAAATATTCTTTAATTATCACATCGTTTTTGGAAAGCAAAGACAGATGCTCGGTTATCGTCCATAAATAAACACCCCGCCTTAAAGGCACCCCCTGTAAAAGAGGGGAACTGCAAATTGCTTAAAAACTATGAGGGGTAATTCCCCTCTTTTAGAGGGGTGGTCGCAGACCGGGGTGTTAATTAAGGAGAAATATCTTTAACTATCAAATTGTTTTGGAAAGCAAATACAGATGCCTGATTATCGTCTGGCTGGCTTTTCGCTAAATCCCGATGAAAAATCGGGGATACCGCTTCAATCCAGTTTAGGTACTAAAATTTCTGCAACGATTAATGGCTGGGATGTAAAGAATAATGCACAAAACCTTATAAACTACAGATAAAATAACTATGGAATTAAAATCTGTGTTTATCTGTGCGTATCTGTGGTTAAAAATTGAAGTTAATCAATCATTAAACTTTTAGCATTCCCCGAAATCCCCTAGCGGCATAATAAGATTCTGCGCCATTGTGATAAACAAATACGGTATCATAACGGCGATCGCAAAAAAGTGCGCCTTTTAATTTTCTAATGAATGGTGGGGTTTCAATCCAGCTAGATGTTTTGAGATCAAATATTCCAAGCGTTTGTAATGCTCTATATTCTTCTTCATTTAAGAGCTTAATGCCCATATCATTTGCCATCTCAATAGCACTGTTTTCGGGTTTATTTTCCTTTCTAGATTCTAACGCTTCATGATCATAACAAACACTTCGTCTACCTTTCGGGCTTTCTGCCGAGCAATCGCAAAAAATATATTCGCCACTCTTTTCGTAATATCCAATAACATCAGGTTCTCCACCCGTTATTTCCATCTCGTTAAGCGACCATAATTTTTCTTTCTGACTTCCTAATTTGGCTTGGATTTGATTCCACTCTATGTTTTTATGTCGACTCTTATTTTTCTCGAAACGATTTTTCAAGATCTCAATTAACGCTTGATTTTGTTCAGATGATAATTCTTTTCTATCGCTACTCATTCGGTTATCTAGTTACTTTTAACTTTAGTTTTTTATAAACTAATCATTTAAGCCTTTGCCATTTAAAATTGCTGGCATACTTTTTTCAACTCTTGCCGCTCTGGTTTTGGATTGTTTAGGCGTAGAAAAATGTAGCAAGTAAGCTCTTTGTCTCCCTGGTGTTAATGTTTCAAAGGCAATTTTTAATTCAGGAATCTGATCCAATTTATGCCGAAATTCGTCTGGAATAGTATAATCATTATGCTTTTTCAGTTCAACTTTTAATCCTGCTTTTTCTACTTCAATAGCTTTAGCAATATAATTTTTTATAACAGTTTCCTTTTCAAATATTTCTAGAAGATTGGTAAAGCGAATTTGACGAGCAGATTGTACATTTTCAGTTTGTTGAATCAGCAAACCATCTTTGTTATCCATTAAAGCACCCTTAAAAAACAGCAATGCGCAATACTCTTTAAAGGTGTGAATCAAAACAATATTACTTTTTTCGAGCACATAGCAGGGGCAACCCCATTTCAATTCTTCGCTTAAACCACAATCGAGCACAATCAATCTTAATTTATTAATTTCTTCTTGCCACTTTTTAGCCTTATCAAAATAAAAATCAACTTTGTGGTTTGGCTCACTGTTTATCATTTCTCTATTTTCTAGGTCTTAAGTTCATTTAATCTGTAATCTAATATAACACAAATGCTCAATAGTGGGGTCACCATTGAGCATTTAAAGGGCAAGTCGCCCTAATTTTATATTTAAAACTTTCAATCCGCTACCACGGACTTACCTCTGTTTCATCTTCGATGTCATTACTGAAAAACTTTCCTGTTGGTGCATTATCATCGATTAAGGTATGTTTAATGATAAAATTTGCTGCACTTTCTATTGTTCCAGGCCCATTATGGTGGTTAAAATCTGTGGCTGTGTAGCCTGGGTCAATTACATTCACTTTAAAGGGCAATGCTCTCAGTTCATAAGCCAAAACGATTGTATATGCATTAAGAGCTGCTTTAGAAGTTCCATAACTTGCCGATTTAACAGTGTAATATTTCCAGTTCGGATCGCTATGTAAGGTTAATGAACCAAGCCCGGAGGTAATGTTACTAATTCTAGGATGATCTGACTTTTTAAGCAATTCTAAAAAGGCTTGAGTTACGCTAATTACGCCAAAGAAATTCGTATCGAATACCTCTTGAATATCTTTGATTGATGTATCTGACGCATTTTGAGGAAAATCTCCGCTAATTCCTGCATTATTAATTAGAATATCCAATTTTCCTTGTTCTTCTTCAACGATATTTTTGGCCGCTAAAATAGAATCCTGTTTCGTAACATCAATTTCAATAGCCTTAATATTTTCAAATCCTTCTTCGTTTAATTGTTGTACAACAGCATTCCCTTTTTCAAGATTGCGGGTACCTAGATAAACAAATAATCCCTTTTTCGATAGCTCTTTTGCTGTCTCTAAACCAATACTTCTATTGGCTCCTGTTATTAATACTGATTTCATTTTTTGTTTCTTTAAATTATTTAAGTAAAAGTGCGGAGATTAAAAATGAAACCATTTGCCATTTGGCAAAAAGAGATTTAGCTTATGTTTTTTCTTATTCTACTAAGTGAAGATTGCGTAACCCCCAAATAGGAAGCAATATAAGAAAGCGGAATTCTATTAACAACATTGGGGTAAATTTCCAAAAACTTCAAATAGCGTGTTGTAGCATCTTCTGAAACTAATGGGCTTCTCCTTTCTACTTTTTGTCTTAGTGCTTTCGAAATAATTTTATGTACAATAGTATCCCAACCAATAATGGTATCTAAAAGTTCGTTCCAGTCTTTTTTCGAAAAAAGTAAAAGTTTGCAATCGGTGATGGCTTGTACATATGCTGAAGAAGGAATTTCATTGTCAAAGCTTTCCAAATCGACTACCAAGTTGTTTTCTTCGATAAAATATTTGGTAATTTCCTCACCTTGGTTATTGTAGTAACAAACCCTAATAATACCATCCGAAATAAACCCTACCCGTTGTGCAATTTTGCCTGCCTCTGAGAAATATTCATCTTTGGGAAGTTCTAATACAGTTGCTTTTCTAGAAATTAAATCAATTTGTTGTTGGTTTAAATTTCCAAACTGCAGAATGTATTCTATAAATCCTTTCATGCTGCAAGTTAAGCAAAGTTATTTTTTTTGGATTTGCCATTTGACAAAAAATGTAGATCACTACGAAATTTAAATAGTTATACATTTGGCTAGTATAAATTGTAAATTTAACTTTGTGTTAAGTTTCTGCTAACTGATGGGCTTTTTAAAGGGTAGGACTACAACTTTAAAAATATCCTCAGATTTGGGGTATTCATTCGGATTTTTTATTCCTAATTCTTCGGGTACTTCTCCTGGCTTATAATAAAATGTTCCAAATACGAGATCCCAAATGGCCAATGTGTTTCCATAGTTTTTCGCTTCTTTAATATTTGCACTATGGTGATACCGATGTGTTTCCGTACCAATAAAAATATAATTTAAGAAGCCTGCCCTAATATTTACATTGAAATGCGAAACTAAACTTTGTAGATCGATTAAAAGTGTTGCCGCCAATGCCACTTCAGGCGAAACACCTAAAAGAATAAGCGGTAATTGAATAATTGTGGCCGTTATAAAGGCGTTTATCGGACTAAAAACGGCATGCATTACAACATATACTTGGTTAGGTAGGTGATGAGCCAAATGCACGTTCCATAGAAATTTTCCAATTTTTCCCTTACCGGTATGACTTAAACGATGATACCAGTACTGAAAGAATTCAAAGACTAAGAGATAGATAGTTACACTTATTAAAAATGGCGATTTAGTAAAAAAGCCTACATGATTTTCGCTATACCAAATTGCCAATATGCCGAAACCTGATTTTGTAAGGGCTATTATTGGTGCATCAATAGCAATATATTTAAAGTCACGCCAAAAGCTTTTTGCAGTCATTTTCCATTGTTTATTAAGTGGGAAAATGGTTTCGGTAATTAATAACGTTAGTACAATAAAAATTGTTGTGGCAGCATAAACTGTTTTATAATCGGAACCGAAATTAATCGCCAAAAATATTATTGCGACCACAATTAGCAGCAATGTTGGGTATAATGCGTATGTGATGATTTTTCTCATTGTTTTAATTTTAAAACTGGAACTTCAAACCAAAAGAAGGAAAGATGGAAATGCCTTCGTAAAAGGTTTTCCCTGTAATAGGGTTAAACGATTCCTGGTAAGCATTTTTACGATTATTAACATCAGCAATATCTACGAAAGCATTCAGAGCTATGCCTTTTATCTTAAAATTATAATCTACCCGCACATCCAAGCTTATAAAATCGGTTAAGCGTTTTGTGCCCTGTGTAGTAATCTCTTGGGAGTACCTAATTTCATTGCTGTTATTTAAAACATTCTTATGCACAATATAATCGTAAGTTGGTTTCCCGGTTGCATATCTGAATTTTGTTGCCAGTAGCCAATGCTGTCCCGCTTTGTAACTCAATAAAAAATTAACCTGGTTGGGTTGGCTGAATGTATAATTATAATCCCCCAAACCATCATTGTCATTACGCTTGCTCAACATATAGGAATATCCGATTTGACCATGAAAATTTTGGGACAACCGCTTGGTAAGATTGATGTCAAAACCACTTGCAGAACCTGTACCATTGCTGTTCTGTTCAGCGCTACCGCTTACAGGACGTACTAATAAATGGTCAAGCTTTTTATACCAGCCTTCAACGGTTAATTTTAGGGAACTATTGAAATGATATTTATACCCGGCAATGGCCTCTATTACCCGTTGGTTTTTTAATGTATTACCTTGGGGTTGATCAGCAATTTCGGAGTACAAAGGATCCTGATAGTATATACCTGTCGAAAAATTCAGGCTTTGTTGCTCATCAAACTGGTAGCTTCCACTTAATCTTGGGGCAATACTGCTTTGTTTGGTAAAGCCTGTATAATCATATCGCAGGCCTGCATTTACTGTGAGTTTTTTTAATAATGGAAACGAATAATCAATATATGCGGAAGCATTATAGGCCGAATTATTATAGTCTGCGTTAAAGAATTGGGGCAGAATTAAAGCGTAATAAGTAGTTGGATTAGGCCTGTAATCTGTTGTGCTAAAAACATAGGAAGTATCTGTCCGGCTTAATTTTCTATTATTGGTTAATGCCGACTTGTCGAATTCAACGCCCAGGGTAAGTTTTGATTTATCTTCAAAAAATTTGGAAAAAATAGAACGATAACCGACTGTATATTCTTTGTAATCTATTTTTTTTATGCCATCTTCAAAGGGAATAATGCTACCAGGTATCAGAACACCCTCTTTATCTGTTAGCGGAAAAGAATTACCGTAAGTGTTGGTGGTATGTGTAGAATTGTAGTACAAACCGTTTTTCCAGTTACTGCTTTTACTGGTAAGGGATAAAAGATTGAGCCCCAAAATGGTTTGATTACTTTTCCGGTTCAGCGTAAATAAGTTATTTAAATTTTTATCTGCCCTCACATTACTGGTGTCCCTTACAAATGTTTCGGGGCTGTAAATGGCGATAATAGAAAGTTTATTTCGTTCATTAATTTGTGTGGTTGATTTAAAAATAAAATCCTGATATTTTGGAATGCCCAAATCTTGTAAGTTGGCAATTTTTACCACGTTGCCAATATTTTGCGTTCTTGCAGAAATAAATAAACTGGTATTTTTAAAAAGATAACTTGGGCCATCATAGTTTATCGTTCCCCCCATCAAATCCAACTGTCCATCAATGGTAAAACTTTCTTTATTTCCTTCCTTTATGGTTAACCCTAAATAAGAGGCACTTCTTCTGCCATAGGCAGCACTAAAATCACCACCTTGAAATACTGCACTATTAATAACTCTTGGGGCAAAAATACTAAACCTGCCACCGTTCGGGTCGTTAAATCCATTAGGGCTACCTTCCAGATGCGCCAATGAAAAAACAGGAATATCATCTACCATATACACGTTATCCCTTGTGCCTTGCCCTCTCACGGCAATGGCAGAAAAGGCACCGCCGCTGCTTGATACGCCCGGCAACATGCCAATAGCCCTAAAAATATCGCCTTGTGCACCTGGGTTCCGGGAGATTTCTTCTCTTGAAAAACTATAAGCCGAAACGGGTAGTGCGGGATTATTTTCAAATTTGAAACCATTTACAGTTACTGCACTTAAACTTTGCGATGCATCCTGTAATTCAATTTCGATATAGCTTACCTTGTTTCTAATAACCCGTACATCATTAACCCTTTGTTGCTGGTAGCCAACCGAGTTGATGGTTATTGAATAGAGACCTTCGGCAACATTTAAAAAACTAAAATTGCCCAAAGTGTCTGTTATTGTTCCTTTTGCCATATTGACTATTTCAATGGTTGCAAATGGCAATACTTGTTTGGTGCTTTTATCGATCACTTTACCCTTTACAGCCCCGCTTTGTTGGGCGAATAAATTAAGTCCTAAAAGCAAAAAAGCTATTGTTATAATTGGTTTTAAAGTTGCCATTACTTTCTATTTCTTTTATAGGTGATACTGATATTTTGAACTTTTTGAGTTGCAGAAAACGGGAATTTCAGTTTTGAAAATGTAGGCATACCCGTAAAAAAACCTATTTCCCATTTATTACTGTAGCCCAATTGTTCATTTGGTAACCCCAGAGAATGATCAATTTTGCCATTATTATTTTCATCATGTAAAATGAGAATGGCATAATCATCGAAGACAAGGTTGGGGATTTGAAAAACTGCTTTCTTGTTTTTGATTTCCGTTGAGACTGTTTTAAATGGACTGGATGGTATTTTGTCGTCTTTGCGAAATAGGAATAAAACAGCTTTGCCATTATCGTTATTATAATTGCTGGTGTTAACCGTCAAAGTGCTGTTTGCGGGTTGTTTAAAAGCAGTTAGCATAATAAACATTAAGGAAACTAATGGGTATTTCATTTTGAACTTGGTGTTTTTTATTGAACATTGTGTATTGTTTAACAAACCTAATAGCTAAATTTGCAACATTCAAAAACATAACCAGCCAAATGGCAGTTATTGAACATTTAATCAAAAAAGTTCAGGAAAATGAAAGCTGAAAAGGAAATTATTGTGGATAGGCGCATTCAAAAAACAAAAAAGGCGCTTACCGAAGCTTTAATACATTTGATTTTGGAAAAGAGCTATGAAAAGGTAACCATTCAAGATATTATAGACAGAGCAAATGTTGGCCGTTCAACATTCTATATGCACTACGAAAGCAAAGAGCAACTGCTTTTAGATGGGCATAATAATTTGAACGTAGCCATGTTTTCAATAGAGATTAATGGCGAATTGAGTTTTAAAAACTTATTTGGTCATATTGCTCAAAACCAGCAGTTGGCTAAGGCCATGTTGGGTAAAAAAAGTGGAAACATCATGGCGGAGTTTTTTAAGAACAGTATCGCAATAAAAATCAAAAAGAAATTTGGTCATCAGTTTGGAAAAGGAAAGAAAGAACAAAAATTACTTTCCTACCTATCTGAAGCTACTGCGGCTCTTGTTATAAGTTTTTTGGTGTCTTGGGTAGAAGATGAAATGTTTTTTTCAACAGAAGAAATGGCGTCAAAATGTCAAGATACTGTAACTTCAATTTTCGTGTATTCTAAAATTTAATTGAAATGGTTATGAAAACCTTACCTTCCTACCTTTAATGCTTTATTGCCAATTCAAATACAACTCCTATTATCAATACTAATATGAAAAAGGTTAGGGTACCTAGCATGTATGAAGCGAATGCTTTTACATAATTCATAGCTTTATTTTTATCAAAAAAATGGCCAATTGCCCAGATGGTGTAAACCATACCTACCGCACCAGCAACTTGCATTAAATTAATATGGGTTAAGCCTTGGATTAGCGCAAAGAAAGAAAAAATCAACATGCCTATTCCCATTACGAAACACAATAGGATTAAAATTTCGAAAAAATTGTAGTCATACTTTCTGAAAAATAATTTTGCCCAAAATGCGATAAAAATGCCCATCATGATATTGGCATAGCCATAATGTGCTTGAATCCACTCGAAAATAGAGCCGGTAGCCGATTTTTTTGTTTCATCGAATTTTATGTATCCATCTTCAATATGAAACAAATGGTTTATAATACTATAAATTAATGAAGTTATAATTATAAAGATAATTGGCTTTACAAGTTTGCTTCTATTATTGTCGGTGATGTAATTTCTAATATTTTGCCCAGGATTTCTTAGGAGTTCTTTAATGGTATAAAAAATTCCTCTTTCAAAGTGCAGAACATGCTCAATTTCGTGGGTAATATAATGTCTATCTATTCTTTTAAACTTTACAGCTTGGCCACAGTTTGAGCAGTAATTTCCACTAATTGTTTCGCTACAGTTTTTGCAATTATCCATTGAGATCGTTATTAGGTATAAATTACCTGATGTTTGCTTGGTTTTTGGCTAATCTTAATTTATTATCCGCACTAACTTAGAAAAAATACTGCAAACGAATAAGAAAAATTTACAAGCAGATTTTCATTTTATACAAAACACTGCTGATTGACTCATCGCTAGTCTCTTATTTTCATTTTACGCCTCAATTCCATATCGTATGGCCTCTTCAAGAATTTCAATGTTTATATCCTTAATTTTTTTGAACCGAATGCAATAACCTGTTACGTTTGCCTTGCCTATTTTTTCTCCATAGGTTTTGGATAAGTAAGTCTTATCATCAATGCCAAGAATGTACACGGAGATTCCGGCTGTATTTGCGCTCAAACCAATTTGATAAAACTCCTTTGTTGAGCCATCGGCATATTTAATGGTGCGAGATCCATATCCAATATTTGGGTTAGAAACAATTTTATTTTCACTGTTTTTACCATCAAGGAACCATAATTTATTCATTGGCATTATAGTCAGAATAACACGGTGCAACTCTTGGAGATCTCTGCGTTTTGGCTCAGGTTGGCTGGTAATATAGTCGCTGATTTGTTCTGTTATATTCATATAAAATTATGTTTAGGTATTGTGTTTGGACAATTAAGTTTAATAAGAATAGAAAACGATTCATAAATGTTCCCTAGGAGATCGAAGTGCAAGTAGTCCGATTTACCTTCTGGGAAAAGTAGATATTCTTGGCACGAAGTGATGCCTTTGGCAAACCGATGTTAGCGTAACATTTCATTCTTCCCGAATCACTTGTTCAATTTTAGTTTCATCATGATGTCGGTTTGTTCATCATTTCCCAATTTAAAAACGTGTTTATCGAATTCAATAAAACCGTTCTTTTTGTAAAAACTTATTGCTCTAGGGTTTTCTTCCCAAACACCTAGCCAAACATAGTTAGCGTTTTTCTGTTTTGCTATTTGAATGGCTTGATTATAAAGCAGTTGGCCTACCGTTTTTCCATGAAAGTCCTTTAATACATAAATCCGCTCGATTTCAATCGCTGTATCATCTTTAAGTTCTGTTTGTGATTGGCCAAAATTTAGTTTCAAATAACCAATTACGTTATCCTCAAATATTGCGAAATAAAATTCAGTGTTGTTATCGTTAAGTTCAGTCGTCAATTTTTCCAAAGAAAATCCATCCTCCAGATATTTTGCCATATTCTCTTCTGTATTTCCAGTAGAAAAAGTTTCGTAAAAGGTTTGCTTGCCAATTTTTTGCAATTGGTCAATATCATTTATTGTTATTTTTCTAATTTCGATGTTTGTCATTTTTTGGTTTATGGGTTTAATTATCTAAAGTTAGCCCCAATGGTTTAGTGCCTTACGACTGGTTAGTGTTATTTAAGTTCTATTCAATTGGTGGGTTTTAAAATAATCTTTTTTCCTCCTTTGATGATCAGCCACCCTGCAAGCCCGAGTTCTCCTAAAGCCATAGGTAAACCTAAAATATTGCTT
>NZ_JACRYL010000020.1:33842-36068 GCF_014306625.1 Pedobacter fastidiosus
TAATTTGCTCAGGTGTAAGTTCTATTTTGTTAAAAATACTGGTTTTGATTATAGCCTAGGTCTATACTGTTTCAACCATTACATGGTCTCTACTCCAAATGGATAGTAAATCTATAATTTGCCTAAGCGATTCTCCTTTTGCAGATAAGGAATACTCCACCCGAGGGGGAACTTCGGGATACGCTTTTCGGACTAATATTCCATCTGATTGTAGCTCTTTCAGCGATCGGGATAAAACTTTTAAAGCAATACCCGGCATTAGTTTGGTAATTTCTCCAAACCTCAATTTTTCTTCTTTCAAAAGTAACCAGATAATTAGGGGTTTCCATTTACCTCCTATAATATCTACGGTAAGTGTAATTGGGCAATCTGCTGCCTGATAATATTTTTTTTCTTTTTTTTCTTCCTGCAGGGCCATATCGGTGGAATTTAGACAAAATTGTCAATACTGGACAAAAAGGTAACTACTTGACAAATGTAAAATATCAATTTAATTTTGACCAACAATTAATCAAAATAAAATGAAAATTATTATTATCGGAGCTACTGGCACCATTGGAAAACATGTAGTAAACACGCTACAGGGGCAACATGAAATTATTAAAGTCGGCTCTAAAAGTGGAGATATTCTTGTAGATATTGGCAGTGTAGATGCTATTAAAAAAATGTTCGAAACCATTGGCTCATTTGATGCGTTGGTAAGCGTTGCTGGCACTGGCCATGTAGGCCCTTTGCATACCATGACAGATGTTGACTTTCGTAAAACAGTTGATAGTAAATTGATGGGGCAGGTAAACCTGGTGCTTATAGGGCAACATTATATTAACCCATCCGGGTCATTTACATTAACGTCGGGTAGCTTGGCACACGAACCGGTATTGCAAACGGCTTCTTTGAGCAGTATCAATGCTGCAGTTGATGGCTTTATTAGGGGGGCTGCTATTGAGTTAAAGAATGCAGTTAGAATTAATTCTGTATCGCCTACAGTAGTAGAAGAATCACCTGATTATTTTCCTTTTTTTCCAGGAACAATCCCAGTAAGTATGGAAGCAGTGGCTGCTGCCTACAATAAAAGTGTGTTAGGGGCTCAAACAGGCCAGGTGTACAAGATCTGGTAAATAGTTTTATACAACACAATGGCTATATCAAACTGCAGAACTTCTAAGCAAAGGTCTGCAGTTTATTTTGATCTCTTTATTTTGTAGGCCTGTCTTTAAAATTTGGAATGTAGCAAATCGGTTATGGTGGATGAAATGAAAGGTTAGGAGCTAGGCTTTGTGTAGGTTGTAAAACAACATTCTATCTTCCGTTGCTGATTGAAAATCTAAAGTTGTGTTTAGAATGAAACCGGCTTAAAGAAAACACATATTACCAACCATTTCTTATTCTTTCTACATTTCTATTCATTTTGTGTCTCACAATTTTGCGAAAAATACATTTCTTAATTGCCCCTAACTTTTGTTGGTGTTTTGCATAAAAATCGTCTGGTGTGTCAAATACGCCAAAGTCTTGGTTAATACCTTTGTCTTGTATGAAAGTGTTATTTAAGTTCCAGTCAATTGGTGGGTTTTCAAAATTATCGGTGTAAGCGCCGAAACCGCAAAAGGTTGTTTTGCAATCGTTGTTCTTTGCTTGTAACTTAGTTAAGTATTCTTTGTCGAGAATTACGCCTTCAAGAAAATACCAATTACTATTAATATTGATTTCAACCCAACTATGTAAAATGTTTTTGGGCGAAAGCATATACCAAATTCCGCTTATTGCTCCTTTTTGTAATGCTTTATTAATGGTGAAGCCGTGGATTCTGTTTGAAATACCATTAGCCCTTAAAAGTGCCATAAGTAAAGTTGCCTTTGTATTACATTGCCCGTAGCCATCTTTTAATACTTCGGATGCGGATATGTCGTCAGATAGATTGTAGCCAAATTTTATTTCATCTCTTACATAATCGTATATTGACTTTGCTCGTTCAACTATCTCCATACCCATCCAATTGCGAGTGCTCACCAAATGCTGAATAGAGCCGTCTGAATAATTCAAAATCTTCGTTTCTTTTAAATAGTTGTCCATAATTTTAAATTTTCAAACTATAATGTCATATCCCTAAACCGATGTGGTTACTGGGTTTTTCCCAATCAAGTTAACTTAGTTTTTCCTCCTTTGATGATCAGCCACCCTGCAAGCCCGAGTTCTCCTAAAGCCATAGGTAAACCTAAAATATTGCTT
>NZ_JACRYL010000020.1:36130-75751 GCF_014306625.1 Pedobacter fastidiosus
AATTCAGTTAACTGAGGAAAAGTGGTTTTTAATAGATGAATCAAAATGTATGACGCTCCAGCTATAATTGATAAATACCATAAAATGCCAGGTATTAATTTATGAAGCTTCATCAGTGCACCAATTATAAGTAAGTGAATGCCAAAAACAATCAACCCTGTTGACCATATATTTTGAAACGATTTATAATTTTTAAGAACAATTGAGTTATTGGATTGCCCAATGTTTATCGCTAAATAATATAAGGCAATACCCAATATCAAAGAGTAAATAATTCTCAAAATACAAGACAGTAGGGCCCATTTTTTATTGTCATTTTTGAAGAATATATATAGCGTAAAAGAAACCAATATATCAAGCAGTAGCACTATTAAAATGCCCAATAGCATAAATTTATAGAGCTGCAAATTTTCAGATAAATTGCTTTGTGCAAAGTCAAGTTGACCAGGCTTAAATATTTTTGGCAAAGCATATCCAAACGAAAACCCAGCTATTACGGCCATCAATAATAGTGAGTAGCCCGAAAGTTTGGCAAAAGATCTGTTCCTATTGATTGTATTATTCATTATTGTTTATTTTGATGCTTCTGTTCTTTTCTTTCAGACACCTATCTGGCACAAGCGTACTGCCTGTGCCCCAAAAAATCAATAAAAGATGCGTATGCTTTGTTAAATATAACTAGATTTTTAACTAAATAAAAGATGGGATGTTTGCGCTAAATTCTACTTTCATCAAAGGCGGGCTTAACCTGGGTTTCTGGCCGTTCCTATTTCGTTCTACATTCTATCCATTTTGTGTTTCACAATTTTTTTAAAAAATAAATTTCTTAACGGTAGGTGTTTTTTTTATTTAGAAAACTGGTCTCTATAATTTATTAAGGATTTTCTCGAAACTGGGTTTCCATGTCCGAGGTAAAAAGTTTCGGTATTCAATGAAAGAATATAATCAATACTGTTTTTTACTTGTTCCAAATTGTCATGAAAAGGTGGATGCTTCATTCGTGAATTAAATGCAATTCCACCAAGTAATATTCCTGATGCTATAATGACAAACTAATATTGGTGGCCGTTTTTATTTTCCACGTTTCAGTTTAACAAGTGATTGTACATTTTTTACAATGTCCCAAATAGTCAAATCTTTTTTTGCCTCTTTGCCAAGTATTTTTTTAGCCAATTCAATTGTCGCACTGTCAGCTTCCTTTATATTTCCTGAATTGAAAGGCGGTTTTGGGTCATACTCGATGAATAACTGATAGGCTTTGGCTTTTTCATCCCCTACAATTTGGCTTGCTAAATACAAGCTCATATCAATTCCTGCCGAAACGCCTTGTGCTGTAATAATTTTGTCTTCTTGAACATATCTTTCACTCGTTGGAATTGAGCCATACTCATTTAATAAATGAATGACGGCCCAGTGGGAGGTCGCTTTTTTATTTTTCAGTAAGCCTGCTGCTGCTAAAATTATTGAGCCTGAACATACAGAGGTTGTCCAAGCGCTGGTTTTGTAAATTTTGTTAATCCAAGATAAAAGGCTTTTATCTTTTGCCTCTCTTATAAACCCAACGACCGAACCTGGAATAATCAAAATGTCTGCTTTGTCAATTTCAGAAATATCGTATTCAGCAACAAGTTTTAGAAAATGCGTGTCAGATATAATTATACCTTTTTCTTTTGCAACAAATTTTACGTTAGCGTTAGGAAGTCTGCTTAAAACTTCATATGGTCCAATTGCATCTAATGCCGTAAGTCCGTTGTATATGTAAATTACTATGTCCATACTTGTTTTCTAGTTTCTTTAAGGTCGTTCTAAAGTTGCCACCAACTCTTAAACGAACTGACTTTTTTAATTAAGAGTTCTTTTTTTTGCTTTAAATGATGTTTTGCATTTTAAACGATACGTTTTTTGAGTACACAATTCTTAAAAGCATACATAGAAAAGTAGTTATTTATTATGGTTTACATTATCCAATGGACAAGTCCATTTTTAAAGTAAGCAACTTGTATAAGTATGTTTTAAAGAGTGGGAACCGCAGTGATTTAGCAACATCAAATATTTTTCTCCTCGCTCACTTCTCCTCCCTTTTAACCAATAAAAACTCTTCTTCATTTAATATCAAATAGCCATATTCATAACAGAAGCTATAATTATTTCCATTTGAAGTTTGATGAATATGCGTGTGGTAATCTAGATTAAAACCTGCAGCAAAAAGCTTTTTTCGGGTGATTTTAGCTTTCCCTTCTGGATTAAATTTGGCAAGAATATTTCTGTTTTTTTTGAGGATTAGATTAATCCGTTTTACAACAAGACTGTCCTCGCTTTTTAAGCGATTGTTATAACTGTTGCGACATAAATCATCGCAGAATTTTTTATCGGTTCGGCCTTTTACCGGTTTACCGCAATCTAAACACAAACGTTCCATAATATTTTTTGATTTTATTATGGGATGATGTGTAAATCTAAACATTTAATGCGAACACAAGAAAAATATATATTGCCTTTAGGTTGTTCTACAGCACATTATTCGTGTTTAAGCGTTTATAAACGACTATAACTGTTTATTGCCCGAATAATTTTTCTTGGTGTTTGCACCTTTGTTGTGTCGATAGTCGTGGTGACTATTCGTTCGTTAAATATTTAGATCCTTTAAATTTTATTATTATGGAAAGTGCAATTAACAAAGTGGTATTAAGTGGTTTTGCAGGTGCAGATGTTGAAGTAAAAACATTGGCTGGAAATCAAAAATTGGCTAAAGTGAGCTTAGCCGTACATGAGTATTACAAAAATGCTTCGGGCGAAGAAGTTAAAAAAACGCAATGGATTAATTTAATTTTTTGGAATGCCAAAGCCGAAATAGCTGAGGCGCAAATTAAAAAAGGAACAAGATTAACGGTTGAAGGTAAATTGTTAACAGGAAGTTACGAAGCCAAAGATGGAACTAAACGCTTTACCACTGAAATCGTGGTAAGCGAAATCGCCATTAAAGAAATCGATTTGGTCAATTAATTCTTGATGATTTTAAATTTTAAAATAGCTACCTATGATAAAAGTCACATTCAGAGAAATTCTGGGTGTGGCTTTGTATTCATTTTTAGGCAGATTATTCGGTACATTAAACTTAATGCTAAGGTTCTATTATTAAATGCTTTCTTTTAGCCATTAGTATTTTGTTTAAGCTAATCCAATCGTCACTCTGAATTTATTTAAGGATCTTTCTTGCCATAACGGTGCTGAAATAAACCCTATAGCAATCGGATCAGAAAGATACTGAGCACAGGTATGGAGCTTATGAGGTAAGGTTCTATGATTCATAACAATGTGATGAAAGTTCGGTTCTATAATTAATTAACCGTTTTAATTTACAGTTTCACCGCAAGGCCGGTATAAAAATTTATCCCAGTGGCGGGGTTAAAATATCTTCCATTTGCAGCATTTAAATCATTACCCAAACTGTACTTTTCGTTTAGTAGATTATTAACACCAGCAAAAATATCCAAACGGGTATTCTTAAGTTTTAAACTTCTGATGCCTGCTTTTATTTCAACCAAGTCATATTTATTAGCCATTACAGTATTGGCATCATTTAGTGGGATGGCCGAAGTATGGTTATATTGGCTAAAGAAATAAAATCCTTTTTGAAACTTAAATTCTAAACTGTTTACAATAATATGGTCGGGAACACCCGTAAGCTTGTTTCCGCTGAAGTTAGAAGCTCCGTTAACAAAATCGTTAAACCTGAAATGGCTGTAGGTGTAATTGCTTTTGAATTGTAAGCCTGTTAAAACTGAAGAGCTATTTTTTATAATCCAAATGGCAGTTTCCAACTCTATTCCTTTTTGTTTTGTGCCACCTGCGTTGATGAAATATTCGGCGTCATTTTGATTTAACCTTCTCACAATGGCATCTTTCAATTCGTACTGAAAAATGCTTCCATTGGCATAAAAACGATTGTTTTCAGTTTTATACCTTAAACCGATTTCATAATTCCAACCCAATTCTGCCTGCAGATTATTGTTAATATTATTGTCTGATGATCGAACTTCGGCAATAGTTGGCTGAGAATAACCTTTGCTTGCCGAAGCCCTCAAAGAAAATGCTGAACTAATTAAATAAGAAGCCGCAACCTTCGGCATAAATTGAGTACTAAATTTCCTTTGCTTTTCAGCAATTGCGATAGGGGAGAAGCTCTCGTATTTATAGTTAAAGAAGTTTAAACTCGAGGCCAGCTCAATCAAAAGCTTACTGTTAACATCTAAGTTTAAACGGACAAAGGCAAAATCCTGATTGGCTTTTAAATTATCATAAGCTTGCATAGTTCCTATTGAACCGGCATTATTGTTGAAATTTTTAATCTGACTTTTTGTTCCCGAGCTTTCTACACCTGCCTGTGCGCTAAATTTAAAATCGTTCTTAATTTGATCATATTGTAGAAAAGTTCTCAAGCCCAATGTACTTTCATATCGGTTTTCGTAATTGGTAATAAATGGGTTTTTGAAATCGGTATATGAAGTAAATAAAGCAATTACGTGTTTAAAGTTTGGGCTAATTTGGTAAGTGTTGGATAAGCCACCAAAAATAGTTTTGTTGTAAATGGCTGCTTGTTGAGTAATTGCACCTGGAATTGTTGGTGTTGCCGGACGGGCAAGTTTGGGATCTTGCTCCAATTGTACGGCCGTTAATCCACCAGGAGTTTTATAACTTAAATCGCTATAAAATGCAAAAGCTTTTAAACTTCCCGTGGGGCTATAATTCCATTGGTGCATGGTTTGAAAATACTTCCGATCCATAGCACTGTTCTGGCGATAACCATCACTTCTTTGGTAACCTTCGGAAAAACTAAAACTATAATTTTTAAACTGATGCTGAATGTTTGCCGTTTGATGAAACAATCCATAAGAGCCAGCAATAACTGAAGCCTCGATTCTATTTTGATCTAAACTTGGTGGATTAATTAAAATTGCACCACCCGTATTGGCGCCAAAAATACTGGCTTCAGGGCCTTTGTAAATTTCCATCGAGCCTACTGCCGAAACATCGAACGCATTGAGATAAGTATTTCCTCCAGCATCTGTTAATGGAAAATCATCAATATAAATCTTGATATTTCTGATTCCAAACGGAGAGCGCAATAAACTTCCACGAAGTGAAACTCGATAACTTCCAGGTGATCTTTCTTCCATTCTTACACCCGGAACAGAATTAAAAGTGCTTACTAAAGAATTGCTTTGTTGGTTTTTTATGGCGTTACTATCAATTAAACTTACAGCAGAAACCGATCTTAAAATGGGCTGAGTATTGTAATAGCCTTTAACCACAACGTCATTTAATTTTTTAACCGAATCGGTTTTAACAATCTGCGCAAAAGCAGAAAACGAAAATAATGCAAATAAGAATGTAAAGGTTGATTTCAATTTTTTGAGATTATATATTAATTACAAAAAAACCGCAGATTTTTGTTTTAAAATTACAATAATCTGCGGTTTCTTAAGTTTTTAGCGGTTAACTATTTTGCTGCAACTCTCCAAATTACACCGCTTACATCATCGGCAACTAAAAGTGCGCCATCTGGTGTTAAGGTAACCCCAACCGGGCTACCATAAACTTCAGCTTTTGCTGAGTCTGAAACAAATCCAGTTAAAAAATCTTCGGGTTTTCCAGTAGGTTTACCATCCTTAAAAGGAACAAATGCAACTTTATAACCAGAAATCGCAGAGCGATTCCAAGAACCATGCTGGCCAATAAATGCACCGCCTTGATATTTCGCCGGAAATTTATCGCCCTTGTAAAATGCCAATCCCAATGATGCAGTGTGTGCACCAACAGGAACATCAGGAGCGATGGCTTTTTTTACCAAATCAGGGTTTTTGCCTTTCATCCTAGGGTCTTCATTCTGTCCGTAATAAGAATATGGCCAACCATAAAAAGCACCAGGTTTTACACTTGTAATGTAATCTGGAACAAGATCATCTCCCAAACCATCACGTTCGTTAACCGCTGTCCACAGGGTTTTAGTTCCCGGAGCCCAATCTATTCCAACTGGGTTTCTCAATCCGCTCGCATATATTTTTTCGCCGGTTCCATCTGGATTAATCTCTAAAATGTTAGCTCTTCGTTTCTCATTTTCCATACCGTTTTCGCCAACATTACTTCCAGAACCCACGGTTACATAGATTTTTGTTTGGTCGGCATTCGTTATCAAATTACGTGTCCAATGGTTATTGTAACCGCCAGCTGGTAAACTCAGAATGGTTTTACTTGGGCCACTTATTTTTGTATCGCCAGGCTTATAAGGAAATTCTAAAATTCCATTTGTATTGGCTACATAAAAATGATTGCCAATAATTGCCATTCCGTAAGGCTGGTTTAAACCTTTCAAAAACGTAGCTACCATTTCTGGTTTTCCATCTTTGTCAGCATCTCTATAAAGTAAAATGGTGTTGGCGCTTTTGCCGGGAACTTCTGATTTTGCTTTGCCAGTAACAGCATTTGCTACTGCCTCAACTGTACTGCGCTCAGAATTTGTAAGTACAACAAGAACATCGCCATTTGGCGTAATAATCATGTTTCTAGGACTTTTGATATCGGAGGCAAATTTAGTTACCACAAATCCCTCTGGGGCAATGGGCATTTTGCCAGCAGGCCAACCGATTACTTTGCTAAACTTACTTTTTGATGCAGTGGTATCTGGAGCTGGAAGTTTTATTTCTTCAGTTTTGGTTTCAGTTTCAGTAGTCGTTTTGGTTTCTTTCTCTTGTGAGCCAGAGTTTGTTTGACAACCAAAGAGTGTTAATGCAGAGCATAAAGCAATATAGGAAATCTTATTTTTCATAGTGTTATAATTGAAAATGGGATGAATTCGCCAAAATTATAACACGTTTCAATGGAAATATGTTTGTAAATAAAATGATTTGAATTTTTCCAAACTCAAATCACTTTAACTCTATTTTTTGAAGATATTTATTTTGTACTGATAGGTTGCCAAGAAATATCGCCTCAAAATATTCCGATCGGATGTTATAACAGCATTGTTATAGGCGTATCTGGATACCGAAATATTCTGATCAAAAATATCGTAAACCGATAATTTTAACTGACCCCGATCCTTCTTCAGCATTTGAAAAGTAAGTGCCAAATTTAGCTGATGTGCACTTTTAGGAAAGCCCTCGCTAACCTGTGGGTTATAATTATAACTGTAGTTCGCATCCAAAATGATTCTTTTTGGCCATCTTAAACTTAAGTCGCTCCCTAAAGTATGGGTATACGTATTTACTGTATTAAAGTCAACATTCTTATAATTTGTCGATTCTCTATTAAAGCTGTAGCGCATGCTTAAGCTCAAAAGCTCCTTATAATTAAAATTGATATTTTCATCAGTATAGATATTTAAGGTATTGGCAAAGCCATCATTTTCATTTAATATGAAGGGCCTATGGCCCATATTTATGCTCATATTATGATTAAAGCTTACCTGCCAGTTTTGCGATTTTTTGAACTGTTTTCCGAATCCTATTCCTGCATAACCATTAAAATTTCCATCTCTATTTACGAATGATGCATTTGTAGCGCCGGCACTATTCACCAAACTTCGCTGTATAACTACATTATCACTAAAGTTTAACCCTGAATATGCATTAAAGTTGATTTGTTTTGCATAACTGTATTTGTAAATATTCAGATTGATGTTGCGAACATGGCTGGGCTTTAAATCTGGATTACCAACAGAGGTGTAAAGCGAATTATAGGTTCGAACGATGGGCTGCATCTGTGAAATGTTTGGTAAATCCAATCGTTCATCATAACTAAGCGACATGCTTGGCCCATCGAGCCTGAAGGTTGGGAAAAAATTATAGAAATCTTGGTCTATATCCGCATAACCATAATTAAATTTATTTTTGACATCTTGATATTCTGCCTTTACGCCAAGCCGAACACTGTAGTTTTTGTTTATTTTATACAATAATTGAGGTCTGAAATTTTGCGTAAAAACATTTCGTTGCAAATCATTGCTCAGATTAATTAGTAGGATATCATAATTGCCGGTAAGCGGATTGTTTTCGAAAGTTCCCGCATGATCTTTATTAATAGAATACTTTGTGTAGGTATTAAATTCAGCGAAAAGCTTTTTGGTAAATGGATAGTTGTAAGTTAAGGATAAATCTCCCGAACTAGATTTGTTCCAGCTATCGCGAAATCGATTCTGCATTTCCGATTTAATATCTGCCGTATAAGAAAGAATATTGTATCGCGAAAAATTAAATCCTTCATTGTCATTTAACTGAAGCGAGTGGTTAATGGTAAAGGATTCGCCTTTTTTCTTCAGCCTCTTATAAAAGCTAAAATTGTGCGAGAAACCACTGTTGCTACTTTTGTTCGAATTGGCGCCGTTACTCTCTGTAAGTTTGGGGTTTTGTGTATTTGCACTACTGCCAAGCGTTTCATTTGCATTATTATCGTACCTCAAATTCAGTTTTGGCTCGTATCTCAATCTTCTCATCGTATCGGGCACCAATTCTATTAAACCGCCTATTGCATGTTTATTGTTTCTATTGTTGCTGTTATTGCTTGATACAGAAGTAAGAATGGTATTGGCTACAGATTGTTCTTGTATTGAATTTCCAATATTGAGATTTCCAGTATGGGTTAAGAAATAGGTAAGGTTGAGTTTTAATTTTGTTCCATAATTATTGTTGATATTTAATCCTGCAGACGATACGCTTTCAATGCCGCCCCAGCCTCTACCGCCAAAAGTTCCATCCCAAGCTTGTTGACCGCCAGAGCGATCGAAACCACCCATGGAGTACAATTCGTTTTGAGAGAAGCCTGTTTTATTTAAATTATTAGCCAAGCCGATTACACTCACTTGTAAAGTATCTCTAAAGTTGCTCAAAATCCCACCAACTTCGTATCGATCTCTACTACCAGCGCCCCCATAAATTTTTCCCAAAGTACTTTTCTTAATTTTACTTTTCAGCTTTAGGTTGATGATTTTAGAAACTTGTGTTTCGCTCACCAAATGATCTGGGTCGTTTTCACGATCATCATAAACCTGAATTTTATCAACCATATCTGCATCAAGGTTCTTTGTAGCCACTTTTGGGTCGGTACCAAAGAATTCTTTTCCATCTATTAAAAGCTTACTAATTGATTTGCCATTGACTAAAATAGAGCCATCAACATTTACCTGTACACCGGGCAATTTTTTTAAAAGTTCTTCAACAACGGCATTGGGGCGGGTTTTGAAAGCTTCTGTGTTAAATTCGATGGTATCTTTTTTAATCACAACTGGAGATCTTTCTCCTTTTATCACCACTTCATCTAAATGATTTCCCTGTAAATAAATGGTCTTAAAATCTTCTATAACATCTTTTTTAAGGTTGAGGATTTGTCTGTGAGTAGTATAGCCCACATAAGAAACAATAATTTTCGTTGGCTTATCTATCGCAATTCCAGCGAGTTTAAAGGCACCGTTTTTATCGGTTAAGGTATAAGAAATTAGTGTGGTGTCTTTTGCATTTACAATAGCAACGGTTGCAAACTCGAGCGGGGCTTTAGAATCAAAATCGGCGATTATACCTTTTACCGATGTTTTAGTTTGAGCAAAAGCAATGGAAGTAGCGAACACAAGTAGGAGCGGAGCAATGAATTTGAGAGATTTCATTTTTGGGATTGAGCGAGATTAGTTAGGATCTGTAAGCAGTTAATCTGCTTAAATACCTAAAACAATTTTACGTTTTTTGATTAGATGATTTTGTTAAGAGATTGTTAAAACGTTTTAGTGATTTATTTTTAACGAATTAATTTAAAGCTGATTAATTTTATTTTATTAAGTTCCCAATAATTAGGTTTTCAATTTCTTTACCACTTAAAAGGAGTGCAGCGAAGTGAGAATCAGACTTTATCAACAAATATTTTCCCGAAGGAAGAATTATTGCAGATGTGCCACAGGTTGTTTGCTCTTTGAAGAGCAGGTTTTTCAAAAAGCCAGAATCTGTTTCAATTTCAAGTCCTTTAGATTTTATTGGACTAAAGCTATCCCCTTCACCTCGATATTGATAAACTGAAATTGACGGCCTTTTAGCTGATTTTTCCTTTACATAGTTTTGATAGGCAAATCTAGAATCGTTCAAAAATGTTGCATTTTGATAATTAAGATCTTTCCAGCAAACATCTTTGTTAAAATCGTACTTAATAAAAATCGTATCTTTTAGTTCTGTTCTTGTATTTTCTTTTAAGAAGATTTTTAGCGAATCTAGTTTACCATCGCTCAGCGAACCACTTTCATACTGATTTTCTGAATTATAAAGCTTAGGTGAACATGCCAGCAGAACAGCAGAGCAAGTTATAAAGAGCAAGATCTTTTTGATATGGAGCATTTGGTTAAGAGCGTTAAAATTTAATAAAACTAACGCCTAAATCTATAACTAAATTTTTAAGAGATAAAATTTAATCAAATAAAAGTTGGACTATAACAGAAATATCACAACCGATCTGAAACGTTGTATAAATCATCCAATCCAACTTTTATTTACAAATTTATCCTTTTAATATTTTGGTTTTTTCTGCATCAAATTCTTCTTGAGATAATATTCCAGCATCAAAAAGTTCCTTCAAATCTAGCAAGGCTTGTTTTTTTGAAGCCATATCATTTTTTGCAGGCTCTGGTATTACAGCTGCTTGTGCCTGATTTGATGAAGTAGAACTTGCTGGATTTGATGGACTTGCCTTTAAAAGCAATTCTGTGATTTCATTAAAGCCTTTAATGTTAGAATAATCGATGGCTTTTTGCTCCTTAACGTTTACTACTGATGGATCAGCAGATTTTTCCAACAAAAATTTAACGATATCCTTTTTGCCATTTGCTGCAGCATAATGTAAAGCTGTATTTCCGCTTTCATCTTGAATATCAATTGTTGCGCCTTTATCCAAAAGTAGCTTTAGCATGCTTAAATGACCGCTTTTAGCTGCCACATGCAACATACTTTCTCCTCCATAATTATAAGATCCATCTAAAGAGAAGCTTGCCGAACTTGAAAGATTGTTTGCCGTTTCTACCCATTCTAAATAAGAATACATGGAATCATCGTTGCCAGAAAGCGGTTTTGCATAATTAACATCAACACCGTTTTCTAAAAATAAATCGACTATTTCTTTTTGATTATGCCCGCAAGCATACCAAATTGGAGATATTCCACTTTTTGAAGAAACGAAAACATCAGCGCCCTTATCAACCAGAATTTTCGTAAGCATTCTATTCGAATCGTAGCAGGCAATAAGCAAGGCAGATTCTCCTTCGTGATTAACATGATTTATGCTACTGCCATTTTCTAAAAGCAATTCGACCATTGGCGTGTTTTTAGATTTAGCAGCAAATAGTAAAGGCGAATTTCCTTGTTTGTTGGTGGTATTTACGTTGGCGCCAAACTCGATTAGCTTTTGAAGGATTTCTTTATTTCTCCAACTAGAAGCAAGAAGTAAAGGCGTCTCGGCTTCATTATTTTCAATATCGGCTTCTAAACCGGCCTCAAGCAATTTTATTAAAACTTCAATTTGCCCGTTTTGAGCCGTTAAATGAAGTAAACTGTTCCCTTTATTATCTTTAATGCTAATTTTAGCACCTTTATCCATTAAAAAGAGTGCAGTTTGTTTTTGTTTTTGAAGGCAGGCAAAGTAAAAAGGTGTTTCGCCATCATGGTCTTCGTAATCTAAATCTGCACCTGCATTTACCAACAGCTGAACCAAATCTAGATAGCCTTGGTGAGCAGCATAGTGCAAGGCCGTTCTTCCTTTTTCATCTGTATAGGTTACATCTACCTCGTTGTTTGCCAATAAAAGTTCGGCTATTTTTCTTTTGCCACTTTCGCAGGCAATTATAAAAGACATTGACATATATTAAGCTTGTTTCATTAAAAGTTCAACTGTTTTTATTTTCAAGTTATCATCAGAAGCCAGCATTAGCGCCGTTTTATCCTGATCATTAGTTAAAGAAATATCTGCTCCATTTTCTATTAAAAGCTTAACCTTACGGTAAGTTTCTTTGGCTTTATCTGCTTCATAATTCACATTATAAGCACAAACTTTATGAAGCACTGTGTTGCCTTCGGCATCTTGTCTGTTAACATCAATGTTGCCAGTTTCTAAAACAGCCTCTAAAACAGCTGCCGATTTTTCTGCAATTAAATCTAATGGAGTCGTTTCTTTTCCATAGTAAATACTTGTTTGGTAAACATCTGCGCCATCTTCTATCATTTTGACAAGCAATTTTAAAGCATCATCAGAATTGTACATCATGCGGATATATTCAAAAAGCAAAGTAACTTGATTACGATTTTGAACATCGAAATCTGGAGTGCCATAATCTCTAAGTTTATTGTAAAGTTCTAAATCCAATTTGTGTGCAACTGCATAAAAGAAAGCAGAATTTCCGTCCTTATCTATATCATTTGGATTGGCACCATTTTCTAAAAGCAAGTCTAAATAATCTTCTCTATTAAATTCTATAGCTGCAATTAAGGGAGTTTTTTTAACAATGTTGGGCGCATTAACATCTAAGCCTTCATTAATTAAAAATTCAAGGTAGGAAAGAGATAAATCTGGTTTCATCAAATTGGTTTTTACAACCTGATGAATAAAATTTTCTTCTGCATTGTTTTTAAAGTTTACATCGCAGCCAGCATCCACTAAGATTTTTACTTTTTCAAGGCTAGCACCTTTTTCAAAAAAGTAACCAAGTAATGTCTTTGCTTCAACTTCATCATTCAGATTATCAAATTTTGAGATCAATGATTTAAAGAAATCTAAACCTTCGTTGCTGTCTTTTAAATTTCTAATTACACTTTGAAATATGCTTTTATCGAAGTTGTCAAGCTCATAAATGTCCATTTCAATCGCCTTTGTTTTGATCAGGTTATCGATAATTTCAAACTCTTCGTTACGGAAAAGATTATCGAATATTTGCGACTTGGCGAAATCTTGGATCGTTTTCGGAAGTTTTTCTCCGTTGGTTAATTGCACTAAAGCTTCAGGGTAATTGCCTGAATTTAAAAGTTGTTCTAAGTTTTGATCACTCATATTTGTATATGCTAGTTAAATAAATGCCAATTATTTAGCAGTCGCATTAAACTAAACGCAAATAAAGAAGTGATGTTTATCAATCGGCCAAAACTTATTTATTTACAAACAGCTAACTGTCTAAATAATTGAAAAATTTTAGGGTTGATTTTTTTGGGAGGGACGTTACAGTTATAAAAGTAGAAATTATTTTTTAATCAGTAGTCTAGAGTTTTATTAAAAATAAATTTTTCGCCAATAAAATAACTTTCGCCGAATACTAAAAGATTCAGATTTTTATTGATACAAGGAATTTCTCCTACAAAGTTAGACTGTATGCCATGTTTGGCTAAGCATTCTTGATAATTCATTAGTATTTTTCTAGATCCTCTTGCAAACATGCCCGAATTATCTTTGCAAAGTTTAAAAACATTCATAGCTTCATTTATCCCATAAGTAAATGGGAAATCATAATAATAATTGTTTAAGTGAGACTTATATAAGTCAAGTAATAGCTTGTCTGGTTTTGTAGATTTTCCATTGTAATAAAGATCGGTAAATACATCCGTAAAAGCGTAGAGTAAAAAGTGATCGGAATAAGCAGTAAAATTTTGTGCCCATCCTCGAATAAATCTTTCGTCAGCTATTTTTAATATCTTGAGTTCCCACTGGTTTTTCTTTTCATTATTGATAAATAAGTTAAAGGTTACAATTAGGTTTTCATCTATATAATTTAGGGATGAAATTACCATGCCGCCATCTTCCATGTATTCTTTACTAGTCAAAATATTTTCGAGGTCTGATGGGGCAATTTTTTTTATTATTTTCATGAAAAATCAGAGTTTCGTTGACTAACCTCGAATATATAAAATTGGGAGACAACTTTGATTTTATTTTAAAACAAGCCATAAATAACATTGCGATGTTCCTAAATTCATCTGATTATTTTATCTTTAGGCGATTTTAAAAATAATCGGTTTTTTCAACCATAACTCGATTAATCATTAACCTTAATAAGCAAAATCAATTTAAACATGTCAAATACATCAAAAATTATCTACACCAAAACCGACGAGGCGCCAATGTTGGCTACTTATTCACTTTTACCTATTGTACAAGCTTTTACCGCATCAGCAGGTATCGATGTAGAGACGAGAGATATTTCTTTAGCAGGAAGAATTTTGGCAAACTTTCCTGAGTATTTAAAAGACGATCAAAAAATTGGTGATGCATTAGCAGAACTTGGTGGGTTGGCAACAACTCCTGAGGCTAACATCATTAAATTACCAAATATATCTGCATCTATACCGCAATTGGTTGGTGCAATTACCGAATTACAATCACAAGGATTTGCCATTCCAAATTACCCTGATAATGCACAGAGTGATGAGGAAAAAGCAATCAAAACAAAATATGCAAAGGTTTTAGGTTCTGCTGTTAACCCGGTTTTACGCGAGGGTAACTCAGATCGTAGAGCGCCAAAAGCAGTTAAGAACTACGCTAAAACCAATCCTCATTCTATGGGAAAATGGTCTGCTGATTCAAAAACTAAAGTTGCAAGCATGAGCGAAGGCGATTTCTATGGTTCAGAAAAGTCGGTAACTATTGCTGAAGCTTCTCAATTTAAAATCGAATTTGTTGGTACAGACGGTGCAGTAAAAGAGTTAAAGGGTTTATCGCCCTTAAAAGCAGGTGAAGTAATTGATAGTTCGGCTTTAAGTTTATCTGCTTTAAAAACTTTCGTTGCAAAGGAAATTGCTGAGGCTAAAGCTGAAGGCGTTTTATTATCGGCGCACTTAAAAGCAACGATGATGAAAGTTTCTGATCCATTAATTTTCGGTGCAATTGTAGAAGTTTATTTTGCTGATGTTTTTACAAAATATGCGGATCTCTTCAAAGAATTAAACGTTGATACAAGCAATGGTTTGGGCGATGTTTATGCAAAAATTGCAGGCAATTCTAAACAGGCAGAAGTTGAAGCTGCTTTAGCTGCTGCAATTGAAAACGGTCCGGCTTTAGCTATGGTAAACTCTGATAAAGGAATTACCAATCTTCATGTTCCTTCTGATGTAATTGTTGATGCTTCGATGCCGGCAATGATTCGTACTTCGGGCCAAATGTGGAATAAAGACGGCAAACCCCAAGATACAATTGCTTTAATTCCCGATCGTTGTTATGCTGGTGTTTACACGGCCACAATTGATGACTGTAAAGCACATGGTGCATTTGATGTAACCACAATGGGTTCCGTTCCAAATGTTGGTTTAATGGCGCAAAAAGCTGAAGAATACGGATCTCATGATAAAACTTTTCAAGCAGTTGCTGATGGAACAATTCGCGTTACTGATGCCGATGGTCAAGTTTTCTTTGATCAAAAAGTAGAGAAAGGCGATATTTTCAGAATGTGCCGAACTAAGGATGCTCCAATTCAGGATTGGGTTAAATTGGCTGTAAACAGAGCTCGTTTATCTGAAACTCCTGCCGTTTTCTGGTTAGATGAAAACAGAGCGCATGATAGAGAAATCATTGCTAAAGTAAACAAGTACTTGAAAGAGTACGATACTACCGGATTGGATATTAGAATCTTGGCGCCAATTGAAGCAACTAAATTTACTTTAGAACGCATTCGTAAAGGTGAGGATACGATTTCAGTTACGGGTAACGTACTTCGTGATTACTTAACGGATTTATTCCCGATTTTAGAACTTGGAACTTCTGCGAAAATGTTATCTATCGTTCCATTAATGAGTGGTGGTGGTTTATTTGAAACTGGCGCTGGTGGTTCTGCACCAAAACACATTGAACAATTTATAGAAGAAGGTTATTTACGGTGGGATTCTTTAGGAGAATTCTTAGCGCTTCAAGCTTCTTTAGAGCATTTATCGCAAACTCAAAACAATGCAAAAGCTCAGGTTTTAGCTGATGCTTTAGATGAGGCAAATGCTAAATTCTTGGCAACAGATAAATCTCCAGGTAGAAAGCTAGGGACTATTGATAATCGTGGTTCTCACTTTTATTTAGCTCTATATTGGGCTGAGGCATTGGCTAGTCAATCAAAAGATGCTGATTTAAAAGCAAGATTTGCGCCTTTGGCTAAAGCATTATTGGAAAATGAAGCTAAAATAAACGAAGAGCTAATTGGTGCTCAAGGTAAACCGCAAAACATTGGTGGTTATTACAATCCAAATGATGATTTGGCAAGTAAAGCTATGCGTCCGAGTGAAACTTTAAATACAACTTTATCTTCTTTATAGGCTAGGGTTTATACTCATATTAACCGCCTTGATTTTTAAAATCAAGGCGGTTTTTTTTGTGATTTTTCAGTTAGTGAGAAACCAATTGTTAGATGAATATTAATTTAACATCTCGGTCTGCGACCACCCCTCCAAAAATGAGGAATTTTCACCTCACAGTTTTTTAGGCATTTTGCAATTCCCCTTTTCCATAGGGGTGCCTGTAATGTGGGGTGTTTCTTTATTGGATCCTGTTATAATTCTTTATCGGTTGATGTATCACCAATCGAAATATTTATTGAAATGCATTAAGATTCCCGCCTGCGCGGGAAAGACGTGGTGGCCGTGCGATTGTTGTCTTTACGAACTTTTTTTTTGCAATTCGCATTTTTGGCGTTCCGTCATTCTCAATTCCATCCGATAGCTATGGATGAAAATCGCTCCGCAGGAGTCCCTTTGGGATAATGCTTTGGCTATGTTTTTGTTTAAATTGAAGTGCATTAAAATTCTGCCTGTAGGTAGTACGGTTGGATGATTGGGCTCTTTGGTTTTTCGCGTGAGGGATAGGAGTGATATCCTTTTATTTAAAGCTTTGATTAACAAATCTTATTTCAAAAAGCATTGCCAAAGCTTTAAGTAAAAGATATAGCGGATAGCCAGACCCTTGCACAGCTTGGGGCACGCCCAAATTGTTATTCCACCCATTTCCAAATATTTCTTTTATAACAAAAACAAACCTTATTCCCATCAAATTGTTATATTCATACAAATTAAAAGGAACGAATATCATGGCAAATAACGAAAATCAAGGATCGAAGGATAAAATACATAGCACTACAGAAAATAGCGAAATCAATAAGGAAAATCTTTCTTACGATGAAACAAAGCAGAGTTACGAGCTTGATGTAAAGGGTAAGGATAAGGATTACGACCACCCAATGGGCTACGAAACTGTTGCAGTTGGCGCCAAAGATGATGATTCTACTTACGATGAAGCTAATCCTTATGTTGGCGATGAATATGCAACCGACGATGAAATTGCCAATGATAATTTAGAAGAATTGGGCATGCATGTAGATAATGGCGAAAGTGTTAAGCTTAGCCCGGAAGATGAAATTCTTGCCCGAACACCAGAAGATAGTCGCGATGACCTTGATGAAGAGGGTTATCCGATTAATGATGAACCCCAAAAATAGTCAAGAGATTACCATTTCTTAGAGGATCATTTGACAAAACAATCATAAATGGAAAAGCTGGACTATGCATGAAGAACGTATGATCCAGCTTTTTTTGAGTTTAGTCTAATGGGATAAGATTGGATTAACTTGAATTTGTTTCTCTATGTTTGCTCTCCAAGTATTCCGGTTATTGACCACAAATTTTTCAACTTCGCCATCTTTTAAAATAACTTCTAATCCGTTCGGGATTAAGCCTAAAGTTTTATAAAAATTGAGTGCTTGAATTTCGTGTAGCCCTATTGAAAAACTATGTTTTTGAAAGTTATATTGATGAGATTTAAACTCGATTCGATCTGTTAACAAATACAGTTTTCCACCTACAGCTTCAGTATTTTTAAAATGATTGGCGGCGCCTGAATAAATTATAGATTCTTGTTCGGCTTCAGAAAGGTTGGTTTGTTCGTTTATCTTTTTTGAGTTTACAAAAAAGTACATCGCCAAACCAAAAAGTAATCCAGCTATAGGTGCGGTAATAATTGCATAGCCGATTCCGAAAATTAGCGCTTCAAATATGCCAAAGAAAACGGCGAAAAATAAAGCAGCTAAAACAGAATTTCTAAAAATTGCTTTTTTCTCGGTTGTCATTATTATGGATTAATATCTAAATTAAACCTTCTGCGCAGTTCATCTAGTTTCGGATTTTTATTAACCAGATAATCATATTTTTCTCGGTTTCCATAAAGCCTGTTTTCAATTTTGCGCTCCGCAACATTAAAAGTTATGTCTACAGCGAAATTCTGCAATTGGTTCCTTAGGTAATTCATCAATTCTACTGATTCCTGTTGAACAAACTGTTCTTGGGTTTTGCTCTCTACCGAAATTTCGATCAGCACTGGGTTTACGAGTTTCGGTGGAAAGTTATTAAGGATTGTGAAAAGGTTTATTTTATCTGTTGATTTCAGTATTTTGATGTAGTTGTTCCAAACTTCTAACAATCGATCATAACTGAAATGCTCACGGGCTTCGCCGGTAACCTTCTTTGGTCCGCCATCTTCATCACCATTTGCAACTCGATTTAAATCATTTAAAGATGGAATAAGCGTGCTGGCTGCATTGGTTTTTGGAATGCTAATGTTGATAGATGAGGCAGAGGGCATCGTATTTTGCCTTGGTGCATCTTTCGGTTTTTCTTCCAGAGAAATACTTGGTGGAACTTCAGCTTCCGGAGTGCTTAATGATGGAGGTGAAATGCTCTCACTTTCTGCTTTAGGGCTTAAGCTTTCTGCTTGAGGAGATTTTTCGGCTACGTTACTAGTTTTTTTTTTATCCTGATCTGAATCAGTTGCTGTATTGTTTGTGTTTAAAGGTTGCTGTGCGAGTTGAACTACGGATCGGATGTGGCACATTTTAATTAATGCAAGCTCAACCTGTAATCTTTGGTTTTTAGAGTTTTTATAATTTAAATCGCAGGTGTTGGCCAAATTAAGTGCCGTTAACAGAAACGAAAGTTCTGTTTGTCTGCATTGATCTAAATATTTCTGTTTAATATTTTCGCTAACTTCTAAAAGTTTAATGGTTGCAGCATCTTTACCTACCAATAAATTACGAAAGTGCGTAGCCAAGCCATTTATAAAGTTATTGCCATCGAAACCATTATTCAAAATTTCATCGAATAAAAGTAAAGTCTGACTAACCTCTGCTGCGGTTAAATAAGTGGTAAGTTTAAAAAAGTAATCGTAATCTAAAATGTTTAAGTTATCAATTACCGATTTGTAAGTAATGTTTTTATTGGCGTAACTCGCAATCTGATCGAACATGGAAAGCGCATCACGCAAACCGCCATCGGCTTTTTGAGCAATAATATGCAATCCATCAGGTTCAAAAGCAATATTTTCTCGCTGGGCAATGGTTGCTAAATGATTTGAAATATCTTCTACCTGAATTCTATTGAAATCAAAAATTTGACAACGTGATAAAATGGTTGGCAAAATTTTGTGTTTCTCTGTTGTAGCTAATATAAAAATAGCATACGATGGTGGTTCTTCCAGTGTTTTAAGGAAAGCATTAAATGCATTGGCTGAGAGCATGTGCACCTCATCAATAATATAAATTTTATACTTTCCTGCTTGTGGCGGGATTCTAACCTGTTCTATTAAGCTCCGAATATCATCAACCGAATTGTTTGATGCGGCATCTAATTCGTGAATATTAAAGGAATGACCCGTTTGAAAAGAAACACAGTTTTCGCATTGTCCGCAGGCTTCCATTTCTGCTGTAGGATTAGTGCAGTTAATGGTTTTGGCCAAAATTCTTGCACAGGTTGTTTTACCAACACCACGCGGACCGCAGAATAGAAATGCTTGGGCAAGCTGATTGTTTTTGATGGCATTTTTAAGCGTACCTGTAATATGCTGTTGCCCAACTACGGTTTCAAACGTGGCCGGACGATATTTACGGGCAGAAACAATAAAATTTTCCATCGGCACGAAAATAGGAATTTTTTGTTGAGTTGAAATGTTGTAAAGCAGGAATGTTGAAAAGTTGATTCAGCGATTATTTTATTACTGATTTTAATTCGTGCCGATACTGCGAAGCACTTTTGCCTGTAAATTCTTTAAACAGTTTATTAAAATGGCTAAAATTATTAAAACCACTTTCGAATGAAATGTTGGCAATGCTAATGGGTTTTTCGGCTAAAAGCTTGGAGGCATGCACCACCCGATACTCATTTACAAAACGGGTAAAGGTTTTCTTGGTTATTTTTTTAAAGTATCTACAAAAGGATGGAACCGTCATACTCGCCATTTCGGCAACAGCTTCTAAACTAATCTGATCTTGAAAATGATCTTTAACGTAATTGAAAACCATATTGATGCGGTCGTTATCCTGAATTTGCATTTCCATAGAAAATCCTGCAGCATTTAGTATTTTGTAGTCCTCGGTATTTTCCAGCTCCTTTAAAATACTCAATAAAGTTAAAAGCCTAGTAAATGGAGGTTGATCATCCATCGCCTCGATTCTTTTACCTACGGCTATTTTTGTATCCATTCCGAATGCAATGCCTCCTTTAGCTTTGTCAAAAAGTTCTTGAAGACCTTTTATCTCCTGCAAGCCCAAAAAATCGGTTCCCAAAAAATCGGGTTTCATCTGGATTACAGTTTCATTTTTGTTGCCGGTATTGGTATCTGTAAAACCACAATGTGGGAGGAAGCTTCCAATAAGGATTAAATCGCCTTCTGTGTAGTAAGAAACATGACTCCCGATTTGTCTTTTGCCTGCACCGCCATTAACATAAACCATTTCTATTTCTGGATGGTAATGCCACAAATGAGCCATGTTATTGGCATTCTGAACATATTTAGAATAGCGAAATGAACTTCCGAATGAGGGTTCTATCGCCTCAAAGCTAGCTTTTAACGTTTTCATATTGTGTGTTAAAGCTACATAAAAATTATATACATTATTGTTCTGATTACATTATTATGATAATTTTAGGGGTAATATAGCATAGAAATAGGAAAATATGCAATCATCTATCTTTCAGCTTAGTAAGTAATTTAGCATAGTCAAATAATTACAAACTCTTTAAACTACTTGGTTATGAAAAATTTCTTAAAAATCAGTTTAATAGCAGCGATCTTTTTCACTGTTTCTGGCGCACGTGCTAATGATGATGTTTTCTCATTGAAGGTTAAAAGTGAGAAAGAAAAAAATATTCGTTTTTTTATTAACGAAGCTAAAGACATTAATTTCTCTTTATATGGGGAAGATGATGAAAAGTTATTCGAAGAAAATATCCACGCAGTTGGTGCTTCTACCAAAACATATAATTTAGATGCTTTTCCTGACGGAAACTACACATTAAAAGTTGAAACAGGTTCAAAATTGGCTGAATATGATATCGTTATTGGAAATGGCTTAGCTTTAGTATCTGCACCAACCGTTATCGAGGTTTTTAAACCAGTAATTACCAAAAGCAATCAAGTTATTACACTAAATGTAGAAAGTAAAGATAAAAGCCCGATCAAAGTTCAGGTGTTTAACGAGTATAACGAAGAGCTTTACTCAGAGGTTTTTACAAACAAAGCACAGCTGACCAAAAAATTCTATGCTGGTCAAACCGATTCTAAAATTTTAACCTTTATTGTAAAATCTAACAAACAGACGTTCATTAAAAATGTTGATGCAAACTAATCCACGCTAATTAAATATAGAAGGGAGATTGTCTTAATGATAATCTCCCTTTTTTTATGGGTAAGGATTTTATAAGACATATCTAGCCCTTTAAAATTTTCTCGATTTTATTTGAAAACGAATGGTTATGTAATCCTTTGCCGATTGTAGTCCTGTTTTCCGCTAAATCCCCGATAGAAAAAATTGGGTGATACCGCTTCATCCAGGTTTAGAATTAAAGAAATTCAGGTTTCGGTCGGTTAAGCTTCCTAGTATTATACAAAAGTTTTAAATTCACCTTTAACCTTTTTCCCATTAAGCCTTTGATTTTAAGAAATATATTGCTACTTTTGCATCCCCGTAATATACCTCGGGATTAACAAATTAAAAACATAATTTATAACAATGAATCAGTACGAAACTGTTATCGTTCTAACCCCATTGTTATCTGAAGAAGCAGCGAAAGAGGCATTAGCCAAATTCAAAGCAGTTCTTGTAGATAACGGTGCCGAAATTATCCAAGAGGATAATTGGGGTTTGAGAAAATTAGCGTATCCGATTGAGAAAAAATCAAACGGATTCTTCAACTTAACTGAATACAAAGCTTCAGGAGATTTGATCGCAAAATTAGAGCTTCAATTAAAACGCGATGAGCGTGTGTTACGTTTCTTAACAATCCGTTTAGATAAACACGCTATTGCTTACAATGAGAAAAAACGTAGTGGTGCGTTTAATAAAAAAACTAAGGAGGTTGTAGCGTAATGGCAAGAGAACAAATACAATACGTAACCGCCCCTAAAGTAGAGGATAACCGTAAAAAATATTGCCGTTTCAAGAAAAACGGAATTAAATATATCGATTACAAGGATGCAAATTTCTTGTTGAAATTTATTAACGATCAAGGTAAATTATTACCACGCCGTTTAACTGGTACTTCGTTAAAATTCCAACGTAAAGTTGCTCAAGCAGTTAAACGTGCTCGTCACATCGGTTTGTTACCTTTCGTTGCAGATCAATTAAAATAGGAGGCTCAGAGATATGGAAATTATTTTAAAACAAGATATTAAAGGCCTTGGCGAGAAAGATGATGTAGTTAATGTGAAAAACGGTTATGGCCGTAACTACTTAATCCCTCAAGGATTTGGCGCTTTAGCTACTTCTTCTGCTAAAAAAGTTTTAGCTGAAAATTTAAAGCAAGCTGCTTTTAAACAAGATAAAATTAAGAAAGATGCTGAAGGTATCGCTGAACGTTTAACTGATGTTAAACTTTCTATCGGTGCTAAAGCTGGCGAAAGCGGAAAAATCTTTGGAGCTGTTAACACAATCCAGATTGCTGAAGCATTAAAAGCTCAAGGCTTTGATGTAGATCGTCGTCGTATTACTTTTGAAACTGAACCTAAATTTGTTGGCGAATATGTTGCTAACTTAAACTTACATAAAGAAGTTAAAGTTCAAGTTCCTTTTGAAGTAGTAGCTGAATAATCATTCTTTAAAATTATAAAAAAGTCCTTTCAGTTTTTTTCTGAAAGGACTTTTTTTATGGATTCGTTATTTGTTAATTTTAACAGTTAAACAGTTAAACAGTTAAACAGTTAAACAATTAACCTATTGATCTTTACCCTTTCGGTGTAGTCGGTCTAATTTCTATTTTACTTGGCAACGTTCTAGCAGGCATCTTCAATAAATCTACAATCAGTTTGCCCATATCTTCTGGCTGGATTTTCCAGGCATCATCTTCTGCGTTTGGGTTGTGATCGTTAAAATGACTGGCGACTGAACCGGGCATAATCGTACTCACTTTCACTCCATATTTTCTTAAATCTAACATTACAGATTGTGTAAATCCTGTCAATCCAAATTTACTGGCGTTGTAAGCAGATCCTCCTGCAAAGAAATTTGTACCTGCTAAACTGGAAATCGTGAAAATAGTTCCTTTTGTTTTCTTAATTCCTTCTACGCTAGCCTTAATGCTGTAGAAAACACCCGTTAAGTTCGTGTCTATGGTTTCATTCCATAATGCTACATCCATTTCATCTATAGGTGCAAAATGACCAACGCCTGCATTGGCAATTAATACATCTAACTGTCCCCACTTTTCGATTATTAGATTTACGGCTTCCTGTTGAGATTTGAAATCCTTAACATCAGCTTCTATTGCTAAAATATCGCCATGCGTTACTAAATTCGAAGCTGCATTATTTGCAGCATCTATTGTTCTACTGGTAATGGCTACTTTATAGCCGTCTTTTAAAAGTGCTTCGGCAATCCCAAAACCTATTCCTTTACTACCCCCCGTAATTAGGGCTACTTTTATGCTCATGATAATTCTTTTTTTATTTAACGATTGAGAGACAAATATGTTTAATAAGAAATTAAAAAGGGTTACGGGAATGTAATTACAACTTTGTAATATCAGTTTGAAATTATATAGAGATTAAGATTTTGCTAACTTTGGTCCATGGCCAAAACCCGAACGACCCGATCAAAAACCAGAGCAAAAAGTCCTCTATTAAAAAAGATAACCAACATTGCCACCAAGGTATTTTTGTACTTTTTATTGGTATCTATTTTTTGGGTTATAGCATTGCGCTTTATTAATCCGCCGATTACGCTTTTAATGGTTTTAAGAAACATTGAGCGTAAAGCTGATGGAAAGCCTTTTAAAACGGAGAAAAAGTGGGTTAAGTTCGAATATATGTCTGACAATATGAAACGGGCTGCGGTTTCTGCAGAAGATCAGCTGTTTTTAAAACATATCGGTTTTGATATGAAGGCCATAGAAAAAGCTTTTGCAAGTAATGCCAAAGGCAAAAAAGTTAAGGGTGGAAGTACAATTTCTCAGCAAACGGCCAAAAATGTTTTTCTATGGCCCGGCAGATCGTGGATTAGAAAGGGCTTTGAGGCCTACTTCACTTTACTAATTGAGCTTTTTTGGAGTAAGGAAAGGATTTTAGAAGTGTATTTGAATGTTATAGAAATGGGCGATGGAATTTATGGCGCAGAAGCCGCCGCTCAAGAATACTATGGAAAATCTTGTACAAGCCTATCTAAAAATCAAGCTGCGTTAATTGCTTCCTGTTTTCCGAATCCGAGGAGATGGTCACCTAAAAATGCAACACCATACATCAGACACAGGCAATACCTAATTTTAAGGAATATGAAAAGATTAGGGCCACTTGATTTTTAAGGTAAGATGTTAAATGGAAGAGGTAAGATGAGCAATTTGCCATTATACATAGTCCATCATCCATTTTACATGTCCTAGTCATGATCTTTATTCCACCTAATTTTTATTCCGCCTTTTTCATCATCAACGGCTTTTAGGTGCAACACAATGCCTCGCATTCTAGCTTCGCGTTTCTCGCTTCTGGTGAGGTTTTCATCCCCTTTTGGGTTCCTCAATGGAATATCCATAGCCACATCTGTGCCCGATCCTAAGGCATAAACACCTTTAATGTTGAAGTTCATTGCGCTAGAATTGATCTGCATTGGACTAATCTCTACCTTATCTCCACGGATATTTAATGTTCCGTCTAAATTTTTGATTTCAACATTAGAGAGATTTCTATTCGCAAAAGCGAACTTACCAACCTTAACCATTGGATCGAAATTTACAAGCGCAGCGTTGTTCAAGTTGAAAACCACTTTTCCATTTATTGAGCGTGGAAGTATTTTCCCTGTATGCGATATTTTGCCGGAAATATTGACAAATGAGGATAAATAACCCTTCAAATTTTTGTTGGTGATGGTGTTCTGTCCGAAGTTATCGAAAGAATAAAAGAAATCTTTCACGCTTACATGGCTAATTTTTGAACTTATTTTAAAGCTATTGGAAGATGGCTCTTGAACTATATTTCCATTCAAAGAAAGTAATCCACCGGCATGGGCAACACTAATTTTATTAAAGAAAATCCCTTCACCACGGAGCGAAATATCAGCATCAAGGTTTTTTGCTGTAAACTTATCATAAATAGCTTTATCAACGGTTAAGCGAATATTCATTTTAGAAACTTCTAAAACATTACTTAATTCTTTGGAAGCAGCTTTCATTGAAGCGCTTGAGCCACTTTTTTTCTTTGCAGTTCTCGGTCCTAAAAATGGTAAAAATTCATTTAGATAGAGCTGTGGACTATGCATTTTCAAGTTAACCAATATTTTATCTGGATCGGTATAATATAGGTTTGCAAAATTCGCAATACTACAACTGATGTTAAGCTCGCTTTTGCCCAACTGAAAGTGACCATTTTGAATGGATAAATCGTTTTGATCAAATTTTATATTCAACGCACTTTTAACTAAATGAAGCTTCCTCGGAACGTAAAGAATATCTGCATCAGCAATATCAATTTTTCCAGATACTACAGGTTTGGTAAATCGAAAATTATCAATATCTGCCTGACAGTAAAGTCTCAGATTGGCCGTTCCGTTTTTAAATTCAAAATCGTTTGTGCCAAGTGAATTATTTAAGTTGGATAATGGAAACTGAGAGGTTACCAAGCCTGTTGCAATAGGTCTAGCGAGATTATTAACCGTAAAAGTCTCAATGCTTAGTGGCGCATTAAAATATTTGGCGGTAAGCTTGCTGAATTTAATAGAAGAATTTTCATCTCCAATTATTCCACCAACGGTATCTTGATTGGTAAAAGCGCCATCAAAATTACAAGCAGTTAAAGTTCCAGCAGGAATGGTTACCGCATTGTCTCTAACCTTAATGCCGACTTTGATTAATGGATCTCCATATTTTCCAGAGCCATCATCAATTATATTTCCGCGAATATCAATCGGTTTGGCAATACCAAACTTTAAAAGTTTCGATGATATATTTGGAGAAAGTAGAAGCGCAACATCACGGAATAAAATGTCATCAACAGTAATACTAATTGCAAATGCAGATTTATCAAGATCTATTTTTGCGCCAATTTTAAAAGGATGACCCCCAATATTTAATACTTCTGGATTGAGAATTACTGCATCTAAATCTCTGCTATAATGTGCCGAGAGTGTTCCTTCTAGAGATTTATCCTTTAAAAAACTTCCTTTTCTAGTGTTAAATGCGAAATTATTAACCTGTGTTTTTAGCTTAATTTTCCCTGTCCAACCGCTATCTGGATATTGCATTCTCGCCTGAATTTGATCAATATTAAAATTAAAAAGCTTAAATCTTTTCTGATTATCTAATACCAAGCTAATCTTATTGAAGTCTATTTTTTTTACCTCAAGCACCGAAGATTTTGACGAAGATTTTTTTTCTCCTTTAGGTTTGCTTTTGAAAATACTGGTGTTACTATATCCTGTCGAGTCGGTATAGATGTAAATTGAAGCATCGTTAATGGCAATTTGGTTGATGTTTATATTACCAACAATCAGCGAAAGTACGTTCAGAGAAACGTCAATATCTTGTGCTTTTAAAAGATCGTGTTTATGTCTGGCCCATAAACTATCACGCAATAATACGCCATTTAAAGAAACAGAAACGCCTGGGAAACTTTTAAGTAGGGTTGGTTCCATACTTGTGGCGGTTATTTTTCCATTAAGGTTTTTATTTAATTGCTCTAAGATAGAAGCCAATACTTCCTTTTTATTCCGGCTGATGTAAAATGCACCCGCAAGCCAAGTTAAAACAACCAATAGCAGAATTACAGAAAGTATTTTTAAGGAGATTTTGAGCCAGCGTTTCATAAATATTAATTGGTTTAAGCAATATAATATTTTTTAGGGGCTAATTGTTTGGTATAACGCTAAATTAAATGTTAATAGAGACAAAGGTTTTGAAATTAGTTTTCTTCGAGATAATAAATTATAACAAATGTGCGAAAACTGTTGAGTGCCAGCTGTTTTGAAACGGAACTTCCCATTTAGCATTCAGTTCTGCCAAAGTTTGCACCATGTTGTTAAATACAATCGTATCGGTAGTTACCTGTTTTATGTTAACCAAAGTTTCGAAATCTTCTTTACTGTTAACCACAACAGCATCGTTAACTTTGTAGGCTATGTTAAATCGATTAAAAAGATCTACATTATATTCTTGCTCAATTTCTTTGATTATCCGTACAGAACTATCAATAGAACAACCCGTAACATTGGCTTGAGTTTCATCAACAGTAAGAATAATGAAAAAACCGTAACGGATTTCTGCCTTTGCAAGCAATTCATTTCCATGAGCTTTCCACTGATTGGTAAAAGACTCTAATTTTTTAAGAATCTCGGTTTCTTCAATTGATGTAAACTTACGATTGCTTTGGTAGATCCAAACTCTAGATTGTGGAGAAAAACTCATGTACAAATTTATGATTTTATTTAATTTGCTTTGTCTAAAATATCAGCCTTATGAAAAAGTTTACATTGAGCTTGAAATTATTTCTTATTCCAGCCTTTTGCCTAATTCTATGCGCTTTTTCGGATTCCGATTCCATTGATGAATATGTTGGATATCTTCAGAAATCTTTTACCGATCATTACGATTTCAGTCAGGAAAGCAACCAAATTAAGCGTTATGAACTAAATGTTACTAACAATGGTTTTTGCAGGTATAAGCGATACTTTAATAACGGCAAAACCGAATATTTCGCATTTAAGCTCGCAAAGTTTAAAGATATGGATTACTATGGTACTACAGAATCTGGTAAGTTGTATTTGCACACCAAAGGTGATGATGTAATTGTGCAGACTTATAAAGATAAGGGTGGGGATGTAGATTCTATGGCTACCCAGGTGATTATTCCGCTCAAAAATATGGAGGCTGAGGATTTAAATAAAATCAGAGAAAACCTAAATAAGATAAACCCCCAAACGCCCTAAAGAGGGCTTTAAAAAGTGAAAAATACTAGCAAAATTAAGGTGTAATTTAGCTGCAAATTAGAAGATAATGTTATCAAATGCTTTTACCGCCCATCATATTATTAAACCAACTATTAAACAAGGCTTTATAAGTACGCCCAATGGTTTCAATTAACCCATTACTCATATAAATTTTATCTCCTTCCCTCTTAACAATATGGTTTTCGAATATCAGAAATGATTTATTTAGCCGAATAAAAACTGGTTTTAATTTTAATCTTAATTTATTTTCAGCAATGGTCAGGCTGGAATGGACTATGTAGGGCATTTCGTTTGTATTGGTGTATATTTTAATATAGTTGCCCATTGCCTCTATGGCAATAATGGTATTTATGTTAACTTTTATTTGCTGGCTCAAAGCACCAACTTTAAACCAGATAAAGGTTTTTTCAATTTCTAGTAAGTTAATTAGTTTATTTACAGCTAAATGAAAATGTTTAAAGGAAAACGGTTTTAATAAATAGGCTGCAGCTTGAAGGTCGTAACCTTTTAATGCGTATTCTGGATGACCAGTTACCAAAACTAAGTTTTTTACTTTGTTCCTTACTTGCTCTACTAGTTCAAAACCGGATAAATTAGGCATTTCAATATCAGTAAATAAGAAATCTACAGCCTTAGGTATTTGCAGTATTTCATTTAGAACCAATTCTGGTTTGGTAGATGCTTTAAGCAAAGTTAATTCAGGCATTTGCGATATACAATCGGTTAAATGCTCAACCGCATAGGGATCATCATCAATAACAATACAAGTGTAATTCATCAAAAACAAAATATTTAAAAAATTTGTAATTGGGATGATTTACAAAATATTTGAGGCCTAATTTTCGATAAAGGTATTAAATATTGGGATAATAAATTACAACTAAAAATGTCGTTCGTGTACGCAGGGATGTAGTTGGTGTAATAGTTGATTGTTTATGATGGGTTTTGAAAAAAATATTGGAGATTCATTGGACATATAGCAATCAAATATTTTTATGAGCCTATTTACAACCCAAAAGCTAAATACTGAGAGCGTGGTGCAATCGTTGCTAAAAAATATGGGTGTGAAAGTAAACATAAAAACTATTGCTCAATCATTACAAGATCATCCTGATTACCCAAGTCTATTAGCAATAAGCGACTGCCTAAATGATTGGCATATAAAAAATCAAACTTATAATATTCCGAGAGTTGAATATGATCGAGATGATTTACTTTTTCCTTTTTTAGCGCATTTAGAGGAAGAGGGAGGTCGCTTCATTTTAATTCTAAATATTGCTGATGATAAAGTTTATTATTCAGATGAAAATAATCAACATGCAATAATTTCAGAAGACGAATTTTTAAACCGCTGGGATGGGATTGCCTTACACGCCGAAAAAACTGAAGAAAGTGGAGAGAAAGATTATAAGCAAAACCAGTTTAAGTATTTTCTGCAAAACCTGGTTTTGCCATTGGGGCTGTTAGTAATTTTAGGTGCTTTTTATTTGGCAGTTGGTGCAATATCATTTTCTTGGCCATATCTATTATTGAGTATAATCAAACTTGCCGGAGTTGGTGTAAGTATTTTATTGTTAATGCAAAGTATTAATTCTAATAATCCATTTATACAGAATTTATGTGGTTTGGGTGGGGAAAATGATTGTAACGCCATCTTAAAGTCTGACGCTGCTAAGGTAACCAGTTGGCTTAGCTGGAGCGAAGTGGGTTTTTTCTATTTTTCAGGTAGTTTGCTGTGCTTACTCCTTGTTCCATCATCCCTGTTCTTATTGGCTTGGCTAAATGTTTTGGCTTTGCCATATACCATTTACTCGATAAGCTACCAATACCGTTTTAAAAAATGGTGTATTTTATGTTGTACGGTTCAATTTTTGTTGGTGTGTGAATTTTTAACAGCATTGGGCTTTAGTCTTTGGTCTTTCAGTTTTAGTCTCACTTCTTTCCGCCTCAGTCTTTTAGTCCTCAGCTTTACCATTCCAATTATCATCTGGGCTTTTTTGAAACCATTTTTTTTAGATGCGGCACAACTCAAGCCTATAAAAGATCAGTTGAAAAAATTTAAATATAATAGTCATTTATTCAAGCAGGCTTTAACAAATCAACCCCATTATGCAGTGCCTGATGATTTAATGCCAATTGTTTTGGGAAATCTTAATGCTGAAACAGTAATCACAATGGTTAGTAATCCGTTTTGTGGTCCGTGTGGTAAGGCACATGAAGTATTAGCTGATTGGCTGGATAGCCGAGATGAATTACAATTAAAAGTAATTTTTAGCACGAACAATCAAGATCATGATGAAAAAACTAAAGTGGCGAGGCACCTGACTGCATTTGGAAATCTGAAAAATCATGAAGAAACGGAACTTATATTGGGTAATTGGTATCAAGCTGGTATTAAATATAACCAATTAATAGAAAGATATCCATTAAGTTTTAATGGTGAAATAACTATGGCCATGGAGAACCAAAAGAATTGGTGCAGTATGGCTGACATAACTTTTACACCAACCATTTTTATTAACGGATATAAATTGCCAGAGCCTTATCGGTTGGAAGATATTAAATATTTATTAAGTTGAAAGTCCTCCATGCTAAGGAGGACTTAGGGAAAATCTTTCGTAAAAAGGGGGCTCACGGTTGCAAACGAAAAGCCCCCAGAACGAATATCGACGTAAATCGGTATCGCTTAAGTTGACCTTGCGTGAAAGGACAACAAAATCTTAAAAAACCAAAGTAAAGAATTTTAATCATGAAAAAATTAAATTTAAACAAAAGTAATTTTTCAAGTGCAGAAGTACTAAGCAGAACGCAATTGAAGAAAGTAATGGGAGGTAGTGGAGCAGTTACGACAAAGACAACTTATATTGTTTGTTTCAATAAATGCATGGCTGGCTGGGATGATAAAAATCATACTCAATCTCAAAATTCAGCCAAAGTAACAGCATGTGATACTTCTTGTGGAGGTTCTGCCACTTAGCTTGGCTTTAACAGGGTAATTTATATATTACCCTGTTTATTTTAAACTCTAGATTTTTTTTACTAATAATGCTACTTACTGCTATATATTAAAAAGATGAAATTATTTCAAATAATAATATTTCTCATGCTTATCCAAGTAACAGGATATTCTCAATCATTAACATTTTCAATTAAAGGAAATGTTGATAATGCTAAATTATTTAAATATGCATACTTATTTAATAATGACTATGAAATAATTTCTAAACAAGAAATTAAGAGCAATGATTTTTCCTTTGTTGGTAGCTATATGCCAGAACAATTAACTGGCGAAATTACCATTGGACTGGTTCTTTTAAGCAATACCGATACAATTACAAGGTTGCCATATTCAAGTGAAAAGATCATACTTAGAGAGTTTATCCTTGAACCTAAGATAGAAATAACTTATAAAGCAAAAAAGTCAGAATTCAATGTTTTAGGGGGTGAGCCAAATGAAATTCAAACAGTATTTGTGAATAATGAAACATTATTTAAAAATAGGAAAGATAGTCTTTTTTTAGCCATTGATTCGTTAATTAGTAACAAACAAGAAAACTTTAAGCAAAAAAATATAGCAAGGCAAGAAAATTTTTATGAAGCAAGAATTGCCCGTTTAGAATTGGTAAAAAAATATAGATACTCTAAAGTAGGTTTGTTTAATTTTATGCCATTTGCAGTAATGTCCATTGTCCCTATTGAAGAAGCCGAACAGGTATTTGATTCATTCCCAGATTCTCTAAAGAACTCTAAATATGGTACTCGGTTATCAGAAATGCTTAAAGATCAAAAAAATGCATTTAAACCAAAGCTAAATATTGGAGACATTATGCCTGTCTTTAAACTGAATGATGTAAGTGGAAATAAAGTCGAGAGTAGAGATTTATTTAATAAGTATACTCTAATTGACTTTTGGGCAAGCTGGTGCAGACCATGCCGAGCTGAAAATCCAAACTTAAAATTAGCCTATAATAAATATCATAAAAAAGGTTTTAATATTATCTCAATTTCAATTGATAAAGAAATAGATAAAGACAAATGGCGGAAAGCAATAATAAAAGATGGAATACAACAATTTATAAATTTATTTAACCCATTTGGTAGTGGAAATATAGCTGAAAAATTAAATATAAATACAATACCTACTAATTATTTAGTTGAATCTGATGGAAAGGTTGTTGGCTTTAATTTAAGAGGGGAGCAATTGATTAAGACGCTAGAAAAGTTAATGAAATAACTATTAATAATAAAACTAAGAATTGTTAAAACAGCTATTTTAAATTTCATTGCTCTACTTAAATTGTCGCATTATGAAAAATTTTGTTCAACTAATACTTATCAGGAGGCAATTTGATTTTGAAAGTAGATGGATAAAAATTTTATTCTTTTTAAATTTTATTGGTTTACAAACCATTGGACAATTAAACAACTCCTTCCTTCATGGCGAATTAACAAGTTGTGATACAGGAATACTAAAGTTGTTTTTTATCAATGCTTTAAGGAATTGGGTCACTATAGAGCGTTTTATAGGGATAGACATGAATGGGAGGAGTGATGATCTTGACGAAAAATTGAAAAAGCTATTTAAATAGGAATGATAAATTAAACTATAATATGATTTATCTTTCTGCCCAGCCCGATCAATACTATTTCTTGTGGCAATTGCAATTGCAACTGTTCAACTTTATAAAGTTAGGCATAAATCCAAATCATATCCACATATTAATTGGATTTGAGGCCCGAAAAGGTTTGTCTATTGAGTCTAAAAAATTTATTTTAGATAATGCACTTGTTAACGTTCATGTTTATGAAGATACACGATTAGAAAAAAATTATTTATCCTCTGTTCGTCCACACATTATCGCTAAGCATTTAAAGGCTTTTCCCGATTTGGAAAGGGAAACAATTTTTTATCATGATTCTGATATTATATTTTCTGCCTTACCAGACTTTAAACAATTAGTTAAGAATGATACATGGTATGTATCTGATACTAGGTCTTATTTAGATACCAATTACATTATGCAAACGAGCGATGCTAATCTGTTCAATAGCATGTGTGAAATAGTTGGAGTTAAACCAGAGCAGGTTCTTAATAATGATGCCAATGCTGGTGGCGCACAATATATAATTAAAAAAAGCAGTGTAAATTTTTGGGAAAAAGTTGAAAGCGATTGTGAAAAACTATTTAAATTTTTATCACACTATAAGGCAGAAAGAGGTTTCCGGGAAAAGGCTAATACGATTGATCCATGGGTAACTGATATGTGGGTACTTTGGTGGAATGCACTTTTATTAAACAAAGAGTTTAAAGTACATAAAGAATTAGAATTTAGTTGGGCAGATAGTCCAATTTCAGAATGGACTGAAAACAAGATACTACACTATACTGGCCATGTTAAATTAGAGGATAAAACCATTTTTAGAAAAAACAATTATTTTAATTGTAGCCCTTTTTTTGATGATTTTAGCAAAATAAATAAGAATATATGTAGCTCTGCCCTAGTGCAAACTATAAAAGAATATAATAAACAAGCTGAAAAAAAGAGGGTTGATTTAAAAGATGTTTCTTTCTTAATAACTGTAAGAGTGGATTCGCAAGATAGATTAGAGAACATATACGCCGTTACAAAATATTTATTCCATCATTTTGACACAAATATTTTGCTTCTTGAAATTGATTCAGAACCAAAGCTTAAAAAAGATTTACTTCATGAAGATGTAAATTATTCATTTGTTAAAGACAAACAGATAAAATTGCATCGAACAAAATATAATAATGTTTTAATACAAAAAGCCACAACACCTTATATCTCGATATACGATGCTGATATAATTATACCAATTAGTCAGATAGTTGAATCAGTAGAGATACTACGAAGTACCAGATACCACTCAGTTTTACCTTATGACGGGAATTGTTGCGGAACAGATGTTTTATTGAAAGCCATGTTTATTAAGATACTAGACGAAAAACTTTTGGTACATAATGCAAATAAACAATCAAATTATGCTAGGAGGGCAGTTGGAGGATCTATCTTCTTAAACAAAAGTTCTTATAGTAAAATAGGGTATGACAATGAAAAAATTAAATTTTGGGGACCTGAAGATATTGAGCGAATTAAAAGGATGAAAATTCTTGGATATGAAACCAAGAGAGTACGTGGCCCTTTATTTCATTTACATCATGAGAGGTATGAAAATAGTGGCTATCAAAATCTAGATCAGAATATCGAATTGATGAATGAATATCTAAGAGTGGCCAATAGTAGCAAATCAGAATTGGAGGAATATATTAAAACTTGGGATTGGAAATGTTAAAAGAGAGAGAAGATTATATAACAGAGCTGAATTCACTTGGGCTGTTAGATGGAAAAATGGGTATCTGTATCGCAACATTTTTAATGGCTGTAGAACGATCAGATGAGGTTCTTAAAGAAAAGGCACAAGACCTATTAAATCATATTGCCGAGCAGATAGCAGATATAGAATCCTTGAATTATGCGGATGGCTTGGCAGGTATTGGGTACGGTATTGAATGGCTTTCGCAAAATAATTATATTGATATTAATTCAGATGAAGTATTAAGTGACATTGATGATGAACTTTATAAAGCTGTTGTTTATACTAGAAGTGCAAATGCAACATTAGCGGAAGGTATTTTAGGAAAAGCCCTGTTTTTCTACAAACGCCTTCAGGCTAAAAACCCGAATGTAAATCGCTACACTACTATCTGCTTAAATGAATGTTTAGTTTTATTATCAGATGAGCTATTGGATTATTTTTTAGATGAGGAAACTGGGGTTTTCAAGCGAGAAATTTCTAATCTTGATGAAGATGAAATTCTTTTGTTATCACAAAGTTTAATATTTTTCCAAAAGCTCTATTCCATTCACATTAACACCGATACAGCAGAAAAAGGTATATGTCAAATAACTGGCTTTTTGGAAAGAATCTTTGAAGAGAAAAGCCTTTTCACGAAAAAAAACTTTATTTATTTAGTTCATGCATACACGAATGTTGCGGTTAAATTGAAAGATAGTCCTTGGCTAGCAACAGCAAAAAGTATCTACATTGAATGGTCAAATACTCAAAATGATTTTTCTTTTAATGTGTTTACATCTTACATGCACATAACACTTTGTAAAGAATTTAATATTAACTATACTATAGATTTTCCAAATAATTCCAATTTAACTGGACTTTGTCTTTCCTCGAGTCAGCAGGATAGTTACGCAAAAATTTGGCTTCTAAATTAATGATAAGCAAATCTTTTCCATCATACCTCCAAGCCGATCAAATGGATTGCGGTCCTACCTGCTTACGCATGATAGCCAAGCATTATGGCAAAAATTTCAGTTTACAAAAACTGCGAGAGATTTCTGGCATCAATAGGGAAGGAGTATCATTGTTGGGCATTAGCGAAGCCGCTGAAAAAATTGGTTTTCGTACCACTGGTGCCAAACTTACTTTGCAACAATTGAAGGAAATAGAATTGCCCGCCATACTGCATTGGAATCAAAATCATTTTGTTGTACTGTATAAAGCCCCACTTAAATCCTCCCCACCAGAGAGGAATTTATACCACATCGCAGACCCGGCCAAAGGCTTAATCGCCTTTACCTACACCGAATTTCATAAACATTGGCTTAGCGCTCACAATAATGGGCATAGCGAAGGTATTGTGCTAATGCTTTCGCCCACGCCCGATTTTTATAACCAAGAAGGCGATAAAACCGATGGACTAAACATTAGCTATCTTCTCAAATACCTTTACCGCTACAAGGGCTTAGTTGCGCAGCTTTTTATAGGACTTGGAGTAGGTAGCTTATTGCAGTTAATATTGCCCTTCCTTACCCAATCGGTAGTTGATATCGGCATTAATACCCGCAATTTAAACTTTATTTACGTCATTCTTATTGCGCAAACTATGCTTGTCGTTGGGCGTATTAGTGTAGATTTTATTCGTTCGTGGATTTTATTGCATATTAGTACTAGGGTAAATATATCCATCTTGACTGATTTTCTGATCAAATTGATGAAACTGCCGATGAGTTTCTTCGACGCGAAAATGATGGGCGATATTATGCAACGTATGAACGATCAGCATCGGATAGAGTCGTTTCTAACAGGCTCTTCGTTGAATGTCGTTTTCTCTATGTTCAATTTGGTTGTTTTTAGCTTTGTTTTAGCCTATTACAATCTCAGTATCTTCTTTATTTTTTTAGTAGGCAGTGTGTTATATAGTATTTGGGTTGTACTGTTTCTTAAGAGCCGTAGAACACTCGATTTTAAAAGATTCGATTTGGAAGCTAAAAATCAAAATGCAATAGTTCAATTGATTAGCGGCATGCAGGAGATTAAATTGAATAACTGTGAACAACAAAAGCGTTGGGAATGGGAGCGGATACAAGCGGGTTTGTTCCGTTTTAATGTAAAAAGTTTAGCACTTGGCCAATACCAACAGGCAGGAACTTTTTTTATAAACGAGGGAAAAAACATCCTCATTACTTTTTTGGTGGCAAAATCGGTTATTGATGGGCAATTAACCTTAGGGGCCATGATGGCTGTTCAATACATTATTGGGCAATTAAATAGCCCGATAGAGCAACTTTTGGGATTTATCCAGCAATTGCAAGATGCCAAAATCTCACTGGAAAGATTGAACGAAATTAGGGTAATGGATGATGAAGAATCTGTAGATAAAATATTTGTTAAAGAACTCCCATTTGATAAAAGTATCCAATTACAGGATTTGACTTTTACCTATCCGGGCGCAGGAAATGAGCCTGTTTTGTCGCAAATTAACCTCAATATTCCTGAAGGAAAAACCACTGCAATAGTAGGCATGAGCGGCAGTGGTAAGACCACCATTTTAAAGTTACTGTTGCGGTTTTATGAAGCGCAAAAAGGAGATATTAGGGTTGGTAATGGTTACCTCAACCAGATAAGCTTTCGCTTTTGGCGAGGCTTGTGCGGAACTGTGATGCAGGATGGCTTTATATTTTCGGATAGTATAGCTAAAAATATTGCCGTGGGCGATGAATATCCAGATATGGTTAAGTTAAAAAATGCCATCTACATTGCAAACATTACCGATTTTATTGAAAGCTTACCCTTGGGCTTAAACACAAAAATAGGTGCTGAAGGGAATGGCATTAGTCAGGGTCAAAGGCAGCGGATTTTAATTGCACGGGCAGTTTATAAAAACCCTGAATATATCTTTTTTGATGAGGCAACCAATTCTTTGGACGCCAATAACGAAAAAGTGATTATGGAGAATTTGGAAAGTTTTTTTAAAGGGCGAACGGTGGTTGTGGTTGCGCATCGCTTAAGTACTGTGAAAAATGCCGATAATATTGTGGTATTGGATAAGGGAATTATTATAGAACAAGGTACCCATGCGCAATTAACACAAAGCAAAGGCGAGTATTATCAGTTGGTAAAAAACCAGTTGGAGTTGTAGCCTTATCACGGCTAAACCTTTGAAAGGTTATTGTTTGACTTGGTTTGCATAATCCTCCGCCATAAGGAAGGGAAACATTGGGTTGTGGTTTTCAACCATTTGCTTGTAAGTTGAATGGCGATTAGGCAAGCAACTCCGCTAAAATGAAAGAAAGGAACTGAATAGTAATATGCAATTAAACTAATAAAATGGAAAATGAGCAAATAGATGTGGCGCAAAACCCAAACGAAGTATCTGAAACTAACAAAATGCACAGTCTCAATGTCCTTCACTTAGGTGAGGCTGAAGCTAGATCTGAAGAAGTGGAAGAAATAATTACGGCTGTACCAACATGGATTTTGCGTTGGGGTATAACCCTAATTTTTGCCGTTTTGGCCGGTATTGTTCTGCTTTCGGCTTTAATTGAATATCCAGATGTAGTGAAAGTAAACCTAAAGGTAAACTCATTAAATTCGCCCAAGCAGGTGTTGGCTAAGCAAAACGGAAAATTAACTGCTTTGTTGGTTACTGATGGACAAATGGTAAAAGAAAACCAACCTTTGGCTTATTTTGAAAGTACGGCAACTCCGAAAGATGTTTTACAGCTTAATGCAGCATTAAGGGCATTTCAAGGTAAAATATCAATCAATATCAATGAAATTTCAAGGCTACCTACAGGCTTAAACCTTGGCGAATTGCAAAGCAGTTATCAAAATTTTTACCAGCAGTATCTGCAATATCAATCCACACAGAAAAACGGATATTACCTTAATCGCATGGCTTTTTTAGAGAAAGATTTAAAAGATATTAGCGCCTTGAAATCTCAAATTTATCAGCAGCAAAAAGTTCAAAAACTAGAATATGCCAATCAAGAAGAAGAATACAAAGCCTACCAAAAATTGTATAAAAACAAGGTAATTTCTAGGAGCGAGTTTGCACAACAGGAGAATAAATATTTGGCTTCCAAATACCCATTGCAGCAAACCGAAACATCAATATTAAACAATACGAGCAGTTATAGCGCAAAAGAAAAGGAATTATTAGATTTAAAACACACCATTGCAGAGGAGCAAGCCAAGTTTGTACAGGTGCTAAACCAATGCATTACCGAGAGCGATGCATGGATTTTACAACATGTTTTAAGTGCTCCGGTGGCGGGGAAATTAAGCTTTGCGGGCATTATTCAACAAAACCAAAATGTTATGGCTAGCCAAGAAATTTTTATTGTGAACCCAGGCAATTCGGATTTTTTTGGTGAAGTGCAAATTCCCCAGTACAATATGGGTAAAATACATAAAGGAGAAAGCACATTGGTTAAATTACGGAGTTATCCGTTTGAGCAGTACGGTCTGATTAGGGGTAAATTAACATACATTTCTGATGTTGCCTATCGCGATAGCGTTTTTATTGCCAAGGTAAGTTTCGAACATTTTGAGAATAAGGATGCAAACAGAAAGATTGTACTAAAAAACGGTATGCAAGCTGATGCGGAAATTATTACCGAAGAAAGTTCGCTATTACAGCGTTTTTTTAGAAACATAACCAAAGTGTTGCATAACGGAGGTTAAAACTGATTGTCTTCTTTAGCTCTACATGAACTTTAGAAAGTCAAAGTCCCTTTAGGGGATTTAAGGCTTTAAAGCCCATTCGCTCTTGCCGTAATTTCTGCAATATCCAATACCTTAACTTCCTTTTCTTTATCTTTCAATTTTATTCCATCGCTCAGCATCGT
>NZ_JACRYL010000021.1 GCF_014306625.1 Pedobacter fastidiosus
AACCTTATCAAATTAACTCGGCTAAGGGGAACTTTTTAGATTGGCGAAGAGGGGTCAATTTGAAGCGGTTTATCCACCCAGAGCTTTTTCCTCTCTTCAACATTTGAATGCTTTATCGGAAAGTTCGCTTCATAACAGTCTATTAATTTATCGTATTGCTTGTGTCGCATAATTTCCATAGTCTTAAGCCTGTGTTCGTTAATACGCTCTTCCACCTCTTCAGTCATTCTGTAAATTAATTTCAAGAACAATACCGGATGAAAGCCGTTGACTGAAATAAAATTTGCAGAAAGCCTTTCAGCCAGTGCAAGTGTAACCGCTTTCATCTTGTGATCATAAGACCAATTGCGTACAGCCGTGGTATGCATCATCATTTCGGTACGGAGAAGATGGGACGGAAGTTCCTCAGCTGAAACGACAGAGGCTGGGAAATTGAAGTGTTTAAGTTTATTTAGCTCTCCTATTTCTTTCAGATCTTTTTTGAACTGCTCGGCCTCTTCCGACATCGGACGCCCCTGGCAGCTTCTAGGAAGCGCTAAAGCAAAAGCCTGCAAAAGCTCCTGATAGTAGGGAGGGAATTCAAGTGAGCCCTTTACAGCCTCTTCATCATAGCCTGCAGGAGAAACCATAAAATAGTAAAAAGAAAAAGAGAGTAGCTGTGGCTGATCGTAGCGCTCAAACCATTTCTGAATATTGCTATATTTTTCAGGAAATTCCTCGTTTGCTTTTTTTCCTACAGCTCTAAGTCCTTCGAGACGCTCCTGATATGTGCTATCCCCGTGACCATCAAACTCAGCTTCAAAATACCTCATTTTAATCGGATCTGGAGCATAACCCTTTGCACGCATTTCTTCCTTAAGCTTCTCCAGAGAGGGCAATTTGATTTTCCTAACTGTTTTTTTCTTTTTGCGATTCCGACTGGTTGGCATAGCTTTTCGGTTTGAGAGGTGAATTTGAACTGATTTTAATCAAAATCAGAAAATGATAAAAGGCGAAACCTAAATTTATATTAAAAATAAGGTACACAAATAACTATTTATATATCCCTATAAAACGATAAGTTATTATTATTATAGAATTTTTTAATACATTCAAAATAAAAAACATGAGTGCAGTTACATTTAGTCTGCGCGACTTTTATGACGCGGCTACGGAATATGTTGGAATTAAGGCGGGATTACTAATCGACAGGGAAATCTTCAAAAAAATACTTTTAGAAACATTTGATCAGGATTACTTAAAAAAGGATGATCTCAAAAAATTCGTTAGAATACGTGTGGAGGATATTGAGAGCATGTTTACGTATGTTAGAAAACGTGTGGGGAATCTGCCTACGGAATCTCAAACCCGAAAAGATTACCAGGTCATGAAAGAGTATCTTCAAAAGACTGGGGATATCCACAGTCTTGGTATTTCAACATCTCTGGTAAATAATCTTCTTCAAGAGAACATCAATTTTAGTCCGGAACAAATCGCTAGGCGGATACATAAGGAGAAAAAACTGCCTATTGAGATTTCAAGGGCTATGGCCAATATTGGTTACGAACGGTGTGATGAAAGTTGCATTATACCTAGCTCAAAAAAATGGGATAAAGCAAGTAAACTCTCAGACTTATTTAACTGCGAAATAAATTCTGAAAACGAAAACATTTTTCTTGAGCAAAAATTCTTGGATTATCTCGCAGTCAACGGGCACGAGATTGAAACGATACATTGGCGTAATTTCGAGCGTTTTTGTGCTGAGTATTTTCGCCGTGAAGGCTACAAGGTGATATTGGGGCCTGGGTCAAATGACGGGGGTGTAGATATAAGGGTATTTAGCGATACCTCCAAAACCACAGCGCCACATATGCTGATCCAATGCAAAAGGTACAAAGCTGAAAACAAAGTATCGATTGAAACTGTTAAATCTTTTTACACTGACGTGCTGTTTGAGAATGCCACAACTGGGCTTATTGCAACATCAAGTTATATAGCACCTGGTGGAAAATCGATATGTGACACGAGAGGATACAATTTAAAATTTGCAGAAGCTGAAAATATTAGAAATTGGGGGCGGAATATGTGGAAATATTCAAAGCCAGAACAGAATTTGAACAGATAACAAACATCCAACAAATGCGATCAAAAAACAAATTAACAGGCTTATTCTAATTGGTAATGTCTTCGACCTTGCACACAAGTTCCCCACTACCTATAACTATTTTATCCTTTGGTATTTAAATACAAACATTTCAAAGGCGTTATGGATTACACCTTACGAAGATGATATGATCAAGATATCCAATCAAAATTACGATTTTCCCAAGACAATCGCCAATATTGAAGAGTATGTAGACTACTTCTACAAAATAGGGCTGTATCGAATCACAAGTAAAATTATCAAAGTCGAGGTGTGGCAGAACAATTATCAGAACCTCTATTATATCCCTTAAAATCTCCTTTTACTATGCCAGCTTCTAACCAATCGTAATTATACAATCTTGATAAAAATAGAAAATGATTTTACGACATGCTAAAAAGTAAAATCAAGGGGCCAGTCCCCCCAGTAGGGAACAAAAGCTGGACAACCTCAACAACTCGCTGGCGACAATAATATACAGGTCGAACAATATCTCAATCTTATCCAGCCAACCCATTTAAACAATGTATACAACGCGATATTTGAAGCCCCATATTTAAAGATGATATTATTCCCTCGCTTGAGAGAGATGCCAAACCTAATAATACATTAATATTAAACTTCAATTATACATTAACAGTAGAACATTATCTTAGGTCCAACAGTTTCCATAGCACCTAAGCAAATCAAAATAAACTATATACATGGATGACACGCAGAAAATAATAATCCGTTAATTTTCGGATTTGGAGACGAATTCGTTGCATAATAAAACAGTAAGAAGCTTAAAACACAACGGCATTTTTAAGTTTATTAATTCATTTTGGTACTTCAAGTCCTATTAATACTATGATTTATTGAGTTCATTGCTGAATATCAAGTGGTCACCCGGGCAATTGCTTGATGAATATCGGATAGAAAACATGCTCAATGTTGTTCGAACGTAATAACTGCAAATCAGTAGAAATTTACTTTCACGAAAATGGGTACATATAATAATTTTGATGACATTAATCAAGTTAACCGCTTAAGTTAGCAAGATAGCTTCAACATTATCCGAATTTATTGAAATTAAAGAAAGTCCTAGCCGAGTGTTCGAAGAACGCGAGGCTTTCGGGCCGTCCGGAGGACGGCCAAATTTGGCTGACAGTTAACCTTTATTATTAATTAATTTCTGATATATATCTTCCCAATAGGCTATTAATCTTTTATCCAATGTTTCAAATCTGTTGTTTTTATGGCGCAAATGCCTGAAAATATCCGCCTGTCGGATGGCTTACTTCAAATCCGTTACTGTGAGTGTACTTCCCTCCAAATCAACAATTTTCATAATCTTATGGGCTGTGTTTTAAAATCCTTTAAGTTGTGGTAAAATCCCCTGTATTTGATAAGACCCTCACGGAACATTGACCAGAGCAGGGATGCCCCAAGATTGGCAAGTGAGGAATTAATAAAAAGATCCTGTCTCCCAAGTGCTTGCGCAAGGGAACAGCTCGGCTCGTTGGTCTCAGCAATACCCAGGGCTTCAAACTCGGAAAGGAATGCAGGAAGAGCGGAAACCGTTTCAAATGTGTTTGATATCGGTTGGATAATGTTTCGCATAGAGCAGAGCAAGACCTGCCCTGCATCTTTTGTGTTGCCAAAATCCATCCAATACATTGGGCTGTCCCTTTTCCTCTGACAATTGGAATGTTTGGTCAAAACCTCACCGATCTCAAGGCGTGACTGTACGGTATCTACACAGGAAAGGGTAATATTCGCCATAAACTGATTTTTACGGTCATCCTCGTTTTCATACATAAATTTCCCTGCAATGCCTTTCCAGTTTGTCCCAAAAAAGCGGTTGACCCTATTGCAAATTGCCACGGCCTTGTTCATTCCGACCTCATGCCCGCAGAACAACTGCCTGCCGAGGTTGGCATTTTCCACTTGGTCGGGGTCAAAAACGGTGACCTGCAAGCCTGCATGCCCCAAGCTGTTAAGGGCATAGTTCATCCTTGCAAGTGCGGTCAACAATTGTGAGCCTGTTCCCCCTGCGCCAATTAGGTTTACCGAAACAGCATTTGTGGGATTGAGCAGATAGGGCGCAACAATATGGATTTTCTCCTTGATGGTTTTCATAAGCTTATATCGGAAAGTTTTGATTTTGATTTTTTTAGCTGGTTCATCGGGAAAGCTCTGTCACTGCCGACAAGGCTCTGCCAGAGCTGAACGATGTTGGTCTTAACGGGCGATTTATCCACCAAGAGATGGGAGAACGTACTTGCAAAAAAATATTTCGTCCATAATTCCATAAAATCCAACAGACTGCAATCCCTTGAAATATGGATGCTCACGTTGCCCATGCAGACACACCCATCGGCATAAACATTGAAGAATGGCGCAAGGCAAAGGATGGTATTTGCCTGCGGTCTTGTCCCATTCTCCAAAGCCCAAACCTGTAAACCTGTTTTGGATGCTTTCCACAAAAGCGGTGGTATAGAGGCCAAGCCATCGGGAATCGAAAGTGCAGGGGTAAACAAAAGGCTGACCCGCATTTTTTGGGTGTACCACATTGCCCCTCCATCGATTTGTGTTGAATACCACAGCAGGTTTTCGGGCAATAGGGCTTTGTGGTTCAAGAAGCCATCTGCCTTATCCTCGGATGCCCGAAGTTTTGAGCCAAGGTCAAGGCTTTCCCTTTCATTGAGGGGATGCACATTTGTTGCTACCCCTGTTTTGTCAAGGTCATGGCTCTCTACATAAAAGGACTGGTCTTTTGTGGATTTATAAAATAGCAGTGCCTTTACGGGAAGAAAGGCTTCCGAAAACAGGTCTGTAATATCTTTCATGATAGGTCAGTTAAATGGTCGGTAATCTCGTTTAGAAGGGCGAAGAATTTTTCCTCAAAAGTGAAGTCATGGGATTCCCTATCCTGCGGACAATCAAAATACTGAACGCTGACAGGCTCTTCCATCTCGCAGAGTTCACTCAGTTCGGCATTTACATATTCCATCACGCTGTCAATGACGCAGTCCTTATTGCTCCAATAAAAACCCATGTACTGCTCGGAGCGGATGAAGCTGTCCTCTTCGCTTTCCAATGCAGGGATTGCCATGTTGTCCATCACGGAGCGGGCAGGAAAAGCACGGAATAATTGCAGTGCATTTTTGGCGCAGTTGAGCAGGGCTTTCCCCTGTGCGTTTTTGGGCTTAAACCGCTTGACCCTTCCCCGAAACCGAGCGAGGTTTTTGGGACTGTTCATCTGCGAAAGCAGGATTATCCCCGCCTCGTTCATCATGGAAAAATGGGCTGCTATAAATTCCGCATCAGGCTCTTCCACTTCATCCTGCTCCTGTTCATCATTCCATTCCGCTACCATTTCATAGATACCATCGAGGTAGCTGTAAGTCTCGGCAAAATGGGGAACACCTGCTATCTGAAAGAGATAGGACAGCACGGAAAGCAAAAGGGCGGTTTCACTCTTTTTGTCCTTTTGTTTCATCATTTCCCATAAGGAGCAAAGTGGCAGGTAGTAGAGCGTCATTCGGGTATCGAATACCTTTTGGGTAGCAAGGCATACTTTTCCCGATTTGTCCTGCATAATCTTTGGCTTGATTTCCCCGTGGCTATTGCTTAACGCCTCGGCTACCTTTTCAAATGCTCCCGAGATATTCATCGGAAAAATTCCGCCCATTTCAGGTTCACTTATATCGTAAAGCGCACACAGATTGGAAAGGGAGGTTTTAAATTCCCTTTCTATCCTTGCATAAGCCCGAAGTTCGGGCAGAAATTTCCCAATCTTTGGAGGATGCGCCCTGCTTAGAAAAGCAGGTCTTGAAATCCCAGGGGCGAGGGCTTTGGCCTGTGGCTCTGTGGTATTCCGGTCAACTGCGAAGCATCTTTCGGTCGGTCGATTTTTTCTATAAAACTGCCCAATCTCTGGTGTCTGTACCATTGGGGACTGTATGGTTTGGTTGCTGTACATTTTGCTCTTTTTTGGTTCATGGGTTTTATCCTTTTGTCCCGAGGGTGGTCTGAAAACGGTACTGTACCGCATCATCTGCAATCTCGGGTCCCTCAATCTTTGCGGTGGTGAGTGCGGGGTAAGTTCCCGAATAAAAACTCAGTACTTCCTGTGGGGACAGCGAGGGGTTCGGGTCAGCGAGGGTCATTTCGTTTTCCCGCACCTTGTGCAGGAAAACCCTTTTTAATATCGTGGTGGATAACATATCTGTTGTTTTTAAAGCAGGCTAAGCTGTGCGGCTTTCCGTTCAAGTTCTGCCCTTAATTTTTCAATTTCTGTTTTTTTATCGGGGTAATCTGTTTCAGCAGGCAATGCCGAAATTGCATCCGAGTACCTGCAGGCACTGTTGAGTTCCTGCACGTTTTTCATGGCATCCTCAAAGGCATTTTTTTTATCTCCAAGGGCATCTGCACCATCGGTGCTTTTTGCAGGCTTTGCCCCTGCCCTGTCCCTTATTGCCTTTTTTGCCTCTTCAAGGCTTTGGGCATGTTCTGCGAGGTTGACAAAAAGTGAGGTGACCTGCCCGACAGGCTTTTCCATAGCGGGGTAAAACCCCTCGTCAAGTTCTTCGGGAAGCCCCGAAAACACCATTGGTGGAATATTGCTTCCATGCTCGCCTTTTAGCAAGAGAACAGAAAGGATCATCTGGCTGTCCTTTCTTGCGATACAGATTTTCCATTCGCCTGTGGGGTTCAGACGGTCAAGCATCCTAAAAAAATTCGTTTTCATGATATTCAAGATTTAAGTTTCAAAATACTTGTGCCACGCCTTTTTGAAAAACGGGCGGTGTAGCCATTGTTTCCAACAATGGATTTCAGCAGGTTTTCTGCCTCCCTTAATCGGTGTGCATCTTCTGCGGAAAGCAGGAGAAAATCAAAACGGGCAAAAAGACGGAGGGCTTTGGCGATTTCCAAAATGGCTCTCCGCTCGGTATGTTCGGATAAGATACTCATGGTGATTTTTTTTAAGGGGCAGAAAAACCTGCCCCGAAATACTAATTGGACAATAATGCGAGCTGATTATTTTTGGAAAAAGAAGTGCAGAGATCAAATGCGGTCTGCGCCCTTAACTTGGCTGTCCCCTCTGTAATGGAGCGAAATTTCGCATCGCTGTCCTTGAACTTCCTTACATTCTGAAAATAACCCGTTACCGCATTGTAAGCACCGAAGACCGTCCCCTTGGTCGTTTCCAAACTTTGGGAGGGATTGCCCATTGCATAGCTGAACACCTCTTCCACGATGTTCCGGTAACATGCGGAAGCTTCGTCGTCGATGCCCTTTTCCAATTTGGACAGGACTTCCCTGTTTGGTGCCATTGCAAGCTGAATGAGTTTTTTTGTTTCGGTATCGGTGATGCGAACCTTTGCCCAATGGTTAAAGATTTCTTCCATCTCTATGCCAAGTTTATTGGAAATGCCCATAAGGGTATGCGCCTGTGAGAGCCTGTCGGATGCGCCCGAGGAATGGCGGATTCTGATTGCATTGCGTGCGGTTTTCATTGCGGCATTTAGGGTATTGTTGCAGACAATGCGCACGGGTGTAAATGCGGCGGTGATACTACCAAAACCATCGTGCGAAGTGGTGAGGAACAGATATTGTTCGATAAGGTCATCCTTGCCCACACGGATATAAGATGGAAGTTTGGCGGTAATAAAGATGCGTTCCCCCTTGCCGAGTGCGCCCGCAGTTTCATACATGATGCCCTCGCCACCGCCCACGATGCCATCAAAAAATGAAAATGCATCTATGTTCTGCACCACATGGTAATCCTTACCGACCACGCCCAGAACCACATCGTTATCGGTGCGTACCGTAGCGGAATAATTCGGCACTATGATGTCTTTTTCTGAGCCTATGGTTATCCCTTGAGAATCAAGTTCCTGCCCCAATTTCATCTGCTGACCATCGAGGGTAAAAAGCGGACGTTTCTCAACGGTATAATCGAGCCCCGCAAATTTCATTGCTTCTGCCGATGTGGGATAGTCCTGCACGATTGTTCCCAACCCGTGCCATGCTTTTTCCCTTACCGAGAAAAAGCTGTGTTTTCCTGTTTCGCTGTTGTAATTTAAGTTATGCGCCATGATAATCTGTTTTAAGTGAAATGAAATCTTGTAGAGCCTAAAATGGCAGGTCGCCATCAATATCCATGCTGTTGTCCCTGTCATCCTTAACGGGTTCTGCAGTTTTCGCTCCCTTGGCAATGGAACTGTTTTGACTTCCACCGCCAAAAAGTTTGATTTCCGAAACGTGAAAGGTCAATGTGGCCTTGGCCTCATTGTTGCCCGACAGGTAGGCATTTACACCGATTCGTCCGTAAACCTGCACCAAGCCCCCTTTTTTGAGGTATTCGGCAATGCCCTCGTTTCGCCAATAGGCACATTCGATAAACGTGATAACCTCCCTGCGTTCATCGCCCGAGCGGTAGCTGTCATTTAATGCGATGGTAAATCCCACCACTTTTTTGTCCCCTTTAACTGTCCTCACCACTGCGTCAGCGGTCAATCTTCCTGTAATTTCCATTTTCGGATTCTTTAGGTAAAAAATTATTTTCTGTTTCTCTTTTCAATCGCCCTTCCCAAGAATTTTTCAAAAGAAAAAACGAAAAAAAAGAAAGCCAGAAATTCCGCAATGCCCTTAAGCGGCGGAGTACTATAAGTCCCGAAGGGTGGCTGAGCGTAGCGATGCCATTATGCGTACGCAGCAAGCGGGGCATGCGATATTCGCAGCCTTTTTATCCGTTTCGTTGGAAAAAAAATAAATCATTGGCTTAAATAAAACTCAGTTGGATGTTACAAACAGCATGAGTTTGCCAAAGTCGCTTCAATCACCCGGGTGACGGTAATGAAATACCTCTGTTACCTATGATTAACGAAAAGCAGGCACCTCTCCTAAGCAATAGAACAGTATCTTCAAAAAAAACTCCAATAATTCTTTTGCATTGAGATCTATCAGGCAAACCAATTTATTTGATCCCGTTCCACCAGTCACTAAGGCAACGACAAACAAAAATTCAAGACAAATTTGTCTGTGGTAGCCGGGGCTCAATTACTTTGGTTTTTACATTCATTCATTGGATCTGGGAACTGTCGGGATTCTCAAGAGGGTCGCCGCAGATCTTGGTGCGTAGCTTCGAAAAAAAGTTCTCGCTCACTTCAATAAGCTCCAACTTCTAAATTAATTCAGAATTCAGAGTTAGTTTAGAAGAAATGAAAGTGTTGATAATTGAAGATGAGCCAGCTATGGCGAATAGCATAGCAGAATATCTTTCTGGTGAAGATTATATCTGCGAATTTGCGCCAGACTATAAAAGTGCACTGCAAAAGATCATTGGACACAATTACGACTGCATCCTTTTGGACATCATGCTGCCTGATGGAAATGGGATAAAATTACTCGAAGAGATTAAAGCCCAGGGCAATGAAGATGGCGTAATTATCATTTCGGCGAAAGATTCTATAGAAGATAAGATTACAGGTCTTCATATAGGTGCCGATGATTATCTCACGAAACCCTTTCACCTCTCGGAACTTTCTGCCAGGATGTATTCGGTTATCAGAAGAAAAAGCTTTAATAGTTCAAACAGGATTATCCAGCGAGAAATTGAAATAGATCTCCCCTCTAAATGTGTGACTGTAAACGGCAATCAGGTTCTGCTGACAAAAAAGGAGTTTGGCCTTCTACTCTTTTTTATAGGTAACCCCAATAAGGTAATTTCAAAAAGTGCCTTGGCTGAGTATCTTTCTGGTGATTATGCCGATATGTTCGACAACCATGATTTTGTTTATGCACATGTAAAAAATTTAAAGAAAAAACTTTCCGAGGGTGGCTATGGGAGTTATCTTAAAACCGTTTACGGGACGGGATATAAATGGGAAAAATGACGAAACTTCTAAACAGATCACTCAGATCATTCAGCATCTACGCACTTTTTGTACTTGCCGCAAGTATACCTGCCTACTATTATCTAGTTGATAACATCTGGCTAAAAGAACTCGACGAGCATAATGATATTATTGCCATGCGTACCGCGCATGAGCTGAATGCAATGCGCCTTGACGACAAGGAGTTAAAAAGAAGCATTGCACTTTGGAACGAAATCCAGCCGGGAACGAGTCTAGAGCCCCTTAAGGGGGCAAGCTGGCCTAAGGACAGCGTATTTACTGAACTGAGGGCAAACCCTTATCTAAAACGCTATGAAGTAGACCGTTTCCGAGGACTTCAGAGGCCCATAAAAATCAATGGGCAATCCTTTCTGCTGACCATAGAAACCAATATGGAGGAAACCGAAGAAACTGTGATAGCAATTGCAGGCGTGACATTGATTTTCTTTGTGATACTTGTTGCAGGATTTCTGATCATCAACAAAAGACTTTCCAAAAATCTCTGGAAGCCTTTCCGAGTAGCCTTACAGAACCTCAAGGAATTCAATCTGAACCATCAAAAGCCTATAACCTTTTCGGCCTCTGAAGTGGTGGAATTTACAGAACTGAACCAGGCACTGGAAAAATTGATTCAGCATACGATTACGGTGTATAAAGGCCAGCGCGAATTTACCGAAAATGCCTCACACGAACTTCAGACACCACTTGCTGTGATCAAGGGAAAACTGGACATTCTTTTGCAGGATGAGCCGGTGAGCGACAGGCAATACCAGATTATTGAGGAAATCAATTGGGCACTTTCGAAGATATCAAGAACAAACCGCAACCTGCTCATGCTTGCCAAGATCGAAAACCATCAGTTTGAAGAGCATACAGAAATAAACCTCAGTGAGCTCAGCGAAAGGATTACCCTGGAGATTTCGGAACACTACTCTATTGATGGACGACCCGAAATGGATATCCTACCAAATGTGATACGTTTTGCGAACCGGCCGCTGGTTGAGGTCATGATCAGCAATATGCTCTCCAATGCGATCCGTCACAATATTCACTTAGGGGCGGTCGGCATTACGCTAAGCCAAAATGCACTTACGGTTTCCAATTCTGGCACCGTGTCGCTAAATAGGGAGCAGCTTTTTAAACGGTTTTCCTCAGGCAGCGAAGCAGGGAGCGGGCTCGGTCTGGCAATCATTAAGGAAATCTGTATCAGGCACAATTGGAAGGTTGACTACCATTTTATAGATGGGAGACATTTCTTTTCGATCAATTTTGACTGATCCACTCCATTTTTTAAAAAATTCAAAATTAATTCCAATTTCTACCGGATCATTGACCTAAATAAATGATACCTATGAAATATTTTGCAACATTGCTCTTTTTGACTGCAGCATTCGGACTGCATGCGCAACAGATTAACACCTTAAAAAAAACGGAAGATACACTATCATTCATCCGATCAAAACGTATGTCGGATAGCGATCTACAAAAGAAAAAAGAAGGTACCTTTTTAACAGGGATACCCGATTTTTCCTCCGACCCGGTAACCGGTTTTGGACTTGGATTACGTTCGAACATCTATTGGAATGGAAAACGGGACAATCTGCTCTTTCCTTATACCCCATATTTGATGAGGTTTAAGGCCAATGCTGCCTATTATACCTCAAATGCAAGAGAACTGGTACTTTCACTTGATGTGCCCTACTATAAAGGATCAAGATGGCGATTTAAGGTGGATTTCAAGGCCCAGCAAAATCCTTCTAATCTATATTTTGGCTCAACCGAAGAAACCCTAGGTGAGCTTCGCCTACCCTCTGCCCCAATGGGCAGTTCGGGATACGGTACTTACAAAGCATTTGATGTAGCGAGAAAAACATTAAGGCAGGGCCAGGCCGGCGAGGCGGCATCAATGGTGAGCGACGCACTTTCGAACCGCTTTAGGGAAACAGAGTTCATGCTGAATCTTAAGGCAGATTACGCCCTGGGCAAGGGCGTTTGGAGGTTAATGGGCGGTTACGAAATCCAGCACCTTGCCTACGCCACGTTTGAAGGCAAGGAAACAGATGCCGTCGATCCCCTTACCGGACAGGAAACAAAAGCCTTAAACGGAACCTCTCTTTTAAGAAGGGACTTTCAACAGGGAAAAATCTCGGGACTTGAGGGCGGATGGATTTCGATTCTGCAGGCCGCTCTAATCTACGATACCCGGGATTTTGAACCCGACCCGACAAAAGGGTTTTATTTCGAAGCTGCCAATGAATACTCAAGCAAATACATTGGTTCTCAATTCAACTTTAACAAGCTATTTCTTCAAGGACGGTATTACAAAAAACTGCCTGTGGGACCCAGGACTGTTTTTGCAGCAAGGTTCGGTGCGGGAAATATCTTTGGCAAACAGGCCCCATTCTTTGAATTTCAGGACCAATGGAGCCCTGATGGAAGTATAAATAGTCTTGGAGGGAGGCAATCCTTACGCGGTTATCGAGCCAACAGGTTCCTTGCGAGATCCGTTTGGTTTGCAAACTTTGAAATTAGGGCAAGATTGGCTGAGGCTAGATTGGGCAAACAATATTTTGGATTTGGCATTGCGCCATTTTTCGATGCCGGAACCGTAAGAGACCGATGGCAGGACATCAGTTTCAAGAATATCAAAACATCTTTTGGTGCCGGCGCAAGAATATCCTGGAACCAATCCACTATTTTATTTTTTGACTATGGGATCTCAAAAGAAGACAGACTATTTTTCTTTGGCATCGGACAGATATTTTAAGCAATCAAACAGGGTGCCCAATCGGGCACTCTGTTTGATTGCTATTGTTACCGTCCACGCACCTTTTTAGCCTAACAGATTAATATATGAGACAGAAACATCCCTTCCTTGATGAGAAAATTATAGTCACATCAATTTCACTGAAACGCCGCAGTACCAGGCAAGATTCTTTTAATTCAAAATGATTGTAACCAAAGTTATGGAAATCGTTTTCAATTTTTAAAAGTGCTTATCTTCATCTGTCCAAAAACAATGATATAGGCCAAAGAACCTTAATTTTCAAGAAAATCCCACCTGAAAAGAATGCATCCGATTTGCGTAACTGTAGTGTATTTCCCAGCCATTCAAGCGGCAAACCCTTAGAGCGAGCGCCAACCCAAGTCCCCAGCTTTCAGTTCGGTTGCTGCTTTTGTAAAAACGTTCGAACAGTTTATCTGACGGTATTTCTGCACCGTTACTACTATTAGAAATTGAGAAACAGTTTTTTCGGATCACAATTATTATCTTTCCCCCGGCAATATTATGTACAAATGCATTCTTGATCAGGTTTGATAAGAGCAGGTCTATCAACATTTTATTCCCAAGTAACTGATTTTCCTCGGTATTGGAAATATCAACTGATATTCCCAGTGCTGTCTGTATATCCTCAAACCTCTTTATAATATCCGCAGTCAATGCTTTAATATTGACTGATTCATTTTCGGGAAATTGTCCATTCTCAATTTTGGCCAGCAGTAAAAGGATTTTGTTCAGTCTTGTCATCCGTTGATTGGAATCGATAAGGGATTGAACGATACCTGACTGCGTGTGAGTGAGATCGGGGTCATCGATAAGCTGTTCAAGTTTATACTGGTTTATAGACAATGGTGTCTGAAGTTCGTGAGAAGCATTTTCGATAAACTGCTTTTGGTTTTCAAAGGTACCTCTGGCCCTTAAGGTCAGGTGCGTAATAGATCTGTTCAGCTTATCAAATTCCGCTATCCACGAGGCACCTATCTCCAGTTTTTCTTTACCTTCAACCTGAAATTCATCCAGTTTGGACAAAGTTCTGTGAAATGGCCGCCATAGCGCACGCGAAAAAAAGAGCGTGGCAATAACAAAAGTGAATACCATGAGTACCAAAACCAGAGATATTGTTTTTGTTATGCTGGAAACAATGGCCTCCTTTTCCATCTGTGGCACAACAATCTCCAGACGGTATTTTTTTCCTCCAATTTGAACTATACTGGTGAGCTTTTTGAAATCATACGAGTCTTCTTCACCTTTTTCATAAATCGCTGTATCGCTGAGCATATCTTTTGCCCTGCAGTTAATGGGTACCTTGGAAAGTCTAAAATCAGTAAAGTGAAAGGCGTCATTGGGCAACTTATCCCCATTTTTTGTGATTTCGGTCAATATCCGCTGTTTTCGGTTATAGAGTGCTTCATCCGTGCTTTCTGCCACTGCTTTCTGCACAATAAAAAAAAATGCAGAGTAAAAGCCCGCCGTCAACAGACCGAAAATCAGCAGATAACCAATCGAGGTGAGGTTGAGCAGTCTGATTGTCCTCATGATCCGATCAATTGATATCCAACGCCATATATGCTTTTTATTTCAAGTAATGCTCCTGCAGCTTTAAGTTTGCGCTTGAGGTTCTTTAGGTGTTGAAAGAGAAAATCAAAAGAATCTACCGAATCGATATGGTCTCCCCAGATATATTCGGCCAGCGCATTCTTGCTGATGATCCTATTCTTGTTGGCCGTGAGGTGCTGGAGGATTTCAAACTCTTTTTTGGTCAGGCCCAGTTCCGAGGTATCTATCATGACAGTTCTAAGATTAATATCAATCTTAAGGTTGTTAAATGCCAATAGACTGGAGGAACCAAATTTACTCCTTCTGATAATGGCCTGGATACGCGAATTGAGTTCAGAAAAGTGAAAGGGTTTGGTCAGGTAGTCATCTGCTCCCAAATCCAGCCCCTTAATCCTGTCATCCAATGAATCTCTTGCAGAGGTGATGATCACACCGTTGCTCCTGCTTATTGTTTTTAAATATTCTAAAAGCTCCAACCCACTGCCGTCCGGCAGATTGATATCAAGCAGGATGCAATCATATTCATACAAAGATACCCGTTCCTTTGCTTCACGGTAGTTTCTGGCAACATCTGCGAGGTATTTTTCCTTTCTGCTGAAGGAAAGCAGGGATGAAACCAACTCTGTTTCGTCCTCCACAATCAAAAGTTTCATAATCAGAATGCTTAGTCCCTAAAGTTAAGGTTCAATTCTGGAGCAAAACTGATTATTGGACAGTCGATGTTATATATCAAGTTTGCCCTAAAAATTTTAAAAAACAAGACTAAACACCCAAAAACTTAGCAAATACTCAGAATTGGGTTGTTCATTTGTGTAAATAAAAATCAATTTACATGAAAAAGATTTCAATAATGGCAATTGTTGCTCTTCTGGGAGGAGCATTATATGCACAAACAAAACCGATTACCATCCCACCTGCTGTTAAAGCGGCATTTGCCAAAAAATTTCCGGCTGCAACCGGTGTTAAATGGTCTAAAGAAAATGCAACAGAATTTGAGGCAGAATTCAAAAACGGAGCAGTTGAACAGGCAGCGAACTTTGATGCATCAGGAAACTGGGTAGTAACCGAGACTGAAATGAAAAAAGCCCAGCTTCCAGCAATAGTTGTAAAAGCGGTCGAAACAGAACTTAAGGGATTTAAGATTGAAGATGGTGAAAAAGTGGAGAAACCCAACGCAGCGGTGATCTATGAAGTGAAGGCTGAAAAAGGTAAGCTAACCTGTAGCGTTCATGTTTCAGCCGATGGCAAAATCCTTAAGAAAGAGGTGGAGAAAGAAGAAAAAGAGAAAAAAGACTAGTAGCTTTGAATTTAAACGGAAGGGCTGTCCAATTATTGGGCAGCCCTTTATCTATACAGATTATCACCACTCCTCCCGGGCACCGGTTAGGGATCTATTTCTTTGAGGCCTTCCTGTATCTCATTAAGCTGTAGCCTGCTTTTAACGGCAGCCCAGATAGCAGGAAGCAGACTCACCCCGATGATGAGCAATACCACCACATCGAAATGGGTTTTAAACCATGGAATCTGGCCCAGAAAATAGCCGGTATAGAGCATAATGAGGATCCAGCATACTCCACCAATTGCATTATAGGTAAAAAACCTTAAAATGGCATCTTTGCAATACCGGCAACAAACAGGGCTATGGTACGGAATATGGTCTTGAAACGGCAAAAAACAATGGACTTTGCCCCATGCCTGTTGAAGAATGCCTGCGCATCGAGATGGTATTTCAATTTGAGTATTTTTTTTCCTTGAAAACGCCTGGGCCAAAAAGGCTGCCCAGTTTATAGTTGAGCGCATCGCCAAGTATGGCAGCGGCACAGAGGATAACGAACATCAAGAAAATGTTCAGCGGTTTTATCACCAGCAATCAAGGCGCCTCTTGCAAACAGTAAAGAATCACCTAGCAGAAAAGGGATCACAAACGGGCCTGTTTCAGCAAAAATAATAGGAAAAGGATGAGATAGGTTAGCGTACGGTATCGTTGACAATTACTGCTATGTGTTTATCGATATTCAGGATAAATCAAAAACCTGATGTATAACTTCCAAAACTTATATTGATTAATAAATGGATCGTAACCGCCCTTTTAGGTGAGCAAGGTCTAGGCGCGAAATTAAATGGCAATTCTGTAGGGGTGCCAATGTGATGCTAAAGTTCAGTACCGATGGTAAAGCGCAGACCGATCGGGCTTACGCCTGGATGGTTAAGATAGCCGATGCGTTTAATTACATCAACACGGAGTACCTTTAAAATGTTCCCAATGCCTAAACCCACTTCTGCATAAGGTGCATTCCCAAGTGGAAAAGTCGACTGGCTTCCGGAGGAACTGCTGGGAAATCTGAACAGATCCGGGTGTAAAAATGGATTGTTTTGAGCCCTAAGTCCGCCGTAGATAATCTTGCCTGAAACGAATTCCCTAAGTTTTAAATGTTTGATAAGGGGAACCTTATTTAGTAAAAAACCACCGAAGGCGTGGGTGATATCGAGCCCGATATAATGGTCGCTTACAAATTCCAGAAAATTCATGCTGTTGTAGGCACTCTTGTCATAGAGGTAGGTCTGGTTGGCCGGCAAGATTGAGAGCAGCGGAAAGGGAACCCTTCCCAGTACCGATCCCCCCAGAAGGGTAATATCTGAATAACCCAGCTGCGAGAGGTAAAACCTTTTGTAGATATTTGCACCAAGGGATAAATAGTTATAACCCGAGCCCAGAACACCTTTTGCACCATAGGCAGCCTGCATGGAGAATATTGGATATTTGCTCTTGATGGTATGCCTGTTCTCGGACCCCATAAAGATCTGCTCATACGGGGCATAACGCAGGCCCAGACTAATCTCGGAAGTGGTGATACTGCTCAACCTTTCCCCTTTTCCTGTTTGAAAAACCAGATTATCTGCAGGATTCTGGTACCAGTACTTTAGCCCAATGTTAAAAGAGAGATGATCCGGAAAATCCCTTACATAATTTGCCTTAAATATCCGGTTATACAGCCATAGGTCGTTTTTGCCGCGGGTAAAGGAACCCAGGATACTCTGGAACTTATCAATCAGGAAATTCTGTCCGGGGATATCGGTATCATACTGATAGCTTAGCTTTAGGTAATTACTGGGGTAGCCCCAGGCCGGATTGCCGTTAAAGGCATAAGTAGTGGCGAGGCAATACTTCCACTTCTGGTCTTTAAGGCCGTATGCGGTATAACCTTCAAGATAAATATTATGGTTAAAATCTTTCGTGGTTCTGCCACCTATGCTTATCCTACTTCCCTCCAGCGAATTAAAGGAATAAAAACTTCCGTTTGGCCCCAGCTGTACCGGAACAATATCGGCATATCCTGCCGTTACGAATTTGGCCAGCCATACTGTCCTTTTATAGGAAGGCATTGTCTGGAGGCTATCAATATGTCTGTACACCAGTTTTTGAGCCCCAGATAGGCTATCGGTACGCAGACTATCCCAGGGCTTGTCTGCCGCCGCTTTTGAAAAAAACGCTACCTGGTCCACTTTTCCCTGATAGAAATCTGCTGTTAATGGAGAATGGAGCTTGTAGCCGGTATAAGAAACGGCCCTATTGCCCAGTACCTTGGTTCCTTTCTTTTTCATCAGTCCAAAATCCGATTGAACATTGCTTTTACTCAGGTAAAACCTTCCATCGGGATACTGCTGAAAGTCCTGCCTGATATCCATTCTTCGCACAAAGTTGATATTTATATGTTTATTGATCGAGAGCAGGTCTGATTTTACGGCATAGCGGCCATCCATGGTAATATACAATTTTCCTTCAAAGAGCAGATCGCCAAGGTTTCTGGGTGTAAAACTGATCTCAACAAGCTTTTCCTTTCCTGTTTTTAATGTATCGGTAATAAAAAACTTGTAAAATTCCGGCGCATGATCGGCGATGGGGCTCAGGAACTGATTGGTGAGCACAAAGATATTGTTTGCATAGATATCGGGATTTCCATAAAGCCTGTTCAGGTAGATATCAAGCGCAGCGCTATCGATAAGTGTGCTATAGTTTACCTCCTTATGCGCCCTGAGTATCCTAATTGTCTTCGAAGGCATTTCCCTCGAATAAACATCCGAATATTTTTCTCCCATATACACCGGCAATGCTGTTTTTATACTGTCGCCGATCATCATAGTGGAATCGAGCAGGAACTTATATTTCGAGAAAACCTTCGATTTCAGGAACTTTTCGGGAAGATCAAAAAAAGAAAAATTAATGCGTTCGTACTGGTGGTACTCCAGGTAATCGGCATTCTGCATGCTATTTGCATTCTTGTGGTCTATTACCTGCTGGATGAGCGATACAGCCGGATTATCCTTATTTTTATAATGCGTTTTGCCCGTTACATGGACAGATACCTCTCCGAGCTGGTTATCACTTCCCGCTAGCATTATATTCAATGTCTGGGTCTTACCTGGTGTAATCAACTTGATCACGGTTTTGAAGCCAACAGAAGAAAACTTAAGCTGCATAGGCTTTGCCTTGGTCATAATGCTGTACCGGCCATCCCCATCGGTCTTGACCGTGGCCTGCCCCCCAGCAAAACTTACCGTAACACTGGGGAGCGGCTGCATAGTGGATGCATCAAGAACCTGCCCATTTACAACAGTTGGGACCTTATGCACTGCCGAATCCAGAAGCTTCACAGTTCCTTTGCTATCAGAGGCTTTAAACAGGCTATCCCGCCTTTGACCGAAGAGCATAAGTGGAAACAGGAGAATCAAAAAAAATAAAATTGGATTAACTTTCATCAGATTGAGAATATCGTTTATAGTTATTTAACATGGCCATTGCACAAAAACAAAGGAAATAGGTTTCAGGCTACCTAATTACCGGAAATCCTTTTTTTGCCTATTGAAGACAATCCTCTTAAAGGAAACGGACTTACTTAAAAACTCAAAATGCCAATAACCCTTAACTTTTAATATACCATCCCGCTCCAGGCTTACGACCGAACTCCAGTCGCGGCCACTTAAGGGGTCATAAATCAATCCGTCTTCCCATCTTCCCGAAGAAGGGTTGTAGTTCAATCCACTAAGGATTTCCATGCCCAACAGTTTTCGTTTCCTAAGCTGAGGATTTGGATTATGACTATCGCATCTGCTCTCCATCGGCCTCGAAATGATGTCTTTGTCGGTGAACCACATTACGGTGGCCTTAAAAGCCCTGCCCTCTTTAGATATATTTACCACAACGTTCTTCTCAAGAGACAGCCAATCGCCGAGGATCTGATCTTCAGCACTGCACACAGTGGATCTGGTGCCGTGCGAAACCTGCATCGAAAAAATCAACAGGAACGAGGCAAGACTCTGTTTGCTAGGGATTGACATAAAGTTTTTGAGGTATAGGTTCGCTACTGGCTTCTGCTTCCTGCTTTTTCTCCTTTTTCAGGAAGGGGTAGGCAAGTAAATTTGGGAAAGTCCTGATCTCTGAAGGGCTGACGGTATCAATGCCGAAATTGATCTCCGATACTTCAAGTTCCCGGTAGGTTCCGAAGAGCCTGTCCCAGATACACAGAATATCTCCATAGTTCGAATCGGTGTACGGCATGCTATCATGATGATGGACCTTATGAAGCCCCGGGGTAATAAAAACCCACCTAAGAATGCGTTCCAGTCTTGCGGGATAGGAAATAGTGGTATGGGCCATCAGGTTTGAAAAACTCTGGATGAACTGCCGGATAAGCAAGATGGCCAATGGAACACCTGACAGGTAAACAGTAAGTACCATAAAACTGACCCTGATAAAGGTTTCCCCCGGATGTTCCCTTACAGTTGTAGAAACATCAAGCTCGGTATCGCTGTGGTGGATAAGGTGAAAGCTCCATAAAAATGCAGTTTTGTGCATCATGTAGTGGTAGATGTATTCGAAGAAATCCATAACCAAAAAGCCCATAAGAAACCTGATGGCGAAACTGGATGGTAAGGGCAGCCTGTTCAATATACCCAGCCCCTGATCGGCTGTATATTCACTTACCTTGATTACGGCAAGCGTCAAAGGCAATTGAACCAGTGTCGCAGTTAACAAAAAGTGGAGATTGAGTACAGTGTGGCGCCATTTCTCCCTCAAGGGTTCCTTTCTGAAAAGGATTTCAGCATTCCACAGGGCGATGACAAGGGTGGCAAAGAAAAAGAGCTGGAGTGTAGTTGAATGATCTGGCTTACCGTTCATGGGAAATCGGAATAAATGATATGGGATTATTGATTATTTTCATCTGCAGAATAGTCCCCGGCCGGTAAGGGCTGATCGTTTTCGCCACACTGGTCAGTTTCAATAACCGCTATGTTAACAGAGGGGTTTGAGCGTTGAAATGGGGTAACAAGCAGCAGCCACGGTATCAACAACTGCATTTTTGCATTGAGATTTTCTTTTTGCAAAGGGTCCATAATTTGTTTTTTATTAGCAGGACAGCAAAAAGAAAAAATAGTCCTATACAGGGCAGCAAAAAAAACCAAAAAAAGATCAGAAATTTATCTGATGAGCTCGGCAACGGTAAGCGACCTCTGGGAGACATCGCTACAGTGAAAGAAGCCCAGAGCGCTGCCAGAGACATTTCCCTTTATCACGCCTGGATTTGAAGAAAACAGGCTCTTCCAATCTGTTTCCTGAAAAAGACTATACAGATACCGCTCGTAGGATTGCGAAATTGAGAATTGATATACCGTTACACTGTCTGTTGGAGCGCAAACATAATCGGTACGCTGTTCTAGCACTGGAGAAAGCGCATAAGGAGTTGCGTAAGTATGCATATAACGGAAATCCTGGCTTTGATCAAACCTCCCTGGCGACCATGCCTTTCCGCCCGGTAGCCTGTAAAGAAACTGTGATGCCATGTTTCCGTTAAATATATGTTTGGGAATAGAAAGTGTAATTTTTCCATCCTCGATGTTCGATCTCAAGTTTAGTTCACTGTTTTTGGGAGTTACATTTTTTTTCAGGGTATCCACAGCCTCAAAAGATTTTCCGTTACAGGATATTTTTAGGTGGTAAGCCTTACCGAACATATTGTTATCCAGTAATACCGCGCTGTACACACCGGGCACTGAGGTAAGCTGTAATGGGACGTTGTTTATGGTTACAACAGCATCATTAACTGGGGTAACATCTCCCTGCGCAGAAAAAGATGGTTTGCTCAAAAAAATATACTGTTCATCCGAACCGGTAGTAACGCCGCCCTCAACAACCAAGGGGATATCCTGTTGTGCATCAGGAAGCACCACTTTATCAACCAGTTCCTTTTTGCAGGCGAAGGCTAAAAGCATAACAATAAATAATCCAAGACGTTTTTTCATCGCTAAAATCTAAAACTGTAAGAAAATGTGGGAAGTATCCCCGAAAAGGATTCTTCAAATCCTATGTTTTTTGCCGGCTCAACTGTTGTGATCCTATAAAATAGTGGATTTCGCCTATCGTAAACATTATAGATACCAAAGTTCCATGTACTTTCAACTTTTTTTGCCTTATCTGGTGTAGTCCTGTTTTTTGGATTGAGCTGCAATACAATATCAAGCCTGCTAAAGTCGGGCAGCCGGGCATTGTTCCGACCTTCATATATGGGTACTTTTATTCCATTGTTCAGGTAAAAGCCCACCGGAAGCGTGGTAGCTTTTCCACTGCGGTAATTGAAGAGCGAGGAAAGCACAAGTCTGGAGCTCAAAGGATAACTTAATGAAACCCTGAGGTCATGTGGAGTATCATATCCGGCGGGATATTTTTCACCCCCATTGATTTCTGCTGTTGTCCTGAAAGCCCGTGAATAAGTGTATTCTAATCCCACAGCTCCCTTGCAAACGTTATGGTGCACCGAAAGCTCGAGACCGTAGGCGGACGACCTGCCTACCCTTATTAACTGCTCATAGTCAGGGTTAAGGATGATCTGGGCATGATCCACAAGATCCAGTTGGTTATGGGAATTCCTAGTGTAGGCAGAAAGGTTGAATGAACTGTTATGCATGCCGAGATAGCTGAATGTGGCAAAAAAAAAGTCTGAGCGCTGTGGTGCAACAGTTGGCCCGGAGGAAATATAAGTATCGATAGAAGAATAGGCCTGCTCATTGTTCTGCAAGACCTGAAGGTGCTGTACGGTTCTATTGTAGGTAAATTTCAATAACCTGTTCTTTTTAATGGTGACAATAAGCTGCGCCCTGGGCTCGAGGTTATAACTCGACCAGGAAGGGCCATAAATATTTGTTCCGATCTCACTGGACTGGTTAAAAATCCCTGCCCTAAGCCCATACCTTACCTGCAAAAAGCGTGAAAATTCGAGGTCATGGTCAAAGTACAATGCATACTCCAGTGCCGACACACGGTTAAGGCTTGTCGTTTTGTCATCAACCAGGGTTTCACCCGGCCTTAAATGGTGGCGGGTGCCTATCACTCCGAACTGCATATGGTTTCCCCTGCCATTATTATAGGCTAAATCAGCCTTTAGGGTAACATCCCTGATCCCGGTAAGCCATTCGTTGTTGGATGACTGGTTACCATTAAGGCTAAGATCGCTCCTGTAATTGCTATAAATGGCAGAAAAGTTCATAAAAAGCCTTGGTGTATAAATATGGTTCCACCTGAAGGTCATTGTGGTATTGGTCCAGTTATTACTATAATTGTCCTGGGAAAAAAGATGATCAAACCCATGGTAAAGTGATAAATATACCCTATCCTTTATACTTAAGATATAGTTTGTCTTAAAATTAAGATCATAATAATTGGCATTGACATTAAAAAAGCCATAACCGGCATTGAACAGATCTGTCAAACTTCTTCTTGCTGCAAAAAGATAGGAACTTTTGTTTTTGATGAGCGGCCCTTCGGTTGCCAGTCGGGCCGAAAGCAGGCTAAATCCCCCTTTTAGGTGATAATCGGTCAGGCTTCCTTCTTCCAGCCGTGTATCTACTACCGAAGATAGTCTTCCACCGAACATGGCGGGGATATAGTCGGGATAGAGCTCAACATTTTTCACCGCATCTATATTAAGGACAGAAACCAGACCCAAGAGGTGCGTTGGGTTGTAAATCGGTGCCTCATCGATCAGTATGAGATTCTGGTCATAGTCTCCGCCCCTTACCGAGAGTGCCGAGCTGCCTTCTGAAGGGTTCTTTACACCCTGCTGCATCTGAAGGGCCTTCATCACATCAACTTCGCCAGCAAAATAGGGCATTTTTTTGGTGTTCTTCAGCGATAGTCTTCTCACCGAACGTACCATTTCGAGTGAGTCTTCCGAGAGGGAACTGGCATGTATGCTGATCTGTTCAAGCTGATATGTTTTTTTTCCGAGGTGAACGTCCAGATAGCTATCCTGATTGAGAACAATAGGTGTTGAGTAGGTATTGTAGCCCAAATAGTCAACGGTCAAGCTGTAAATTCCTTGGGCCAGCGAAATTGAAAAGTAGCCATATTGGTTGGAACTCTGCTTTTCCCCGTTGATTTCGAGTATTGCCCCGATCAGGTTTTCGCCCGTCTCTGCATCCTGCACAATCCCATGGATTGTAAGGCTGAGCTTTGCTCCTTTAGTGATCACGATTGTGCCTGCAATGAGCTCAAAATTAAGTGCTGTTCCATCAATAAGAACAGAAACAATTTTGCCCATACGCTGATTGATGAAACTTTGTGCCTTTATGGTGATATTGGGCATAATCTGGGGATCAAATGCAATAGAGAGCCCGCTTTGCTTCTGCAACTGCTCTATTGCCCCTGAAAGGGTTCCTCCGGTTAACGATATCGTAATTGATTTACTTAAAGGGTCTTCCTGTGCAAAGCAGTTCCCATGGAACCACAGGCATACACTTAGGCATATGATGATCGTTTTTACGCAGGATTGATTCCTATTGGCCAATTTTCTTTTGTTTTAACTTCCGTTGGTTCTCACCTGTTTTCTTTTTTCCTGAAGATAGATTATCCCAGCCTTTTCTAAAAATTCCAGATTTAATGCGACACAGATTACCGAGAGCACATCACTTAATGACCTGTCTTTGAATTCGGCAGTAAAATGCCTTTTCAAGGTAAGGGAACCCAAAATCCTGATTTTTCTGTGATAGGCCAGTTCCAGGCTCTTTGCAACTTCGTTTAAGCTGGCATTATTGAAAACCAGGTGATGGTCAACATAGGCCATGTAATTGAGGTCACGGATGCTGTCCCGATGCATGTGCCCAGTTTTGGTTTGGTAGGTTGCTGTTTCTCCGGCTTTCAATATGGCTTTTGAAATTTCAGATCTGTTTTCATGGATGCTGATGATACCAGAGCGCACTGAAACTTTAAGCTGTTCTCCATCAATTCCAAAATTGAAACTTGTGCCGATATCCCTCACGGAGATATTTCCATAACTGATTGAAAAAGGCTTATTGGGATTGTGTACGATAGCTAAAAAGCATTCGCCATTTAGTAATTTTACCGCTCTAGAACGGTGAAAACTCCGCTTAGAGTAAGCTATACTGGAATTTGCATTCAGTACAATTTTCGAACCATCAGGCAGGGTAAATCGGGCAGTTTCCGTATGGGTTGAGGACAGCACTACCCTATCCTGTTGCTGAAAGATGTAAATGGAAGAAAAGATGAAAAGAAAAAGCACCGCAGCTGCTCCGACCCATCGCAGGTAAACCAATGAGAGATTTTTTCTGTTCTCTGGTTTATCAATATTTTGTCCGGCCCTGAGTTTTTGGTGCAGGGAGGTGATCGAAATCTCCGTATCGAGCTGTCTGTAAATTTTTAGCAGTTCAAGATTGTCGGCATTTTCGACCATCTCCCTATAGGTTTTCTCGTTGGCAGGATCCTGTTTTCTCCAGACAATTAACTGTTCAGTTTCATGCTGGGATATATTGCCTTCCATTTCATCAAAGATGAGCTGAATGTAAAATGATTCTCCTTTAGTCGGGTCAAAGTTCTCCATATTATTCGCTAGACAGTACCAAAGTTAAAAAGACCTATATAAAGTCAAGATAATAATAAAAATGAGGATTATTGGATATTCGAGGTGCTCTTTCAGCTTTTTGTAACCGTAGGTAAGATGGTTTTTAACCGTCTTGATGGATATATCAAGCCTATAGGCAATATCCTGCTGTTTTAGCTTTTCGAATTTGCTCATCAAAAGTACTTTTCGGCATTGCTCGGGCAATTCCTCAATTGCCCTTTCCAGTGCTATTAGCTGCATTTCAAGTGCTTCAGCCTCATCCGTATGATCATTTTGGGCCAACTCCCCGATCTCACCGAGATCGGTATATCCCTTTACTGTTTTCTCGTGCTTTAAAGCGTTCAAAGAGGTATTCACTACTGCCTTCGATAGATAACTGGAAAGAGAATAGCTGAGTACTGGTGGGTTTTTCAAGTTCCAGATCTTAATAAATACATCATGCACAATCTCTTCGGCCATTTCCTGGCTACGCAGATGGCGGAAAGAAAGGATATATAACCGCTTATAATGGCATCGGTACATCCCGTCGAATGCCTTAATGTCCTTCATGGAGATTGCATTAAGGATTTCCTGATCGCTGATTGCTGTTTCCATAGTGGTGGATGGATGATATTTTATTATGAGGTTGCAAAGGAATTTAAAACGACAGCAGATATCCGGCCCATGTTAATTGCCCGTCAGCCATTAACATGGGCGGGATATTTAATCTATTTACCAAATTCGAGCACCCTGAACGTACCGGAAACCCTTTTTGGACGCTGGGTAGCATCCGTGCTTTTTTCGAATGATGCCGTTGGAAGAAAGAGATTGTGGGTAAGGGGGTCAAGGGCAATCGTTCTTGCGCCAGGTTCCGATCTGATCGTTTCCTGAACGATGAACTTATCGGCCGAAACTTCTTTAACTGCGGTAATGGTTCCCTCGCCATTCGAGCTATAGGCCATTTTGGTTACAGGATCAAAAACCACACCGTCTGATCCATCGCCTATGGGTAAGGTTGCAATATGATTTCCTGTTTTTGCATCCAGGATGATCATCACCTTGTTTGCGCACACCGTAAAAAGTCTTGAAGTAGCCCGGTCGATGGCAAGGCCTGAAGGCTCTTCGCCTCCTTTGAGTTTATACCTGGAAAGTATTTTGAAGGTGCCCGAATCAAAACATACAATTTCACCCGTATCCTCAATGTTCACGTAGATCTTCCCTTTCCCATCAGAAACCCCGGCTTCCGGCTTTCCCCCCAGGGGAATGGTTGAGAGGACCTGATCGGTTGTGGGATCAATTATCGTAGCATCACTGCTCTTTCCATTGAATACAAATACTTTTTTAGAAAAATCGTCATAAAAAGTGGCATCAGGATTTTGTCCTACTTTTATCGTAGCCATTACCATAAAATTTTTCAGGTCGAATACCGTACAGGTACCTGCCCTGCCATTGGTCGTGTAACCTTTTCCAACCGGACCCGCAACGGCAATCCCGTGAACACCCTGTGTATTGTGGATTACACCAACTGAATCACCGCCATTTTTGCTCAGGATATTCACCTGGTTCCCATGGGACAGATAAATATTATTGTTCTTTCCATCTATTGTGAGATAGTCCCAGCCGCCATCGCTCTGGATCTTATGGGTTGCCAATAGGTGCATACCTGGCTTTTGCTGAGCAGAAGCGGCGATGATCATACCCAATAACATAATTGCACTTAAGAAGTTCTTTTTCATTTTGTTCTTTTTTGTTGAGTTGGATTTTTAGTATAAATTAAGGGTAAGAGTCTGTAGTAAAACTGTAGTTTGACCTGCAGCGATGAATATTTTTCCTAAAGTCTAAAATCTGAAAAATATAACCGGATGAGCCCATAAAGACATATGATGCCGAGCAGATAACCTGCCAGTACATCCGTTAGCCAATGTGCTCCCAGATACACCCTTGAAATAGACACAAGAGCGATCATTGTCATACTTGATGTAGCTATCAACAGCTTTAACAGGACCGGGATCTTTTTGAGCCGGTACATCAGAAAAACCACAAAACCGAAGAATACCGTATAGAAGAGTACGTGTCCACTGGGATAACTCTGCTGCCTGGTAAGTTCGATTACCCTGACCAGATCTTTAGCTGGCCTTGGCCGGTTTACAAAATATTTCGCTACAGAACTGACCAGACCGGAGACTAAGGTAAAAAGCATAAACAATGCTTCTTTCTTTTGTTTCATCAGCAGGAGGACAATAGATGAGGCCAACACCAGGGGCACCATATATTCAATGTAGCCAATGCTGCTAACCCCTTTCATGAAAGTATCAAAAAAGGCATTGCCATGTTCCTGTACCTCTGAAGAAAACCAGCGGTCTAGCGTGGTGGGCGGAAATACCACTACCATAATTGTTAGGATCGTAAATCCAAGTACCGCGACCAGCGTAATATAGCTTGCGGCTTTTTCTGTAAAAACCGCACCCGGAAATTTAAAACGATCAAGATTCATTTCTTTCTTCTTTGCTGGTGTAAAATCTTCTGATCAGACTTGGAAGTGCAATGAGCAAAAGTGGGAGCGCAACAGTAAATCCTCCGATAACCGCAATAGCCAGCGGCTGGTGGAGCTGTGCTCCAGCTCCTATACCAAGGGCCAAAGGCATTAACGCGATGATTGCCCCCAGTGCCGTCATGAGTTTTGGCCTCAACCTGGTCGAGATGGCAAAAGTGATCGCATCATCTACATTTTTTTCGTGCAGGGATTCTTTAAACTGTAAAAAGGTAAATATGGCATTCTCCCCGATGATCCCCACGATCATGATCAGCCCGGTATAACTGCCCACATTTAAGGGTGTACCCGTCAGCAGTAGCGCCAGATAACTTCCAGAAATGCCCAACACCGAAATCAGCAGGATCAGAAAGGCAATCTTAAAGTCCCTGAAAAGAAACAGGATCACACTGAATACCAGCAGGCTCGAGGCGATCAAAATGGTTAACAGCTCAGAAAAAGACTGCTGTTGCTCTTTATAGGCTCCGCCATACTCGACATGGTAGCCCGAAGGGAGGTTAACCTTGCTGCTAACCGCCGCCTGGATATCCTTCATTACACTTCCAAGATCCCTGTTGTCCAACCTGGCAGTAATGGCACCAATGGTCTGCAGGTTCTCCCGCTCCACCTCGGCGTTTCCTGATTGAAGATCTACTTTGGCAAGGTTCTGGATGGGCACCGCTGTCCCGTTTGGAACGAATATCTTAAGGGCAGCAATGTCCGATATGCCAAAGCTCCGGCTCCCAGGATACACCATCCTGATTGGCGAAAGCTGTTGTTTATCGTAAAGGTCACCGATTACATTTCCCTGCATAGCCGTTTGCACCTGCGCCTGAAAAGAAAGCGGGGTAATGCCATATTGAGAGAGCATGGCAAAATTGGGCTGTATGTTAACCGTTGGGCCAGATAATATGATCCCATCGAATACATCCGCAGTTCCGCCTACCTTCGAAACCAGATCTGCAACCTGCTTGGAGAGTACCTGAAGTTGCTGCTGGTCATTTCCAAAAATCTTGATTTCAATGGGCTGCGTTGAACTCATCAGATCACCCAGCATATCGCCGATAACCTGACCAAAATCGACCACAAGTGCAGGCTGGGTATGCTCAATATGGGTCCTGATGTCGGAAATCACCTCATCTGTAGTTTTGGTACGGCCCGGTTTCAACTGGATCAGATAATCTCCGGTATTCGGCTCGGTGATAAAGAAACCCATCTGCGTTCCAGTCCTCCTTGAATAGGCTTGGACATCCGGAATTTTGACAATTTCCTTTTCCACTTCCCTCAGCATCCTGTCGGTTTCCTCAAGTGAAGTTCCAGGAGGGGATGCATAATCCAGTACGATACTGCCTTCGTCCATTTCTGGCAGGAAGCCCGTTTGAAGCCTTGGGAAGACCAGTACAATCGATGCGATAAGCACAAGGATAAACAGATAAGAAATATATGGCCGCTTGATGAAAAAGCGTACCCAGTTCTGCGATTTTACCTCATGAACGATTGCCTCTTTCCCGGATGCATTGCTGTGTGAGTTCCTGGTCAGCAGCAGGTAGATTACCGGCAGCCCGATCCAGGTGACAAAAAATGAGCAGACCAGGGTAATGATCATGGTATTGGTCATCACCTGAAAGTAAGAACCTGCCACCCCGGTCATCAGTACAAATGGAATAAAAATTACAATGGTACTGATGGATGAGCCCAGCATGGCCGGGAACAGATAGCTGATAGCCTTACTGAGCAGGGTTACGGTTGGATCATCGGGATGTTCTTCATGCGTCCGGTGAATCTGCTCTACCACAACAATGGCATCATCAATGATCAGGCCAATGGCTGCTGCAATGGCACCAAGGGTCATGATATTCAAAGAATACCCGATAAAATAAAGCACGATCACGGTAAGGCATAAAGTAACCGGAATGGTAATAAGAATGGTGGCGCTGGCCTTTAAAGACCTAAGAAAGATAATGGCTACAATAATAGCGAGGGCAAGTCCGATCCATAAACTGTCACGGACACTTTTAACGGATTCGTTAACGAAATCAGCCTGCACATAATAAGGTTTGATGCTCACTCCGGAGGGTAGAATATTTTTAAGCTGCGAAACCTTCGCAGCCATCTGTGCAGAAAGATCCACAAGGTTCGCATTTGGCTGTTTGATTACCGCGATCAGTATGCCGTCTTTCCCGTTGGCATTGATGCGGGTATATTCCACGCTCTGCTGGATGTTCACCTTGGCCACATCAACTATCCGGACCGTCCTGTTCCCCTTTCTGGTGAGTACCAGTTGTTCCAGGTCGCTTTTGGTTTTTACCGTGGCATCGGTTACCGAGAGGTAAAGGAAATTATTGTCGGACAGATAACCGTTGGATTTTATAAAATTGGTCTGCGAAAGGGCTCCCGAAATCTGATCTGGGGAAATCCCGATCGACTGCATTTTCTGCATATCGAGCTCCAGCCAGTATTCTTTGGTCTTGCCCCCGATCACACGGATTTCCGAAACCCCATCAACCTGCGACAGAAAGGGCTTTACGGTATAAGTCGCTATTTTTTTTAGTTCGACAGGAGAATAATTGTGGCTTTCCAGGCTATATCCGCTAACAGGGAGTATAGAAGGGTTCATCTTTTCTACCGATATATTTACACCCGCGGGAAGCGTGGCGGAGATCTTTGCGATCTGCGATTCGATCCGTTGCTGGCTCAGATCGATATCTGCCCCAGGGTTCATGTAGGCAGAAAGCTCACAGCTGCCGCGGCTGGTGGTACTTCTTACCAGTTGTAGATCGGGAACCTGTTTTACTGCATTCTCCAAAGGCCGGGTAACGGTAACCACCATTTTATCTACCGGCTGAAGTTCCGCATCGGCAATGATCTTGATCTTGGGAAAGGTAATTTCTGGAAAAAGACCTGTCTTAAGCTGCTGGAAGGAATAAACACCACCAACTAGGATGATGATCAGGACTGCCAGGATGGGATTTTTATGGGAGATAAAGAAGTTTTTCATGGCTATTTCTGTATTTTAACCTTGGCGGTATCGGCGATACCATAATTTCCGGTTTTGATGATCCTGTCTGTTTTTGCAAACCTGGGATCGAGTACCTCCATTAATGAGCTGCTTTCAATCCCTTTCTTCACGTTCACTTTTACCGCTGTTGAATCGTTGATCATTTTCATTACCCAAAATTCATCTTCAGTCTCGTTAGACAGCACTGCCGATTTGGGGAGCACCTGTGCCTGTGGATGGCTGAGCTTGGTCAATCTCACTTTGGCGATCAGCCCTTCTGGAATATCCTTGCCTGAATACACCTTGACGATATATCGTTGGGTCTGCGCAAGGGAATCTACCGATGGCATGGTACCCGAAACCGATCCAGCCAGTTTGGTCCCATCGGGCAAAAGCACGTCTAATGATTTGTTCTTAGCGATAATCTGATTGAGTTCATAAGGGAGATCGAGCAGGAACACCAGACTGTTACGGTTACTGATCGTTGCCAGTGCCTCTCCATCCTGAACATAGTCTCCGTTCTGGTGATCCACCTTTACAATGGTACCTGCCTGGCCCGATCGGATATTGGAAACACCTGAAAACTTAAAGCCGGGATCGAGTTTATTTACCGTATTGCCGATGGAACGGGCCTCCTTGGTGATCAGGGTAAAAAGCAGCTGACCGCTTCCAACCTGCTGGCCCGTTTTTGCAATCGTACGCTGAACGTAGCCATTGATATTGGCCTTTACAAAACTTTTTTCAAGATAAGCAGAAACAGCCGATAGCTCAACATATTCAGATAGGGCGCTATCTTTAGGACTGGTTACCTGCACTGGTATAACAGGAGAAGGTGTATCCGTTACCGTAGGATCTGTGCTATTGCATGCCCAGAGGCAGGAAATTACTGCCATGGCGGCGAAAGTTAATTTTAAATATTTTTGCATGGTTATCTGTTCCAGTAGTTAAATTGGTTGATCAGTTTCAATCTGTTGATATTGGTCTGCCTCAACAGGTTCTGGGCAGAGAGGTAATTGTTAATGGCGATAATAAAATCAGATACCTTCAGATCGCCTGTATGGAGCAGTTTGCTGTCTACATCAATAAGTCCTTTGCTAAGGCGGATCTGCTCGTTGATTTTTCCAAAAAGGGCATCAGTCTGTGAGAGCTGCTGACGGATCAGGTTAATCTGCTGGGTCCGCTGACGGGTAAAAAATTCGCGGTAACCGGCAACGGTATTGGATGAAATGGCCAGTTTATCATACTGCATCTTTCTCTGGTGGCCATCATAGATCTGTACCGAAAAGGTAAAGCCTAAGCTGGCGCCAAAGTTCTTATAGGGCTGGAGTACCAGTGATGAGCTATAGCCTCCATTGGCATGGATACCAAGCTTGGGTTTATAGTTAAGATCGATCCCTTTCCGCAGGTTAATATTTTTTATGCTATCCAATTCAAAGCGTTTGGTAAAAAAACTTTTATCACCCGAAAACACTTCACTTTGCAGTTTGGGTGCTGCAAGGCTTACCTGTGTGGTATCGGTTATTCCGGCAAGATAATTAAGTGTTGCATAGTCATTTTTGAACTGCAGTTCTGCCTGTTTCAAGCTAAGCTGCTGCTGTTGGAGGGTAACCAGAAAGGTGAGGTATTCTGATTGCTTATAGATATTACTGCGGGTGAGGGTTTTTAGCAATTTTTCTTCCCTATCCAAAAGTGCGACCACTTCGCGGTTAAAGTCTACCTGCTGTTGACCGGCAAAAGCAGTAACATATTGATCAATAATTGATTTGTTGAGGTCAAAGAGCGATAGCTGACCTGCATATCTGAGCGAATCACTCTGGATCCTGATCCCCTCAAGCTGGTTATTGATACGCTTTTTATTCAGCAGGTCGTAATTCACATTTAACATGGCCTCGAGTGCCTGGCCATTGGTAATGACCTCATCGTAACCATACCCATGTATGATGGGGGCATAAAGGCCGGTACCGGTTCCTGTCACCTGCGGCTTTGCAGTTGCCCTGATGATCAGGCTATCAATTCCGGCTGACTTGCGCTGGTTCTCAAAATCTTTAAGTACCGGGCTTGATAACCTGGCCTGGCTCAAATAGTAATCCAGGTTCTTTACGGCTTCCTGTGCCCTCACCATGGTACCTGAAACAATCAGTAAAACGGTAGCGAATAGTTTATAGATCATGTTTATTTTTATTGTTTTAAACTTTTCCACACGTCGCAGGATAAAGGATTCTACTGTTATACAGACTAAATTAACACCAGATTATGGAGCAATTCTGTAGTTGTCCCTTTTAGCATATTTGTATCCACGACAGATATATACATGGAACTTGCGGATGGGATGCCCGCCATGGTTTATGATAACCGGCTTAAGCTGTTTAACGGACTTAAAGTAGGCCAGCACTGCGGAGGGCGGAACAGTATCCATTTTCTCACTCTTGAACTGGGGATCGGAATCCACGAAAACTGCATCTTTCCCGTTCAGCGCACTTAGGTCAGTTCCGATGAAATCAAACTGCAGTGCATTTTCTCCGATCACATTCTGTCCGTAAACAAAATTTTCACTGTACAGGTTAAGCTCCGCAGAAGTCTTATAGCTATCTGCCGAGAAAATAAAATCGGCATGCTGCTGTTTTCTGATCATTTCAACCTGATCGGAAAGCGGCCTCCATCCCACCCAGGTATCATCAGATTTAATGGGAAAGGGATAAAAGAGAATTTCTGCAAGAAGGCCCAGGTGAACTATAAAGGATATGATCACCTGTATACGGAGCCACTTTTTGCCGATAAAACTTCCCGCCAAAATAGTTCCGGTAATGTAAGCGGGCATCATCCAGTTGATTTTGATCCAATAAATCGGCGAGAGCAAAAGGAAAGTAAGAAATATGGGCAGAAAGAAACACAAAAGGAATACACCAGTTGTTGGCATCTGGCTCCAGCGGTTGGAATAGGTCCTGATCAGTTTAAATGCCGAGTAAAGCACCGCAATAAAGAGTACGGGAATCAACAATGCCAACTGATGACCGAAAAGCCCAAGCACAAATTTTGGTTTTAAGGTAAATGCCGCAGCCTCATGCATCCGCTGTGTGCCCTGAAAGGCGAATGAAGCGAAATGGTTGTTCACATTCCAGATGATTACAGGTGAGGCTACAGCCACCATTATCAAACAGCTTAACCATGGCCACATTGTTAAAAGGTATTTCCTGTTGGCATCTGAGAGCAATAAGAACAGGATCATGCCAGCGGGAAGAAATACGGCGGTATATTTACTATGGAAGGCCAGTCCCATCAGTACCCCCGCTAAAATCCAATAAAATCTTTTTCCATTAAATATGGCTTCTTGAAGGGCAATAAGCGAAAGTGTCCAGAAAAAAAGCAATGGTGTATCAGGGGTTGAGACCAGCGAAAGAATGCTGACCATCAGTGTACTTAAGAATAATATGATGATCTTTTCGGCTTCGAATTTGGGAAAGAATCTGATGGCCAACCTGTAAACTGCAATACAGGTCATTAGGGTCAACAACGAGTCAGCAAGCTTTATGGCCAGAACGTTCTTGCCCAGTACCGATGTAAATATCCGGAGCAGATAGGCAATTGCAGGGGGATGATCGAAATAGGAAAGTGCAGGATGCTGGGAATAGAAAAAATAATAAGCATCCTGGGGCATGGGTCCCATGAAAAATATGGAAAGGAACCTGATCAATATGACCGTTATCAGCATATAGAAAGCGGTCTTTCCAAGAGCTGTACTTTTAAATCTTTTGATTAAATCCATAAACTTTGGGATAATGGCTTTCAAAAAATGGATGAAATGATACAGGTTCTTAATTAGAGCATTCTAAAACTTTCCGGAGAGCATAAGCCCAGTACTGCCTGGCTGATGGAACGGCATCAGGGTAAAGTTGCCTTCTTTCTTGGCAGTAAATAGACTCTTCATATAGGGATAGATCAGGTAGGCGATCTTGGTGGATGCAATACCGAAACCCGCTCCGGCCACCACATCACTGAACCAGTGTTTATTGTTGTACATCCGAAGTGTTCCTGTTGCTGTTGCTACGAAATAACCCGCATAACCTATCCAGGGATTTACATCCTTATATTCCTGATGAAGGAACTCCGCGGCCATGAAAGCGGAGGCTGTGTGCCCTGAGGGAAAAGAATTGGTCCCCGATTCATCAGGCCTCATCCTTCCTACCCCCTGTTTTACAAAATGAGTGGAAACACCCATAATGGCTGCCGAAGTTACGTATAACATAGAGGCATCGAACAGGTTGTGTTTCCCCCGGACGCCGGAAAGATTAAGGGCATAAACTGCAGCTGCCGGTGCAAACTGGAGATAATCATCCACGTGTGCTGCAAAAAGCGGATGGTCTTCCTGTAATTCTGCATTAGTGCTCACATCAAGCTGTTTAAGCGCTCCGTGATCGTAAACCGCAGCAAAGCCATAACCCATTAATACCACTGGGGCAATAAAAGCCGCTGGTCTGAATTTAGCTTTAGGGATAATGTTTCCGGTATACCATTTACGGGCAGAGTCTGCTGGAGCGGTTAGCGTAGAATCAATATTCTGTGCGGAACAAAAAGATATTGCGGTGATAAAAAATAGGGTGGAAAGAAGTAATCTGCGCATGACCTAAAGTTTTAATTGTTGATCAAAACTATCATGCAATTATGTAGCAAATCTGTAGTTATCGTCCTTAGCCTAAATAAATTGAAAAAAAATGCATGTTTCCGGCGTGGCTGTATTCAATATTGAATCCATAGAGGTTACAGATCTGTTTACTGATGGCCAGGCCGAGCCCCATTCCCTCGGATTCAGTAGACTTTGAAAAACGGTCGAACATCCGGTTCTGGATATTTAGTGTTTTTCCTGTATTGGATAAGATGAGTTTATGTTCGGACAATTCTATCCTAATTGTTCCTCCGCTGATGTTGTGCCTAACTGCATTACTAAAGAGATTGTTCAGAAGAATGTCGGCAAGATAGCGGCTCATGATTATTTTTTGATCTGAAAGATGCATTTCTATATGTAGTCCGTCACGTTCAAAAAGCTCGTGAAACTGACGTCTCTTTTCTTCGACCAACTCTTTCACATCAATTTTCCGCGCGTCAGAAATCAGGTTATTTTCGATCCTTGAAAGAAGTAAAAGCGACTGGTGCAATCGGGAAAGCCTGCCGGTAGCCTGATAGATATCTTCTAGCAGTGCACCCTGCTGCTCGCTAAATGGCTCTGTCTGCAAGAGCGAGTCGAGCTTAGAATTGATTACCGCCAGTGGTGTCATCATTTCATGCGAAGCATTATCGGTAAAGCTTTTCAGTTCTTTATAGTCCTGTTTCACTTTCTCTGCCATGGCGTTAACCGATCTGTTGAGCTCATTGAACTCATCTATCCGGGTCGGTTCGCCACTGATGGTGTCCATTTTGCTCACTTCAAAACCTTTCATCCGGTTGAGAATTGCAAAAAAGGGCCGCCAAAGCCTATTAAGCATAAAACGGTTGATCAATGTTAGCACAATTAAAAGAACAAGGGTTACTATAATGGTGATCAGCAATATAATCCTGACCAGATCTTCCGATTCGACACGTGACTTGGTAATGGTAACTAGAATATTTTTATCACCCAGTCTTACTGTAGTAATCAGGCTCCTTCCGGGTTCAATTTCCTTTTCCCTTGGATTATAATAGTTGGTATAGCTGAATTCCCTGATCCCATGGGCATTCCCGGTAACATTACCATAAGAAACCCTTTGATCTATATAACTGGCCGGGAGCGGAAGTTTTTGATAAGTATCGGTATATTGTCTGATCTCATTTTCTTCCACAACAAGATCCTTGTCAAGCTTATTGGTTAGGATCAGGTGAATGAAAAGGTAATAGATAATACCGGTAACAATCAGCACAATGACAGATGTTAGGATATTAACCCTATTGTAATGAGTGGATAACTTCATGCTTCTGCAAATTTATATCCAATGCCGTAAACTGATCTAACGTAATCCCTTGCGCCTGCCTCACTTAGTTTCTTTTTTAAATTTTTAACATGGGTATAAATAAAATCAAAATCATCAGACAGATCGATCTCGTCACCCCAAAGATGTTCTGCCATCGCATTTTTTGTGACCACCTTATTTTTATTTGACAGAAAATAAACGAGCAGGTCAAACTCCTTTTTGGTAAGGAAAACTGGCGTTCCGTCTATATTTACTTTCATGGCCCCAACATCGATAGTCATTTCATTGAACTTAATGACGCTATCCCCATCAAAATTCTTGCGCCGTACGATCGCGCTCACCCTTGCTTTCAGCTCTGAGAGGTGAAAGGGCTTTACAAGATAATCATCCGCGCCAAGATCAAGTCCCGAAAGCCTGTCATCGAGGGAATGCCTTGCAGAAATGATCAATACTCCTTCTTTTTTGTTCAGCTTTTTTAACCTTGATAAAATTTCCAGTCCTTCACCTCCCGGAAGTCCAAGATCCAACAGTATGCAATCGTAACTATACAGTTCTATTTTTTCTACCCCAGCCTCAAAATCGGCAGCATGTTCACATATATTCCCATCTCCGGTAAAATAGCTAAGAATGCTTTCATACAGGGCCTGTTCATCTTCGATAACCAATATTTTCATGGTATAAATTATTAAATTATGTAGGAATTTTAAAGCCAGCCCCTGGCTAACTGGGTCTATTGATCAACCACCAGCCCGCTGTTTAACCAATGCGGTCGATGAGACTTTGTATGTTAAACACCTTCATTTGCTGCAATATATTTTTCCCATAGCCAGTAAAGTACTCGTGACGACTTAGCATTTCCAGGTTCAGTTTATCCCAGGCAAGGTCTGTATAAACCAGGCCAAGATTTTCTTCCCATTCTGCTTTTAACCTAGCCGCATAGTGCTGATATTCCTTTAGCGAGAAATGATAGAAATCTGCATCGCAGATCACCATTTCCAATTCATTTTTGGGGTACTGCGGAAATCGCGTGGCCATTATGCAACCCCGCACAAGTTCTATCCTTGACTCATCAAAACCATTTTCTAAAAGAAATTCTACAGCAATAGCGGCACTGGCCTGCTCATGACCGACATATTTTTCGGTATAGCCAAGATCGTGCAAAAATGAGGAAAGGATCACTATCAAAGTATCATCTTTGGAAAGGCCGGTATGTCGGGCTATCACCTGTGCACCCTCCACAACCAATAAGGTATGCTCAAGATTATGGAAATACATTTTTTGAGAAAGTCTGTTCTTCAATTGATCTTTAACGAACTCGGCTACCTTGGTCAATAATTTATCAGCTGTCCTATCCATTATAGATTAAGTTAATCCGATGCAATGATAAGGCACAATTCTGGAGAAAATCTGTAGCAAAATGCAGTATACCCAATTGATGATTTTTTTTTCCCATTCCCATTGTATTTAAATCTTCCGCCCAAACCTTGTACAGTTTTACTACAGAATTGATAACTAAATTGGCTGTAATGAGTATTGTCATCAACATTAAAACCTTAAATATGTTGAAATATTATGCAATCCTATCGGCATTCTCTGCTGCGGCTACTACAATACTGGCTAAAATCGGCATTAAGGGTGTTAACGGTAATTTAGCAACAGCAATCCGCACAGCAGTTATTCTTTTTATTGCCCGGAGCATAGTACTGGCTAGCGGCGAAATCTCCCAAATTAAAACATTAAGCAAAAACAACCTGATCTTTCTCTCACTCTCCGGAATTGCGACAGGTCTTTCATGGATTTTCTATTTTAAAGCGCTCGAAACCGGAGATGTTTCGAAGGTTGCGCCAATCGATAAGCTCAGTGTAGCCATAGCAATGGGACTTGCCTTTCTTAATCCTCAAAGAGCCGACGAGAATCAAACTAAATGCATTGAAGCACATTTAGGGGCACTTTTTTCTACATTTTTGGCGAAAGCTCACCTATTACTCACTACAGATTTGAGTCTAAATATGTGCAATATCTAATGGTTAAAATTCGTTAAAAATATTAAAAAAAAACTTAAAATTTTGACATTAGTCACATAAGCCAAACGGTTTTTTTGCACAAAAAGAATTTCTGTTTCTAACCTTCATTTTGATTATGAAATCATTTTACAAGGCTAAATGAATCTATCTTAGCATTCTTGCTATTGTAAACATCATAGATAATTTTATTGCCCTGCACGGTCATTATGGCGTAAGTATACACCTTTTCTTTAGCCGTATATACCATGGAAGGCATGTTGTCTCCTCCTAAACCTTGGAGGGAACCGCCAGATGAGCCATTCGTAATATAAACGGTTCCGTTAGGATGGTCATAAACCATTTGATCTTCCTGCCGATCCGCTATCCCGTTTCGCATCGCTTTATGTCTCTCATACACATGCCTGTGGCCGGTGAGGCAAAGGTCAACATGATATTGATCAAGCAAGGGCGAAATGTTGGATTGCCATTCTGGAATATGGCTAACTCCGAAAGAATAAATCGGATAATGTGCATACAGTATAATCCAGGTAATGTTTCTATTTTTCCTGGCCGATGCCAGATCTCGATCCAACCATTTATAGTCAGCAGATTCCTTTTGCATAAGTGTCTTTCCTTCCTTTGCGGCACCTTGAGCAAAGCCAGAATTTACAGCCACGAAATGAATGTTTCCATAATCGTATGAGTAATTCAGATGGTCTCCTGGCAAATTAAAAGAATCATAAAATATGGGGAAAGGCTTCTGAAATTCTTTTTCTTTGGTTTTATTATTCACGTCATGATTACCCAGCGCAGGCATGAATGGGGCAATTGCGGTTATGGGTTGGGCGATCTTTAAAAATTCGTACCAACTTTTCTCCACCGAGCCGTTTTCTACAATGTCTCCCATATGGATACTCAGATTTAAAGGATAGTGAGCCATCTGCTTCACAATCCGCTCTGTTTGCTCAAATGCGAGATTGCCCGCATTATTTTGCGTATCTCCCCATACGCCAATAATGTATTCCTGCTCACTTCCTGCAACAGGCGCCGTTTTAAAGGAATAGATTGGTGTCCATTTTGCATCCTCAGTACCACATTTGTAATAGTATGTCCGCCCGGGAGTTAATCCGGTCAACCTCGCCTTGTAATTATAAGATTTTGAACTACCATTAAAAACTTCAATTGCTATTGGGCTTTTACTTAACTTAAGATCAAGACTATCCTCGCCATAACAAATCATGGATTTACTCCCGATAGCATTCCATGTTACAGCCATTGTATGGGAAACATCGGGCTTGTTTTTTCCGGTCCAACTCAGATGAATATTTCCGGTTTGTCCAAATGCCAGGATTGTACCCGATAACATGATCGCTATGAATAATGTCAATACGCTTCTATATATCATATTCGTGTAACAGGCTATTGCACCTTAAATTCTCTTTTTGTCAATATGAGATATTGCTTATTAAACTTTTTTGAGGGTTCCAGGGCATTTCCCTTTGAGAAATCATTCCATGAATTGATAATGATCAGGCGGTTTTTTCCCATGTTTTTCTTCGCCACATTTGTGTAATTAACATAATTGGTTTCGCTCCTATCGAACACACGCTGTGTTGTCGCTGTCGGTTCATTATAACCCGGAAAAATACAAGGTACAAACTCAACATTCATTTGTTCCAGAGATTTCTTCCAATTCTGCCAGTTCAGATCCAGATAACTGTTAAACCCCCACCAACGATCAAAGTCAGGCGTATTCCAGCTGGTTAACACCAACGCATCCATTGATGCCAAAGCGGTTTGATCAAAGTTTGATGGTGCCACCCAACCTGTCGTTAACTCACCAATAAAATATGGGTTAATGCCTAGTGAGTTTAATTCTGAACGTAAGCTCAACATCACGGCTTTATAATCGATACTAGTTAATGTTGTTGCAGATAGGTTGATTGGAGAAATTAGAATGACAGGCTGGTCACCGATTTTAAAATAATAATCTTTTGAAATGTACTGACTAACGAGTGTCTTAAACTCATTAATCATCGTCAGTAGTTTCGCTCCCGTAAGTGGTGAAGCATTTGTTGCATTAAGATGTGCCATATTAAAATCAATCACCATCTTAACTTTTTGACTCGACCTTCTGCTGACAAAAGTATTAAGCAATGTATTATCTGTAGCAGCTGCATTCCACTTAAATATGAAATAGTCTATTCCGCCTTCGTCTGCCCAGTCTAATTGCTGTGGAAATATTGCCGGATCAGTAACGGCATTGTAAGGTTTCCCCAATATAGAGGTATCCGAATGAACTTTTGCCCAATCTGCTGCTAAATAATTGAGGTAATAGGCGCCTACCTTGGCATCACTGGTAAGTTTTACAGGAGGAATTTCATAGATATAATCTGTTTTCTCGATCAGATTATCGTCTTTTTTGCATGATACACCGAGGATAGTAATCAGCATGAACAGTATATATTTCATTTTTTTTATGTTGAAGATAAACGTAAACCTTATTTCAAAAATGGATTCTTTAGTGTTGGTAATGCAAACCAGAGTTTGGTTTGAAGTGCATCCACACCGCCAAGCTTCACTACAGCTTTATTTAGCTCTGCTGTATTTACCTGATACTCTATACCAGGATAATTAAGGCGTTGGGGAATATAAGCATAGCCTAGCGAACCACCTTCTCCGCCATCGGGGTTAAAATGCGGTGGAAACTCGAGCACCTGACTTCTTCGAATTAAAGTCCACGCGTCCATTGCGTTGTAAAATCCTGCAATCCATGTCTGCATCACGATCTGACGAAACGGATTGATCGTCGTTATTGCACTTGAAGTAATGCCGAGATAATCCTGAAAGTTTTTTTCCCTGCCTGTTACATCTACCACTGTATTGAATTTTATCCCTGGCTGATTAAGGTAATTCGTGATCGACTGTTGTGGGAGATTATATTTTGAAAGGGATGCTGTTACACCTTCGTTATAATACTGTTCTGCCGTTTTGCCTGCCCCCCAACCTTTAAGTGCGACCTCCGCTTTAAGAAAACAGCTTTCCTCGTAAGACAGAAACACATATTCTGCATCCGGTCTGGTAAAATAATCTCCGATCATAGAATAATCCATCTGGCCGAGGGAAGCATGAGGATTGTTAGGCAAACTCAATCCCGGAGGAAGTGAAGTTGTTTTTGGCTGACCATAAAACTGTCCTTTATACGGCCCCTGGCTTGCTGGTTTGGCGTAGATAGCTAACCGCGGGTCATTGTACGGCAGCATGTGCTGTACAAGGGATTCGCTAATCACATTTAAGCTGGCAGCATTTGCCGCCGCCTGTAAGATATTGTATTGATACAGGTAGCTCCAATTACTTGATGTGGTGCCCCAGTTGGTTTTCGCAGTTTCTGTTTGTGATGCAATTGTATTTGCTTCATTGGACAGCACGTCAGCCACGACCTCACGAGTTTTTGATTCGGCAACTCCTGAAATTCTCACAGCTAACCTCAAACGAAGCGTGTGCGCAAATTTTCTCCATTTATTAAGATCCCCCGCGTACACCGCATCAGCAGAAGCTTTATAAGTATCGCCGCTGAGATTTATAGAATTGGCTGCAGATTTTAGGTCATTCAACAGAGCTATGTAAATTTCTTCCTCGCTTTGATATGCAGCATACGGGTCGCCTGTAAGCGCGGCCGACTTTGGAATGGGACCCCATATGGCGACTAAGTTCGAGTAGATGTAACTTTCCATAATTTTAGCGATCGCCACCCGGTTATTATAAATCGGATCTCCGGCATATTTCAATTGAATCTGGTGAAGTGGCTGTAAGCAACCCACATAAGCTGATGTCCAATACCCATTTATCGTTGCTGCAAAAGTATAATAACGCGGAAGTTGCCCGCCCCCTACCGATACATAGTTGGAGTAATGAGACAAAGTTTCTCTTCGCATAGCACCGCCAAATAGATTGATGGTATTCAGAACCGAAGTATTCAACAGGAATTCAGGATCAACAGTTTCAGGATTATTGGGATTAATATTCGCTTCATTCAATTCTTTTTTACATGCGGTAAAGGCCACCGTCATGAAAAAAATCAAAACCATTTTATTTATATTTTTCATCGATTGCAATTAAAAAGTAAGTCTTAAATCTAATCCATAAGTAGAAAAAGGCGGTAAGGAGCCATATTCTATGCCTTGTCCGTTCCCAGAGGTTACACTCGATTCTGGATCGATGCCTTTAGGCGCTTTTTTATAAATAGTCCATAAGTTTCTGCCTGATAGGGAAATCCGGGCGTTAGCAATTTTAACTCTTTTGAGTAATGATGCAGGAAGGTCATAACCAATCACAGCCTCTCTCAGCTTCACATAACTTGCATCAAAAATCTGCATCTCGTCCACGTTTGCAAAGCCATTCGATTGAGGGCTCACATACTTATTATTAGGTGTACCATCTTCAAAGTAGGCATCACGGTAAATAAATCCGCCGGCTAAATTTGCTGCAGCTTCCCCATAAATATAGCTGTGGAGGTAATAATCTGCTCTTCCCTCTAAGGTGTCATCAATTGCACCTGATATGTATGATCTGCGGTAAGTACCTGAATAGAAACTTCCACCTTTACGTACATCCACAAGCAAGCTTAGGTTAAAATTTTTATACCTGAAGCTATTACTGAAACCGCCTGTCCAGTCGGGTGTAGCAGTGCCAAGCACTTGATTTGGAACAGCAATAGGCAAGCCTGTAGCGGCGACCAATTTTCTTCCTTGATCATCCCGCTTCCATCCTGCACCTCGGATTACGCCGTAAGGCTGACCCACTTCGGCAAATACCAGCAGTCTTCCAAACCATGAATTCAATTGAAAACTATTTACACCATCGACCAAACTCTTCACAAGCGAATTGTTCTTGGCGAAGTTTGCAGAAGCGCTCCAGGTAAAGGAGTTGGTTTTGATGGGTGTTCCAGATAAGATTAATTCGGTACCTCTGTTTTGAATCTCTCCTGCATTGTAATACCTGGCATTATAACCACTTGCCGGAGTAATCTGTGCCAGTACAATTTGATTTGTAGTAGCCGCGTTATAACGTGTTACACTGAAAGAAATTCTATCTTTTAAAAACCGAAGGTCTAGTCCATATTCAAAAGAGCCCGTCTTCTCCGGCTTTAAATCCGGATTAAAGAATGTAGAGGAAAGAGAAGCATAGGCCTGCCCGTTGTAAATACCGTCGAAACTATAGGTTGGTGTAAGCTGATATGGACTGGTATCATTTCCAACAACAGCATAAGACATTCTTAGTTTACCAAAAGAAAGTATCGGTTTTACCCTTTCGCCCAAATTTTTAAATGCATCCGTAAAAACAAAAGACCCGCCGATTGATGGATAGAAATAAAAATTATTTGCGGAGGGCAAGGTAGATGACCAATCGTTTCTCGCCGTTAAATCCAGATACAAATAGTTATCATATCCGATAGATGTTGACCCATAAATGGAATTGATGATCTTTTTTGATGAAAATTGATTCACGGTTGCAGCTTCGCCTGAGTTGGAGATGTTAACCAGGCCGGCCTGAATGAGAGAGGCAATGCTCTGATCATTTTTTTCAGATTTTGTTCTAAATGTGCCGGCACCTAAAAAGGAATTGATGGTCAACTTGCCTATCTTATTGTTGGCAAAAACCACTGCGTCGGCATTTGTACTCTGAAAATTATTATTTAAGGTGGCCATGCTCCCATTCGGGCTGCTTTTAGAGCCTTTGTTATTGAAAGTGTATCCGTTAAGCCAATACATTTCTGTGCCCAGCTTAGCCGTAAATTTTAACCAGTCGTTTATTTTAGCATTCAGATTAAAGGCACCTAGCAACTGATTTTTAACGTCCTGATTTGGATTTTCGTTGATCGCCCAATAAGGGTTCAGAAAATCTGTGTGGGTATTAACTTCGTTTCCATAAGCATCTTTATAAATTTCGAATTCTGAAAGCTTATCGTCTCTCACCATATAGGCATATTGATAAACCGGATTTCGGGTGCTCCCATTCATATATTGCCTGTTAACCACTTTATTGTTAATAAAGGTAACTTTCGAATCCAGATCCAGCCACTTTGTAAATTTATTAAGCACCCGGATATTTGCATTGTGCCGGGTTGCTTTATTTATCCCAGCAACAACACTTCCGCCTTGATAGTTGGTATAAGAGAAACGGTAATTATTTTCTAAATTGCCACCGTCAACAGCTATTGAATTGGTGAGCATGGCCGCAGTTTGATAAAAATCTTTAACGTTATCGGGCTGAGCGAGATAATCTTTAAATTGTCCGTTTACGCTAATGACCGGCTGACCTAAAAGTGGTGCACCCCAGCTCCTGTTAAACACACCAAGATTAGGAATCTTTTGTGGATTATTGGTTGATCCGGATCCATCCAGCTTAAAGCTGTTGCCTGCTCCAAACTGATCTTGATAGTTAGGAAATTCAGTGATGCGCTGGAAGGTAGAATTTGAGTTAAATGTTGCTTGAAATTTCTTTCCGGAAGATTTTTTTGTTGTGATTAAGATGGCACCATTCGCCGCTCGTGAACCATATAAGGCCGCGGCATTCGGCCCTTTAAGCACCTCAATATTTTCAATATCTTCAGGATTTATGTTTCCGACCACATTTCCGTAATCCAGATTTGTATTGCCGGATGTCGTCACCTTCCCATCCCCGGCTTCATTATCTACCGGAATTCCATCAATTACAAAAAGTGGCTGATTGTTCCCCGATATAGAGTTATTTCCCCTGATCACAACACGGGCAGATCCTGTATTTGTAGACGAAGGTGTAATCTGTACCCCAGCAATACGCCCGGATAGTGAAGATACAATATTGGTAGAAGGCGCCTGTGTTAAGGTAGATACATCCATTGATTGACGGCTGTAACTTAACGATCTTGTCTCCCTTTTTATACCCAAAGCGGTGATAGCAACTGTTTGAAGTTGATTGCTTTCACCAGCCATCACAACATCAATGCGAATTCTTCCGCCAATTTTTTCCGTTACCGCCTTCATCCCGGTATACGAGAAAATCAGGTCTTCTGCCCCAATGGGTAGCACTAAAGAATATTTACCATCTGTATTTGTATAGGCGCTCGTTGAAGGTCCGATTTTAGTTACGACGGTTACAGTAACCCCTGGCAGAGGAGACCTATCCGTACCATCTGAAACCGTTCCGCTGACCCGCGTTTGTGCCCTTAAAAAAGTGGGCAAAACACAGCACAAAATGAATAGATAAAAGTTTATTTTCATAATTTTAATAAATTGGTGAGGTTTATAATCGACCACGGCTGCTGATCAAGATTTGCATATATGGAAAGGGTTACTCCTGATTTAGCATCTATACTTACGTTTGCATAGCCGCAAAAATTTGCATACTCATAGTGCTTAATAAATAATTTCTCATTAGAAAGATTTATCTTTCTTTCCTCCAGTGAGTTTGGAGAAAATTTCGGTTCAAGATCTACCAAATTAGATTGATAGAATTCGAGGCCTGTCAAATGATTGGTAATATCTGCATGGGCTGAGGGAATAACGCTTCCTAAACAGAGCTGTACAAAATTCCCTTTCGCAGTAGCCCGGGTCAAAATACAGGTCTTATGTAAATGCCCGCAAAGTACAATTGCATGATGTTCGCCCAGCAGTTCCAACAATTCATTTCTCAAAACCTCCTGAGTTTTGCTGGAAAACACGTGCCAGTTAGCCCTGGCATCAAAAGGCACTACTGGTTGGTGGATACAGAAAAAGAGTTGCTTTTCTTTATGGCTTTTAATAACGGATTTAAGCCATATTAAGCTTTCTTCCGGACTGTAGGAATCAAAGAGTATAAATCTTGAGTTTTTATGAACGAAGGTCGAATTGGCCTTGTTTAATGGCTGCTTTTGTTCCTCTATTTGCCAAGGCACCACAGTTTTAACATAATTTTCCCGAGCGCCTTTACCTGTAATATCATGATTACCCTTAATTACATAAAATGGCCGTTTAAAATCTTGCTGCCGAACCAGTTCAATAAACTCATCGGTTTGTTTTTTGGCCAGTTCTTCCGATCCGCAAAGCCCCTCAACAAAGTCGCCCAATTGAAGAAAAAAATCTGCATTCGTTTCTATCGCCTTTTGCTTTGCAATTTTCATCAACGAAGGAAGGTTTTCTTCGGTAATGCGTGAATAGTTTTTGATCTGCCCCAGGTCGTTTGGATATGCTGTTTTAATGTATTCCATATCATGATGCTCAAGTTTATCAAAATGGAGATCACCTAAAAGGATAAAATCGAAATTTTTCCCCGGACTTGGAATGAAATCGAAGGCAGACGCACCAAGTGGAAGCGCTGCAGCCAAAGTGCCTAATGTTGTAATAAATTTTCTGCGGTTCAGTTCATTTGCCATATATAACCTCATAATTAATTAATCTTAAATTGTTTCCTGGTCATTTCAAGATAGCTTGTACCATACTCTTTTGTAGGCTCCAGGCTGGTGCCCATCTGAAAGTTGTTCCAGGAATTGATGATGACTAGGCGCTTCGCAGACATATTGCTTTTCGCTACACTACAGTAATCGTTATAAAAATCAGCTGTTCTGCCCAGATTATAAAGTTTACTTGCCGGAGTGGATACCTTATCATTAAAACCCGGAAAAATACATGGAACGAAATCAACCTTCCAACTGCTTGTAGAATCGGTCCAATTCTTCCAGTTTTGATCGCTATAAGCGTTAAAGAAAACGGATTGATCGTAATTACTGGTCGACCAGTTGGATAGATTTACCGCATCGACAGCCTTTGCGGCCTGGGCATACCTCTGTGGAGGCAGCCAGCCTGATGTAATCTCACCTACAATGTAAACATCGAAACCAGATGCCTTCAGAGCAGCTCTGACCTCCGGAATAACTGTTGTATAATTCACGCTTGTAGTGGCAGAAGCGGCAAGATTAAGTGGTGTAATTAATATAACCGGCTTACCGTTGATCTGAAAATAATAATCTTTACTGAAATGAGTGGTAGCAAGGGAATTCAGTTCGCTAATCATTGTAATCAGCTTCCCACCTGTAAGCGGGGCAGTATTACTTACACTTAAATGAGCAATATTATAGTTAATTACCATTTTCACTTTGCTTTTTCTATCGGTAACAAAACTGCTTAAAAGTGGATTGCTAGAGGCCGTTCCATTCCAATTAAAGATAAAGAAGTCGAGCCCGGCTAGGTCTGCCCATTGGCGGTTTTGATCCATCGGAGCAGGCAGAAGTGAATTGTATTCTCCCTGTAGGGGTGTGTAAGTGTATTTTTTTGCCCAGTCTGCTGCTGTATAACTGGTATAATAGGCACCCACATTTACATTTTCCGTGATTTGCACGGCCGGAATAGGATAATTAAAATCAGGCGGCAGGTGCTGGTCTTCTTTTTTGCAACCCAAAAAAAGCATTGCAATCGTACCGATAATAAATAAATGTTTCATGTTAAATTTTTAGAAGGGTAGAAAGGGATTCTTTTTTGTTGGCAATGAAAACCAAAGTTTTGTTTTTAAATTATCTGGTCCGTTTAGCCCCTGTATAGCCTTATTTACTTCAGCAGCGTTGGTATTTAGCTCGTCGCTTGGATAAATAATGCGGTTTGGTAGATAAGCATAGTCACCATCGTATGTAGCAAATTGTGGTTGAAATTCTAAAACTCTGCTCCTTCTGATAAGCGCCCAGGCATCTACGCCTTGTCCGGGTATAGCCATGCTGCATGATAATTTGTTTGTAGTTATCTCCAGCAGCGATGTAACTTGAACAGATTTGCAACCAGTCTTTAAATTGGCTGCTTCTGCCTGTAGTATCAGATGCTGAAGACCATTTTACGCCTGGTGTATTTTTATATATGGCAGCCTGAGCACTTGTTAGCCCATAGCGGTTGTAAGAAGCATCAATCCCCTCGTAATAATATTGTTCCGCACTTTTTGATCCGCCCCAGCCCTTTAAAGATGCCTCCGCCTTTAAAAAGCACGCTTCTGTATAGGAGATGAATACATATTCCGCATCAGGTTTCAAAAATCGCGCACCAATATAAGAATAGTCATCCTGTTTAAGCCCTGTATGTGGATTCACCTGTCCAGAGGCATATTGGCTACCACCACCATATGAAATATTTTGCCCAAAGAATTTATTTAGCTGAGGACCTTGTTTGGCTGGCTGAGCATAAATGGCAAGTCTTGCATCATTATACGGTGCCATATGATAAATAAGCGATTCATTAACCACTGGAATTGTCGCCTTGTTTGCTGTATAGTTGTAAACTACATAATTATATAGAGGAGACCAGGTATCGCTTGATGTACCCCAAACTGGTGCTGCAGTTTCAGCTTGTACGGTAATCGTATTTTGTTCGTTAGCAAAAATTTCTTGTACCAGCTTTTTAGCCGCTTCGGGATTTCCGTTTGGCGCTGCATTTGAAATTCGCATGGCCAACCTCAATCTTAGTGTATTTGCAAACTTTTTCCATTTTAGCAGGTCACCGCCATATATTTTATCTGCCACAACACTGTATTTATCGCCCGAAAGATCTATGGAAGATGCAAGCTGCTTTAGGTCTGCGAGGAGATTATAATAAATGTCTTCTTCTTTAGTGAAGGGAACAGATGGACTTCCGTTAAGCGCCTCAGTGGTAGGTACGGCCCCCCATATCGAAACCGCATTTGAAATGATGTAATCTTTCCAAATTTGGGCAATTAATACCCTATTCTTGTATGCAGAATTAGCTTTAAAATTCAAAATAATTTGATTTACAGGCTGCATGCATCCGATGTAGGTACTTTTCCAGTACCCGCTATTAGTCGCATTATTGAAACTGTAACGCTGAAATTCACCCTGAAACCCGGAGAAATGTTGCGTGTAATTGAAAAACACTACGCGGTTCATGTCACCCCCATAGAGGTTCATGGCTTGAAAAATCGAAGTGGTAAGCAGAAAATCAGGTTCCACTTGTGTCGGATTGTTCGGATTTTGATTAATCTCTTCAAAATCCTTGGTACAGCCCATAGATAGCGAGAGTGAAAGCAGAAATAAAATATATTTAATTTTCATGATTCTAAATTAAAAAGTGAGTCTGATGTTGAAACCATATATGGCATTTGGTGGAAGAGCTCCGTTTTCTATTCCCTGTCCATTTCCTGAGGTAGAAGTCGCTTCAGGATCAATTCCCTTCGGTGTTTTCTTATATAAAATAGCCAGATTTCTACCAGAGGCAGATACTCGTGCTCCTTTAAGCGTTAGTTTTTTAGCCCATTTATCGGGCAGGTTATAACCCAGGGCTACTTCACGTAATTTTACGTATGATGCATCGTAAATAACGAATTCTGCATAATTAGGCCGTGCATACTCATAGTTTTGAGGCGTAACATATTTGGTGTTTTTAGTGCCATTTGCGAAATAGGCATCCCAAACAGCACCACCACTCAACTCTGTACCATTCTCGCCAAATATGACGCTGTGTTTATAAAAATCATCTCTACCATACAAGGTTTCCGCCACAACTCCATTGGTAAGCATTCGAGAATAGCTTCCAGAGTAAATGATGCCGCCTTTTTTTACATCAATAAGAAAACTCAGGTCAAATTTTCTATACCTGAAAGTATTAGTCAACCCCGCCAACCAGTCTGGCGATGCCGTTCCAAAAGCCATATCGGCATCTTTAACCAGCAATGAACCTCCATCCTCAATCAGCATATGCCCCTCAGCATCTCTTGCAACTCCTAAACCCCTTAAATAGGCATAAGGCTTCCCAACCTCGGCATATACATAAAGGTAACTTGAGTTATTATTGAGCTGAAATCGGTCGATTCCATCAAGTAAAGACACTACCCTCGAATTATTTTTTGAATAGTTTAGCTGCGCCTGCCAGGATAAGGCTTTGCCCTGTAAAATTTTTGCATCAGCACTGAGTTCATAACCCCAATTTGCAATCTTTCCGGCATTATAAATACGTTGCTGGTACCCACTTGATGTAGGCAATTGAGCAGTAACAATTTGATTGGTCGTTGCAGCATCATAATACGTACCGTCGATTGTTAATCTGTTTTTAAAGAACCGAAGTGTTGTACCGAACTCTTTAGAAACGGTGCGCTCTGGCTTTAAATCCGGATTGTTCATTGTAGTGGAAAGTGAAGCAAGTGTTGCCCCATTAAAAAAACCATTAAATGAATAGGTTTGTGCCAGGCGATAGGGATCCGTATCGTTCCCCACTATGGCATAAGAAGCCCTCAGTTTTGCAAAACTTAAAATTTCGCTATTCACCACACCCAATAATTCATTCAGGATTAAAGACCCTCCAACCGATGGATAGAAATAGGCATTATTGCTTTTAGGTAGTGTCGAGGTCCAATCGTTCCTGCCTGTAAGATCAATAAACGCGTAATTGCGGTATCCTAAAGAAAGCGCACCGAAAACAGAATTTAGTTGCCGCTTTCTAATACTCTGAACTACTGTTGGGTATTCTTTTGCATTAGAAAGATTAATTAAGCCCGGTTGGAGTAAGGAATTAATACTTTCATCTCTTTTTTCAAAATTTGACCGAAAGCTGCTGGCCCCCAAATTAGCCATCACTGAAAAGTCAGCAATATCCTTTTTCAAGGTTAAAAGCCCCTCCATATTGAAATTCTGTTGCTTCGTATTGAAAGTTCGCATAAAGCCGTCCGGGTTATTGGCAATTACAGATCCAATATTGTTAAACTCAAAGCCATCCCACCAAAATACATCTGCACCCAATCTTGTGGTGAATTTAAGCCAGTCATTTATAGTCACCTGTGGATTAATTGCAACAATAAGCCGATCTTTAGTATCCTGATTGGGGTTTTCATTAATTACCCAATACGGGTTGCTAAAATTGCGATGTGTGCCAATTTCTTTACCTGTTATCGCATTCTTATAAGGATCCATTTCAGCAAGATCGGTACTACGTGCCATATGGGTATACAGATTGGTTGGATTCCTTCCGTTTGAATTGGAATATTGGCGATTATCCACCCGATCGCGAACAAAGCTGATCTTTCCATCCAAACTGAAATATTTACTGACTTTGTTCTGTAAACTCAGATCAAATGAGTTTTTGCCCTGCTTATTAAATCCATCTACAACACTTGTCCCCGCATAATTCGTATAAGATATGCGGTAAATGCTATTACCACTTCCCCCTTCAAGCGCTATATTATTGGTAAAAAGTTTTGCCTGACTATAAAAGTCTTTAACATTGTTTGGATTAGGTAGATATGATTTAAGCTCACCATTAATGGCAACGTAGGGTTGGCCTAACATCGGAGAACCCCAACTTCTGTAATTCACGTTTGCCTCCGGAATACTGTGGGTATTATCAATATAGAATGAGGTACCTACACCATAAGCGTTTTGATATTCAGGAAATTCCGTTAATTTTTGGAACATCAGGCTGGAATTTGCAGTGACTTTTGTTTTACCAGTTCCTTTTTTACTGGTAATCAGCACCACCCCATTTGCAGCCCTTGAACCATAAAGCGCAGAAGCATTAGGTCCCTTCAGGATCTCTATGCTTTCAATATCCTCATAATTCAAGTTCGCTGCACCGTTTCCATAGTCTATATTCCCATCCCCTGGAGTATTGTCTATAGGCATTCCATCCACAACGAAGAGTGGCTGATTGTTGCCCGTTAATGAACTGTTTCCCCTTATAATTATTCTCGCAGACCCGGTATTAAACCCGGGAGGAACAACCTGAACTCCGGCAATCTTTCCAGATAGCGAACTGATTAAATTGGGGCTTTTGGTTTCGCTAAGGTCGGTCCCATTCAATCCTTGTCTGCTATAACTTAACGAACGCGCTTCACGTTTTATGCCAAGGGCTGTAACAACAACTGTCGAAAGTGCATTTTGATCGGCGGTCATCACCACATCAATTTTTGCCCTGCCGTTTATTTTTTCCTGTACAGTCTGCATTCCGACATAACTGAAAAAAATTTCATCCACCGCCTCTACACTGGCTATTGCATATTGGCCTGCACCATTTGTAATGGCTAACTGTTTCATCCCTTTAATAGATTTAACACTTACACCAACAAGCGGCTTCCCATCAGCAATATCTGTTACCGTTCCCCTAACAGAATATATTTGTGCTGAAAGCGCAAAAGGAAAAATTAAAAAACAAATTAATAACGCGTAAATTAGTTTCATACTTGTGTTCGAATTTGATAGGCCTGAAGCAGATTGAATCAGGAATTTTCGATGCGAATTACGGCTTAACGCATTAACAAAAGACTAACAGGAGATTAATGGCGAATTTGTTAGCAAAAGCTTAATATATTGTTAACATGAGCACAGCTTATTCTTGCATTATGGAGCGGAATGTTCTTTTGAAAGCGTCGCCATAAATAGACTGGTAATCTTTTACGAAACGATCAAAAGTGTTTTTAGCAAGTGCATGCTTTCCAAGAAGACCCAGGGCCCGACATTTCAATATCACAGCCTCTTCGTTTACCGGGTCAAAACTAAAGACGTAATCTGCCAATTGAATTGCCAATTCAGGATTTTTAGTTGTTTCGGGTCTTCTGGATTGTGAAAGCAAAACATCTATAATTTCATGCGACAATTCTGATTTAAATCCATCCAACCAGTCAAATTCCAGGTTTTGCAGTAATGGACCACGTTTAATAAGCTCAAAAAGATTTCGTACTTTCTGTTCTGAAGCTGTTTGACTTTGAACAACTTTCAGGTAATGAATATAATCCACATCTACAAATTCCAAATCAATATCGATGCGCCAATATCCGGAGTCTTTATTCAGCCGAAAACGATTTAAACGATCCAAAAAGCTTTTAAGCTTTGCAATATTTACAGATCGATTGTTCCTTGCAATACGTTCGGATTTCCCAAACCATAAAATTTCATCCAGCATTTTGGCCGAAATCCCCCCCTCCTTTCGAAGGCTATGTAATAGGATCAGTAAGAATAGCTCTTTCAGCAATGGTGAAAGTTGCTTCGAAACCTCTGTTGCTTCTTCATCAAAAAGCTGTAAATTACCAAAAAGTAAAAGTTGAATCGGTTTCGAAGTAGCTGAGGGAATTAAATCAGATGATACAGACGCAACTTCCGCAATGTCAGGTAATTCAATCATACCAACTATCGGCAATGCTGAATCCTCTCGAACTTTCTTTCTTCTCAGTATAATTAAGGCCATCCCCAGACCCACCATCAGGAGAAGAATTCCGCCCAAATACAAATAATAAGGAGGTCTTTTGATTTTATTCAGTACGCTACCCGTACCCACCGGTGAATCAATTGCATAAATTTTTACCGTTGTTACATGATCATCATCCGTGAAAAGAGTTATGGCAATAAATTTTTTATTCACCGGACAATAAAACAAATCAGCATAAGCGTTAATGTCATGAAATAGATATGGAATGGAGTTGCCCAATATTTGATATGTTGGTTGCAAAAGCGATCCGCTCACCAGTTTTAACTCTGAATTGAATTTATCGTTTGGGAAAATTAAACCATAATACTTTTGCGCTGCAGAGTCTATGATGAGTGATGCAGCAAATACAAAATCCTGATCTGGCCTTTGCAATTCGAAAACTTTTTTAAAGGTGTTGGTTTTTAAAGAAAAAGTAACAAGATCATAATAATTCTCAGGGTTGAGCATCTGCTGCCCGGTATTGCTACCGTAGCCACCTAAAATAAAAATATTTTCTCCATTAGCCGAAATGCCAGATGCAGCTAAGTATCTGGGTTTAAATACCCCTTTATTGACTTTTACTTCACTCCAGACCTTATTTTTCAAATCATACCTCTGGATCGAATCTTTATACATAAGTTGGCCATAACCCCCAAAAACATAAAGCGCAGAATCCCATTTAGAAATTACTTTATTCGCATGCCAGTATTTAGTGAGTCGTTTAGGCAGATCATACGGCTGATTCCATTGCTGTGTGGCCAGATTATATTTTGAAACCTTTTTTTGATCAATAAACACATTATATATGTCGTTTGATAAAGGATTATAGATAGATTGATTGCCCGCTTTAAGGTTTCTCGGGGCATCATAGGAAACAGAATCCATACTTTCATCCTGGATAGAAAATTGATACAAATAATTTGGCGCTACAACGTAAACCTGTTCCTTGTTTAAATTAAATGCCGTACTGGGATGCCCTTTCACTGTAAAACTTTTAATCATTCGCCACTTGCTGTGATTTCCGTTAATCCAGGTGGGGTTCTCCACCTTAGCTTTCCTTCCACTAACACGGTCTAAAGGAGATGAACCTTCCAATTCATCTAATGGCCAGTAAAAATTTAAATGCTCATTCACCAGGATCCGAATATCCCTGATGTTCATCGCTGGCACATCAGTTGTTTTGAACCGTTTAAAGTGGTTGGCTCCAAATAAAATCTTAAAACATTCAGAGTTTGTGAGCTTTACATGTCGTTCAGAAAGGGTATGGTATCCATCGCTCCACACGAGAAGATCCTTCTCCCGATTGTATTTCAAACTAAAATGTGTCCACTTGGAAAGCAAAATCCCGGTGTCTAAATTGAATGCAATTTTTGAAAATCTATTTCCCAGTATTAATTTGAAATTTTGTCCGTTTGTAGACTTTTGATCATAAAGCAAATCTATGTTATATCCCTGCTGGTCAATCAGGCGAAACACATAGCCATAATAATCTCTTTGTTTAGGCGAAAAAAATAAGTCGAAAGAAAGCTCAAAATTTCCTTTAAGGCATAAATCGTCTTCAAAACTTAGATCGAGAGAAGTGCGCCTATCCTGAACAGCATTTTGTCCTGAAAATTGGAGACCGTTATTTTGGCCATAAGATAGAAATGAAATAAAAATTAAACCAATAAAAACCAATTTAGCAGTGCATCTATTTCCTGGAAAACTTGAGCAATCAGAAGGCCAGTTAAAATTGATCATTTTACGAAAATCATTATAATCCTATATCCATTAACACTTACTCAGGGGATAGCTCTTCGCAGCAGGTAATATGTTTTGTGTACTGCAAAGAAAGGCTTTCCATATTAATTTACTGTTAAATACATGTTATGTACACAGTTGTTTTATATTTAGTTCTATTACCTGAAATTGAAATTATAACTTTATTATACTGGGTTAAGGTGATCTTTCGCTTGCTAAATTAATTTCAAAAAAGCCAACTGTTGTTAATATTTAACAGAAAGTAACCTAACTTTTAAACTCAAGTTTAAATTCTCTTAATATACGCAGCGTAATTTCGTGCATCCGAAAAACAAACATCAGGTAAAATCAACCTTCAAATAGAACATAAAATTTCAGTGTAAATATTTCGATTCGCCCCTCTGGGCTAAGAGGAATCGTTTTATTAAACACAAATATCGAAACAGAATAAAGAATGATCAGACTCCTTACTGTTATCTGTGCTTTAATTTTTATTTACCCCCTTTACGGCCTGGCTCGCCAGCACAGAAAAAAAATAATAGAAACCTCATTATCATTAAATTATAAAATATCACCTAACAAACAGAGAATTAATTTTTAATACATTGAACTTCTATGTACATTTGAAAAAAATATTTACATGTTATCAAAGGAATTAACAGCCGCATCTTCTGTCTCGATAATCCTTTGTACCCTTATTGGGGGTGAGAGTTATGGATATGAGATCATTAAAAAAGTAAAGGATGCTTCGCAGGGCAGAATTCTATATTCGGATGGAACCTTATATCCGGTATTGAGAAAGTTAGAGGACAAAGAACTGATTCTCTCGGAATGGCGTATTGCCGAAAACCAAAAGAGAAGACGGTATTACACCATTACCGCAAAAGGAATAATGCAGCTGAAGCAAGAAAAATTGAGCTGGGAATTTATGAACGGACTTTTAAATATTTTATGGGCACCACTTCCTCTTACATCAGTTTAAAGCTTGCTGAATGGCAATCAAATCTTACCAGAACATCACTTACAAATGAAGACAGGGAAGAACTGACTGCCCATTTGGAGGATATGATAACTGAGCTTACCGAACTAGGCCTGAGCGAGGAAGAAGTGTGGTCGGTAGCGGCAAAACGCATCGGATCCATTTCAGCAATTGAGGCCGAATTTGAGAAGGTTAATCCGGATATTCCATTCAGAAAAAATGGCCTGCTTATGATCTATGGGGCCGTTATTATGCTCTTTTTACAGTCTCTTTTTGTTGTGGTTCCTGCCTTCCTATTCAGGGTCTATCACCAGCAAGGCGCAAGAGCAGTCCCCAGCAATGACAACATCTGGCCAGTAGCCTTTAACATACTGACCTTAAGCCTGATTGGCATCATACTGGCTTTTACTTTTAAGGGAAGAAGCCTGGCAAAGACAATAAGTAAACTCGCCTTTAAATTAAATATACTGACAGCTTTTATTTCGGCGGCTGTAGTTATTGTCTCAGGGTTTTTTATCATTCAGCTAATCAGCCTTGGTGAACTGGATACCCTTCACACGACTGCACCAAAATTCAAAACCCTTACCCAGATTTTCTATTTTGGCTTGATCGGGCTAATTGGGTATTTTCTTTTGATCGGAAACAACCAACCGATACGCACGTTATCCGTCTTTAACCGGAAAATAAATTGGAAAACCTCCCTATTACTGGGAGGGGTGGCTTGCCTTGCCATTATCTTTAGCTATACTTATGCCATTAGCTATCTTCCGCTTTTTATCGGATGTCCGTTATTTGCTGCACTGGGATGGATGATCAGCTTTTCGGAGAAAAAAGGTATCAACCTATTTTGTGCTCAGCTGCCCCTAATATTATTCTGTATTTCAGAACTTAGCGGCCGTTATGCACACATGTTCGGCAAATACTACCTTATCACACTGTGTTTTTTACTGACAGGCGCACTTTACCAAAGGACACGTAATTACCTCATCAACCTGCTTGGGGTATCATCATAAGTCCATCATGTTGAACAAGAATACCCTACGCGGATGGCTTTCAGATCTAAAAAACAGAGGCAACAACAGGAGTGGTGAGATGTCTTTTTTCGGTCATTTGGATGTTCTGCGCAAACATCTGATCAGATCTGCCCTTGCAATTGCCATGACCACAAGCTGGGCGTTCATCTACTACGACTTTGTTTTTGACAAAATAATCCTGGGACCAAAAAAGGCTGATTTTCTGACCTACCGGATGATGTGCTGGATTAGTGAGCACTTTCATTTAAGTGCAGCGTATTGCCTCAAAGAGATTAACTTCAAAATCATCAATACCGAGATGGCAGGACAGTTTAACCTTCAGCTCAATTCATCGGTGATCATCGGAATAATACTGGGTTTCCCATACCTCTTATTTGAAATATGGTTATTCATCAAACCCGCACTCAATCTGCGTGAGCGGAAAGCAGCAAGTGGATTTGTCTTTTATGCCAGTCTGCTTTTTTTACTTGGGATTTTTTTTGGTTATTACATTATTGCCCCCTATTCGATCCGTTTTTTAGTCGGTTTCCATGTGAGTGAAGTCATTGAAAACCAGATTACCATTGACTCCTATCTTTCATCAATTGTTACCTTAACCCTTGGAACGGGAATTATTTTTGAGATGCCTATTATCGTTCTGATCCTTTCCGGCCTGGGCTTACTCACACCAAAACTGATGCGAAGCTCAAGGAGATATGCGGTTGTGATCATGTTGATCATTGCAGCGGTGGTCACACCTACTCCTGATATACAGACTATGCTGATTGTATTCCTGCCTTTGATGATTCTTTATGAGATCAGTATAATGGTAGCGTTACGTGTCGAGCGCAATGCTATGCAGCCTCAAAAGGTTCGCCAAATCTAATATCGATGGGAATAAATCAAGAAAAAATGTACCAAGCAGAGTTATGCAAGAAAAATATCGCCATTAAAAAACGTAGCATACACAAATAGCATGTAATTATTACGTTACAACAAACACTGTCTTTTACAAAGCATTGATTCTTCAGTTTTGCAACAGAATCTCAGATGATATTTGCCAAAAATTATTTAATTCAGATTCATGCGATTCCTTTTAACCATACTCATCTTTATCATTCTATCCGACACTTCTTTTGCACAAACCAGCTCCGGAAAGGGAAAAATTTCTGGGACAGTTATTGATGCCATTACAAAAGAGCCAATTGATTTTGCTACGATTACCGTTTTCAAGATAGGTACAAAAGAGGTAGTCAACGGCATCAGTTCTGATGCCAAGGGAAATTTCACAGTTTCGGGGCTACCAAATGGGATATATCGGGTTTCTGTGGATTTTATCGGTTATAAAGCAACGGTTTTTGACCCAGTTACAATAAGTGCAACAGCGCCAACAGTTACCCTAGGCACCATTCTAGTGGTTTCGACAGTCGATCAGTTACAGTCTGTGACAGTTACGGCAAAAACACCTATAATAGAAAATAAGATTGACAAGACCGTTTACAATACGGCGAACGACCTTACCGCCCAAAATGGGGTCGCTTTGGATGTACTGAAAAAGGTACCTATGGTTAGCGTGGATATAGATGGGAATGTCGAACTTCAGGGGAGTGCAAGCGTGCGCTTCCTGATCAATGGAAAACCCTCCAGTATTTTTGGGGCAAGCCTGGCAGATGCATTACAGTCTATACCCGCAAGCCAGATCAAAAGTGTTGAGGTAATTACCAGCCCAGGTGCAAAGTACGATGCAAATGGCACCGGGGGAATCATTAATATTGTCTTAAAGGATAATAAGTTCCAGGGCATTAATGGGAGCATCAATTATTCGGTAGGTACAAGGCTACAGAATGGTTCGTTAAACCTGAATATTAAGAAAGGGAACTTTGGTGCTGGTGTATTCTTCAGTGGCAATCAGCAGTTTAATACCATGAGCAAAAACACTTTAGACAGGATTTCTTATAATTCTGCAAGGGATACGATCAGTAAGTTCTTTCAGGATGGAAACAGCCCACAGAAAAGAGCAAGTTACCAGACGGGGCTTAACCTAAACTGGAGCATCAGTTCGAAAGATGAACTTACTGCCACGCTGGGTTACAACCATTTCAACAATAATACAACTGGCGTGAACAGCCAGATCCAGGAATATCTTTTGGCATCCTCGGGAAAGACCATCTCCGACCTTAAAAGTTTGAGGAACTCATCCAGTAATTTCAGCGCCAATTCTACAGACCTAAGCCTGGCCTATAAAAAGACCTTTAATAAAGATGGGCATGAGCTTGATTTTCTGTACAATGCAAGTTTTGGGAACAATCTGGTAAATACATCCCAGGTTTCAACTTATCAGGGAGGAAACTTCCCGACCACCGGACTGAACAGTTCCAATCCAGGCAAAGAGAATGAAACGGAAATTTCAGTGAACTACGCGCTTCCTTTAAACAAGAAATTCACAATTGAAAGTGGGGCGAAGGTACTTATTGACAATCTGAACAACAGTGTGGTTACAGATACACTATTGTCAACCGGCTCTTATATCAATAATACCAACCAGTCTTATGGTTTTAATTACAGGCGTAATGTTTATGCAGCATATCTATCCGCTTCTTTTACTCTTTTCAAAGATTTCATTACCGGAAAAGCTGGAATCAGATATGAACGTACAGGCAAAGTAGCTGATTTCTCAGGTACAGAAATAGCAGGCTACAATACTTTCGCACCCTCTTTTACACTTCAGCATAAACTCGACGATTCACAATCGATCAAACTTTCCTATACCTACCGGATCGAAAGACCTGATTATGGCGATCTTAACCCTTTTTACAATATCAGCGATCCACATAACATCAGCACGGGCAATCCGCTATTGAAACCCGAGATCGGGAACAATTTCGAACTGGGCTATAGCAAAAACTTTAAAAACGGTGCAAATATCTATTTTGCCGGTTATTACCGGAGAAACTCAGACGATATGCAGCAGCTTACCACCTATTATGATATACTGAGTATAAACGGTACAGATTATGATGCCGTATCACTTACCAAAAGACTAAATCTCGGTAACCAGACCAGTGTTGGGGCAAGCCTGTTTGCCTCAGTTCCGGTAACCGACAAGTTTAACCTTAGGACCAATATCCAGGCTGGCAACAGAAATAATGTATCTCCAGGTCTGGCAGGCGTGAGCGCATTTTCATACCGGGCAAACATAAATGCCAGCTATGACTTTGGAAATAACCTACTGGCCGAGGTATTTGGGAATTACAATTCTACGCAGAAGAATCTTAGAAGTACCAGACCGGCAGTTTTCAACTACAGCCTGGCGGTAAGAAAACAGTTTCTCGGTAAAAATGCAAGTATCGGCCTCACTGCAGCAAACCCCTTCAACAGGTATATTAAGCAGAGACAGACCAGCTTCGGGCCAAACTTTGATCAGACAAACCTGAGAATGGTTCCGGTGCAATCTTTTGGGCTTACTTTATCTTACAAATTTGGAAAACTACAGTTTAATAAGGATTCCAGAGAGGACAATGCCCCACAGTTGCCTGACGTTGGTGCAGGAAAATAGTGACCTCATTGTAGCGTCGCCAAAGAAATCAACTCGTCATTTCCAAACACAATATTTAATGATTCAATACTTTTTTTTGTAAAACACCAGAATTATCCCAGTTGCCAAGCTCAAGCTGTTTTTTTATTACTTCATAATATTTACCCTAGCCTCAAGCAACCTACTATCTGTATCGTGTTAAGGTTGGAGTCCTTTTAAATTATTATTGGTCTGTTTTTTCAACAATAATTAGAGGTTGTGCAATAAAAACCGCCTATTCTGCGTAATGGGTAGAAATCTATTGTCATTAAACAGTTTACTTGAACTCTCCAAAATGCAGTAGAATTCCAGATGGGTCATGGAGAAAGCATTCCCTGCCCCATTCTTCTTCTCGGACTGGAATTAACTTTGTACCTGGGTATTTATCAACTAAGTTTAAGTCAAGTAAGTAACGATAACTATGTTCCAGATTTTCAACCTCCATAAATATCATTGTATTATCCAGCCAATCTTGCACGAATGCATCTTGCAAGTAGAATCCAATCTTGTTGTTTTGGAAAAGGGACAACTTTGGTCCGAGGCTTGTTTCAGCAAAACCCAGGTCACGGTAAAAATTTCTAGACTGTTTAAAATCTTTAGCTCCAATAAACGGTCGGATTGAATTTACTTTGTTTTCCATATTTCAATAAATACTAAATTAATGGAACAAAGATATTGAACCGTATTCATTGCTCAAATTGATTAAAATCAAGAAATACAAGGCATCCGGATTATCTTCTCCCGTACCCTGCTAAGAGTCTCAGGTGTAATCTTTAGATACGAAGCAATCATTTTTAACGGAAACGCCTGAATCAATCGCGGCCTGTTGTCTAATACGTACTGGTATTTCTGTATTGGCGTAGAAGCATTGTCAAAAAAAAAGACCCTAGAAACAGCATTTTCCAGAATCTTGTTTAGCTGAAGAAAGGATATTGATTGTCTAATTAATTCATGTATGGATTGAATGCTGAGCTCAAGTACGACCCCGCCCGTGTACGAAGATATACTACAATTAGCCGGTTGTTGAGAAACGAAGCTTTCCTGATTTAATACCCACTCATTTTCAAGGTGAAGGTCTATGACAGTAGTCACACTTCCCTCATGTTGTTGATGTTGAAAAATTAACCCCTGTAAATTGAAAAATACTGATGATGCAACCTCGCCTTTTTCAAGGAGAACCTCATACTTTTTTATAGAACGGATCTTTGCTTCCTGTTCAAAAAGTATTCTTTCCTGGTCCGAAAAAATGCCAATGGTGTTTAAGGCTCCTGAATGCATCTGCTAATTTAGCAAAAAAAACATTCCGCCTATCTATTAGAAAAACTAGTTCAAGAATAATTTAAAGGGACGAAAGAATAACCCGACCTGAGTGTTTTTCTATTTCTTAAGCTTATAAAACGAGCAGGCCTGAAAAATATTTTGATAAATGTTAAGCGAATTGTATATTGCCAATGAGAGCGTTAATTTAGATAAATGGGAATGCAGCTTAGGCAGCATTTCCATTTCTTATTTTAATAAATCTTTAAAAAAAGAGGTCTATGAAGCAATATCTGCCTATCAGCATAATCAAATCTTGTAATTTCCTTTAGGGCCTATAGCCAAATATGAGCGATTTAGACATTAGCATAGACCTGCAAAAATTTATAGATAAGTTCGAGCCAACCAAGTTTAAGATTATGGCCCACGGAATCGAAATCCGCGGTGTGAAGGATATTCACCACAATGTTTTGAGGGCAAACGGACTCATTGAAAAATTAAAACTCAGTCTTGCAGTAAACCATAACGCTGAAATGCTCAGCTACGGTGGTTTTGAGGTAAATGATATCAAAATCCGCCACTAAGATCCCCTGGCAAAGTATTTAGAAAAAAATAATTTTAGGGTTCGCTGACTGCGTATATATTGAAGTAGTATCGATAGATGATTATGCATTAAAAATGGATAAAAAAAAGTCCCGACCAAAGGCCGAGACTTTAACAGTTTTCCAAAACTTGATTATGTGATTATTTTGCGCTTTTCTTTTCGGTAACTTCTGCTCTGATCTCTTGAGCAAGTACCTTTAAGTCCTGCATTGCCTTTCTTACACGTGTTCCGGCAGCAGCATTCCCGGCATCATAAAATTTTGATGCATCTGCCTCAATTCCAGATAATACTTCTTTCAGTTTTTGAAATTTTTCCATTTTGTCTTTTTTATTAGTTATTAAAATTGATTGATTTTTATTTTTTGGTACTGAAAACAATTGACTAATATAGTTAAATTCCCATTCCCTGCTCTGTCGAGGCTCCTTTTTCCTTACCTTTTGACTGCAACATTTCCTTGACCTTTGCGGGATCCTTTAAGAACTGCTCTCTTTTTTCGCTCTTCCCCTGATCGGTGAACATGTTGATCTGGGTGTATCTTGGCACGGCTTCGATGTAAACTTTAATCTTTTGTCCATCTTTTTCTACTGTTGCAGGTGCCCTGTCGCCATTTTTTAATGCGTTTTCCAATACTTCTCTTGACTTTGGACTATCAAGTTCTTTTATTGCAAACTTATCGAGCACCTCGCTTAAATTGAAACCATAGCTGGGATCATGGTATTGGTTCATCGTGAAATTTTGGTATTTGTCACGTGGGCCATCCAAGTCCATCTTAAACCATGCCTTATATTCCTGACCTCCCTGGGTCAGCATGTCGTCCCGATAAACTGATCGGCCTTCGACCAGATTGACAGCCTGATCGGCAGCAAACCCCTTACCCCTGTCGACCCAGAAAGTCTGTGGCATTTCAGGTGACCTGAAAGTTTTCGCGAAATCCTTTTCTATAAGGATAACCTGGCCATCCCTTACTGTTACAAGTGGCTGAATATCATTGCCTTTTGCGATTGCGAGGGTGGTAGGCTCGCCCTGTGCCCTAAAAAATCCAACCGCCTCAAAGGCCGTTTCAAAGTTCTGTACCAGTTGCCCGGACGCGCCATCTACGGAAACCCGGTAGGTTTCGCCCTGGACAAGCGGTCTTTCTTCTGCCTTCAGTACCTCAAATTTGTTCAGGTAGTAAAATTCCGACTGGCTAGACTGCCTGAAATAAATATTCAGTTCAAGTTCGCTCTTTACTCCTTCGACTTTATCCTTAAGTGTGAATTCAGGAAGGTTCGCTTCCATGTTTTTTTCCATTTGTACAGTGAGATCCTCCCGGAATCCCAACGTTCTCATCTCTTGCTTAAGATGAAGCAAATTGTTCTGATCCATAATTTTTGTTTTTTGATTAAATGGTTTACCCGACCCCTGCGGGCTCAAAGTTGGTCTTGATGGGTGTTTCCCTGTAACTTGTGCAGTGCGGGTATGTTTTTTTCCTGTATTTTCATGATATCTTCGGTAAAGCTTGCCATGGATTGCTTCCAATCCACAATTAACATTGAACTTTTCGTGGGGGTTATATCTTGTTTTAAGGCTGTCCAAATAGCTTCTGTATTTGATAAGTGGGCTGTCTAACATATACTGTACATTAAACGGTCTGATGTTTCTTTCGCCTGAGCACCGCTGTTCCGAAGTATCTCGAGACTGCCCATTACGCCCAAAAGCGTATTTATAAATGAATGATCTCTCACCGGATCGATAGATAGGTAAAGCTCCCTGTCGTAATCTATGGTCCAGTCTATCAGTTTCATTTCTGATTCAAGATTGGCTATATTCAAACTCTCAAGATCAATATCTGGAATCTCCAGATGAGGATATAGGGTAGCTTCTATTCCGTCAAGCAAAAAATGCTTTCCGCTTATTCGCTCAATAGATAACGTTATGCCAACCAGATCCTCCCCATGTCTGTGCATTTCAGAAAACTCAACACGACTTTCTCCGGTGAGAATGAAGCGATCAAACTTTTCTACCATTGAGGATGAACTCAATTCACTACTTTGCAACTCTTTTCGCACTTCCCCCACTGATTGAACATTCACTACCTGAGTGCGTTGTTTCTCAGCAAAACAGACATGCCTTCTGGGATCTTTACCTTAACTCTTTTTACCTTTTTAGAAAAGAGGCTCTTTGCAGCATCAATTCCGGCACCCGCAACCTGCGTCCCGACCGATGCATCCATGCCCATAAGCTGCAGGCTACGAACAGCATCATCGGCGCCACCAGAAATTGCTGCTGAAACAACTGCCTCCGGAGCGTTTAGGCCTCGTATCCCATCAAGTCCATAAATAGATAGGTCTACAGGTATGATCTGCTTCCCAACCCGAATGGTCTTGATGTCCAGGAGCAACCGCTGGTTGGTCAGGTTTACGATTCCGAAAACTTCCTGGCCCTTTGGAAAGGATTGTTCTCCAATCACAACCGAATCCTGAAATACGAGCTTTAGGGTAGATCCCTGCACGACTTTCTGTTTGCCAGGAATGGTTGCCCCGATTGCTTTAAAGATGGAATCAGGTGCTGTATTGACCTGTTTCAAGTAAGAATCCTTGACCCGCTGGGGATGCTGGATATCCAAGACTTTTTCCAGCATTCCCGTGAGCTGTTTCATTTCCTCATCCTCTCCTTTCCCCTGCTGCATATTTTTCATCAGCACCTCCAGTCTGTCCACATCGCCTTTCATTCCCGGCACCTGTATGGGCCTTGACCTTGAGAGGGACTGTTGAGCGTCCTGCGGTCTGGCAAGTTCGCGCTCAAGTAGCGAAAGTTTTTCTTCAATCGCCTTGGTCTTTTCCACACTCTCTTCTCGTCTGAAACCGAGCCTGTCGGCTATTGAAGAGACCTCACTGGTCTTTGAGCCAGAATCCCGCTCTGTCTGCTGATAGAATTCCATTTTATCCCTAGGCTCATCCTTCTTGAAATTTGCATTGGGCAGTGAAGTATTTAGCCCTTTTTTTATGGCTACTCCCGAATGGTCACGACCACCGCCCAGCGCATAAAATGCCAAAGCCATAAAGGGCAAAATTAACATTGGTAGGACAAGCAGAATTTTCCGCCTGTCTCTTTTTAGTTCACTTTCCATATATTGATTTATTAAAATTTGATTCAAATAGACCTGATGATCAGCCTCAGGCAAATGGCGAAAACAATGGCTGAAACGGTAATCAGCAGAAACACCTGCATACGGTCCGATAGTAAGTGCATAAATTTGTTGATCCTATCCGCCAAAGTCCGCTGGTAGTGCTCCATTCTGGTCTTAAAAAACTCATTTTTAAGAACCAAGTCTCCCTTATCCTTTTTTCTAAATAGCCTGATCATGGTCTTACTTCCCCCTTTGAATCTGGATTTTCAAGCGTTTCCCACTGCTGTATCAAAAACCCGTGAGGATTGTTGTCCGAACGCGTTACATCTCTTAGGAAGCCCTGGGTTACCAATCTTCTCATGACCGTTGAGCTAGACCTGATCAGTTTTTGAGTGGCAAAACATTTAAAATAGTATGGGTAGACGTTAAGGTCAAGGAAAGTGCTGTCAACCGAGATCTTCTGCGAAATGTTTGCAGAAATCAGGTTATTGAAATAGCCTCTCTCCCTCAGATTGTCATATTCCTTTTTTGCACTTTCATCCGCAAGGTTGAGTGCAAGACCGATATTGGTAGTGATGACTTTTTCGTCCGGATCCATTGTGAAGAAATAGTGATGGAACATTTTTACATGATCGCGTAACTCAACCCCGACATTGTCCTTTCGCTCTGCTGCAAAGGCTTCAAGGGCCTTGCCGTTTGCCAAAATGTAAATTCTCGCACTGGCCCTGTCCACCAGCATGAAACTTCTCCATATTGCAAATCCCGAAAGGAATACACAGGCTATAATCAGGAAAATACTGAAACGCCTGATGTGGCTGAAAGCCGTATCTATATTTTTGAACTGTGTAAACATTAGATTATTTATTAAGTTAAAACCTTAAGATTTTCCTGAAATCCTGTCCTTTTGATGGCTGCCTGCTCCAGAACTTCCTTCCCTGAAATAATCCCCCTGGCCGGCTGAGGCATACCCCTGGGCATTTTTTCTCGCGGCATCGCCGAGCGCATCGCCAACCATACCTCCTCCGCCGGATACCGTGGACATAGCTGAACTCGAAGTACCCATCACAACCGAGTTTACTTTCTGTAGGATTGCATTTCCGCCACCTGCGTGGACAACATAGTTTGCTACATTGGGAACTGAGAAGTAGCCAACGATACCTATAATCAAAAAAACGAGGTAGGCGGTATCGGTCGAGGAAAAAAAGGTGTCGCCCTGCTGCTCAATCTGTGAAAGATCTAGCTTGAGCATGTTTTCCTGGATCTTCCCAAGGATACTTCCGAAGATGTTTGAAATGGGCAGCCACAGAAAAATATTGACATAACGGGCAAGCCAGACGGTGAGTGTCTGCTGAAATCCGTCGAATACCGCAAACCCAAAGACGAGCGGACCGAGAATCGCCAACACGATCAGAAAGAACGTCCGGATGGTATTGATGCAGAGCGAGGCAGCCGCATAAAGTACCTCCAGAACTTCTTTCAGCCAGCTCTTGATCGAATTCCTAAAATTATAGGACTGCTTCTCCATCCAGAACTGCAGATCATTTCCGAGCCCGTCAAGCATCGTTTCATCCTCTCTATCCGGATCCTTAGGGTGCGAATATTTGTACCATTTATCGCTATCTCCCTGTCCAGAGTCCCCGACATACATCTGCCAGTATTTTGATTTTTTTATCGCTTCCTCTTTTGCCCTCAACAGTCTTTCGATAGCGATGTTGCTGTCGGCAACCATGGCTCCGGTAGCGGAAACAGTTGGCTGCAGCACACCGTTCAGTATGGAGATGACCACCGGAAACATCAGGATAGCCGTACCCAGGCCAAAAGGACGAAGTAAAGGATAGACATCGATCGGTTCAGCAGAGGCAATCTGCCGCCAAACCCTCGAGGCTATATACCAGAGTGCACCGAAGCCTGCAATACCGCGGGCAACATCTATCATTCTCGAACAGAGCGGAAGCATGTCCGCATAAACCTTGTCCAGTACGGGCTGCATTCCGTTCAGCGTACCCGCTACTCCCTGTGCATGACTGGACGCAGGCGAAAAAATATACACAAGCATTGCTGCAAGCCCCAAAATTTTGGGTCCAAAAACTTTTGTTTTCATCATTGAAGTTTTAAGGGTTTTTATATAAACCTTGTAGACCCGCCACCTCAGATCTGGCACGCTTTCGCTGAAGCATCAGCAGGGAAGCATCATTGTTAAACTTTTTCAGGAAACTAAGCCTGTCTACTGATGAGGCATAGATCCTGTCGATAGCTCTTAACCGCTCGTCATCGCTCATGCGGAGCTGGCTGACCGTAAGTACGGTGGCGAGTTCGTCGAGATTGTTAAGGCTGACGGAAAAAAGGTTTCCATAAACCCCGGAAAAATAGTCCAGCTCAGAAGGCGAAAAAATATCAGCGGAAGAGAAGCGCCTGAAAGCGGCCCTATACTCTATTATCAGACTCTTCTGCATATACCAATAAATTTGACCCCCTTTCGCCAATTTTAAATTGACCCCCAGAGTTGTTGCTTGAAAAAAGCAG
>NZ_JACRYL010000022.1:0-1357 GCF_014306625.1 Pedobacter fastidiosus
GAAGCATTTATAATTGACGATTCTAAAAGATTAGAATTAATCTCTGAAGACCCAAAATCTGTCGACATTATACGACCTATTTTACGTGGCAGAGATATTAAGAGATATTCTTTTCTTTCTTCAAATTTATGGCTGATTAATACTCATAACGGCATTAAGGATAAAGGGGTAAAGCCAATCTTGATAGATGACTATCCAGCTATTAAGAAACACTTAGATTCTTATTTCCAACAATTAGAGAAAAGAACAGATAAAGGGAGTACCCCCTACAATTTAAGAAACTGCGCATATACTGATGATTTTTCAAAACCAAAGCTTTTATGGGCTGAAACAATGAGAATACACAAAAACAGTGTTGAGAAATTTCCCAGATTCGGATTTGATAAAAGTGGAGAATACCTAACTGATAAGACTAGTTTTTTCGCTACTGGAGAGGATATTGAAATTGTGCTTGCAATTTTAAATTCTAGTATGGGAAAATATTTATGTTCTCAATATGTTTCAATTTTAGATGATGGAGGCTATTTAATGCAAAAAATTTATATCGAAAATATCCCTTTACCAAAACCAAACAAAGCTACAAAACAATTAATTATAAATATTTTAGCTTCCCAAGATGCGGAAAAAGACCAAGAAATAAATAAAATAGTTTTTGAATTATATCATTTAACAATTGACGAAATTAATTTTATTAATGTTCTATAATTTCAATTTCATACTTTTCCAGTCTAAATGATTCGTATATAATGGAGTTTATCTTTTTTAAATCAATTTTCTCTGGATTCTCAATTAATTCTTTAATTACTTTTTTTTGTTTTTCACTAAATACAGGCATAGGAAAGTTTTCGAAAAATGTATGTTTCATTCGAATACCAGTCTCTCCTAATCCTCCACCTCCATAGAATGTCTTTACAGCATAAAAAAATAAATCTGAATTTAGAACAGCAATAAGTATCTCTAAATCTTCTCCAGTAATAATTCTAGCCGTATCAAGGCACATGAATCGTCCATCGTTGTCAAGAATAAAGCTTGACTCTTGCACCATCTCTTGAAATATAATTTTTTGCATAGAAAAATCCTCCAAATAATTTGCTCCCCAACGTTGTAGTGCATACCATTCATATCTAATTCCCGTTTCTGACTTATTTCGATTTGATAACTCTTTTTTATATTTTAATAAATGTCTATAAACTGCAGGGTATTCATTTTCAAATACTTTTTCAGCTTCTAATGAAACTCCCTTAATATTTTGGTTCTCATGCAAAGGAAAATGCCAAGGAATATACAATAAATATAAATCCGCGAATTCATAAGAATACTTCTTAATATCCCTGCCTCTTAATATCGGTCGTATAAT
>NZ_JACRYL010000022.1:1398-54402 GCF_014306625.1 Pedobacter fastidiosus
TTGAACACTATTAGGGTCTTCTTTTATGAGCTCATCACGCTTTTCATTATTTATAATAAATGCATCATTGAACCCAGTCTTGATACCATAATTAATGCGAATATTCCATTGCCTTAATGGCGTTCCAAATCTTTCAATTTTCTCTTTAATCTGCTTTTCAATAATAGATAATATTGTCCAATTGTCAGATTTGGAGAATGCATTCAAACTACTATTGTGTCTAACATAAACGCTGATTTACATGTATAAAAAAATGCATAGGTTTAGTGTATTCCGTTTTGGTTTAATTTAAACAATCTACTTTTGATTTTAATTAAAAAAAACTTAAACATGATTTACGGATACATTAGAGTAAGCACAGACAAGCAAACAGTAGAAAATCAACGCTATGAAATCAATCAATTTTGTGGCAAACACACATTCGTAGTAGATAAATGGATAGAAGAAACCATTTCTGGTTCCAAAAATGTTGATGATAGGAAGTTAGGCAAGCTCCTGAAAAAAATGAAAAAAGAGGATATTCTAATTTGTTCAGAATTATCTCGCTTAGGCAGAAATTTACTGATGATTATGGGCGTGCTTAACGAATGTATGAACAGAGATATACAAGTTTGGACTATCAAAGACAATTACCGCTTAGGAAGTGATATCAATTCAAAAGTTTTAGCATTTGCATTTGGTCTTTCAGCAGAAATAGAAAGAAATCTAATTTCACAACGAACCAAGGAAGCTTTGGCTAGAAAAAAAGCGGAGGGAGTAATTTTGGGTCGTCCAAAAGGGAGTAAGTCTGCTAAAACAAAGCTGACAGGTCACGAAAGGAAAATTAAAGAATTGTTAGATAGAAAAGTCTCTTATAGTGCAATAGGCAGAATATTAGGGGTGCATCGTTTAACGGTATCTAGTTTTGTAGGTAAAATTACAGCGTAAAAACTTTGTGTTTCAGTATATTAATTTGTACTGTAACACATTGCTAAATTTTAATTCTTTTATACCAATTACGGCAAAAAGAAAAATAGTTATCTTAAATGAGAGGCATTTGGATTTGATTTCCAAAGATCATAATCCCAAGGATATGCACAATCGCCATCTAATTCACCATCAATTAAAGGTTGGGTTTGTCCCTCATTATAAAGCCATCTTTTGAAAACCATGCTTTCATTTTCAGGCAAATCACTAATTCGGATATAGATTATGTTACCATCATTTAAAATATTCTGCATTTCAGCCATAATCAAAAATAAGAAATTAGTAACCTCTTTTTTTATACTTCATAAATTCTTCAAAATCTTTTCTGCTTGCTCGCTGACTATTTGAAATCGCAGTAACTGATTTTATGAAAATTATCCAAACTACTAATGCAAGTCCTATCAAAAAAACCGATTTGTAACCAGAACTACCAAGTGCACCAATCATCATAAAAAAGCTGACAAAAGAAGCGATAAAAAATTTAAGCACTGTTTTCATAATGAATAATCTTAAACTAAGATAATAAAAATTACTCATACCTGTGTGTGTGATACTCAAAAAATCATTACACAAATTGCAAATCAATGGAAAAGCGTAATTCTAAATCAGAAATTGATTTGTATGTGATCAATAAGGTTAAAGAATATAGGCTTAATGCAGATATTTCTCAAGCAAAGCTCGCAAACGAACTCGATAAGTCGCTAAGTTTTATTGGTGCTATAGAATCGCCACGTTACAGAGCTAAATACAACATCCAACATTTAAATCAATTGGCTAAACTTTTTGGCTGTTCAATAAAGGATTTCTTTCCAGAGTTACCATTGTAATATGTATAGGTGTATATACGTATATCTGGATATATAGATATATACGGCTATCTCTTCATCTTTTTTCTTTTTTTGCTGTCATCTTCATCATCAGCAATACTTAAATCAAAACCAAAATTACTGATGCGCTTAATATCGTTAGCATGACCAGTATCATATAAAAACATATCTTCATTATCGCCTCCAATTTTTTCTGTCCCTTTTGCAAATTCTCGAAACTTAAAATCAATTCCTGATGATTTCTTTGGTAGTCGTTCTTCTTCGCTAAATTCTCCTTTATAAATACCATTAATTTGTATTGATCGCTCTCTATCGAATTCATTTTCTTTATAAATACTTCCAAAAGTTGGAAGACTTCTTGCAGTGTTGGTATTTTCGCTTCCGTTTCCGATGTTGTATCTTTCTCTTGTTCTATCGTTTGCTTGGCTAATTTCCGTGCGGTCTCTAATTTGCTCATAGTCTAATTTATTTATAATGTTTCCCCATTTGAACTGATTGCCCAGGGCTTGCCCTCGAGCTTTAAAATTTTGGCTGATAAATGTAATGCCAGACACTTTTCCTGTTGTTGCTTGATTAAATATTAAACTGATGCCAGAGCGTTTCAAGTGATCGATAAACTGTTTAATGTTTTTACTAGTTTCTATAGCAATAGCTACTTTTTCTTGCATCAACATTTTTTCAGAAATCTTTCCAGTTCGATTTATCATTTCGAGTTCGTCTTTATCTGGCGATTTATTCAATGAGAATTTACTAGCATCTACCTTTATTAATTCATACTTATCTTCAAGTTCTCTAACAATTGCCTCACTTCTTGCGTAATTATTACTATCGGAAACTACTGTTCCATCAAACCTGTTCCTGAGTGTTAAAATATGGCAGTGTGGATGTTCTGCATCATGATGACGGAAAATAAAATATGGGTTATTGTCGAAACCCATTCTTACCATATATTCTTTGGCGATGGCTTCCATTTTAGCATTTGATATTTTTTCTTCAGCAGAAAAATTAAGACTGGTATGGTAAGTATTCCGTTTCAGGTTTGGGTTCAGGGCTTTCATTATTGCCAATTCCTTTTTTATTTCTGTTTGGTTAAGGCTAAGGAAGTTGGTTGATAAAAGTTCTGCTCTGTTTTTGATATCTGTACTATAAACTTTTTTTAGATTATAGTTTAGCGCACCATTAAATGATTTTCCAATTGCTTGCTTTGCGATCATCTCAAAATTATTTTAATAATGGTATCGAGTTTTAAAGACAATTCATTCATGACTTTATAATCAATATGATTCGATGTCTTAGAGTTTAGTTGCTTTGCAATTTGGTTAATGTTATTACCAATGCGCTTTAACTCTCCATAGCTTTGTAAATCCAAAACTGGAATCTTGGGTTGAAGTAATCTATTCTTAAAAACAATTTCTCGCAGTACTTCTGCACCAGAAAGATTTGAATAAGCACATAAGGATGCCAGTTGCTCTACTTCTTTTTCATTCATTCTAAAAGTAAATTTAGTACTCCGTTTTTCCTCTTTTTCTTTTTGCGGTCTAGCCATAATTACATGAACATGGTGAGTTGGAATATTTAGTGGTTGGCAGGACAAGCGTTTTGGTCTTACCAAAACATGGCTTGCTTCGTGCAAACGACCTAAAAACCTTTCCAAGAATTCACAAATTGATATTATCCTCGTACAATTCGTACGCCTCGTACTTTGTGGGGATTGTACGACTTGTACGAGGCGTACGAATTGTACGATTACGATTTGCTCCACTTCCTAATTGCCCCCTCAGATACCCCAAGTTCTTTAGCAATCAGAACATTTGATAACCCTTTTGCTTTTAACTCCATCATCCTTTCGATTTTGGCAATTTTATCATCTTCATTGATTGTTCTTATCAAATCGTACTCATTGCCTTTACCAATTTCTTTGAAGCCTAAAAACCCTTTATCTTTTGAGAGTTCACAGATTAAAACATTTTCCCCATCGTACTCTAATTCAGCACTTCTTACTTTCAGCTGTTTGATATAGCGAATGCTTTTTTCTTTAGCGCTTCTGCCAATGGTAAAAACTGAGTCCGCAAAGTTCGATTTCATTTTTGAACCCTGTAAGTCATTTAGGCTAATTGGTCGCCAGTCATCTACTTTTTTATTATGCTCTAAAATGATAAAAGTTAGTTTTTGGTCCAATTTCAATTCTGTTAAGCTGTTCATTATCGGAATTGCATTTTTTGCCGAGTCCGTATCTCCTGCAACAACCTTTGTCATATTATCTATAATGATTACCGTTGCGTTTGTTCCTGAAATACTTTCCTTGAGAGAGTCTATAAAAAAGCGGTCGTAATCTTTTTCGGGCATTTTTCGTAATGTAGAATACCCAGCTCTGTAGAAGTTTTCAGGAAACTCAAAGTGTACCCCATTATCATCACGATATCGTTTTTCAAATTGTTTATCGGAAAGTTCCAAATCAACATATAGCACCACATAATTTGATTTCGCAATATGAATTCCTATTTGTACAATTAGCGCAGTCTTGCCAATGCCAGTGTCAGCAAAAAGAATAATAAGTTCTCCCTGAATTATCAACGGTGGATAAAGTTCTATTGGATCTGGTGTTAAAAATGCGTCTTTTAAAACTTGGTTTGCGGTTCTGACTTCAAATAATCTAAGAATATCAGAAGATGGATTATTATTGGTTTCCATTTAAATTGATTTGATGAAATAAATTAAAACGGTACCTTAGCTGTGTTGAGCAGGTACTCAATGAATTTAAAGGTGAAAACATGTGCTTGTTTTCGCTTTATTTTTAATACGAGATTATTTAAGGTATTTTGATGGGTCGTCAGTTGAAATAGTTCTTCTCCCTTTTTCTATCCAATGAATTAGATCTTCTTCCAAGAATAGCAACGTATTTCCCCTTTTGATAGAAGGAATCTCTCCCTTATGGACGATTTGCCTTAAAGCACCAGCAGATTTTTTGATGATTTTTGATGCTTCTTCTGTTGATAGATATTTAGTTTTTGTTGAGCTGTCAGATAACTTAGTATTCTCTAAAACAGTAATCAACGCCTCGACAATTAACTGTTTAAGTTGAGGCTCGCTAGTAAGAATGATGTTTTCCATAATATGCCGATTTTATTTATGGCACAAATGTTTGATTTTGTGAGATGGAACATTCCTATTTTGCCTACTTGTAGGAATAATAGTGGAAATAGTTTTTTATAGAATTTTACAAAGACTGATTTTTGTTATGAAACTCAATAATTTTATGGAATGACAAGCCTGGAAACATTCTGAATTTATGTTGTATTTCCATTTCGATTCTTTCTTCCTCATAGGCATTATCTTCAACCCCTTTGAATGTAGTGTAAAGTATGCCACTAAACCTAGTTGCAAAACATTTTGCTACATCTTCAATTCCCAATTTTTTCATTATCCCATATTTAACCAATACATTATAATATAATCTGGCATAAGATTTTTTGCCAAACCATTGAATGTTATTTGCATATTTTAATTCGACTAAAATTTCATCGAAAGCAGTTGCATGACATATATATTCATCATTGAAGAGAAACAAATAGTTCAAATGTTGTTCAGGTAGTGGCTTCTGAATTTCTTTTTTAGATAGGCTTTCTAGAATTAATCCCGTTTTCCTAATATGAACGAATGTGAAATTAAGATTTGAAAACATACTTCTCGAAAAGGTTGAGGAATACATGACATAGCTCCCATATGAGAGTATAAATACCAACAAAAATGATAATGGTAGTAAAAATATAGATCGATTAGGGATGGTTATGCATATAAGGAGAACCATGGTAGCGATACTTGCTAATAATAGAAAAATGAGTAAGAAAAAATGAAATGTAGAGTAAAATAAAAATGATTTTATTGAATTTCTCTCGTCGTCTGATTTTCCGAAATAACCTAAAAACTCTGCTAACTTGGCTTTATAAGTTTGTCTAGGTAAACTATAAAATGAACCAAAAAAGTACATCAATTTTAATTTGGTAGGTATCTGTAAGTCGCTAATTCTTATCGTGGCTATTAAATAATTTATGGAAATTACCAAAATGAATGATACAATAATATAATATGTATAAATGTTGATTATGCTTTTTGAGACCAAAATAATAGGAATACTTGAAATCGCTAACAAAAGAATGTAGCATATTATTGTCAATCTGACTGGGGAGAACTTAGCTTTTCTTAAATGTCTTAACATAGTTATTGATTATCGGATTAGAAAGTAATCGTAATGTAGAAATAAAACTGTAAAACTCTGTGTGCTATAGTGTGATATTTATTCACGTTAAAATTGCTTACTTTTGTGAGCTGATAATTGAAAACGTTTGCAAATTGTTTGCGCATTCAGATTTAAAAATCAGTTAAACAATTGATAATCAATTAATTTAATTTAAATTTTATGTCATCAGTAGAGACAACTTACATTCCTTACAAAGTTAAGGACATTTCACTGGCAGAATGGGGCCGTAAAGAAATCGGATTAGCCGAAGCAGAAATGCCAGGTTTAATGAGTTTACGTAAAGAATTCGGTCCATCGCAACCGTTAAAAGGTGCTCGTATTGCAGGCTGTCTGCACATGACCATCCAAACGGCTGTATTAATCGAAACATTAACAGCTTTAGGTGCTGAAGTTACCTGGTCATCTTGCAATATTTTTTCTACGCAAGACCATGCTGCTGCTGCTATCGCCGCTGCAGGTATTCAAGTTTACGCTTGGAAAGGCTTAAACGAAGAAGAATTTGACTGGTGTATTGAGCAAACTTTGCACTTTGGCCCAGATCAACAGCCATTAAACATGATTTTAGATGATGGTGGCGATTTAACCAACATGGTTTTTGATAAATATCCTGAGCTAATTGCAGCAATTAAAGGTTTATCAGAAGAGACTACAACTGGTGTTCACCGTTTGTACGAAAGAATGAAAAACGGAACATTACACGTTCCAGCAATCAACGTTAACGATTCTGTAACCAAATCTAAATTTGACAACAAATACGGATGTCGCGAATCATTGGTAGATGCAATTCGTCGCGCTACCGATGTAATGATGGCAGGTAAAGTTGCTGTTGTTTGTGGTTATGGCGATGTTGGTAAAGGTTCTGCAGAATCTTTAAGCTCGCAAGGTGTACGTGTAATCGTAACCGAAATCGATCCAATCTGTGCTTTACAGGCTGCCATGGAAGGTTACGAAGTTAAAAAATTAGCTACCGCAATTAAAGAAGCTGATATCGTTGTAACAACAACAGGAAACTGTAATATCGTTCGTGAAGAGCATTTCAGAGCATTAAAAGATAAAGCGATTGTTTGTAACATCGGTCACTTCGATAACGAAATCGACATGGCTTGGCTAAACGGAAACTATGGCGATACCAAAATCGAAATCAAACCTCAGGTTGATAAATATACAATTGATGGCAAAGATGTAATCGTCTTAGCCGAAGGCCGTTTGGTTAACTTAGGTTGCGCAACTGGTCACCCAAGTTTCGTAATGAGTGCATCATTCACCAACCAAACTTTGGCTCAATTGGAACTTTGGACAAACACTGCTGCTTACGAAAACAAAGTTTATGTTTTGCCTAAGTATTTAGATGAAAAAGTTGCCCGTTTACACTTAGAGAAAATCGGTGTAGAATTAGATGTTTTGGATCAACACCAAGCGGATTATATCGGTGTTCCGGTAGAAGGTCCTTTCAAGGCTGATACTTACAGATACTAAGCCGCAACCCTCTCCCGATGAGAGGAAGCTGGATAATACTAAAAAGGGATGTGCAAATTGCATGTCCCTTTTTTATTCCCCCTTTTAGAGGGGTGCCTGCAAGGCGGGGTGTTCATTTAGGGAATTAAATTTGTGCTTTTTTTTGAAAATGGGCGTTTACTAATTCTTCGCAAATTCTAGCCCTGCTATCCATTCCAATCTTTTTATGTAAAAAACATAAAAAGGATTTCCATTTCTATCAGGTTTATTTTACAAAATAGAGTAATTCTTTTGCCACAGAAAACCTACATTTGAAAAACGAAAACAATGAAAAATCTAATATTTGCCCTAGTATTAAGCATATTTGCTATAAGTGCAAACGCACAAGTAGCGCCCAAAAAAGCAGTAACCTCAAAAGTGATTACAAAGCAAGTTGTTGATGTAGCCTGTGGCGAATGTCAGTTCAAAATGAAAGGTAAAGATTGTGAGCTTGCCGTTAAAATTGATGGTAAATCGTATTTCGTAGATGGAAAAAATATCGATGATTTTGGTGATGCACATGGAGAACATGGTTTTTGCAATGCGGTTAGCAAAGCAGAAGTAACGGGCGAAATTGTAAACAATCGTTTTAAAGCAAAAGAAATAAAGCTGTTGTCAAATAAAAAGTAATTTAACCGCAAAGTGCGCAGAGTTTTTCGCAAAGAAACGCAAAGCTAATCATATAACCCTGTTGTATTAACATCTAACTTATACGCCATACATGGTTTAAATTTGGCGACTAACTTAATTTTTTCTTTGCGTCTTTTTCTCTGAGTTCTTTGCGGTTAAAAAGAAAATATCTACTCAAATTCCTTTTCCAAACCTTGCCTTAAATCAAAAAGTAACCACTGTTTGGTTATAACATCAGCTTGCTTGGCTTTCAATAGCTGAATAAAATCTTTAACCCCAATTTCTTCATTGCCATTCCCATGAATCAGCACAATGCTCCCCGCATTTGGTTGCTGGCCTTTAGCCAACCAAGCATCACTCCCAATTGGAATAAGTCCATACGCTTCAATTTTCTCTACAATACTTTTATCAGAAACTAAACCCGGGAAACGAAAAAAAACAGAGGGCGTTAAACCATTTTTAAGCATTAGCTTTTCATTCTCCAAAACTTCAATATCTAAATTTGTTCCTGGGGCAAGCAAAAAATTCTCAGCTAAGGGCAAGCTGTTTACTTCGTGGTTATAGGAATGATTAACCCAAGTAATGTTCAGTTCTTTCTTATCAACCAAACTTTTTAACCAGTTCAAATCATCCTGATGTTTGAGCATCCATTTTCCAGAAACGGATACAGCAATTGGTGCAGGTTGTTCTATTTTTTTAAATTCATCAAAAACCGATTGGAATATAATTCGATCTAAACCTTTATGCGAAGGACAAAGGTCTATAGTTAAGGTAATTCCCTTTTCGTTTGGAATGGCATGATCTATACCCGCGTTTTGTAATTGTAAATCCTTTTCCAAGGCTGCTTCTAATGATTTTACGTAAGCCGTATTTTTAAAAATGGCCAATACATTTGAATATTCTAAACTGCTTAAAGCATACTTATTGGCAAAATCTATTTTAGTTTCTAAACTATTTGGATTAACCAAAAGCAAATATTTTTGATTGTTATTTGCAAAACTTCTTAAAGCAATTAATTTTTCCTGATTTTGAGTAGCTATTGAATAATTCACTTTATACCGCTTGATCATCTCAAATTTTTGAGCGAAACTCTTTGATGTTAAGATGATTATCATAAGTAAAAATTTGTATCTCATGTAGTTAAAAATAATGCGAAAGTTTCAACAGTCAAAAATAATCTTATATTTGAATTAGGAAGCTAAATTATTCTGTGAAAAAATCTCTCTATTTTTTCTTTTTATTGTTTCTATCTATTGGTTGTAGCGATACAGGCTCAAGCAAATCCGCATCCATTTCATCCATAATTTTAAAGGCATATCAATCAAAATCAATATCGGATGGTGCTAATTTTTTAATTCAAAAAGGATATAAATTAAGCAGGAAAATCGAAAACAAAATATCTGCTACAAGTTTAACTACACTCGAATTTGAAGGCGATCATTTGATTTCATTAAGGGCCATTGAAAATAACATTACCGAATTAACTTGCCAATCCAAACAGATCAATGAGGTTGTGAAATTAAAAGAAGAGTTAATGCAAGATTTCAATTTTAAACCAGAACATAAAAGATTAGTCAGTAATCAGGATATCAAAACTGATTTTTACTCAAATGGTGAAATTGTAGCTAAAATTGTAACCATCAACTATAAAGATGGTAAAAGTAATTTCTGCAGCATAAGTTTTAGGCACAAAAATCAAATTCCTTATTTAAAATCTTTCTAATTAAGTTCGAATCCGTTATCTTTACCAAACGGCGCAATGAACAAAGAAAAAGTAAAATTATGGTTTAAGCGGGTGGGGCTAGTTGGGTTTTTATTCTTCCTAATTAAAGGGATAATCTGGCTTGTTGTGTTCTATTTTATCGGCAAAAACGTTACTTAAAAGTAAACAGCATATTCGCCAAGAAATTCCAGATAAACACAATTACAATCGCGAAGAATTTAGCTACATAAAAATTCGTTCCATTTTTACGTTGATGGAAAAGATAAATAATAAAAGTATTTAAGCCCAAACCAATTAAGCTCACCACTAAAAATTTGCTAAATTCTGTTCCCCAATGTGCATTAGTACTTTGGAAAGTCCAAACTCTATTAATTAAGTAATTATTGGTTACAGCCAGTGTAAAACCAATGGCATTTGCAACATACTTATTCACTTTTATCTTTTCTTTAAAAAGCCAAGTTGCACCAAAATCAATCGCCATTCCAAGCAAACCTGTTAATCCAAATTTTATAATGCGGAAGAATAAATCCATGCTAATGTATTTTAACCAAATAAAAATGCTCTAAAACCTGAGGGCGTGTTTTAGCGTTAATAAATTTCCCAGTTAGCTTTGTAATGTGGTAATACTCAAATGATTTTAACACTTCAGCATGGTATTCGGTTTTTAATCTAGCGAGCTCAGATTCGGGAGTATAGATTACAAGATCTTGCTCGCTTTTAGATTTGTTTAATTCCTCGTAACTCCAGAAGTATTTTGGTTCTCCTTCAGCATAGAAATCAAATGAATAAGCATCAGGATACATTAAAACTGAAGCCTTTGCTTTTGGATAATTTTCCTTTAACCATTTGCCAGCTTCCATTCCGGATTCGTATTTAAGCACTGAAGGATAGAAAAATCCAGAAAGAAAGATCATTAACCCTATCGAAATAAAAGTGGTTCTGGCTAGGAGTGTTTCAATTTTTATTCCTTTAAAAATTAGGAAAGAAATAACCAAGATAGCAATCAAAATTGCTACAGCAATAAAATAATAGTTGAATCCAAAAAATACGGCGAGTGTAGATAAAATTAGTATAATTAAAATTGCCAATATATGCTGAACAGTAGAGAATATCTTTAAACTCTTCCCTTCCAGCTTTTCTAAATACAATGCCGTAATTATGGCAAACTGTGGTAAAATGATCAATATATAATGTGGCAATTGGAATTTTGAAAGCGAGAACAACAGAAATGTTATTGCCGCACTTACCCAAATAAAAATACTTTCTGCAGGTAAGTTTATTCTGTTTTTCTTTTTGAAAAGATTGAATATTGCAGTGTAAAATAAAATGGACCAAGGCAAAAATGCCCACAGTGTTGTATGCAAAAAGAAGGAAATATCTCCCTTACCTTTTATCGGTCCGTTGTTAAAGAAACGACCAAACTGACTATCCCAAAAGAAAAACTTTAATCCAGAAACTCCAGTTTTCCCGAATACTACTTTCTCTGGATGAAGATCAAACTGAATATATAAGGTGTATAATTCTGGAATAATGAATATTAAAATAAGAATAATTGCCAGCCACCATTTGGGTTTTAAAAGCTGTTTAAATTGCTTGGTTAGCAACCAATAAATAATAAATCCACCAAAAACTGGAATCAAAACAAAAATTCCTTTGATCATTATGGCACATGCGGCGAAAAATGATCCGGCAACGATGTGCCAAAACAAACCTTGATGTCCCTTGTAGTAGTGATAAATGGCTGCGAATGTAAAAGTGGTAATGTAAACTTCTGCTCGAACATCAAAAGTAGAAATCAGAATGTGTAACGAACTCAGAAAAATTAGGGCGCTAATTAAACCAATTTTTTCACTATAAATATCTTTTGCAAGTTTATATATGTACCAAGCACCCAATAATCCGAAAAGAAAAGAAGGAAGTTTGTAGGCAAAAGCTGTGATTCCAAAAACTTTGAAAGATGCTGCCGCAAGCCAAAAGGTTAAATGTGGTTTATCCAACCAATCAGCCCCACGAACGTAAAGATTGATATAATCGTTGCGCAATACCATATTCTTAGCAATGGATGCATACAATGCAGAATCGGGTTCCATAACACCACCAAACAGTGATATGGCACTAATGGCAACAATTAAAGCAATAAGGATTTTATATAAAAGTTGATCTTTCAAATTCATTAATATCTCAACAAATATGAGCAAAAAAAAGTCAAATTTATTTAAGGTTTCCGATTAACAAACCCAAAGCATTATCTTTGCGGTATGACAAAATTATCGGTTAACATCAATAAAATTGCTACACTTCGCAACAGTCGCGGAGGTAATAATCCTGATTTAGTTAAAGTTGCACTAGATTGTGAACGTTTCGGAGCGCAAGGAATTACCGTACATCCACGCCCAGATGAACGCCACATTCGCTATCAAGATGTTTACGATTTGAAAGCAGTTATCGCGACAGAATTCAACATTGAAGGCAATTGCAAGGAAGATAAATTTGTCGATTTAGTTTTAGCAAATAAACCTGCTCAGGTTACTTTAGTGCCCGATGCTGAAGGTCAAATCACATCAAATCATGGCTGGGACACGATTAAGCATAAAGATTATTTGAAGGAAATGGTTGCAGTTTTCCAAAAGGAGGGCATTAGAGTTTCTATTTTCGTAGATCCTTTGGTCGATATGGTGGAAGGCGCTGCAGAAACCGGAACGGATAGAATTGAATTGTACACTGAGGCTTATGCGCATAATTATTTTGCCGATAGAGAGAAAGCAATTGTGAGTTACATCGCGGCTGCTCATCATGCAAATACATTGGGTTTAGGAATTAATGCTGGTCATGATTTAGATTTACATAATCTGCATTATTTTGCGCAAAGTATTCCGGGTTTATTGGAGGTTTCTATTGGGCATGCGCTAATCAGCGATGCGCTTTATTTGGGATTAGAGACTACCGTTCAAAAATATTTACAACAGCTCAATTAATTTAACCACTAAGTACACCAAGAGAGGCAAAGAGAAAACAGAGCCTTTGTGTTCTTTGTGAAAACTCTTTTTCTCTGTGGTTAATTAAAATTATATAATGTTAAAAGGAATTCTCCTTGTTTTTTTTGGTGCCTGTAGTTTCGGCATCCTTTCTACTTTTGTAAAACTGGCTTACCATGATGGTTACACTTTAGGTGATGTAACTGGAGCACAGGCTTTTTTTGGTGCCGTAATTTTATGGGTTTTATTTTTTTTTCAAACGAGAACAGCAAGTTATAAATCAAAAGAAACGATCATAAAAACACCTTGGTGGAAAATGGTTCTCGCAGGAACCTGCACAGGATTGGTTAGTGTATTTTATTATCAGTGTGTAAAGTTGGTTCCGAATTCTGTAGCCATTATTTTGTTAATGCAATTTATTTGGATGAGCATATTAATGGAATACTTTATATTTAAAAAACGACCAACAGGATTGCAATTTCTAGCCATTCTTTTAGTGTTGGCTGGAACGGTTTTGGCCAGTGGAATGGTAGAAGCAAGCATTCAATCCATCAGTTTAAAGGGAATAGGTTTCGGGTTGTTGGCAGCACTTTGCTATGCCGGTTTTTTAATGTTAAGTGGAAGAATAGGAAATGAATACCCGCCTTTAAAGAAAAGTGCTTTAATGATTACTGGCGCATGCTTACTAATATTTATCATTTTTCCGCCGACTTTTTTGTTTGATGGAGCGCTTAATGGTTCACTTTTAAAATGGGGATTAATCATTGCGGTTTTCGGTACGGTAATTCCACCTTTATTTTACGCAGAAGGTGTTCCAAGAATCGGAACAGCTTTAAGTTCTATTTTAAGTGCTGCAGAATTACCTGTAGCCGTAATGATGGCTGGTTTTGTATTGCAAGAGCAGGTCTCTTTTTTACGATGGGTTGGCGTAGCGGTAATTTTATCGGCAATGGTGATTCCCAATCTCAAATATTTGAAACGAAAGGCTTGATTGTAGACAACAAGGAGAACGCTGAGAAAATAATCGCCGAGGACATTAAGTTAAGGTGCCGAGAGTACGCTGAACTTTTCTTTGTGTGCTCTGTGAAATCTCTTTCTCTCTGTGCTAAAAATCTTTTTTTCCTTTGCGGTTAGAATAAAAAAATAAATATCTTTAAAAAAGCATAAAGAACTCACGATGAAAAAACTTACGATCTATATTCTATCTCTAATTGTTATCGGCTTCGCCGGATGTAAAAATAAAACCACCATTAACCAAAGTGAGGCTGGAGAAGTAATTACAGATTATTTGAAGGCAAACCCCGAATATAAAACCACTCGCTTTAATTTTGGTGAAATGAAATTTAGCAGTACAAGCGATAAGGTTGAATTGGGAAAATATAGAACGCTTGAAAACAAAGGGTTGGTCTCGATAAATTTAAAGGAAGCAAAAAAGAAGTTTCTCTCTAAAGACAGCAGTTTTGTTTATCAAATTACCTTAACTGATAAAGCTAGTCCGCTGGTTTTAAAGCAAGATAAAGATAAAGCTACGGTTAGGGTTGTTGAGTATTTATTATCAGATGAAAAGCCTGTAGATTTTTCTCAAGTTAATTCGAGCACAGCAAAAGTTACCGTATCCTTAAAGAAAGTAAATACCGATTTTGCTCCATTTGATCAGGATGCGAACGAAAACAGCAATTTCATTACAAAAACTTATAAACTAAAGTTGAGTAAAGATGAAGGATGGAAAGTGCAGAAGTAGGTTTAAAGCATGGATTGCCGTTGGCTAAAGCCGAACGGCAATGAAATCGACTATGAACAATAATCGTTTGAAAGCGATGGCTATCTATATTCATTGCCGTCAGTTTCAACTGACGGAGTAAATAAATACATTAGGCTTTAGCCAAAATTGGCGCTTTGCAAACTGTTTTTTTTGCAGTTTCATGATTTTCTAAACCCTACAGCCGCGAAAATACTTTTTGTTTGCAATAACCTTAAACATGATAGAAACCAACAAAAAGATTGTAGCAAATGGCGGGAACAAACATTAATTTTTGTTCAGGCATTGCTTTCCGAATAAATGAAATTCTTCGAGATGGCACTCAAACGTTTGACCTCAAACTAACACTTAAAATCTACCATTTTTGTCGCTTTTAAACATAAATAAGACACCTTTTTTACATTGATTTATAGTAAAATACAGGTTCGTTTTTCTTACCTTTGCGGCATCTTATTATTCACACCGCATGAGCTTAAATATCCACTACAAAGAAGAGTTTCAAAACCGACATATTGCGCCAAATCAGGAAGATACTGAGGCGATGTTGCAAGCCGTTGGCGTAAATTCGATTGACGAATTAATTGAACAAACTGTACCGGCAACAATTAGGTTAAAACAGCCTTTGAATTTGCCTGCAGCGAAATCAGAAACCGAATATCTTAACGCTTTAAAACAAACTTCTTTGTTGAATAAAGTTTTCAAAAGCTTTATTGGTCAAGGTTATTACGACACGATTACGCCCGGCGTAATTTTGCGTAACGTATTCGAAAATCCGGGATGGTACACGCAGTACACGCCATATCAGGCAGAAATTGCTCAAGGCCGTTTACAGGCTTTGTTAAATTTCCAAACCATGGTAATCGATTTAACCGGAATGGAAATCGCTAATGCGTCACTTTTAGATGAGGGTACAGCTGCGGCTGAGGCGATGTTTATGCAGTACAGCACTCGAAAAAACCAAGCAGCGAAAAAATATTTCGTGTCGGAATTGGTTTTTGCTCAAACCACAGATATCTTAAAAACCCGTGCTAATCCTTATGGTATTGAACTGGTAATTGGAAGCCATTTGGATTTCGTAGCTACTGAAGATTTCTTCGGAGCGATTGTTCAATATCCTGCAGGTAATGGTGAAGTTTTCGATTATAAAAACTTCGCATCAGAACTTCATAATCAAAATATTAAATTAACCGTTGCAGCTGATATTTTAAGCTTAACCTTATTATCGCCTCCGGGCGAGTGGGGTGCAGATATCGTAGTGGGTACAACTCAACGTTTCGGGATTCCGATGGGTTTTGGTGGACCACACGCAGCATTTTTTGCCACTAAAGATGAATACAAACGTTCAATCCCAGGTCGTATTATTGGAGTAACCATCGATAGTCATGGCGATTACGCTTTACGGATGGCTTTGCAAACCCGCGAGCAACATATCCGTAGAGATAAAGCGACTTCAAACATTTGTACTGCACAGGCATTATTGGCTATTATGGCTGGTTTCTATGCAGCTTACCATGGTCCGAAAGGATTAAAAGCAATTGCAGAACGAACTCACGGTTTGGCTGTAAGCTTAGCCAGCACCTTAAAAGGCCTAGGTTTCGAACAATTAAGTTCTGTTTATTTCGATACGATTCGTTTCGAATTAGGCGATTTAAAAGGTGGGATTCAATCTGGTTGTATCGATAACGAAATCAACTTAAATTATACAGGAAGTGTAGCAACCATCTCTTTTGATGAAACCAGCACTTTTGAAGATGTTGCTTTAATCTCTAAAATCTTTGCAAAAGTTAAAGCAATTGCTGCTGATGAAGTTGAGGTTGTAGATAATGTTGAAACGGTTATTCCTGCAGAATTACAACGTACCTCAGCTTATTTAACACACCCAATTTTTAATTCGCACCATTCAGAACATGAAATGTTGCGTTATATTAAGTCTTTAGAAGCAAAAGATTTATCGCTTTGCCACTCGATGATTGCTCTGGGTAGCTGTACCATGAAATTAAATGCAACAGCAGAAATGATTCCAGTTACTTGGTCTCACTTCGGTCGCATTCACCCGTTTGCTCCAGCCGATCAAGTATTAGGATATTACTCGGTTTTTAACGAGTTGGATAAATGGTTAAGTGAAATTACCGGTTTTGCAGCAATGAGTTTACAGCCAAATGCTGGTGCGCAAGGCGAGTATGCTGGTTTAATGGTTATTCGTGCTTATCACCACGATAGAGGTGATTTCCACCGTAACGTAGCTTTGATTCCTGCTTCTGCACACGGTACAAACCCTGCTTCTGCAGCAATGGCCGATATGAAAATCGTTGTCGTAAAATCTTTAGAAAACGGTAACATCGATGTTGAAGATTTAAAAGCAAAAGCAGAATTACATAAAGACAATTTATCGTGTTTGATGGTGACATATCCATCTACGCACGGTGTATTTGAAGAAAGCATTATCGAAATTTGTGAAACGATTCACGCCAACGGCGGACAAGTTTACATGGATGGTGCGAACATGAATGCACAGGTTGGTTTAACAAGCCCAGCTAATATTGGTGCGGATGTTTGCCATTTAAACTTGCACAAAACTTTCTGTATTCCTCACGGTGGTGGCGGTCCTGGTATGGGTCCAATCGGTGTGGCAAAACATTTGGTACCTTATCTTCCTGGTCATGCTGTGGTTGATATCGATAAGGGAAAATCAATTTCTGCAGTTTCATCTGCACCTTGGGGTTCTGCGTCTATCTTGATTATTTCTCATGCTTACATCGCAATGATGGGTGCTGAGGGATTAACTAACGCTACTAAATACGCAATTTTAAACGCAAACTACATGAAAGCTCGTTTGGAGCAACACTATCCGGTGCTTTATTCAGGCGCTCAAGGTCGTTGTGCACATGAGATGATTTTAGATTGCCGTTCATTTAAAGCCTTTGGAATCGAAGTAACGGATATCGCAAAACGTTTAATGGATTACGGTTTCCATGCACCGACGGTTTCGTTCCCAGTTGCAGGAACTTTAATGGTTGAGCCTACAGAATCTGAGCCTAAACACGAGTTAGACCGTTTCTGTGATGCGTTAATCGCCATTAAAAATGAAATTACCGAAGTAGAAAACGGTACTTTAGATAAAGTTGATAATCCATTAAAAAATGCACCGCATACGGTTTCCGTAATCACTGCGAACGAATGGGATCATGCTTACAGCCGTCAAACTGCTGCGTTCCCGCTTCCTTATGTGTTAGAGCGCAAGTTCTGGCCATCAGTTGGTCGTGTTAACGATAGCCATGGAGATAGATCATTGATCTGTGCGTGTCCTCCAGTTGAAAGTTATTTAGAAGAAATAGTTCCTTAAAGATTCTTTTTGTCCGTCTTTGCGAAGGGGCACGACGAAGCAATCTAATTAGATAAATTATCTGCAAGTTTTATGAAGTCATTTCATAAAATCTTGCAGTTTTTTTTTTGGCCGTCATTTCGAGCGAAGCGGAGAAATGTTTGTTATTAGAAACTCGTATTTAAAGATTTCTCCGTTTCACTGCGTTCCAGTCGAAAGGACGACTTTGTGAATTCATTTTCATAAAAGCGTATAGATTTTTGTGCCGTCATTTCGAGCGAGGCCGAGAAGTCTTTGTAGTTAGAAGACCATATTTAAAGATTTCTCCGTTTCACTGCGTTTCAGTCGAAAGGACGACTTTCTATCTAAATCTTTTCCCAATTTGCTTAATAAAATGACCCAAAATGCCACAATATTCCAGATGGATCATGAAGAAAACACTCTCTTCCCCAAGATTCATCTCTTATGGCTGTTAACTTTACGTTTTCGTATTTAGCTGGTAAATCTAATTCCAAAAGTTCGTTGTAAAAGCGACTCACATCATCAACTTCCATAAAAATCATGGTGTTATCAATCCAGTCTTTTACATACGCTTTCTGCAAATAAAAGGCTAGGTCGCCTGTTTTAAAAACGGACATACTATCACCTAACGTTACTTCTTCGAAACCTAGGTCTCGATAGAAATTTCTTGATTGTTCAAAGTCTTTAGCCCCAATAAATGGCCGAATTGATTTTGCGTTGTGTTTCATATCTGTAGTTTTTTTGAAAATAAATTCCTTTGGTTTGTGTTTAAGCAACCTCTAATAGCAATACAATCTTAATTAATTAAACGGGATTGAAGTGGTATCTTCCGATTTTTCTTCGGGAATTTAACAAAAAGCCCGACTTACTTTAATCCTTGCTACGGATTTCGCTTTACTAATTCATTTAATAGCAATTAAACCTCTGTTGTTTTTCCATGTCAATAGAACGAAATTAAATAAATCCGATTATTTTTGAAAAACTTAACATAGGTCAATAACAAAGGGTCAACCTTAATTATATCTTTGTATCATAAATTTAAAAACCAGAAAATGAAATTAAAAATTAGCTCAATTTTTTTATTAGTGGCAGTTGTCGCATTGTCAGCTTTTAAAAACCCTACTAAACCAGTAACTTATACTGTAGATGCTTCAAAATCTACAATTACTTGGGTTGGTAAAAAAGTAACAGGATCACACAACGGAACAATCACTTTAAAATCAGGTACATTAAACGTTAACGGTAAAAATGTAACAGGTGGTGGTTTCATCATCGATATGACTTCAATTAAAGATGCTGATGGAAGCGCAAAATTAGAAGGTCACTTAAAAGCAGATGATTTCTTTGGTGCAGAGAAATTCCCAACTTCAAACTTTGTAATTACTAAAGTTGCCGGTTCAGGTGCAAACGTAACGGTTACAGGTAACTTAACGATTAAAGGTATTACCAAACCATTAACTTTTCCTGCAACTGTGGCAGTAAATGCTGATGGAACAATTACTGCAACTGCAGCTAAAATTGTAGTAGACAGAACTAAATATGACATTAAATATGGTTCAAAATCATTCTTCGAAAGCATTGGCGACAAAGCAATCTATGATGAATTCGAACTTGCAGTGAAATTAGTAGCTAAAAAATAAACCCAATCCTCCTCTGAAATGGAGGGCTAATAATAAAGGTTTGCTCATTGGGCAAACCTTTTTTTGTTTCCCATTGTTGCGAGCTGAGAAGCAATGTTAATACGCTTGCGATGAAGTTATGATTATAAAATTTTTGGAAAGCAATGGCAGTTCAATAATTAAAGTTTGCTCCCGCTATTCGTTATAGCTCCGATAGAAAAAATCGGAGGCTGTCACTACTATCGGGTTTATATACTTCTGATCAATAAGAAAAAATGGCTGTAATTGCAGGGTTTCTAGGTTAATTTACCCTCCGTCAGCTGAAGCAGACGGCAAAGGATGTAGCTATGGCACTGGCGAAATATTTTTGCGACGGGTTAGTTTTATTGCCGTAGACTCCAGTCAACGTTGTAGAGATAAAATGGGTTTTAAACTTTAGTCTTTTACACCATCAAGCTAACCTTCTTTATCTAATCCTAAATCCGCCTTCAACAGCATCTACAAAACCTGTTGCAGCACTTTTGCCATGATAAAATAAACATTCCCAATTTTCTTCGGCAGCTCTTTTCCCAAATTCTTTGCGCAATTCCATCGCCTTGCGACCATCAAAATCATATTTGGCAATAAAATTCTTCACCAATTCCTCGGGCTCAGGTAAAACATCTCCACCGAAAAAGACTTTCTGATTATTTTCTGTTAGCAAAAAAACCTGATGATTTGGACAATGTGCGCCAGTAAATTCGAAAGCAATGGTTTCATTTAAACTTCCATCACCTTCAACAAATTTCAACTGGGCATTGCGTTGTAGGTGCTCAAAAATATCGGTATGGTATGAAGTGGAAGTACTGCTAAACGCGGTTTCCCATTCGCCACGATTAATAATATATTCGGCATCTGGAAAACTTAAATCTACTTTGCCGTTCTCAAGTTTGTGAATCATGCCTCCAGAATGGTCATAATGTAAATGCGACATTAAAACCTTGGTTATATCCGTTGGGTCGAAACCAGCATTACGGATATTCTTATGCAATATTAATTCGCCTTGTTCATCGCTGAAGCCCAAACCGGTATCAAATAATACCAGATCATTATTCAGCTCAACCAAAAAAGGCTGAACATTAATAAATAGAGAGGCAGGTCTATCTTTAAAACTATGAATTGTTGAATCAAAAGGAACAAATTTTTTCGTTGCATCAACAGAATAGGTTCCTTCGAATAAGGTATGAACTTGCACTGTACAGGGGATTAAAATTAAAATGTATATTTACTGTTCGGAAACAAAGATAATGGAAAAAAGATGGGTGCAGGCATCAAATTGCAATGATGATACCATAACAACAATAGCAGAACAACTCAATATAGATCGCTCACTTGCTCAAATATTAGTACAAAGAAACATTTGCGATTATGATCAGGCAAAGGATTTTTTCAGACCAGATTTAGATCATCTTCACGATCCTTTTTTAATGAAGGATATGGATGTCGCGATTGAAAGAATTGAAAAAGCATTAGCTTCTCACGAGAAAATAATGATTTATGGAGATTATGATGTAGATGGAACAACCTCTGTTGCATTGGCTTACAGTTTCTTTTCTCAGCTTACAGAAAATATAGAATATTATATTCCAGATCGCTATTTAGAAGGCTACGGAATTTCGACAGCAGGCATAGATTATGCCAACGAAAATGGATTTTCTTTAATTATCGCCTTAGATTGTGGTATAAAATCAATCGATAAAATTGATTATGCCAATACTTTTGGAATCGATTTTATCATTTGCGATCACCATTTACCTGGCGATGAATTACCAAAAGCCGTTGCTGTTTTAGATCCTAAGCGAAGCGATTGCGACTATCCGTTTAAGGAATTGGCAGGTTGCGGAATTGGTTTTAAACTGGCGCAAGCTTATGCTCAAAAACATGATTTGCCCAAAGATACCTACTTGCAATATTTGGATTTAGTGATGGTGAGTATCGCTGCGGATATTGTTCCAGTTGTAGGAGAGAATAGAATTCTTTCTTATCATGGTTTAAAAAAATTAAACAATAATCCATGTGAAGGCCTAAGAGCATTAATGGAAGTTTCGGGCAAAAGAGAAACCTATACATTAACTGATGTTGTGTTTACCTTGGGTCCGCGGATAAATGCTGCGGGCAGAATAGACCATGCAAAACATGCCGTGGCCATGTTGCTTTGCCAGATAGATGGAAACTCCGCTGAACAAAGTGAATCTATTAACTTAAAAAATACAGAGCGTAAAACTTATGATCAGGATATAACTAGAGAAGCTTTGGCCTTAATTGGCGAAAGCGATATTCTCATCAATAAGAAAACAACAGTTGTTTTTAATGAAAATTGGCATAAGGGCGTAATCGGAATTGTAGCCTCACGGTTAACCGAAAAATATTACCGCCCAACCATCGTTCTAACCAAATCAAATGGTGTAGTTGCCGGTTCATGCCGATCTGTTGTAGGTTTCGATTTATATGAAGCACTAAGTGGTTGTGCCGAATTATTGGATCAATATGGCGGCCATAAGTTTGCAGCCGGCTTAACCATGCAACAACATAATGTGGAAGCGCTTGCAGATAAATTTGAAGAAATTGTTTCAGCAACCATAACTGAAGAGCTTTTAACGCCAATGATTAAAATTGATTCAGAGATTGAACTTGCTCAAATTGATGGAAAATTTCATCATGTTCTGGCTCAAATGGGGCCTTTCGGACCAGAGAATATGGCGCCAATTTTTGTTACACACAATGTATATTTGGCACAACACGCAATGGTGGTTGGAGCAAATCATTTAAAAGTTAATATAAAACAACAAAATTCGACTATTTTTGAAGGCATTGCATTTGGCTTAGCAGAATTTGAAAATCTTTTGCAACCAAAAGCTCCGTTTTCTGTTTGTTATACGATAGAAGAAAACGTTTGGAGAGATAAAAAACGTTTGCAATTGAATATTAAAGGAATAAAAGTTAATTAATAAACTTTTAATAAACCTCGTAGGTTTTTAAAACCAACGAGGTTTGAAGTTAAAATATAGGATTGGATTTACAGTAATCGTAAGTCGTAAATCAAAAATCGTAAATAAGAATGATCTTAAGAGCCGAAAATCTGGTAAAAAAATATAAGCAGCGTACCGTTGTAAACGATGTTTCCTTTAGCGTAAGTCAGGGGGAAATTGTTGGTCTTTTAGGGCCAAATGGTGCGGGTAAAACAACTTCATTTTATATGATTGTTGGTTTAATTAAGCCAAATGAAGGTCGGATTTATTTGGAAGATGAAGACATTACCGAAGATGCAATGTATCGCCGGGCGCAAAAAGGAATTGGTTATTTGGCACAAGAGGCTTCAGTTTTTAGGAAACTTACGGTTGAAGATAACATCTTGGCCATTTTGGAAATGAGCAAAATGACCAAGGAGGAACAGAAAGATAAATTAGAGGAACTGATTCACGAATTTAGCTTACATAAGGTTCGTAAAAACCGTGGCGATTTACTTTCTGGAGGCGAGCGTCGCCGTACTGAAATTGCCCGTGCGTTGGCCGCTAACCCAAACTTCATTTTATTAGATGAGCCGTTTGCGGGTGTGGATCCAATTGCGGTTGAAGAAATTCAAAGTATTGTAGCTAAGCTTAAGCATAAAAATATTGGCATTTTAATTACCGACCACAACGTACAGGAAACACTTTCCATTACAGATAGAGCTTATTTACTTTTCGAAGGGAAAATTTTAGAACAAGGTGTTCCAGAGGTTTTAGCTGAAAATGAAATGGTTAGAAAAGTTTATTTGGGTTCTAACTTCGTTTTAAAGCGTAAGAATTTTTAATCTTCCCGAAAACTTATGGCATTTGTAAATTCAATTTTTACGTGGTTAATGAAAAAGCGAATCCACCAGATTGAGCTTTTTATGAAATACCCTCATGATGTTCAGCAAGAGTGGTTTCATACCTTAATTGATAGTGCAGAAAATACCGAATGGGGTAGGTTATATGATTACAAATCCATTTTAACTACCCAACAATATCAGGAACGCGTTCCGATTCAAAACTACGATACGCTTAAACCTTATATTGAAAGAATGCTTAATGGCGAACAGAATATTCTTTGGCCGTCTGATATAAAATGGTTTGCAAAATCATCGGGAACTACAAGCGATAGAAGTAAATTTATTCCAGTTTCTGAAGAATCTTTAGAAGAATGTCACTTTAAAGGTGGTAAGGATATGCTTTCTATTTATTGCAATAACCGACCAGATAACCAAATGTTTACTGGAAAGGGTCTGGTTTTAGGCGGAAGTCATCAGGTTAACCAACTTAACGAAGATTGTTTTTACGGAGATTTATCAGCTGTGCTGATTAAGAATTTACCCATATGGGCAGAATTTTATCGAACTCCAGATATGTCTATCGCCCTGATGGATAATTATGAAATCAAAATGGATAGAATGGCAGAAGCTACTATTCAGGAAAATGTAACCAGTATTTCTGGCGTACCTACATGGACAATCGTTCTTGCGAAAAAGGTGCTGGAACTTACAGGGAAGAAAAATCTATTGGAAGTTTGGCCAAATTTAGAACTCTATGTGCATGGAGCAGTAAACTTTGCGCCTTACCGCGAACAGTTCAAGCAACTCATTCCATCAGATGATATGTATTATTTGGAAACTTATAATGCATCTGAAGGCTTTTTCGGGATTCAGGATCAAGATAATTCTGAAGAAATGCTCCTAATGTTGGATTATGGCATTTTCTATGAGTTCATTCCAATGGAAAATATCGCTGATGAAAATCCAAAGGCGCTACTTTTAGGTGAGGTTGAAATGAATAAAAATTATGCAATTGTAATTTCTACCAATGGTGGTTTGTGGCGCTATATGATTGGCGATACCATTCAATTCACTTCGCTTTCTCCTTACCGGATAAAAATTACTGGCCGTACCAAGCATTTTATTAACGCTTTTGGCGAAGAAGTAATTATTGATAATGCAGAACAGGCATTAACCAAAGCTTGTGCAGAAACCGGTGCTGAAATTAAAGATTATACCGCAGGCCCAATCTATTTTAAAGGCGAAAAAGCAGGCGGGCATGAATGGATTATCGAATTTGATAAACAACCGAACGACTTCGAAAAATTTATTGATGTAATGGATAAAACCTTACGTGAGGTAAATTCTGATTACGATGCAAAGCGTTTTAAAGATATGGCTTTGTGTAGGCCTAAAGTACATAATGCCCCGACAAATACTTTTTACAATTGGTTAAAAGCTAAGGATAAATTGGGCGGACAGCATAAAGTACCACGTTTGGCTAATGAACGGAAATATGTAGATGATATTCTGGAAATGATAAAAGCGTCTTAAATATTATTATAAGGATTAAATTTTTGTTCCATTAAATAATGAAAAGCTTAAACTACAAACGCATTGCTTGGCTATTATTTTTTGCATACTTTTTTCTGTTAATGGTTCAAATTACTTTGCGTTACATTCCTTTTAATAGCGAAGTTTCCTTTTTGCAAATCAAACAAACCGAAGTTTCTGAGATTAAAGCTTACCTGCCAATTTTTTATACTCATGTATATAGTGCAATTTTTGTTTTGTTGGCAGGTTTTACACAATTCAATTCCAAAATTCTTGTTGGTTATCCCAGAATACATAAAATATTAGGTTACTTGTATGCAGGTTTCGTTTTGTTATTGGCATCGCCCTCAGGAATTTTTATTGGTTGGTTTGCAAACGGTGGCTTAATCGCAAAAACATCATTTATTATTCTCGGTATTTTATGGTTCCTTTTTACATTGAAGGCAATATTGTTAATTCTTAAGAGAAATATTCTAGAACATAAAAAGTTTATGTATCGCAGTTTTGCTTTGGCAACATCCGCCATTACCTTGCGTTTGTGGAAAGTTATTTTAGTATATTTATTTCATCTGGCGCCGATGGATGTTTATCAAATCATAGCATGGTTGGGCTGGATCCCGAATTTATTAATCGCCGAATGGCTCATCAAAAGAAAACTCATTCAATGAAAAAAATCGTATTACTCGCTCTAATCTCCCTCTTTATATTTTCTTGTAAGGATAAGAAAAAAACTTCTTCAGGAAATGCATCAACTTCAGCCGACGCTCAAACCGAAATCCATAAGGAATTGTACGGCTTTTGGGTTGGTGATTTTATAGAGGCTGGAACAGGAGAATATGAAGGCGATATGGATGATGCACCAAGTAAGCTGAATATCATCATCAAGAAAATAACCAGAGATACTGTTATTGCTCAAAGTATTGTTTCTGGTAATAGTCGCCCATTATTGGGTAAAATATCTGATGATGGTGGTAAAATTTTCTTCGTTTTGGACGAACCCGGCTCTAATAAATATGATGGTCGCTTCGAAATAGAATTAGATAACGATACTTTAAAAGGAAAATGGAGTGCATACAAAACTGAATTAAAATGGCCAGCAAAGGAATATAAATTGCTAAAAAGACAATTTGTTTATAATGCGAATTTAATGCTCCCAACAGAGACGAGCTATGTTGATTGGAGTAAATCGAAAAATGTAGATCAATATGATACGCTCGAAAATGGCAAAATCGATACCATTGGAAATCCATTTTACAGAAGTGCCTCGGATGAAATATTCAAACTAAATGCCTCAACTACAATCCTTAAAGAAAAAGACCTGAAAAACTTGAGAAAATTAGATTTGCAAATTATTAAGAATACAATATTTGCTAGGCATGGTTATGCATTTAAAAAGAATACATACAGGCAGTTTTTTGACCCGGTAGAATGGTACGTACCAGTTGCAGGTAATGTAGATAACGACTTGACTTCAATTGAAAACAAAAATATTAAACTGATTGATCGCTTTGTAAAATATGCAGAAGACAATTACGATGCTTTTGGTCGGTAATTTGCTATAAATATATTATGAAATTGAATAGGCAAAAGATATTAGACTTCTTTAAAAAATCTCAGAATAGGGCTACCGTAATTCTTAACGATAAAACTAAGGCTGGCGATACGATAAAAGAGGCATTTGGCAAAGCGGTAAATAACAAAGGAGAATTAGAAGGCGTTTGGTCTAAACTGCTCTTACTTTTCGCGGTATCTAAAGATTATGTAAATGGTGATTATACGGAAATCCCAAAAAGATCTATTATTGCAATTGTGGGTGGCTTGGTTTATTTTTTATCTCCCATTGATGTCGTTCCAGATTTTATCCCTGTTTTGGGTTTTATTGATGATATTTTTGTTTTGAACCTTGTTTACAGACAAGTAATTAAGGATTTGGAAAAATATAAAATTTGGAAAGATAGCCAAGTTAAATTTATTGGAGATATAGATGGTTCAAAAGCACAATAGTTTTTTTGATTGGCTTAATCACCATTTGTTAAGTTGTCCGTTTAAGTCTTATTTCGGGATTGATTGCCCAGGTTGTGGTTTACAACGTTCGATTTTAGCTCTATTGAAGGGTGATTTTTTAGATTCTTTTAAATTATATCCGGCAACAATCCCATTAATATTTATTGTCCTATTTACCATGATTCATTTAAAAGTCGATTTTAAATTTGGTGCATCTTTAATTAAAATCGTTTTCATTTGTATTGCATCAATTATCTTAATCAACTACATTTACAAAATATACAATCACCAACTTATCTAAAACGACTATGTCCGAAGAACAAGAAACCCCTCAAGAAAATCAACCTATAGATCTTTCGAAAAAGGATGATGCGCCTAAAGAAACTGTTTATAACAGCCCCGGCACGCCACCACCATTCCAACCTGCGCCACCATTTCAACAATATGGAGGTATGGCTCAGCCAAATTTGCCGAATTCTACAATTGCTTTAATCTTGGGGATACTTTCTATTCCGGCTTGTTGTTGTTATGGATTAGGATTAATTTTTGGAATTATTGCTTGGGTTTTAGCCGGAAGCGATATCAAAAAGTATAAATTAGATCCAAACGGTTTCTCATTATCCTCGTATAAAAACACTAAGGCAGGTAAAGTTTGCGGTATAATTGGAGCAATTTTGAGTCTTCTTTATATTTTCTGTCTAATTGCAGCAATTGCATTTTTTGGATGGGCGGCACTAAGAGATCCAGAATTAATGAAAGAGTTATTGAAACAGAAAGGCTTACAATAATTAATTTTACCTTTAAAATATAAATCGAATGGCTAAGGCCATTCGATTTTCTTATTTTTGTAGCATTCAAATTGTAAATAAAAACTAACGATAATGTATCCAGAATATTTAGTAGAACCAATGCGTAAGGAATTAACCAATGTAGGTTTTGAAGAATTAAAAAATGCACAAGAGGTTGATCAAGCTATAAAAGGCGAAGGAACAGTTTTAGTGGTTGTAAACTCTGTATGTGGTTGCGCAGCAGCAAATGCTCGCCCTGCAGCAAGAGCGGCAGCAGCACACGAAAAACATCCTGATAAATTGGTAACAGTTTTTGCAGGTATGGAAAAAGAAGCTGTAGATCAAGCAAGAAATTACATGATGCCTTTTCCTCCATCATCTCCTGCAATGGCATTATTTAAAGATGGTAAATTGGTGCACATGATTGAGCGTCATCAAATTGAAGGAAGGCCAGCACAAATGATTGCTGATAACTTAATTGGTGCTTTCGAGCAATATTGTTAACTCATTTTTGTCATGCTGAGGGACGAAGCATCTCTGAAGGAAGTATCTAACTTCGGATTCTTCGTTCTTCAGAATGACAATAGCGTTAAAAATCTTTATTTAACAGTTTCTCCAGCTCCCCAAAAGAAACATTCATTCTTACTCTACCTTGTTTAGCGTAAGAAATTTCTCCGGTTTCTTCTGAAATAATAACCGCTACGGCATCAGTCGTTTCTGAAACTCCAATTCCTGCACGATGCCTCAATCCAAATTGCGAAGGGAGTTTATCGTTATCTGTTAATGGCAAAATACAACTTGCACTTTTTATTTTGTTCTCCGAAATTACCACTGCACCATCATGTAATGGACTATTTTTTTGAAAAATACTTTCAAGTAATCTTTTGGAAATTTTAGCATCAACCACTTCACAGCTGTTGGCGAAAAATTGTTCATCATAAAACTTAACAAAAACCATAAGCGCTCCGGTACGTGTTTTTTTCATGGTTTTGCAAGCGTCGATAATGGGTTTTATGCGAGCAAGATTATTTCTTTCAATTTCTTTTCTTCCGAAAAGATAACCCCACCAAGCTTTATTTTTTTGTAGAAATGCATTTTTGCCAATGAGTAAAAGAAATCTCCTAATTTCTTGCTGAAAGATTATAATTAATGCAATAATCCCTACACTCATAAATTTTTCTATGATTGCAGTTAACAATTCCATGTGCAACATCTTTACAACCCAGTAAAAAACTGCAATGATAAACATGCCCACTAATAAATTTACAGCGAGTGTATTCCGGATTAAAGTGTAAACGTAATAGATCAATAAAGCGACTAATACAATATCTACGACATCTGTAACGGTAATTTTTAAGAAATCGAAATCAAAACCTTTCATTAACGGCAAGATAAGAAATGTTTGTTTAAAGGTTAAGGGTTTAAAACGTATAAATGGTTAATTATTCGTTAAATTCTATTGGGTTAAGTGTTTGAACTGTATAATTTGGTTAATTGTGCTGAAAATCTATTTCAAGATAGGTTTTCTCAAGGCATTTAATTTATTTGTTAATTCATCGAGCTTTAATCTAAAGCTAACATAATCTTCAGAATCAATATACCCAAGGTCATGCGCTCCAATTATATGATTTATAGTTTCTATAGCGCTTGAGTACGATATTGTTATAAAATGAGCTTTATCTTTAGCTGTAATTCTAGCTGATCCTTCTGCAAGGCAATCGCCAATGCTACTTGCTAATCTCTTGATTTGACTTGTTAATCCAAAGATTTCTTCTTTAGGAAATTTCTTTACAAGAATATAAATATCTTTCCTAAACAATCGAGCTTTTTGCCAGGTTTCTAGTTTTTCAAATGAATAAATGTGCATATAATTAAACGTTGGGTTTAATCATGTTCAGCCAATAAATAACAATAGGTGATGGGAGTTAGAATTAACGGTTAACCAATTTAACCAATTCTAAAATTAAACAATTAACCACTTTAAACATTTCTACAGTTAAACGATAACTAGCCAGCTAAACGTTCTACCAGTTTCACACATTCAACAGCTTCTTTAACATCATGAACCCTTAAAATGGAAGCACCTTTTTGCAAAGCGATGGTATTGAGAACTGTAGTTCCGTTCAATGCTTCGGCTGCAGATGTTTCCAGTACTTTATGAATCATTCCTTTTCGAGAAAACCCAACTAAAACCTGGAGTTTAAAAATCTTAAAATCCTCTAAATGATTTAAAAGTTCGTAATTGTGTTCAATCGTTTTTCCAAAGCCAAAGCCAGGATCGATAATTACATCATGAACATGAAGCGCTTTTAAGTCTGCCACCTTTTTAGCTAAGTAATCAATCACCTCAAGTAAAACATTTTTGTAGTAAGGATGAGTTTGCATATTTTGTGGAGTTCCTTGCATGTGCATCATGATGTATGGAACGTTTAAGCGAGCAACCGTTTCAAACATTTTTTCATCCAAATCGCCAGCGGAAATGTCATTTATGATATGAGCACCTGCTGAGATACTTTCCTCAGCAACCCTAGCCCTGAAAGTATCAACGGAGATTAGAATCTCAGGAAATGTTTCTACAAGCTTTTCAATAACGGGAACCAATCTGCCTAATTCTTCATCTTCGGAGATATCTTTAGCGCCTGGGCGTGAAGAATAACCGCCAATATCTATAAAGGTTGCGCCTTCATTTATAAATTGTTCAGCTTTTGTTAAGGCTTGATCGATGGAGTTTGTTCTGCTGTTGCTATAAAATGAATCTGGGGTGATGTTTAAAATCCCCATAATTTTTGGAGTGCTCAAATCAACAAGTTTGCCTTTAATATTTAGGCTTTTTTTTGGTTCAAAAAAGGTTTTTTCTGCCATAATAAACCCATTCGGGATTTGAGTTTCGCTTTAAAAATGTATCTTTAGCTTTTGTTTTTTCGATACAAAAATACACTAAAAACTAAATAATTATTGGCTTTGGCACAAACAAATACCTCTACAGAATTTGATGAAGTGATTGCGGTTTGCAGATCATTATTTTTAAAAAAGACTAAAGATTACGGCACCGCGTGGCGCATTTTACGGCCAAGTTCCATAACCGATCAAATTTTTATAAAGGCACAACGCATTCGTACGCTCGAAGAAAAAAAAGTGAGCAAAGTAGGGGAGAACATTACATCAGAATACATTGGAATTGTTAATTATTGCGTTATTGCTATGATGCAATTGGAGCTTTCGGACAGTGACACAAATGAGATGCCTTATGAAATAGTTGAGAATCTATTTGAGGAAAAAGTTACGGAAACCAAAGATTTGATGTTCGCCAAAAACCACGATTATGGAGAGGCTTGGAGAGATATGCGCATCAGTTCTTTAACTGACTTGATTTTGATGAAGATTTTTAGGGTTAAGCAAATTGAAGATAATGAAGGCCAAACTCTAGCATCCGAAGGGGTGAAGGCCAACTATCAAGATATGTTGAATTATTCGGTTTTTGCATTAATAAAATTAGGCGTTAAATAATAGATGAAGAATAAACTTTTAAGTTTCGCAAGAATTTTTGTTGGGGCGCTATTCATTTTTTCTGGATTGATCAAGGCGAACGATCCACTTGGCTTTGGTTATAAACTTCAAGAATATTTTGAGGTTTTCCATATGGATTTTCTTAATGGTATGGCAACAGGCATTGCTATTTTGCTTTGTACACTAGAAATTATTCTTGGTGCTTTGCTTTTATTGGGGTTTTGGAGCAAGAAGGTTGCTTGGGGTTTACTGCTCTTGATAATCTTTTTTACGCTTTTAACTTTTATTTCTGCAGCATTTAAAGTTGTTACAAGCTGTGGCTGTTTTGGTGATGCAATTCCTTTAACACCTTGGCAATCGTTCAGTAAAGATTTAATCTTACTTGTGTTAATCATCTATATTTTCATCAAGAAGGATTTAATTAAGCCAGTAACCAGTCATCCGTTAGCTCAAAAGAATATTGCCATAACGGTAACTATAATTTCTCTAGTTTTTGGATTATATACTTATAATTTTTTACCAATTATCGATTTTCTTCCTTATAAAGTTGGCGCTCATATCCCATCTTTAATGGTTATTCCTCCAGGCGAAAAGCCTGATGAGTTTGAAATCATGTATCACCTTAAAAATAAAAAAACCAAGGAAGAAAAAGACATGAGTGATAAGGATTATCTGAAAACAGAAATCTGGAAAGACAATAATTGGGAAATCATCGGCGAACCCGCCAAGCGATTGGTTAAGAAGGGCTTTGAGCCAAAAATCAAAGATTTAATTATTACTGATGCTTCTGGTACAGATTACACAAAGGAAATTATCGAGAATCCATATTATAATTTTGTGTTCGTTGCTTATAGCTTAAAAGATGCCAATCAAAATGTTATTGGTAATTTGAATGCGCTTGCCTTAAATGCTACGCAACAATTTAACATTAGAAGTGTGCTTCTAACTTCCAATTCTGCTAAAGATGCTGAGGTGTTTATCAAAAAGAACAACCTATTTTCTGAAGTTTTCTATGCTGATGCGGTTCCATTAAAGAGCATGGTTCGTGCTAATCCAGGCGTTATGCTTTTAAAAAATGGCGTTGTCATTAATAAATGGCATTTCCACAATGTTCCAACTTTTGATCAATTATCAAAAAAATATTTCAGCAAATAAATGTTAGGTTACGCACTAAAAAAACTCTTGTACGGATTGCTGGTTATGGCCGGTGTGGTATTAGTGGTTTTTGTGCTTTTTAATATTCTGCCCGGAGATCCCGCAAGGATGACGATGGGGCAACGAGCAGATGTTCAGTCGCTTGAAGCTGTGCGTAAAGAATTCGGATTAGATAAATCCAAACCGATGCAGTTTGTTTTGTACGTAAATGATTTATCTCCAATTAGTGTTTTAGATAACGATAGCACCGCTCAAAATAAATATCATTACGCCAAGCTTGTGGCTTTTGGTAAAAAAGCATTGGTGCTAAAGTGGCCTTATTTAAGAAGCTCCTATCAAACCAAAAGAGATGTTACGGCAATCCTTTCTGAAACCGTTCCAAATACTTTTATCCTTGCTTTAACCGCGATGATTTTCGCAACAATTATTGGGGTGTTTTTAGGTGTTGTATCTGCAGTTTATAAAGATAGTTGGGTTGATAAAGCTTCAAATGCTTTTGCAATTTTAGGGATTTCTGCACCATCTTTTTTTGCAGGAATTATAATTGCTTGGCTTTTCGGCTTCGTATTAAGTAATTACACCGGACTAAAAATGAGCGGGAGTTTGTATAGCTATGATCCTTTTAATGGTGAAATATTGACGCTCAGAAATTTATGGTTGCCCATGATTACTTTGGGATTAAGGCCATTGGCTATCATTGTTCAGCTAACCAGAAGTGCAATGTTAGATGTTTTGGCTCAAGATTATATTCGCACTGCTCGGGCAAAAGGACTGAGTAGAAATGCCATTATTTATAAGCATGCTTTAAAAAACGCAATGAATCCGGTAATCACAGCCATCTCTGGCTGGTTTGCATCTTTACTTGCGGGCTCATTTTTTGTAGAATATATTTTCGGTTACAACGGCTTGGGCCGAACAACAGTTACGGCTTTAGAAATGTCTGATTTTCCGGTGGTAATGGGTTCCATATTATTTATAGCTTTCGTGTTTGTGGTAATCAATATCTTAGTCGATATTTTATATGCTTACGTAGATCCACGGGTTAAATTGGCTTAATTATGCTAAAGGAAATAATGCATTACACCCAAGTGGCAGACGGAAAATTGATCGAAATTTTTCAGAAGGAGCAAGATATTTCACCAAAGGTGATTTCTCTTTTTAGTCACGTTTTAAATGCACAGCACGTTTGGGCAAATAGAATATTAGGACTACAAGCTAAATTAGGGGTGTGGGAGAATATTGAGGTTGAACATTTTTCTGAGATTTCGAAACAAAACTTTAAATTATTAGGGGAAATCTTCGATACCATGTCAATGGATAAAGAAATAACCTATAAAAATTCTACGGGTGAATACACCAATACAGTAAAAGATATTTTATTTCACGCATTTAATCATTCTACTTATCACCGGGCTCAAATTGCTGCCATGTTAAAGTTAGATGGAATTCATCCTCCAGTAACGGATTATATTATGTTAAAACGAGATCAACAATTATGAAAGTTTTTTTAATCGGATTTATGGGTTGTGGCAAAAGTACAAAAGCAAAGCAATTGGCACATCGGTTAGATTGTCCTGTGATTGATTTGGATGCCGAAATTGTTTCAAAAACGGGAAAAACCATTGCCGAATATTTTGCTGAATTTGGAGAAAGCGGATTTAGAAATTATGAAAGCGAAATGCTTAAAACACACCCTTATCCCGAAAACTGTGTGGTGGCAACTGGAGGTGGTTTGCCATGTTTTTTCGATAATATGGAATGGATGAATGCAAATGGCGAAACTGTTTATCTCCAAATGGAACCAGCTCAATTGGTTTCTAGGTTGCACAACAGGCACAAGCGACCATTAATTGCAGATCTGGATGATGAACAATTGTTAGAATTTATAAAAACAAAACTTCAAGAACGCGATCCTTTTTACACACAGGCAAAAGTTGTTGTTAATGCATTTGATTTGGATGCAGAAACATTGGAAAGTCAATTAGTTCATTAGTGTATAGGTCACTAGATCCGTACAATGAACTTTACTCTTTCTCATCTTCTTGAGCAAATTGCTCTTCGATGTATTTAATTTTGGTTTTTCCATGCGGAGTCGGATCGCCATAATCGTTAATGTTTACGAAAACTATTTTATCGATTGTTAAAATACTTTTTCTGGTAATTTTATTTCTAACCTCGCAACACATCGTGATAGAAGTTGTACCGAAAGCAGTAGCTGTAATGCCCATTTCAATAATATCGCCAAGTTTACCCGAGCTTACAAAGTTAATTTCAGACATATATTTGGTTACAACCTTTGGGTTTTCCAGTTGAACGATTGCATAGATTGCAGCTTCTTCATCAATCCATTTTAAAAGGCTTCCGCCAAATAATCCACCATTAGGATTTAAATCTTCTGGTTTTATCCATTTACGTGTGTGAAAATTCATAGTTTTAATTTAATACGGTGATTGGCAAATGTATCTTTTTAAGATTTAGGAATGTTCAAATTCTCGTCAATAATTTTAGCCGAAAGTAATGCCAATGGAATACCTCCTCCGGGATGAACACTTCCGCCACAGAAGTACATATTTTTTATTTTGGAACTGAAGTTAGGGTGCCTTAAAAAAGCTGCGAATTGATTATTCGAACTATTACCGTAAAGAGAACCTTGGTAGGAACCAGTTTTAGCTTCAATACTTCTAGGATCTAAAATCTGCTCGAAAACAATGGATTTTGCAATGTCTTTTTTAAGGATTCGATTTATTTTATTGAGAATATTTTCTCTTGCCTCGGCAATTAGTACATCCCAACTTTGTCCGCTATTGGATGGAACATTGATCATCACAAACCAATTCTCGCAATTTTCTGGTGCATCACTTTTAATGTATTTCGATGTGATGTTAATGTAAACTGTAGGATCATGGTAAATAGTTTTCTCTTTCCAAATAGAGTCAAATTCAGCTTTATAATTTTCAGCGAAAAGGATATTGTGCAAACCCAATTCTGGATGGATGCCTTTTACTCCCCAGTAAAAAATCAAGGCAGAGCTACTTCGCTCTTGCTGTAGGAGCTTTTTTGGTGCAGGAAAATTCTTTAATAAATTTTTGTAAGTAAACCAGATGTCTAGATTTGAAATCACAACATCTGCTTTTATAAATTCCTCATCGCAGATAATTCCCTCAACCTTAAGTTTGTTTTCTGCTGAATATTTTATCTCACCAACTGGTTTATTGTATTGAAATTTCACACCTAGATCTTCTGCCAGTTTTACCAAAGAAGTTGTGATACTGTACATGCCTTTACTTGGCAAAAAGGCTCCAAAATGGAATTCGAAATGTGGAATTACATTTAATGTTGCGGGTGCCTGATAAGGATCTGAACCATTATAGGTCGCGTATCGGTTAAAAAGTTGTGCAACTCTTTTATCCTTAAAAAGAGAATTATTTGCTTCGCTTTGAGTTCTAAAAGCATCAATTTGACCAAATCTAAAAACAGATTCAAAAGTGTCCCAATGGATGTAGCTTTTGATTTTATGAAGTGTTCTCTCTAAAAAAACTTTATGCGTTACTTTATAAATGGTTTCACTTTTTTTTAAATAAGTATTTACCTCTTTAGCTGTAGAATTTGTTTTCGTTTCAATCTCGTCAGCAAATTTATTTAAGTCTGCAACTGCAGTAAGTTTTAAGCCATCTTCATAAAAGTATCTACAAATTTCTTCTAATCTTTCGTATTCAAAATAATCTGTTGGATTTTTGCCCGCCAATTTAAAAAGTTCATCAACATATTGGGGCATGGTAAAAAGACTCGGACCTGCATCAAATCTAAATCCTCCTGTATTAATTTCTGCAAGCTTACCGCCAGGAAAAGCATTGGATTCGAAAACATCAACATCAAAACCCTTTGTTGCCATTCTTATTGCAGAAGAGATTCCAGCAATTCCGGCTCCTATAATTATTGCTTTTGGTTTAGGCATGGCGCTAAATTATGAAATAAATTATTTCAAATATTATGGTATCATTAAAACAATGAATAAGGGTGAATTATTTTTTTAAAACAGGAAATGGCCAGCCAGCTATTGATGTTGCGTTGCAAAACGATACAGTTTGGCAAACTCAGAAGCAGATTGCAACTGTGTTTGGAGTTCAAATTCCTGCTATCAACAAACATATTGGTAATATTTTCATAGTGGGAAACTAGATCAATCAACTGTTTCCAATTTGGAAATAGTTCGAAAAGAAGATAAAAGAGTTGTCCAAAAAAAAAGTTGAAGTATATAATCTTGATATGATTTTGTCTATTGGCTAAAGAGTTAATTCTGCTAGAGCAACACAATTTCGTATTTGGGCTAATTATAAGAATTAGTTACTTCAACTCATCTAAATACAATTTCGTTTGCTTTTCAATTTCTAGAGTTGCGAATTTAATGGCAGATCCAACTTTTGTGGTTTCTTTATTAACAGGCATTGTTGCAATTGTAGCGAGTGCGTCCACATACCATTTACTCCAAACCTCTACAATATGTTTTTCATCTGAAGCTGATTTACCGTCGGATATTGCTTTTTTACTTAATTCAAATTCTGTTTTAAGTCGAGTTAAAGCATCATTTTTAACTTGGGTAACTATTGCTGTAGCCGTATTTTCATCAGCAGAAATTAAAGTGTAAGCAGCAGTTAAGCCACTAATGCCCACATTTTTCATTTCAATTGGAGATACTTTATCTATTCTATCATTATCTGTATGATAAAAAACATCGGTAAAATGCCACATCAATAGCCCAGGGATTTTGTGTTGAAGAAAAGGGGTATGGTCGCTTCCACCTTCAAATGGATTGTAATTTACTGTCCAATTGGCAAATTTGCCCTGTGTTTTACAGATATCGAATATAAAATCGTTAAAATAATGAGGGAAAAGATCTTTTTCGGTAACATCGCCCGCACCCCATTCAGTATGTTTATCTGTGCCTCTAGTCCAAATTGCAGAAGGATCTGGCATTTTCTCGATTAAAAAAGATCCGCCAGTTTTTTGTGTGTCTTCACCAACCATATCCAAACTCATTCCCCATAAAATTCCTTTTGATCGAAGTGTATCTTCAGTAATGTAGCGTCTGGTCGAAACGATCTCATCTCCCCATAAAAAAGTAAGGGTGCGCTGAGGTGTAATTTTCTTCGATTTATAAAGTTCGGCTGTTAATCGAGCCATTTCTGCTAAGGTTCCAACTCCACTTGCATTATCGTTAGCTCCAGGCTCTTGTACATGTGCACTAAAAACAAATCTTTCATCAGGTTTTAGGCTTCCTCTAATGTTTGCAACTATGGTAAGCTCTTCTGATGGATAAATTTTGGTTTCTATATTAACTTTAAGTTTGGTTACACCTTCTAAACAGTTCGCTTTTAATCTTTCTTTTGCTGCGTAAGATAGAAGTAAAGTCCACACCTCGCTATTGGCTTTCATGCTTCCAAATTGAATAGACGTTTGATGTTTTTCGGGCTGTGTATATTTGGGCATAGAGTACCCTAAAACACCAATGGCGCCTGCTTTCGTTGCAATTGAAAGTAGCCTTGATGGATTATTTTCAGAAAAAAGGATTTTACCCTTTAAGTCCATTTTCTCTAGTTCTGATGGAACAATCTTTTCTATATAAACAACTTCTGCCATTACTCCAGAAGCAGGAGTAGAGCCGCAATTTATGGGAATCATATTGCGGTTGGTTTTGAAGGTAATCAGAGGGGTAGACGCTCCAATAATATTAATGTTAGCATCAACTGGTTCCCAAGTATTATTTTTCATCGCCCTTTTTTCTATGCGATAAGTAAGTGGCGATTCAGATTCATTTTGCTTCTGCTCTACAAATCCTGCCTTTTTCAAAATATTTTCCACATAGTGAATACTGGCATTAAAGCCCGTATTGCCCGGAACACGAAAATACTTTTCTACAAACGCTGTTGTTTCAAAAGCATTTTTTTCCTTGAAACCAGCTCTTGTTAAATTGAAATATTGGTCGCTTGGACTTTGGGCGTAACTTGCTAATCCCGCGAAAAGCAGTGCAAAAAGTATCTTCGTTTTCATGTACAAAATATCAAGCCGAAAGATACTAAGAATAATTAATCTGGCTTAGGCGTAACGCTTTCCAGTTTTGTTTTTTAATCCTTCATCAACCGAAAGTGGACCAGAACCAATTACCCAAAATAAAATGAGTAAAAATAGAACCAGTACAGAAAGCCACAATTCTGAATTGGGCATGGAAAAACCTGGAGTTAGGTTAATAAAAAATACGGCGAACACTAAAATTGGAATCTGAATAACAACTGCAAACCGTGTTACAAGGCCCAAAATAATAAGTAAGCCACCAACCAAATGGGCAAATGCTACAAGGTGAATTCCAACGGTAATCATTACGCTGGAAAAGCCGAATACATTGTTTTGTGTAATTAAATTTTGAAGAACTGAGGTAGCACTTACAAATGAAATACCTTTAGCAAAAATAATTAGGCCGAGTAAAATTCTAAGAAAATCTAGCCATTTTGAGTGATGAACATCTCCCCAATGTTCAATTTTACGGATAACGTTCATGATGAACCTCCTTTTTATGTGAAATGATATATTAAGTTACAGTTTTATATCTATTATTCAAATAACAATCTGATCATCAATGTCTTTTAAATAATTTTAATGTTGAAAGAACTCTTATGCTTAATTGATGTAAAATTAACTCAAAATTAATATGTACCGTTTTGGTTTTCGGTATGAATTTTGTATTATTGCTTAAATAGATAGGTTTTTTATCATGAGCAAAGAAATATTAGAGTTTTCTGTACAAGTAGATGAAAAATTTGACCTAAATTTTAATTGGTTAGACGGCTTTTGGGGCGTAGCATTTAAATTTTTTGGAAAATAATTTTTAAAATCGAAATTTTTTCTTGCCGAGCATTTCTTGTTCGCTTAAAAATTTAGTGCCCTATAATTTAAAACTTTTAATATTTTCTGATCATTTATCATCAAATATTTAAACATTCGTGTGTTAATTCCGATTTAGTCTTTCCGCTTTTAACATTTTCTTCTTCGATCTATTTGTATTCATTCTGATGTTTGCTTTCTGCTTTAGTCTTTCAGCTTTAACCCTTATCTTTGCGGCATAATGAGTAGAAGAAAACCTGGTACGGTAACAATAATTCCAAACGTACACATAATTGATATTGCAGAAGAAGGTAAAGGTGTTGGCAAGGCTGATGAATTGGTTATCTTTGTAGATAAAGCAGTCCCTGGTGATGTGGTTGATGTTAAATTGACCAAAAAGAAAAAAAACTTTGCAGAGGCCATAATAGAAACTTTGCATGAGAAATCTGCATTACGTACCGATCCTTTTTGTCCTCACTTCGGTACCTGTGGTGGCTGTAAGTGGCAACACATGGGTTACGATTCTCAGTTAAAATTTAAGCAGAAAAATGTTGAGGCTGCCTTACAGCGTCTTGGTAAAATAGATACTTCATCAGCAGAGCCCATTTTAGGTTCAGCAAAAAATAGATATTACCGCAACAAACTCGAGTTTACATTTTCGAATAAACGTTGGTTGGATAGAACAGATATAGAACGCGATGAAGATTTCGATATGAATGCTTTGGGTTTTCACGTTCCATTACGTTTTGATAAAATTTTGGATATCGAGCACTGTTATTTACAAGATGAACCTTCTAATTCAATCAGAAATTCTGTTCGTAAATACGCTTTGGAAAATAGCTTATCGTTTTATGATTTAAGAAACCATGAAGGCGTTTTACGTAATTTAATTATCCGCACTTCTACTACTGGCGAAGTTATGGTAGCGGTAATTTTTGCCTATCCAGAGCAAGAGCAAGTAGATGGACTGATGAATTTCTTGAAAGCTGAATTTCCACAGATTACTTCACTTTTATATATCATTAATCAAAAGAAAAACGATACTATTTTTGATCAGGAGGTAATCACATTTGCAGGCCGCGATCATATTTTTGAGGAAATGGATGGCATCCGCTTCAAAATTGGCGTAAAGTCTTTTTACCAAACCAACTCAGAGCAAGCTTTTGAACTTTATAAAATCACTAGAGATTTTGCAGCGTTTAAGGGTGATGAATTGGTGTACGATTTATATACAGGTGCAGGAACAATAGCAAATTTTATCGCTAAAAATGTAAAACAGGTAGTAGGAGTAGAGTATGTTCCAACTGCTATTGAAGATGCTAAATTCAATTCAGAATTAAACGGAATTGAAAATACGATCTTTTATGCCGGTGATATGAAGGATATTTTAACCTCAGAATTTATCCTTGCACATGGAAAACCTGATGTTGTAATTACCGATCCTCCGAGAGCGGGCATGCATACCGACGTGGTAAAGCGTTTGCTGGAAATGGAATCAGAAAAAATTGTTTATGTAAGCTGTAATGCCGCTACGCAAGCAAGAGATTTAGAATTGTTAAATGAAAAATATGATGTTGTGCGTATTAAACCTGTAGATATGTTTCCACACACACAACACGTAGAAAATGTAGTTTTATTGAAGCTGAAATCTTGAAAAAGAGCTTAGTTTATGCGCTTGTTATTGCTTTATTTATGGCTTGCAACGATAAATCTCAATCAGTAAATGAAATTAAAATCGATTATAATATCCAGAAAATCGATACAATTATTCTTAATGAAATTGACACCGCATTTGTGGTTGGAAATAAAATAATAGATGGGGATATTGGTGACAAACAAAAGGAATATAGTATTAAAATATATTTTAGCAATAATTTGCCTGAGCTAACTTATAAAAATGCAATTGGTGCAGATTTATATTTAGCAAATGATTTAGATGGCGATGGTAAAGCAGAATTGTTGTTAAGACCAGAATGGTTTAGTAGTTGTTGGACTAGCGTAAATCTGTTTTCATTAAAAAATAATATTTGGAAATTGGTTAAAAGTGGCAGTATGTATTATTGCTCAGATGAATATCCACTAAGCAAAAGAATAGTCCAAATGAAACAAGGCTACAGTTTATTAACGGATAGTTTAGCCGACACTAAATTTGTAACATTAAAAAAGGAGATTAAATTTTAGTAATATGGAGAGTGAAGAATTATTAGGTAATTTCAGCCCAGATGAGAGTGGAGAACCACAAAAAAAACAGAAAAGCCCATTAGTTAGTTTAGAAAAGGATTTAGAGTTTTATGCAGATGCAATTAAAGAAGTAGCAATAGAAATTATGGTTGAGGGAATTTCTTCGCATCCAATATTTATTGCACATCAACACGAGGTAAGCATTGGCGAAATTATTCTAAATAAAGAGGAATTAAATACCGATTGGACCATTCAAGCTTCTACTTTAGAAGAATTTGTTGAAAAAGGTATTATCAATAAAGAAAAATACGAGCCGTTTTTGAAGGTTTATAAAAAGCCAGAAAATTTTATGTGCGTTTTTGTAATTGTTCCAGAAGGAGCAAACTTCATTTATTACCCTTACAAAAAAGCTTAAAGTTAAAAGACTAAAGCCGAACGAAATATATTTTTAGAAATCATTTTTTAAAAAAAAACGCTGTTTTGCATCCACAAAACAGCGTTTATCATTAACTAAACTAAAATTATTTTACGTGGGTAACATCTCCACTTTTAGAGCTTGATGTTTTCTTAAGCGAAGCATTACCTTTATAGTTTACATCACCGCCACCGCTGGCACTAGCTTCTAAACCTTTTTCTACATAAATATTTACATCCGATCCGCCTGAAGCTGAAACCTTTGCATATTGAGTTATTAATCCATAAGCATCAATGTCGCTTCCTCCGCTAGATTGTAAGGTCATGTTTTCTGCTTTACCGGTTAAATCTAAATCACTTCCACCGCTAGATTGAATGGTAAGATCAGTACAAACTATGTTCAATTTTAAATCTGATCCGCCAGAAGATTGAATAGCAAGCTTGCTCACTTTCATTGTGTTTTGAGTGTAAACGTCAGATCCGCCCGAAGCCGCCAAACCCGTTAAGGTTTTATAATTAACATAAGCCTTGATTATTCTATTTTTAAATAAGCCACTCCAGTTAATCCCATCTTTAAATTTGATGGTTAAATTGCTGCCATTTTGTTCTACAACAATATCTTTCATCGTTTCTGCATCAGTTTTAATGCTTACGCTTTCATTGTTTCCCTGTGTTAGATACAAGTCTATCCCACTGCTTATTCCAATGTGGCTAAAGTTTTTAACAGAAACATTTTTTGTTTCCTGTGCTTTTGCAATAAAGCCACTTGTAACTATAAATAGTAAGGCAAACGATCTGATTAAATTTTTCATGATTTTGTTTTTAGGTTACTGATTAGACGCAGGTGAACCAAAAACGTTGCAGACAATTGAATTTATTTTTCAAATAGTTTGAATTTCACCCTTAAAATCGTTCTTTTTGTATTCAATCCTTTTACAAATGGCCGCATCACAATTACTTATTCTTAATAAAAAGCAAATTCAACAAAAAATCGATCGTATAGCTTACCAAATTTTGGAAGACAACTTAAACGAGAAAGAAATTGTACTTGCTGGTATTTGGGATCGTGGCTATAAACTGGCTTTACGATTAGAAAAAGTGCTCAAAAAAATCAGTGCTTTAAAAATCACTCTACTTAGAATAGATTTGGAAAGAGAAAGCAGTAAGCTTATTGCATCTACTGATTTGGATGAAAGCCATTGGAAAAACAAAGTGATTATTCTTGTAGATGATGTTTTGAATAGCGGGAAAACGCTGGCTTACGGTTTAGGTGTTTTCTTAAATACGCCACACAAAAAAATCCGAACAGTTGTGCTGGTAGATAGAAGCCATAAAATTTTTCCAATTGCTACTGATTTTGTGGGATTAGAACTTGCAACTGTTTTAAAAGAACACGTTGATGTTGTTATGGATGTTGAAGGCGAAGAGGATCGCGTTTATTTAAGTTAAACGTCTAAAACCCAATATTTGCAAATGATGCTAATTTTTTGCAATTTCCCACAATGTATCATCCCCGAAAAAATACAATAATTTATAACTTTTTCTCTTGGTACATTCAATACATCATCAAAAAAGACTTTTCGCTTTTTAATTACGATAAAATAGAACTCAAAGAGGACTCATCGATTCTTGTATTGGCCAATCATTTTAGCTGGTGGGATGGTTTCTTTTTATTTTACATCAATAAAAAAGTATTCAAAAAAACCTTTCATGTTTTGGTAAATTCAGATAACTATATGAAAGTTGGTTTCCTTAAATATTTGGGGGCGTTTGCAGCAGAAAATAAAGGGAAAGATGTGTTGGAAACTTTAAACTATGCTGGCAATTTGTTAGATGATCCTCAGAATTTGGTTTTGGTATTTCCGCAGGGAAAACTTTATTCCAATCATGTTAAAAGTATTAATTTTGAAAAAGGAGTAATGCAAATGATCAATTCCAGTCAGAAAAAAATCAATATCGTTTTCGCCTCTACCTTTATAGATTACTTCGGAAAAAGAAAAGCATCCGCATATACTTATCTTCAAAATTGGGAAAACGAAGAGTACGTAAGTTTGCAATTATTAAAAAGTGCCTACAATAAACATTATGAAAACTCGGTTATAAAACAAACTCAAATTACCGAATGACCATTTTTATTTACGCAGTCCTTATTTTTTTGGTGATTCGGTTTTCTGTTACCGTTTTTAACTTTCTCTCCAACCCAAAACTTCCAAGGGTAATTAAACATTTTCACGATAAAGTTTCCATTTTAATTCCTGCCAGAAATGAGCAAGAGAATATTGTAGCATTACTTCAATCTATAAAAGAACAAGATTATTCTAACTATGAAGTGATTGTTTTGGATGATGATAGTACAGATGAAACATTTTCCATTGTTCAAAAATTCTGCGAAAATAATCTAGAGTTTAAAATTGTAAAAGGAGATCAACTTCCTGCCGGTTGGCTAGGCAAAAACTTTGCCTGCCACCAACTAAGTCAAATGGCAACGGGCAAATATTTTTTATTTATTGATGCAGATGAATCCATAAAACGAGGGCTTATCAATAGTTTAATTAACCGAATGGAGCTTGGAAAATTGGCCTTGCTTAGCGTTTTTACCAATCAACAAATGCTCACGATAGGAGAAAAGCTTACTGTGCCATTAATGCATTTTATTCTGTTGAATTTGCTTCCACTTAGATTGGTAAAACTTTCTGCAAACCCTGCATTTTCTGCAGCTAGCGGACAATGTATGTTTTTTAACGCTTCAAATTACAGAGAAAATTTATGGCATGAACGCGTAAAAAATCAAGTTGTAGAAGATGTAGAGGTAATGAAGCAGGTTAAGCAGGAAAAATATAATGCAGAGGCTTTGCTAGCCAACGGTATGATTTACTGTAGAATGTACAAAAATTTGAATGAAAGTTTAAATGGCTTTAGTAAAAATTTACTTGCAGGTTTTGGTAATAACATCATAATATTATTACTTTACTTGCTTTTGGTAATTGTTGGGCCAGTAATTTTAGTTTTAAACTTTAATATAGCTTTACTTGTATTACCAATAACATTAATTGTGTTAGGTAGAATAATGATCTCTTTTTTATCAGGACAAAACGTTTTGATCAATTTGATTTTGCATCCGTTGCAGATGTTGTTCTTCCTAATTATTTCTTTAATCTCTATAAAAAAGTACATTTTTAAAACCGGCACATGGAAGGGCAGAACGATCAAGCAGATTTAAAAGTTAAAAAAATAGCAGTCGCTTTAATTATCGTTTTTCATTTGGTTGGTTTATTGGGTTTCTTAATCCCTGTTGCACAACCTTATTTTATTAGGTTGGTTCCCTTCCATCTTCTTTTAATGTTTGCCGTTATCGTTTTCTCTTACAATGGCGATATCAAAAGACTGTTACTCTTCGTTTCTGGCGTTTTTCTTTGTGGTTTTTTAGTAGAAGTGCTGGGAATTCATACAGGGAAAATATTTGGCAGTTACTATTATGGAAATACATTGGGATATAAAATTGCTGCGGTTCCGCTTTTGATGGGCGTAAACTGGGTGATCTTAATTTTTAGCATTGGGCAAATGATGAAGAGCCTTAAAATTAGAAATAGTATTCTTGCTTCCTTTTTAGGGTCTGTAACCTTAGTAATTTTCGATTTCTTTTTAGAGCCTGTAGCCATGAAATTTGATTATTGGCATTGGGATTGGCACATAATTCCCCTTCAAAATTTTATAGCTTGGTTTATTGTTTCCGTTATTTTATTGAAGTTTTATTATGCATTGGGCTTAAAACAGCAAAAATATGTAGGAAGCACTATGTTTATAGCACAATTAATATTTTTTGTTGTCTTATACATGACAACGAGAACAAATTTTTTTGCTTAATTTTGTGATGCAATGAGTTACAACTTACAAGTCACCATAGATAAATCATCGGGCTTTTGCTTCGGTGTGGTTTATGCTATAGAAATGGCCGAAGATATTTTAGATAGTGAAGGTTATTTATATTGTTTGGGTGATATTGTACATAACGACGAGGAAGTAGAAAGATTAACTGCTCGCGGTTTAAAAATTATCGATCACGAAGTTTTAAAAACGCTTAAAAACGAAAAGGTTTTAATTAGAGCGCATGGTGAGGCTCCATCTACTTATCAACTTGCTTTAGAAAATAATTTAATTCTTATTGATGCATCATGTCCAGTGGTTTTGAAACTTCAAAATCGCATTAAGAATTCGCATGATGATGACGAACAGATTTTAATATTTGGTAAACATGGCCATGCCGAAGTAATTGGTTTACAAGGACAGACTAACGGAAAAGCAATTGTTTTTCAAGATTTGGCTGAGTTAGATACCATTGAATTACCTTCTAAATTTACTTTGTACAGCCAAACAACTAAGAGCACCGATAAATTTTATCACATCAAAGATCAATTGCTAAGTCGTGGTTACGATGTTAAAGCAAATGATACAATTTGCAGACAGGTTTCCAACCGTTATGGTGAGCTAGAGAAGTTTGTGGCCAATTACGATAAAATCATTTTTGTTTCAGGTAAAAAATCATCCAACGGAAAAGTGCTTTATGATGTTTGCAAAAAGTACAATGACAACTCCTACTTTATCTCGAATGTAGAAGAACTAGATCAATCCTGGTTTTCCGAAAATGATAAAATCGGCATTTGTGGTGCTACTTCCACACCAATGTGGTTAATGGAAAAAGTTAAAGTTGCACTAGAGCAATATTAGGAATTTCTTTTACCAAATCAATTCTCGGTTCTAAGTGTTTAAATTATATCCATCTTAAAATTAGAAAAACCGATTGAAAATAAATAAATCATATACAGGAATCATTGTTGCTTTAACGGTAATTGGCTGTTGGCTTACCTTACTTTACTCTCTTTTAACCTGGAATTTTGTATGGACCAATCCTTTGGTCTATCTGTTAATCCTTGTTCAAATGCATTTGTACACCGGTTTATTTATTACTGCACATGATGCCATGCATGGAACAATCTCGAGCAATAAAACTGTAAATAATATACTCGGGTATATTTCCGTATTTCTTTATGCAGGCTTTTTCTATAATACTTTACTTACCAAACACCATAAGCACCATAGCCATGTTCATACAGAAGAAGATCCAGATTACGCTAATCATGGCTTCTGGAGATGGTATTTAAGTTTTATGATGAATTACGTAACTGTAATTCAGCTCATAATTATGGCGGTTGCCTTTAATGTTTTAAAAATTTGGGTTAATCAGGAAAATCTTTTATTGTTTTGGGTTTTACCTTCGTTAATGAGTACGTTTCAATTATTTTATTTTGGAACCTATTTACCTCACAAGGGAGAGCACGATAACGAATATCATTCATCTACACTTCAAAAAAATCATTTTATAGCTTTTATAACTTGTTATTTTTTTGGTTATCATTTAGAACATCATCAAAAACCAGGCATGCCTTGGTGGCAATTGTACAAAACTAAAAGTTAAGTGTTTTCATTTTAACCTTATAGATTTCGCAAGTTCTGAAATTTTCAAGGTCTAAATAAGCAAGATCAAATTTGACTAAAAAATGGCTACTGTCATATTTTTACGATAGGTAAAAAACAATAAAAAGTCGATATTTGCCACACAAAACATATTCTTAATTCTAAATGAGCAAAAAGGGAATTTTACTGGTTAATTTAGGAACACCTGATAGTCCTGCCGTGTCCGACGTTAAAAAATATTTAGATCAATTTCTAATGGATGAAAGGGTGATCGATATTCCTGCTTTTAACCGCACATTATTGGTAAAAGGTATTATTGTTCCTTTCCGCAGTCCTAAAACAGCCAAATTATATAGAGAAATATGGAATGAAAATGGTTCTCCGCTTTTGTTTTATAGTCAATTGCAGGCAAAAATGCTTCAAGAGAGACTGGGTGACGAATATCATGTAGAATTGGCTATGCGCTACCAAAGTCCTTCAATCGCTTCAGCGCTAGCAAATTTAAAAGCTGGTTTGGTAGAAAGCATTCAGGTAATTCCTATGTTTCCGCAATATGCATCAGCAAGTACCGGTTCAGTAATGCAATTGGTAATGGAATTGGTAAGTAAGTGGCAAACTGTGCCACCTATTTCATTTGTTAATTCTTTCCATGATAATGAATTGATGATTAAAGTTTTTGCCGAAAATGCAAGAAAACATAATGTAGAAAGTTACGATCATGTTCTATTTAGTTTCCACGGATTACCGGAGAGACAGTTATTAAAATGTGATCACACTGGAAGTTATTGTTTGAAAAACGCGGATTGTTGCCAAACTTTAAATGATACCAATAAATTTTGTTACTCTGCTCAAGGACATGATACGGCAAGATTAATTGCTAAAGAACTAAATTTATCTAGAGAAAATTATACGGTTTGTTTTCAATCGAGATTGGGAAAAGAACCATGGGTACAGCCTTACACAACTGATGTTTTAAAGAAATTAGCGGGCGAAGGTAAAAAGCGCTTATTGGTTTTTAGTCCTGCTTTTGTGGCTGATTGTTTAGAAACTCAATACGAAATTACTGTAGAGTATCACGAAGAATTTAAAGCTTTAGGAGGAGAACACGTTCAGCTGGTAGAAAGCTTAAACGATAGTCCTGTTTTTATTGAAGCATTAGCTGGAATGATCAACTAATTAATGGCCAAATTAATCATCTTAATGGGCGTTTCTGGAAGTGGTAAAACCTCTATTGGTGAAGCACTTGCTCAAAAAATAAGTGCTCAATTTATTGATGGCGATCATCTACACAGCCAAAGAAATATAGATAAAATGGCATCTGGAATTCCACTTACAGATGCCGATAGATACGATTGGCTTAAACTAATTGGTGAGGTTGGAAAAAGAGAAGTCGATAACAATATTAACTGTATTATAGCCTGTTCGGCTTTGAAAAAATCTTACAGGGATATTATCCGTGCAGAAAACGAAAATTTGATTTTCATTTATTTAAAAGGAAGCTTCGAACTGATAGAATCTAGATTATCTTCGAGAAAAGGACATTACATGCCTAAAGGTTTATTGAAAAGTCAATTTGATGTTTTAGAAGAACCTAAAGATGAAGAAACTGATGTTATTACGATAGAAATAAATCAAGATATTTCAGAAATCATAAACGAGATTATAAAATCTGTAAAGGTTTCGTAATCATTTCGATAATCTGATCAGTAGATCCCTTTTTATCTTCAACGTACTTCTTAGCGCTTTCTGATGCGGGCTGATTGTTTTTAAAATCGCTAAATGCCAATTCTAACTCTTCTGAAGTAGATATGCTTTTAGCCGAACCTAACGAAATTAAATCTTTTGCTTCTTGAAACTTCTCATATTTTGGCCCGAAAATCACGGGTAATCCAAAAGCTACAGCCTCTAAAGTATTATGGATTCCGGCACCAAAGCCACCACCGATATAAGCAAGTTTGCCATATCGATAAAGAGAAGATAACATGCCAATATTATCGATGATAAGGATTTGTGCTTGAGGATTTTCTGTTGTATTTAAAATCGAAAACCTTAAACTGCTATTAAGGAATTGCCTTTCAATATTAATGATATGATTGGAATCAATTTCGTGCGGTGCAATTATAAATTTCCATTCTGGATATTTTCCTGGCAAAGTCGATAATAGTTTTTCGTCTTCCGGCCATGTACTTCCACAGATTAATACTGGAGAATTGCCTATAAAACTTTCAATTTTTGGAAGTGATTTTGGAGATTGAGCATTCTCATAAACCCGATCAAAACGAGTATCGCCACTAAGCGTACAATTCTCAATCCCAATTGACTTTAAAAGGTTTACACTTTCCTCATTCTGAACAAAGAAATAGGTAACACATTTTAGCATATCTCGGTAAAAACCGCCATACCATTTAAAAAAAGTTTGACTTTCTCTGAAAATTCCTGAGATCAGATATAATGGGATTTCTTTCCTTTTAAGTTCTGTAAAGTAGAAATGCCAAAATTCGTATTTGGTAAAAATCGCCATCTCTGGATTTATACTTTCAATAAATCGCTTTGCGTTTTTAGGGGTATCAATTGGCAAATAGAAAACATCTGCAAGCGCATAATTTTTTCTGATTTCGTATCCCGAAGGAGAGAAAAAAGTAACAATAATTTTTTTATTGGGGAATTTCTTTTTCAGTTCTTCCAATACAGGTCTACCTTGTTCAAATTCGCCCAGAGAAGCAAAGTGAAACCAAATGTGCTTTTCATTTGGATTTACTTTTTTTGCAATTTTATTGAAAAGATCTTTTCGACCATTAACAAAAAGCTTTGCTTTGGTATGAAAAATTGACAAAAAGCAAATAATTACGTAGTATAATCTAATTCCTAATGAGTAAAGCCAAAGCATTGAATGTAATTTATTATCTTCGTCGCAAGATAAAACGAAAATATTTAAAACACCCTAATTAAATATATGAAAATAGCTGTAGTTGGTACAGGATACGTTGGTTTAGTAACAGGAACGTGCCTGTCTGAAACCGGAAACGATGTAATTTGCGTCGATATAAACGATGCAAAAGTAAAAAAAATGCAAAATGGTGAAGTTCCAATCTACGAACCAGGTCTTGATTTATTGTTCCACAGAAACATTGAACAAGGAAGATTAACTTTCACAACAAATCTTGCCGATGCTATAAAAGATGCCCAGATTATTTTTATGGCACTTCCAACGCCTCCAGGCGGAGATGGCGCTGCAGATCTTTCCTATATTTTGGGTGCGGCAAAAGACATTTCAAAATTGATAACAGAATATAAAATCATCGTAAACAAGTCTACAGTTCCGGTTGGTACTGCCGATAAGGTTAGAGCCGTTTTTGCTGCTAACACTTCAATAGAGGTTGATGTGGTTTCCAACCCTGAGTTTTTACGTGAAGGTGTAGCTGTAGATGATTTTATGAAACCAGATCGCGTGGTTTTAGGAACAACCAGCGAACGTGCAAAAAAACTAATGACTGAACTTTATGGTCCTTATGTGCGCCAAGGAAATCCAATTCTATTTATGGATGAGCGTTCTTCTGAACTTACTAAATATGCTGCAAACTCATTCCTTGCAACTAAGATTACTTTCATGAACGAGATTGCAAATCTTTGCGAACTTGTTGGTGCTGATGTAGATGCAGTAAGAAAAGGTATCGGATCAGATGAAAGAATTGGAAAACGTTTCCTTTTTCCTGGAATCGGTTATGGTGGTTCATGCTTTCCAAAAGATGTTCAGGCGCTAGTAATGGCTGCAGATGAAAATACTTATGATTTCCAGATCCTTAAATCGGTTATGGAAGTTAACGAAAGACAAAAAACTATCATTGTAGATAAAGTTTTAAAATATTACAAAAACGATATTCAGGGCAAACATTTTGCACTTTGGGGCTTAGCCTTCAAACCAGAAACTGATGATATCCGCGAAGCACCAGCACTTTATATTATAGATGCGCTAGTTAAAAATGGTGCTACAGTTACTGTTTTTGATCCGGAAGGAATGGAAAATGTAAAGGGTGTTATTGGAGATAAAGTGAAATATGCGCAGAACCAATATGAAGCTTTGGAAGGTGCAGATGCACTTTTAATTGCAACAGAATGGTCTGTATTCCGTAATCCAGACTTTGAAAAAATTGAAAATATTTTAAAAAACAAAGTAATCTTTGACGGCCGTAATCTTTACGATCTTCAGAAAATGATTGATTTGGGTTATTATTACAACAGTATCGGAAGAAAATTAATTGATTAAGATGGAACGTAAAAGAATACTGATTACTGGAGCAGCGGGTTTTTTGGGCTCACATTTGTGCGATAGATTTATAAAAGAAAATTACCATGTAATTGGTATGGATAACCTGATTACAGGAGATTTAGCCAATATTGAACATCTTTTTAGCTTAGAAAACTTTGAGTTTTATAATCATGATGTTTCCAAGTTTGTTCATGTACCCGGTCAACTAGATTATATTCTTCACTTCGCATCTCCAGCAAGTCCGATAGATTATTTGAAAATTCCGATTCAAACCTTAAAAGTTGGATCATTAGGCACACATAATTTACTTGGTTTGGCAAGAGCCAAAGGCGCAAGGATGTTAATTGCTTCTACTTCTGAAGTTTATGGAGATCCAAGTGTAAACCCACAGCCAGAAGAATATTGGGGAAATGTAAATCCAGTAGGTCCACGCGGTGTTTACGATGAGGCAAAACGTTTTCAAGAAGCCATCACTATGGCCTACCATACTTTCCACGGTGTGGAAACCAGAATTATAAGAATTTTTAATACTTATGGTCCTAGAATGCGATTAAATGATGGGAGAGTACTTCCTGCATTTATCGGTCAGGCGTTAAGAGGAGAGGATTTAACTGTTTTCGGAGACGGAAGTCAGACTAGATCTTTCTGCTATGTTGATGATTTGATTGAAGGAATTTATCGTTTGTTAATGTCTGATTATGCACAACCTGTTAATATTGGCAATCCAGATGAGATTACAATTAAGCAGTTTTGCGAAGAGATTATTAAACTTACAGGCACATCTCAAAAAATTGTTTACAGAGATCTTCCTCAAGATGATCCTAAACAAAGAAGACCGGATATTACCAAAGCAAGAGCATTGTTAAACTGGGAGCCGAAAGTTGGTAGAGCAGAAGGTTTAAAAATTACTTACGAATACTTCAAATCTTTACCAGAGCAAGCTTTGGCAAAGATTGAGCATAAAGACTTTACAACATTTAATCGTTAAGATGTCTAAAATATTAGTTACCGGAGGTACGGGTTACATTGGTTCGCATACCGTGGTAGAACTGCACAACGCAGGTTACGAAGTGGTTATCGTTGATAATTTATCCAACTCAAACATCAAAATCCTGACCCAGCTCCATGAGATTACGGGGAAATGGTTCGAATTTCAGGAGATTGATCTTCAGGATGATAAAGCTGTTCAGGAATTTGCCGAACAGAACACGGATTTAACTGGAATTATTCATTTTGCAGCCTACAAGGCAGTGGGAGAATCGGTTGCCCAGCCGTTAAAATACTACAGGAATAACTTTTACAGTCTGATCAATCTGCTGGTTTCGTTCAACAGAAAGATAGATCTTGTGTTTTCTTCTTCCTGCACGGTTTATGGCCAGCC
>NZ_JACRYL010000022.1:54451-68477 GCF_014306625.1 Pedobacter fastidiosus
CGTTACCGAATCGGCACCGATTAAAAAAGCCGAATCGCCTTACGGAAACACCAAACAGATTGCCGAAGAGATTCTTGAGGAAACAACTGCGGTAACGCCAGACTTGAACGTAATCGCACTGCGCTATTTCAATCCGGTTGGCGCACACGAAACCGCACTGATCGGAGAACTTCCAAACGGAGTTCCGGCCAACCTGGTTCCATTTATTACACAATCGGCCATTGGTAAACGCGGACCGATTACGGTTTACGGAAATGATTACGACACTGTCGACGGTTCTGCAGTTCGCGATTACATCCACGTTGTGGATTTGGCCAAGGCACATGTTGCTGCGGTTAAGCGGATGGAGGAAAAGAAAGCGGAAAGCAATTATGAGGTCTTCAACATCGGAACGGGAAAGGGATCATCTGTACTGGAAATTATTTCCGCTTTTGAGAATACAACAGGAGAGAAACTGGATTACAAAATCGGCCCTAGAAGGAGCGGAGATGTAGAAAAGGTTTACGGTGATGTTCAGAAGTCGAACGATGTACTGGGCTGGAAAGCAGATCTTGGGATTGATGAAATGATGAGATCCGCTTGGGAATGGGAGAAATACATCAAAGCGAATCCATTTTAAATGAAGCTAGCGGAGCACAAGGATTTAAAAGTTGCCATAACAGATCTTCCTATCAAAGAAAAAGATAAGTTGTTGTTAAGGCTTGTTGCTAAAGATAAAGTGCTTACGGAACACCTCCATTATAAATTGTTGGAAAGTGAAATCGACCTAGAAGACAGAAAAGAAAAGATAAAAGCAGAAGCTGAAGCGCAAATCTCTGAACTTAAAAAGCTAAATGCTAAAGAAGCATTGGTTAAAGTAAGGAAGATGATTACTTCGGTAAATCACTTTTATAAAGTTACCAAAGATGTTTTAGGAGAAGTAGAACTGAAGATTTATATTTTAAACATTATCCCGATAGAATACAAAAGATCTATTTTTGGCTATCGGGATTTTGGTTTTTTATTCTCAGCATATTACATTAAAACGGTTTCGGTTACCATAAATAAATTTAAAAAATTACACGAAGATTTACAATTCGATCTTTCGGAAAACTTAAATCATTTGTTAGACAGGATTTATTCTTCTAAATTAGCCAATGAAGCTGAGGCATCAAATTTGCCAAAGGAAATAAGTTAAGCTAAGATCCCGTCGTTATGTTCGGACTATTTAAAAAGAAAAAAATATTACCCGAATTTAATTTCTCAAATATTGGAACAGATATGCACTCGCACATCCTTCCCGGTATTGATGATGGCGCACAAACCATAAACGATTCTTTACTTTTAGCGAAAAAATTTAAGGCACTTGGTTTTAAAAAACTCATCGCTACGCCACACATCATGGCAGATTATTATCGAAATACTCCAGATACAATCAAGAGGGCTTTAGATGTTTTAAGAAAGGGTTTACAAGATATTCAGCTCGATTTAGAAGTAAGTGCCGCCGCTGAATATTATCTTGATGAAACGTTGGAAAAAAAGGTACGACAAAAGGAAGTGCTCACTTTTGGTAATCAATACTTACTTTTCGAGCTATCTTACATTAATATCCCTCAAAACTTATTCGATTTTATTAAAATTATGCAAGATGCGGGTTACAAGCCAGTTTTGGCGCATCCCGAGCGCTATCCGTATTTTTATAGTTCAATTGAGAATTATCAGCAAATAAGAGAAACAGGCTGTTTGCTTCAGCTCAATTCTATTGCCTTGACAGGTTACTATGGAGCGGGAGCAAAAAAAACCGCAGAGGAAATGGTCGAAAACCATTTGGTAGATTTTATTGGGAGCGATATGCATCATTTAAAACATGCAACTGCTTTGGAAGACAGCTTAACAACTTCCGGAATGCATCAATTACTTACCCAACATCAGTTGAATAATGTATTGCTATAAACTCCTAAATCCCCTAAAGTGGACTTTGAATTTCTATAGCTTGTACATTGTTTAATTTCTAGTTTATTTTGCCATTGTTATTTTCAATCTTGCTTTTAGCTCCCCTTTAAGGGTTTGGGGTTATTCGTATCGTAATGCCTCTACAGGGTCCAATTTCGATGCTTTCTTTGCAGGATAATAACCAGAACCTATTCCAACCAATACGCACAAAATGAAGCCGCCCAAAATAAACAACCACGGGATAATGAATGAACCTCCCATAGCTAAGGATATTAAGTTACCGAGTAAAATCCCTAGAAATATTCCCAGTGCTCCACCCATTAAACAAATCACCACAGCCTCAATTAAAAACTGGCGACGGATAACTTGAGGGTTTGCTCCAATTGCTTTACGGATTCCAATTTCTCTGGTTCTTTCCGTAACCGATACGAGCATAATATTCATCAGTCCGATTGATGCACCAATTAAGGTTATTATTCCAATTGCAACACCGCCAATGGCAACGAAAGCCAAGTTCTCAAATAAGGTTTGCGCAATTGCATCACTTTTTGTAATCTCGAAATTGTTCGTTTCCCCAACTTTAACCTTACGGATATTTCTAAATAAGGCTGTCGATTCACCAATAATATTTTCCTGAATATCATTATTCGGAACCATAACGGTTATGGTATAAGATGGATTTGCATTCGCATTAATTTGCTTAGCCTTTAACAATGGAACATAAACAGCTCTATCTCCACTAAAGCCCATGCTAGATCCCTTTTTTGCTAAAATACCGACAATTTTAAAACGATTATTACCTACATTAATCAGCTTATCCATTGGATCTGCGCCTTTAAAAAGCTTATCAACAACTTCACCACCAACAATACAAACATTGCTTCCAAGCTGAATTTCGGATACGCTAAAGTTTCTTCCTTCAGATAAATTTAATCCTTGAGAGGCCAAGCCATTTTCATCAATACCTTGAACATTAATATTTGGATTGGTTTTTAAACTGCCAAATTTTACCGTAGAACCTCCACTTGCAAAAACACTTACGGCAACAGTTGCTGGCGTATTTAGGCTATCTTTAAATCGAACAGCATCTTCGTATCTAATTGATTTGAAAGGTTTTGGTCTTTTTCCTTGTCCGCCGATTCTAATTCCAGTTCCACGATTTCTTATGGTAAATGAATTTGCACCCATACTACTAAAAGCCTCGGTCATACTTTTCTTAACAGCATCAAGCGTAGTTAAAATGCCCACTAAAGCCATTAAACCAATGGCAATAATTAAAGCAGTTAACATAGTACGAAGTCTATTGCCCTTAATCGATTCTAGGGCAAGCCTGATGTTTTCTCTGTAATTCATTTAAGCGTTTGTATGAAATGGTTCGTTTTCAGCAATAAGATTAATTAAGCCTAAACTTACATATCCTATAAAAATAAAAAAAGTCCCGATGTTTAGACAAGGGGACTACTAGATATGTTACAATATTATTTTCTTTATGCAGAAAAACTGGTGCCACAGCCACAAGTGCTGGTTGCATTAGGATTTACAAAAGTAAAACCACGAGAGTTTAATCCATCTTGCCAATCGATCATCATGCCCATAAGGTACATTTGATGCGCTTTGTTCATGAAAACTTTAATTCCCTCAATAAAATATTCCTGATCTCCATCTTTTCTTTGATCGAAACCTAAAATATAATTCATACCAGCGCAACCTCCGCCTTCAACCCCAACACGCAATCCGTAATCCTCACCAATCTCCTGCTGATCCTTTAATTTATATAACTCTTTTGCTGCTCCTTCTGAAAAAGTAACCGGTGCAAATGCTGTATCAACTGTTGTGCTCATGTTATTTAAATTTTAACTGTTACAAATATAAATAATAATGCACATTTTTGCTTTTATCTACACGTTAATATTACCGTAATTAAACAATACAAATGAATACCCAACAAATCCTAATTGATATCGTTGTCTTATTTTTAGGCGTTTTTCTAGCCCTATTCGCTATTTATTACTTATTAAAAAATGATATCCATCGTTTCTTTAACTTAAAAAACATCGAATTAAATAAAGAAAGTAGAGCCCATTTATTGCCATTGAGGTTACAGGCGCATGAAAGGCTGATTATTTTTACCGACAGAATTAATCCGGCAAACCTACTTGTTCGTCTTCACCAACAAGGAATTGGAATTTCGACTTTACAGGCGGGAATTTTAAATGAGGTTCGCTCAGAATATCAGCATAACATTACGCAACAACTTTATATTGATAGTATAACTTGGAATGTGGTTCGGAAACTTAAAGAGGATACCATTGCGATGATTAACAATGCGGTTAAAGGATTGCCTGCTGATGCGAATGGAATAGAATTAAGCAAAGCAATTTTACAGCACATGGCCAGTATTGATGAAAATCCTTACGATTTAACTATTGAATTGGTTAAAAAGGATATTCAGAAATTGTTTTAATGAACTAACTGCTTAAAAGATTAATCGGTTAATTGTTTGAATTGGTTAATTGTTCGGTGTATAGCTCTGCAAATAACTAATTAAACTTGAACAAATGACCAATGAACTAACCAAACATGAGCGATAAAAAACATACCACCACATCTGGGATAGAGATAAAAGAGCTTTACACTTCTGCGAAGCCGATGGAAGAAAAACCAGGCGAATTTCCGTTTACCAGAGGGATTCAGAAAGATATGTACCGCGGTCGTTTATGGACAATGAGGCAATATGCTGGTTTTTCTACTGCTGAAGAATCTAACAAAAGGTATCATTATTTATTGGCACAAGGTACAACGGGGCTATCAGTCGCTTTCGATTTGCCTACTCAAATTGGTTACGATTCCGATCATGAAATGTCTGACGGTGAAGTGGGAAAAGTTGGTGTTGCCATAGATTCATTAAAGGATGTTGAGATTTTGTTTGATGGCATCGAGCTGAAAAACATTACCACTTCAATGACAATTAATGCAACGGCTTCTATTTTGTTGGCGATGTATATTGCCTTGGCAAAGAAGCAAGGTGCAGATTTAAAGCAAATTTCTGGAACGATCCAAAATGACATTTTAAAGGAATACGCAGCGAGAGGCACTTATATTTATCCTCCAAAACCATCGATGCGCTTGATTACCGATATTTTTGAATATTGTAGCAAGGAAGTTCCGAAGTGGAATACGATTTCTATTTCTGGCTACCACATTCGCGAAGCAGGTTCTACGGCAGTGCAGGAACTGGCTTTTACTTTAGCTAATGGCAAAACCTATTTAAAAGCAGCTTTAGATAAAGGATTAGATATTAATGTTTTTGCTAAGCGATTATCGTTTTTCTTCAATTGCCACAATAATTTTTTTGAGGAAATAGCAAAGTTTAGAGCGGCGAGGAGAATGTGGGCCAAAATTACAAAAGATTTAGGCGCAACTGATGATAAAGCACAAATGCTTCGTTTTCATACGCAAACCGGTGGGTCTACCTTAACCGCACAACAGCCATTAAATAATGTAATTCGGGTAAGCAATCAAGCCATGGCGGCGGTTTTAGGCGGAACTCAATCTTTGCATACCAACGGATATGATGAAGCACTTTCACTCCCTACAGAATCTGCTGCAAAAATCGCCTTGCGTACCCAACAGATTATTGCCTTTGAAAGTGGTGTAACAGATACTGTTGATCCTTTGGCGGGTTCTTTTTTTATAGAGAACCTTACAGATGAAGTAGAAACTGCTGCTTGGGCCTATATTGATAAGATAGATGCGATGGGTGGATCGGTAAATGCGATTGAAAGCGATTACATGCAAAATGAGATTTCTAATGCTGCTTATCAATATCAAACTGAGGTGGAAAATGGAGATCGAGTTTTAGTTGGCGTTAATAAGTTTACTCAGGCAGAAGAAGGGATTACAGAAGTTTTTAATGTTGATGATTCTATCCGTAAACTACAAACCCAAAAACTGATTCAGTTAAAAATTGAAAGAGATAACATTGCCGTACAACAAGCGTTAAAATTAATAGGAGCTGCAGCCAAAACAGACACCAATTTAATGCCCCTTATTATTGATGCTGTAGAAAAGTATGCAACATTAGGCGAAATTGCCGATGTTTTGAGAGATGTTTTTGGAGAATATTAATTGGCCGATGCTTGGCTTGTAGAATTTTGCTTGAGAAATAGTAGCACAGCTTTTATTTGATAAACGGGATGGGAGCGACAGCTTTTTATTTGTTTGGTTGTAAAAGCTTTGATTTCAGCTGATTTGAAGTTTAAACAAATGCAAACTACAGCAAACAGCCCGACTAACATTAATAATGGCTTGGAATTTGCTTTTCTATCTCTGATTCGAAATAAAGGGCTAAAAGGGTGATAAAACGATTTTATTGTGGATAACCAATGTTAAGAAATAGTTATCCACACTAAAAATTCAGGTTAAGCGTGGTAGGTTACTGCTTATGAATACGTTACAAAATAATTGAAATTTTTGTTTCAAATGTTGATAATTTTGTCAATATTCGTAGTCCCGAAACGGACCATCCCGTAAATTCGAATCGGCACTGAAAACCAATAAATTATAGAAATCGCAATGGAAAAAACTTGTACTGAAGTGTGGAAGAACTGTCTTCAAATTATTAAGGATAACATCCCGAACCAAAGTTTTAAAACCTGGTTCGAGCCAATAACAGCCCTTAAGTTGGAAGGTAAGGTTTTAACCATTCAAGTACCGAGTTTGTTCTTTTACGAATGGCTTGAAGAGCATTATGTAGGCTTATTACGTAAAACAGTAAAAAAACAACTTGGAGAGGATGGCCGGTTGGAATATAACATCGTTGTAGATAAATCATCTAATAGCGGTAATCCTTATACTACCAACATGCCCTCAAACGGAAATGGGGCAGAGGCAAAGGTTCAATCCATGCCAATTCCTGTTTCGATAAATAAGGACATCAAAAATCCTTTCATTATTCCTGGATTAAAGAAATTAAATGTAGATCCTCAATTAAACTCTAATTATACTTTCGAAAATTACATTGAAGGAGATTGTAATCGTTTGGCCCGTTCTGCGGGTTATGCTGTAGCGGCGAAACCAGGTGGAACATCTTTTAATCCATTAATGATTTACGGTGGAGTAGGTTTAGGAAAAACGCACTTAGCACAGGCCATCGGTAACGAGATAAAACGCAGTATGCCAGATAAACTCGTAATTTACGTAAGTTGCGAAAAATTCTGTCAGCAGTTTGTTGATTCATTAAAGAACAATACCATTAACGATTTCGTTAACTTTTATCAGGCAATGGATGTTATCATAATGGATGATGTGCACAATTTTGCTGGTAAAGAAAAAACTCAGGATATTTTCTTCCATATTTTTAATCACTTGCATCAATCAGGCAAACAGGTTATTTTAACATCTGATAAGGCACCAAAAGATTTAGCAGGTTTAGAAGAGCGTTTATTAAGTCGTTTTAAATGGGGCTTATCTGCAGATTTGCAAATCCCAGATTTAGAAACTCGTATCGCCATTTTAAGAAAGAAAATGTATGCTGATGGTATTGAGTTACCAGGAGAAGTTGTAGAATACGTTGCACATAATATTGATAACAATGTTCGTGAACTTGAAGGTGCAATGGTTTCCTTACTTGCTCAAGCTACTTTGAACAAAAAGGAAATCGATCTGAACTTGGCTAAGCAAATGCTAAAAAACTTCATCAAAAATACTTCAAAAGAGATTTCGATGGAATATATTCAGAAATTGGTTTGCGAATACTTCGAGGTTCCTGTTGATATGGTTAAATCTCAAACTCGAAAAAGAGAAATTGTTCAGGCTCGTCAAATTTCAATGTATCTTTCTAAAAGCCACACAAAATCATCATTAAAAACGATTGGTGCTTTCTTTGGCGGTCGCGATCACAGTACCGTAATCTATGCTTGCCAAACCGTAGAAGATTTAATCGATACGGACAAAAAGTTTAAAGCTTACGTGCACGATATTCAAAAGAAATTAAAAATGAGCTAAAAGCTTAAATACTAAAGATAAAAGCCTTGTAAAAAAAAAGTTCCCGGATGTTAAATTCGGGAACTTTTTTGTATCAATTAATTTCTTATCAACTAGATCAATTAATTTTCTTCTACCTCAGCCAATCCATAAAGCAAAGCTGCTACATGTAAAGCCTGGGCAATCTTATTATCCTTTATTAATTGCTTAACTTCTTCAATGGAGTATTCTTCAACATTCAAAATTTCATGCTCATCTAAATGTTGCTCATGAGTTTTTACGCCACCAGTTAAAACGTAAGTAAAAGTTTTATTGTTTGATGTGGCAGGATTTGGATAAAGTTCTGCAACAAATTTGCAGGTTTTAAAGCTGTAACCCGTTTCTTCCAAAAGTTCGCGTTTAATGGCATATTCCGGTTCTTCATCACCATCAATTACGCCACCAGGTACTTCTAAAGAAATAATGTCGGCAGCATGGCGATATTGGCGCACCATAATTACTTTTCCTTCTTCTGTTAAAGCGATGGCATTTACCCAATTTGGATATTCCAAAACATAATAATCATCTTTAATAATTCCACCCTGCAACTCGCAAGTATCAACCCTTAAAGTTGCCCATTTCTCTCTCACTAAATATTTAGAGGCAAGTTTTCGCCACTTCTCTATAATCATCTATAATTGATTTTTTATTAATTCTAGTTTAAATACTGTTGGATTGTTTTCTGGCGATGCAAATTCACTAAGTGAACAATTTTATGCTTATCTGCCAATTGTTGATAAATCAGATTAAGTTTTGGAGCAATAATTTCGTTCCTGCGCTCACTCACGCCAAGTTCGTAATATAAAAACTCACTCAAAGAATCGAGCTTTTCCGGAGAAAGATCATTTTCATTCAGCCAATTTTCAAATACTAATGGATTGTTAGAAAGTAGTATTTCTTGGGGAAGCACGAAACTCAGTTCCATCGTTTCATTAAAAATACTTTCAGCTTCTTTAAGTTTGCCTTCTAGTTTTAGTCCCATTATTCTGGCCAAAACCTGAGCTAATTTCTGAATCTCTGCCGTGATTAAATCTTTTCTGTACACAATTGCTGTTCAATTAATTTATTATAAAAGTTTGGATGTATGTAACACTCAAAAAAGAAATCTTTCCAACCTAATGACTAATGACTAATGACTAATGACTAATGACTAATGACTAATGACTAATGACTAATGACTAATGACTAATGACCAATGACCAATGACCAATGACTACCAACTTCCGCTAGAACCTCCACCACCGAAACTTCCACCACCAAATCCTCCGAATCCACCTCCGCCACCAGAAGAACCACCGCCAAAGCCTCCACCTCCCCAGCCACTGTTTCCACCTCGGCCACCGCCTCCGCTTCCGAAAAGCATTGCCCAGAATAAAGCGTTTGAAGCACCTCTTCCGCCTATAACTTCACTATTTCCGCCTCCGCCTTTTCTCATAAATATAATAATGATCACCACAATAATAATGATTATAGCAATGCTTCCAGAGCCACCCTTTTTGCCAGCTGATGTTTTTGGGTTATCATTTTTATATTCTCCCTTCGTATATTTAATTATTGATGTTGTGCCGGCATCAAGTCCGCCATAATAATCGCCATCTTTAAAAAAGGGCTTAATATCGTTTTCAATAATTCTTTTGGAATAAACATCTGGTAAGGCACCTTCAACCCCGTAACCGGTTTGGATCGATATTTTGCGATCTCCAACAGCCACAACAATCATAATACCGTTGTTTTTGCCAGTTTGGCCAACGCCCCATTTCCTGCCAAGTTCTACAGCATATTCATTTATATCGTAATCGCCAACCGATTTTAATATCGCTACAGCTATTTGAGTAGAAGAAGAATCATTAAAAGCAACAAGTTTAGTTTCTAGTGCTTGTTTTTGTGTTGATGAAAGTACACCCGAATAATCATTAACGAGTGTTGTCGGTTTCTCAGGGAAATCTTGCGCAAAAGCAAATGCAAAAATTAAGCTGAATATTGATAAAAGGAATAATTTTTTCATTGCTTATTTTTTATCCTGATTATCCATGTAAACAATATCATTTGGCAACTCATTAATATCTCCCGTTTGATAAGGGAAAAACAAGGCCAATTTTTCTCCCGCTAAAGATACACCTGCAACAATCCCATCTGCCAAATCGCCTTTTGCAAAGTGCGCTTTCATGGCAACTTTCGTGGTTTCCCAAAAATTATCGGGCACAACTTTATTAATTCCAGCGTCGCCGATAATTGCAAATTTATGATCGGCATGTGCCAAATAAATCAATACACCATTGCGCTGTGCGGTTTTATCCATATCTAATTTTGCAAAATACTCTATTGCTCTTTCATAAGGATCTCCAGGGCAATGTTTATCTATGGCAATTCTTATTTCACCAGAAGTTGCCTTTTCTGCATCCGAAATGGCCTTGGCTACCTTATCTTGTTCAATTTCTGAAAATAACGACATGTTTTATTTTATATGAAGTAAAAAGGGTAATAAGTGTTCAATTAAATAAACACTCATTACCCTCAAATGTTATCTTAAGAATGTTAAAACTCTACTTTTGGTGCATCTTTGGCAGTAGCATCAGCTTCAAAATAGCCTTTAGCTTTAAAACCAAACATTCCTGCGGTTAAGTTAGTTGGAAACGATCTTATTTTTCCATTATATTCTTGTACAGCATCATTAAAATCTTTACGTGCAACCGTAATCCTGTTTTCTGTACTTTCCAACTGAGCCGATAAATCGCTGAACTGTTGTGTAGCCCTTAATTCTGGATAAGCCTCTGTAATAGATAGTAGTTTACCCAAAGCTTGACTTAACTGACCTTGTGCCGCTTGGTATTTTTGAATGTTTTCTGGAGTCAAATCATCCGCTTTAACCGTCATTTGTGTTGCTTTAGCTCTCGCTTCAACAACGGCAGTTAATGTTCCCTGCTCAAATTTTGCTGCACCTTTTACAGTACTCACCAAGTTTGGAATTAAATCTGCCCTACGTTGATATTGAGTTTGTACAGTTCCCCATTTAGATTTTACATTTTCATCAAGTTTAACCATGCTATTGTATCCGCATGAACTTAAGGTGCTAACTGCAATTACAGCAGCTAAAATTCCAAATACTAATCTTTTCATTTTTATGGTTTTTGTTTTTAAAGTCAAAATTGAATTATGGTCAATTTACAAATTAGATATCAAATTGTATGCCTTTGTTACATTTTGTGAAAATCTCTGCCACTTTAGGTAAAGTCTTACATATATTATCATATTTATAATTTTGATGTACCTTTGTTTCATTCAGGATAAAAACCTGACGGACCATGCAAAAAGAGATCGAAATAACATTGCTCCCAAATCAGGTTGAGGAAACTGAGGTAATCAACCAGAAACTAGCAGAAGCCTTAAAGCTTCCAGAAAATAGAATCAAAGGTTACGAAATTCTGAAACGCTCTATTGATGCCCGCTCAAGAAAAGTTATATTTCGTCTACAAGTTAAAGTCTTTATCGACGAAGAGCAAGTCCTCGAAATCCAGAATGTAAAATATCAAAATGTAAGTAATGGCAAGCCAGTCCTAATTATTGGTGCTGGACCAGCTGGTTTATTTGCCGCCTTACAATGCATCGAAAACGGATTAAAACCAATTATTATTGAACGCGGTAAAGATGTAAAACAGCGTAGAAGAGATTTAGCAGCAATAAATAAAGAAGGAGTAGTAAATACAGAATCTAATTATTGTTACGGTGAGGGAGGAGCAGGCACCTATTCTGATGGTAAACTCTACACGCGTTCTAATAAGCGTGGCGATATTAATAAAGTGCTTCAGGTTTTTGTAAGCCACGGTGCCGAGCAAGATATTTTAGTTGATGCACGCCCACATATCGGCACAAACAAACTTCCTCAAATCATTACGTCGATAAAGGATACAATATTAAATGCCGGCGGAGAAGTGATGTTCGATAGCCAAATGACTGACATCCTCATCGATTTTGGTAAAATAAAAGGCATTGAAATTAATTTTGAAGATAAATTATATGCCGATCATATTATTCTTGCCACTGGTCACTCGGCCAGAGACGTTTATGAATTATTAAATAAAAAGAATATTTTAATCGAAGCAAAGCCATTTGCTTTAGGGGTTCGGATAGAACATCCCCAAGAAATTATCGATTCAGCTCAATACCATTGCGATATCCGATCAGAATTTTTACCCCCAGCCTATTATAGTTTGGTAGAACAAGTTGGTCCTCGTGGCGTATTCTCTTTCTGTATGTGCCCTGGCGGTATTATTGCACCATGTGCAACCGGCGAAAACGAAATTGTTGTAAATGGTTGGTCGCCCTCAAAAAGAAATAATCCTTTTGCAAACTCTGGTACTGTTGTTCAAGTTACTTTAGATGATGTTCAAGGCTACGACCCGCTTAGGATGTTAAATTTTCAATCTGAGATAGAAAAACTGGCTTTCGAAGCTGGTGGCGGTAATCTTGTCGCTCCCGCACAGCGGATGATGGATTTTGTAAACAATAAACTATCTATCGATTTACCCAAAAATTCTTATCTGCCAGGAACAAAAAGCGTTATGCTCGATAATATTTTGCCAAACTTTGTATCCGAAAGCCTTCGAGCGGCTTTACCTTTATTCGGAAAAAAAATTAGAGGCTATTACACAAACGAAGCCATATTGGTAGGAGTGGAAAGCCGTACCTCATCTCCGGTACGAATCCCTCGAGATAAAGAAACTTTTCAGCACCCTCAAGTTAGTGGCTTGTACCCTTGTGCAGAAGGAGCAGGCTATGCTGGTGGAATTGTATCAGCAGCAATTGATGGAATAAACTGTGCAAACGCAATATTGGCAACCAGCTAAAAAACTTTACATCACCCAATTTGTTATTTCAATATGATTAACATTACAAACGAAATCCAGAAGGCTTTTAATGGCGATGCTTGGCATGGCAATCATGTTATGCAAACGCTCAATAATGTAAAACCAGAGAATGCCTTCGAACATTTTATTCCCAATGCGCATTCTATTGCAGAAATCGCATTGCATTTAACTAGCTGGACAGAAGAAGTAACCTCTAGATTATTAGGAAATTTGTCTGTTGAGCCAGTCTTAGGCGATTGGCCTATTCCAGAAGAAAAAACGGCCCAAGCTTGGGAAAAAATTATATTCAATTTTAAAGTAGCCAACGAAGAATTAATCCGTCTCTGCGAATCTATAAAGGATAGCCAATGGAATGAAAATACGAATGACGAGAGAAATCCAGCCTTGGGTACTGGCGTTACTAATATTGAATTAGTAAATGGCTTAGTTCAACATCATTCCTATCACTCTGGTCAAATTGCGCTCTTATCAAAATTTTAATCCCCGAAATTCTATACTATGAAAAAGACACTCATTATAGGTGCATCTCCAGATCCATCAAGATATTCATATAAGGCAGCCCATATGTTAAAGCGTTTTAATCACGATATCGTTAACGTTGGAATTAAAAAAGGTGAAGTCGCCGGAATCGAAATCGAGAAGCCCGAATTAATACATCATGATATCGATACCGTAACCTTATATATAGGTCCCGCTCTTCAATCACAATATCATAACTATATATTGGAAACCAAACCAAAACGCGTAATTTTTAATCCGGGTACAGAAAACTATGAGTTGGAAAAACTTTTAGATCAAAATGGCATCGAACCAATTGAAGCATGTACGCTAGTGCTTTTAAGTACAGGACAATATTAAAATATTTAGAAAAGCAGGGCCTGTACTACTATTATTTGGTAGTCCCGCCCTCTATTTCAAATCCTCAGCTCATACTTCGCTTGCGGGTTTTCCATTCAAGTCGGGTTTATTTAACTTCTTTCAGAATAAAAATTTATGCTTCGGTTTTCCCACCCTAAGTAAAAATCATCCAAATCCCTCTTTAATGCCTTTCCCAAAATTATAAAATTAATTTTTTTCTTAGTGTAAATCATACACTTACGTTTTTCTCTGTATAATAACTTGCGGATAGTTTGCAATGGCGGTTATTTTTTCTACTTTTGCATCCCGCTTCGGAGGAGACGGTTAGTGAGGGAGAGGAGATTGGG
>NZ_JACRYL010000023.1 GCF_014306625.1 Pedobacter fastidiosus
CGGACAAACAGGAAGGGAGCTGGGTTTAATTGAAAGGGAATTAAAAAGAAGGAAGCTTTAAGTACAAACTTATTAGCATTAATTAAAATAATTTCTTGTAAACGAACGTTCGGGAATTCTTCGGATGATGTAGTCCCGCTTTACGCTGTATCGCCAGTGAAGAACTGGCGGATGTCGCTACAATCGGGTTTAAAAAACTTAGTTTAGTGCAATTAATATAATTTGCAGATTGCTAAGGCATCTTTCTTTTTCCGTGTCTTCTGTGTTTCCGTGGCAAAATTTTAGATAGAGGATTACCCCACAGGAGTTCTATTTGGAAAAAATCCTCATTACAGAAGACGGGATTGCAAATCCCGACTAGCTGAGAGTGCCTCAGCATGACAAGGATATTCGAGGTTTGTGGGTAATGAATAATCCTTAATCTTTCTTCACTGCAAAACCTTGCTTACCTGTTAACAAATCGTAAAACAAAATAAAATCACTGGCTAAGCTATAACCAGGATACTTAAAAGTTGCAGGTTTATTTTTCTCGAAAAAGAAATGACCAACCCAAGCAAAACCATAACCCAAAACGGGCATCGCTAAAAAGAAGTGCCAGTTGTGAAATAAGAAGCCTGTAAAAAAGGCAAGCGAAACTAAGCCTGTGCCTATAAAATGAAGGATTCTAGAAGTTGTATTGGTGTGTTCTGTTAAATAATAAGGATAAAATTCCTTAAGGGATTTAAACTCTTTCTCTGGCATAATCTAATCTAAAGAATTCCGTTGGCTTTTAAGAAAGCTTCTAATTGAGCCGGCTTTTCAGTCATTAATAACGTATTTAACCCAACTTTTTTAGCGCCTTCAATATGTTGCGGACTATCATCAATAAACAATGTTTCAGCAGGATTAAGGTTGTTATCCTTTAAAACCTGTTCGAAAATATTGGTGTTGGGTTTGCGCAATTTCATGTGTTGAGAAAAGTAAGCTTTCTCGAAATACTCTTCGTAATTATTAATTTGAAAAGTGGTTTTTAGATAATTGATAATCCAATCGTAATGAATTTCATTGTTGTTGCTCAAAAGAAAGGTGCGGTATTTCTCTTTCACTTTTAATAATACATCGTGGTTTTCTTGGATGGTTCCAATTAATAAGCTATTCCAAGCCTCATCAATTTGGGCGTCAGTTAAATCTGGCTTGTTGGCAGCTTTTCTAATTCCAGCTCTAAACTCTGCAGGAGAAATTGCTGCGGTTTCAAAGTCATCAAATAATTGATTATGAGATTTATGCGCAAAGAAACTTTCAATATCTGTAATGCCCAGTTTTTGAAACGAGGCTTGGGCGATTTTAAAATCTATATCGAATATTACGTTGCCGTAATCAAATATGATGTTTTTAATATGTTGCATGAGGAATTCTGATTATGGTACAAAGATATTATTACTGCGTTAAGCCCATGTATGGATTTGTATTTTTTACATAAAAATGCCTCGCATATTGAGTTATACGAGGCATTGAATAAGATTTAATTAAAGAGATTCTACTGTAACCGATTTTATAATTGGCCTTTCACCAGAGGCTTCCTTAAAAACAAAATATACTCTATGGAATTTTCCACCAGAAACTGGGTGAATTGCGACATCGCTTTTCAGTGCAGATTTTCCCAATAGTTCTCCTTCTAAGTTATCTAATCGAATTTCTACCTCATAATTGGTGCTATTGGCTAAATTAAATTTGAAACCGCTAATGTTTGTTAAATCAATATTGCTTAAGCTAAACGAACCATTATTTTCTGTTAATGCAATTACTTCAGCTCCAGATACTTCCTTTTTCTCAAATCCTTTTAAATTTTTAATGTCAGAAGCATCAATTTCATTGCTTTTTAAATTAACAGCATTGGTTGTAGTTAAAGGTTTTAATTTTGCAGTGCCGGCATCTGTATAAGTTGCTTTAAGTGTTAAAACCGATTTCTTTTTATCAACATTATTGGCTGGAGTAATTTTTCCGGAAGCTGGTAACGATTTAGCAACAGCATCTTTATTGCCTAACGTCATAATCCATTCGGTAATTTTTTTAACCTCAGCTTCCTTCATCGCCGAATGCGCAGGCATCGGGATTTCTCCCCAAACACCAGAACTTCCGTTAATCACTTTGTTGGCAAGATAATCTACAGCTTTCGGATCACTTTGATATTTTATAGATACTTTTTCAAAAGCAGGTCCGATTGAGGTTGTCGAGATTTTATGGCAAGTACTACAATCCGATTTAAGCATTAATGTTTTCCCAATGAGGGTTTGTGCAGCCTGTTGATGCCCCAATTGCGCACCAGCCAATCACTTCCTTCGGTGTAAGTATTTGAAATATAAATTCTTTCTTTATTTACGGTCGCACCTTTATCCGATACCAAAACTTGGTAATCTATCGCTTTATTTGGAAACCAAAAACTTTTATTCCCTGTTAAAACGATATCAACATTTGGGTGTTCGTTACCCGCAAAAACCGGAATTATCTGGCTTTTTGCAGAAGCTTTACTTTTATCTAAAACCAAAACACTTACCGGATATTCGCCAGCAATGGTGTAGGTATATTTGAGTTCTGGAACATTTGTCGTTTTTTTAATTCCATTACCCAAATTCCATATATAAGTTAAAGCGTCTCCATCAGGATCAGTCGCTTTTACTTTTGCAGTAAGCTTGTAAGGCAATAAACCACTGGTTTTAGTAATTTCCAATCTATCTACATTTGGCGGTCTGTTTCCTTTTAAATAATCAATTCTAGTGATTCCTGCATCTGGATTTTTCGTGAACCAACCTTTTCCATATTCCAAAATGTACAATTTCCCATCGGGGCCAAGTTCCATATCAATAGGGGCAGCCAAAGAAATTTTAGAAAGCATGGGTTCCATGCTCATATAATCGCCTTGTGGCGACATGGTTACTGCTTTTACCCAGCCACGAACCCATTCGTAAATAATTAATTTTCCGTTATAATAAGCAGGATAAGGTGATGCGCCCGGTTTTGCATAATAAACTGGACCTGCCATTGCTGTTCTACCTCCAGAACCAACTTGTGGAAATTCCTTAGATTCGCCATAAGGATACCAAATAAATGCAGGTTGTGCGGGTGGTACTGTACTTAAACCCGTATTATTTGGCGAATTGTTAATCGCACCGGCGGGATCAAAAGGATTTCCGCTTTGTCCGTTTGTATAATCATATGCTCGATAAGGATAATTATTTCCGATGAAATATGGCCAGCCAAAATTCCCTGCTTTTCGGGCTTGGTTAACTTCATCGTAACCACGAGGGCCACGAGAAGCATCATCATTACTGGCATCAGGACCAACCTCGCCCCAATATAAGTAGCCGGTTTTTTTATCAACCGAAATTCTGTAAGGGTTTCTATTGCCCATAACATAAATTTCTGGTTTCGATTTGGGGTCACTTTTTGGAAACAGGTTCCCATCGGGAATGCTATAAGTTCCATCCTCGTTCATTTTAATTCTTAAAATTTTGCCCCTTAAATCATTTGTATTTCCGGCAGATCTTCTTGAATCGTATTGTTCCAAACCTTTGCGATTATCTAATGGTGCATAACCATTATTTACATATTGCTGTTTGGGAGCATCGAAAGGAGTGGAGTTATCGCCAGTAGAAACATATAAAAGGTTATCTGCACCAAAAGCGATCGAACCACCCGTGTGGCAACAGATCTCTCGCTGAGAATAAAACTGTAGGATGATTTTTTCTGATGATTTATCGATTTTATCGTTAACCATTTTGAAACGGGATAAACGATTTACTGATTTATCAAATGGACTATAGAAAAGATAAATGTATTTGTTTACGGCAAATTTTGGGTCTGCAGCCATTCCCAATAAACCTTCTTCGGCATTAACATCAGGTGTGCTGGTTTTAAAGTAGACATCTAATTTTCCCGCTTGCGATAATTTTTTAGTCAGGTTTTTATAAAGCATAATCTCCCCACGGCGTTGCGCAACAAGAATATCCAAGTTCGGTAGAACGGCCAATTCTGTAGGTTCGGTAAATTCTCCCTGAACAAGATTAACCTTAACAAACCGATCCTGATCTGGAGTATCAATTCTGTTTTCGGCTTTTTGAGCGGTTTTCTTTTGCGTATACAGGTTTTTGTTTAGCGTGGTTGCGTACAAAAAGGAAAAGGCAATGAACGAAATTGATAGAGTAAAAATAGTTTTCATTTATTTGGTTTTGTGTGTTTACTCAATAAATATATAGGATTGTTTCTCAGCGTGAATAATTATATCAACATTTATACTCAATCGCTTATTGTAACTCTTATACGATGGCGATTATTTGGTTACTGTTAATATGTAATCTGCCAATCCTTCAATATCTTTTTTGCTAATTGCACCATTCCATGCGGGCATTCCTTTGGCCACTACACCATTTGTAATGGTTTTTATTATCGATTTTTTATCTGCACCATAATTAAATTTTCCACCTATTAGGCTTCTTACAACTTCTGTTCCTTGTAATTTATCTCCATGACAGGATGCACAAAGCTGTTTAAACATATTTTGAGGGTTGTTTTTTGCTAAATCACTTTTGTTGTTTGAGGTAATTCGCTCACTTGCAGTGATAACTGTTCTATCAGTGGAAGGACGGAGTCTCAAAATCATATCATAGGGGCGTTCCCCTTTACTTTCGGGCATATCGAAGTTAGATGTGGAGATGTATATAAAGCCATCAGGACCAACAACCACCGAACGGATTCTGCCAAATTGCTTTTTAAGAAATACTTCTTGGTCATTTGGTTTATCCAGAGGGATTCTCAAAATTGATTCGCCACGCAAACAACCAACCAGTAAATTTCCTTGCAATGATGGGAAAGCCTTGCCGGTGTAAAATAATGCTTCGGATGGGCCGATAGATGGAGTATATTCAAAAATTGGAGATTTCATTCCTGCTTTTACATCTTGATGATGAATAACTGGCCATCCATAATTTGCGCCTTTTTCAATTATATTCACTTCATCGCCACCAGTTGGACCATGCTCGGTTTCATATAATTTATTTGTGCCTGGCTGAAAAGCAAGACCTTGAGGATTTCTATGTCCATAAGACCAAATCTCTTTGTGGGCAGTATCATTTTTGACAAAAGGATTATCCACTGGAATGCTTCCATCATCATTTAAACGAAGAATTTTGCCATTATAGGTTTTCAAATCCTGTGCACGAATAGGCTGATCGGCATCGCCAGTGGTAATGTATAATTTTTTATCAGGACCGAAAACAATTCTGCAACCCGTATGGTTTCTTGCCGCTGGGATTCCTTGAATTAAAGTTTGAGGATTTATTAGAGTATCATTCTTGTATTCATAACGAACAACTCGGAGCCACAAGCCATTATTTTCTCCATAATTATGTGCAATGTAAATTAGGTGATTTTTTGTAAAATCGGGGTGAATAACCATTCCCAATAAACCAGTTTTAGATTCTGCCTTGATATCGTTAACAACAAAAACAGGCTTTTCCTGAAGTTTTCCGTTTTTGTAGAGTCTCACTTTTCCGGGGCGCTCTGTAAATAGCATAGATCGATCTGGCAAAAACGTAATCTGCCAAGGCACAGTTAAATTGGTTGCCAGCGTATCAATTTTAAAGGATAGCGTCTCTTTGTTTTTTGTTGATGATATATTTATGAAACCACTTGCAAAAGCAAACAGCATTACAATACTTAAATAAGTAAATACTCTTCTCATAAGGTAGATTTGGTTGTTAAATCGTTTTACTAGATAATATAAATATAGCTAATGATTTGATTTAATCAGAATAAACCGATAGGCTAAATTAAGGGTTTTCAAAATTTTATTTGATTACCAAAATGGTTCCGTCATCTTTTAGTTTATAATAATATTGGCTTTCATGTTTTCGTTTAAGTATTTCTACAACTTCAACCTCACCTTGTTTTCCAGTATCATCTTTAATGGCATCGCCTTCCTTAACATTTTCTAGGTCTTTATTTGAGCTGTTTTTGCCTAACTTTTTCATGTTGAATGGATTAGTTAATTATAAGCGAACAACACTCAATAGCTGGATATGTTTCATTTTTCGGAAGCCAGCCTATTATAAATGGAACATCATATTGGAAATCTTCTTATCCTAATCGAATATCTATTTATTTGAGTGTGTTATCTACTACAGTGTTTTCTAAGCTATGTTCTGTTTATATTTAAATATCTTATCCCTAATAAAAACAGTATGGAAGGCGTAATAACAGCTTACAATAAGCAGAGAGGCTTTGGCTTAATTTCTCAGTTCATGGTAGAGCAAAGCATTTACTTTGATTTAGTAGATTGCAAAGTAAAGGGCTTGTATATTGGGAGCTCAGTTCAATTTGATTTAACTTTAACTAAAAGAGGTAATGTTGCTAAAAACATTACTGCAACACCACAACTGAAGGTGAGAAAGACAAAAAAATCGATTGCTCAGGTAGCCTACTAATTAATTTCTATTTCAAAAGAATTTACTAAGGTTCTTGCTTGCAGTTTCAACTCCATAAAATCCATCACTATATCTCTCAAGTCCTTTAGGAAGGCAATTTCGAAAAATTCTAGATGTCTGGGTTGTTTATCTAGGATGCAGAACGTTCCTAAATTGTAACCTGTTGATGTTTTTAATGGGAATGCTGCATAAAATTCTAAGCCCATTTCGCTGGCAATTAATGGATTTGTCAAGGTTCTAGGATCAACAGATGCGTGCTCAACAGTGTAAAATCCATCTACCAGAATTGCTGAGGCGCAAAGACCGGGTGCTCGCTCGATCTCTGTAATGTTTGCACCATAAATTGATTTAAACCAGATTCTGTCCTCATCAACTAATGAAATAATAGCGATAGGAACATTTAAGAATTGTGAGGCGATTCTAGTTAAACGATCAAAGGCTCCATCCTTTGGTGTATCTAAAATATCGTAGCTTTTTAAAGTTTGTAAACGAAGGATTTCTTCATTGTCAATTTTTTCGGAACTCATTAAATAATAAGGATAGTAAAACGTTTTAAAGATAGCCATCCGAGTTAGTTACGAAAGCGGTAGAATTATAAATCGCACAACCTATAGTGGTCAAAATTACATTAAAATGATCAAAAATGGCTTCAGTGATTAAATAAATGCATATCCCAAAAATATTGTGTTTTGATGAAAATAAAATAATTAGAATCGGATGACAATTATGGCTACTTTAGGGAATGGGCGATACAGTTAATTTTATTTTAGGCGTAGTTTTTATACTAAGCGGGTTTAGTGTTTTTTGTGTGATTTTTGGTGGAAAGAAGGCGAGCTGATATTATTCATATCTAAAAAGCATCCCGTATTCTCTTTTAATATTTAGTTAAAAGAGTGCAATCATCCTCTATTGTAAAAAAGAATTAAATCATCTTTTAGGTGTTCATTCCGATTTTTGCGCAAATTAGCGTGGCTAGGGTGATTGATGTAAACTTACATTTTGCATAATTGGGATTTTTCCAATTACCAAGCGCTACAATCGTTTGCTTTAGGCTCACAAGAATCTAGAGATTACTAAGGATGGGGTTGTTACCTCTAACTTCTAATATCTTATTTTTTTTAAGGCTGGAGGAAATATTTTTTTAGCATACGAATTATGCAAGCTCCCTTATGGAAAGCTTATAAAATGATAATCTTTTAAGCAGATGAACTTTACTTAATCTACTAGTTAAACTATTCCATTTAGATTCTGCAAGCACCCAATTAATTGTTTTTTAAAATGGGCAATGTAAAATAGAAAACAGATCCGTTTCCAGTTTCACTTTCTGCCCAAATTCTTCCATTATGGCGATGAATTATTTCTGCACAGAGGTACAATCCAATTCCAAAACCTGCTACGGTTATAGAAAGAGGGTGTTCTACACGATAATATCGTTCAAATACTTTTTGTAAATCTTCCTCACTTATCCCAATGCCTTCATCCCTAACACTAACGAGTGCATAATCTTTTTCGGTAACACAAGCAACTCTAATGGTACTATCTGCAGGCGAATATTTAACCGCATTGCTAATTAAATTGGTTACAACTTGTCCTATTTTATCACGATCTACATCAACAAAAGTTGTTTCTACTGGCGCAAATATAATACGGTGCCTAGTAATGGTTGGCACCACTTCTTGCTCTACTTCCTTAATTAATTCTGCCATATCAAAGCGTTGCTTATCTATGTTAATTTTTCCGGATTCTAGTCGAGAAACATTTAAAAAGCCATTTATCATCGCCGTCATTTTTTTTACCTGTTTATCGGCCTTTTCCAGTGCAGAGGATGTAAATTTATCTTCGTTTTTTTTGGCAAAACCCAATAATAATTGAATGTAAGCACCAATAGAAGTTAGAGGTGTTTTAAGTTCGTGACTTGCCATACCTATAAAATCGTTTTTGCGTTGCTCATCCCTTTTACTTTCGGTAACGTCCATCACAAACCCCGAAAACATACTTCCTTCTCCCTTTATTTCTGGCGTGATTTTACCTAAAGACCTAAGCCAAATAATTTCGCCATCATTAAATCGATGTTGAGAAAAGGTAATGTCGTAATCGCCACCATCAGCAATTGCTTTTTCTATCTCATTAATTATCTTAGTTTTAAATTCAGCACTAACCTGTCCAATTGCTTGTTCATAGGTCATTTTTTCTTCGCCCTCATAACCATATAATTTAGCTAGGGTATCATTATAAATCAATTCTTTAGTAATTGGGTGGATGTACCAAGAGCCTAACTTAGCCGCATCTATAGCCATGCGCATCATTTCCTCCGCCTTTTGAACTTCGAGGCGGGCATTTACCTGCTCGGTGATATCTGTAACCACCTGTAAAATACCTGTAATGTTGTTTTTTTCATCTTTAACCGCCTGGCAGATAAAATTAAAGTACCCTTCTACCCGTACTCCGTTTTTGATAATGTGTGCTGGAGCTTCATTTCCATAAAATGTTTCTCCGGTTAGCAATACGTTTTGAAGAATAGCAATAAATGGTTGCCCGATTAATTCTGGCATTGCAACTGCCAGCGGTTTACCTAAAATATCTATTGATTTTCCCCAAATTTCCAACATACTCTCGTTCACAATATCGATGTTGAGCTCCATATTTTTAAAAAGCGCAATCGGAATTGGAGACTGTTCTACCAAAGATCTAAATCTGGTTTCACTTGCGGAAAGTTCTCTATTTAAATAAATTAGTTCTTCTTGGGTTTCATTAAGTTCTTCATTAGTAACCGCCATCTCCTCGTTCGTAGCAGCCATTTCTTCATTGGAAGCTTCTAATTCTAGGGTAACTTGTTCAATTGCCCTACGAGCATTGGTATTTTCTGTTACATCTATGGCAACAATCATAATGGCATCTACTTTTCCATCGATATTTAGAATGGGTTCGTAAACAAAATTAACATACACAGTTTCCTCAATGCCCTTCCTAATCAACATTATTTTATGCTCATCAGCATGATAAGTTTGTCCAGTGGCCAAAACATGGTCGGTTATGGGCTCGTAGAGTTGGGCAGCTTCTTTATTAACGACCCAGTAAGGAACGGTTTTAAAAATTTCTCTGTCTTTACCAATAATCTCTAAAAAAAGGTCGTTTACCTCTTCTAACATCAAAGGTTTGCCTTTTACAATACACATTCCAACAGGTGCTTGCCTAACCATGTTGCGAATATTCTGTTCGTTTACAGCAAGTTTTGCCTGAGCTCTAATTTTTTCTGTAGTTTCTATACAAATTACGAGTACGCCTTCAATTTTGCCATCCTCATTTTTTATCGGACTGTAAGAAAAATCAAAGTAGCAATCTTCAAGATAACCGTTACGGTTTAGCGGAACCATAAAATTTGGAAAACCTACAGATTTACCATTCATCACTTCTGCAAACATTGGCCCTATGGTATTCCATACTTCGGCAAATGTATCGCTTGCACGGTTTCCCAAACTCTTGGGGTGCTTGTTTTGCCCCAAAATTGGTCTATATGCATCATTGTAAAACTGAATGTATTCAGATCCCCAGCAAATTAGAGTCGGAAATGTTGTACCCAGCATCATGCTAATCGAATGCTTTAACGCAGAACTCCATTGGCTTGGATCTCCCAGAGGGGTTAAAGACCAGTCCTTTTCTCTAATTAGGTTGCCCATCTCTCCGCCAAGAGCCATGAAAGGATAGTTTTCGTTATTTTGCATTCTTTAAAGGGATATGTTTTGGGTAAAATTTGTTGTTCAAAAAATCAATACTGATGTAAGCGTTTTAACTAAATTTAAACACCAGAAGTGTTTATTTGTTGGCTTTAATTTTTAATAATTTATTTAAAGATGACTGGATGGAATAAAATCTGTATAACTTTTTATGAAAATAAATGCTAGAATAGTAGAATCTATCTGCTCATTTTATCAAAGATTTTCCCTCGAAAAAACATCAGATTTATGTTAAGCTTTAAGGCTCAAAATCAAAAATTTAAGTTTAATTGATATATTAGCCATATGGAAAAGGAAATGGCGGATGAAAAACTGATCCTGGCAAAAATTGCCAACGGAGATCAGCTTGCATTTGCCAATTTGTTCCATTTCTATAGGAATAAAGTTTACGGTTACGCACTAAAAATTCTCCAATCCGAATCTTCTGCACAGGAAATTGTTCAAGAGGTTTTTATTAAACTTTGGTTGAAGAGAGATCAACTTTCAACAATAGAAAATTTTGGCGGTTTTTTAAGGATAATTGTTCGAAATGACACTTTAAATGCACTAAAAAAAATTGCTGTAGAACATAAAAACTATAGTCTTGCTCATTTAAATAAAACCGAGGTAGATACAGGTACAGAAAATTCGATCCAATATCGTGAAACCAAAAAATTATTGGATGATGCTATAGAAAAACTTCCTCCACAACAAAAATTGGTTTACAAACTTTGCCATGTGGATGGGATAAAACAGAAAGAAGTCGCTACTCAACTCAATATTTCTCCATTAACGGTCAAAGTGCACTTAAGGGAAGCTGTTAAATCCATTCGATTATATCTTGATGCACATAATGAGATTAAAGTATTAGGCATTCTACTGCTGTTTTTAAAATAATTTAATTTTCCACTACTCCCTTTTATAGTTTCAGTTGTCATCATAAAGTAGAACCTGTTAGCGATCCCTTATTATCTGATATTTTCTAGCGCTTAAATAATAAATCCAATGGAAAAAGAAAGATCAGCTTACTTATTTCAAAAATATATAAATCAAGAATGTTCAGCAGAAGAAATGGATGAGTTTATGTCTATTCTCAGAAATTCTGACGATGAAGCTACATTGGAAATGATTTTGGATAACTATTGGGATAAAACCGATGAGATAGATTTGCAGAAAGACAAAGCTGAAGAAATTTTCAACAACATTGTTGCCTCAGAATCTGCAACGCCACAAAAGAAAAAGATCAAATCAATTAAAATGTGGATTGGATGGGCAGCTGCAATTTTAGTGCTTGGCATTGCTTCTTTACTAATTCTAAATAAAGCAGATAAATATTCAGCCTCTGTAAAGGAAGATCAAAATAAGCCCAATTTATTGCTCCAACTTTCAGAATCTACTGTTGCAAAAACATTAAACGAGCATCAAAAAGTAACGCTGCCTGATGGAAGTACAGTGATCTTAAATAATAACAGCTCAGTTACTTATCCAAAGGATTTTAAAGGTGATAAGAGAGAAGTCATATTAAATGGAGAAGGTTATTTCGATATTAAACATGACGATAAAAAATCTTTTACAGTTTACACGGGGAAACTTAGAACCATAGTTTTAGGAACGGCATTCAATATAAAAGCTTACGAAAAAGACCGCAATATAGAAGTTACGGTTACCCGTGGTAAAGTGAGTGTGCTCAATGATCAAGCAACTTTGGGAATCCTAATTCCGAACCAGCAAATTATTTTTAATAAAGATTACAAAAAATCTAATCTTGCCCGCGTTTTAGCAAAAAGCATTGTACAGTGGCAAGAAAGTGATTTGTTTTTCGATGACATATCAATGGAAGAGGCTACTGAAGTTTTATCTAAAAAATTTAATACCCCCATTACATTTACCAATGATAAGGCAAAAAAATGCAGGTTTACAGCCACATTTTTAAAGGGAGAATCACTAGAGGAGATTTTAAAAGTAATCTGCTCCTTTAACAACGCACAATACCAATTCAACGCCGGTAGAATAACCATCAAAGGCGAAGGATGTGAATAATAATAACCTACAAACCAATTAATTTTATCAAACTAAACCAAACAACATGAAAAAAACTTACCAGCTGCGAATTTGAATGAATAAAAAAACTCCCTGTCGCTAAACAAGGAGTTAGGTTGTAGATACAGCGCTAACTGTATCTAACACGTTTTAACAATTTTCTAAGATTCATTTAAAACATTTAAAATTATGTATTTTTCTGCACAATCGGCAGAGAGCAGGAAGAAATATGTTTTCTTCACTGCATCCAACCCACGATATTTAATTCGTCAGCTTATGCGTATCAGCTTAATCACAGCAATCGTATTATTTACATCCTTTCAATGCTTACTCGCGGTTGATTTAAAAGCTCAATCCGCACAGCAAGCTCAAATTTCTTTAGAACTTAAGAATGAAACCATTACATCAGCCATAAAAAGAATCGAACAGAGCAGTCAGTTTAGATTTCTTTATCGCAACAATGAGTTAAAAGACTTAAAAACAACCACTTTGCCTTTCGGACAAAGATCCGTTAAAGAAACATTAGACCTTATTTTATTTGGAACTGGGTTAACTTATACCCAGGTAGATAACAAAATTTTGATTTCTAAAATTCCGGTGGTTTCTAGTGTGGAGGTTAACAAAGATGTTCGCCTAACAGGAATTGTAACAGACGAAGTTGGAAACCCCCTTCCTGGCGTATCCATTCGCATAAAAGGCAACAATTCTATTAGCACAGCTACAGACATGAACGGCCACTTTAATATTTCTTACCCAGAGGACAAAAAGGCAATTTTGATTTTAAGTTATGTTGGATATGTTATGCGTGAAGTTATTATTGGCGAACAAACTTCTATAAAAGTTTACCTAACACCAGAGGTTGGCAGTTTAAATGAAGTCCAAATTATTGGCTATGGTACCACAACCAGAAAAACGAGTACCGGTTCTATTGCATCCATCACTTCAAAAGAAATTGAAAAGCAGCCTGTTGGAAATCCTTTAGCTGCATTATCTGGTAGAATGTCTGGCGTTTTAATTGCACAGAATAATGGTGTTCCGGGGGGTGCAATACAAGTACAAATTAGAGGACAGAATTCGTTATCATCGGGTGGAATTCCTTTATATGTAATTGATGGTGTTCCATTTACAAATTTTAATGGCGGATCTCCAGCAACTGATAATTTAAATGCTTTTGGTACATCAGGTGCAAGTGGTGGTATTAGTCCGTTTGGAATGATCAACCCATCAGATATTGAAAGGATAGATATTTTAAAGGATGCTGATGCAACTTCAATTTATGGATCTAGAGGTGCAAACGGTGTGGTTTTAATTACAACAAAAAAGGGAAAATCGGGGCGTGTAAAAATTGGACTTAACTTAAATTCTGGTTTTACAGAAGTAAGTCGCTTTATCCCTGTGTTAGATCTTCAGCAATATTTAACTTTAAGAAAAGAGGCCTTTCAAAATGATGGTGTTACGCCAAATACAAGCAACGCACCAGATTTAACGGTTTGGGATCAAAACAATTCCACGGATTTCCAGAAACTACTCATTGGAAATAGGGGGCATGTTAACGAGATTCAAGGATCAATGTCTGGCGGAAATGAGCAAACTCGTTTTTTCTTTAATTCTGCGTACCGCAGAGAGAGCACGGTATTCTTGGGAGACAATAACGACAAAAGATTTTCTGCAAGATTAAATCTGGATCATAATTCTGCGGATAAAAAATTCAATGCTTCGTTTTCGGTAAGCTATACAAACGACAATACAAACATCCCCACATCAGATGTTTCATCCGTTTATAACCTTCCTCCAAATCTGCCGCTTTATGATCCTTCGGGTAAACTGTTCTGGGCAACGGGATTTACGAATCCATTGGCAAGTTTGCTGAGAAAATATACCGGAGTGACCAATAATTTGATCGCCAATGCCAACCTAAAATATACCATCCTGCCCGGGCTTACCGCCAAGACCAATTTTGGATACACCAATACCAGGCTCGAGCAGATTGCAACTACCCCTGCATCCTCTCAAAATCCCGCAAATAGCCCGACAAGTTCTGCAAATTTTACAAATCTAAATGCCCAGAACTGGATTATCGAACCCACTTTGGATTATGTAAAGACGATTGGAAGCGGAAAACTGACTGCGCTCATCGGAACCAGCTTTCAGCAGAATACATCGAATGGATTATATCTGTCCGGAACAAATTACAGTAACGAAGCTTTGTTGGGAACACTTGGCGCAGCGGGTACCACCACCGTTCTATACAATAACATTATCAAATATAAATATGATGCAATTTTTGCCAAGCTAAATTACGATTGGCAGGAAAAATATTTACTGAATGCAACCTTTAGAAGAGATGGTTCTTCCAGATTTGGACCTAAAAATCGCTTTGGAAATTTTGGAGCAATTGGTGCCGGATGGGTATTCTCAAGCGAAGATTTTATTAAGAACAACTTATCATTCTTAAGTTTTGGAAAGTTAAGAGCAAGTTATGGTTCTACAGGGAACGATCAGATTTCCAATTTCCTATACCTGCCCTTATATTCTTCGGCCACTGCTTACCTTGGCAACGCGGCAACCAATGTAACGGTTATTCCTAACGAATCTATTCAGTGGGAAACCACCAAAAAACTGGAATTCGCCACTGACCTTGGTTTCTTTAAAGACAGAATATCTTTCACGGCAAATTATTACAGGAACCGTTCTTCTGATCAGATTACCTCAAATGCCCTGGGCAGCCAGAGCGGATACAATAGCTTCACGCTGAACCTTCCGGCTACCATTCAGAATAAAGGACTAGAGCTTGAACTGAATACTACAAACATCGTGATGAAAGATTTCTCCTGGAAAACTTCCGCAAATTTCACCTTTACGGATAATAAGATTGTTGAATTTCCAAATCTTGACAAATCGTTCTATTCTACAAGCTATGTGGTTGGAGAATCTGTCAACTTAATCCGACTTTACCATTATTTGGGCGTTAACCCGACCAATGGCACTGCAATGTTCGAAGATAAAGATGGCAATGGTGTAATCAATACAAACGATCGTTATGTAGCTGATCTTGGAACACCATTCTTTGGAGGTTTCAATAATACTTTTACCTACAAGGGCTTTGAACTGGGCATATTCTTCCAGTTCAATCACCGTTTTGGAGTGACTCAGATTTTGAATACAAGACCGGGCGCTCTTGTTAATCAAAATGGTTTCTGGCTGGACAGATGGACACCAACCAATACAGCCTCCAACATTCCAGGAGCATCGGCAACTGCCGGAACACCAATTTACACCTCTTACAATAACTATACATCTTCTGATGCAGTTTATGGAGATGCTTCTTACTTAAAATTAAGATCGGTCAACTTATCTTATAGTCTTCCGGCCGAATGGCTCAAACACGTAAAGATGTCCAGTTGCAGCGTATTTGTTCAAGGTCAGAACCTATATACCTGGGCTAAGAACAAATATATTCTGGATACGGAAACGACTGTTCAAGGCGGCCCATCAGGATTGGGTACTGGCACGATTGGCCAGGTACTGCCTCCTTTAAGAACTATTGTATTTGGTGTTAACTGTTCATTTTAACTTAAAAAATCATGAAAAAAATATATAAAAATATCTTTTATAAAGCATTGATTATTAGTACGGTACTAACTGTTTCATCCTGTAAAAAATTTGTGGAACTTGGCGCCCCGCCTACACAGATCTTGTTTGAAGATGCATTTAAAACAGATGCATCCGCTCAGAGCGTGGTTTTGGGCCTGTATTCATTCTCTTCACAGGCCGCAAATGGCCTGCTCACATCATTAAATTTCTATTCCGGGGTATCCAGTGATGATCTTCAGTATAACTCCAGTGATGCGCTGTATCAGGAGTTTGCAAACAACTCTATTTCCAGTACCAATGGCGCTGCCAATACCATCTGGGGAACAACTTACCAGTTGATAAAAAATGCTAACAATGCAATTAGTGGGATCACCGCATCTGCAAGCTTGACACCCTCGGTAAAAAGTCAGCTATTGGGCGAAGCGAAATTTATGCGTGCATTTGCTTATTTCTATTTGGTCAATCTATATGGAGATGTTCCATTGCCATTGAAAGATGATTATTCTGCTTTTGAAAATGCTGTTTTACCACGGTCATCAACAGCTGATGTTTATACACAGATTATAAGGGATTTAACCGATGCACAGACTGCATTACCTACAGCCTATGTCGGTACTTTTAGGGGAAGAGTAAATAAATATGCAGTTTCGGCACTGTTGGCCCGTGTTTATCTTTATCAAAAGGATTATGCAAATGCCGAAGCACAGGCTACCCAGGTCATCGGTTCGGCAGTCTATACGCTTCCGTCTCCAGACGTTGCATTTGTAAACACCAGTAATGAAATTATCTGGCAGATTGGTAACACCACTGGATTTTCTGTATTCGGTTCGGCCTACATTACCGCTGCAACCGTAATACCTGCATTTTCTTTGGCAGACGTGACTTATCAAAGTTTTGAAAGCCCAACAGATTTACGCCGTACAAATTGGACAGTTACCAAAACTATAGGTGGTAAGGCCTATTATGGCATTACTAAATATAAATTAGCAACTGCTGGTAATGAATACAATATCGCCTTAAGATTTGCTGAGCAATATTTAATCCGAGCAGAAGCAAGAGCACAACAAAATAACCTTTCGGGGGCTAAAACGGATGTGGATATGGTAAGATCAAGAGCTGGATTAGTTGGCGTTAGTGCTTTATTAACGCAAACACAAATGCTTACAGCAATAGAGCAAGAGAGAAAAGTAGAGTTTTTTGGAGAATGGGGTCATCGTTGGTTAGATTTAAAAAGAACCAATCGTGCAAATGCAGTACTTGGTGCCTTAAAGCCAGCAACATGGAAAACCACTTCGGCTTTGTGGCCAATTCCTCAGGCACAGATTATCATAAATTCAGCGTTAACACAAAACCCAGGGTACAACTAATTATAAAGAGGCCAATAAATAAATTACAAGAATTTGCTCCTATGAGCTTGTCGATATTTCGGCAAGCTCATTAGGACGAAAATTGCTCTAAAAAGTATCTTAACAAAATCAATCTACTAAAATGAGAACGAAATTATTAGCACTTACAGCTTTGGTTTTTTTAGGTGCAAGTGCATTTAAAATTCAATCGGGATATAAAATTAATGGCACAATCATAGGTGCAAATCAAGGCACCATTTACATTTCCCATACCATTGGCGGAAAAGAAATTGTAGATTCTGCCAGCATAAAAAACAGTTCCTTTACTTTTAGTGGAACAGTGCCGGAGGCTATGCTCTATACCTTAAAACTTAAAGGAAGCAAGCAACAAAAAATGTTTTTCTTGGAGAATAAACAGATCAGTATTGTTAGTCATAAGGATTCAATTTTCGATGCAAAGGTTACAGGTTCACCAGAAACCGATACTTACTATGGTTTCTATAATGGGCCGTGGAAAATAATTACCGCTAAAGCTGGAAATATTTACCGCAGATTGGATAGCGCAAACCAAAAAGGGAAAATAACCTTATCGCCAGAACAGCGTAAACCTTTCGATGATGAATTTAAAAACTTAGATATTCTTAATCAAAAGGCCATTAAGGATTATGTTATGGCACATTCTTCTTCGGTTGCCGTTGCCGCTATTGTAGAAGATCGTTTTATAAATTATCCTTACCCAGAACAGGCTACTGAGATGTATGCACTGTTTAATCCTGATGTACAGAAATCATTTTATGGTAGAGCGATTAAAGCGAGTCTAGACTTAACAAATAAAACTGCACCCGGAAAATTGGCGCCAGATTTCACTATGAACGATGTTAGTGGAAAAGCCGTTAAGCTCTCTAGCTTGAGGGGAAAATATGTTTTGGTTGATTTTTGGGCAAGTTGGTGTGCGCCTTGCAGAAAAGAAAACCCAAATGTGGTAGCTGCCTACAAAAAATACCACAATAAAGGTTTCGAAATTTTAGGCGTCTCTTTAGATAGTAAAAAGGAATCGTGGTTAAAAGCAATAAGTGATGATGGTTTAGCCTGGAATCATGTTTCCGATTTAAAAGGCTGGGCAAATACAGCAGCATCCGCTCATGGCGTAAAATCTGTACCTGCAAGCTTTCTGTTGGATCGAGATGGAAAAGTAATTGCAAAAGATTTGAGAGGCGAAGCATTAAATAAGAAATTGTCGGAAATTTTTAAAGACTAAGAAAATGAAAGTATTAAATAAACTTACGGGATTACTTTTTTGTGTAACCGCTTTTACAGTTAGTGGTTTAAAAGCACAGTCTGTTACAAGCGACAGCACAAAAATTTATCTTGATAAATTAATCGCTTCAACAAATGCTGAAGACAAAACCCTTTTAAATAAAAAACTTAAAACGCTTGGTGCATCAAATAGTGAAAAAGATGTAGATCTAGCTATTAATTATTTTTATAAGCTGAAGAATCAAAAAGCAACTGATTCTTTATTGGATGTTGAAGTGCAGAAATTTCCTTTGGGCTCTCGAGCTAGAAGTAAAGTTGCAACAGATGAAATTTATATTCAGAAAACCGCTTTAGCGAAAGAAAATGCTTACAAAGCCTGGCTTAAAAAATTTCCACCTGCTAACTTTGGGGATGATTTAATAGTTTACGATTACGTTGTAAGCTCTATTGCAACCGATTATGCGAAAGATAAAAATACAGCCAAAGCACTAGAATACATAGAAAAACTACAGGTTGATTTTTGGAAAGGTAATGGATACGGTGGTGTAGCTCAAGCTTTTTATTCTACAGGTGATTTAAACAATGCTTCTATCTATTATAAAAAAGCGATGGAAAGCGCAAAAGAATATTATGATGGAAAATTACCTAATGAAAATTCATCCAAATTTGCTGCATCGGGTTACCCGGGCTTAACAATGACATACGCTGGGATTCTTTATGAGCAAAAAAAATATGATGAAGCGCTTAAATATGCAGATTTAGCAAACAAAAATCCCTCAACAGCTTCACCAAAATCTAATTTTCAATATGCCAAAATCTTAATGGCTTTAAACCGAAATGATGAAGCTTATGTTAGACTTGAGGAAGCAGTAAAATCTGGAAAGGCGAATGATGAAATGAGCGAAACATTTAAGAAATTATATGTTAAAGTTAAAGGAAGTAATGCTGGCTTTGATCAATATGCTGCGGAAATTAGAAAAGGTATTATTGCAAATCTACAGCAAAAGTTAACCAAAGAAATGATTAAAAAAACGGCTTCAGATTTTACCTTGACAGATTTGGATGGGAAGAAAGTATCCTTAAGTAGCTTAAAAGGTAAAGTTGTAATCTTAGATTTTTGGGCAACTTGGTGTGGACCTTGCAAAGCCTCTTTTCCTGCAATGCAAATGGCTGTTAATAAATATAAACAAGATGCCAATGTTAAATTTTTATTTATCCACACTTGGGAGAAAACCGCAACTCCTGTAAAAGATGCAGATGATTATATAAAATCTCAAAAATATACTTTTAAAGTTTTAATGGATACTAAAGATCCTGTGACGAAAATAAACAAAGTAGTTACCGATTATAAAGTAAATGGCATTCCATCCAAATTTGTAATTGATCCAGCCGGAAACATTAGATTTAGCTTGATGGGATTTGACGGAAGCAATGAAGCCGCTGTGGATGAAATCTCTATGATGATCGATATGGCGAAGAAAGGCTAGCAAACAACGTTTAAAGTGCCTTTACATTCTAAATATTATATGAAATGCCTCAAATTAATTTTGAGGCATTTTTATTGTATTCTACAACTAACAAAATCACTTTTTTCATGTTTAAAGTAGGAATGACTTTACAGATAGTCAGTTTATATAAATCAATATTAAAATATTTATCATGGAAAAATTTGCATTACTTGCTCGTGTTGAAGCAAAGCCCGGTAAAGAAAATGATGTGCTAAATTTCTTGAAAAGTGCATTGCCTTTGGCTCAAGATGAACCAGATACCATAAGATGGTATGCACTTCAAATCGGCGAATCTACCTTTGGGATTTTCGATACATTTGAAACCGAAGCGGGTAGGGAAGCACACCTTGCCGGAAAGATTGCTGAAGCCTTAATGGCTAATGCTTCAGATTTATTGGCCAAAGATCCTGTTATAGAGAAAGTAAGTTTATTGGCTATTAAATAATATTCTGATGGCTCTTCAATTTACGAATCGAAGAGCCATAAGTTAATTTAAAATTCTTTACAACCATTTCGGATTTAAAGATTAAGTCCGTTATGATCGGTGATTAAAACCTCAGTCATATAATCAAAAAATGGGCGCATTTCTCTATAAGTTTGTCCAGCTATTTTTACAAAATCTGGTTGCAATACCTCATCATCCGTAAATTTTCTTAAAACCTTAAATTGCTTATATCTTAATAAATCTATGGCTTCGTGGTTGATGTCAAATCCTTTTGGTGCAGTCTTTACCTGCTCACCTCTAAGGGAGCCGAATGAAGCAATAAATTTTTCATCCATTAGAATGTTTCTTAAAGGTGAATCATCAAAGCCAATATCATCTCTAATCAATTTTAAATCCTTAGGATTTGGATTCTGAAAGCCTCCTCCAAAATAAGTATTTCCAGGCTCTATGTGAAATACATAACCACCTCTTCTTGATTTAGATGCTCGAGTGAAGTTTCCACTCCAATTGATTTTATAGGGTGTCTTATCTAACGAAAACCGAGAATCTTTGTAAATTCGATGTAAGCTTTTCTTTCCCGAAAGCGTTTCTATAACATCGTGAAGATTGAGTTCTGCAAGAAGCGCATCTGCAAATAAAACAATGGCACTTTGCTCCTCAATAAACCTGTCTTTATTTGCATTGAACCATTCTCGGTTGTTATTTTTCTTAAGCAGTTTTAAAAAATCTAGATTTGATGATGAAATAATAGGTAAAGCTTTTGGCATATTTTTAATAGATTTTCGATATAATAATCACCGCAATTTGAAGAAAAAATATGAGTTGCTCTAACTCAATTTATCACCAGAAAGCAAAAATTCGTTATATTTATTTCTAAATCTCCGATAAAATGAAAACGCTCCAATTATTCACAATCTTCATTCTGGTTTCTTGCAAAAATACTGGAGAACAGAATTCAGTTTTTTCTTTAAATAAGCCACAATCAGAACCCTATAAAACTGAGTTGAGTAGGCAGATTAATAAAACCTCAAATCAAGAGTTGACCTATATATTTAATGGATATCAAAAAATTAAGGATAAAGAATATGTGGATATCATCATTAAAGGGGAAGACTTTGAAGCCAAAACATTGGTATTGGTAAATTATTGGGGCAAACTAGAAAATATTAAGAAAAAAGAGGGGAAAGGTTACAAAGGTTCGGAGCTTAAACATTTGGTGATTTCAAAAATCACTAACAATCCTTATAGTGATTTTGAATATAAGGATGTTGAAGAGATACTTGATTAACGTTAATCAGTTAAATTAAGGCTTCTACCTTATTTACCAACTCGCTAATTTCAAATGGCTTTTCTATAAAATCATCGGGCTCGCAATCAAGCTGTTCTAACTTTAATGTGGCTGCCGATAAGAGTATAATTGGAATGTGGGCGGTTTGAGAAGACTCTTTTAGAGATTTACAAATTAAGCGACCATCTGTCTCGCCAAGATAGATATCCAAAAGGATAAGATTTGGATTATAAGCTAAAACCTTTTCTTGAAGATCTATCGAATTCGAAATTCCTTGAACGGCGTAGTTATACTCTTCAAAAATTAATGAAATAATATCATGTATACTTTCTTCATCATCAATAACGAGAATCTTTTTTGAGCGCTTTTGCATGAATTACAAATCTATAAATATGCACAAATCATGATTCAAGTATTTATACCCGAATTAATACTTAAATTAATTATGAAACTCGTTAGATTTTGAAGGATATATTGCTTTGCTTATGTGTAAACCAATGTACCATGATTTAATAAATATATTCAAGTACAACAGAAAGTAAAATAAGCGAGGTATTTTGAATACCATTTTCTAAATCGTAATTAGATATTTACTCCGACGTTATAATTTTTAAGCATCTTTTTCAAAAGATGTCTGGAAACGTGAATTTTAGTTTTTACAGTACCCAGAGGAATATTCATTTCATCGGCAATTTCGTGGTATTTATAGCCTTCAAAATAACGGGTGAAGCAATATCTGCAATCTTCTGGCAAGCAAGACAGTGCTTTCTGAATGTCTTCCATCATAAACTTATTTGTACCGCTATTTGATGTAGCACTTTGGAAGAGCTGTACCGAAGTAAGTTCATCACCTTGGGTAACCATTTCATTTTTGCGTTTAACTTTATGATAATGGTTTAAAAAGGTGTTTTTAAGAATGGTAAAAAGCCAAGCCCTTACATTGCTTCCCAATTCGAATTTTGCTGAAAAACGGAAAGCCTTCATAAAGGTATCTTGCACTAAATCTGCCGCATCATCTTCATCTCTGGTGTAGGCGAAAGCACGATCTAAAAGCGGCTGTTTGTATTGGTAAATGTCACAGTTAAAGTTTAAGCTTTCCATAGGTAGATCGATTGATTGAATACCTAACAAAAGCGAGCAGAATTTGGTTAGCGGGAAAATACCCGTTTTTTTACTGAATATTTTTTAAGGGCTAAAAAAGGGTAAAAAAGCGGGTATTATCAATTAATTTCTACTGAATGTAACCATTTCTCATGGCGAATCGGATGAGTGAAACCGAGTTTTTGGTTCCCGTTTTATTAATGAGTGCTTCTCTTTGACTCTCTACCGTGCGCCTACTTAGGTATAACTGGTCGGCAATTTCTTGGTTGGTTAATCCATCAGCAATTAGCTTTAAAACGTTAATTTCACGTTCAGAAAATTCGATATGGTGACTGGGACTTTCGGATAATTTGCCTAAAAATTTGTTGAATCTTTCTAAGATAGAAATACACAAATTAGAGGATAAATAGCGTTTTCCCTTCATTACGTGTTGTAAACAAAACAACAATTCATCGGCTTCTACGTTTTTAGTTAGGTAACCAAAAGCGCCTGAAACAAAGGCATTTGAAGCATACTTGTCTTCCTCTAAAACAGAGAGCAAAACCACTTTTGTAGCAATTCCCTTTTCCTTTAATGCCGTAATTAAACTTAGGCCATCCATCTCTGGCATTACTACATCCGATAAAATAATATCCGCTTCAATTCCTTGTTCAAAAAGTCTTAAAACCTCCAAGCCGTTTTCTACTTCTGCTACTACTTTTATGCCTTCATATTTCTCTAAAAGTGCGTGTAAAGAAGTACGTATAATGTGGTGGTCATCCACTAGGATAATTTTAATCATAACCCAAATTTAATTACGGATTTGTAAAAATTAAAATCACTACTTCGGTAACTCGATGTAAAAGGTGGTTCCGATACCAACTTTACTCTTAAACCAAATTTTACCCTTGTGTAAATCTACAATTGCTTTGATAATGCTCATGCCAAAACCTCCACTTTCCTCACCTTTTAAGCCAGGTCTTAATGTTTCAGGAATTCGATCAAAAAGACCATGCTGCATGGCCTCCGGAATCCCGATTCCGTTATCTTCAACAGAGATAATTACCGAATTTGGTTGATCTTCGATATGAACTTTTATAAAACCGTTCTCATCGGTAAATTTTAAAGAATTTGAAATGAGATTATTGATAACCTGAAGAAATTTCATGCTATCAACATTTATATAAATTTTATCTGATGATGTTGTAAAGCTAAACCTTTTTGTATCACTTAAGCCAGATCTTTTGTAAAACCGAACAACATCTCTAAGCTCCCAAACTAAATCGGCCCGCTCTTTCCCAATTTCTACTTCTGCCGATTTTAAAAACTCTTTATTAATCATGCTCCTAACCAAGAGGAGGTTTCTAGCGCACATATCTTTAATAAATTCAAGCGAATTTATCATATAACGATTGCCGGTTTGGGCTATTCCATCCTCCATGGAAGATGCAGCCAAGCTCATCATTCCGAGTGGTTCTTTAAGATCGTGCGCCAATACTTCTAAGGTAATGTTTTTACGGGCATTAATCTGCTCGATGTGTATTTTATTGTGGCGCATTACCGTGGTATCTTCTACTGTACCAATCAAATACATTATATCTGCCTCTTTAATTGGCGAAACAATTAATCGAACATATTTTTCGCGGTTGATTTCGTGCATCAAACGAAATTCGTACTTTTTAGATTGGCCATCGATCAAACATTCCTCGTAGCACGCTTGAACGTGCTCAATATCTTCTGGATGGATTTTTTCTAAAAGAATTTCTGGGTTTTCTTTAATACTTTTTACATCGATTTCCCAAATGCTGGAAATTGATTGATTAAGGTATTCGAACTTATTTGAAGATACTTCGTAAATAAAATATCCATCATTAGAAAGTTCTCCCAGTTTACAAAAGAGTTCGTTGTTTAATTCAGACATGTTTATTTGTTTTGGTTAAATTAATTTTATTTTGCAATAAATACTAACCCAACCACAACAGTAATTTTTTAAAAAGGTTTTAACAATTTAAATGAAAATAAAATTCTTTTTAGGTTTATAAAAAACATGTGGATCGGATGAGATTTGGATGGCTGTGGAATAAATAATATGGGGTATAATCGACTATATTAAGCCTATGATCAATTGTTAAAATTAGCAAAACGATAGTGATTTCGCATAATTTGAAATGCATTTAAATTTTAAATTTAACTATATCGTTTTGACTTTTTGCTTCTACAGTTTCTCAAAAATACTTCAAACTTTTTCAAAAAACGGATGGTTGTTTAAGTACATCTTTAAAAAATTACTATGGCAACTACAACGAAAAAGGCTGAAGTTAAAACCTCGGCAACTAAAACACCCGCTACTAAAGCGAGCACAAAACCTACTGCAAAATCGACAGCTAAGCCACAAAACAAAACTGGAAAAATGGAAGATTCAGAATTCCACGAATTTTTTGTTGATGAACTGAAGGATATCTATTGGGCAGAAAAGCATTTATCTAAGGCTTTGCCAAAAATGAAAAAGGCTGCAACGAGTACCGAATTGGCAGATGCCTTTGAAAAGCACACCGCAGAAACTCAAAGCCACATTGATACATTGGAGCAAATTTTTTCATTATTGGAAGAAAAAGCAGTCGCAAAGAAATGTGATGCTATGGCTGGATTACTTGAAGAAGCAGACGGGATAATCGAAGAAACAGATAAAGGAACGATGGTTCGCGATGCTGGATTAATATTAGCTGCACAAAAAGTTGAGCACTACGAAATTGCAACTTACGGAACGCTAAAGGTTTTCGCCGAAAACATGGGCCATACCGAAATAGCAGAATTGTTAGGCCAAACTCTTGAGAATGAAAAAGCTACAGATGTTGCTTTAACAGAAATTGCAGAGGGTTATGTAAATCAAAGCGCTGCAGCAGAATAATAAAACCTTGTAGGTACGGAAGAATTAATACTTCTTCCGTACATTTTAAAAATCCGCTCCAAGTTAAGTCGAAAATTGGCAAGCATAATCGTTCGGTTGGCTGTCCGAAATTTCAAACATTTTTATCGAAATGGTGTTTAAACATTACGTATTTATACCTAATATTTACCTATCTGCTTTTTTACAAAAAAAAATAAATGTCGCTGAGTTTCTTTAAAAATAACTTTATAGTAAAAAAACGCGTATTTCGTACAATGTGGCTTTTAAGATGATGGTATAACATTTGTTAAAAAATTAATATCTCTCTTAACCTATAGCAAAATGACTCAGATTGAATTCAATAACATGGTTAAAAGCCATTCCACCTCATTGAAAATGCATGCATTAAACTTCACAAAAGATGTAGAAGATGCTAATGATTTGGTACAAGATACGATGCTTAAAGCCATTCGTTTTTACAATAATTTTGAGGAAGGTACCAACTTTAAAGGTTGGTTATTTGTAATTATGAAAAACACTTTCATAAACAATTATCGCAAAACTGTTAAATCGAAAACCCTAATTACGCAGGAGGAAGATATTTCATCCATGAATTTAATGTACAGCTCTGAAAAAAATGGATCAATCAGTAAAATGATTGTTGATGATATTCAGAAAGCATTAAATCATCTTCCAGAAGTTTACAGTATCCCATTTATAAAATATTTTGAAGGATTTAAGTATCACGAAATTGCAGATGAGCTGCAGATTCCGCTTGGCACAGTGAAAACCAGAATCCACGTGGCTAGAGAGATGCTTAAAAAATATTTAAAAACATACGCTAAATCTGATCAAGTTGGATAGGTTTTCCGTTGAGGCCTTAAATCTCAACTATGAATTATAACCTGAACACTTCAGTATTTCAAGTCATATCATGTTTTAGTTTAAATATATGTGCCTCTATCACTGCCTTATATCATGTCTGTTTTAAAACTATTCACTTTTTTTTAAATAAAAATCTGATTTAAAATCTGTTACGTATTTAAGATATCCATTGCAAACTCTTAAATTATTTTCTCATGATTATTAAACACAGCAGCTCCATCAAAGAACTGGAATCGATCAGAGTTGGAGATAAAGTACAAGATGAATACGGAAAAACAGGTTTTGTAGAAGAAATTGAGGTTCTTAAGCACAGAGATAGCCATCAATATTATTTCAGGCTTAAGAATTCTGGAACCATTTTAATTTTAAAATAAAAAAAGGCAGGTTTTTAAGCCTGCCTCTGTCATTTTCTATATCGATTTCAATCCTGAAATAGTAGCAATAAAATTAATTATTACATTTTCAATTATTTAGGTTTGAATAAACTGAACAAAAAATAGATTGCTGAATTTTTATGCGCTAAGCACAGTAACTTTAACAGCTTCTACGCCCAATTTTGTTTGTTCAACATCAAACTGAACAATATTATTTGATTCTATAGTATCAATTACGCCGTGCGCATAAACTCTTAATTCATATCCACCATTTGATGATGTTATAAATCCAAAACCTTTCTCTTTATCGTAAAATTTTACGGTGCCTAGCTTCATTTCATACTGATTTAGAATCTAAACATAAAAAAAATAGGATTGTTTTAACAAAACAATAGATGTAGCTATCCCATAAATAGATTATTCTATATTTCCGGGTGATTAAATTTTTGATTACTTATAGATTTCTAATATTCATCGATTTTTTGAATCTCAGAAAAACCACCAATCAGCAATAGATCTTCTGCATTTGGCAGCTTAGCTAATCTACGTGGAAGTATTTTTCCCTCAATATTACCAATCCTTTTTATTAAATTAAGGTTTACAAGCAATGTTATATATTCAATTGTCAATTCCTCACTTCCTCTACATAACTTTAATACTCTTTTGGTACTTATTATTTTCTCTTCTCCAAACGCTCTAAGAATATTATCTAATAAATCAGCCTTTTCACGAGTGAGACGGAATGTTATATTCATAGCTCAAACTTTTTCTGCCCCAAAATTACGGAGATGATATAAATTTTATAGCTAAATGGAATATAATGGCTAAAATGAATACGCAATTGAAGATTATTTGGCAAAAAACTTCAAAATGTTAGTTACTAACAGATTGTTAATAATTATTGTGTAAAACCAAACTAATAAAATCCTAAATTGTTGAATATAAAATAGAGATAAAAAAGTCCTGTGAGCGGGAGATCCGCGTTGGGCAGGCACACCATAAAAGCACGAAATCCCTGCCTTTTTGAGCCGGGATTTCTTTTTTAGGGATAATCTGTTTTTATTGATTTTAAAATTATGAAATCCATCAAGTGTGATTCAATTTCATCTTTCTTTTAATATAGCTTTATAAGCAATCAAAAATTATATAAGATGCGACGCAGATGTGTTTTTTGAAAAATTATTGGGGTAAAATGCGTATTCAAACCCCAAACTAAAAGCAATTTCCACAACTCTTTAATCCATATTAATCAATAACGCTTTTTATTTTTTATTCCAAGTTTCTCTATTTAAGTAAGTTAGCATTCTTAAAAGTTGTTTTCAGGTTTTTGGCTCGTAGTTTGCTATTAATGGCGCATAACTAGCTAAATGAAAACCTCTACTTTACCAAAATATAGATGCGCAATCATCGATGATGACCGCATGACCGTTGATATTCTTAAAAACTATATTTCAAAAATTTCTAAGATCGAAACCATCCATGCTTTTACGGATCCATTACAGGCACTTAGTCAAATATCTGAAAATGACTTAATTGATTTCCTTTTTCTTGATATTAGGATGGATATTTCGGGAATCGATGTGGCTAAAGTTCTTCGAAATAAAGTGAAATTTTTAATATTTGTAACCAGCTATAAAGAATATGCGCTCGATGCTTTTTCAGTTGATTGCGATAAATACCTTGTTAAGCCTGTTCTTTTTCCTGATTTTTTAAATGCCATCAACGAGATTATAATTAAGGATAAAAAGCAGTCTAGAAAACCAGTTAAATAATTCTACGAGATTTATTTACCTAATATTAATAGGCAAATCTCAATATAAAAATTATTGGCTTCAAACATTGCCATTGTATTCCTGTTATATTTCTGTTCCCGATTTTTCCAAATTAATTTCCGGGTATTTAAATACAACAAAATATGAAACATTTTGATGCCATCATTATTGGTTCAGGGCAGGCAGGCGTTCCGCTCGCTAAAAAACTCGCTCTAGCCGGAAAGAAAACAGCAATAATTGAAAAAAAACATATCGGCGGAACTTGCATAAATGTTGGTTGTACCCCAACTAAAGCAATGGTTGCTTCTGCAAGAGCTGTTTACCAAGCTAAAAGGGCAAATGAACTGGGGATCGAAATCCATGATATAAAAGTTAACCTCAAAAAAATAAAAAGCCGAAAGGATGGAATCGTCGAATCTTTTCGATCGTCTGCGCAGAAAGGTTTAGAGTCAACAAAAGGGCTTAAAATAATTTTCGGTGAAGCCAGATTTTCAGCACCAAAAGAATTAACTGTTTTGGCTAGCGATGGCATTGAAGAGAAATTAACGGCCGATTGGATTTTTATAGATACAGGTGCCAAAACAACTATTCCAGATCTAGACGGACTTTTAGAAGTAGATTATTTAACATCAACAACCATTCTTGATTTGGAAGAAATACCCAAACATTTGGTGGTTGTTGGTGGTAATTATATTGGGTTAGAATTTGGACAAATGTTTCGCCGTTTCGGAAGTAAGGTTACTATTCTAGAAAAATCTAAGCGCATTATGGGACGAGAGGATGAAGACATTTCTAACGAGATTAGTGAAATTTTTAAGGGTGAAGAGATAGATATTCTTACAGAAACCCAAATTGTAAGGATTATTAAAAAACAGAAAAATCAACTTATTTTAGATGTTAAAGCTGGCAACCAAAATAAAAAAATAGAATGTAGCCACATATTGATCGCTACGGGAAGAACGCCACAAACTGAAAAATTAGGTTTAGAAATCGCAGGAATAAAAACCGATAAAAAGGGAAATGTTTTGGTAAACGAAAAATTGGAGACCAATGTTAAAGGGGTTTTCGCTTTGGGGGATGTAAAGGGTGGCCCCGCATTTACGCACATTGCCTATAACGATTACACAATTGTTTATCGTAACTTAATCGAAAATACGAATTACACCATTTCTGATCGGCCAGTGCCATATTGTATGTTTACCGACCCACAATTAGGACGGATTGGTTTATCGGAAAATGAAGCAAAAGAAAAAGGATTAAATTATAAAGTAGCCAAAATTCCAATGTCGCAAGTGGCAAGAGGTATCGAAACAAATGAAACTTTGGGGATGATGAAGGCTATTGTGGATGCCGACACTAAAAAAATTCTTGGCGCATCCATTCTTGCATCAGAAGGTGGCGAAATTATGTCGGTGCTCGAAATGGCGATGGAGGGCGGGATTACGTATGATCGGATTAGATATTGTGTTTTTGCGCACCCAACTTATTCCGAATCATTGAATAATTTATTCATGAAAATCGAAGATTAGATCAACAATGATTGAATTAAAAAGCGTTAGTAAAAGTTTTGGAAATACACAGGCGGTAGATCAAATTTCTTTTAAGGTTAACGAGAAGGAGAATTTGGTTTTGCTTGGCACCAGTGGTTGTGGCAAAACAACTACGCTTAAAATGATCAACCGATTAATAGAACCAGATGCTGGAGAAATTATCATCAACGGAAAAGATATAACCAATCAAAATCCTGAAATTCTTCGCCGTGGAATTGGTTACGTAATGCAAAATATTGGTCTTTTTCCGCATTACAATATTGCTGAAAATATAGCAGTTGTACCCAAATTATTGAAATGGGATAAAGAGAAAACCCATCAAAGGATTGCCGAATTAATTGAAAAACTTCATTTGCCAAATAATTGTTTAAAAATGTTTCCGCACGAATTAAGTGGCGGACAACAACAACGGGTGGGTTTGGCTAGAGCATTGGTTACAGATCCTGCTGTGCTCTTAATGGATGAACCTTTTGGGGCGCTTGATAATGTAACTCGATCGAGCATTCAAGCAGAATTTAAAGCTTTAGAAGAATTAAAACGGAAAACAATTGTAATGGTAACGCATGATGTTCAGGAAGCTTTTGAATTGGCAGATCGCATTTGCCTAATGGATAAAGGCGAAATTATCCAAATCGGAACCCCGAAAGATTTACTTTATAATCCTACAAATGATTTTGCAAGAAAATTTCTTGATGGGCAACGTTTGGCGCTTGAATTTAAAGTGATTACGCTCCAAGATCTTTGGGGTTTTCTGCCAGCAGATCAAATTTCAAATGGGGAAAAACCTTTAGATGCATCTTCAAATATTTGGAATGCGATGGAAAATATTAGATCAACTTCCAATGGCAGAATTCGAGTTTCCAATACAAATAAAGAACAGAAATCGGTTGATTTTCAACAGTTAACCCAGGCATTTAATCAATACAAATACAATCATCACCATGAATGAGCAACAGCAAACTTTATGGGGTTTTATGTCTGAGCAATCGGATAAACTGCTGAACCAGACCTTACAGCATCTCGGTTTAACATTTATTTCTTTACTTTTTGCCATTGCAATCGGTCTTCCTTTGGGAATTTTAATTGCTCGAAAGCGAAAACTCTCAACCGGTATTTTGGGCTTAGCAGGCATATTACAAACTGTTCCCAGCATTGCATTATTGGGGTTTATGATTCCCGTTTTGGGGATTGGTGCAAAACCGGCAATTGTAGCGCTGTTAATTTATGCTTTACTGCCAATTATTAGAAATACCTACACGGGCATTATTGGGATTGATCGGCATATTATTGAATCAGCAAGAGCGCTAGGAATGAGTAAAATGCAAATCCTTTTAAAAGTAGAATTGCCTTTGGCCATGCCAGTTATTCTTGCAGGGATTCGTACTGCAACTGTAATTAATGTGGGCGTGGCTACCTTAGCATCATATATTGCTGCAGGTGGATTAGGCGAATTTATTTTCGGAGGCATCTCACTCAATAATACCAATATGATTTTGGCAGGCGCAATTCCAGCCGCTTTATTGGCCGTCATTTTGGATTTCCTTTTATCAATCATCCAAAAAATGGATTTTAAAAAATTGAGAAAAGTACTGTATGTATTTCCCGTTCTGATTATTGTTTTGAGTGGATTTTATATTTTGCCATCGGCTTACAGTTCTAGACTCACTGCAGGCTTTACACCCGAATTTATGGGCAGGCAGGATGGCGATTTGGGTTTGAAATCTGAATATGGACTTAAAATTCATACGATTGTGATTAGTGATGCCGTAATGTACAAAGCGGCCTATTCCAAAGAACTTGATGTAATTAGTGGATATTCTACAGATGGAAGGTTGAAGGCTTTTGATCTTAAAATTCTGAAAGATGATAAGGGGATTTTTCCTCCATATTATGCTGCGCCGATTGTTAGAGAAACATCTTTAGAGAAATTTCCTGAGTTAGAAAAAGTGCTGAATCTCTTGTCGGGGAAAATTACCGATTCCATTATGACGGATTTAAATTATCGAACAGATTATCTTCATCAGGCGCCAGAACGGGTTGCAAAAGATTTTTTAGTTAAGAATAAGTTATATAAGGATTCGAGAAATGGCCAAAATGGTACCGTAAGAATTGGCTCGAAAATTTTTGGAGAACAATATATTCTCGCCGAAATGTATAGCATGTTGATTAAGGGAAATACGGATTATAATGTTTCGACGAAAACCGGTTTAGGTGGAACAAAAATCTGCTTCGATGCGCTGGTAAATGATCAAATAGATTTTTATCCAGAATATACCGGAACAGGACTTTTAGTGCTTTAACAGCCTAATCCAAAGCTTTCGAAAGAGATTGCGCATGATAAGGATCGAACCTATAATTATGTTAGCAAAGAATTCGAAAACAAATTCAAAATAAAGTGGTTAAAGCCCATAGGATTTAACAATTCTTATGCGCTTATGATGAGGCAAAAACAATCAAAAGCACTAAATGTTAATACCATAACAGACTTAACAAATTATCTAGATAAAAATTAATGAATCTGGCAGAACACTATACTCAGATTAGGAAATATTCCGAAAAAATTTGTGCGCCATTAGCTACCGAAGATTATGTGGTTCAGCCGATTGCGGATGTTAGTCCGCCGAAATGGCATTTGGGTCACACCACTTGGTTTTTCGAAACATTTGTTCTAAAACCAAATGTTACAGGTTATCAAGAATTTGATGAGAATTACAATTACGTTTTCAATAGCTATTATGAAACTGTTGGCAACCGTGTAATTAGAACGGATAGAGGAAATTTAAGTCGACCGAGCGTGGCTGATATTTACAAATACAGGGCTTATGTTGATGAAGCAATGGTGAAATTTTTAGCTCAGCCAATTGATGGCGAGCTAAAAGAATTGATCACCCTCGGTTTTAACCACGAACAGCAACACCAAGAACTTTTAATTACAGATATTAAATACATTTTAGGAAACAATCCTCTTTTTCCTGCTTATGATGATCATTGGAAAGAAGATTCTTCGATAAGAAATGAAAATGATTTTGTGACTATTGAAGAAGGGGTTTATGAAATTGGTTATCAGGGCGATGACTTTCATTTTGATAACGAACTCAATCGACATAAAGTTTACTTAAACGAATTTTCCATCAGCACAGCTTTAGTTAATAACGCCGAATATTTAGAATTTATAAATGCTGGTGGCTATCAAAATTTTAATTATTGGCATGCCGAGGGTTGGGATTGGGTAAAAACAAACAGCATTTCTGCACCAATGTATTGGCATTTAATTGATGGTGGGTGGTTTAATTATACGTTTGCTGGTTTAAAAGTTTTAGATAAAAATCTAGCTTTAAGTCACATTAGTTATTACGAAGCTTATGCTTTTGCGAGCTGGAAAGGCATGAGATTACCAACAGAATTTGAATGGGAAATTGCTGCAGAACACTTTAATTGGGGGCAGCGATGGGAGTGGACGGAAAGCGCATATTTACCATATCCAGGTTTTAGTAAGGCACCGGGAGCAATCGGTGAGTACAATGGAAAATTTATGGTTAATCAGAAGGTATTGCGAGGTGCATCTATCGCCACACCAGAAAATCACAGTCGCGTTACTTACCGCAATTTTTTTCACCCAAATTTAAGATGGCAGTTTACGGGCATTCGCCTGGTTAAATAATCAAATTTATGAGCACGATTACTACTGAAACAACAACAAACAAAATACAATTTTTGGAAGAAACGTTAATCGGTTTAAAAGCCGAACCAAAGTTTATGCATTCCAAATATTTCTACGATGAAAAAGGCGATTACATCTTCCAGCAGATTATGAATATGGAGGAATATTACCTAACCGATGCAGAAATGGATATTCTTTCCAACCAAACCAGCGAACTTGTGCAGGTGATTTCTGCCCAGGGAGATGCTTTTGATTTGATTGAGCTTGGTGCTGGCGATGCCACAAAATCCATTCATCTATTGAAAGAATTAATCGATCAAAAGCATGATTTTACCTATTTTCCCATCGATATTTCTGAACACGTAATTTCAGATTTAGAGCAAAATCTTCCCTTGAAACTTCCTGAATTGAGTATGCAAGGATTAAATGGAGACTACTTTGAAATGCTTAAACGGGCAACAGAACTATCCAAAAGGAGAAAAGTAGTATTATTTATGGGCGCAAATATTGGCAACATGAATGTGGAAGATGCTCGTAATTTTTGCATTGAATTGAAAAATGTACTTTCAGAAAATGATATGTTAATTGTCGGTTTCGATTTAAAGAAAAATCCACAACAAATTCTCTCCGCATATAATGATCAGGAAGGCATAACACGTTCCTTTAATTTAAATCTTCTCCAAAGAATAAATAAGGAACTAGATGGAAACTTCAATCTGGAAAATTTTGAACACTATGCATTCTATGATCCAGAATCTGGTGCCTGCAAAAGTTACCTGATTAGTCTTAAAAATCAACAGGTAAAAATCGGTGAAACTGAAGCCATCAGCTTTGGAGAAAACGAGTATATTTTTATGGAAATCTCTCAGAAATATTCGTTGAAAGAAATCGATCATCTTGCAAAATCTTCGGGCTTTAAATTGCTTACCAACTTTTTTGATGATAAAAGCTATTTTGTAGACTCCGTTTGGACGATTAATTAAATCCGGTAAACCGAAAGCAGATCTGTTTGTTACTAAATGTAAATAGGATTTAACTCATGGAAAAAGAAATATTAATAACCGAACTGAAAAAACTTTTAATTGGTGGTACTGCGCATGTAGGTTTAAAAGATGCCCTTGCAGATTTACCTTTTGAATTGCTGGGTGAAAAACCACATAACCTGCCTTACAGTATTTGGCAGTTAACAGATCATATTAAAATTGCCCAGTGGGATATGCTTGAGTTTAGTAAGGATGCAAACCATAAATCGCCTAAATGGCCCGATGAATATTGGCCGAAAGAAACCGCACCAAAAGATAAAGAAACTTGGGAAGCGACCGTTAAACAGATTGATGATGACCTAAAAAAATTCATCAAAATAATAGAATCTGAAGATCTTTTTGAGCCAATTCCGCATGGCGATGGACAAACCATTTTGAGAGAAGCCTTTCAAGTTGCTGATCATAACGCTTATCACATTGCCGAAATTATTGTAATTAGGCGATTATTGGGAGCTTGGAAAAGTTAAAGTCTTAATCAACCCCTAAGTTTGGCGCATAGCCACCCTAATATTTTCTTACATTCTAACTAAATTTATCATAACAATAATTGATTATTTAAAACAAGAATAGTAACTGTCAGCATTGTTGTGGGAAAAGCGCTATGGATTTTTCACTGCATTCGGAATGACAGAGTACTAGAAAACGGTCTAAAATCATGTTAAATAGCAAAGAAGTATTTAGCTCATTTTCTGTAAATGATCTATCAAAGGCAAAAGAATTTTATAAAGATGTTTTGGGTTTAGAGGTTGTAGATAATCCGATGGGGATTATTGAGATTCATTTCCCCAACTCGAGTAAAGTGATGGTTTATCCAAAACCAAATCATACACCTGCAACTTTTACAGTGCTTAATTTCCCTGTAGAAGATATTGATCAAGCGGTTGATGAATTAATTAAAAAGGGTGTCCAATTTGAAATATATGATGAGGAGTATTTAAAGACAGATGAAAAGGGAATTTCCAGAAATAATGGCGGACCTTCAATTGCTTGGTTTAAAGATCCTGCAGGCAACATTTTTTCAGTTTTAAAGTCATAAACTTCTTTAATTTTCTTATTGCCGTTTAGCTGCAAATCTTTTATCGGTAAGCGTACGGAGGAAATTTTCCAGGTCATCTTTTTCAGTTTCCGTAAGGTTTAAGGGTTTTGATAATAGAGAATCTCTCGTAACTGGATTTGGAACTATTTTTTCGGGATCGTTATAATAATTAATTACTTCCCTTAAGGTTTTAAACATTCCATTATGCATGTATGGCGCAGTTAATGCGATATTTCTAAGTGGTCCGATTTTAAATTTACCCAAATCTGCCGGTTTTTTGGTGATGCCTGCTCTACCACTATCCAAGAGTTTTTTTCCATCGTATAAACCAATCGTTCTAAATTCTACATTATTAAAATCAGGACCAAAATGGCATTGTACACAATTGCCTTTACCATTAAATAGAATAAAGCCACGCTTTGCCGAAGCACTTACAGCATCTTCGTTATCATTCATCCGCCAATCATCAAAAGGCGAATCCGTGGTTTCTAACGTCCGCTGAAATTCTGCTAGGGCAGAAGCAAGGTTGTTTTGATTAGGCATTTCATGAAATACATTTTGAAAAGCCTTGCGATAGAAAGTGTTTAATTGCAAGCGTTTAACTGCAATGGCAATAGGTAAATCCATTTCTATAGGATTTGCAATTGGGATGAGTGCTTGTTTTTCTAGCGTAGAAGCTCTGCCATCCCAAAAGAAACTTGCTTGCATACTCAAATTCATGGATGATGGCGTGTTTCTAATCCCTTTTCGATTGTGTACACCAAGGCTAACAGCCGAAGTATCTGCAAAGGCAAATTCTTCTTTATGGCAAGAGGCGCAACTAATTTTTCTGGTTCCCGACAAAATTGGATCAGAAAAGAGCAATTTACCAAGCTCTACGGCATTTTTTGGTTCAGGCTTGGTAAAGGCAAATTGTGCTCCAATAATTACAAATGCACACAGCACAAGTAAGCAATAAAACTTTCTCATAACCTAGTTCTTAGCTTAATTATTTTACTGCTTTTATTTTTTTATAAACAGTAGCATTAGCGCCCTCAACTCTACCTTTGCAGGTATCGGCTATTACATCAAATCGTACCGAATCTTGAGCACCATACATGGTCATTTTATAAGTGCCTTCATATTTGGAATTACAAATAGGATCAGAAATATAAAGAGTATCCTTTTTTAATCTGTAAGTTCCGGTAACAAACGATTTTTGATTTGCAAAGCCATCATAAGTTCCGTTATTTCTAAAAAGGAGCATTATTGCCATTGGCCCTTTTTTATACACTTTTTTCCATTCCCATTTTCCCAATAAAGGATTGGGTTCATCATAAAATTTGAAACTGCATAGGGCAACAACAATCAGGCTGAAGAATACTAATTTTTTCATGGTGTTTAAATTTTAGGTTAAATTAATTACACCACAAAGTAAGATAATGGAGAAATGAAAAGAGTTTGCTGATGTTGCAACATCATCTTAAAACGTTGCATAATTCGTTTAATTGAAGGAAAATTTAATGATTTACAGCTTCGGAGGGTGAAAAACCAAAATGTTTGGAGAAGCTGGTTGAAAAATTTTTAGGGTTTCCATAACCCACCATGTAAGAGATTTCTGATACGGTTCCTGTTCTGTTTTTAAGTAATTCGTAGGCTCGCTGTAAACGGATTAAACGAATTAAATCTCCAGGACTTTGATTAAGTAGTCCTGTTAATTTACGGTGCAATTGTGTTCGGCTAAGTCCAATTTCGTCACCTAGTTTTTCTACACTAAACTGCTCATCATCTAAATGCAGTTCTACAACTTTTCTTACCTTGTTCAGAAAAACTTGTTCCATAGATGGTAAATCGGAAGTATCAGTTAACCAAATATGACCAATACTAAATTTTTCTCGAAGCTGAATCCGCAACGTGATCAGATTTTCGATAACAGCCAATAATTCTCTCTGATCGAATGGTTTGCTGAGATAAGCATCGGCTCGGGTTTCAAAGCCCGTAATCCGGCTCTCGGTATCTGCTTTTGCGGTAAGAATAATCACCGGAATGTGGCTGGTTTTAGCATCTTGTTTTAACGTATTGCAAACTTGATAACCATCCATAATCGGCATCATTAAATCGGTAACTACCAAATCTGGAATGTTTTCAATAGCCTGATTGATACCTTCTTGGCCGTTGCTAGCCGTAATGAGGCGATATTTAGTAGAAATCAATTCAGAAATATAATTGCGGAGTTCTACATTATCTTCAATAACTAAAACTAAAGGAAGATCTTTTTCTTCATTTGCTGGTACAACAGGCAAGCTAAGTTCCGTTTGATGTGAAATTTCCGGTAGTATTTTGACTTTTTGTATCGTTGCTCCTTTTGAAATTTGAATTGGTAATTGAACTTGAATATCTGTTCCTTCGTTTTCTTTACTGTATAGAAAAAGCTTACCACCCATCAGTTCAACAAGTTCTTTTGTAATGGCCAAACCAATCCCTGTACCTTCATTCGCTCGCGTATCCGAAGAATCAACCTGATAAAAGCGATCAAAGATGTATGGAATTTTTTTATCTGGAATCCCAATGCCGGTATCGGTTACATTTATAGAGATGCTCGAAACCTCGTTATTTTTTCCTTGGCTAATTTCGAGCAAAACCAATCCACCAGCTCCGGTAAATTTTATGGCATTTGAAATTAGATTATATAAAATCCTTTCTAGCTTATCTATATCGATTAAAATTTCTATTTGATCAAATGCAGATTGAAAATCAAGCTTAATTCCTTTTTGCGAAGCCAGCGATTCGAACGATAAAAAATTACGCTTAAGCAAACCAATTACTTCAGTTGGACTATTACTGAGTTCCATTTTTCCAGCTTCTAATTTGCTGAGGTCTAAAAGTTGGTTAATTAAATTCAGTAATCGCTCTGCATTTCTTTGAATTGTATCTCCGTAATTAGTGAGTTGTTTATCTTGTGTGCTATTTAAAAGCTGTTTAACCGGGCCTAAAATTAATGTTAATGGCGTTCTAAATTCGTGCGTCAGGTTAATAAAGAATCTAGATTTTACAGCATCCATTTCCCTAAGTTTATCGGCTTGTCTTCTCACTTCTGCCGTTCTTTCGCTTACCGTAACTTCCAATTTTTCTGCTTGTTGGGTAATCAGTTCCAGTTTGTCTTGTTCCTGAGCAATGGCTTTGGTAGAAAGTTCTTCTACTTCGATTAGCCTTTTAGATAAATTGAAATTTGTTGTTGCAAAATCTAACGCCAAATAAATTGAATAACAGAAAGGAAAAGATAATATGCCCAAGCTCATTACAAAGCACCTTAGTGGGTAATTTCCCCAAAGTTTGAAAACATCTGCGCCCACGAAAAAGTAAAATAAAACAATCAAAACCATGCCCAATCCAACAATCCATACATGAGATTGTCTTTTCTTAATCGCTCGGAATAATTTCCAAATTCCATCAGCCATTATGATTAAAAAAATAATACTGAAACCATCCTGTGAATTGTTCAGTGGGAAGATTGAATATTTTAAACAGTACAAAAGGGTGATGATTCCGATGGTTATTCCTTTCCATTTAGGGATTTTAGCATTTGCTGTTTTGTACAAAAGAATCCACGCTGTTGTTGTACCTAAAATGCAACTTAAAAAGAATATGGGATTGGATGCGTATTGAATTACAGGATTAGAGGTGACATTGTAAATACTTACTGCCCAACTTGTGGCCGCGAAGAAAACGGAAAAAAAGAAATAATATAAATTAAGTTTGTTTTTGGGATAAAATAAGAAAAGAAAAAGATGGAGCAAGCCCAATGCTAATTGCGCAGCTACACTTAAAAACATATAGTTAAAAAGTGTTTTACTTTCTTCATTAGCTACATGCATTTTTTTATAATCGCCAGCCCAGATTTGGAAACCGGAAAAATCTGGAAATATAGGCTGATAATTGCTGTAATGGATAGCTATTAGATGTGGTTTTGTATCCTCAATTTGGAAAGGAATTACTTCAAATGGCGCTCTTTCCCTTTGCATATTTTTTTCAGAAGTGCCAATTTTGCCAAACCCACCTTTAAATTTTCCATCTATGTAAATTTCAGATGCGCCATCATGGTTAATTCTTAGGCCAAGTGTGTTTTTTGTTAATGCGCTATCTACCGTAATCCACAATCTAAACCAACCGGTGCCTTTCCAATTTGGTATAATGTTTAAATCTCCGAATCGTGGATTAACAGATTTCCATAGACTATCCGAAAAAAGAGGATTTTTCCAATTTGAATTGGATCCAGAATTAAACTTCCAATTTTTATTCGTCAGCCCAAACTCTGATTTTTTGTTTTTTAAACTGTCTGAAGATAAATGAACAGGTAAGGTTTGCGCACATACCGAACCACAGCAAAACAAAAGCACGGCGAAAACACCCAAAAAGACATCTTTTATTAAGCCAAGAAAATTTGAAGATTTAAGGCGCATAACAGAGCGGATGTTATTTCCTCTAATCTATAAAATATTAAATAAATTTGATGCTTTAGTGTTTAAAATTCTGAATTTAAGTGAGTTAATTTTAGTTTTTTAACAACTTTTGATAGAATGGTTTAAGTTGTTCGGCAAGAATTAAATGATCTGCCACACTTGGATGACCTGTACAACCATGCGCTTGCATTAAAGGAAAGAAAAAAGTTTCAACTGATTTATCATTTGGATATAAATTATTAACCTTTGATTTTATAGTCAATAAGCATTTTTGTAAAACTTCTCTTGATGTGCCTGATATCATCGGACTGCTTAACAATGCAATTCGAGCCTTTGGATATTTCTGCTTTACGAGTTTAATAAAGTTTACAAAATTATCGGTAAAAATTTTTTCGTCGAAAGGTTTTCTTGGCGATTTTCCATCTCCATTACTCAAATCATTTGTTCCTAAAGCAATGCTTACAATTTGTGGTGTATAAGTTTTAAAATTCCATTTAACTGGGTTGTTGAGCTGGAAATCTATGTTTTCATAAACTTGAGGCATTGATAGCCCTTCCATATTCCAAGTGCGATAAATGCCAATACCACTTACACTACTCATAATATAATTTACGCCTAGCGCTCGTGCAACTCTTGGTCCATAAGCCATGTATGCATTATGTTGATCTTGATATTCTCCTTTTCCACAAGCTACTTCAGAAGTATCTGATGCTGCGCCACAAGTAATGCTATTGCCAATAAATTCGATTAATGGGGCTTTAATTACCGATTCTGCTTTAACATGACTGGCCACGATTTTTGAAATAATTATGGGTCCTGTATGTGCTTCGGTAGCTTTATAAATCCAAACCGTGTGTTCGCCTTTTCCTGAAGTTTTAATAACGATTGGCTCCTTTAAATTTCCATTAATACGGATTCTTTTTTGATAAACCCCATCCAATTCGTACTGGATATAATTATGCGCTCCTTGATCTTTAACAGAAGCGAAAATAGTGCATTGATCACCTTCAAATTTAAAACCAAAATGTACAGCAGAGCTGATAAGTTCCAATTCCTGTTGCTTATTTAACAATGTACGGCCAAAAGGTTTTAATTGTGAAGCATAAAGCGTATCAATTATATTTTGTTTTTCTTGAGCCTGACCAATTTCGCCCAAAAACAAAATGGTTAACAAGAGGATAAAAGATTTCATAATTATTCTTATTTCCATCAATAATAAAGAAACAAAAATGCTTACTGCTTTTCTTGCAAATAAATATCATAAAATGCTTGAAAAGTGTAATTTCTAATATTCCCGATTTATCAAATAATATTTTATTTGAGCATCAACCTAATTAAAATGCCTTGCTTATTCTCTCTTGGTGGTGCGTGGAGACACGTACCACGGCTTTAGATCTAACTCTGTTTTAGGCTTGATGCCTTGGTTCTTATGTACAGGAAATAAAAAAACTTAAAATCAAAATTTAAAGAAACTGAAGTTTGTAACAAACCTAATAATTACACTTCTTTAATATCTGCAAAGCTTAAATTTACAAGTACACCTAAACGTAAATCCCTATGATTAAGCACTTCTTTTCCATATCCTTATTTCTTATCCCTTTACTTTCTATAGCTCAAGAAACCTTTAAAATTAATGGAAATGGTAACGGTTTAATCAACGGGAATAAAATTTACTTGGTTTATGAGTCTAATAATAAGCAGATTACAGATTCTGCCTTTGTTAAAGATGGTCGCTTTAATTTTAGCGGAAAAGTAGAATTTCCTGTATTTGCTTCTTTGTTTTTAAATAAGAATCCATATGTAAACAAGCTAGCAAAAGGTGAAAACATGGATTATTTTAAGTTCTATTTAGAAAATAGTCCTATAAATATGGCAACAACTGATTCTTTAAAAAAGATCGTAATTACTGGATCTCCTGGCAATGCACTTAATAAAGAATTGCGATTAATGTTGAAGGAAAATGACGAGAAATTTGTTTCGCTGCGAAAATCTTACGAGGCTTTGCCGGAGAAGAACCAAAAGGATAGTTTGGTTTTAGATAGCTTTATTAAACGGGAGCAAATGATTATGCATGAATCTTTTCAAATTCATTTGGCTTTTGCAAAAAAACATCCTACTTCTTATTTAAGCGTAATTAGCTTATCGCAAATTGCAGCCCAACCGGGAATGGCAGAACCTACAAAACTTGCATACGATAAACTTTCTCCAAAACTGAAGGAAAGTCCAATGGCAAAGGGAATCCCTATACTTGTAGCCTCGCAAGAGCGTGCGAAAGTGGGCAAAATTGCACCTAATTTTGAACAGCAAAATGCAGAAGGGAAAATTGTGAAGGTATCAGACTTTAAAAATAACTATCTGTTGTTGGATTTCTGGGCCAGCTGGTGCGGGCCATGTAGAGCTGAAAATCCAAATGTAGTGGCTGCATATCAAATGTATAAATCAAAAGGATTTCAAATTTTAGGGGTTTCGTTAGATTCTCCTGGACAAAGAGACGCTTGGTTAAAGGCAATAGAAACTGATAAGCTTACTTGGCCTCAAGTATCAGATTTGAAGGGGTGGGATAACGCCGCTGCTAAGGTTTATGGTGTAAGATCAATCCCAGCAAGTTTTTTAATTGATCCTTCAGGTAAAATTATTGCTCGTGACTTAAGAGGAGCGGAGTTGAACAAAAAACTGAAAGAAATTTTTAAAGATAAATAACTAAAAAGTGCTACACTTTAGTTAACAAATTGTGGAATAATTAATAAGATAACATGAATGCACAGATAAGTTTAAATGCTTTGCATTGTTTTGCACAAAGAAATTTAAAATTCTACAATGGAAAACATCAAAGCCAATATCAGTTCAGATCTACAACAGTTTATCAATAAATTTGAGCCCATCAAATTTAAAATGATGGCAAAGGGAATTGAAATTAGAGGCATAAATGATTTGCACAGAAATATCGTTGAAGCCAATCAAATTATAGAAAGAATGGGATTAAAACTTATCGTTTCTCATAATGCAGAGATGCTCAGTTATCGTGGTTTTGAAGTCAATAATCTGTAAATTACTATTTAAATTGACCTATCTTTTTGGCTACAATTTCTCTCCAAAAAATCAATAATCATTCTATTGTGTAATATTTATGTTCGTTAGGACGCTGTTAATACAAACTTAACATGATTTTAACCGACTAGATTTATTTTTGATGCAGTTAACAACTTCTAACATTTGGAGATAATTCGGCATGAAAAAAATATTATTAAACTTCGCTTTTCTTTCCATTATTTTTTGCTCAAATGCTCAAAATAAAATCATTAGCCCGCCGTCTAGTTTTGCAAGCTCATTGGCCTCTCAACCATTTTTATTTTCGGTAAACACACTTACTGCTGAAAATCAAAAATGGAACATCCATTATTCTGGAAGCTATGGAGAGCGGGCTTCAGGACAGTTTGGTTATGATGGTTTGGGTCAACAATTTGGCGTTAAGGGTTATTTAGGGAGTCGGTTTACCCTTTACGCAACGGCATCGGTTGGTTTTGCCAACGGTGGAGGAATCAGTTCTGCGCAACAAGCCGAAGTTATTAGAGATTTGATTGGAGGGAAGGAAGCATTCGGTTTCCGGCTTGGTGCCGGGCTGGGGCTTAGTAGAGATTGGTCTAACACAGGCTCGGCAATCAGCCGGATTTCAGCTTCTTTTGATCAGCTTAATTGGCGATTGGTTGGTAATTTGCGCTTTGAAAAAGCTTTCGATAAAACACGAGATAAACTTGATTTTATTTCTGGTTTAGGTTTTCAACATCAAATCACCAATGGCTTTTATCTAGGCTTTGAGGCATTAGGACAAGATTTGGAAGGCTTTTGGGAAAAAGACGAAGCAGAGGGAGGAGCCAAAGTTATGGTTGGGCCATCTATCAATCTTTCCCCAAGTCGCTCAAAATTATCATTTTCTCTATCTGGCGGACCTGTGTTTTATGTCACACGAAGTTCAGTTGTTCCATCAGAAGCTATCCGCGAAATTGGTTCCATTGCATCGGGTAATGGTTACACCATTCGTGCTCTAGTTAATTTCAATCTTCATAAATAATAAATATTCTACAATGAAAAAATACCTTTTCATATCTATGTTTGTACTTGTTTTTCAGGGCGTTTATGCGCAATGGCCAGGGAAAATAGAAAGTACACAACAAATTCTTTTGCCAAACGGTTGGAAGTTAAGTCCTGCTGGGCATTCTCTACAATTGGGCGATTTACCCTTGAACATGCAGGTTAGCGCTTCGGGAAAATTTATCGCCGTTACCAATAATGGTCAAAGTACGCAATCTCTTCAACTTATTGATGCTAAAACAGAACAGATTTTAGATGAGAAAATACTCAAAAAATCATGGTATGGGTTGGCTTTTACAAAAGATGAAAAACACATTTACGCATCTGGGGGAAATGATAACATCATTATAAATTTCAGTATTCGTAACAATAAGCTGGCAGAAAGCGACACCATAAAGCTTGGAGAAGCTTGGCCAAAAGGAAAAATAGGGCCTGCTGGCATTGCCGTAAATAAAACCAACACCAAGCTTTTTACGGTAACAAAAGAGGATAGCAGTCTTTACGTTATTAACCCAACTACCAAAACGATAATTAAAAGAATTCAACTGCATGCAATTGCATACAGCTGTGTACTTTCTGCCGATGAAACTAAATTATATGTTTCTTTATGGGGCGGTAAGGCGATTTCGGTTGTAGATGTGGTTGAAGAGAAAATCACTGGATCTATTCCAGTGGGGGATCATCCGAATGAATTATTGTTGAATAAAAAGGGGAATTATCTTTTTGTAGCCAACGCGAATGACAATACGGTTTCTGTGATTAGCACAACCGATAATAAAGTTATAGAAACAATTGCAACTACGTTATATGCAACTCAGCTTACTGGTTCTACTACAAATGGTCTTGCGCTAAGTGTTAATGAAAAATCTTTATACATCGCCAATGCGGATAATAACTGTTTGGCTGTTTTTGATGTAAGCAAGCCTGGAGCAAGTCAGAGTTTAGGTTTTATCCCAGTTGGCTGGTACCCAACAAATGTTAAGGTTATTGGCTCGAAAATCTTAGTAACCAATGGTAAGGGCAATACTTCTATGGCGAATCCACAAGGACCGCAACCAATTTCTAAGGCCGATAATAGTGGCTATCAAATGGGAAGTACAGCGACTAATAAACTTCAATATATAGCAGGTTTATTTAAGGGAACACTATCCATTATTGATTCACCAAAGCCCGAACAATTAAAAAGTTATACTACACAGGTTTACGCGAACACGCCATTTAGCGATAAAAGAACGATCATGGCCGATGGGGAGGAAGGCAATCCGATCCCTCGTAAACAGGGCGAAAAATCACCCATTAAACATGTGTTCTACATCATTAAAGAAAACCGTACCTACGATCAGGTTTTAGGAGATGTAACGAAGGGTAATGGTGATTCTTCGCTAACCCTTTTCGGGAAAAGAATTACGCCAAATCAACACGCTCTTGCAGAGAACTATGTGTTATTGGATAATTTTTATGTAGATGCTGAAGTAAGTGCCGATGGGCACAACTGGAGTATGGCTGCCTACGCAACCGATGTGGTTGAAAAAACCTGGCCTACAAGTTATGGCGCTCGTGGCGGATCGACAACTTTTGAAGGTGGCAGACCCGTAACTTATCCAAAAGGAGGTTTTATTTGGGATTATTGCCAGCGTGCCGGAGTTAGTTATCGCAGTTATGGTGAGTTTGGAGATTATGCAAAGGCCAATATCAAATCTCTGCAGGGCCATATGTGCCCAAGCTCTCCAGGCTTTGATATGGATATAACCGATCAGGTTAGGGCAGATGCCTGGATTCATGATTTTGATTCTCTGGTGGTTGCCAATTCGGTTCCGCAATTTAGCACCTTAAGAATTTCCAATGATCATACAAGCGGGCAGAAAAAGGGTAAAGTATCTCCACAATCTGCCGTTGCAGATAACGATTTGGCTGTAGGAAGAATTTTAGATAAACTTTCACACAGCCCTGTATGGAAAGAATCTGTTGTGTTTATTCTCGAAGATGATGCTCAAAATGGTCCTGATCATGTGGATGCGCATCGGTCTCCTGCGTATGTAGTTGGCCCTTATGTAAAAAGAAATACAGCCATACACACCATGTACTCTACTTCGGGTTTTTTAAGAACGATGGAGCTAATTTTAGGATTGCCTCCAATGAGCCAGTACGATGCGGCCGCCGTTCCTTTATATGAGTGCTTTACCAGCAAACCAGATTTTACTCCATACACTACAATTCAGCCTACAATAAATTTAGACACCAGAAATGTAGCTGTGAATGAAAGTAGTAAACGATCAGAACTTTTTAATTTTGCAAAGGAGGATTCGGCTCCTGATTTGGATTTAAACGAAGTAATCTGGAAATCGGTTAAAGGTGAAAAATCGATTATGCCTGCGCCTAAAAGAAGTGCATTTGTTATTTTAGAAAAGAAAAAGAAAGACGACGACGATTAGTATCAACAGTTTTTATTTCGAAAGTTAAATCCTTGTTTGACAAAAACAACGCTATAAAATCACACAGAAAAACCTTTTATCAAAAGGTTTTTCTGTTTTTGCACCTTGTTACACCTGCCTTGATTTTAAATTGTAGTTAGAAATTTTGCGAAGAATATATTATCCCATCATGATGTAGAGTGCTAATAAAGTAGCAAAAAGTGCAGGTATCATGACCAAAGCACCAGTTTTAAGGAATGTCCATCCCGAAACTGATAGCCCTTCTCTACGAATCGCAACTAACCAAAGAATTGTAGACAGTGAACCTGTTAGTGATAAATTTGGACCTAGATCGATTCCTATAACCACAGATGCCCTGACCAATCCGGAGACATGAGCAGACTGAATTGCATGAGCGGCTATTAAACCGGCAGGCAGATTGTTAAATAAATTGGAAGCAAAGGCAGCTATTATGCCTCCAAAAAGTGCTGTGATAGATTCAGATTTTTGAGTTTCTAGGCTTAGAAGATCTGATAAATGATCTAGAATGCCTGTCTTTCCAATCCCGACCACAAGGATAAATAAACCAGCAACCAATGGGATAACTGACCAAGAAATGCCTTTTAAAATTGCATTTGGTTTTTTTTTGGCAACAATTAAAACAATTAAGGAAGTGGTTAGCCCCATTATTGCCGTCATCATTCCGAGCGATATGCCATTCATTGATGCAATCATTAGTACAATTGAGGTAATCAAGATCCCATATGCCGCTACTTTTCCGGCTTTTGAAAGGTTTACGCCAAGAATATCCTTTCGGATACTCACCTTTAATTCTTTTCGCTGGGAGAAGCGTAATATCAAAAATGTTATTGTGATAGAAGTTATGGAAGGAATCAAAAACATAGGGATCCATTGAGTGAGCGTGGGCAGATCATTTCCATAAATAACCAGATTTGCGGGGTTTGAAATGGGTAGCAGAAAAGATGCAGCATTAGAAATAAATGCACAGATTAATAGGTAAGGCAAAGGATTCTTAATTCCTGCAGCCCGAACTCCTACGGCAACAGCCGGTGTAAGCACAACGGCGGTTGCATCATTTGACATTAATGCTGTTACCACGATTCCAACTAAATATATCATTAAGAAAAGTGCCGATGCAGAACCATTGGCTTTTCTGGTTGCAATATCTGCCAGCCATTCAAAAACACCTTCGTTTCGAGCCGTTTCAGCAAGCATCATCATGCCCAATAAAAACAGGTAAACATCTAAGCCCTTCAAAATTCCGCTCGTTGCATCGGCAAAAGAAATCAACTTAAAAATAAGAAGAAGCGCAGCGCCTGCAACTGCCCAAACCATTTCTGGAATTTTGAAAGGTCGAATAATTATTCCTGCAATGGTGAGAATTGCAATTAGAAGGATGTAGAAATTTCCCGTCTCCATTAGGTTTTTCTAGTTAAAGACTTCCCTTCATTAGGTATTCCGCAAGCCGATTTAAGGAGTGGGGAAAAATAAATCCATAGGACAACCGAGACAAGAGCAAAGCTTCCCAAAATTAAAAAGGAATACTCATATCCAGTGCCTTGAGAGATCCAACCCCCAACAGCCGGGCTAATTGCTGCACCCAAACCCTGAATGGTCATCACCGCACCCTGACCGATATTTACTCGCCCTGTTCCATTAAGGATATGGGCGACCAAGCCTGGTACAGCAACGCTCTGTAGGCCGGCGCCAATTCCATCTAAAATCTGTACCGGATAAAGCCCTATGTGACTAATCATTTGGGAGGCAATAATCCCTCTTAGTGGCAAGGAAAGAAAAGAAATTAGCAAAACCAGCCAATAACCGCTCTGCTCAGCAAGTTTCATTGCGAACAGTGATACCCCTACCATGACCACCTGTGCAATAATGATGGTTAATGCGACAAACATAATTGGATTTCCTATATTCTTATTTGCTGCAGCTATGCCGTAAAGTGGCAACATTGCTCCATTTCCCAGATGGAAAAAGGCAAGTGCGGCAGCGAGGATTAAAAGCGGTTTGCACTGCAACAAAATTTTGATTCCCCCAGCTTGGTCTTCTAAATTAGAATCTGAAAGTCCTCTCGCAGCTCTGTCATCAATTGATTTGGATGGAATCATTAGTGCCGATGTGATGGCTAGCACCCCAAATAGAGCAGCAAGTAAGAAAACAGCGGGCATCCCGTACTTCATCCCCAAAAAACCCGATAATGCAGAACCAACCACATTACCAGCATGATTATAAGCTTGATTGTAACCGTTCTGTCTGTTAAAGCCTTTCTGTTTTACAATGCCCAAGGTAATGCCGATTACCGCCGGGCCTAACGCCGAACCTGCAATCGCTGTTGAAACCTGTGAAATGGAGACGATCCAGAAGTTTTGGGAAAGTAGAATGAGCCCCGAAGCCAGGACTGTAAATATTGCGGGAACTACCACAAATAATTTCTTTCTTTTAGTAGAATCAATTAATGCACCTGCAGGTGCAGTCATAAGCATCCCAGCAACCCCGCCAATTGTCATTACCGTTCCAATCAAACCACTCTTCCAGCCTTGAGCCAAAAGGAATATTCCAAGAAAGGGTCCTATTCCAGCCTGCATATCGGCCATGAAAAAGTTCAGCGCCTGCAGCGGCTTCTTAGGGATGTTATTTCTCATGAAAATTTTGGCAATAATTATCACACTAACAACATTTTAGGTATTTATGTTTTCTTATCTCGTTAAAATTAAAACGGATTTGATTATAAACTAGTTTTTCACCCCAAATTTTGATTTTAGCTTACAAATGCCATTTACTTTAGATTATTTCTCATGCATTTTGCAGACAACTCTAAGGAGTAGGTGCCGAATATGTATCATCACGCTTTATCGCAAATTTCCTTATCTTGACTGGGCAAATTATATTTTCATATAAAGATGGATCACACTAAAAAAATTCTCCCCTTTGCCAACGGAATTGCTCTTATTCTGACAATTTTGGTCAACTACCTTTCTAATGCTGGGCTAATGAACGGCAATAGTATTAAAATGGTTTCTGACAGGTATTTAAATTACTTTACGCCGGCGGGCTATGCCTTTTCTATATGGGGCATCATTTATCTTGGGCTTCTGGGTTTTATTTTTTATACCGGAGTAAATGGTAGAAAAGATCCGATCAAATCCGCTATTGTGTCTAAAATCGGCTGGTGGTTTGTTCTGTCCTGTGTGGCGAATGCCCTCTGGGTAGTTGCATGGTTATATGATTATACCGGAATTTCGGTGGTGATCATGGGAATTCTTCTTTTTTCTCTGCTGAAGATAGTAGTCAATACCCGAATGGAACTCGATGCTCATCCATTGAAGGAATATCTTTTTGTATACTGGCCATTTGCAATGTATTCTGGATGGATTACGGTAGCTTTTGTAGCGAATATTTCTGCCTATTTGACCAAAATTGGCTGGCAGGGCTGGGGGATTTCCAGCATCAATTGGGCAATCATTATGATCTGCGCAGCTGGATTGGTTAATGTGGTTATGGTTTATACCAGAAACCTTCGAGAATTTGCAGTTGTGGGAATTTGGGCACTATTGGCTATCTCTGTTTCCAACAATCATGATCCTGCTCGGGAAAATATTGTTTATGCCTGTTATGCCATCATTGTTATTATCGCTGCATTTGTTATTAAAAGTGGTTTGAAAAGCGATAAGCATTCGGTTGATAGTATGTGATAAGTGGCAGATATGTTGCTGATTTACTTTCTGCTGAAATAGTAGGTGATTTTGCGGTAGCGTAGGAGCGGTAAGAATATATTACTAACCTTCTTTAGCGATGCTACTTAAAGCTGATTATGGCACAGCAAGATGTTGTTATTTTATTATTATCTATTTGATATCCAATTTCTGCTTTACTCAAAACGTTCTCAGTTGGTAAGCTATAATTTGATTAAATAATGGAAACTGTTTATATTGAAAAAGCTCCAAAACACTGGTTTTGGAGCTTTAAATAGAGTGGCGACTACAAGGATTTTAACCAATCTACAACTTGTTCACGGGTTTTTCCCGTTTTTTGCTGTAGTTTTCCGTAAAGTTCATCATCCTTTCCTTCTTCGTACTTTAGATCATCTTCAGTCAGATCTCCATAGGCCTGTTTAACTTTTCCTTTTAGCTCATTCCAGGCACCTTTTAATTCTAATTTGTCCATTGTATTTGATTTAAGTGTAACTATTTTATGTTAATTTTTCTGCTCTTATCGCTTTCAATTTTCTTAATGAAAGGCCGGTTATAATTTGTTTCCCGCTTTAATCTGGAATTTCCCTTGCAGCGTAAATGCTGTCAACAACATATTTACTAAATCCTCTCCAGGGTAGGCTACTTTTATATTCCCTGTAATGCAGTTCATAAAATTTGCCACTGTTTCCCATCAATTTTGCCGCAATGTTTTCATCAGAAACAGAAAATTCAAACTCATTGTTTTGCAGTGTTCCGGTTTGTCTGGAGCGGACGCCACTCTGAATGAGTTTTCCCTCATTCGTTTTAAAAATATAGCCCTTCTTTACAATGTAATTCAACTCTCCAGCCTTAACGCCTTCCCCGAAAACAAAAAAGTAATTATAATAAGCCAAGCCGATAAGCAGTAAAATGGCAATCACCGCAGCAATGGTTCCTATTCTCTTTCCTTTAGTCATATTTTTATTTTATTAATCAATAAGGTTAAATCCTTTCCACAGGTTTTGTTTCAATGATTGTGAGGCGTTTTTTTGAAGCTAAAACTGCTCCGAAACTCGCACTAACTGCGCCCAGTATCATGCCGATAAAGGAGAAGATGGCAAATTTTGAAAGGGCAGATGCCATATCATCGCCAATCTTTCTTGCTTTTTGTTCTGCTTCTACTTTAACTTCCTTAACTTTTTCTTTGGCGGTCTTTAGAGTACTCACCCAGTTTTCAACAATCTGCTCCGATTCTGCCTGGCTTTTTCCACTTCTGTTTTTTACAATATTTACTAATGCTTCCTGATCTACCGCATTGAAGGTAGAATCGTTTTCAGAAAATAATTTGGAGAAAAGGGCATCAATTTTTTGCTGTGCCTCCTGAGGGTTTTCCAGAACTGCTTTTCCTGTTGATTCTCCTTGATTGGATGCCTGATCAATTTTCTTGTTTAATGCATTAGGCTGTAATTCTTTTTTCTCTGTCTGTTTTAGCAATAATTCTGCCTCACGTTTCATTTTTCCAAATGTGTTATCATCAGCGCCCAACTGGTCTTTGATCATTTTACCAGCTTCAGGAGCTACTGCCTTGATTCCTTCTCCAGCAAGTGAAAATCCCTTAGTAATTACCGTGCCAACACCGCCTACAATTTTTCCAACTGATGAGGTAATTAGGTACATGTTCAAAAATGTAAGCAGGCACCAGGTCAACAGCCCATGCAATATTAGATCTGTTTTTTGTACGTGGTTAGAAAACCAGCCTGCAACCCAGCCACCTGTGAATACGGAGATCAGCATGGTAACGATCCACCAGACTAATGCGCCAGTGCCAAGGCCACTAAAAGGTTTAGCCTCATCAAGTGGATTGATGCTGCCAAAGCCAATGCCCAACCCCAAGAAACTCAATAAAAGTTGAATTGCAATGGCGATGAAAACCCCTGCGATTACTGCGCTCCAGGATAAGCGACTGATAAATCCGATGGCAGACTTATCTCTTAATGTATCAATTTTGTGTTCCATATTGTTATTTTTATAGGTAGATGGATAGAAATTATTTGAAGAGCGACTAGAAATGGCGAAAGCCTTTAGAAATTTGTGTTTTATATTGAAAAAATGCTGCTTTCAACAGAAAGCAGCATTAAAACTTGGTTACTAATTGTTAATATCTTTTTTTACCTTATTGGCAGTTCTCTGTCCCGGTAAATAGATCTGAAAACCGAAAGATAAATTAAGGTTGTTCTGTGTTGTAGCACTTCCAAAACCTACCAGTCCATTGTATTTTAATAAGGTTTCTAATCCGATGTTTGGAGTGATGAAATAGGCAAAACCAGGTCCAACACTAAGGTTTAATCCGTTGGTGTTGCCACCGCCTTTGCTTACGTTAACGCCACCTATCCCTACGGTTGCCTCCGCAAAGAAACGTCCGTGGCGAAGAACCTCAACATCTTGCCCAGTATAATATCGGCCCAATGCGCCAACTCCGTAGCTCGTTGTTGTATTTGAATTTTTGGCTGTTTCCAGTCCAAAATTTGCATAACCACCCAGCGCTACATTATCCTGAATAAACCAGGCTGCTTTAGGGGTAATGTCTACACTGAAGATTTTCGGATCATCCAGTCCAAGGTTGATATTGGTCAGGTTTCCACCCACTAGTACATTGCCTTTTTGGATCTGTGCATTTGCAGCAAGGATAGTGGTTGCTGAAATAATTACTGTTGCTAAAAACTTTTTCATGATTGATTTTGATAATATTAATGGATTAGTATAAAGTGAACTCTACGCGGCGGTTTTCCTGGCGTCCTGCGGCGGTTTTGTTAGTTGAGATTGGTTGATCAGGTCCATAGCCGGTGGCTTCAACTCTGGATGCATTAACACCCTGAGATACCAGATAAGCTTTTACAGATTCTGCTCTTTCTTTTGATAAACGCAGATTTAATTCTCTACCACCAGTATTGTCTGTATGTCCAGCCAATTTTAAACTAAAGTTTTTCTCTATTAAAAGGGCGGCAACTCTGTTCAATGTCGAGTATGATTTTGAACGGATAGTTGATTTGCCTAAATCAAATTCCAGATTTGAAATCGCATCTCTTACTACCTTGCGGTCTGCTTCGGTAATTACAGTTGTTTCTTTGATAATGGTAGTTGGAGCAGCTAAAGGACATCCTGAGCCATCAACAACGGTGCCTGAAGGCGTGCCAGGGCATTTGTCAAACTTGTTGGCAACACCATCATTATCATCATCCGCTAAATCTTTAGCATATTGTTCTCGATCTCTTGCGGCGTTTTGCTCTGCGGTAGACAACGCTTTTCTTAACTCAGCGCTTTCTTCTGCGCTTTGTTTGCGTAAATCAGCAACTGCACTGTAGTTTTGTAGCTGAGAATTTTCTCTGTTTCCCAAAGCAAATTCCAAACCTGCATGAGCGTAAGAGAACCTGCTTTCATTGTAAACATTTTTTACGGTTTGTGATGATTTAATGAAGTTGATGTCGTAGCCCAGATCGATATTGATTCCTTTGGCAACCCCAAATTTAAATCCAACTCCAGTCGGGATAAACCAGCCCTCTCTTTCAGAAAATACTTCAGTATTTCCAAGTTGAGCATCTGACGACATATAACCTGCACCTGCTTTCAGATAAGGAATTAAAACGGCATTTTCAGTATTTAGGCTGAAGTTAGCAATGTTCAAAACTGCAGTTAATGAGCCTGACCAATTGATACTGTTTTTCTGTTCGATGGTGCTAATACTATTTAAGGTTTTGATTTCGCCGCGTAAAAAGTCGGCCTGCAAGCCCAAAGCTGGCAAGATCTGCTTTTTGATAAAAGCGCCATAACCAATACTTTTAAATTCTCTGGCTTTTACGCTTCCGCCACCTATAAAGGTATTTTGGCTTAAGATACCGCCATGCGCTCCAATATTCCATGTTCTTAAAGATTGTTTGCCAAACCTGCCCGAAGCAGTAGGGGTTTCCTGGGCAAATAATTGAGTTGATAAGCTTAACAAAGCGATCAAAATTGTGGGTTTTGTAAATTTGATATTCATCTTTTGGGTGTTTTTATTTATTTTAAGCTGTAATTCAATGTAAGTGGATAGCTATAAAAGATTTGGCCGATTCGGGAACGCTTAATCACCCACCGTACAAAAACTGTCGGCGGGCAGTACATTAAATGCACCTCAGGATCAGGGATTCTCCTTAAAATCTTATGATTTTTAGATCAGATGTATGGAGCTCAGCCCTTTGATGGGTTGAGGTACTTTACATTTTTAGCAACGTGTGGATAGAAGCTCGGATAATTAAAAATATTTTTTTTCATGGTCGTGTCATATTGGTAAGAGAGCTTCTCAGCCCTCAGGTAAACACTTCAAAGAAAGTTATTTGTATTTTTAGTAGAAAATGCGTTCGTCAGAAAGCCTTACCCGTCCGATAGAAGGTTTAGGTTAATCGTCGAGATCAATTGGTGATCTAAAGATTATAACCAGGATTTAAAATGTGATTTGAACTGCTGGCGATATTGATCAGTAACAGGTATGACCGCTTTACCGATTTTGACTGTATAATGCTGAATGGCATCTATCTTATCCAATGCGACAATAAAAGATCTATGTATGCGCATAAAACGTTCTGGTGGCAATAAACGCTCCATTGCTTTCATGGTCGATAGTGCCGTGATCATCTTTCCACCTTTGGTAAAAATATTTACATAGTCTTTCTGGCTCTCTCCGTAAAGGATTTCATTAATGGCTACCCGGATCAATTCATGCTCTACCTTGAGGAAGATAAATTCTTCTGCCTCACTTTTTTGGACTGTTGGCACGAGATAATTTTTGGCTTTAAAAGCAGCTTTGAAAAAATCCTCGTAAGTAAAGGGCTTCAAAAGGTAATCGATAGCATCTACTTTATACCCCTGTGAAGCATAGTCGCCAGAGCCACTGATGAAGATTATCCTTGGCATATCCTTTCCATATTGATCATAGAGTGTTTTGGCAAAACTCATTCCATCAATTCCCGGAAGATTGATATCTAGTATGATCAAATCAATATCTGAACTGCCCAGAACATCGATGGCTTCAGCTGGACTGCCATGTACGGAAACCAGATGAAGGAAAGAAGTTTCTCGAACAAACTCACTGACATAACTGCTTACCTCAGGATCATCATCAATAACAATACAGTTAAGCTTATTCCTCATGAAATTGAAGGGTAGGAGTGATGTTGATGGTATAGGACATTTATAGTTATGCGCTTTATTTCGCTCCAAAGGTAACTTTATCTTGGAGAAAAGGAAAGGTGAGCCCGGTAAAATTTCACAGGAAGTATCTCATGGCAACCTCAGCACACAACATCGGCTACAAGCTTTCACTTATAACAGTTTAAATTTCAGACCTAATAAGAAAAAGGAATTAATAAGGGATTGAAAACTGCACCGTACAGCCTTGGCCTTCATCACTTTCAAGTTCAATGTTACCACCCTGGAGCTTTACCAGATGGCGACACAAATATAAACCCAAACCTGTTCCCGGCTTTTGCCCGCCAGCCTGGTAATAAGGGGAAAATAGTTTAGCCTGCTTAGCTTTGGCAATCCCTGAGCCTGTATCCTTTACGCTTACGTTAAGCAAAAAAGAGTCTCCGTTTTCCCGGAGCTCAGCCGTTAGATTCACATAGCCTTTGTCTGTGTATTTAATCGCGTTGCTTAATAAGTTAATGAGCACCTGTTTAAGCCGTAAATCATCTCCGTTTACGCTTGCATCAATCCTTCCCTCAAATTCAAAATTCAAATCAATTCCCTTTCTTTCAGCCATAAAACGCATGGCCTCTATCGAATCGCTGATTGCTTGGTGGGGAGAAAATGGGTTTACTTTTAGTTCAGTTGTGCTTTGCTCCAATTTACTAACATCAAGAACATTGTTCACCGTTTCTAGGAGCAGGGTGGAGGACAATTTAATGGAGGTGATTTTTTTCTCCTGTTCAGGCAATAAAGTCGTTCTCTTCAACATAAATACCGCACCGTTGATGGCCATTAATTTATTGCGGATCTCATGGCTCATAATAGCGAGTATCTCTGACTTCTGTCCAGCCAGTCTGACAGCCCTCGAATTTTCCATAATGTACCGCCTTTCCGCACCGGATGCCTTTCTTATATAGGCTATTAGGATGATGATAAATATCAGAATGAATACAGATGCTATGGCGGTGAATGTGTTTAGATCGCGAGAAGTGGATCGGTACTCTTGGAGTATCTCTTCCCGGCTTTTCTCAAATGCTACCCGTTCGATACCCTGAACATCGAGTAAAAGCTGGCGCAGTTCGGTGAGCAGGTTTAAATTTGCCAGAATCATTTCCTGGTTTGACTGGCCCAACAGCGCATACTGTTCACCAAGTGCGCTCAATAAATTGCTCTGGTTAGTCTCAATATTGGCATTCTGTAAATTTTTGGGCTGCTTGATCGTCAATACTTTGACTTTAGAAGTATTTTTGACGGCATCTTTTAACCGTTTAATCAGGCTCCTTTTGGTCTGTTCCCGATAAACCGAAACTGAGGTATCGGTTCGCATATTACCCCGCCTAGAGGCGTTTGCAGATGATCGGTCATTGATGGAGGCTAAGGTTGTTTCCTCAAGGAGTGATGTAAATCTTTTTTGAAGATCAAACAGCTGTTGCGATACCGCTATTTTTTGCTGAAGCGCGAGCGCGATCTGCTGTTTGCTTTTCGGTATGTGACCATTTCCGTCGGCTTTATAGCGATTGATGATGCCTCCCATCTTCGCAAAAATATCCTTAAGATGTTTTTTATAGGCTTCTAAATCACCCGTCTGCCCATTAGCACTTGCCTGCCGAAAGCTGTTTTCGGTTAAGTTAAGATCAACTAGGAGCCTGTTGATTGCAGGTTGTTGCCATGGCTGGTGCAGCTGGCCGCTTAAACGATCCAGTTTAGTGGTAATGGTGTGTCGGAGCATAAATGACCCGGCTGTAACTATAAAGGTAAATATCAGAAAAATAATAAATAGTTTTCTGATAATACCGGTAAAACGCTCGGACTGGCGGTGATTGATCATCAAGGATTTATTTTCTTATTTGATTATGGTAAAACACATGCTTTGCTCAAAACGCTTTTTTAATCCAACGGTTGTTTTTATTTCGTCCTTCTGCTGGGTTTCAAATTGTTTCTACGCTGGCTTTATCTTAAGTGAAAAAAAGTTTTTTTTGTTTTAAATATGTTCAAAATAATTTCCTTCCTGAGAAATGGAAACATCAGATTATTTCTATGAAAAATTAATTAAATTAAATTGAAATAAAGATCAGAATCGATTAACCCTAATTTTTAGTGCCCTCATTCATCGAAATCCAGTTTCCAGATCTTGTTTTACAGCTAGTTATTTCATCCTGTTGGATGCAAACCAAAGGAGCAAAACAAATACTGTGATGTAGGATAGAGGTAAGAGTACAATTTTTGCATCATAAAAATACGTCACAAACCAAATAGGCATTCCATTAACCTCATCATTAAGGGATTGGAAAACGCCCTTAACAAGAAAGAAGGTTATGAATATGATCAGTAAGATAACAACAATGTATTTATATGTAGTATTCATACTACATATAAACCAGCTGATTTAAAAATTGTTTTATCTTGGGTGATGAAGATAGTTAACAGCCTTGTACTGGTCCAAATGGAAATTAATAGGAAATAATCTATCCGTTAAAAAATCTTGTGGTGAAATAGGGGCTGGATGATGATTTTTAAAGCCTCTTGATGTATGTTTTTTTTTCACATAGCCGTTTCTACATTGATTTCACTTGTTCCTTCTGTCCTCAGCCTGCGTAGGCATGGATATGGGTCACTAATTGCGGTGGCCCATAACTAGGATTGATTACTTTAATGGTTAGGAATGGTTTGTTATCCCGCTCCAAAAGATTCATCAAGGTGTGCAACTATCTGTGCCATAAAGGGCTGTAGCTCTGCATCAGTTGAGGAATATCCGTTAGGTGAATGGAGGTCTCGCTCCAGAGCACCGATAAATTTACCTCCGATGCTTACAAAATACAAATCATCATCCGCATTAATACTGACTTTAACCTGCTTTCCGGTTTCGCCATGCGGCAACTCAAATTCTCTGGTAATCCCTTTCATATATCATGAGTATATTGTTTTTTTACTTTGCCTTTTAGGGTTGCTTCCAGAACAGGGTTTGTCTGGCCAAGAAATCTTGGAACCTGTCAGAAAAGATGGCAAATATTGCAAAGCTTGTATTTATTTCCAAGCCTGATTATTTAAAAAAGGCCATTTTTGAGTCTTAGAGACGGATTTTTTATTGTGGTTATATAATTTTGACTTTTTTTTGACAAACCGGTTTTGGCCATCTCTTTTGGCCTATGGAATGATTTGATGCAAATTTTACAATTTAAGAGAGTAATAAGGCTCCAATAATAATCAGGAAACACTGAGAGATGTCTGTTCCGATGATCATCCTGATACTTTCTTTTTGAAGTGATTAACTCATCAATTGATATTATTAACTCTTTTACGGAATAACTAAAACATTGAGGAATTCTTCGTTGTTGCTTTTAAATACTAAACACTTTAGCAATGATAAATAACGAAGAAAATAAACGAACCGAAAACGAAATTAAACCGATCGAGGGAAATAATGGCTTGAGAGGTGATAATACAGTTAAGAATCCTGATGATTGGACAACAGGCGATGAGCCAATGACTGGTGCACAGAGTTCCTATTTAAAAACACTTTCTGATGAGGCTGGCGAACAATTTGATGAAAGCCTGTCAAAAGCCGATGCATCTAAACGAATTGATGAACTACAGCATAAAACCGGGCGTGGTTTGGACACCAATTAGTTATTGAGATATTGTAGTTAGCACCCGCAGGCTGACTAGAGAAGAAGTCGATTTTAAACGAGAAAATTTTTGAAACAGGATTGGTATATGGTGCAGAGAATATGGATTATGATTTAAATGAGCCCGATAAACGAAAATCTGCCATTTGATATTAGCTTAATTCGAATCAGAATCAATAACACTGGAAACATATCCTCTGTGAGTTTGCCCATGCGCAAGTTCCTGCTGCCTATAAAATTCTAGAAATGGAAAATGCTCTGTTGAATAGCTTCGGCCCCTTTAAAAAATTATCTCCAACGGATGTTATTTTATAGGTATTAGGAAACTGAATTATTTTGGCAGATCCTCGGACACCAGAAGATCCGTATTGAAATGATTGCAGAGCCCTTGGATTCTTGCAGAGCCTCACGGATCTTTCCGACTTTAATTATAAGCGAGAGTTTCTGATAGCAAACTAAAAGTACTGAAATCTAATGAGCTTGCATCAGTACCTGCTATGTATTGAGGAAATTTAGTATTTGGGTTTGTGGCAATAGACTTGTAATTAATCATCGTTTTCTTAAATTTGATGAGGCAAACCCAGCATGCCAGCGAACCTTTATATTGTATGCAAGCAAAAAGAAGCAATGGAACAAACGGATAAAGACGGAACGCTGTTTTTGGTGGAAGAACCTTTGGAAGAGGTAATCAATAGCTTTTATCATCTGTTTGTTGCGCCAGAAGCAGAATCCATCACAAGGCATGTTTGTCCAAATCTGGAAATGATGCTGGTATTCAGTTTTGGAGTACCAATCCGCATTTCCTTTCACAATAATCCTCTATATATTGAAGTGACGAGGCGTACTGCTGTAATCGGGCCACTCAGACAAATGCTGAACTATGAACTGTTGGCTGGTGCTGATGCGCTGGTGGTTAACTTTAAGTTTAATGGATTTCAGCGCCTATTTGGCATGCCCTTAACTGGGCTGACCGGTGTGGGCACAACAGGTGCAGAAATCTTGACGGATGACGGTCGTTTTGATCGCCTTTGGGAAGAACTGGCGGCCTTGCCCTCAGCTGAACAAAGAGTTGGCCTGCTAAAGCGATCAGCCTTAGGTTTATTAAAGGAAAACGACCAGGTAATCCAGGCGGTAATCGGTAACCTCGCCCGATTTTTCAACCCCTGTGTTGATCCCGTAAAGGCCATCGCGGCCGATACCCGTCTTTCAGAAAGAAGTATTCAGCTGAAGTTCCAAAAGCATACTGGTTATTCTGTTAAAGAGCTGCTCCGCTTTTTGCGCTTTAAAGAAGTTGTTGCCTACATTCTTGCCCGGAGCAATCAGAAGATAGCTGTCTTTGATTTGATCGCTATACATGATTATCACGATCAGAGCCACTTGATTAAGGACTTTCAGTATTTTTTGGGCATGGCGCCCCAGCAGTTTATCAAAAACCTGAACAATGGAAGCTTCTGCGTTGTGAATGATACCTACCCGGCACAACCATAACTTATATTATTCCTTCATAGCATTAATGGGTGCGTTACCGGATGATTGGTCTGGCCCAAAGCAGAATAGCTGTGGCTATTCGCTGTTCCATTGATAGCAACGACATTTCGTTTTCTTACAATTTTCCCAAGATCTGTACCTATACATTTGTACTGTTCATAAATTAAACAGCAACAAAGATGAAATCACTTACAAAAAATGAAATCAGTACCAAGGATCATTCTGTGAATCAAAAGAACATCGAACCTTTGGAACAAACCAGTTTTGATACCACTGAAGTAATCATGCCGGGTATCGTTGAGCCAGAGGGATTATTGGTAAAAACCCGTGTGTTGGGTAACCCTGCATCCGGGCAGGTGAGTATAAAATTGGAAGCCAGTGGTATATGTTTTGCCGAGCAGTCCATGCGCCGTGGCAGGTATTACGAGCAACCCAAGTTTCCTTTCGTTCCGGGTTATGACCTGGTAGGTAGGGTGGTTGCGACCGGCCCCGATGTTGATCCGAGCTTATTCGGGAAACGGGTTGCTGCTCTGACAAAGATTGGAGGCTGGGCAAGCTATGTACTGCTATCGGCGAGCGACCTTTTGCCTGTTCCCGAAGCTATCGATCCGCTGGAAGCTGAAACACTAATTGTTAACGGCATTACGGCCTGGCAGATGTTGCACGTAAAGGCCAAGATCAAGCGTGGACAAACCATCCTTGTTCATGGTGCCAATGGCGGTGTGGGAACAATTCTTTCACAACTGGCAATTTATGCAGGGGTACGGGTAATTGGAACGGCTTCACCTCGCCACCACGAAACGCTGCGGGCACAGGGCGTACAGCCGATAGACTATAATGATATTGATTTGGCTGGGAGCGTGCTCAAACTTGCGCCCGGTGGCGTAGATGCAGTTTTTGACCATCTGGGCGGCGCAAGCTTTGCCAGATCTTTTGGTCTGCTTGCCAAAGGTGGCGTGCTTGTGTGTTATGCCATTGCCTCGGCATTGAATGATACTGGAAATATTCTGTTCCCGTTCTTGAAAGTACTGTTGCAACTGGCTTGGTGGAACATCCTGCCCAATGGCCGCAAAGCTTATTTCTACAATATCTGGGACGGAAAGGGTAGTGAAGCTTTTCAGGCACAGCTGAGGGAAAATTTTGCGCAGCTCACCACTCTGCTAGCAAGCGGGGTGCTTAAGCCACAAATTGCTGCCCAGTTTCCTCTGGCTCAGATTACAGCTGCCATGAAATTTGCAGAATCGCGGACAGCTTATGGCAAGGTTGTGCTTGTGCCCTAAATTGTGGATCTGTATTGCTTATGTTCGATGTGGTACCGAACAGCTTGTTTACGGGATCAACGTTTGGAAACGAAGCATCTTTTTTATTGTGCTGCTTTGTGAAAATGTGGGTCAGCGGTTGGCCTTCAATACCGCATTTTGAGTTAAAAATTATTTGAAAACCTGTTATTTATGTTTAGCTTTCGGCAACATCGTGATCAACAAGAAAAATTTGAGATGGGGATAGACCAAAAATTTGAATCGGATTTGGACGCTTTTAAAAAAGCCTGCCTTCGGATATTGCCAAGTCTTCAACCGGCCGACTTTGATTTGATTATGCCGTACCTGCATCGTAGATATTATGATAAGGGAGATTTGATATTGAGTGCCAACGAGGTGTGCGAGAAAATATTTTTCCTAAATACAGGGTTTGTACGGATGTACTATCTAGATGATAACGGAAATCAGATCAATTACAGGTTTACAGAAAGCGGTAACTTTTTTGTTGATTTTCAGAGTTTTCTTACCAAGAAACCTTCCCGTTTCTATTGGGAGGCCATGCAGAAGATAGAAGTGATCACCATTGTTGACCAAGCCGTACAGGAAATTTATCTGGCCTCAAATACCTGGAACAACTTCGGGAGGCTGATGGCTGAACAGGTCTACCTACAACTTAATGAAAGGGTAGAAATGTTGCTTTTTATGCAGCCCGAAGCGCGTTACCTTCAGATGCTATCAAAATATCCAAACATTACCAATCAGCTTCCCCAACTGCACATCGCTTCCTACCTGGGAATTAAGCCTGAAACACTCAGTCGGATTCGGAAAAGAATAGTTAAGCGCTGATTTCTTGACCGAAGTCAATGGACGACTGGAGCGTAAGGGATAATTTTGCCGTACAAATAAAATAAAAAATGGTAAAATTTTCAATTTTCTTGCGCAAACACCCAAAAATGAGTCATGATGAATTTGTACTCTATCACAAAACTATTCATGCCAAACTGTTTACATCCTTAAAAGTAGTCAAGGAACATGTAAAAAGGTATGTCCAATGCCACGCCCTAACTGTTTCGATCCCTGGTTTTCCCGAGATGTATTATGATGGAATAACAGAGCTCTGGTTTAGTGATGAAGAATCAATTGTCAAGGTTTTTGGCGCAGATGAATACCTGAAATTGGTAAGGCCCGATGAAGAAAAATTCATTGCCATGAATGAATGCAGCTTTTTGATCACAAGGGAAAATCCAGTAATCTAAAATACAATTTAACTCATGGAGAAATTTACATTTCAAGGGAACATCAACCTTCCGGTAGAGCAGATCGATCTATATGACTGGCTCATCAATATTACAGAAAACGACTACAAAAGTTTTTCAAAAGCCCATAGGGCATTAGGCCTAACCAAAATTGATGGTGTGGAAGGCATGATAAATGTGGAAAGTATTGGCGGGAATTTATTGGTGCAACATTACAAAATACAGGAAAGGCAAAATCATCTGTTAACGCTTTACTCCCAAAAATCAGACGCTTACCTTTTTCATTTGGTGAAAGTAGCTGTTGGGGTTGAATGGAAAATGTCGGTTAAGAAGAAGGATGGGGCGAGTAGTGTCTTTAGCTGCGAAATAGGAGTAGCCTATCCAAATAAGTTGCTTAAAATAGCATCGTTGTTGGTGGCTGGCCGTTATTTTTTGCGAAAGCACATTAATGAAGAGGGACCGCTGTTCGCTAAAAGTATTGAACAAAAATTTGGGAAATGTGTTGGCCTTGCTGAGCTATTATGAGATTGCCCTCATCGAATGTGAGCTCGATGGGATCATTGGAAAATCCCATGATGCCGGCTTTGTGCTTTACATATTCCGCCAACTGCTTGCCTAGGCTGCACAAACCAATTTATTTGACCCCTTTGCACCAATTTTAAATTATTTGTAAATGCTTTGAAAATAGTGTGTTATAATATTTTTTTTATTGGTGATACGGGATCAATCTTCTACGGTTTATCCACTGCATTGTTGAAAAGGCAGGAATGGGCTTTATAACTTCCTCTACCAGGCCATGTGTGATTTGTAAGATCTCCATATCCTCCAATGCTTCTATGTAAAAGCGGCTTGGTGTCAATTTGTAAAAACTTTCAAAATCGCCTAACCACCAGTTTTCAACACTTAACTTTAATATATGCTCATGTCCTTTTTCATCGACCGTAAATGTCTTGGCCGCCCCTTTTACAATGAATCCAGTATATTTACATATATCCCCTTCCTGTAAAAAGTATTGTCGCTTCCTGATTTTTTTTGATTTGAAATGCGCGAAAAATACTTGCTTATCATCCTCTGAAAGTGTTTTGCCAGACAGGTTTTGAACGTAATCAAACAGCGCTTGAAAATTTTGCATCTTTAAAATTCTTAATGATAATCTTCAAAAATAGAACTTTCAAGTTAATAATTGATGAGGAATATGTGTACGATCATTCAGGTAGAAAAAAGGAAACCTATGAAATGATTATGCGCAGCAATAGAATCTTAATTGGGGCTTTTGACCCAGTTTTGGTCTGAGTACAAAAATGGTTTTAAATTTTGAACAGAGCATAATAAAGTGAGGCTACAATCCAATCACTTTCTTTAGCTTTCTCTATTCAAATATCCCATGTGGCCAATCACTTTCGAATTGATCTTGCCATTTACATCCGTCACTACATGAGCAGGAAATCCGGTACTTGCACTCAGTATTTCTTTAAGCTGGCTAACAATCTTATCATCAATAAATATATGCGTGTATGGAATTTGTAGACCGGCAATTTTTTGCTTCCACAATTAAATATTAGAACCGCCACGTGTACAAATATATACGTATTCCACGGGTAGATCTTTATTGGCTTCGTACAGCTTTTTACTATTGGGAAGATCTCCTAGGCATGGTACGCACCAAGTAGCCCAAAAATCGATAATCAATGCTTTATTGGGGAATTTCAGTTTTAAATTAAGCATAAAATCATCTACACTTTTTAGTTCCTTTAGCTGAATAATTCTGCATCGAATGCAAATTTTGAAAGTGGAGTGCCTATGGTTATAGTTTCTATTTTTTTTAATGCCGCCAGCACGTAAGTCCTTACCAATATCGTAGATTTTACAGAAATATATTTCTCAAGCGCAATGCACAAATTATAATAAATTGCAGTCTTACTGTACTGCGCATTATTCATGAAGATGACTCCAACATGAGAGTAATATTTTGCCAGTGCAGACAGGTGGCCGCTTTTTTTACCAAAGGGATCACTTTGGTAAAAAAAAGCGGCCACCACCTTGGTGTGATCTGCATCCTGCTCCATAATAGCAGCGTTATACCACAATTTAGAATGATATAGGTACGACTCTTTTACTTTGAAACCCGAAAATAAACTATCTCCGGTGTGGATTGCTTTCCAACATTTAGCCGTATCAACGGCCAGGTATAAATCGGCCTCAAAAAAGTAAGAGATGGCTTGCAGATAAGGATAGTCATTTGCCAGCCGGCGTCCGCGAATAAAATACTTTTTTGCCTTTTCAAAATCGTTTTTATTAGACCAATAATGTGATAACAGGAAACTTGTTATCGCTTTTGTGCTGTCATTACCTACGCGTACAAAAGTAAGGTGTATGCTATCCGCATATGCTTTGTCATTGACTGGAGCTCAATAGAAAATTTGCCAAACCAGATCAAGACTTTAAAAAAAACGATCAAGTAAAAACATGCTCTACTTAATCGTTTTTTTAAGTTAATCTACAAAATGGGGACTTTTTCAGTACCCTTTACCAAAAGTGTGGGACTTTTTAAACTGATTGGTTGATTGATTAGAAAATGAAAAATAAACTTGCTTGGATACTATTGTTTTTCATTTCCCCACCTAGGTTTCCAATGTTGACGTCTGAGATTTTTTCAAGTCCATATACATATCTTGCACCGATGCCTAAACCCATTTTGGTCTGGTATCCAAGGCCGGCAATAGCACCGTAATCTAGTTTCTTGGCAAAGTCCGTACCGCTGAAGTTCGCAACCTGCTCATCGATTTTGAAGCTTACTTGGCCACCTATTTCACCATAAAAGCCAAACTCAGATCGGTATTTGATTAATAGGGGGATGCTAAAATAGGAAAGTTTGAGATCCTGAGCCCCCAATGGACCACTTAGAACTTTTGCGCCTTGAGTTGAAAATAACAGCTCTTGCTGTATCATTAAATTGTCGGTAAATTTGTATGCAACCGTTACCCCGCCATGAAATCCTACCAGTGGATCTGTGGCAAATCCTGCATCTGTGAAATCATTGTAGTTTGCACCAGCCTTTAGACCAAATTCCATTTTACCAAGTAGTTTTTTCCCGAATCCCTGGCTATTTGCGCCAATTGACCATAATGCAAAACACATCAAAATTAATAATGACTTTTTCATAAAATTCTTTCTTTTAAATTTTTGTTTTTAACAAGGCTGATTTTGCCTTTTATTTACCTGACAAATATGGATAATAAGGGATCTTGGATAAAGAGTAATCTAAGTGAAACGGGCAAAGTTTGGCTCGAGACGTTCAATTTCTTTATTAAAATTTCCTCTATAATCCTCATTAAGCCACATAGCTATGTACAATGCTTTTTGGTAGGCGGGTTGATTATCGCCCGAAACAGTAGTAACTGTTTTTGATTATAGTGCTTATTGGTCAGAATGCGATAAACTATTTTAAGCGCAGATTAAGGTTTCTTTGGATGGTGCAAGCTTGGCGAGGCCATGAGGGAACACTTGATTAGGGCTGAGGCTTGATTTGTGAGGTAGCCTTACAGCAGTGCGGCTTTTCGTCAGCACAAGCTAAAGGTTGGTAATAAGTCAGGTGTTTTACTATTTGGGAAACACCCCCCTAAACGATATTGATAAATCAAAAGAGCAATTACTCCTCATTAGGCATGGTGAAATTGTTAATTGAACTCTGCAAAAGCTTTAGGAACTAGGTTATGAAAGCCTACAGGGTTAGTGACTAGGGGAAAATCAGGTCTCCATCGCCAACCTAAAGGCAAATATATGCTGCTGGAGGTATTGAGCTCATGCCTAAAGTCTTGTATGAATAAGTCTCCGGCATGAGGTTAATTTAAGTTTTATCTTATATTCGCTGGTTACCTTATGTTTTCCAGTCCATATTTTCCAGATCAGAGAGGGTAGAGACTGATGCTTGCGTTGGAAAGACCGATTTAATTAGTACATCGTGCAGCTGCCGATCCATGTCGGTACAACAGTCTGATAGTACGGTAATTTCAAAGTCTTTATCAGCTGCCTCCCGAAGTGTAGAAAGTACCACTCCACTTGTCGCTACCCCACTTAGCATCAGATGGCTTATGCCATTGGCTCGAAGTACAAGCTCTAGGTCACTTCCCGTAAAAGCACTTACTCTTTTTTTTGTTACGATGATGTCTCCTGTATCCGGTCGAAGACTTGGGTCTATATCCATAGCAGGTAGGTTGGATAAGCCACTTAAACGGGCTTTGCTTGCACTAAAGATTTTATTGTTTTCTCCAACCTCTGGCATACCAGGTCGGAAATCAACCATTACGTAAATAACTGGTATGTCCCGCACTCTCGCGAAGCCGATTGCCTTTGAAACCTGTTCAATGATCTGGGAATAGTCGTGAAGGTGACTAATAACCGCTGTCTGCATGTCCATAACCAGAAGTGCGGCGCCATGTTTTTTTTCGTTGTTCATTATATCTCAATTGACGTCCCCCCGAAAAACTTGGCCATTCTAAAGTAGAAAAATCGGGCAATTATTGATAACTTAAAACAAATAATTG
>NZ_JACRYL010000024.1 GCF_014306625.1 Pedobacter fastidiosus
ACCTTATCAAATTAACTCGGCTAAGGGGAACTTTTTAGATTGGCGAAGAGGGGTCAATTTGAAGCGGTTTATCCAAACTGTTATTGATGAATCTATAAACGATATATATGAAATGCCAGTAGGAGTGGGTGCAACACGTAAAAGCCATTCCGATGTGTGGGAACCATTTAAAATAAGTTGATGAACTCGTATATGATTAGAAAGCTACTAGCTAAGTTGTTCTTATCTATTGACAAAACAACTTCTTCGGTTGGTTCGAACAGCTCCCGAGTGCTAGATGATGAATTACAACGTTCAAGAAACAATGCCCGAGAACTCAGTATAAAAAATAGAGATCGTGTCTATGCAATGGTCAAAGAAGTATTAAATTATTACAATACTGTATCTTGCCAATGTGCATATCCTCGTTTCATTCAGTACACAAGTATAGACTGTAGAGACTACGATGGAACTTTCTTTGTTCTTGAGACAGAAGCATTTATCGAGCATGCATTTGAATACTTCGATGTAAGTAAAATCAATAATGGCGAGGAAAGCATAAGATCTATTTATACCTGCAAGAAATGCAAATCAACATTTGAATATGGTTGGAGTGATTTTAGTATAGCTATAAGTCGTGCTTATCTTAAGCCTATTCAGATTATGGCGATTCAGATTGGTGCAGAAGCTGATACTCCCATTCCTGTGGTTATGGGGCTTTGCGGACATAAACTTCGAACGATGGAATTTTATGATATGGTTACCTTTGATGACTTTTTAGCATACATTTATGAGTTGAAGTAAAGAGCGGATAATCACTTTGGGTTTTAGAATAGCCGATATCCAGAACTAATACCAATCCCCTTAAAAGAAAGAAATAGACTGAAAGTTGGATATAGGAAAGTAAGGGTGGGTAGTATTTATACAATATCACACAAATTTAAGCTTGTCCTCCCAATACGTTTATAGGAACTACGACATAAACGCTCAAGTAGCCCTCGCACAGTCTATTTATTTCGTTCCTCCTATACTTAATTGGTTTGAAAGCTTGATACAAGTGCCATATTTAAATAGATACAACTATGGTACAAGAACAATTTAAGGTAGCTGAAGTACAAGTAAGCTACAAACCAGATTACAAAATCAATGATCGTCCAAAGATCACATCATCCAAAGAGACATTCGCACTTCTAAAGCAACACTGGCATTTAGGTAGGATTTCCTTCCTTGAAGAGTTCAAGGTGGTTCTGCTTAATAATGGTAACAGGGTGTTAGGGATTGTAGATATATCAATGGGTGGACTTAGCGGAACAGTAGCAGACCCTAAGATAATATTCGCTATTGCTTTAAAAGGTAATGCTTCTGGAATGATACTTTGCCATAATCATCCAAGTGGATCAGTTAGACCAAGCGAGGCAGATATTACATTAACTAAGCGATTGAAAGAAGGAGGAAAGCTGTTGGATATATTAGTATGGGATCATCTGATTATAAGTGAAGACCTCTATTATAGCTTTGCTGATGAGGGAATAATGTAAAATAAAAAATAATAATATGCGCCAACAAATGCGCCAAAATCTGCGATTTAACTGTAAATTTATACCAGTTAGCTAGTAGAGCGATACATACAATTAATTATATTTGACAAGGGGTTAGCACAGCATATATCCATGTTAATTGAGCTTAAACACTCGAAAGGAAACAAAAAAGCCTTGAAATGTAAATTTCAAGGCTTTTAATCAGTAGCGGGGAGCAGGATCGAACTGCCGACCTCAGGGTTATGAATCCTGCGCTCTAACCATCTGAGCTACCCCGCCGGGCAAAAATATTTGTTTATATTATCAAATATTTAGGTGGTTATTTTTTGGAGTTGCAAATATAGAATAAATTACCTTTCTTTAGAAAAATAAAATAAAAAAAGTAGTCCGGAACTTTATTCTGGTAATGAATTAACATGGCAGAAAAGAAAAAATTTACGCTTGAGTACGAGGTTAAATCGTCACCACGAATACTGTATAGTTTTATAAGTGAGCCAAATGGCTTGTCGCAATGGTTTGCAGATGATGTAAATTTTCGCGATCAAGTCTACACATTTACTTGGGATGATGAGCAACAAAAAGCTAAGCTTGTTTCCATAAAAGAGAACAAATTAGTTAAATTTAAGTGGTTAGACGACGAACCTCAATGCTATTTCGAGATGGAAATTGTACAGGATGAATTAACTAACGACGTTGCGCTTTCAATTACTGATTTTACAACTGATGAATTACTTGCAGAGAAAAAGTTGATTTGGGACAACCAAATTGATTATCTGATTAGTGTTTTAGGTGCATAAAATTCCCCATGCATTGTTTAACTTTGTAGGGTGAAAAAAATCCATCTTCTTGTTATAAAAGCATTTATTAGGCCATTCATTGCTACATTCTTTGTAGTAATGTTTATCCTGTTGATGTTTTTTCTATTTAAGTACGTAGATGATTTAATCGGCAAAGGATTCGAATGGTACACCATAGTTGAATTGATGTACTATCAATCCATGGTTCAAATTTCTATGGCGTTGCCACTTTCCGTTCTGCTTTCCTCCATCATGACTTTTGGTACCCTCGGAGAAAATTACGAGCTAGTCGCTATAAAATCGGCTGGAATCTCGCTCCAAAAAGCCATGCGTCCGCTCATGATTCTAATCTTGATGCTCACGGTAACTTCTTTTTTCTTTTCCAATTATATGTTGCCGAAAGCCAATCTTAAATTCTACTCTCTAATGTATGATGTTAGAAATAAGAAGCTGGCGTTTTTAATAAAACCAGGTGTTTTTAACAACAGTATTCCGGGCTATTCCATTCGGGTGGATCGAAAAGATTTAGATGGGACATTATATGGCATCACTTTGTACGATCATAAAGGATCTAACGGGGTTCCGAAGATTATTAAGGCCAAAGAAGGGCAGATGAACAAAACAAGTGATGGAAAATATCTGGTGATGAAGCTAATGGATGGTGTTCAGTATGAAGAGCAAGCAAATAGTACCGGAATTTATAATCCCAGACAGATTTTATATAGAAGCAGATTTAAGGAAACAGAACCAAAATTCGATTTATCATCTTTTGAGCCAAACAGAACAGATCCCAATGCTTTTGGTAACAGTACGGTAATGCTTAATTTGAAGGGAATCGATAAAAAGAGAGCGCTCCTTATTAAGCAATTAGATACCTTAAACAGAAATACAACAGCAAATTTATCAAACAATTTCAAGCAGAATAATTCGGCTAAAGGCTATACAAAAGTTAAAATTGCGCCTAAAAAAATTGGCGATCAAATATTAAATAGTATTCCGGTTGGTGCCCGCAAACAAAGCTTAGAAAGTGCCTCTGGAATAGTATCTGGCATTGCACAAAATTTAAGCAATGGTGCGCCTCGATACAAAGACTTAGTGGGCGAAATCATTTTTACCAGTGTGGAATATCAACGGAAATTCACCTTAGCGGCTTCTTGCATTCTGCTGTTTTTTATTGGTGCTCCACTTGGTGCAATTATAAGAAAAGGAGGAATGGGATTACCCGTTGTAATTGCGATTTCCTTTTTTCTGGTTTATCATATCCTCACTACAGTTGCAGAAAAATCTGCTCGTGAAGGCTCTTTAAACCCAATCTTTGCCATGTGGATTGCCTTTATTGTACTTACGCCTTTGGCCGCCTTTTTAACTTATAAAGCCACGGTAGATTCGGCACTTTTCGATGTAAATTATTATAAGCAGTTTTTTATGAAACTGTTAAGAATTAAGCAGAAAGAAGACTAATATCCTTTACTTCCAAATGATATTTTATTAATCAGATTGCTTAAAATAGGTTGTACCTTTGCGTAAGCTAAATTGTTACAGTTTATAGCATATTCGATTGAATAAAAACTAGCGACTTATAACAATCAAATAATAGTGTTTTTATAACATGCAAACAAAATTAAATACCATACCTGAGGCTATAGCAGACATTAAAGCCGGTAAAGTTATTATCGTTGTAGATGATGAAGGAAGAGAGAATGAAGGCGATTTTTTAACTGCGGCAGAAAACGCAACTCCAGAAGTTATCAATTTTATGGCTACTTATGGCCGTGGCTTAATCTGCGCTCCATTAACAGAAGAACGTTGTAAGGAGCTTAATCTAACGCTAATGGTTGGTAAAAATACCGCCGCTTACGAAACCAATTTTACAGTGTCGGTAGATTTAGTTGGTCACGGTTGTACCACAGGTATCTCTGCAAGCGATCGTTCTAAAACTATGCTGGCTTTAGTTAACCCTAAAACAGATCCAGAAGAACTGGGAAGACCAGGACATATTTTTCCGCTGATTGCTAAGGATGGCGGTGTAATTAGACGTGCCGGCCATACAGAAGCTGCGGTAGATTTAGCCAGATTGGCTGGAATGAAGCCAGCTGGTTTATTAGTCGAAATTTTAAAGGAAGATGGTGAAATGGCTCGCCTACCAGATTTATTTAAAATTGCCGAACAACATCAATTAAAAATTATATCAATCGAGGATTTAATCGCTTACAGGTTAAATATTGATAGCTTGGTTAAGGCTGAAGTTACTATAGATCTTCCGACCGCTTGGGGCGATTTCAAAATGACAGCTTATACCCAATTGGACAACAATGCTACACATTTGGCAATCTCTAAGGGAGAATGGAATGCCGATGAACCAATCCTTGCTCGCGTACACAGTTCTTGCGTTACTGGAGATATTTTTGGTTCTTGCCGTTGCGATTGTGGACCTCAATTACACAAAGCTTTGGAAATGATCCAGAAAGAGGGGAAAGGAATTGTGGTTTACATGAACCAAGAAGGAAGAGGTATTGGACTAATCAATAAATTACGTTCCTACAACTTACAAGATGCTGGTTTTGATACCGTTGAAGCGAATATTAAATTAGGGTTTAAAGGCGATGAACGCGATTATGGAGTTGGGGCACAAATTTTAAGATCTGAAGGTGTTTCTAAAATGCGCTTAATGAGTAATAACCCAACTAAAAGAGCCGGCTTAATTGGTTATGGTTTAGAAGTTGTAGAAAATATTCCCATCGAAATTGAAAGCAATGTTCATAACGAACGTTACTTAAAAACCAAAAGAGATAAAATGGGTCACTCCATTATGAAAGGATAAATCTTTGCATCATCTTCCTTAAAAAACTTTTGAGGAAGATGATTGCTTAAAAAAAAGAATTCCATCAAAGCACAACAATATTGGTTCTCTACCTACAGTATTCTTCTCGTCTGCTAAAAAATGTGTTCCTATCGATCTGATGAAAGAATTATTTTCAATTTCTTTTTTTATAAAATCATTAGATAAAATATCCTGGAAATTTAGGAAAATTATAGGTGCTTTTAAGCTGGCAAGCAGGTTTTCAAATGATCTTAAATTTACTGAAGGCGTGATATATCTTTCTTGATACCCATCTTTCCCTGTCTCCAATAATCTAACTTTTCCTTCTCCAAACAATAGTCCAAGCGAATAGAGGTTGTCTTTAAATTCTTGTTTAAGATAAAATCCCATTGGCACACGATTAAAGGAAGATATGTTTGAAGTATGGCCATTATGAGCCCATATCACTGCATTTGCATTCTGCCTTAAATTTTTGTTGAGCCAAATCACATTCTCAGCCATGTAAGTATCCCTCAGTGATCTCCTTTTCTCATCAGATTTGGTATTCATCATTTCATAAGACTGTTCAAGCTGTCGCGTTAAGAAAATTAGTTTTTTATCCTCTTTAATAGATGCATTTTCTTTAAGTTTTGCAATGGCTTCTAAATTTCTGATATTCTCCTTTTTTGTAAAATATTTTAATTCGCCTGTTGCAAATATTCGTGTCATACCTATAAGTGTATGGTAAACATTTGTGTCGTTTTTTCCACTATCGGGAATCTCGTAAAGCACTCGTTTAGAGATCATAACCAGATCCTGCATATCAATACCGATAATGGCTACTTGATTTTCCTTTTGCTGAGTATGATTATAAGCCCTTACATCATAAAATAAATTAAATACTTCTTTTGTTTTATAGATGCTATAAATGCCTTTTTGTCCAAATCGCTTGCTTAGAGCAGTATCCTTGCTATCATTTTGCAAAATTTCATTAAGGTAAATTAGAGAAGAATAGTCAGATTCAATAAAAATGGTTTTAAAATTCCCATTTGTAATTAATCCTTTAATAATTTGAGTTTTCGCATCATAAAATTCTTTAGTGCCATGTGTGGCCTCACCTAAAGATACAATGTGCTTGTTTTTTAGAACATTAATGAGAGCGGAAATATCGAAACTTTGATCTTCGTTTGTGGCAACCGGCTTTATGTATTTGTTAAGCGAATCAACAATGACGTGTTTCTCCTGCGCAAAGAGTTTGCAACCAATGATTGAAAAGCAAATTATTAAAATGTAAACTTTCATGTAAGATGGATTGACTGCACATAATTTCATTTGTCAGCTAGTCAAAATACTTTATTAATTGGTGAAAGTTATCTCCTCGGATTCCCTTTACTCTGATTAATAATTGCATCCTTATTAATCGACTTGTTCGTTTTGACAGGTTGTTCGGCCTGTTTTCTTTTTAAGTTTCTACGATAAGCTCCAGAAAGTTTCTGAATAAACTCTTTAAATGTATCAAACTGTTGCGTGTACACCAAGCCAAAGGAGGTTACATTTGCTGTTGCACTAATTCCACTATTTAAAAAGATACTCTGTTGTGTTGGTGGTTTATTGGCCACCTTTCCAGTCAAGCTTCCATCTTTTTTAATCAAGAAAAGCGCTTCAACTTCGCTGCCTACATTTTTAGAAAAATCGATAATGGTTAAATCATTCAAACTATTTCGATCTACAATTCCGGCATTTATAATTAAACGGTCGTTAAAGAATTTAAATGATGCATTGGCTTCGCTTAAAGATCTTACGTTTAAATCGACAAAGTTTAAGTTTAGCGAGGATAGCACATTATTGAACTGATTGAAAACCAGCTCGGTTGCCGTACTGGAAACTGTAGATTGTAATTGATTTCCAATCGATTCACCTCCATTTCCTGGGGCAAAACTTCTTCTAATAATTAAACTGAAAGCCTGTAAGTTTAAGTTGTTTTGATCACTAAAATAGGTTTGCAACTCTTCCTTAATTGCAGGTTGAGATGGGAAATAAATATCTAATTTAATATCAGGTTTCAATAACAAGCCTGTTAATCCCATTTCCACTTCCGTATTTACCCTTTGATTTGCATTGCTACTGGCATCTCGGTTTGCCGCCTTGAAGAGCTCGTTTAAGTTAGCTCTTAAAGCGTAAACTGCTTTTAAGTTAATCTGTGCTGCGGTTGGATTGCCGGTCCATCTAATCGTTCCACCTTGTCTTATGTCGAACTTCTTATTGATTACTTCCTGAGCCGTGAAATCAAAACTTCCGGTTTCGATAATGTAATCTCCAGACATTTCGAAATCGCCCAAACTATTAATGTTTAGGTTTAATTCTGCATTACCTTTCCCGCTTAAATTACCCAGCGTAGTGTAAATATTTGCTGTGGTATTGGGATCTATCGTTAATTTGAAAGTAAGCGTTAAGCCATCAAAATTGGTGGTTTTTTTAACTATGGTTGTAGAATCTCTGCTAATAAAATTAATAAAATCTTTGTCTGAAACGGTTTCAGAACTGTTTAATGGAAGATTGAAAATGGTACCCTTTTCGGTTTTGGCCTTAATATCAATCTTCATTTTATTGGTTGGTCCATTAAACTTAAATACACCAGTTCCATATGCTCTACCGTAATAAACAGAATTATCCTTTGCAGTTGTATTTAAGGCCATAAAGCTGTTTGCCTCAAGTATTACATTTAGGTTTGGATAGTTGATATCGTTTAAATCAACCGTACCATTGGCAACCGCTTCATGTCCTTCAAGATCATTCAATTTAAATTTATCTAGCTTTATTACGCTCTTTTCAACCTTAACCTCATCGGTAATTATGTAAGTTGTTTTCAGATAATTAACCATAAGCTGGCCTTTGTCGAGCGCTAAGGTTCCGTTAATTTCAGGTTTATCAAACTTGCCTTTTACGGTTAAATCTGAAGAGATATTTCCTTTAAGATTGGATACCAATTCCTTTACAAAAGGCTCAAGGATGGTCAATTTACTTTCGTTCATCCTTACATTTAAATCGATTTCTTTTTCTTTAAGATCTAAATTTCCAGTCAGTTTAAAGGTTTCATTGCCATCGGCCATAATCCTAGTGAAAACATTTATTTTATTATCTTCGTTATTGAATGATGAGGTGTCGGTTAAGGTTCCTATGTAGATGTTATTAAAGTTTAACGAATCTATTTTAAGATCATCGCTTACCCTTGGAGCCTTTAAAATTCCATAGAGATTGGTTTCGCCATTTACGTTTCCAGCCAATTTAACACCGAAGCCTTTGGTAAAAGGGTTAAGTGTTCTCAAACTAAAATCCTTAAAGCCAACCTTAATCAAATCTTTTGGATCTTCAGAGATCAGTCCATCAATGGTAATTTGTTGGTTTCCATTGGTTAAATCAAAATTGGTAATTTCTGTTTTTCCGTTATTTAAAACAATGCGTACCTTTTCTTGAATCCGCCATTCTTCACTATTAATTTTTAAGATTGATGGTAAAATACTCAACCTTGCCGTGGTATCCTGGTTTTTTGTAAACTCAACCAAACCGTTCAAATCCAGCTGATTTGCATCGTCAGAATTCGACATTTTAACGTTGAAAGCTAAACTGTCATTTCGCAAAATATTCGAAATGTTAACATCCTTGATAAACAAACTGTCGTTAATTTGAACCCGATCAGAAGTTACAATTAATTGTAATTGTTCTTTGGTGGTGTTTTCATCCAGAATGATATTGTTAACCACAACGCCGTTAAACTTTAGTGTTTTAACAAAGCCATTCAAAGTGGCCGTGTTGTTTCTGGAGTCAAAATCGCCAATAAGGGTTGCACCTTCATCAAGCTCCAATCCGGGTGAGATAAATTGAGCCAGTGGTTCAAAGTTTTTAACCTGCAGATTAAACTGAAAAATTTGGTTTTTATACTTTATAATATCTGCCTTGAGGGATGGTACATAAGTTTTGGCAATTGCTTTGTAGTATGAAGCGATAGAATTCAGGTCATATTCACCCTTTATACTGGCATCTAAAATGTCAGATTTTATGGTTAAATTTCTATTTGCTCCAGTTCCGTTAGCTAGTAATTGTACCGAATCTACATTATAAACGCCTTTTGGATTTTGAAGTCTGATTTCTTGAATCAGAAGCGTTCCCTCTATATTATCGAGATTAGTTCCAGAGAAATTTGTGCTAAACTTTGCATCAACCATCAACGAATCTTTAAGCAGTTTCAAAGCTTTTAACTTCGCTTTTGTGATCGTTGCCTTAAAATTAAATACCGGAAGTTTTGGATTTAGGTTAACGCCTCCATCAAATACGAGCTTTACATTTTTATCGTTGATACTTAACTTTCCATCGAAATATTTTTTGTTAAAAGTACCGTCAATTTTTACATTTCTGTACCTGTAATTGTTAAAATCGATATAATCAACATCGCCATTAATATTTTCTGATAAGCTTTTAAGTTCCGTACCTCTTCCTTTAACATATAACGATGAGCTTATTCTGCCTAAACTTTTTTCATCCAATAGGTTACCAATATTAAAATCGTAAGTTTTAATGTTACCTGTGTACGAAGGAACATCATTTTTGTCGATCTTCATATTTACATCAGAAACAAAGCGACCGAGCTTCGTTTTGAATTCGCCATAGGCAATAAAATCGTTTTGGAAACCTGTAAAACTTCCATTGAAATTAATGTTGCCAAATTTGTTAACGATGCTTGGAATCAGTTTTTTCTTGCTGTTTGTAATGCCTGCCAAAACCTCGTCTAAATCCGTTTTATTTGTTCCAGCCATTTCAATGTTCAGATCCATAAAAGTTTCTTTCCATTTTGGAAGTCCTTTAATAATGAAATCGCCTTTGATGTAGGTGGCTTTGCCAGATTTTATTGATAGTTTCTTGGCTCTCAAATTATTCACCAAACCCGTTATTTGGCCATCAACATCTAAGTCGAGTTTCATTTCGTTCAGCTCTGGTGCAAAGAAAGCAACATCTCTTGATGTAATGTGGCTTTCTTTAAAAACGGCCTTCATCCTAACATTATCGATGTAATGGTTAAAATCTTTAAAAGTGTTAAAACGCATCTGGAAGTAATTTGTTAGGCGACTTTGGTTAGTCTCCAGCAACAAATTCTTTAACTCAATCGAATTGCTATCTACAGTAGTTTGGGCAGTCAGATTTTTTAAATAAAAACCACTTCTCTCTTTAAAGGTTAGGTTTTTAATGTTCGTTTTGAAAAGATGCGTTTTGGTATCCAAGCCTTCAAAAATCCCGCTTAATTCCTTAACATCAACATTATCAAAGTTTACACTTTTACCCTGCGATTGATCTTTAGCTTTATAGTTTTTATACTTAAAGCTCATTTTGTTTAAAATAATTCGGCGGAAATCGATTTTATAAGGTTCTGATTTTTTTTTCTTTACAGTAGGCTTACCACTATCAAAATAATTGATGATGAAATCAAGATTAGAAGAATTATCTTTGAAGTCTTTTAAGAAAAAGCTTCCATTGTTAATTTGAACGGTGTTAATATCAATTATCTTCTTATCGATCGATAGTTGGTTAATATCGACCATAAACTGTGGCGTACTTAACAAAGTGTCTTTCTGTAAATCGAGCACAAGTAAATCTTCGAGCACGATGGATTTGAAAGGCTTAATGTATAAGCTTTTAATTTTAATGGTAGTATTAAGCTCCTTTGATAAATATGCGGCAGCTTTCTGAGCAAAATAAGTTTGAACAGGCTTAAATTGTAAAGAAAAGATGATTAGCGCAAGCAGCAAAATTATTGATGCAATTACCCAAAGGAGTATTTTAAATAGTTTTTTAATAATTTTGCAGCTTAAATATTAATAATTTGTCTGTTATACTTGCTATCGAGTCCTCTTGCGATGATACTTCAGTTGCCATATGTAACAACGGCAAAATTACTGCCAATGTTATTGCAAACCAAACAATTCATCAAAATTATGGTGGTGTAATCCCTGAATTAGCTTCAAGAGTGCATCAGCAAAATATTGTGCCTTCCGTACAGCAAGCATTAATTGATGCTAAAGTTACAAAACAGGACATAAACGCCGTAGCTTTTACTCGCGGACCAGGTTTATTAGGTTCGCTTTTAGTTGGAGTTTCTTTCGCCAAATCTTTTGCTTTAGCTTTAAATATACCTTTAATTTCTGTCAATCATATGCATGCGCACATACTGGCGCACTTTATTGATGATCCCAAGCCCAATTTTCCCTTTTTATGTTTAACCGTTTCTGGTGGGCATACCCAAATTGTTTTGGTTAAAGATTACTTTGATATGGAAATTGTAGGAGAGACTTTGGACGATGCAGCAGGAGAAGCTTTCGATAAGACAGCAAAAATACTGCAATTGCCTTATCCAGGCGGACCATTAATTGATAAGCATGCCAAATTGGGAAATCCGCAAGCGTTTAAATTTGCAGTTCCGCAGATTCCTGAATTAAATTTTAGCTTTAGTGGTTTTAAAACTTCAATCTTATATTTTATCCGAAAGCAAGAAAAGGAGAATCCCAACTTTATTGCAGAAAATTTAGATGATATTTGTGCCTCAGTACAATACAGCATTATTCAGATTTTAATGAATAAACTTAAGAAAGCGGCCAAGCAATATGGCATTAACGAAATTGCGATTGCAGGTGGGGTTTCGGCCAATTCTGGTTTAAGAAATACCTTGCAAGAAATGGCTACTGAACTTGGATGGAAAGTTTATATTCCAGCTTTTCAATATTGTACAGATAATGCAGGGATGATTGCCATTGCAGGATATCAAAAATATCTTATAAATGATTTTGTTGGGCAAGAAGTTTCGCCAATGGCGAGAATGGAATTTTAAAGGAGGTTAACCGTTTAATGTTTGAATTGGTTATTTGATTATTGTAATTTGTTTATTGAAATTTTTATATGACTGGAGCATCGTTAGTATTTTGGATTGTTTGTGCCATCCCTTTAACCGGAATTTTATATTGGTTAATTAGAAAAGACAAAAATAAGCTTAAAGGAAGCTGGGGAATAATTATTCTAGGTGTTTTGCTAATTGCTGCACTTTTGGTAATTGTTTATGTTACTAAAGATTTTGATGCTGTTTTTAGTCAGGATAATAATTAGGTTATGATGGAATCTTTTCAATAATGCTTAACGTACTGCTCCTTCGATTTCTGATAAGATGGTAAGCTATAGTGTTGTTTGATCCGGATTTAATCAAAAATTATAATTTTTTTTAAATTACACTCGTAAATACTCGCTACTTTTCTTCACTGGTTTAACACAGCTTACTGAAAACTTCTCATTTAGAAAGGAAGTTTTTTTAATTTGTATATATTTATTTAACTGCTAACCCCTGGGCAGTTTTCACATCCCAAAGAAAACTTATTGGTTTAATATTTTGACAACATGTTACATGTTATGTAAATATTGTTTTCTTTAAGCTTATAAAACATTAATATGAATGTTATTAATATTTGGGTTTTAAATCTTTTTTTGATTGTATTTGGAGTTTTTACTAAGCCCATAATTGTGATTGCTCAGGATACTATAATAGTTAACACTTGCAGTGTTAAAAAGAAAATGGCTTTTATCAATGAGAAATTAAATTCTTGTGAAGATCAAGTTTATCCGAAGTTTAACTATTTTCAATGCATAAGAAAATCTAATGCAGATACAGAAATTAGGTTTTATTCACAGCGAGGAAATTTAGGAAATCTAAGACTTTATCAATTTTATAAGGATTCAATAAGAACAATTGATTTTAGATTTTTATTTCTAATTGATAATATAAATCATAAGAACCTTGAAATCCCGAATTATAAATTTCTGGGATTATTTAAAGAACAAAGATTATATGTGAAAAAAGTATCCGAAAATCTTATAGAAGAGAAAGAAGAGGTTTGTCGTTTTTTTTCTCAGATAGTTGATTCCGAAATATCCTCAGTGCTAGATGGTTCACTTTTAGATGAAGACATTCGATCCAAGTTTCCAGAATTAAATCAATATGCAGAGGCATTAAATTATGTTGAATTTAAATTTCAAAACCATTTTAAAGATTTAAAAATCCCGAGTATTATTTATGATTCCAATGTTGAAAATCAAATCCCCGCTCTAAAAAAGATTAGAAATTTTTACGCAGTTTTAAAGGAAATAGATGAAATGGAATAAAAAATGTCTTGGCAATTTAATTGCCAAGACATTTTATAAAATACTTTTAAAAATCTTATTTTTCTTCCAATTTATCGCCTGTAACTTCGGCTTTAATTTTAAGTTCTAATTCATCTGCCAATTCTGGGTTATCGCTTAAAAGCTGTTTAACGGCATCTCTACCTTGTCCTAATTTGGTATCTCCGTAAGAGTACCATGAACCTGCTTTTTTAATAATTCCGAAATCTACACCTAAATCTACAATCTCTCCGTTTTTTGAAATTCCTTCTCCAAACATTACATCAAATTCTGCAATTCGGAAAGGTGGCGCAACTTTGTTTTTAACGATTTTAACTTTAACACGGTTACCAGAAACTTCATCAGAATCTTTAATCTGAGAAATACGACGGATATCTAAACGCACTGAAGCATAAAACTTTAAAGCATTACCACCGGTAGTCGTTTCAGGGTTACCGAACATTACACCAATTTTATCACGCAACTGGTTAATGAAAATACAGCAACACCCAGTTTTAGAAATTGTACCTGTTAGTTTACGTAAAGCCTGGCTCATTAAACGAGCATGTAAACCCATTTTACTATCGCCCATTTCGCCTTCAATTTCACTTTTAGGTACCAATGCAGCAACAGAGTCAATTACGATTACATCAATTGCGCCTGAGCGAATTAAATTATCTGCAATTTCCAAAGCCTGCTCTCCATTATCTGGTTGAGAGATTAAAAGATTGTCTGTATCAACACCTAACTTTTTCGCATAAAACTGATCGAAGGCATGCTCTGCATCAATAAAAGCTGCAATACCACCCTTTTTCTGAGCTTCAGCAATAATATGTGTTGCCAAGGTTGTTTTACCTGAAGATTCAGGGCCATAAATTTCGATTACTCTCCCCTTAGGAACACCACCAATACCTAAAGCAATATCCAAACTAATAGAACCTGTAGAAATAAAATCTATTGGTTCAAAAGCGGTATCACCTAGTTTCATTATGGTACCTTTACCGTAAGATTTTTCTAATTTATCTAGCGTTAACTGTAAGGCTTTTAATTTGTCAGGATTCGCAGTGCTCATTTCTTTTTTCATTTTGATTGCGCAAATATAATTGATTGTCGGCTAAAGTGCTCGGATGTTTATAAGTAATAATGCTAAAATATTTAGCTAAGTTAATAGTTTTTTAGCTAATGTCAATAGCAAAGTAAAAATAATTTATGCTTTGTGTTTATCTCGTTCATTTTGTGCCATTTGGCGTTCAAAATATCTGCACATATAAGTAATCTCACAAACCGCACATTTGGGGCTTCTGGCTACGCAAACGTATCTACCATGAAGAATAAGCCAATGGTGTGCAATGTGAATATCTTGCTCCGGCAGGTTTTTAACCAAATCTTTTTCAACTGCTAAAGGTGTTTTGCCATTGGTTAAGCCCAAACGGTTTGCCACACGAAATACATGCGTATCAACCGCCATTGCGGGAGCGTTGTAAATAACAGAGGCAATTACATTCGCTGTTTTTCGCCCCACCCCAGGCATTTTTTGAAGATCATCTATATCTGATGGAACCACATCGTTAAATTCGTTAACCAAAATATTGGCCATTCCAACTAAGTGTTTGGCCTTGTTATTTGGATAGCTAATGCTCCTTATGTAATCAAAAACGATATCTGGCGTAACTTCTGCAAGTGCTTTAGCATTTGGGAAACGCTGAAATAGGGCAGGAGTAACCATATTTACCCTTTTATCAGTGCATTGAGCCGAAAGAATTACGGATACTAAAAGCTGGTAAGGATTATTGTAATGTAATTCAGTTTCAGCATCGGGTTGCTTGGCCGAAAAATGTTCTACAAAAAGTTTATAACGTTCTTTTTTAAGCATGGGCAAATATAGCTATCAAGATATGAGTATCAAGGGCTAGGTTGAGCCATTAATTTCTACAAGTAATTTATCGCATTCTGCAAAGGCATTGTAAAGGAACTTGTTCCGGTGTTTTTCACCCTGTCCGCTAAATGAAACTGATTTTCCAATCAAACTTTGCATCCATTTCTTGGTTTGTTGGCAATAAGATTGATCTTCGGTTTTTAAATAATTAAAGGTATTGAATCTGTTATAGCACGACATTGAATCTTTGTAGTCAACTAAATAAGAAATGCTCCCCAATACATCGCAGTTATACCAGTTAAAGGTATGGCTTGGATCGATGGTTTTTTTACTGCTAATGGCGTACATATTCATATCAGTTAAGCAATATCGAACCTGCTCAATAATCTGTTCTGCCAAAATTTTAGAGATGTAACCTGCTTCATAAGCATATCTAATCTGTTCGATTGTGCCGTGAACGGTATCCTTCGCCCAAATCTCTGTACAAGGAATCTCTAGATAAATCTGGTTAAGTTCCTTAGAAATTGAGATCACTTCCTTATCAAATAGACTTGGGTCGAATTTAACTTCAGTGTTCATCACACTATCCGACCAAAAGAAGAGCTTAAAACAGGTAAGTTCTGGGTATTTAAAAAAGTGAAATAAAGGTATATCATCTGTGGTAATGGTGATGTGCTTACTTTTGCTTTGCTGAATTTGCTTTAGATTTTTTAAGAGATCCTTTAAATACAAAAGCATGTTCGGAATTTCTTGATCAACACTTAAATAATCGAAAGTTACGGTTGGCAGTTGATCCGGCTTATATAAAAACGGAACGCCAAAGCTATCAGAGAGTTTTACAATCTGTTGCAGATTTAGAATACTCGTACCTCTAATTTTCTTGTAAGCCTCATTCGTGCTAATTTCCAAAACATCGGCAACGCTGAGCGCAAGGTTTTGATAATCTGGCAAGGCCGATTTAATCGAATCAAAAAATAGTAGTTGTTGATTAATCATAAAGAATATCTTAATGATTGAATTTACACATTATTAATATTTAATAAAATTTATTTAATTAAAATATTCAAATTTATTAATCTTTAAAGTTTATTAATCTTTAAAATGTATCTCTATTAATGATTGATTTCATTTTCTGAATCCTAAAACAATAATTCTCCTTTTTATTCCTCGCTATCTTCGATTAGATATTAATTCAAGTATCCTAATAATTGAAATTGAAATGAAAAAGATAATTTTAGTACTTGCATTTGCATCGTCTATTGGCGTGGCAAATGCCCAAAATAATTCTGACGGATTTTTTAATGCCTTAAGTGGAGGCATCGAGTTTGGTGCAGCTACCTTAAAGGAGCCTTTGATATCTGGCTTTCTTGCCTACAACAAACCAAATTCTTATTTGAAATTTAAATTTTCTTCTCTTTCTCAAGAGATGTACGAAATTAATGTAAATGGAGAAAAGACAACTACTCCAGGTTTTTCTGAGGCAGCATTTATGCTGGGAAAACGAATAAAATTTAACCCGAATAACAGATTGGAATTTGGAGGAGGCGTGGGCTTGGTGGCCGATTTGCGGAAATATGATGAATCGAATAGCAATACGTTAAGGGAAAAAATTATACAGAAAAATGCAGTCGGCTTAATTGGAGAAATTAAATATATTTTTCGATTCGTAGATGGAGTTGGTGTTTCTGTATCCATAAATGGGAATCTCAATCAACAGAAAAGTTTTGCGGCTGCAGGTTTAGGTTTGGTTTTAAGTTCAAAATTAATCCAATAATATGAAAAGGTATATGCTAACTTTAATACTGGTTTTGGGTTTTTGCTTGACTTTTGCTCAAAAAGATACATTACATAAAAACAGTAAGACTTACTTTGGTATAGGTTTTAGTTTGGGCAGGGGCAGTGTAAGCGGAACTTATGGGGATGTATTCTTATATGCTGAACAAAAAAGTTATTATCTGGTACTTAAAACATCTGCTATAGAAGAAATAAAGCTTTTTGGAAGTCAGCCGGATTTAATAGTATCTGACTTTAGTTTAATTGCTGGAAAAAGGATTAGTTTAGATCAGTACAATACATTTCAGGTAGGTTTAGGTATTTCCATGTTTGAGCAACAGACTAAAGGAGCAATTATCCCAAGAGAAGGGAAGGAATGTCTTTTCTGTTCTACCAATTATGAAATAATCAAGAAAAGGCAATTTGCTGTTCCTTTTGAGGTTCGATATCACCTTAACTTAGATCACACAGCTTCTTTAAATCTTAGTTTTTCTGCCAACTTAAATAAACTCAATAGTTTTTACGCTATTTCTATCGGAACAACTTTAGGGCGATTAAGGGATCGAATTAAAAAACGCTAGTGTATGGTTGCATATTTGGATTTAACAGGAGACGCGTTTGTTTGTAATGCTTCTGATGCATTTCTTTTAATCAACCAGAATGCAAAGAAAGAACCAATTAGAGCCATTGCGGCGCCAACATAGGCAGGAGAAGTATAATCAAAACCATAAACAAGTGGAAGTCCGCCGAAAAATGCGCCCAATGCATTTCCTATGTTAAAACTCGCTTGACTGGCAGATGCCGCAAGCATTTCAGATCCTTTGGCGGTTTGGATCATTAACATTTGAATGGGTGCAGCAAGAGCGAAAGAAACTGCGCCTGTAATAAAAGTCATGATGAGTGCCAATACTTGGTTGCCCGATATAAAATGAACAATTGTTAAAGTAATTACCATAATAATTAATAGTGCGGCTGATGCTTTTGCAGGTGAGTATTTATCTGCCAAAATGCCACCGATAAAATTACCAACCATCATCCCTAAACCGGCCAACATTAATATATAGGTTACGTTTTCGGCAGAGAAATCGGCAACTTCTGTCATTAATGGGGCAATGTAACTATACCAGGTAAATAAGCCACCGGTACCAATTGAAATCATGAAAATAATAATCCATGCATCTCTCTTTTTAAAAAAGCTGAGCTCTGCTTTTAAATCTCGGTTTTTTGTGGCCTCTAGTGCCGGTAACCATAATTTTAAGCTAAACAATGTAATCAAGCCTACAAGTACGACAACGGCAAAGGAAATTCTCCAAGAAAAATTATGGCCAATAAACGTTCCCAGCGGAACGCCCACCACGTTTGCAATGGTTAAACCCATAAACATGAGGGAAACTGCCTGGGCTTCTTTCCCTTTTTTTGCAATGCGACTGGCAACAACCGAACCAACGCCGAAGAATGCGCCATGTGGCAAGCCCGATAATAATCTAGCTATAAATAAGGTATCAAAGGTTGGAGCAAAAGCAGAGAAGGCATTAAAAACAGTAAACATTACCATTAAGGCAATCAATATTTTTTTTGGTGGATATTTTCCGGCAATCATAATCAGCAACGGAGCGCCAATTACAACACCTAAAGCGTAAGCAGAAATTAAATGACCAGCTTGAGGAATGGTTACCTTCAAATCTTTTGCTATATCTGGAAGTAGGCCCATCATAACAAATTCTGTTATTCCAATGCCTAGTCCGCCTAAAGTAAGTGGGATTAAATTCTTATTCATAGGATGCTTAGTGTTAAAGTTACACTATGTAAAGGTAGCGCTTTTTTAACTTATGAATTGTAAAATTCAAGCCATTTTGATTGCGATAAACCTTGATAAAACTAAAGCTATTTAAGGTCGGATTGGCTAATCAAAAAGTGCTAAAGCAATTTTGAGTGCAAAAAAAAAAGCTGCCTCACTTTGTAAGACAGCTTTTTTGGCTCGTGTAAAATTTACTTCGATTTGCTATAGGCTAAAATCCTGTTGATGGTTTCATCTTGAGGATTTGTGAGTAACCCATCTAACTTACTTTTGATCTGATCGTAAAATAAGTCAATTTCGGCATCGGATTCATTATCAGTTGTAGACTGAAACATGTTTTGGGATGGTAAATTTACATTTGTTTTTGATGTAGAGGTTTTTGTCATAAGCAACTAAATGTTTTTGTTTTATAAACTTAACGATAGTTGCTATGCTTTATTTCAATCACTAAAACATTTTACGTAACTTTTTTATTACCCTTTATAGGTCATCTCCTTTGTCTTAAGCATTTTGCGCAAATTGCTCAGTGCATAACGCATTCTACCTAAAGCTGTATTGATGCTTACATCTGTTAAATCAGCTATTTCTTTAAAGCTCAAATCTGCATAATGGCGCATCAAAAGTACTTCCTTTTGCTCATCAGGCAATAAATGAATCATCGCTTTTAAGTCTTTATGAGTTTGGTCGCGAAGCATTTTTTCCTCTGCACTTTCATCGTAAAAGTGTAGCATATTAAATACATCCATTCCATCAGAACTCGTAATAATTGGAGTTCTTTTCTCTTTCCTGAAGTAATCGATAACTAAGTTATGCGCAATACGCATCACCCAAGGTAAGAACTTGCCTTCCTCGTTGTATCTTCCAGATCGCAACGTATTTATTACTTTGATAAAAGCATCTTGAAAAATATCCTCCGCCAGATATTGGTCTTTAACCAATAAGTAGATAGAAGTATAAATTTTGCTTTTATGTCTTCGTAAAAGTTCCTGCAATCCATTCTCGTTCCCGGTAACGTATAACTTTACCAGGTCCTGATCATTGTATGATTGTAAATTCATAGGTTTACCTACACTAAATCCCGTACTATTTGCTAAAAATTAATTTGTAGATGTTTAATTTCTATAGCTTCTCTCCTATGTTTTTGACTGTTGTTAGTTTGGTTCTGAGGTTGTTAATAATCAAAGAAAGTGTTTTTTTTATCAAAAAACAAAAAATAAAATGTTAAAAAATAAATTAATCGTCTCAGTACCCTATTTTTGTATGTTTTTAAAACCCTTGTTAAACACTGGGGTTTATATTTTATATTCTTGATAATACATGAGCAAAAACGAAGCCGAAAAAGATCCGCATAAAAATATAATAATAAAAGGTGCCCGTGTGCACAACCTAAAAAACATTGATGTTGCCATTCCAAAAAATAGATTGGTGGTAATAACAGGTATGTCTGGTTCGGGTAAATCATCACTTGCATTCGATACTTTATATGCTGAAGGTCAGCGTCGTTACGTGGAGAGTCTATCATCTTATGCCCGCCAGTTTATGGGCAGAATGAATAAGCCCGATGTGGATTATATTAAAGGTATTGCGCCTGCAATTGCTATAGAGCAAAAGGTGATTACCTCTAACCCACGTTCTACAGTAGGTACATCGACAGAGATTTACGATTACTTAAAACTTTTGTTTTCCAGAATTGGAAAAACCATTTCTCCGGTTTCTGGGAAAGAAGTTAAAAAGGATTCGGTAAGTACCGTAGTAGATTATGTGAGCGCACTCCCAGAAAGTACAACAGTTACTATTTTTTGTCCTTTATATCCACATAACAATAGAACAATTAAAGAAGAGCTTGCCATTTTATTGCAGAAGGGATTTTTAAGGGTTCTGATTGAAAATAAAATTGAGAAGATTGAATCCGTTTTGGATGATGCTGATTTTAAAGATGCCGAATTGGTAGATGATAAGACGGTTCAAATATTAATCGATCGAATCGTTACCAACCAAGAAGAGGAAACTTTAAGTCGGTTGGCGGATTCTGTTCAAACAGCTTTTTTTGAAGGTAAAGGCGATTGCTATGTAGAAGCTGATGGCGTGACCAAACATTTTAGCGATCGGTTTGAGCTGGATGGAATGCGTTTTGAAGAACCAACTCCAAATTTTTTCTCATTCAATAATCCATACGGCGCCTGCAAACGTTGCGAAGGTTATGGAAATGTTATTGGGATTGATGAAGATTTAGTCATTCCTGATAAGAGCAAAAGTGTTTATGATAACGCAATTGCACCTTGGCGTGGAGAGAAAATGAACGTTTGGTTGCAGAACTTTGTTAAAGCAGCACCTAAGTTTGATTTTCCAATTCACAGACCTTATAGCGGGTTAACCGAAAAGGAACAACAATTGCTTTGGACGGGAAATAAATATTTTGCGGGTTTGGATGCATTTTTCAAGGAATTGGAAGAGCAAACCTATAAGATTCAATATCGTGTAATGCTGTCGCGTTATCGTGGAAAAACCACTTGCCCAGATTGTAAGGGTTCGCGTTTGCGTAAAGATGCATCTTATGTTAAAATTGCTGAAAAATCTATTATCGATGTGGTTTTAATGCCATTGGCTAAAGCTTTGGTATTTTTTAATGAGTTAAAACTGAACGAAAACGATACTAAAATAGCCAAACGTTTATTGGCAGAAATAGACAATCGTTTCTTATACTTAAACAATGTTGGTTTAGGTTACTTAACATTGAACAGGTTGTCCAATACCTTATCAGGAGGAGAATCTCAAAGAATTAATTTAGCAACCTCATTAGGAAGTAGCTTAGTGGGTTCCATTTATGTTTTAGATGAGCCAAGTATTGGATTACATCCTCGCGATACCAATAAACTGATTGAAGTTTTGGTTTCGTTAAGAAATGTAGGTAATACCGTAATCGTAGTAGAGCACGAAGAAGAAATGATGCGTGCGGCCGATTACATTATTGATATTGGTCCTGAAGCGGGTACACATGGTGGAAACTTAGTTTTTAGTGGGAATTACGAAGAGATTTTAAAAGATAAAAACAGTTTAACTGGGCGTTATTTAGCTGGGATAGAGAAAATTGCCATTCCAGAAAAACGACGTAAGTGGAAAGATCATATTTTAATTAAAGGTGCAAGGGAAAATAATCTTAAAAATGTTGATGTAAAGTTTCCATTGGGCGTTTTCACTGCGGTAAGTGGTGTTTCTGGCTCGGGTAAAACGAGTTTGGTTAAAAAGATTTTATATCCGGCTTTACAAAAAGCAATTGGAAACTATGCTGGCGAACAAACTGGTGCTTATGATGGCATTTTCGGTAATTACGATTTGGTAAGTGCTGTAGAAATGGTCGATCAGAATCCTATTGGTCGTTCTAGCCGATCAAACCCAGTAACTTATGTTAAAGCTTGGGATGATATTCGTGCCTTGTTCTCTAATTTGGCATCTGCAAAAGCTGCAGGTTTAAAACCAGCAGCATTTTCTTTTAATGTAGAAGGAGGTCGTTGCGATGTTTGCCAAGGCGAAGGCGAAGTTAAAATTGAAATGCAATTTATGGCGGATATTTATCTGCCTTGCGAGGTGTGCGGAGGTAAGCGATTTAAACAGCAGGTTTTAGATGTAACCTACAAAGAAAAAAATGTATCCGAGATTTTGGATATGACGATTGAAGAAGCTGTTGATTTCTTTAAAGACGAGCAGAAAATTCTGAATAAATTAAATCCTTTGGTTGATGTTGGCTTGGGCTACGTTCATTTGGGGCAATCATCCAATACTTTATCGGGTGGAGAAGCACAGCGGATTAAATTGGCTTCCTTTTTAATTAAGGGAAATAATGCCAATAAAACGGTATTTATTTTTGATGAGCCAACTACTGGTTTGCACTTTCATGATATTAAGAAACTGCTTAAAGCTTTAAATACTTTAATTGAGCAGGGTAATACCATTTTGGTTATCGAACACAATATGGATATGATAAAATGTGCCGATTGGGTAATTGATATCGGTCCCGAAGGAGGAGATGGCGGTGGTCATGTTGTTTTTGAAGGAATCCCAGAAGACCTTGCCAAAGAAAAAAATTCTTATACAGGAAAATATTTAGCCACGCATTTGAATTTAAATCCATAATTTCGGCAATGCTTTTTCTAACGTTTTTCATAGGCATCCTTCTCAACGCCATGGGTTATATTCCCCCTGGCAACATTAACTTAACCGTAGCGCAGCTTGCCATTAATAAGGGCATGCGCCAGGTTTGGTATTTCATCCTCTCTTTCTCTTGTGTAGAAGTGTGTTTCACTTTTGGCATGATGCGTTTTGCCCGTTGGGCGATGAGCGATATCAACCCGAATGAAGCTGTAAGTGAAGTACGACTAGGTACTTTGGTAGATGGCTTTATGATTTTGATGTTCTTGGTGATGGGAACCATTACATGGAAAAATAGAAAAAAAGTACCCAAGACGAGTAGCAAAAAGGAAGATAAGCGGAGTGGAAGCGTTTTATATGGCTTAATTTTAGGGGTTTTAAATCCAGTTCAAATTCCTTTTTGGCTGTTTTTTGGTAATTATGTAATTCTCCACCAATGGATAGAGACAGATTATTTATCACTCATAATTTTCGCTCTAGGTTCGGGTTTTGGTTCAGCAGGTGCTTTATATCTTTATGCTCATTTTGCAACCTATATCCAAGAGAAGTTTGCTTTGAGTAGCTTAATTGTAAATAAATCTATTGCGATATTTTTGTTTGTTTTAGCTGCATATTTAGTTGTAAAGCATGCAATAATACTCTTATAAGCCTTTAAATAAGTTTTGGTTTCCTTTTTATAGTAAAACTGCAACAGCTCTTGCGTCATGTCGATTCGTGTATCCAATTACGTTAGAAAAATATTAAAGCGATGCATTTAGGTAAATTCTTATTTAGGTGCTTATCTCGAAAGGCGCTTAACTTCCTTAATTCTTAACCAACAAACCACACCCAACAAAATCCACGAAAATCCCCAGCAACCGATTAAAGCGGCTGGTCTTTGTCCTGTTATAAGCAACAATGGATACATAAAAAAGAATGGAAAAACACCTACAAGCAATGGTGAAAAGCGTTTCCAACCTAACCAAAGTTTTGTTTTTAAACTGGCAATCCCTATCAATATCATCCCAAGTGCACTTAAAAAGGCTCCAAGTGGCGCAAAAGGAATAAGCATCCAAGTAGATAAAAAATAACAGAATCCACCCAATAACGCTACATAAAAAAACCTTCTTTTTGTACCAAAGCCAGTAGGTTCACCAACTTTATAAAGCGAATAAGAACCTATTAACAGGCCAATTGAGCATATGGTTACGCTCCAGAATTTTAAATTCATTGGAAAAAGATCATCAACTATAATTACAAAGGGTAAAAGGTTATGGTGTTTGGGTATTTCATCTACTGCGTTTAAAAACCAAAAAGGAAAACCAAAGGATATAAATGCTAGGCCGGCAATAATATAACCAGTACCAGCATATTTTAAGTAGTTAATTTTAGTTTGCGTTGTAATTTCCATAATTAATTATTTCACTGTCAATTTTTTCTTTTTTTATGGCGCTCTGATAAAGGTTTTAATTGACCAGTATTAGTTTTCATCATTGTTATTTTCAGATATCCTTTATTGATAATGTGCTGTGTTGAAACTTCAATATTCAACCTAAAATAAATGCACAGCTATAAACTTTGCAAAGGCTTGCCACCAAACCGAATGTCCGTTTGGGATGATTATAAAGGTGGTGGCAATAATGGCTAAAAAAACGGCCATCGGGAATGCAGATCTTCTTTTTATGATGTCGCTTATCATCCATACCAATGTAATAAGTGCAATTGCTCCAATCATAACGGGGATGGCAGTAAAGGGTAGATTGCAAACGGCAATCAAGAATCGACCCAATCCAGGACCCAAAATCATCAAACCTATAGAAGCAAAAAAACGGAGATGATAGGAGGTTTTTTTCTTATAATAAATGCCTAAACCGTACAAAATGCTGATGTAAAACATATCGGGAATGCCGTTGGCCATACCCGATAATGCATCGGCCTCACTGCCGAATTTAATATTCCTTAAATAGCTAGCCCTTGCAACCAGAAAAAAGGAGAGTACCAAGAAGGGGAATATAAAATAGGAAGCTTTGCCAACTGTTCTGTGCCATTCTAGCTTTTTGGTTTTAATTAAAATAGGTTGAGCAACCAATATTAAAACCCAGGTAAGCATTACAACTCCATGAAAATGGTGTGCCCAAGTAAAACCCTCAAAACTTGGGAATTTAACAAGATATGTTTTGTAAAATCCAGCAAAAGAGATGATCAGCAGAAATATAAAAAAGCAAATCAATCGGATTGTTATCCTATCGGTTTTTTTAAAGGGTTCTTGTAGGTTATCCATAAGTTTGTTTCTTGCCTAAAATTGCACAGTTTAAAAATTGCATAAAAACCAATAGGGGCTAATGCGATTTATTGTGAGTGAGCAGTAAGATTTCTTGGAGAAAGACAATAAAGCCCACATTTTTTCCATTCCCTCAAAAAACCTGTTGTTTACCATAAAGTTTCTCGAAAGCATTCTGCTTTTGTTTATATTTAAGCATATAAGCTATTTATGTATAACCGTTTGTTTTTGCTATGTTTTTTGGTTGCAACCGTTCAGGTTTGCAAGGCACAGCAACCAATTGTTTTAAATGGACAGCCAAACTGGAAAGCTGATGTAGATATTGCCGATAAATGTTTGTTTTTTGAAGATCTATCGGATAAGCCACTATCTTTTGAAGCCATACAGAAACAAAAATTTATTCCTTTTAGTAAAAACCTGCAAAAACAACGTTTATCTAACAGGCCGTTAATTACTCAATGGCTTAAAGTTATTGTTAGCAATATTTCGACAAAAGACACTATAAATCTTCATTTAGATGCTTCTGCGCATTATTACACCAAGCTATACGCCAATAATAAATTAATAGCACGTGGTGGTGCTTACGAAACCAATGCGCCTAATGATGCGCTTTTTGCAATGCCATTTACCGTTCTGCCAAAAACCACAGTTACTTTATGGGTGTTTACACAAGACCGCCAAAATCAGTTGGTCGATTCTCACCTATTTCTCAAAACACCCAATAATGATGCCGTTGGAAATGTAAAAAACAACTTTGAAGTGAGGTACCTTTTCTTGTTGATGGCCGCCATAGCTGGCTGTTTGTTTTTTATAAGCGTGTATGCCATTTATCAATATTATCTGTATCGAGATACGGCCTTTAAATGGTATATAGGCTACACCATAGCTTCGTTTTTCATCACCTTGTATTGGATGGATATTCGCCTGCATATTATGATTTTCAATCCTTTTGTAAGGGATATTATTTTCTCTATATTTTTATTTTTCGTGCCAGTACTCTATACTTTTTTTATTGGGAGTATGTTGCAACTTCCGCATCACTTTAAAAAAGGTTGGTTACTTGTAAAAGTTTTGGTGGTAATTGCTATTCTGCAAATGTTAATCGAGTTTGTGCAGGTAACTACAGGTTGGTTTATGTTTCCAGCCAATTATTATGGAGTGGTTTTATCGGTAATTCCAATTATAGTTTTAAATGTTATTTTGCTTATACTAACTGCTAAAAGCAAGGATGCTGTTAAGTGGTTTTTGTTTAGTGGGCTGGTTAGCATGTTGCTTTTATGGTGTGTGGGTTTAACTGGTTTTTTTGCTTTCATTCCGTGGCATAGTCCTGAGTGGTTTGTTATCGTAATTTTTCCGCCAGTTTTTATGATGTTAGGTATTGCTATAGAAGCGATTTGTTTCTCATTTGCGTTATCTTATCGAAGTAAGCTTGTGTTGGTTGAGAAAAATAACCTGCAAAAAAATTATAACCAGCAATTGGAAACTGCGCTACAAAAAAGAACAACCGAATTAGAAACGCAAGCCAAACTTATAGAGGCGCAAAAAATTAAGCAGCTACAAACTACATTTGAACATCAAATTGCCGAAACACAAATGACTGCCTTGAGGGCTCAAATGAATCCGCATTTTATTTTCAACTGTCTTAATTCCATTAAACTTTACACGCTTGAAAACAATGCTGATCTCGCCTCGGAATACCTAACCATGTTTTCGCAATTAATTCGGTTGGTATTAGAAAATTCACATGCTGATAAAGTTACGCTTCAAAAGGAATTGGAAACCTTAAAGCTTTACATAGAGCTTGAAGCCATGCGATTTAAGGATAAAGTGAGGTATGAGATTAACATACAATCAGATCTCGATCAGCAGTACATAGAAATTCCCCCTTTGCTACTTCAGCCTTATGTTGAAAATGCCATTTGGCATGGATTAATGCATAAAAAAGAAGGCGGTATAATTAAAATTGATGTAGTACAATTATCAGAACATCTTTTACAGGTCGAAATTACGGATAATGGAATTGGTCGAGAATTAGCCAACAGCATTAAAAGCAAATCCGCAACCAAGCAGAAATCATTCGGTTTGGAAATTACCTCAGAGCGAATCCATTTAATAAATCAGTTATATCAAATTAATACTGATGTAAACCTAATTGATTTAAAGGATGAAAAACAAAATCCTATTGGTACAAAAGTGATTATTAAAATACCGATTTAAAAACTTAAGTAGAAAGGCCAAAGCAAAATGAATGTTCTTTTAAAATTCAGAAACTATTTAAAATGCCTCGTTTAATTTACTTTCGGTTGTACGTGAGGACAAGTACAACGGCTGGTGGATTTAAAGGATGGAGAACAAAAGACTAAAGCAATAGAATAATATTCGCTTTGCACTCCCTCCCTTCTGGGGAGGGTTGGGGTGGGGCCAGTTATTTAAACAAGATGATTTACAAAATAATACAACCCGCCATTCATTTAAAAAGCATCGTTAAAGATTATTTGTTGTTGCATTATGTATTTGATCATCGTAATTCGACACCAATTAAGCCTTTTCCAGCCAACACTCAGCATTGCTTGGTTTTCTATTTAAGAGGTAGTATAACTGCCTTTAACCCTAAAACTAAGTTATACACAGCTTTCCCTAAAATTTCAATAAATGGGTCGCAAATTTCGCGGTTCGATTTTCATCTTTCACCGCAATATTCAATGTTTTCGATAAATTTTCAGCCTGGCGCCATGTCTAAATTTCTTAAAACCCCACTTACAACATTTATGGATGAAAGAATTGATGCCGAAGCTGTATTAGGTTCGGGAATAAGCGAAATATATGAGCAAATGGTAAACACAAATTGCTATGAAAGCTTGATTCAAATCGTTGAGGAATACCTCAGCAAAAGCATCCAAAAACTAAAAAATGATGACCAACCGATTGATAAAATTGCTCAGTTAATTACTCAAAATCCGAGCAATTACACGGTTGATAAAATGGCCGATTTGGCCTGTTTGTCTATTAGCCAGTTTGAGCGCAGATTCGTACAGCAATTGGGGATTACCCCAAAATTTTACGCCAGGATTAATCGCTTTTATCAAGCCTATCAAATTAAAGATCAGAATCCCGAAGCAGATTGGTTTAGTATTGCTATTAAAACTGGATATTACGATTACCAACACTTAGTGAAAGACTTTAAAGAATTTGCGCATACCTCTCCGCATTCCTTAATTGAGGCTCAAGCACAATCGCCAGAAAGATTTTTTGGAATCGGGTAATTCGCTGATTTTATACCACTAAATTGTTTTTTATGAAATCTATTTTTGTTCTATCAATCTATTAATTCATCAAAAAAACAAAAAATGGAACGTAGAAATTTTATTCAAAGTACAGTTGCATTATTGGCAACATCTAGCATTACATTACCAGTATTCGCTCAAAATAGCGTGCCACTAAAAAAAGGTTTTAAGGTGAAAGCTTTAGCGACGCGTTACAAAGAAAAAATTGTTTATGGCAAAACACCCATCGATTTTAAACTTTTAAGCAATGATACACATAACCAGTTGTCTATATTTATAAGTACAAACAACTTAAAAGGGTTTGGTCCACCATTACATATTCACCATACTTTTGATGAATTTTTCTGTGTGTTAGAGGGCGATTTTTTATTTGAGTTGGATGATCGTATTTTAACTTTAACCAAGGGGGATAGCTTATTTATTCCTAGAAATACGAAACACCGCTTTAATTATAATGGAGAAACAGCAGGAACATTATTGGTTGGGATAACCCCGGGAAAAGGAATAGAAAAATATTTTGCCGATATGGGCAAATTACTCACGAATGATGGTGTGCCCGATATGGTTAAAATGCAAGCACTCTATAAAACTTATAATTCTGAAATACTTGGTCCACCAATGAAATAAAACGTTATATGCTAAAAGCAATTATTATTGATGATGAGCCTGATTGTGTAAAATTGCTTGCATTACAACTAAAAATGTACTGCAAACAAGTTGATGTTATTGGTGAATATACACATAGTGAAGATGGATTGTTGGGCATAAAAGAATTGCAACCGGATCTTGTTTTTCTGGATATTGAGATGCCAATGATGAATGGATTTCAACTGTTAGAGAAGTTGGGCGATATTAATTTTAGCTTAGTTTTTGTAACTGCTTATGATCAGTTTGCGGTAAAAGCATTTAGATTTAGTGCTTTAGATTATTTATTAAAACCCATAGCAGGCAATGATTTAACCACGGCTGTAAAAAAAGCAGAAGCACGTAAATGGCCGGAAAAACAACAGTTGGAAATTTTGAAGCAACAATTAAAAGGTGACGAAAAAATTTGGCCGGAGAAAATAGCGTTACCTTTTCAAAACGGGGTAACTTTTGTAGAGCTAAAACAACTCATTTATTGCAAGTCTGACAATAATTACACTCATTTTTACCTAGCAGATAATCAGCAATATACAGTTGCAAAAACATTGGGAGACATACAAGAAATTTTAGAGGAAAGGAATTTTCTACGTGTTCATCGCCAATATCTAATCAATTTAGATCACATTAAAAAGTATGTGCGTGGAGAAGGCAATTATCTTATCCTTTCAAACGGACAAAGTATTCCTGTAGCTCGCAATCAAAAAGAGAGGCTAATTGAGAAATTTGGGTGGTTGTAAATTCGTTTTTAAGTCTTTAGTTTGGGAAAAATTAGAAAATCAGGTTTCTGTAATGCTTAGGTTATTGTAGCCCTGCTTTTGGTACAAGCCAAACAGAAAAGTTTGGGCTTTTCCCGCCAATCAGGTTTAATGAGGTTAAAACTGTTCTTATTTGGTAACAAATTAACTATTAACCTGAGTTCGGCAATTAAACCGCCTTTTACAATCGCTGTGAGCATGTTACAAGAACGGCCGTCATTGCGAAGCTGGCCTTGTGCGAGCTGAAGCAATCTTTTTTGCCTAAATAGATTGCTTCGTGCCTCGCAATTACGAACAATTGCTGGTAAAGTTATTGTTTACTTCAAAAACTCCACATTCCAGATTTTTTCTGCCTTTCTGCCGATGAGCCAAAACGATGCTGCCAATACAGAAAAGAATAAAGCCTTATGCCAGCTATCCCAAAAATATTCAAAATAACGGGTGTAAAGGTTTATGAATAGGAAGGTAATTCCGAATTCTCTGGCAATATCATCATGGTATTTTAAGCCAAAAACGGTGCTAATTACACAAACTGTTGCAGAAATTAATGCCCAATAAAATAAACTTAACTGCCGCACATTATACCATTCTTCCAAGCTGGCAAAGTTGCCAAAAACTGATAATGCCCAAAGCGATACAAATAAATAAACCATTCCGGCGATATATGTAACCTGAAAAAAATGTTGCGTTTTTGGTAGCGCTTTCATAATAAAGGAAGCTGCGGTTAAGATTGCTCCAAACACCACAAAACGCAAAGGATAATTCATTCCGAGGAAATAATAATTCCAGCGACTTAAATATCCGGTTTCCGTTCCAAACCAAGCCCCAAGTGAAATTAAAGCGAAAATCCAGATTAATCTCGAGCTGAAAATATAACCCAATGCGCCGTAAATAAATACCGAAATTAGAATCAGAATCGAGAAATTACCCGATCCATTATCTATCGCTTTGCCAAAGTAAGCTATTGCATTTGCAGTTAAAAGGATGGCCGAAAATACAATCGCTTCATTACTAAATTTTAAATGCGCCAGTTTTTTCTTTCTTCTAAAACCTAAAATGTACAACCAACCAGCTAAACCTCCAGAAACAATAGCAATAACAATATTTGGCGTGTTATAAACCCTCTTTAAGTAATTCAGGATAGAATTATCAATTAAAAGCGAACCCAATGCAATGAAACCACAGGCGAGCGCTACCCAAAAAGCATATTGTGCAAGGCGAAGCCAATCGAAATTTTTCGCCTCATAGCTCTTTCGAAGTTTTGTGCTGGTTTCTTCATTAATTAAGCCGTCGGTTTGCCACTGCTCAATTATATCATCAAGAAATTCACTTTTCTCTCTATCGATTTTCATAGGTTAGGTTGTATACGAAGATATAAAATTAGTATCAAGATGAAAGTACCAGATATCAACACCAATTCTTCAATCAAATCACTTCCTTAATTTTCTTATTATTTCCTACAATCCAAATTACATCACCATTATCAAAAACAAAATCGGATGATGGATTTAAAATTTTATCTTCTCCACGCTCAATACCAACAATTAATGCTTGTGCTTTTTCTCTAATTCCTGCATTTCGAATGCTTAAACCATAAACCGGAGATTCAGAATTTACAAGCACTTTTTGAAGCGTCATTTCTTTATCTGGAAAACTTTTTTCTGATTCTGTTTCTGGAATATCTACTTCGAGAAGACCTTTTACCGAAGCGAGTTGATCATCCGCACCAATTAAAAGAAGCTTATCATTCGGATATAATCGTTCATCTCGCCCGGGTGTTGGAATGTTGTTTCGCCCACGTTCAATCATCGCGATGTTTACACCATACTTCTCTCGGATCATCAACTCTGCCAATGTTTTACCAACCACTTCAGATTCTGGTGAAACCGTTAATTCGGCCAAGTGAGTGTCCCAAGGCAATATTGCAGGTTTTTCGTTTTCTCTGGCATTTAAATTTAACATAAAGCGTTTCTCCAATTTATCGTAAAACGATTGAAGTTTTCTTGAAAAAATAATCATCCCGAAAACAATTAAACCTAAGGCAATTCCTGCTGCTACCCAAGTATCAAAGAATTCGTACATCAAAAATCCGACAAAGAAGATTCCAAGCGCTATTCTGAAAAATTCTATTGCGATTAATGGTCCACGGGTATATTTTTTATTTAGCCAAAGATGAGAATACGCTGTTTTTTGGATTCTCCTAATGGAAAGTGCCCATAAAAAAGGCGACATCAAAACGAAAGAAACTACAACGCTAATAATGATTGAAGTTAGACTATTGGCGATGTTTTTTGCAATAAAAGGTTGAACGTATCTGTAGGCCAAAAAGATAATCGCGATAATAATAACGGAGTGAATAATGGTGTTGAAAATGTAGGAACGCAAAAGAACTTTCCAATCGCTTAGCGTTGTTATTCCTTCTGTACTTGAGCTGTATCTTTCAATTCCATCTAGCCATTTTTTAGGTAATACACGATTTAAATATTGATAAAATGGCTCAGATAATTTGATTAAATATGGCGTTGTAAATGTAGTGATGGCTGCAACTGCAACTGCAATTGGATATAAGAAATCACTAGTTACTTTTAGGGTTAATCCTAATGATGCAATGATGAAAGAAAACTCTCCAATTTGCGCCAAACTCATGCCCGATTGTACAGAAGTTTTTAAAGGTTGGCCAGATAATAATGCACCCAGTATGGTAAATATGATTTTACCCAAAATAACAACTAATGAGGCTATAAGAATGGGAACTGCATATTTAACCAACATGGAAGGATCTATCAGCATCCCAACGGATACAAAAAACACAGCTGCAAATAGATCTTTAACCGATTTAGTTAGATGCTCAATTCTTTCGGCCTGAGTAGTTTCAGCAAGGATTGAACCCATTATAAATGCACCAAGGGCAGGAGAGAAGCCTACCTTATCTGCCAACAGAACCATGACCAAACATAAGGCTAGAGATACTACCAGCATGGTTTCATCATTCATAAGCTTTTTGGTTGCCTTTAAGAAAGAAGGAACCAAAAATATTCCCCCTAAGAACCAAAGTACAAGGAAAAAAGCCAGTTTTAAGATGGAATAAAGCATCTCTGTACCTGCAGATTGTTGACTTACCGCAAGAGTAGAAAATAAAACAAGCAGTAAAATGGCAACTAAATCTTCTACAATTAAAACGCCGAATACCAAGCCAGCAAATTTTTTGTGCTTTAGGCCAAGTTCTTCAAAAGCCTTTATGGTAATCATAGTTGATGAAATGGATAGAATTCCGCCGAGGAACAAACTATCCATGTCTTTCCAGCCCATGCCCTTACCAACTAAATAACCCGCTAGGATTACAAATAAAACCTTCACAATCGCGGTAATGGAGGCCGAACCGCCAACCTTAACCAGTTTTTTAAAACTAAATTCTAACCCAAGGCTAAACAATAGGAAAATAACACCAATCTCTCCCCAAATATTAATGCTTTTGGTATCGGTAACGGATGGAAAGAAGCTTAAATGAGAACCAACTAGTAGTCCGGCTAAAATATAACCCAATACTAAGGGTTGCTTAATTCTTTTAAATATGAGTGTGGTTATTCCAGCGGCGGCAAGAATTAAACCTAAATCGGCAATTAAATCTGGTAAATGCATCTATTAAAAATATTATGATCTTGGGTAAATAACTTTGTACGAGCAATTTTAATTTGCTCGACTTTTGAAAAATACGACTGCGTTCTGCAGTTTAAAAAATCAAATTACTTACCAAAAAAAATGTTTTGGATAAAGCATTTTAAACAAACACCAATAATTGTATTTTAATCTTTTAATGAGGATTTTGGAGTTGATATTTCTATTAAATGTTTGTAGAAATACCAAAAATAATAAAATGAGGAATGATCCTGTAGAAATTTTTAAAGTGGTATTAGAAATGAAATCTCTTTGCAAGCTTTCATTATCCTGCTGAAAATTTGAATGCAATTTTGAAATTGCTTTGGTAGAAATGAAGCTTTCTTTATAGCCGTTATTTTTAGCATTAAATTCTTTTTTCTGCGATGCGAAACCTGCAAAATTTAATGAAATTAGCAAAAAGAAAAGGATGTAAAAAAGCCTCATTGCCGTAAATATAGCGAAAATGAGGCTTTTTTAAAAGGGAAAGTTCGTTTAAGTTGTTAATAAAGTTTTTTAAAATAATCTAAAGTTGCCTCTTTATCTTCATGTAATTTGAACGGAAAATGCCTCTAATTCGATTTATTAGTTTCTTTCGCCTGCTTAATTATTTTATGAAAAGTCTCTTTATAACTTTCTCCCCAGCCTTTCATAGCGTATAGTACTTGCAAAGCGCTTTCGCCACCTTTTGTTAATGAATATTCTACTTTCGGAGGCAAAACACTATGAATTTTCTTCTCTACAATACCATGAAATTCAAGTTCAGAAAGTTGCTGATTCAAAACTCTTGCTGATGCTTGTGGAATAGATTTATGCAACTCAGACGGTCGTTTTAAGCCTTTATTGATATTTGCCAGTAAATTGGCTTTCCATTTTCCGCCAATAATTTCAATGGCGATATTTAATCCACAGGATAAATCTTTAGGTATTTTCTTCTCGTACATTTTATGCAGTTTTTAAACCTGTAAACTTCATTAATATACGTATTTTTAATGTACGGTTAAAATTATCAGTACATGACAATTTTAACCGTACTTGTATTTAACGCATCTATGTTGAAACTTTGGCTTTAGTATAATCTACTGCAAATTATGGGTTTAAGCCGGTTTACCAAAGTATTGGTTGTTTTTGTGATTTTCGATTTTTTTATGTTTTTTATTCTGGAAGCCATTTTTTGGATGCAACCTTTTGTGCATAATCTTTTGCTTACATGGTTCGATAATCCTCCGGTAAGTTTAGGTTTCGAAATGCATGCATTAGTTTTGAAAAAACTTTTTATTAACCAAGGTTTCTACAATCTTTTTTTTGCTGTTGGGGGCATTGCGGGTTTGTATCAACTAAAAGTGAATCGTAGTGTAGGTTATGCATTAATTTTGTTGGTTTGTTTTGCTGCTGTTGGAGCGGGTATGGTTTTGGCAATCACATCAAAAGCTTATTTACTCGCTACCTTGCAGGCCGTCCCAGCTGCTATAGCATTTTACAATATTTTTATCCTAACCAAACATTATAAAACTGAAAGAAAATGATAGAGAAATTGCCTGTATTTATATCGATTACATTTGGGTTGATAACGCTAATAACACTTTGGCTTTTTTATAATTTGTTAAAAAAATCAACTGTTGAAAAAATTGCAAATCCTGTGTGCATAACCTTGATAATTTGGCTGGTTTTACAAGCGGTTTTAACACTTAAAGGATTTTATAATACCAATACTACTGTATTGCCACCAAAAATAATGCTGTTTGGGATTTTGCCAGCAATTTTTGTAATTATATTATTATTTGCAACACCCAAGGGGCGAAGATTTATTGATGCTTTACCATTGAAAGATATTACCTACCTAAACACAATTAGACTCCCGATTGAAATTGTATTGTTTTATTTGTTTTTGAACAAGGCTGTTCCTCAGTTGATGACTTTTGAGGGGCGAAATTTTGATATTATTTCTGGTATTACCGCACCTTTTATTGCATATTTTGGTTTTACAAAACAGATGCTGAGCAGGAAATTAATTTCAGGTTGGAATTTTGTTTGCCTTATACTTTTAATAAATATAGTTGCTAATGCTTTGTTATCAGCGCCATTGGCATTTCAGCAATTTGCATTTAACCAACCCAATATTGCAATTTTAAATTTTCCTTTTAGTTGGCTTCCAACATTTTTAGTCCCAATAGTTTTATTTGGACATTTAGTTTCAATAAGACAACTTTTAATTGCTCGCTAACAATGGCGTTTATTTTAAATAGCTTGATTAAAATAATCTAAAGTTGCTTCTTTATCTTTTTGTAATTGAAGGGTAAGTGCTTCTAGTCCGGTGAATTTAACATCATGACGGAGGAATTTCAGGAAATTCATTTTAATATCCTGACCATAAATTTCTTGATTGAAATCGAAAATATTAACCTCTATGTTTCTCGTCATTCCGTTTATGGTTGGGCGTTGCCCGATGTAGGCCATACCTCTATAAGTCCGAAGTCCGGAGTATGAGGCCTGAAGTGTATTTGCCGATTCTAAACCTTCTTCTCTAAATTCTGCACTCATGTCTACCGTGACAGCATAAATGCCATCGCCTGGGATAAGTTTGTAGGTTTCTTCAATAAAAATATTTGCTGTTGGGAAGCCAATAGTTCTGCCAATTTTATCGCCTTTAATTACTCTTCCAAAAATGGAAAATGGATAACCTAAATAATCGTTGGCTAAACTTACATCGCCCGCTAAAAGTGCCTGACGGATTTTAGTAGAACTTACGGCAACATCGTGAATATCCTGTTCCATAATTTCTTCTACCGTAAAGCCATAATGTAATCCAGCGCTTTTTAAATCGATTAAATTGCCCGAACGATCTTTGCCAAAACGATGATCGTAGCCAATAATAATATGCTTAGTACCAATATTATCTACAAGAGTATTTTTAATATAATCTTCTGGAAACTGATTTGAAAAATCTCTTGTAAATGGTGTAATAATTAAATGATCTACACCCAAACTTTCTAAAATTTCGGCTTTTTCATTAATGGTATTGATCATTTTTAAATCCTGATTTTCAGGATCGATGATCATTCTTGGATGTGGGAAAAAAGTTAGAATGACGCTTTCTCCTTGATCGCTCTTGGCCTTTTCTACCAATTGTTTAATAATTTTTTGATGTCCAAAATGAACACCATCAAAAGTACCGATGGTTACAATTGCTTTATCTAACTTTTTAAAATCGGAAAGGTTGTTGTATATTTTCAAGGGTGAAATTTTTTTAATAAACTGGGTTTTACATGAGTGATGGAAGCGATATCCTTTTTTGTTATTCCTTCGACAATCTTCGAATAACAATAACAAAAAAGATTTAGCGTACAGCCCGACCCCTTGCGCAGCTTGGGGGCATGCCCAAATTCTTTTTATTTATTTTAATGTAATGCATGGCGTTTAACTACACCACCTTTTAAATCGGCTATTTGTTGTTGGATTACAAAGGCATCGGCATCTATTTGCCTAATTGCTGTTTGTAATTTACTCATTTCTAGCTTTGTAACTACTGTAAATATAATGTCGATATCTTTTTTGTCGCCATAACCACCTTCGCCTTTGTAAATGGTTACGCCACGTTTCATTTCGTTAATTATAAAAGCTTTTATAGCATCTTGATGCTCGGAAATTATGGTTACGCCCGTATATTGTTCGATCCCGTTAACGATAAAATCTATCGTGCTTGAGGCCGATAAATAGGTTAGAATTGCATAAAGTGCGGTTTCGATATTTAAAAAATAGGCCGCAAAAGCGAAGATGATGATATTTAGAATCAGGATGATGTTCCCTACGGTTAAAATACTGTTTTTACTGATGTATAGGGCTAAAACTTCTGTTCCATCGATAACGCAACCGCCACGCATGGCTAAACCAATTCCGCCACCTAGAAATAAGCCACCGAAAAATGCAATCAATAATTTATCGTGGGTAATTGGCTGAAAAGGAAGAACGATCAATGCAACTGATAAGGCCGCAATGGCTACAGCCGTTTTAATAGCGAATCCTTTTCCTATTTGCCTGTATCCCAAAATTACAAATGGAATATTGATAATAACGATTAAGTAGGAAAGTTTGAAGCCTGTTAAGGTGCTGATTAAAAGAGAAATACCTGTAACGCCACCATCAATAAAATGGCTCGGCATTAAAAAACTTTTTAGTCCAAAACACGCTGAGGTAACACCGGCAATAATAAGAAGAACTTCTTTTATAAATCTGGTGTTTCTGTTTTTAATGTGGTTCATACTTCGGCCTGTGTTTTAGCTTCTTCTTTCTTACTGCGAATATAATCAACGAGTTCTAAAACCTCAAATGCATTACTGAGCAAAAAGTTTCCGCTCCGTGTACGAACGAGTTTGGAAAGATATGCGCCACTGTTTAAAGATTTTCCAAAATCGGAAATGAGCGAACGAATGTAAGTTCCTTTACTGCAAACAATTCTGAAATCGATTTCGGGTAACGCTATGCGGGTAATTTCGAATTCGGGAACGGTTACAAAACGTTTGCGAAGTTCTACTTCTTCCCCCAAACGAGCTTTAACATATAAGCGTTCGCCATTAACTTTTACCGCAGAGTGTGCGGGTGGATATTGTTCGATATCGCCTGTAAATTGTGGGGTAGCCGCGTAAATCTGCTCTTCAGTAATCTGGCTAATATCGAAAGTAGAATCTACTTCGGTTTCCATATCGAAAGATGGCGTTGTTGCGCCTAAAATCATGGTGCCGGTATATTCTTTTTCTTCTGCCTGAAATGTATCTATCTGCTTGGTTAGCTTGCCCGTGCAAATAATTAGCAAACCGGTTGCCAGCGGATCTAATGTGCCGGCATGACCAACTTTTAACTTTAATGGCTTTAACGAATTGCGGATTTTGCCAACCACATCAAAAGATGTCCATTTGTATGGTTTATTAATTAAAAGGAGTTCGCCTTCGGCAAAATTGAATTCTTTAAACTTTGAATTTTCTGTGCTCACAAATCTTTTTTGCGCAAAGATACAGATTATATAATTTGCAAGTTGTGGCCCGCTAGCAACAAGATAATAATTGCCAAACCTGCCACAATTCTGTACCAACCAAAAACCCTGAAACCGTGTTTGTTTAAATAACCGATAAAGCTTTTAATAGCAAGTAAAGCTACTACAAAAGCAATTACATTGCCTATAATTAGCAAGTTGGTTTGATCGTGAGAAATGGTATGACCTTCTTTATAAAAGTCGTAAAGCTTTTTACCTGTTGCAGCAAACATGGTTGGCACTGCTAAAAAGAAGGAGAATTCTGCTGCAACTTTTCTGCTCAACTTCTGGCTCATACCACCAACAATAGTCGCACCAGAGCGGGAAACACCCGGAATCATTGCGATACATTGGAAAAAACCGATTTTTAAAGCCGTTAAATAAGTTACATTCTCTTCTTCGTTAATTGTTGGCTTGTTAAACCATTTATCAACGAATAATAAAATAACCCCGCCAACTAGTAAAGAGATTCCAACGGCCATTGGGCTTTCCAATAACTCGTCGATTTTTTTGCTTAATAATAAACCAAAAACCGCTGCAGGAATGAAAGCTACAATTAGCTTTAAATAGAAGTTAATCGATTTGAAAAAACGTTTAAAGTATAAAACCAAAACTGATAGGATTGCACCTAACTGTATTGCGATGGTAAATAGTTTAACAAATGGATCAGAGGCAATTCCCATAAAAGAGGACGCTATAATCATATGGCCGGTGCTGGATACTGGTAAGAATTCCGTTAATCCTTCTACAATGGCAAGGACAATGGCTTCGAAATAGTTCATATTATTTGGGGTGTGAAGAGTAGAAATGAAGAAAACGCTTAAAGTAAATTAAGCGTTCTCAAAATATAACCCGTTTGGATAAATTACTTTTTTAAAACAGCGTAAATTCCAAAACCGAAACCAGATAGCACAACAAGAGGTGCTAATAAAGTTCTTCTGAAATCATATATGTCGCCAGTTGTTCCCATCATTAAAATGAAACCAACCGCTACAATTGCAATGCTGATTAATAATAATTGATAGTTTTTTTTGCTAAAAACCAATTCGCTTTGTTTAGCGTCCTTAACAATCGGACTTGCTTTTTTTTCTGCCATTATCTATATAGATGATAAGATTTTAAACGTAAATATCTGCTTACAGCAAACCAAGTACTAATACCTGTTATAAAAATACCAATGATTATTAGTCCGACAAATACGAAACCAAATTCTTTGTAGTTGTTCAAGATTATAATTTCTGGTACTTCTTTGCGTGCATAAATTAATGTAGCCAATAAGATGATGATCGCTATAAAGGCAGCAATTAAACCATGCAAAGCAGCGAATAATAAGAAAGGACGTCTGATAAAATTTTTCGTTGCACCAACCAGTTGCATACTTTTAATTAAAAAACGCTGAGAGTAAATGGCTAATCGTATCGTGTTGTTTATCAGCGCTATAGAGATAACTAAAAGTAATAGTGCAAAGGCTAAAATGATTAATCCGATGGTGTTAATGTTTTTGTTTACCATATCAATTAACGAGCTCTGATAAACTACTTCTTTAACCACAGGGTTTTTAGAAATGCTTGCTTTTAAACCATCTATACTTTTATTATTTGCATATTCTGCTTTTAAGTACACATCAAAAGTTGAAGTTAAAGGGTTGTAACCTAAAAAGTTAACAAAATCCTCACCTAAATCTTGAGTTAAATTTCTAGCGGCCAATTCTTTATTTACATATTGGGTTTGCTTAACCGCAGGGTTAGAATTTAGTTCTTTTTGGAAAGCCAAAACATCTGTTTCCTTAGCGCCTTCATCAACAATTATATTTAAAACGATATTTTCTTTAACGTAATTAGACAGGTTTTTGGCATGTACAAGTACCAACCCAAGTAGCCCCAGCATTAATAAAACCAATGCAATACTAATAATAGTAGAGATATATACGGTTTTGGTTTTCTTAGATGCATCACTTACTTCGAATTCTTCCATGTATTTCAATTTTGTTTCTGCGAAAATATAAATTATACCTGATAAACACCAATTTAATGAGGGTTTAAATCAACACTAACGCATAAGTTGAAGTTTTAGTTTTGCCAAAAATCCAAATCAAAATTGGTCTATTTTTTAATATCGGTACGAAATTTGGTTAAAGGGCGTTATTAATCATATCTAAACCCTAAATATTTTATCATGAAAAGACAAATTACATTCTTAAGCCTTTTATTCCTTGTCACGACGGGCCTTTTTTCTTGCAAGAAAGATACTGAATCTACAAAAGCCCGAATTATGGGTAAATGGACAGTGAATAAAATTGTAATCACAGGCAACACTACTGATGCAGCCAACGGCACTTTTACTTATGGTAAAACAAGTGACTACATGGAGTTTAAATCCAATGATGATGATCAAGTAGAATTAAGTTTATCTGGTCAAAGAACCATCGGGACTTATGTTGGCACCCAAGATAGTTTTAATATGGCTTTCCCAGAAGAGGGAGCGTCTTATTGTACAATTAACAGCTTAACTGAAAATGTACTTCAATTTACAGCCAAAGTTGATAAAACTAACCTTGTTAAGGTGTATTATTTATCACGCTAAAAAACCTTAATTCCGATTATTTGCTTGCGCCATTGGTTTTTACATCAATGGCGCATTTTTTTTATCAAAATTGTCGTCATTGCGAGGCATGAAGCAATCTTTCTCGTAAATAGATTGCTTCGTGCCTCGCAATGACGATATCGTTAATAACTGGTTTTTGATCCTCTTTGCGGTAAAATCTGTGTTTCCGTGGCAAAAATTATGTTTTACTAAACCCCTTAATTTCCGTAATTTCGCCCCTTTAAAAATTTAAAACTTGCAATGGATTACCAATTCAAAGAAATAGAACAAAAGTGGCAGAAATTTTGGGCCGATAATCAAACATTTAAAGCTGAAAGTAATTCTGAAAAGCCAAAATATTATGTGTTAGATATGTTTCCTTATCCATCAGGAGCAGGTTTACACGTTGGTCACCCACTGGGTTACATTGCATCAGATATTTTTTCGAGATACAAACGCCTTAAAGGTTTTAATGTTTTGCATCCGATGGGATATGATTCTTTTGGTTTGCCCGCAGAACAATATGCGATACAAACTGGTCAGCACCCGGCAATTACAACTGAAGCAAACATTGCAACTTACCGTCGCCAGTTAGATCAAATTGGTTTTTCTTTCGATTGGAGTCGTGAAGTGCGCACCAGTGAGCCATCTTATTACAAATGGACACAGTGGATTTTTATGCAGTTGTTCAACTCTTGGTATAACATTGAAAACGATAAAGCGGAAGATATTTCCACTTTAATTGAAAAATTTAACGTTTCCGGCACAGCCGATGTAAAAGCGGTTTCCGATGAGGATACTATGGAGTTTTTACCAAGTGATTGGGCGACATTTACGGAAGAAGAAAAGCAAATCGAATTATTAAAATATCGTTTAACATATCTTAGAGAAAGTACCGTAAACTGGTGCCCTGCTTTGGGAACCGTTTTAGCAAACGATGAAGTGAAAGACGGCTTCTCTGAGCGTGGTGGTTACCCTGTTGAGCAAAAGAAAATGATGCAATGGAGCATGAGGATCACGGCTTATTCTGAAAGGCTTTTGCAAGGTTTGGATACCATCGATTGGCCAGAACCAATAAAGGAAATGCAACGTAACTGGATTGGGAAAAGTGTGGGGGCATCAGTAAAATTCAAAATCCTCACCCCAACCCTCTCCGAAGGAGAGGGAGCTACAGGCTACGGTTATGAAACTGGAGACCCGATGTTATGGGATATTTTAAAAGCTAATGCCAGAGAAAACAGAGGAAATCAAACAGCTGCAGAAGATGCACTTTGGCAAGAATTAAGAAACAATAAAACTGAGCATAAAATTAGGAGACAACATCCAATAGGTACATATATCGCCGATTTTATTTGTTTAAATAAGAGATTAATTATTGAGGTTGATGGTGGCTATCACCTTGAAAATCAAAAAAATGATGAAGCTAGAACTGGAGCTCTTAATCAATTAGGCTTTGATGTTATTCGCTTTTCAAATGAAGAAGTTTTAAGTAATCCAATAACGATTGCAAATAAAATAAAACTAGTATTAGACATCAGGAAGGATAGTGCAAGGGAAAAGCTAGGCGATTCGAACTCCCTCTCCTTCGGAGAGGGGCGGGGTGAGGCGAGTATAGAAGTCTTCACCACCCGAGTAGATACCATTTTTGGTGTTTCTTATTTAGTTTTAGCACCCGAGCATGAATGGGTTGCTGAACTAACTACGCCGGAACAAAAGCAAGAAGTTGAGAACTATATTGCGCAAACGAAAAAGAAATCGGAATTAGACCGCATGGCGGATACCAAAACCGTTTCTGGAGCTTTTACAGGAAGTTATGTTATTAATCCAGTAAATGGCGAACGCGTGCCATTGTGGATTGCCGATTACGTTTTGGCTGGTTACGGAACGGGTGCGGTTATGGGTGTGCCAAGTGGCGACCAACGCGATTGGTTGTTTGCAACGCATTTTAACTTACCAATTATCCAGATTTTGGATGGACAAAAGGATATAGATGTTCAGGCAGACCATACCAAAGAAGGAAAATATATTAACTCTGGTTTTATCAATGGATTAACTTATCAAGAAGCTGTTCCGTTATTGAATAATTGGTTAGAAGAAAATGAAGTTGGAAAAGCAAAAGTAAACTTCCGCCAGCGTGATGCGATTTTCGGTCGCCAGCGTTATTGGGGAGAGCCGATTCCTGTTTATTTCAAAGATGGTTTACCTTACTTAATCAAAGAGGAAGAATTGCCTTTAATCTTACCAGAAATTGATAAATATTTACCTACCGAAACAGGAGAACCACCTTTAGCGAGAGCTGAAAACTGGGTTCCGAAAGATGGCGGACATTACGAATTAAGCACCATGCCGGGTTGGGCCGGTAGTAGCTGGTACTGGTACCGTTATATGGATGCTAATAACGATGCTGACTTTGCTTCAAAAGAGGCTGTTGAATACTGGAAAGATGTTGATTTATACATTGGTGGTTCTGAGCACGCAACCGGCCACTTGTTGTACAGCCGTTTCTGGAACAAGTTTTTGAAAGATTTAGGTTATACAAAGGAAGAAGAGCCTTTCAAAAAGTTGATTAACCAGGGGATGATTCAGGGGAGGAGTAATTTTGTTTATAGATTAGTTAAGACCAATACATTTCTTTCAAAAAATATCTATAAAAATCTATTAGAGTACGAAAGTGCACTGAACAAGAGTAAAACTGGGCAAGTATTTCAAACTTTTATTGATGATATCAATTACGCAAATTTATTATCTGAAAATACTTACAATGAAGAAGATAATACTGTTTTCGACTATAATGGTAAGTTTTTTTCTCAACCTTTACATGTAGATGTAAATATTGTAAACAACGATATCTTAGATATTGAGAAGTTTAAAAAATCAAGGCAGGAGTATTCTGACGCTAAGTTTATTCTTGAAGATGGAAAATACATTTGCGGTGTTGAAGTTGAAAAAATGTCGAAATCAAAGTTCAACGTGGTTAATCCCGATGATTTGATTGAACGTTATGGTGCCGATACTTTGCGGATGTACGAAATGTTTTTAGGTCCGTTGGAGCAAAGCAAACCTTGGAACACGAATGGTATTGAGGGCGTATTTAAGTTCTTGCGTAAGTTTTGGAGGTTGTTCCACAATGAGGCTTGGGAATTTACTGTTTCGGATGCTGAGCCAACTAAAGCGGAATTAAAAACTTTACATAAAATCATTAAAAAAGTTCAGGATGATATCGAGCGTTTCTCTTTTAATACTTCGGTATCTAGTTTTATGATTGCAGTTAATGAACTAACAGATTTAAAATCTAACAAACGAAGCATCTTGCAGGATATGGTAATTTTGTTATCCTCTTATGCACCACACATCTGCGAAGAACTTTGGGTTCAATTGGGTAATGAAGCAGGAAGTTTGTCTTACACGGCGTTTCCAACTTTCAATCCAGAACATTTGGTAGAAGATGAATTTGCTTATCCGGTTTCGATTAATGGAAAAATGAAAATGAACCTGAATTTGAGCTTAACTTTGGCTCAGCCAGAAGCGGAAGCCATTTTGTTTGCTGATGAACATTTTCAGAAATATTTAGAAGGTAAAACACCAAAGAAAATCATTTTTGTAAAGGGAAAGATTATTAATGTGGTGGTTTAAGCAGAAAGCTTAAAGACCAAAGCTGAAAGGTTTCCAGCAAAGTTTTATAACAAAACCCCGAGTTGAGCAATCAATTCGGGGTTTTTTATGCTTTCCGTCTTTGCGAGGAACGAAGCAATCTTACTACAATAGGTTTTATAGTGACCGCATTTGGATTGCTTCGTACCTCGCAATGACGACAGTTTTTGTAGGGTGCATGAATATGATAGATTCTGAATCAAGTTCAGAATGACGGCCGTTTTTGTAAGGTGTATAAGCATGAAAAACGCTGAATAGGCTTATGGTTTTTAATGCTTTCCGTCATTGCGAGGCACGACGCAATCTTACTACAATGAGTTTTATAGCGATCGCATTAAGATTGCTTCGTGCCTCGCAATGACGACCGCTTTACACTGCATCAAGTTCAAAATGACGGCCATTCCTTGGTAAACAATTCACTTATTCATCGCCGTTCGGCTTCAGCCAACGGATATTTTTTAAGGCTAAGATCATTCCCAATTTTATTAGGAATTTTAAAGCTAATTGCATTAGGATTCCCGCCTGCGCGAGAATGACGGCAATTCTTATTAGGTGCATGAGAATGAAAACCCTTAAATAAATTCAGGGTGACGGCCGTAAATGGAAAGTGTTTCAGACCATTCACCTATTCATTGCCGTCTGGCTTCAGCCGACGGATAACAAACAAAAACCCGAGCTGTAATTTACAACTCGGGTTTTATATAATTGGCAGGAAGGCTTTATTCTTTCTGCTTTAGTCTTTTATCTTTCAGCTTTTCTTCTATTACCACCGAACTTTCTTTGTCCGCTGGCATTACGAGGTTTGCCACTCATGTTACCATCACCACTTCTTTTAGCTCCACCGCCGCCACCACCTTTCGATTGTGCTTGAGGTTTGCGTTTAACTTGGTTTTTGGCCATCATACTTTGCCACGATAATGGATAAGGATGATCTTCAACAATTGGTAAAGTAATTTTAATCAGCTTCTGAATATCTAATAAGTATTCATTTTCTTCCGCATCGCAAAATGAAATTGCGATTCCATTTGCACCAGCGCGGCCAGTACGACCAATTCTGTGTACGTAAGATTCTGGAATGTTTGGCAATTCGTAATTGAAAACGTGAGATAACTGATCAATATCAATACCACGGGCAGCAATATCAGTTGCAACCAAAACGCGGATTTTTCTATCTTTAAAATCAGTTAAAGCTCTTTGTCTTGCGTTTTGAGATTTATTGCCATGGATAGCAGCCGATTTAATTCCAGCGAAACCTAAATCCTTAACAATCCGATCTGCACCATGTTTGGTACGCGTAAAAACCAAAGCGGTTTCAATTGCTTTATCATCCAAAAGGTGAATTAATAATTTCTTTTTATCAGGTTTATCAACAAAGTAAATAGACTGATTAATGGTTTCAGCAGTTGAAGAAACTGGTGTAACTTCTACTTTAGTTGGGTTAGATAAAATTGTGTTTGCTAACTTCTGAATTTCATCTGGCATAGTAGCTGAGAAAAATAAAGTTTGGCGTTTTGCAGGCAATTTAGCTACAACTCTTTTCACATCGTGAATGAAACCCATATCCAACATACGGTCGGCTTCATCTAAAACAAAAAGTTCTATTGAGTTTAAGTTTATAAAACCCTGGTTCATTAAATCTATCAAACGGCCAGGTGTAGCCACTAAAATATCGATACCTTTTTTTAAAGCTTCTACTTGCGAATGTTGATTCACACCGCCGAAAATTACAAGGTGGCGTAAGTTTAAATTGCGACCATAAGCTTTAAAGCTTTCTTCAATTTGAATGGCAAGCTCGCGTGTTGGGGTCAAAACTAAAGCTTTAATTGTTTTTGAAGCTTTGGTGTTAATGTGTTTTTCGTGCAGTAATTGCAACATCGGGATGGCGAAGGCAGCGGTTTTTCCGGTTCCTGTTTGTGCGCAGCCTAATAAATCTTTTCCTTTTAATATTGTTGGGATGGATTGCTCCTGTATAGGCGTAGGTTGAGTATAACCTTCTGTCTCAAGGGCCTTTAAAATAGGCTCAATGAGGTTTAATTCTTTGAATAACATGTATTTTTTTGTGTAATATTTATCGAAGAAGCTAGAACAATCATTTGTTGAAGGACTAACTTGCGGATTGCTTTAAATGATAAAGAAATTCTGCTTCGGGGGCAAAGGTAAGTAAATTAATTGTTTTTTGCTAAAACTAGATCGGAAGCTTCACAGTGAAAGTAATTTCGATTAATTTTTGGAAATGAAAGTTAATGACTTTTGGCGAACAGCAGGTCCAGCCCTCGCTTCAATCCCCGAAGAAATCCTGATAGCTATCGGGACGGGGTATTTCCGCTAAGTCAGGTTTATAAACTATGGATAGTATTTCAAATATCGAGCATAGACTATGATTCAAGAAAGGAATGCCCTAATCCTAAAATCCTTTAATCTTTTTAAATCCTGGTCAATCCTTATTCTCCTTAAACCTACTAAAAAACAAAAGCGCAATTAAGCAAAGCCCGAAGCCAACAACACCATTTAATCTTAATCCAAAATCATTGCCTGGATCTTTACCATAAATGGTTAACATGGCAAAAATGGCAATCCCCAAAGTTTGACCAAGCTTAACGAAAAGATATTTTACCGCGAAGAACATCCCCTCATGATTTTCTCCTGTTTCTAATGTATCCTTTTGAGCAATATCGGCTAAAATGGCTGTTGGTAAAATGCCCAATGCCGCCAATGGAAAAGAGGCAGAAAGAACCAATATGTAGATTTGAGTATAAGGACCAAAAGGCAATTTTCCTAAGAAAAATATGGTTACAAATATTAGGCAAAGTACACCGAAAGCAATCAGCACAAATGGCTTTTTTCCAATTTTGGCCGAACCAAAGTTTACCAGCGGATAAAAAAGTAGTGAAGCGAAAACCATTGCCCCCATAAACTTTCCGCCCTCCGATTCGGGCAAGCCTAAAAGTACGGTACAGAAAAATAATAATCCGCTTGAAATAATACTCAGCGCTGTATAAAAAGCAAAATCAGAAATCAGGTAATATTTGAAGTTGCTGTTTTTAAAGGTGTTTTTTATCGCTGGCCAAAGCGGAACATGCGTAGGTTTAGCGACAGAAAATTCCTTTTCATTGATAAAAAATATTGGCAAAAGCATCACTAAGCCAGATAAAATACACAATCCCCAAATTGCAATTTGAACAGCCTCACTGCGATTGGCAACATGAAAATTGTGCTGAACCAAATCGGCGAAATTATTTGTGCAAGCAGAGAGAATAATTCCAATTACAAAACCAACCTGTTGGTAACTAGATAGTTTTACTTTCTGTCTTGGTGTATTCGTTACTTCAGCAAGTAAGGCATTGTAAGGAATAATATAAGTAGTTACTGACACGAAGAATAAGCATAAAGTGATGGTTAACCACCAGGCATTATGCAAACTTTCTCCTTTTTGAATAGGATAGAACACCAATGCACAAAAAATCATTGCAGGCACTATGGCAACTTTCATAAATGGCATTCTGCGTCCATTTGGGTTCCTGCTTGCATCACTTTTAGAAGCAATAAAGGGATCGAAAACGGCATCGACCAATCTGCCAGAAGCGGCAATAATGGAAAGAATATTAAAAGCACCCAAGAAAACAAGTTGTGGTACCAATGGAGGCAAACCTGCATTACTTGGTGGAAGATAAAAATAGGGTAGCATTACGATGATGATGTTGGTCATCGTACTCCAGCCAATCATGCCTGCTGCGTAAGCAATTTCTTGTTTTAAAGAGAGTGTTTTGTTCATTAATTAATTTTAACGATTAAGTTGTTGTCTATATTTTTAAGCCGTCATTTCGACCGAAGTGGAGAAATCTTTGTAAAGAGAAACCTGGTTCAAAGACTTCTTTTTTGACACAGGTTAACTTAAATATTTAAAAGCACACCATCAAATCTAAATCTCACGGAACCTTGAAAAACGGAATCGAAATTTCAGTTTTTAGACGCTTTACAACTTTCTATTTCAGCAATAATTTGCATTTTAAACCCGACAGTAGCGACAGCCCCGAATTTTTTTTATGAGGGCTATAGCAAATGGCGGGACTATCGAAACCGATGAGCACCGAAATTGCTTTTCAAATAAAAATTTATCTACTTCCTTTTCATTATTCTACTGATAAAATATATTACCAAAAAGCCAATAAAAATATACAATCCATTTAACGCTGCATTTGGATCATCAGCATAAATGCTAAAGGCTACAAAGGTATAAGCTGCAATAAATATTATTGGCAATATAGGATATAATGGGACAGTATAAATGGTTTTTTTATCAAGATGTGCAGTTCGTTTCCTCAAGATAAAAATTGTAGCTGCGGAGCTCGCCATACTAATGCTTTCTAAAAAGATAGTGTAGTTTAAAATTTTATCGAAAGTTTTGGCAAAGAAAATAATCACAATTGCAACCACGGTAAAAACCGTTAAGCTTAAGGTCATTACTTCGGTTTTCTTATTTATTTTACTGAAAACTTTTGGCAACGCACCTTCTTCGCCCATAGCAAACATGGCTCTTGGGTTGCTCAATAAATTTACATTTACATAGCCCATCACCGAGAAAAAAATAATTACCGAAAGTAGATTAAAGCCAATTGGGCCAAATATTTTCGATGCCAATATGGCGGCAATACTCTCTGCGGATTTCAATTCTTCGAACCCGATTATTTTAACGTAAACGTAATTAATGGCTAAATATAAAGTTACAATAATGGTTAAGCCGATGATGATAGAGCGGGGAATAACTTTTTTGGCTTCCTTTACCTCGCCTCCAAAATTTATAGTTTGCGCATAACCCGCATAAGAGAATGAAACGGCAATTAAGCACAACCCCAAAGCTTTGCCATAGTCAGACCAGACTGGGAGCGCTCCACTTACGGTTTTAAAAATAGGGGTAATGGTTTCTGTTTTTCCACCAAAAAAGATAGCACATATTAAAGTAAGCACCATGCCTATTTTAATTACTGTTAATACGTTTTGGGTTTTGGCACTTGCTTTTAAGCCTAAAAGATTAATTAAATAAAAAATTAAGATGGTTGTAATGGCAATCGCAACGCGATAAGTCTCGTTTTGCTTATCTATTGGTAAGATTATTTTACTTAAATATTCTGCCCCAATAATTGAAATGGCCGCTACCGATGCCGCACTCGAAATTAATACAATACAATTAATGGCAAATGCAATTGACGGATGATAAGCAATGGAAAAAATTTTATAATAACCGCCAGTAACCGGGTAGCGTGAACCAATTTCTGCATATGTTAATGCACCACAAAAAGCTACGAAACCTCCAATTACCCAAGCCAAATAAAACAGTTCTGGAATTTGTGCTTTCGACGCAACATTAACAGGTGTACGGAAAATACCCATCCCAATAACTAAACTAACCACAATCATGGATAAATCGAAAAGAGAAAGTTGCTTTTTTTGTTGCATTTAAGAAATAATAAAGGATGGGATGAAGATAAGGAAAATAGGTTAGATGGAAGATGGAATGTGGAAGATGGAAAGCAGATTTTTGTCCTGGCCGGACGGGCTCTTTTCTTTTTGATGTCAAAAAGGAAACAAAAAACACCGGCTGAAAATTTTTCTATTAAAGTTAGTGCTTTGGCTTTGCCTAGCTATGCCGAAAAATTTGTTAGGCCGGATTAAAGTAGAACGTAGATGAAGTACTAAGGCTAAGTTGGGTTGCATATTAAGTGTACCTAGTTGTAGTCAGAAAAGGAATACACAGCATATTCTAATATCATTTACTTAAGATTTTTTACCACAGATATCCAAATATTTTATTTAAAAATTACTTTATCTGTGCCTATCCTTTTCATCTGTGGTTGATTAATACTAATAACAGCGCCTTAAGGCCATCATCCATCTTACCTTTTACATCTTCCATTGTTTCCCCTCTTTTTTGTTGAAATTTTATTTTGCTACCCTCGAAGAATAAATCTATTATTGTATAATAATTTTTGCTATTTGAGATTTTCGAAACTACAACAACAATAATTTTCAAATTCTCAGTATCAATCATCCCTAAATACTTGTCATGTTGAACGTTAAAGCTTGCTCCGACCATCCCTCGGTATGGCTGCTTTGTATCCAAAAAAAAATACAATGCTCAATCAACCTGATAACAACAAACAAAATTTATGGCAGAAGTAATTTATAACGACGACAGTATTCGATCATTAGACTGGAAAGAACACATCAGACTACGCCCTGGTATGTATATCGGTAAGCTGGGTGATGGCTCTGCGCAAGATGATGGTATTTATGTTTTGTTAAAAGAAATTGTAGATAACTCTATCGATGAGTTTGTGATGGGTACTGGAAAAACCATCGAAATTACGGTTTCTGAGCAAAAGGTAAATATTCGCGACTTTGGTCGTGGTATCCCTTTGGGGAAGGTTATAGATTGTGTAAGCAAAATTAATACGGGCGGTAAGTACGATAGTAATGCTTTTCAAAAATCTGTTGGTTTAAATGGAGTTGGTACGAAGGCTGTAAATGCACTTTCAACAAATTTTGTTGTACAATCTTACCGAGATGGCAAAACGAAAAAGGTAGAGTTTTCTAAAGGTGAAATTGTAAGTGAGCAACCGATTATTGATACTACACAACGTAACGGAACTGCGATTACTTTTTACCCTGATGAAAGTATTTTTAGAAACTACCACTACATTCCAGATTTTGTGGAGAGTATGGTTTGGAACTATGTTTTCTTAAATACCGGTTTAACTGTAAATTTTAACAACCAGAAATATTTCTCGGAAAGAGGTCTTTACGATTTACTTTCGAAATTTAATAAGCCAGAAGAAATTCGTTATCCGATTATCCACATGATTGGAAGCGATATCGAAATTGCAATGACTCATGGTCAGCAATATGGCGAAGATTACCATTCTTTTGTTAACGGACAGCATACTACGCAAGGTGGAACGCATCAAGCAGCTTTCCGCGAAGCCGTTGTAAAAACAGTAAGGGAATTTTATAAAAAGGAGTTTGAGGCATCCGATGTTCGTTCATCAATTATTGCTGCAATTTCCATTCGTGTTCAGGAGCCGGTTTTCGAATCGCAGACGAAAACTAAATTGGGTTCTCAAAACATGGGACCAGAAGGGCCTTCGGTTAGAACTTTCATTATGGATTTTGTAAAGAAAGAACTGGATGATTACCTACACAAACATGCTGATGTTGCCGATGCGCTTTTGAAACGGATTCTTCAATCAGAAAGAGAAAGAAAGGACATCGCTGGAATTAAGAAACTGGCTAATGATAGGGCTAAAAAGGCTTCGTTACACAACAAAAAACTTCGCGATTGTAAAGTTCACTTTAATACAACTCACGAAAAGCGTTATGAATCTACCTTGTTTATTACCGAGGGAGATTCTGCGTCTGGATCAATCACTAAATCTCGCGATGTAGATTGCCAGGCCGTATTTAGCTTAAAAGGAAAGCCATTAAATTGTTATGAGTTAACCAAAAAAGTAGTTTACGAAAACGAAGAATTTAACTTATTACAACATGCTTTAAATATTGAAGATGGCTTGGAAGGTTTGCATTACAACAATATTGTTATTGCGACCGATGCTGATGTTGATGGAATGCACATTAGGTTGTTAATGATGACGTTCTTCCTTCAGTTTTTCCCTGATTTAGTTAAAGCGGGGCATGTTTACATTTTACAAACTCCACTTTTTAGAGTTCGAAATAAAAAAGAAACCATTTATTGTTATAGTGATGAAGAGCGCCGAAATGCGATCGAAAAATTAGGGAACAAACCAGAAATTACTCGTTTTAAGGGATTGGGAGAGATTTCTCCAGATGAATTTGGATTGTTTATCGGAAAGGATATTAGGCTAGATCCTGTTATTTTAAAAGATCAAACGATTAAAAGTTTGCTAGAATATTACATGGGAAAAAATACGCCCGATAGACAGCAGCACATCATTAGAAATCTACGTGTAGAAAAAGACGAGATAGCGGAAGAACCTAAAATTATTGATGAAGTAGCATAAAATTCGGCGTTGATATGATCCAAAATTAAATCAACACATTTGAAACCCACTAAAATTTCTGCAACCAAGTATCTATTAGTTGTATTTTTAATTCTCATAATCTTCGGGATTACCGTTGGATTGTTTGTGAATTTCTCCAAGATACCGCTTCTTAAATCAGCAAATAAAATTGTTCAGGTACAGAGCGATTTTACCAAACTGGATAGCTGTATTTTTAAGCTTTATAATGCTGAAAATAGTTGCAGAATGTATGTGGTAAGTGGTAATCAGAGTTACTATAACCAATTTTCCAAAGAGATTAAAGAGATTTCTTTAATCATGGATACCATCGAAAGACAAAACCAAAGTGAAAAGGCAATCTCTGCCGAATCTTTTGATAACTTAATTAAACAGAAAAAAATACGAACCGCACAGTTCATCGAGTTAAAAAAGCTTTCTGATAGCTTAATCAATTTTTCTATTGCCGTAGATAAAAATGTAGAAAATATAAATCCGAAAAGCAAGCTTTTCACATTAAGACAGTTTAAAAGTATTGTTAAAGTTGATACGATAAAGCCAAGCTTAATCGCAAAACCGAAGAAGAAATTTTTTGGAAGAATCTTCGATGCGATTAATGATAAAGGCAAAAAAGTAATAGATAGTTCGAAATCTACCTATGTTAAAACCGTAATTTCTGCCGATACCTCTTCTTTAAATGTAGAGTATAATAAGATGCAGCTTAAAGCCATTAATGACTATTATTTAAAATTATATCGCATTAATAAAAAGCTTAAGGGAAAGGAGAAAGAACTTTTAGATGTTAATCATCAACTCATAAACAGCATAGTTAATGGCCTGAAAGCTTATAAAGTAAAAGAAAAGGATTACTACACCTCAGTTCAATATTTAATTGGAACCTCTACCCTTAGTAGAGTGGAGAATCTAGATCGCTTTACCATAATCCTGTTATTTTTAGCCACAGGTCTTCTTATTTTTGTTTTCTTTACCATTTATAATTTCTACAAAAACGAAAAAGCTCTAATAGATTACAGCAATAAAGCATCACTTTATGCGCTTTCAAAAAGTAGGTTTTTAGCGAATATGAGTCATGAGATTCGGACCCCACTAAATTCTATAGTTGGATTTTCCGAGCAATTAACCCATGCTGATTTAGAAATTGAGCAGAAGGAGCAGATTGGTGCCATCAGAAATTCGTCTGTTATGTTGCTTGATGTTGTAAATGATATTTTAGATTTTTCAAAATATGAAACTGGTAAAGTTTCTATGGAGCGGATTCCTTTTTCTCCAAACTTGGCCATTCAAGATATTTTTGAGAGCATGCAAATTCAGGCCACTAAAAAGAAAATAGGCTTTGTAATTAATATGCCAATTGAAAAGGAGATTTATATTTTGGGAGATCCATTACGATTAAAGCAAGCAGTGATGAATCTTTTAAGCAATGCGATAAAATTTACCACCAACGGCCATGTAACTATAAATGCAAACTTAATCAAAGGACAGGGAAGTAGCTCTGTTCTAAAAGTAAGTATAGCGGATACAGGAATGGGAATTAACCCTGTAGATCAAAAAATTATTTTTGATGAATTTGCTCAGGTTTATTATGCATCTACAAAAGAAAAACAACAAGGAACAGGTTTGGGATTAGCAATATGTAAGAAAATTGTTGAATTTCAGGGTGGCGTAATTGATGTAAAAAGTGAAGAGGGCAAAGGTTCTACCTTTTCTTTTGAACTTCCTTATGAAACTACCGAAAAACCCAAACCTAACAAATTACCAGTTTCTAGATTGAATAATGAAGCAAAGGCTTTAGAGGGTAAAAAGGTTTTATTGGCCGACGATAATATGCTGAACATCTTGCTAGCCAGTACAATTTTAAAGAAATATAAAGTTGTTTTTGATGCTGCTTACAACGGTAAGGAGGCATTGGAATTATTCAACGAAAATGAATACGACATTATTTTAACGGATATTCAGATGCCTGAAATGGGTGGAATTGAACTAACTCAGAAAATTAGAAATAGCGATAATATGGCTAAGAGAAGGATTCCAATTTTAGGGGTTACGGCAAATGTTATGCAAGAAGATAGGCAAAAGTATTTGGCATCGGGAATGAATGAATTGGTTTTAAAACCATTCCTAGAGCAGGAATTACTCGAAAAGATTTTGAAATTTATTAAATAGTTAAATCTTTTCAGTCTGAAAGAAATTTCCACTAATGGCTAATGGCTAATGGCTAATGGCTAATGGCTAATGGCTAATGGCTAATGGCTAATGACTAATTGCTATCCTTTAGGTGCATTAACCGTATCTTCAGGGTGTTGAGGAGGGAGTACATCAACTTTCTTCTCAACAATGGTAATCTTTGTAAATACCGCATATTTACTGGGTACAATTCCACCATCATATTTTTCTGCATAAGCTTGAGTAAACTCAGCACCAAAATATAAAATTATGGAGGTGTAATAAATCCAAAGTAGAATAACAATGATGGAACTTGCTGCGCCAAATGCCGAACCTGGATTTCCTTTTTCGATGTAAATTCCAATTAAATATTTACCTAAGCTGAATAAAACCGCGGTAAAAAGGGCACCAATAATTGCCGATTTCCATTTGATTACCACATCTGGAAGAACTTTAAAGATTACGGTAAATACAGCGGTAACTGCTGCTAAGGTTATAACGTTGTTTAAAATGTAAATTAAAAGTGCCATTGTATCATCAGCAACAGGAACTACTTTATCTATTTCGCTCTTAGAGAGCAGTGAAATCAGTTTATCACCAAGGCCAACTACCACACTATTTACAACTAAAGAGACCAGTAATAAAAAACCCATTGATACAATAAGCGAAAAGGATAGTAACCTATTGGTTAGCATTTTGAGCCAACCTTTCTTGGGTATGGCCTTTACCTTCCAAATCATGTTGATACTATCTTGAATTTCGATAAAAATCGCTGTTGAACCAATAACTAGCGTAGCAATACCAATAATTAGCCCAATGGTAGATTGCCCAGTTTTATTTGCATGCTCCACAAAACCCTGTATTTGTAAAGCAGCATCTTTTCCCACCATTTCAGTAACCTGAATAAAAAATCTATCTCTGGTATTTGTGTTCATCTTATCACCAAAAAACAACGTAGCTGCAGATAGTATGATAATGATTAATGGCGTTAACGAAAAAATGGTATAATAAGCAAGTGATGCGCTTAGCTTAGTAATTCTATCTTCCGCAAAACCTTTCCCCGCGGCTATAAATAGATGGTAAAGGGCAATAAAGAAATGCTTGATTTTATGGATTACTTTCATTGAAAAATTAAAATGGATAGCCTATTCCAATATTAAAGATTAAGTTTTGTTTTCGCCAATCTTTATTTCCAAAGGCGATATCATCTAATACCCAACGTTGTCCATCAGGCAAATAAGGTTTACGTACTGGAAACGCAACATCTAATCGTATAACAAAAATTGTTGCATCTACTCGCAAGCCAGCTCCAGTACCAACTGCAAGTTCATTAAGTGCGTTTTTTAACTTAAATCCAGATCCTGGTCTACCAAGATTTGTGGTTCCGGGAACGCCTAAATCTTCCTTTTGTAACCAGATATTTCCTGCATCAACAAATAGTGCTCCATATAAAACACTCACAATTTTAAACCTAAGCTCGGAGTTTAGCATTAATTTAATATCTCCACCTTGGTCTGCAAAAATTGCATCATCCTTAACTTTAAAAGTTCCGGGCCCTAAAGTTCTTGCAGCGAATGCTCTGATATCGTTACTTCCGCCAGCAAAAAACTGTCTAACAAAGGGTAAGGAAGTACTGTTTCCATAAGCATAACCATAGCCTAAATTTAAGCGGTTTGCCCAAATTAGGTTTCTGCTAATTTTGTAATAGTCTCTTAAATCTGCTTCAACCCTAATAAATTGAGATAATGGTACATTAAAAAGGTTACGTTTTCCTTCTTCATTTTTTGGAACAAATGCACCCCAAACATTACCTCCAGTTTCTAAGCCTCCATAGAAGTAAGTATTATTCCTTCTATTCTGTTCCATTTGGTTGGTATAGGTAAAGTTATAATTACTTCCAATAATGAATTGATCTTCCAAGGTTGTTCTTAACAAAGGATTTTCTTTATAAAGTCTTTCTTGAGTTGCTAAGTCTGGAAAACTTGTAGAAATATAACTTACCGAGATGGGATTGAAGTTATGTTCTTTATATAGATTCTCTTTAAAGTTATACCCAAACTCTGCCTTAAATGCATTTAGCGTATATTCAGAACCACGATTTAGCATTTGATAAGAAAGTGATGCAATGGTTTTCGGAATAAAAGCTGTCGTGCTGTTCGGCTTATAAAAAGGAACAATAAATCTTGGGAATGTTAACTTTCCTTCAGCTGTGAGTGATAATGAGTTTTTGCCCAAAGAGGTTCCGGAAGTTTGTGTTTCGAAGCCACCGCTTACACTCACATCCAATTGTTCTGCACCTCTAAAAAGATTCCTTGTTGTTTGTGTTAATTTAACTTCTGAACCCACAAAGTTGTTCGATTTACTGGTTCCGGTAACTGAAAATGTTAGTGAATTTTTCTTCAGTGGAGTTAAGTAAATATTAAGATCCAGTTGATCATTTTTAGCACTATCGGGCAAAAATTCAGCTCTAACATCTTGAAATGCTCCGATATTAACCATTCTGTTTAACGATTGATTATGATCTCTCCGATTATATGGCTCGCCCTTTTGGAAGAAAACCAATCGATCGAAAAGCCTCGGTTTAAAAGTGTTTTTATCATCGTAAATGTTGAAGTCTTTATATTCAAGCGGTTTCAGTTTTCTTAAAATACTATCTCTTCTTAAGGAGTAATTTGGGTAGATGTTAATGTTTTTAATGGTATAAGGTTTCAATCCAGCATCTGGAGCTATGTCTTTTACTTTAACTGAAACATTAACCAAATTTTTGCCAATGGTACTATCAACTTGTAGAATTAAATAATCTGGACTAAAGTAGAAATAACCCTGTTCTTTAAGATCGTTATCAATTCTGATTCTTTCATTTTTGTACACATCCAAATCATAATAATTGCCAACTTTTAATAAAGTTTTATCCTTATTTGCATTGATGATTTTGGTTAAAATACCTGTGTCTGGTGGGAAACTAATCTTGTTAATCTTATATCGATCTCCAGTAATTGCAGTATAAACGGCCTTTCCCTTTTTATCTTTAACAACGGTATCTCCAGTTACAGCAGCTTGCAAATAACCTTCGCTTAGTAGGTAGCTCGTTAAAACATCATTATTGTATTTCAGTTTTACTTCGCTCAACAATACCGGTGGCTCACCTTGTTTTCTAAGCCAATTTTTTAATCCTTTCGGTTTTTTAGGTTCTCCGGCAAGGTTATAAATGCCAAGTTTATATTTTATACCCAAAATAGATTTATTGGGACGGGGCCTGGTTTTACTTTCTAAATCAGTCTTAACTTGCTTTTCATCATCAATTTTACCCGAAGAATCAGGATTTATTTTTACCTCTGCGCCAGTGTATAAAATTTGTCCAGGTTTTAGAGATTTCGTACTACTACAGCTCGCCCAAACTAAACAGGCCATTAAAAATAAAAAGGGTCTAGTTAGTTGTTTCATCTTGTGCTTTTTGTTCAATGTTTCTGATTCTTTTTATTCTTTTTTTCTGGAAAATTTCTCTGAATTTATTGTAGTCGACCACCAAAGTAAATCCTAAACCGGTTTCTATAATCTGTCCTTGAACAATCATATCGTTTTGGTTTCTGCGATAAGCTCTTAAGCGATATCTTCCATCGGCAGAAAGTGCATATTCTACATTAACGTTTCCTGCAATATTAGTCGATTTCTCACCTGGCGCTTGTGGGCCTTCTAACGCAAATGAACTTCCAACGGTTACCGTTAATCTATCATTTAAAAGTTTTTTCGATAAGCCAACTTCCAAATCGGTTTTTTGCTGGAGCGAACCTGTAGAATAATCTTCTGATGAGTTTACGCCAAAATTAAGATCTACACCTTGAATTAAGTCGGAAGTTAAATTATTCAATTGCTCCGTTAAAAGTTTGCTCACACTCGCACGGGCAAGAGTAGAAACACCACCGCCACCACCAGCCAAACTTTGGAACGGATTATTTGCGATAAATCTATTCAAAGCCAATAAAGCAAATACTTGTTTGTTCAACTCGCTTTCATCGCGATTAACGTTCAGCAATTTTGTATAAACAATTCCACCCAAAGCGTTACGCTCATTTTCTGGCAAGTCTAGTTTAAATGATATAATCGGTTTCAAAAGCTCGCCTTTCATCATTAAATAAACCTGGAAAGGCAACTTTGTTTTAGCTTCAGCAAGATCTGGTTGATTTAATAAATCAATCGGAGCAGCGTTAACTTCATAAAGTGCTGTTAGGTTTACATTGGCTGTGGTAGGTTCGCCAGTCCAAATAATGGTACTTCCCTTAACTAATTTAAATGCTTTTTTACCTAGCGGACCAACTGATAAGTTATAAGATCCGTCAACAATTTCATAACGGCCTGTTAAGCTAATTTTTCCACTAGGGTCCATGGTTGCATTTAAATTTGCTTCACCTTTAATGTTTAAAGCATCGCCATTAGATGGATCTACAACTACGTTAAGTTCTGCTTCTGGATCTATTGAAATGGTTGCAACAAGATTTACCCCCTTAACTGGCGATTTGCTCACACTATCAACCTTCAATGCTTTTTGTCCATTAAAAGGTGGTGCATCAGCATCAATAAACTGAACAATTCCATCCTGATCAATTATCGATGGATCACTCGAAGGCAAAGCAAAGAAGAATTTAGTTCCCTTGTTTACTTTGATTTTCATGTTAACATCTGGCTGGTTTAAATCTCCCCGAACCTTAATATTGCTCGTTAAGAAAACCGTTCCATAAATCATGTCATTATCAGCAGCTGTTGAGTTAATTGCCCTGAAATTATTCATATTGATGTCTAAACCAAAACGATAATTTTTAAAATCCTTTGTAAATACACTTCCATTTATGGTTGCTTTCTGGTTTAGTGAATCAATTAAAGTGAAGTTGTTAAAGCGAATTCCCTCATTGGTGAATGAGATTTTTTCGTTTGGCATCCTGAAGTAAGAATTTACATAAGCCACTTTTATTCCAGCATTATTGAAGGTTAAATCGCCCAAAATTTTCGGAGCAGTTAAAGCACCTTTTACTGAAAGAGCTCCAGTTAGTGTTCCCGTTCCATTTTTCAATTGTCCTTGCGATAAACTTTCGATGTTCTTCATTTCGATTTTATCGATGTTTACCGTTAAATCTAAGGCACTTTGCGGCGCTGTATAATAAAAACCATTAACCCTTAATTCGTGTACGCCAGTTAAAGCAACATTCACTTCGAAGGCGTTTTGCGTATTGTTATTCACTGCCAATCGTAAGGTTCCCAATTGATCTTTTTGATAACGTAATTGATCGATGGTTAAGTTTGCTTCAAATTTTGGGTTCGAAGCTAAATCCTTAACATTTGCCGTTCCATTTAAACGCCCGCCAACCAAAGTGGTATCCGTTTCTGCAAACTTAGTTAACGTTTCCAACTGGAAATCCTTAAACTCCACATTCAAAGGTGCATTCGGACTTGTTGGATTGCTATTAATGGATAATGACTGGCCACTATTGCTAATTTGGAACTGGTTAACCAAAATCCCCGATTGGCCAAACTGGATGTAGTTTTCTGGTGAGACCACCCATTTTTGATAGTCCAATAAAAGTTTTTGAGGATCTAAAGTGAATTTGAAATCTTTATTAATCGATTGGAAGATTCCTCCAATCCTGTATTTATCTTTCAGTTGTCTATCTCTCAAGAAAATATTTACACCTAAGTTATTGTTGGCAGCATCGCCACTAACTTCAGTATTAAAAAGTGCAATTGAAGGGCTTTGCAAGCTTTTTACAGTTAATGCATACGCTAATTTGTTGTTGTCGTTATTAATGTTTAAAACTGTTGTATCAACTTTAAAATCTCCATAAACAACTTGCGGGAAATTTCCTTTAATTTGCAGACTATCTTTTTGAGTATCTATTAAACCATAAAACTGCGACTGTTTAAACACGGTTAATTCAGGTACAAAACTCTTTAATAATTTAGAATCGTAAACCTGAACAAAAAACCGCAGGCGTTGATCAGGAATTTTGGTTACTTCACCAAAGGCATAATATTTATTAATCTCGTTAATGATGGCGTTGCTTACTTTTGTGAGTTGATATTTGCCATCAATTTTTGCTGATAAGATTTCTGATTTTAAGGTTAGTTCGTTTTCTGTTGAAGTAGATTTTGCCCGAACAGAAATTGTGTCGACATTAATTCTTTGTGCATCTTTTACCACTTGCAAACCAGTAATATCAACTGATCCATTTAAATAATCAGCATCAGCAGTAGTTAAATCTACCTTTACCAAGCCAGCAGCACTTAAAACCGTCGGACTAAAATTCAATGCCTGCAGATTAACCTGTTTTAAATTCAAATTTGCTTTTACTGCCGGATATTTCCCTGCAAGATTAACTTTAGCATCCAAAGCAAAGTTTGCATTGCTATCTGGCATACTACTTTTAATGCTGATGTTTTGCCCGCTATAATTACCAGCTACATTTAAATTACGATAGGTGTATTTATTGTAATAAGCACTTAATACTTTAGCGTTAAATTTTGCATTAATTTTTTTTGGATCGAGCCCTGCTCCAACAACATCTGCCTTTGCAGAAACTCGACCAAGTTTTGGTTGCATTTTTAGCAATCGCCCTACATTGAAATTATTTAAACTTACGTTAGCCTTATAGTTCTCTCTTCCTTTTGACCCTTTCATTCCGGCCACTACAACAGCGCCACCCATATCAGTTTGGATATTTAAGTTGGTGTTAAAATCTGTCATCGAACCTTTAAAATTGCCTTTAGCGTTAATCACATTTGGTAATTCTATAGTTGGTGGTAAAGATTTTTTAGGTACAGCAACCAGAATGTCGCTTTTCGTAATGTAAAATTTTTTAATGTTTAAATCGAGATAAGTCTTCTTGATATCAGGCAATCCTTTTGCTTTTCCGCTGATGTCGATCTGGGTATTTTTTAATCCGCTAATTTGTAAGCGAGGGATATTTAGGTTATTTAAATATCCATTAACATCAGCATTCAATTTAATTTTTTCGTTGCGATAATTTGCTGGAATTGCATCACTAAAGAAACCAGCATCTTTTAATCCAATGGTTGTATTTTTAAAGTTCAAGCTTAATTTTACTCTTTCAGGATGTTTTGTTAAATCATCCATCGAAGTGAAATTTAGTTCCGTAGCATTTTCTATAGTCGTATTTGGTGTTTTCAAAACGAAGTTGCTCAGCTTAATTAACTTATCGTTATAAACTGCATTTCCTTTTAACCCATTCAAGGTGAAACCGCTCTTCTCTTTTAAAGAGCCATTTTTAACGTTGGCTTTTATTCCAGCTGCGCTATAACTTACATCACCAGCACCAAAAGTTAAACCATTAATTTTTAAGTGATTAAAATCCATTCCTTTTGGAGCCGGTTTTGCGCCGAGGTTATCAAACTGAACATTGTTATCAGCCAAACTAATATTCTTAATGATTAAACCCAATGGCGATTTCTCTGGAAATACTGTATCCTTAACTTTTTTTAAATTGTTGGATGGAGCAGGCTTAAAGGCAAAAAGAATGTTCGACTTATTTAGTTTAGCATCATCAACGGTGTATTTACTATTGGTTAAATCTACTTTAAGGTTTACCAAGCCAAGTTCATTTACATCAGCAACAGCTTTGGTAGTCGAGATTTGATCATCGTAATTTACTTTTACATTATTGAAAGCAAAATTCTGCACTTCAATTAATGGAAGTTTTCCAGTTTTTTTCTGACTGCTATCTACGCTGTTTGTAATGTGCTGAACCAACTGCGTAAGAGGTTTCTGCTGTAAGTATTTTAAGGAAGTATTGTTTAAGCTTAACTCTTTAATTACATAATGCTGATTAGCCAAATCAAAATCTTTTATTTTGGTTTTAAAAGCACCCAAGTATAATTTCACATCATTTCCGGCAACATCATCACGGTAAGTGATGCTAATATCTTCAAAGGAAACCTTGTCGACAGAAAATTTTAAAGTAGAAGTTGTATCCTTATTAACTTTTTCCTCAGGTTTTTTTTGGTCACTCATAAAAGCATCAACCAAAAAGGAAAAGTTAAAAGTTGTATCGGGATTTATGCGTTTTACATTCGCACGTATGTTTTTTAGTTCAATATTATTAATCTCAACCGTATTTTTCAACAGCTTGAATAAACTGATATCTACCGCCAGTTTCTCGGCATATAATAAGGTATCACCCTTTCTATCTTCAATGTAGAATTTATTTAAAACCACATCCTTTGGTAAAGCGATTTTAATGCTCTCAAGACTAACTTCGGTCTTAGTTTTGTTTTTTAAGTAATCAATAGCTTTGCCCTTTACAAAGTTTTGTACGGCTGGGATATTTAAAGATAGGGCTAAGCCTACAACCAAAATGATTATAGATGCAATTACCCAAAGTACAATTTTCAGACTTTTACGTACGTATTTATTCAAAGCTAAGCGTGTTTGGTGTTTGACAAAAGCTAAAAGCATGCCACTAAAATTAATAAATAGCACATTTTTATAATTAATACAAAAAATATCCTAAATTGTTCGCCCGCTATAAAAATTTAACGATAGCGGTTTTGTAATCAGTTAAAAATGAAATCGATAAATCTAAATATAAGCTTTGAACAATACGCAAGTATTTTGGAATTAAGCGAAAACGACAGAATTTTGTGTGAACTTTCTGAACAGGCATTGGCTTCCTCCTATTCACCATATTCTAAGTTCAGAGTTGGCACAGCAATCCGCCTGGCTTCTGGTGAAACGGTATTGGGAAGTAATCAAGAAAACTTAGCTTATCCATCTGGATTATGTGCAGAACGTGTGGCTCTTTTTACCATCGGCGCAACCTATCCAAATGCGGTAATACAAAGTATGGCAATCACCGCACAAACCGATGCTTTTGAAATTTTACAGCCAGTTACTTCATGCGGTGGCTGTTTACAGGTTATGGTAGAGTTCGAACGGAAACAAAATTCTCCAATCGAAGTGATTTTTTATTGCCTAAACGGCGAGGTTATGAAAATTCCAAGTGTAAAGAGTTTACTCCCTTTTGCTTTTGTAGAGGATAGGTTAACAGAGTCTAAAGCTTAGTTGCTTTATTTGGTAAAGTATAAAACCACCCCCCCTTTAATTCCCTCGCCAGCGGTGGAGACAGGATGCATACCTAGATAGTTGTAAATATAACTCGGATTTTCTCACACCTTTTTAAGTTTTATGTTTCTCCGCTTCGCTATCTGCGCCCAATATCCCCCTCTGGAGGGGGCAGGGGGAGGTTTTTGTTCCAAATATTTAAGGTTTCATCTTCTGCCTCAAAGAGAATGGTTTAGCAAGAACCACCCCCTTTAATTCCCCCGCCAGCGGTGGAGACGGGGTGCATACCTAGATAGTTGTAAATAAAAATCGGAATTTCACAAACCTTCTTAAGTTTTAGGTTTTTTCGCTTCGCTATATGCATCCAATATCCCCCTCTGGAGGGGGCAAGGGGGAGGTTTTAGTTCCGCATATTTAAGGTTTCATGTTCTGCCTCAAAGAGAATGGTTGTAACAAGAACCACCCCCTTTAATTCCCCCGCAAGCTGTGGAGACAGGGCTCATCCTTAGATAGTTAATATAACTCGGATTTTCTCACACCTTCTTAAGTTTTAGGTTTTTTCGCTTCGCTATCTGCGCCCT
>NZ_JACRYL010000025.1 GCF_014306625.1 Pedobacter fastidiosus
CGAATGAGTTCATTGAAACCTTAAATTTAACGCCCGATTCTCTAGTTTTAAATGGCTAGTTTTTGGGGAGGGGCTCAATAGTGTCTTTTTTCTATTTTTAATCGGACCAATTTCGGGGAAGCACACAATGAACGCCCAAAGGCCCAAAAAACATTCATCTATGCTGTAAACTTCAACATCAGGTGTAAACCTGGCCAGATTGGTCATTACCCTGGCACTGATATCTCCATAAAGCGTATAATGGCTGCTAAATACCTCTACGTTATGCTTTTTGATTTCCTCCCTGATTTTAAAAAAGGGTGCACCCATAGCAATGCCACAGGCCTTTGCTTCGTTGCTTCTTGCAATTACGCATCCGTCGTTATTACTGAGCACGACGACCGGAACGCCGTTGTATTTGGGTTCAAAAAGGCGGTGACAACTTGCGTAAAAATTATTACAATTGGACAGTGCGAACATGCTGCAGCGAATGAGGTAAACAGGTCCAGGTAACCGCACCAAAAACAGTGATGTTTCGCCTGGTAATATTCATACAGGCATCCATGCTATCATTGATACATAGAAATGTGTTATTTCCCTGTATGATGAGTTTCCGGGTGAGCCATTCATTATCTACGCAGCAAACGATTAACCTTCCGGATGCCACCTGAACAGACTTATCGACGATAATAATGCTACCTTTCATAATTCCGAAATATTGCATCTCATCATCAGCCTCAAAATAAAAAGTATTGGTCGGGTCTGTAACGATGCGCTGGGCGATATGAAGTCTGCGCTGTTTATAATCCTCAGCTGGTGAAATAAAACCAGATACCTTGCCTGGATTATCCAGTGTTTCCAGCACTTCATTCTTTGCTATCTCTAATTCTCTAATCATATCTCAAAACTTACCGAAACAAAATTACTAAAATTATTAGTAATTTATTAACAAGTTATCAACAGTAAAAACTTCATGAATGTTCCATTTGAAAACAAATAAACAAAATCATGTTTATCAAAAATAGACCGTTTTTTGATAAAAGTTTTTGCTAATTATTATTAGATTCAAGGCATTAAATTTAAGATGTTAATTGCAAATGACAGCTCGGCAATTTATTCTATTGTGCAACCCATTGTATATCTCTAACGTCTTCATTATATGAACAGATTCCTTCTAATAGTACTCATTTTTTTTCCATGCATTATAAGAGCGCAAAGTCATTCGCCAGTGATCGTTGATAGTGTTAAGGCCTACTTAGATAAAAGCATGAATATTATTGAGGCCAATGCATTAAATAGTAAAAATGTTAATTGGAAAATATTACGGGAGAACGTTTACGACAAGGCTTCGGGAGCAAAGCGTTATGAAGACATTTTAGCCATATATCCTTATATTTTTGAGCAAATTGATGATCATCATGGCAGCTTGAAATATAAAAACAAAACGTACAGCTGGAACAAAACTGATGGAGCAAAAGTCAACAACACAATAAAGGTAGCTACTAAAAGGTATTCATCTGTTCGTTCTGAAAAGATTGGAAAAAAAATTGGGTACATTTTGATCCCTGGAAACAATGATTTTAGAGGTCAACGTATGGATAGCATTAGCAGAGAGATCAAAACTGCTATTGCCAAAATTAATGACATGAATATCAAGGGATGGATCATTGATCTAAGAATTAATACTGGTGGAAATATGTATCCAATGATTGCCGGTTTAACCGAATTTCTTGGCGAAGGCAGAGTAGGCGGGTTTATTACCCCTAGTCATCAGCCTGATGGTGATTGGATAATAAAAAATGGAACCTTTTATGTAGACTCAGTGAAAGTGTCACCTGTAAAGTATGAGGGACATCCCATTAAAAAGGACGCTCCTATCGCAATTTTAATTAGTGGTAATACAGCAAGTTCAGGAGAGATGACAGCGATAACTACGATTGGTAGGAATAAATCAATTCTAATTGGCGAGCCAACTGGAGGTTATACTACGACTAATTTAGGATTTAAATTAAATGAATACTCGGGTCTCAATTTGGCTGTTGATTATGCCTCTGATAGAAATGGCAAGGTTTATCCTAAAAATATTAATCCAGATATCTTAGTCTCAAATGGTGATAATTTTGAATTCCTTAAAAAGGATGAAAAAGTAAAAAAGGCTATCTCTTGGTTAAGAAAGAATAAGTAAAGTTCTTTTTATATATCAAAATTCCCTCGTTTAATGATAATCTAAATTGGCAAATCTAAAAGAGAACCCAACGGCATAAAAACCTATTTGATGTTTTCATAATTATCATAAACCCATTTCATTAATCAAAATCAATTTTAGGTTTTTGATGATGAGTTTTTGATAATGAACAATGACCATTTTTAGGTTAAAAATTAGTGGCAGGGTTTGTATAGTCAATGGATAAACCGGATCCCATTGACCCCATCTCACCAAAAACACCAAACCTATATCTTATTAATTCCTAGATAATTGAAGTAATCACTAAGTTGGCGAGATGGGATCAAACATTTTGGTTCGTCCATATATAACTGGCAAACATTCTATATTTGTTGATGAAAACCCTGAACACAACACCGCTCTTTTCACCATTCTCAATAAAATCACCTATAGAGATCATATCCAGATACAATGCCCCCACTGTTCGTCCCTACCACCATTTCCTTAAGCATCCTGACATCTGGCAATACTATAAGCTAGTGGTATGGCTTGCAAATCAATCTTCATATAAGAGTTTAATTTTCCGGTTACGTTAAGGCTTAACATCAATAAAAAGAAATAAACTGCTGTTGCATATAAAGAAGCGACTAACCTTCGAATTTGAGAGAGGGTCGGTGCAGTAAAGTATCTTAAATATTTCCTCTTACCATCCATTTGGCACTAAAGAAATGCATCAATATTCATTAAGGGTAATGATGGTACGGACTGCCTCAATATCTATTAGCTCCACAGAGAGAGGAATCTTCGTAAAACCTAGTAAATAAGAAACTTTCGTACGATGTCTCCCATCTAAAAATGTCAACTTTCCTCGAGGATCATCTCTTAAGCTTAATGTTGGAGGATCCAAGTGTATACTATTTTCCCAACTGTACAAGATGCGAGCCACCCTGTAATTATTAGTTAAGTCATTTGTAAACAACTGATTTACCTCAACTTCATAAAACGAAGAATTGCTGATAAGTTCCGCAGTGTCGACTTTGATTATTGCATATGCTCCACAGCTAAGTAATTGGCGTCTATTCCAGAGCTTACCTGAGTCATCACCGAAAGCCCAACTCGCTCTTATGTTCTTAAGCTCATCAAATGCTCTATTTCTATAAAGTTTAATTAATGATGACTCGTGCCTATCTGGATAAACCACAATCGATTGACCCCGTTGCACCAATTTTAGATTATTTGTATGTTAAATAGTAAGGTGTTATGAAATCAATATTTTTGGCGAGAAGGGGTCACTTGGCAATGGTTTTTCCGATTTGCATTAAATCATTTAACTAGCCTGCTATTATGAATTTGGGGTAGATTGGATTTTCGATGTCTCAAAAATTATAAGTGATTAATTCAGGAGGACGTAGTTTTAAGGGGAAATAATTAATGCTAAATTAACATTTTGACAACCATATTCACTTAAATTTGTGCTATAAATATTTGATTAGTATTTAATTAGGTTAGTTAATACAGGAAAGCCCTCGATGGATATCTGGGGCTTTCTACATGAAATGTTTTTTTTAGAATCAATAAGTAAGGTAGCTTTCCTCAAAGCTTCCATCTGAATATAAATCAACAATACCGTATCCTGGAGGCGTCTCCCTCAATGCTATTAACTTAAGCTATTTATATGTCTGCTGCAGTCTGTTTTTTCTTTTTTTAAATGTTATTCTGGCAAAGCTTCTATCTGGTTTTATTGGGATTTTAGAAGATGCTATTAGTTTAATCAGAGGTTGAATTATATCTTCGGGGTTCACTGTATTTAGTATTTGAATAATTACTTTTCTAACAAACCTGAAAGCATTTTGCCAATTGTATTTGTATTTCAATCTTGTTTTTTTGTCCTTGTCTATTTCCTGCTGTGCCTGTATGCCAAATAGAGCAATCAGATTTATCATAAAAATATGTGCTTCAAATTCCTGGAATATGCCATCAGGTTTTCTAGAGCCAAACTGCTCTAGTTTCATCTTTGGTTTTAGTTTTTTAAAGCCTTCTTCTACTGGCCATCTTAGCCCATAAAGGGCTTTGATGTTCACTTGGCAAACATCCTTGATATCCGATAAGGAAGATACAAGTACTTCGATCTCTCCCGTTCTTAATTCGATTTTGGTAACCCTGGCCATAATTTTTTTAGTATCTAGTCCATACTTTATGCAGGAGCCTATTTCTTTTAGACTGGGATCCCACTCAGTTATAAGGTCATTTGAAATTTCCTGAATTATCCGTTTTGCGAAACAGGACTGAGCACTGCTTATCCGGATACAGAAATCCTGGTTTAAAATGCAGAGTTTTTTAAAAATGTGAAAATATCCGAATCCCCGGTCTAAAATAACTATGGATTTACTGGAAGGCAGTTCTCCAAGGCATGAATTAAAAAGTGTTTTTTCGGTATGCTCCATCTTCGATATTCTTTTTGATAGAATTGCCCCACTAAAAACATCATAGAACATAAAGATCTGTGCCATGCAACTCTTAATACTACCACCTTTTTCCGAATAGATTCCAAAAAAATCTTTCATCTGACTGGAGGGTGGCAGCCCAACAGTAGATCCATCACCTGCGATTAATTGATACCCTCTCCAAAGTTGTGAGGGATGCTGTTTGTGATAATCCGACACTATTTTGTTCAGATCTTTAAAAAAGGAAAGGGATATTTTATATCGAGCCTTGGAAAAAGCTGCACCTGTTACCACTTTTGATGATAAATCAGGCAAAATTGTGGAAATATTATACTCTACCGATTCTTTAAACAAATTTAATATGGTAGAGGCAACTACTGGAAAGCTTAAACATCGCTTACGCGTAAAAAAGATCGGCTCTTTAAGATATTGAGAAAAACTATTTGGATCCTGAATGAAATCAAATGTTTTTTTTAGGAGCCACTTTATGTTGCTCCCCTATTTGGTTTCTAGAAATTATACTCATCTTAATATTGCTGTTTTAATACTTAAATATAGTCATAATAATTTGATTTACAAATACTTAATCCACTAAGTTAATAGCATTGGCGTCTCCCTCGGCTGCCCTTCCCACCATGCCCCAGAAACTGCACCATTGCAGAGATAAGGGATTTTATTGTAAACCACCTTATCCCGCATGTGTAAATGACCACTCAAACAGAGTTTTACATTAGGATATTTGTAAAAAAGATTAATAATTTTAGCGGTATCGGTATGCATATCTCCGCCGAGCATTGTCCATTTGTTTACAATATTATCTTCAATCATTAACAAAGCAGTAAGAATTGGAATGTGAGACATTGCTAATATAGGTGTATCTTCATGCGTAGATGCCAGTTCCCGTTCCAACCATTCAAACTGTGCATCACCTAGTTTTCCGATATACCAACCCTTATCAATATCCAGATGAACGCTGTCCAAAATTAAAAACTTCCATCCTGCCTGTACAAAGCTATAGTATGGTTTGGCCAGACCCAACTGATCCATTGAATACTTCTTTCCATAAAAAACGTCTCTTTGACTATCTTCCGCCCACCAAATATCATGGTTTCCCAGGCAATAACGAATTGGAATATCGGATTCATTCTTCATAGTATCGTTAACCAAACGCCATTGACTATTAATGGTTTTGATATTTTCTTTATTCATATCAAATACCACGTCTCCCCCATTAAGGATGAGATCTACCTTTTGCGACTGAGACTGAAGATGGTGCAGGCATTTAATGAATTTGCCGGGTGCTCCAAACTCATTTTTAAGGTGTACATCTGTAATGTGCGCAATCCTGAGTACGGGCTTTTTTGAAGGTGATGTTTCCTCAATACCCAATGATGGGAGGAGTAAAAGTCCGCCTAAATTTTTTAATGCTAATCGTCTTTCCATTCTGTTCTAATTCTTCAGGCAAAGCTAAGCGGGTAATATTTTCTTAATATTAAATCCTTAAAAAATAGCATTATAATTATTGCTGCAAAATTACTAGCATTTCGTTTCTCTGAATAGCAGAAAAATGAAACGTTTGTCCGGGACCATAAATCAATACTCAATCAACCTATTTATCTTACCAGACTGTACTGTTTTTGATTATCAACGAGCTATCATCAATCGCTCTTTTAGATGTTACCAAACAAAATGAACCTATTATAGTCATGATTTTATTGGATTTAATTACCCCAGTCACCCTTTGATATTGATAAAAGGGTCCGGTGTAAGGAACATCAGATATTTTAACTGGCTTTGCATTAAAAAATAGCAAGTATTAAACTATTCAAAAAAATACCGAATACCTATTTGCAAACTATAAGTCGAATTGAGGCTAATATCATTCCTGAAAGTTTGGGAAACTGGCGCTCCCCCAATACTGCTTATATTAAATTTTGGTTTTACATCTCCACCGGAAGAGACTTTATCAAGATTAACAGGAACTAAAATAGCAGAGCTATTTACCAATTTCCTTAAACCCCAATTGTGGTTTAGCAGATTTCCTGCATTAATGATATCAACTCCAATTTCAATGCTGTGACTGGTATTATTAGTACCGACTTTAACCTGAGTGGCAACTCTCAGGTCCAGCTGATGTCTCCATGGGAAAAGTGCACCATTTCTTTCTGCATAATTTCCTTTCCTAGTTCGAAGATATTTATCCTGATTAATGTATGCAAAAAACAGACCGCTTTGTTGTTCAGCGCTGTAGGTAGTTATTCTACCGTTTTGAGTAAGTGTTAAAGGCTCAAAACTTATTTCTGTTGCATCTTTAGGTACATATATCAAAGACCGATTAGTTCCGTCTCCAACTAAATCCCTTCCATAAGTATAAGAAAATCTCCCTTCTGAACTTCCCTGGTAAACTATGCCTAAATTAAGCCCAACTCTTTTTGTGAGTTTTAAAGGATAAGTAAGGGTAAAAACAATTCTATCGGGAACCACATAACCAGCATAACTAAGTTCTGGGCTATTTATTCCGTTAACTGAAGGAGTAGCATTAAGGGCTGAAAGTGTTTGGTCGCCATCACCATCATTATAACTTTTAGCAAAAGCTTTTACGTAAAAAAACGACAAACTTAGCTCATTTCTAAATTTCTTACTAACTGCTGCTAATGCCGAAAAATAATATCCTCCGGATGCATTTGAAATTGAGACCACATTAAGTGCACTATTTCCTTTACTATCGGGCAGCCCTGAAGCATTGAGTGGGTTAATAAATTTATCTGTGTTTTTTTGAGGATATACAAGCCTTTGATCAGGATAACCTGATAGGTTTAGATGTGCAGGCTGAACAAGATTTAAGTCCTGGAAAAGAATACTTCTAATGTCCCGATTGTAAAACGTTTCCAACGTTGCTTTAAACCCGCCAGGTAATTGCGTATCAAAACCGATACCTGACTTCCAGCTTTGAGGCATTTTAAAATCATCCGAAAGTACGCTAACTACCGATGGCAAAACATCTTTTGTATTAATATTAATCTGATCTCCATATGCGGGATTAAAAGCAAAGGGTGTATTTGTTTGTCCTTGCCATGTCTGGCTTATCTGTTTTACTCCAGAATACCTGGCCTGACTAATTACCCATACAAAAGGGATACGACCAGTAAATATTCCGCTGCCGATTCTCAGCGATAGTGAGTGATTATCAAAAAAATCATATTTAAAGGACAATCTGGGCGCTAATAGCAATGCAGATGTGGGTAATTTTGAGGTGCTTATTTGTTTGCCACCATTGAAAACAAGTTTAGAAATTGCTAAATTTTCGGGAATTGATTTCGGAAAAACGGATAGGTCACCTCTTAGTCCGGCAGTAAGTGATGCTTTGGAACCGAGCACTACAGCATGTTGCATGAAAAGCGCAATGTTCAGATAGTTAAAACTATAAGCGGGTAAAGGTTCGGATTTTTCAGTTGGATAAGTGATTGCGTAGTCTATGGGTTTCTTTGATGATACAAAATCATCCCAGGAAGAAAAAGTATAGTAACCAGAGCCAAAGGGCATGTAACTATTTTCTGTATTGATATAATCAGTCTGAAAACCAAATTCCCAGCTATTTTTTCCTGGTTTCCAATGAACAATATCTGTTATCGAAAACAGATCTACTTTTCTTTTATTGTTATAAGAAAAGGGCTCGTAACCAAATGAGGTAAATGGGATTCCATCTTTTAATATATCAACAAAAGGAAACGGTTCACTATTTGCATTACGCTTTTCAAATTGTCCAGTGTAAGAAGTCCGCAGCATATTGCTAAGGGATGCTGACAATCTGCTATCCCACTCTACTGAAAGGGAATAAAAATCAGATCGGGTTTCAAAATTCGTATTGGAAAATGGCAAGGCATTGATGCCCCTTCTCCCTGAACTGGCAGCAAAAGGAACAAGCGGGCTTCTCGACCCATTGAGTAGTTCAGGCTTGTTACTATTAAGCTTATTATAGCGAAAACTCACCGTATTATTTTTTGCAATATTCCAATCGGCACGAATTAAAAACTTATAGTTTTTATTTATGAAATCATAATCCTGATATGAACCTGCCTGATAACCATAAGTTCGAAATAGATAATCACTTATGTTATCCAGTTCTGCCGATGTAGGCCTAGCAATATTAGGACGGCTGCCATAAGGCTGTAAATCTGTAGCGGCCTTAAATACCTGAGGCTGATAAACCTCTCGCTCCTGTTCATAGCTTATAAAATAGAAAAGCTTATTTTTTAATATTGGTCCGCCTATTCTAAACCCATTCAAAGAGTAATTGAACGCATGTTTATCTAACTTTTGTGAACCTATTGAATACCCTTGAGTATTCTGATTACGAAAAAAGGAATATGCAGAGGCCTCGGTGTGATTACTACCCGAACGACTTACAATATTGATTGCCCCTCCAATAAAACCTGATTCCCAGATAGAACTGTAAGGCGCAGGATTAACCGATATCTCTGAGATTGCGTCTAAGGCAATGGGTTGTGCACCATTCCCAGGAAGATTATCTCCAACACCGAAATTATTGTTGAATTCCGATCCATCTATTGTGAGAAAGTTCTGGCGGTAATTACCACCGGCAATAGCTGCTCCAAAGCTTAAAGGGCTAAGCCGTGTAAAATCAGCAATACCTCTTTTTATCGTTGGCAACATGCTTATTTGATCCTTTGCAATATTTAATAAGCCAGTTGTAGATATCGCTTTAAGTACATTACTCTTTCTGGGAATTGCAACCAATAGGTCATTTAATACCGTAACCTCTTCCTTCAGGATAATGTCAATTACCCTGTCTTCATCGATTTTCAGAAAAAAATCAGCTAAACGATAGGGCTTGAAGCCAACCGATTTGATTTCTAGCAGGTAAGGGCCACCTGATCTGATGTCAGCCATCAGGTAGCCACCTGCTATATTACTTGCACATCCGTAAACGGTATTGGTAGGCACATGCGTGAGGGTTATAGATACACCTATAACCGCACTACCAGATTCATCTTTAAGCCTTCCAGACAAAATTGTCCTTGTGGTCTGCGCAAGGCAACCAATAGAAAGAAATACCAAAAAGAATAACAGTAGCCTCATTTGTTAAAACATGAACAGCTACACCATTCCGCCCATTAAGGGATCTGTTTTACCAATACTGCCGGTTTCAACCCGCCCTGCAAAGCGTTCAATATATTGATCTTTCGCTTTAACACTAACACTCAAATCATACCAGTTATAACTCTTGGTCAAATCAATTAATTGAGTCAATTTGGTTTGGCCAGCAATCTTAATCACCTTGTTTCCGGATTTATAGGCTAAATCCTTAACCAATACCTCGATTGTCTTTATGCCTGTATTGTTCATTGTTAGTATAAGGTTACCCGTCATGTTACCAGCTTTCTGCTCATAGGAACATAATACGGTTAATTCAGGATTCTGTCTATCGCCGACAAACTCCCTAAAAAATCCATTGGGACCATGAACTTTCAAATGATAACGACCGCCGGAAAAGTCTGCAAGTGTAAATTCATCCCTCAGCTCATCTCCAGCTTTTACAGTGTAATCCCAAACTTTTAAAGCTTCTCCTTTAAATGGGTTTTCTCCATATACGGTAAAAGCCGAACCAGCAGCTTTTTTACCAAAAGTAGTATTAGCAGCACCGAGTTGAAGTTCAAATTTATCGCCCTTTAACATGCCATTGACATAAAGTTCATAGGGCAAGGCACAGGCTGCCCTGATTCCTTTTTCCTGTTGGGGAAAATACGGCGAAGTACGGTGATCGGTATTGATGTCGTTAATTTCTTTCTGACTTAATTTCCTATAGTTATCAGGGAGTTCCTTAAACTTAGCAGAATAAATTGTCTGCATAAATGGCTTTTTCTCCATTAATGCAGGTTGTTTAATCTTTTCTCCGTTATATGGTCTGAATACAGAGGTTAAATCTCCGCAAATCGTTCGTCTCCAGGGGCTGATATTTTCCTCTACAACCTTTTTATTGTATTTTTTTTCTATGAAATTCTCCAAAAACTGTAAAGAAGAGGTATGGTCAAATACTTCTGAACATACATAACCGCCACGTGTCCATGGTGAAACTATAACCATCGGAACACGATATCCAAGGCCAATCTGGCTTTCACGTATATTACTATCTTTTGTAGATGGATTGGTCTGTTGATCTTTAGCAGCGTAGTCCATTAAGGTATCTATCCCATCTGAAACTTTTCCGGCATTTTCCCTAAAAGGGTGTGGTGGAACAAAAGGCGGAACATGGTCAAAATATCCATCGTTTTCGTCATAAGTCATGATGAATATTGTCTTTTTCCACTGTTCGGGATTTTTAGTAAGTATATCCATTACTTCACTCACAAACCATGAACCAAACCAGGGTACTCCGGGATGATCAGAAAAATTGGCCGGGGTCATCAGCCAGGAAACTGTGGGTAGCGTACCTGCATCTACATCACTGCGAAACTGATGAAGAATATCTCCTTTAGGAATATTAAGCTCCCGCTCTACCCCATTTTCATCATATTGTAAAGCACTTAGCTTATGAAAATCAGGATCATTTGAATTTATGCCGAATGCTTTTGCATTAAGGTTTTTCGCCTGATTGGATAAAGCTGCATGGTTTTCCATGGTGTAAAGCTTCATTTCCTCTTCAGTTTTCACTAGCAGCTTCTTTATCGCTTCTACTTTTGTACGTTCCTGTTCAGTTAGTTCTTGTTTAGCAGAATCTGCAATCTGCTTTAATAACATTTCCTTCTTTTCCCTCAGATTATCTATCGCACCAGGATGTAAACGAACGTTGTACTGCTCAAAATATTCCATAACGTTTGTACCAAAATTACTCAGCCACGAGCTTTCTTCACCATTTAAACCGAAGCCCATAGTGAGTTCGTTCTGATAAATTTTCCAAGAAACACCATGTTCCTCTAAACGCTCCGGATAAGTTTTCCAATTTAGTGTTGGCTTATCATAGTTGTTATTGTTCCATAAATGCGCTACACCTTCAGGTTTGTTACTTTCCCTTACCGTTCCACTCATCCAGTAAAAACGGTTAGGATGTGTTCCTGCAATAACGGAGCAAAAATTCTGGTCACAAACCGTAAATGCATCTGCCAGGGAATAGTAGAAGGGGAAATCTTCCCGCTTACAGTAACCTATCGTTAAAGGCATATGGGCATAAGTGGCCTTATATGGCTTTTTTACATCAAGCCATTTGTCGTATTTACCACCATTTCTTGCATCGCTCTGATCGGTCCAGTTGTGCGGAGTAGAACCCATCCATGCAATTTTAGTCTCTTTAATGTTCAGGTGCCATGGCGCATAGGTTTCACCATCCTTATTTGACTGTAACCAGACCTTATTTTTATTTGCAAGGGTTATTGCTCTTGGATCATTAAAACCTCTCACACCTTGCATCATACCAAAAGCATGATCAAAAGATCGGTTTTCCTGCATTAGAAAAACGATATGTTCTGCATCATAAAAGGTACTGCCCAAAGCTGGGTCTATAGCAAGTGCCTTTTGTATTGCCGGGGGCAATATACCGGTTAAGGCAGCAGCTCCTGATAGGAGCGCTGCCTTTTTTATAAAATCTCTACGGTTATCCATTATATTTTTTTTCATTTTAAAAGGAATATCTTGCGCCAAGTTGTATTTGGTATGGGGTACCAGCTGCCTGGGTTACCCCCACATTCTCATTTACACGGTATTCATATTGTTGTTTTGCCTGGTCAAACCTTGTTACTAAAAGCAATGTTTGATTACCTAGATTATAGTTTACTCCCCACTTCTTATTGAGTAAGTTGGCAAAATTGAAGGCATCAAAACTCAAGGTTAGCTTCTGATTTTTATAGGTTTTAATATCTTTTTGCAGTCTGATATCAAAGGTTCCTGCAAATGGATTTATTCCTCCGTTACGATCAGCAATTTTGCCCAAACTTTTAAGAATGTATTCTTTAGCTCTATTATCTGGGTTTGCCAAAACTTTCTCCATCGAGGCTTTATTTGCAGCACTTGTCGTAGGGCTATTAGGGTCGAATACGAATGCAAGGTCATTATCATCGCCAGGACCTCCAACAAAGTCACCATTTAGGTCGGCATCTACCGTCATTGAATAACGGGTGCCACCAATTCCCCTAAAGGTTGCACCCAAAGAGAAACCTTTCCATGTTGGTGTAGTGCCATAAACTACAAGCTTGGTACGATACTGGTTATCTGAATAATACGCAGCTGTTAAATCCCTTGGATCCGATTTCACAGGTCTGAAGGTTGATGTATTGGCTACGTTTCCATTGTAAGAAGAGTTATCCTTAGCATCATTTAAAGTATAACTCACGTTCATGTAACCGTCTTTAAGGTAACGGAAACTTGCATCAAGAATCAAAGCTTTCTGCTTTAGTTCCGCTCCATTGGTCAACATTAGTACGCGGCCTACTTCATTGGTTTTTCTACCAAGAACATTATTTGTAATACCTGATGCAGTGATTGAGGCAGCAGGAACGAAAACACCACGATTCTCCTCATTGGCTAAGGTGAAGTATGGTTTATCAACAAGATTTCTATCTAAATAAACGTAATTGTTTTTGGTGTATGAATACAATAAGTTTATGCCTAATCTTAAACGGTCACCAATAATTTTGTTGTAACTCAAATTCCCTTTAAAAATTGAAGGCATTTTGAGGTTAGGATCATTTAAGTTGATTGTTGAGACATAAGGAACGCCAGATATGATGCCCGGTGCAGAAGACGGGTCTCTGCGATAAGCCGGAAAATCAGGTACCGGAACCAGACTCGTACCTGATGCTGGTCTGGAAACATCTATTGAAGCAACTTTAGTCCCACTGTTCTGTATGTTATTAACCTGCGCATAGTTAACCGGATAAGCAGAGAAAAGCCCTCCACCTAAGCGTATGATATCTTTTTTCTCTCCGTTTATATCCCAGGTTAATTGAAGACGCGGTTGAATTTTACCTGCATCGGTAATTTTGCCATCTGTTCTAAGACCTAAGGTACGTTCAACAACCGGATTATAATCTGCCTGCGTTAAAAAACTGGTTACATCATAACGCAAACCAAACATTGCATTGATGTTTTTACTTAGGTCAAACTCTACCTGTCCAAATAGAGATGCATTTAGAATATACTGCTGCACAGAAGGTGTACCATTGATTGGTGCTTCCCTTGCATATCTCGAAGCATTCAGGTTGTTAAAATCCGTTAAGCTGTTAAAGATAAATCTACCATTCTGTTCGCTTGATATGTACGTATCCATATAAGTTAAGGTATTATCAGTACCGAAAGTGAACTTATATTTATCTATTGTCAGGTAAGAGGTGTTAATTAATTGCAACTGGTTTTCCAGATTATTTTCAGGATAGAAGCGTTGCCCACCCAGTTGCACGGTTCTGCTTCCCAAAGTTCCGTTTGGTAAGGTCGATCTTACCGTTACAATTGCCCTGGGGATATTAGCTGCGGGCAATTCGCTATTGGGTACATAGTTACGGGTGGCAGATTGGTACTGAAGTTTAAATTCGTTAAGAAAAGTTGGACTAAACTGTGAACGTAAGGCAACAAGAGTCGTATTTTCCCTTGATTTAAAATCGCCCCAAACCTCAAAAAGGTTAATGTTTGAGTTATCGCTATTACTTATCGGATTTAACCAATCGCTGTAATTGTTACGGATGGTTAACCGGTGCTTATCATTAATCTGCCAGTCTATCCGGGCAAAGAAGGTATTGGCAAGCGTTTTACGTTTGAATTCACCTGTCTGTGGTCCGCTTCCTAATCCATATTTAGCCCGTCCGATATTTACAACACTATCCAGAGCACCTTTGCTTATGCCAAGCGAAACCTCATCATCTTTACTTTGAATGTCTGCAATGAAGAAAGGCATCGTTTCATCCTGACGGTCAAGGGCTGTGAAGAAGTGCAGTTTATCTTTGATAATGGCTCCGCCCAAACTAAAACCATACTGGTTTGTGGTAAACTTTTGTGTGCGTTTATTTCCACGGATATCGTATGGACTGGCCAGAAAATCAGACCTATAATAATCAAACACCGAACCGGTTAGGGTATTTGTTCCGGATTTGGTTACCGCACTCACTGTACCTCCACCCTCTCTGCCCCGGCTAACATCATATACATTCGTTGCAACCTCAAATTCACGGATAGCTTCGAGTGATAATGAATAAGGACCGCTGCCAATAGCACCTGAAGTTAGGTTATTTCTGGCACTCGCCCCATCAATTACATAATTGGTAGAAGAGGCACGCTGACCGCTTATATTGGTTCCGTTGGTGGTTGGAGCCAAAGCCGAAAGGTTGTTAAAATTCCTGTTCTGCGTAGGTAACTGCTGAATACTTTGGGCGGTTATCGCAGTACTAGAACCCAGTCTATCAATACGCTTAGTTAGTGAATTTGCATTTACTACGACATCGTCCAATTGGGCATTCGATTCCTGCATACGGAAGTTAGCCACGATATTATCTCCCTGGTTCAATGAAAGATCCGATTTAATCTGTTTTGGATACCCAACATAAGTTACCGTTACGGTATAGGGCTTGCCAAGAGGCAACTGAATAAGGTTATATAGTCCATCTTTGTTGGTAGAAACTACTGCTCTAAATCCAGTAGACTCATTACGAACCACTACTGATGCTCCGGGAATGGCAGTTCCTTTCTCATCAACAACCTTTCCCGATATGGATGCGTCGGTTGATTGGGCGAATGTTTGGAAACTCACACTCGTGAGTAAAAGAAGAGTAAATACATTTAGTATAGTTAAAAGCGAAAGATTTATTCGCTTTTTTTTAAAAAACTGGTAATAATGTTGCATATTTAATTGCTTTAATTGATTTTTCGAAATTGATTAATAATGGATTGCACTGCTTCAGGGCTTTCCAGACCGGGTTTCTATGCCAGTAGAAATCCGGTTTTATTTTTTTTTGTCAGTTCATTTGCCTGTTTTTATGATAAGTAATTGATTTGTTAACTGGTAATTTATGCCCGTTTCCAGGGCTAATTGCTGTGCCGCTCCTGCTATACCCACCTGACCAAAAGCGATCGTATATTTATTTTTTTCTTCCCTACCTGTGCGGACTTCAACCCGAAATCCATAGCGTCTCTCAAGTGCTTTCCCAATCTGGAGAAGATCCATGTCCTCCAGATAGAGATATTTGCCAGTGGTCCATGCCATTAAATTATCTGTATTTCCCCTTTTAATAACCTTCTGATTTATCTGTTCATTAAATTCAAGAATTTCTCCCTTTACAAGGCCGGAGCTAAGCATCCTGTCGCTGTCTGCCTCTGTTTTCTCTACCTTTACCTTTCCTGTACTTACAGCTACCTGATAGTTTTTCTCACCAGGATAGCTTCGGATATTGAATGATGTGCCTAGAACGGTAGTCAGGAATTTTCCTGTCTTAATCTGAAAAGGTTTAAGGGTATTTCGCTTAACCTGAAAGAAAGCCTCTCCGTGTTCTAAATTAATTTCTCGGATTTTGAGTGATATAAATCTCTGTGGAACTTTAATAAGTGTTGCCGCATTCATCCATACAAAAGATCCATCAGGCAGACTAATTTTTTTGACCTCGCCGTTATGGGTCTGGTAAATTTGGTAAGCTACCTGATTAGGATTTAAAGAATCCTTTCGGATGAATAAAATAAGAGATATCGTGCTGATTGCAAATAAAAGTGCAGCAATCTTGAGCCATCCATATTGATACCAATGCCTGGCATTTTCTTTCCCAATAACCTTGACTATTTCGCTAAAGAGCTGATTTCTCAGTTCAGATTTGGAAGGCTCACTCAATAAAACCTGGGGTTTGTCTTCAGCAGCTTCTTTTTCATCAAACCAGTCGTTGATCAGCCTGGTCTGCTCTTCCCCAAGTTGTTGATGCTGGAATTTACTTAACTTATCCGAAAGAAATTTTTGTACATTTAATTTCATGCACCCTTAAAGCGCACAGGTGAAGATAAAGTACTTTAAGAAAAGGTTACCATTACGTTAACTTTACCCGCTTGCGCAGTCTGCTCAAGGCTTCAGAAATATTATTTTTTACAGTTTGCTCAGATAGGGAAAGTTCTTCTGCAATATCGCGAACGGATTTATTTTCATACCTGCTCAACTGAAAGCATTTTTTCATGCTGATGGGCATTTTGACCACCTCGATTTCAATGGTGGACTCTAGTTCTTTAGTGATCAATAGGTTTTCTGGATTGTCTACTGAATGCAGATCCTGGGCCAAGGTATCCATTCCATCAAATCTTACTTTGTTTTTTCTAAAAAGAGAGATCGTCTCATTTTTAGCCACTTTGTAAAGATAAGGCATTAAGCTATCGCTGATTAGGAGCTGATGTTTATTTTTCCAAACCACAATAAAAGTGTTTTGTACAATGTCTTTTGCCTGTTCATCCTCGCCAATCATCCTGCTTACAAAAGCAAACAAGGTTCCCCAATGCCTGTCAAAGAGATGAGCGAAAGCATTTTCATCTCCCAAGCCAAGTTCTTCCAGAAGTTGTTTGTCCGTTTTTTGATGGGTTATCATTAGCTGGACAAAATTAGTCTTCTTGTTATTAAGCCAATATTAACACTTCATTGCAAAACAGTTTTGTTACGATTTGGCTTAGCGCTATCAAGAACGATTATCAAATTTGATTTGTGTTAAATTAACAGGCGTTTAATAATGAAATGCATTTTTTAAGTTTCGAAAAAGATTCAGTTCCTTTTGGAACAATATTTTTCAGTGTCCGAAGCTTCCGATTAACAAACTGAAGTTTAATCTGCATCGCCAGGCGGTCATAAGTTGCAACCTGCATGATAACTTCTTCCAAAATAGCTTCGTAGTGTTCTAACAATTGATTTAATTCATCCTTGAACAAGGCTATTTGCTGTGCATCAGAGGGAAGTCCGTTGTTGCGTTGTATTTCTTCCAGCCTGTCTAATGCTTCAATAAGATTTTGATGTGATTTTTTGTTGATTCCCTTAACGCCCATAAATATTTTTCGGACCTGCCCCGATTGATTAGTTGAGCAAAACTATGTAAAATATGCGCCTCAGTTTCTAAACCTACTTTTTTCTGTATGTTAAAAAAAAGTAAACTAATCTACTCGATTTGAAAGACAAAAGAATATCCCATTCTTCTAAATCTCTACATTAACACTCAACATGTTTTCCTCTCAAAAAAGATTTGTCTGATGCCACTCACCATCATTTTATGTAACACGCATCAGTCATTCTGTTACGATTTAGTAACATTAATTTATTATTAACTGAATGTTCATTTTACAATAAGCCAAGCTCGTAACAAGGTTAATACGCTTTTCAAAATTTATGTTAACCTAGCGCTAACATAGGCTTTAATATGCAGGATGAACTTTGCCTCCCTATTAACTATAGTGGTTAATATTCATAAAAAAATCAGATATGAAACTAATTATTACTTGTCTATTATTTATCTTTTCCCTCAGTGCCATAAAAGCACAGGTCACAACAGGAACTTTATCAGGAACAATCAAAGAGCAACAAAACACGCTTCCTGGTGTTACCATACGGGCAACCCACACCCCTTCAGGAACTTCTTACGTAATGACTACAAATGAAGAGGGACGGTTCACTATCAACAATATGAGGCCAGGTGGTCCTTATAAAGTTGTAGTAAGCTATGTAGGTATGGATGCCAAAACAATTGAAAATTTAAATATCCCACTTGGGGATACTTATATTCTAAACCTGAGTATGGGTGGCGCCGGAAAGGATTTGAATGAGGTAAACATTAAAGGACTGGGTAAAAACTCTGTGCTTAATGCCAACCGAACCGGAACCTCCACCAACTTGAATAAAAACGAAATTAATGCGCTTCCAACCCTAAACAGAAGCCTGTTCGACCTTATCCGTTTAACGCCGCAGGCAAATGGTTCAGCAATTGGCGGTGGTAATTCACGCCAAAATAATGTAACAATTGATGGAGCAGATTTTAACAACAATTTCGGTATAGGAAATAACCTCCCGGGAAATGGTAATCCGGTATCTATTGATGCACTAGAAGAAATTTCGGTAAACCTTACGCCTTACGATGTTAAGCAAACAGGTTTTATTGGTGCTTCAATAAATGCGGTAACACGTTCAGGTACGAATGATTTTTCTGGTTCTGCTTACACTTATTTTAGAAACCAAAACCAGATTGGTAAAAGGGTTAGCAATTATCCGGAACTGGCAGACCCAACCGAACAAACCTATAAAACTTATGGTGCGAGAATCGGTGGCCCAATCATTAAAAATAAACTCTTTTTCTTTTTGAACGCAGAGCGTGAAGATAGGGTAAGCCCAGGGCAAACCAGAGTTGCGGCAACACCTGAAGCTCCGTATAATTCAGGAATACCGAACGTAGTTCGCCCAACAATTGCTGAGCTGGATGAAATCAGTAATTACCTGAAAACCACCTATGGATATGACCCGGGAATTTATCAAGGCTATGGTTCAGAATTTCAGCGTACTAATTTACTTGGGCGTTTAGACTGGAACATCAATGATAATAACCGTTTTAACATTCGCGGTAGTTATGTAAAAACAAAAAGCCCTTCCTTTGTGAGTACTTCAAGAAGTCCGCTGGGTGCTTTTCCTGGTGGTGGTTCCCGTACCGGAAATACTGCTCTTGCTTTTAAAAATTCAAACTATTATCAGGAAAGCAATTTATATTCAATCACTGCGGAGTTAAACAGCAAATTGTTTAATCGCTTTGCTAATACATTACGATTATCATACACCAATCAGAACGACCCGAGAAGTTCAGATAGCGATGTATTCCCTTTGGTGGATATCCTTAAAGCGGATGGAAATTCACCTCCAACACCTTTTACAACCTTTGGATATGAGCCATTTACGTATGGGAATTTGAGGGACGTTCAGGTGTATTCGCTAAACGACTATATGAGCTGGTCAGCTGGTAAACATAACATTACCGCTGGTATTCAGGGAGATTACAGCATTACTAAAAACGGTTTTCAGCGATTTGGAACCAGTTACTATACATTCAATTCCTTTGATGACTTTAAAAACGGAGCAAAACCGATTGAATTTGCACAAACCTATTCCCTTTCACCAAACTATGAACAGGCTTTCCCAACATATAAATTCTGGCAGTTTTCAGGATATGCACAGGATGAAATCTCTGTAACAGAACGGTTAAGGTTAACAGGAGGTATTCGTTTGGAATTAGCTACTTATCCTAAAGTACTTGTAGAACATCCTTTAGTTTCAGCCTTGATATTTAAAGATGGAGAGCGTTTAAACACTGGTAATTTACCTAAGTCTCGTGTTTCAATCTCTCCACGATTTGGTTTTAACTGGGATATAAAAGGCGACCGCTCCATCCAGTTAAGGGGTGGTGCAGGTATATTTGTCGGCAGAATTCCAAATGTTTGGATTGTTGCGCAAGCAGGCGATGCGGGTATGCTTCAGATTACCGAAACTTATTCAGGACAAAATAACACCCCAGGTCCGTTCAATCCAAACATCGGCGCATACCGTCCGGCAGTTGTACCAACCGCTGGAACTGTTCTTCCTAACCCAATTACAGTAATGGATAAAAACCTTAAAATGCCGGCTGCATTTAAAACAAGTTTGGCGGTTGATTTTAAACTTCCATACGGTATTGTAGGTTCAGTTGAAGGTATATATAACAAAGATTTAAGAACCTTGTTATTTAGAAATGCCAACCTTGTTGATCCTAAGCCATTAAATGTTTCAGGTTACCCAGATAACAGGTTAATTTATCCAAATGCAGCCACAGATAAATTTATCAACCCGATATTAAACGGACAGGCAGTTCCAAATGGAACAGTGATACCGGGTGGTTCTTCAGTTCGGCAGCCAGATGCATTTAACGTAATTGTTCTGGGTAATTCTGATAAAGGATATTATTATTCATTAAGTGGAACATTAAGCAAACGTTTCACAAACGGTTTCGGTGCAACAATTTCCTATGTAAAAAGTGCAGCCAAAAGCCTTTATGAAGGTGGAGGTGACCAAACCTTGTCTTCTTGGCAAGCAACAAGTACGGTAGATGGCGCAAACAACCCAACCCTTGGGTATTCAGGTTTTGTTTCTCCGGATAGAATTATTGCCTCAGTGTATTACCGTAAAGAATTTTTCAAACATTTGGGTACGCAATTCACTTTGGTTTATGATGTTGCAAATGGAAGAAGTTCATACACGTATTCTACCGACATTAACCGTGATGGTGTGACAGGCGATTTAATTTATGTACCTAAAGATCCAAGCGAGATAACCTTTGTAGCACTTACTGTAGGTACAGGTACAGACGCTACAACGTTCACCCCAAAACAACAGAGCGATTTGTTTTTCAGGTATATCGATCAGGATAAATATCTTCGAGGTAGAAAAGGGCAATATGCAGAGCGAAACGCTGTAATAACACCTTTTAACGGACAGTTTGATTTCAGATTCCAACAGGATATTTTCACCAACATTGGCAAAAAACGTAACACCATTCAATTCAACTTTGATGTAACCAATTTCGGTAACTTATTAAACCGGGATTGGGGTGTTCAACGCAATTTTGGAACAACTTCAGTTTTGGTACCAACCAATGTAGCAGCGCTTACACCAGGAGGAACAACCAAACCAACTTTCCGCATTCAAACAGACAGAAATTTCCCAATTGTTAACACCACTCGTGATGTTGTAGGATTTGCTTCCACTTACACCATGCAATTTGGTTTCCGTTATATTTTTAATTAAACTACCAAGGGGAGGCATTGCCTCCCCTGCTTAATTCTCAACGATGTTAAAAAAAATTATTATTCCTATTCTCAGCCTCTCATTTGCCATTCTATTTATGTCATGGGGCGTAGTTGGTCACCGTGCTATTGGAAAAATTGCCCAAAATCATTTAAGCAAAAGAGCAAGTGCGGCTGTAAAAGACCTTTTAGGTAGTGAAAACCTGGCCATGGTTAGTACCTATCCTGATGAAATCAGATCTTATAAACAATTTGCATATACTGCACCCTGGCATTATGTAAATCTTCCTGAAGGATTAAGCTACGAAGATTTCACCATGCAACTAAAAACCATGGATAAACCAAACATCTATAAAGCAATTATCAATTGTATTGCAGATTTAAAGGATCCATCAAAATCTAAACAGGATAAGGTATTTGCACTTAAATTTCTGGCACATTTGGTTGGAGATATCCATCAGCCAATGCACACCGGACATTCAGAAGATTCTGGTGGTAATGGAATTAAAATTAAACTCATGCGTAAAGAAGGAAATCTTCACGGACTTTGGGATAGTGGACTGATTGATTATGCTGGTTTGAGTTACAATGAGCTTGCTACAGAATGCGATACCATCAACAAGAAAGAAGCCCGGGATTGGCAAAAAGATGAACCGACAAAATGGGCTTTTGAATCTTACCAAATTACTGCCCAGTTATATGTTGAAGCTGCCCAAAACCCAGAATTCGATTATGATTATTATCCTAAACACTCAGAGATAATAAAGCAAAGACTCGCACAAGCAGGCTTGAGATTAGCAGCACTTATAAACGAAATATATAAATAACCTAATAATGTTAAAATTTAAGCCACAAATTAAAGGTTTCATTTTCCTATTCATACTTATTGGTGCATTAACGGCTAGTGCGCAATCGGATACAGCACAACATACCTCACAAAGAAAAAACTCACTTGAACAACAGAAAAAACCATACGTAATTCTTATATCTGCAGATGGCTTTCGCTGGGATTACGCAAAGAAATATCAAGCAAACCATTTACTGGATATGGGTAAAAAGGGAGTTAAAGCGGCTTCGATGATTCCATCTTTTCCTTCAGTTACCTTTCCAAATCACTATAGCCTGGTTACCGGCTTATATCCTTCACATCACGGCCTTGTTAACAACAGCTTTCTGGATGAAAAAACAAATGAAAGGTATTCAATGAGTGCTAAAAACAAAGTTAAAGATGGAAAATGGTATGGAGGAACGCCACTATGGGTGCTTGCAGAACAGCAGCAAATGATTGCAGCCAGTATGTTTTGGGTTGGTTCGGAAGCGGAAATAAAAGGTCTTCGGCCGAGTTACTATTATGATTACAATGAGAAAATTCCGGTTGCTCAACGCATTGCCAAAGTAAAAGAATGGTTAATGATGCCTGAGGATACAAGGCCACATCTGATTACTTTTTATCTTTCGGAACCAGACCATGCCGGTCATAGCTTCGGGCCAGATTCCGAAGAAGCCGACCACGTCGTGAAGGAAGTGGACAGCATCATTTTTGAATTAACAAAAGCAGTTCAGTCAACCAAACTGCCAGTCAATTACATTTTCGTTTCCGATCATGGTATGACGGCAGTAGATAGAGAAAACCCGATTGCGACACCAAAAGCGATAGATACCGCGAAGTACATCATTGCTTCTTCTGGAACGATGATGGATATTCATGCGAAGAATAAAGCAGATGTAAAATCATTATACGAACAACTCAAACGGGAAGAAAAGGATTACAAAGCGTACCTGAAAAGCGAAATGCCAGAACATTTCCATTACAGCGCCAATGATGACAAGATGAATAGAATTGGAGATATACTACTTATCCCCACCTGGCCAAAAGTTTTTTCGAGCAGGAAGCCTGGCGCAGGATATCATGGCTTTGACCCTAACGTTGTTAAGGATATGCATGCTACCTTTATGGCTTGGGGACCTGCATTTAAAAATAACTTGGAAATTCCTTCATTTGAAAATGTAAACATTTATCCACTCATTGCCAACATCCTTGGTTTAACATATCAGGAGAAGATAGATGGAAAGCCCGAAGTTCTTCAACCGATTTTAAAAAACAACTAAAATGAAAAAACTGATATTAATTGCATTTACGGTACTCATCAGCATTACAGGATATGGTCAAAAATATGATTTAAAGTTTAAAGATGTAAAAGAGCTGCAGCAATTTATGGTATGGACTCCCTCAAGGTATCCATTGGTGAGCTGCCACCGCGGCGGACCAGTTCCCGGATTTCCAGAAAATGCGATAGAAACTTTTGCCAATAGTGTAAAATTACATCCGTCAATCATCGAATGTGATGCATCATTAACCAAAGATTCTATGCTCGTGATGATGCACGACGACCGGTTGGAAAGAACTTCAAACAGCACAGGTCTTGTTAAAGAAAAAAGTCTTGAAGAGTTAAAACAAGTTTTACTAAAAGACAACGAAGGCAGCCTAACCACTTTCCACATCCCCACCTTGGATGAAGTTTTGGTTTGGGGGAAAGATAAGGTGATTTTTACATTGGATGTAAAAAGAGGCGTTCCATATAAAAAAATGATAGAAGCTGTTAGACGGAATAAGGCTGAATCGTATAGCATCATCATTACCTACAGTGCTACTCAGGCCGGCGAGGTTTATCAGTTGGCGCCAGATTTAATGATTTCCGCTTCAATAAGAACGGTGGCTGATTTAGAAAGATTGAACCAACTCGGAATTCCAAACAACAGAATTGTTGCTTTCGTGGGTACTTCAGAACCAGAAAAAGAAGTTTATGATTATCTGCATGCCAAAGGAATTTGGTGCATTTTGGGTACAATGGGAAACTTGGACAAGCGAGCAGTCGTGCAGGGAGATGGCTTTTATGCTAAATTAGTTGATAATGGAGCTGATATTTTATCAAGCGATAGAGCTGCCCAAAGTGCGGCTGAATTACAGAAATACGCTAAAGAAAAAGGACTTAAAACCAATAAACTGGTTTCATCAAAGAAATAAAAAACAACAGATTGGTAGCAAAAAATTTAATTGTCAATATACATTCAAGTTCTATCCCTAACAGAACGACTGAATTTAATTTAGATTAGACTCAAAGTTCCATTAAAAGAGGAGAAAGCGTTTATCACAAAAGCGCTTTCTCATCAAACCACCATGCTCTGTGCAAAAAGTATAGCTGCTATTAAAGGTGATATTTTAGTTATCTAGAAGCGAATAACATAAGTTTAGTCTTCAGGTGAGCTGTTAAAAAATCAAACAAGCATCATTATGTCTATACCCTGAATTGGAGAACTCACTGAATTGAATATTATCCTATCCACAAATGAATTCAAAAATTTCACTTCTCCTAAAAAGTTTGCCAGCTATGCAGGTGTGGAAACATTCAAAAGACAATCCGGTATATCAACCATAGGAACTACCAGAATATCACACATAGTCAATAAAAAGACCAAATCCCTGTTACATACCTTCACAGTGCTCTCTGTAAGATTTGTTCCAGAAATAAAAGCCTATTTCCATAGAAAAACAGTCACCGATAAAAATAAAAAACGCTCAAGGTTAGTAATAGTAGCGGTATTTATTTTAGGAGCTTCAGCAAAGAAAATATAAAAACTGATGGCGCCGATCTCCAATTGACATTTTTTTTGACAGCGAATTATCTTTTGCAAAGGACACGCCCAAGATTAAATTTTACCCGCATAAAAAGTAATTGGATAAATAGGCACTAAAAATCTTCGGTTTTGAGGAGAATTTATTTCTATAATGCGAATGCTTCTATTTCAGTTTAATTAAATTTGTACGGCTCAAACTAACTTTTTAAGTTTATATAAAAATGGAAATCAATCAGTTCGTCAGATTTGTAAAAAATGTAGTGGCTATCGATGACCAGGACCTGCTACTTGTAAAATCAAAATGCAGGCAGAAAGTGGTGCCAAAGGGTAAACTTTTGCTAAAATGCGGGCAGGTTGCCAATCAGTATTACTTTATCGTTTCTGGCGGTTTGCGGTTTTATTACGAAACTGAGGGTCAGGAGAATACCACTTGGGTTTGTTTTAAAGATGATTTTTTTACAGAAATTTCAAGTCTTCACCCTCAAAAACCTACCAGGTTTAATATTGAGGCTATTGAAAAGACAGAACTCATCATTATCGATAAAAAAGATATGGATTTTCTTTATGCACACCTAAGTAGCTGGGAAGAATTTGGACGAAAAATTTGGGAAGGCACTACCTCCAGAATGGTAAATCAATTACTTAATTTTCAGACTTTAACTGCGCAAGAACGATATTTACAATTCCTAAAAAACTCAGAACTCGTACAGAAAATTCCCGTAAAACAGCTTGCCACCATTTTGGGCATCACGCCAAATGCCTTGAGCCGCATCAGGAAAAATATCGGTTAATACATTTTCTACCTTTTGGTAGTTTTGCCGGCAAATGGTAGCCGTACATTTGATGTATCAATTAAAGAAAATCAAATATGACATCAACTCCCACAGCAGCACAACAAAAAATTTCAGACGAACAACTTATCAAGGATTTTCCGGGATTTGACAATCATTACATAGAAGTAAATGGTATCCGTATACATTATGTAGATGGCGGTGCTGGAAAAACCATAATCTGTTTGCCAGGCTGGCCGCAAACCTGGTATTCTTACCAAAACATTGCTACTGAATTTTCAAAAAAGCATCGTGTAATTGTGGTAGATATCAGAGGAATGGGAACTTCTGAAAGACCGGAAAATGGCTATGATAAAAAGACGATGGCGGAATACATCAAACAATTAATCCACTCGCTGGACTTAAAAAAAGTAACCATCATTGGTCACGATATTGGCGGAATGGTTGCGATGAGCCTAGCCTTCAATCATCCCGGAGTTGTGGAAAAACTTATTGTTGCCGACGGTTTGCATCCCAACGAGGGAATGTTGCAGATGCCACTCTTGCCGACGCCCGGAACTTTTGGTCAAAAAATGAATGGCAATATGCCTTATGCCTGGTGGATGGGTTTTAATCAGGTAAAAAGTTTACCCGAAAAGATTTTGGAAGGCCGTTTTCGGTTTCTTGTTGATTATGTGTTTGATTATGTTATGATAGATGAAACGAAAATTTCTGATAAGGAACGTAATATCTATGCTGAAGCATACAACGATGCAGAAAGTATAAGGGCTTCAAATGCTTGGTATCAGGCATTTGGACAGGATATCGAGGATTCCAAAACCTATCAAAAGCTTGAAATGCCTGTTTTAGGAATTGGCAGCAATGTCAGTTATCAATTTATGAAGATGGCGATGCCTTACCTCTGCCGGAACAGCCAGTTATTAGAACTCTCCAGCGGTGGTCACTATATGTTCGAAGAAAATCCAGACCAAGTGATTGAAGCCATCTACAACTTTTTAAAGCCTTAAATAAATAAAAATGGAAAAAAATATTTTGGTGGCAGGTGCTACCGGAAATCTGGGTTTAATGATTTGCAAAGCGTTGGTGAGCCAAGGCGCAAAAGTGACTGCTTTGGTAAGAAATCAAAGTGATGCCCAAAAGTTAACGCCACTTACTCAAATAGGCGCTAATGTGATTGAGGTTGATTTCAATAATACTTCAGAGATTCAAAACGCTTGCCAAGGAGTACACTGTGTGGTTTCTGCTCTCGCCGGACTTGCCGATGTTATTATCGATACTCAAAAACAACTTTTAGATGGTGCCGTTGCTGCTGGGGTGAATCGGGTAATTCCATCTGATTTTTGTACGGATTATCAGCCACTAACGGCTGGAAAAAATCGAAACTTCGATCTCAGACGAGCTTTTAGAGAATATATTGACAGCAAGGGCATACAGGCAACTTCAATTTTTAACGGTGCCTTTGCGGATATTCTGAAATATAACACCCCGATTTTAAATCTTAAGAATAAATCTATTGCCTATTGGGGAGAGAAAGCCGATTGGAAACTTGATTTCACAACAATGGAAAACACGGCAGCGTTTACGGCCTCAGTAGCTTTGCAGGATGAAAGTCCAAGAGATTTGCACATTGCCAGTTTTCAAATCAGTCCTAAAATATTGAAAGAAAAAGTTAAGAAAATCAACGAACAGGATTTTACCATGCAAAAACTTTCTGAGCTAGATGAATTTTCCACAAATATCAAAAAGCAGCGGGAAGAAAATCCATCAGGTGAGCAGGAATTATACGCCAAATGGCAACAGGCACAATATATGTACTCAATGTATACTACTCAACATACGAAGCTCGACAATCAAAAATTTGGAGAAATCGAATGGACTTCTGCGGAGAAATATTTGAAATCGTTTTTGAAATAAATTAAAATAAGTATTTCAAATGTACAATGCCCCCAAAAAGTTAGACACCTTTGGGGGCATTTTTACGTCAAAACACACGAAACTCCGAACTTTGTCTCACAAAACGAACGGTACTGTGTTAACTTTACTTACAGATTGATCCATAACTTTTTGCGACACTTTTTTTCAAATCGAGATAAAGGACATTATGTTCGAAATTATTTCTTTAATACAAAAACATTCTTGATGCAACGTTACTTCATATGCGGTTTGTTTATCAATGGATTAAGTGTATGCCAGCTCAAGAATTGCTTTGAGGGTTCTTTTAATGTCTTCCTGACCGGATGGCTCTGAAGGTCGATACCCCAAAAAGGGTTTTCCTGCATATTGCTATGAAGACTAAGATAATACACTCCACCCATCAATATACATAAATTGCCCGAAAATTCTTATCGCTATGACTGAAAGTTTTATCGAAGATCTCACTCAACAGCTGATCACCGATATTTTCTCGCTTTGAGTCTAATTCCTTTAAAACATATGACTTTTCGCTAAGCTCCCACGTATCCAATAAATCATTCTTTGGCAGTTCAAGTTCTCTAATCATAACACAGAAATATTGTAGAAGTCCTCCACTTAATGGAGTTTGTTTGCTGTAAAAGCAAACAAACTGCCATCGAAGTTCCCAAAAACTGCAATATTTACCTTAGCGCTCCAGAATGTGAGCAACTTTCTGGAGCACTAAATATGGGATGCTATAAAAAACCACCATTGCGGAGGTGTCCAGAGGTTATGACATAAACATTGGTATGAGATCACCAAGCAGGGGCATTTCAAACCGGACTTTAAACTCAGTTCGATTAATCCTGGAACTTCCAGTGAACAAAAGCCTTCATTGCTTCATATTCTGCTAAGCCCAATTCATCGTAAGCTTTTGCAGTTTCACGGTTACGATCTTCAGCACGTTGCCAAAATTCTCTAGAGTCATCCCCAGGGGAAACGGCTCTGTCTTTCTGACTCTGATGCTTAAAGATCGCATATTTTTTGCGTTCCAATTCTTTAGTGGATAAACCAGAGTAGATTAACCCCGTTTCACCGGAAATAAATTTATTGTAAATAGCTGCATACCTGAATATTAGCAAATTGGCCAGATGAGGCCAAATGCATTGGTTTATCCACTGATACCTCCAAACATAGCCGATTGCACTAATGCCAAGAGTTAGAATAAACACCATTAATAAAACCTTATCTACAAAGAACAAATAGTAATAAAACAAAAACTGCCATGCAACCTGAATTACTGTATGACTCAAATATTTCGAAGGTATCGTTTTTTGTAATTAAACTAAATTTGGGGGAATTCTTTATTCCTAGTTCATCTTCCAAATACCCACTACCCGTTTTTTCCATAACTTCAACTTCATAGTGAATTGCTTTTCTTATTATCTGTCACCCACTAATTTTCTACTCTTCCAGTACCCACTTATACTTAACCAGAGAAAAGAAAGGTTAAATGCCAAGCAGAGGATAATCAATACGCTGGCATTTGTATGGAACAGCATCGAAATCAGGTATAAGAATACGGCAAATGGTACGGTTAGCAGAAGCGCAAATAAAGACCTGAAAAACTGAATTTTAGCATGACCAAATGCGCCTGTAGAATTATAGTAAAAACCCAGCACATTAAGTACCAGAAAAATGACCGACATGAACAATAAGCCTGTATTTTCGAGAATATACTGATTGGCTCCGGTAAGGATGTCAAGAACACCTGCTAAAGCACTCTTAAATATCATGAACGGAATTCCAAAAACAACAAGCAGCACTCCAAAATATACGGTCCAAAAAAAAGCCTTTTTTGAAAGTTTTTTAGGTTCATCCACACGGTAACTTTTAATAATTGTTTTATTAAAGCGCGATGGCCGGAAACCGTAAATGACGATCAGGAAAAAATAAAACTCTAACTGGAAAATGGTGAGCTGAAAACCATCGTTTGTTTTTCTGATCAGGTTTTCGTTAGATGCCTGAATGATGAAGGAATAAAATAAAGCACATACAGCATAGAGCCTAAAAAAAAGGAAATAGCAAAATAGTGCAATTGAAATTCTTTTGGCTATCATAGCTTGTTCATAAAAAAGAACTACCTGTGCAGTTCTTTTTTAACTGACATAAATTTAGTCATAATATTTGCTACCAAACCTGCAGTCCTTCCGCATTCTTAGGCAGGTACAGAAAAATCGGATCTCCAGCTTCAAACGGCTTCGCTTCCGAGCCTTCTTTAGAGGAAGCAACCTCACCTTTTAAATGTAAAATAGGGTGATGGTTTTTTTGCCATAAAGCAACTATTTTTCCGTTCGCATAATACTGAACCGAATAGTTCTGGATGGGCGTAAACGATCTTTTCTTTACCTGCGGATCAACAAGGGCAAGCAAACCACCAGAAGTTTCCTTTTCTTCGATCTGCTCCGTACTGGTGTATGTTGTATTGTAAACCAAGGCTGAAGAGTGCACCAAATATTTATTGTACGCCAATGAATCAAGGTTTTCGCAGGCATTGCGTATCTCATTATATTTTTGCACTGCCTTTTGTTCAATGTTGGGAACAGTTTTTAGGTCTTTTGCTTCGACCAGTTCTTTACTGTAATCGAAAGGTACCGTGGCCGCAAACTGGATCTTGGTTTCGTAATAAGGAAGTTTTTTTTCCTCCAATCCGGCAGGAAGTTCAAATTCTGTTATTTTTTTATACTCGGACAACCTGCTGTTTTTATTGGGTGCGTGATAAAAAGTCAGTTTAACATGTGCATATTTAGATATAAATTCTTCCCCATCTTTTGGATAAATTTTAACAATGGCCGTTTGTGGACCGCTCTTGGTAATCATTGCATTAAGAGGCAGCATCATACTTTCGCCATTGTTCTCCACCATCCTGTAATCTACGTTATCCTGCATTTCCAACACCATTTTGCAACCCTGTTTATTCATCTGAACAGTATAAACAGGTGTTTCGCTATATGTTTTTACCTGGGATTTGATATCGCTAATAATTTGTTCCATTGTTTTTTTTTCATTTTGTGCCTGACATCCAATATTCAAGAATTGAATTAAAATGGAAATGCCGACTATAATTTTTCTGCCCATTTATTTGTTTTTGATATAGTAATAACGTCCCTTAAGCATATCTGGTTTAGGCTCTACCAATTCGTGGGCTTCATTGTCCACCCCAACCTTTGCCCTCCATATTTTTGCCTTTGCAGTTACATAAACCAAAAGTCCTCCAAATCCTATGCCAGCTTCAATATACATGCCTTCGTTGCTTGCACCCGTTTTACCAGAAAAGATAAGTGAGGTTTCGCCCCTTGCAGAGGCTTCGAATTCGACGCCAAAACCTTCGCCCGAAGGGCGTGAGTTAAAACTGATCTTTGGAACGTCTGCTGCCGCTTTGATCCCTAATTCAGCCCCGATGCCGACCGTAGTACTGGCCTCTAAGGGTTCCGTACCATACTCTTGTCCCAATGTAATATTTGCCTTTAAATCTATCTGTCCGAACGCAAGGAGGTTAAACCAGATTTCTATTCCTGCAACATCGGCAGCGGTACGTATTGCTTTGATGACCTGCCCGGCAGCAGGGATAAATTCGGCACAGGCGATCAGATCAAGTTTACCAGTTCCTTTTATCAATGGGGTAAAACCAAGGGATATGGTCCCCGTTCTCCTTACATTATATATTTTTTCCTTGTCCGGTTCAAGTTTCCAGGTTCCCGCAATCGATATTACGGGGTAATCCATCTGGAAAGTAATGGGCAACATTTTTATCGGCAGTTTTGAAGCCAGTTTTGCCGCCATTCCATTTTTGGCTTTGGTAACACCGGTTATATCATCCAATGTTTCTTTTACCTTGATTAAAGCCCTTAAAAAAGGTTCTATTTTTGCCGCATATCCGCCTGATATTTCCCTAGTAAAATCACCTGATTTTGCCTTAATAGCGAGATCGAATGATACTTCACCATTTAAATACCTGCGGTTGTTGGAAGCGGCCAAAGTTTTTATCCTGTTCTGCCTTGAAGTAACACCGGCAGGCATATTTGTGTGCGAATAAACCTCTGGTGTATCGGAAGACAGCTTTAAACTAAACTCCCACTCCATATCTGGATACACGTTTATTTTTGCAATCTGGTTCGGGTATCTGCAGGTGCTCACCGGGAGGTAATAACTTTGCGCCAACGAATCGCTCAACCAGAAATAGTTGAACATCCACATAAATTCAGAAGCTGCGTTATCCCCCAAACTCCTTTCCAGCCAAACTTTATTATAAATATAATTGAGCTTTAAAACAATCTGGTTATCACCTTTAAATTCACTTTGTAAAACCTGTACTTCCGATACGTCCTCAGAAGGCGCCTTGTTTTTATCCGGAATTACATCGGTATCATTCTCTTGCGTAGGATCTTTAACAGTAGCATAGCCTTTATCTGTTTTTTCTGCCGTAATGGCCCTATCCAATAAGAATACATGGTTAGGGGAATCATGCTTTTGTCCGCTGGGAAGCAGCAGGCCATTGCACGGTACATTTTTATTATGCAGGTTTTCTACCGTAATGGATACATCTTTTCTCTTTTCTCCGGCAATGATAGAAAACGGCTGACCGGTTTTGTCGCCCCCTGTGGTTAAAAGATCCTCATCAAAGCAGGTAAAAGCACTTCTTTCTTTATCTCCGTCATCTTTGATAACGATTTTTGAATAACCGCAGGGATCGAATTCCTTTCTGGTATACCTGATATCACCAATATACTGTATCTGATTTACTTTTTTTTCTTCAATCCTGTCCAAAAAGTCGGTCATCAACTCTTCAGATACGATAAAGCGGCTTGAAATAGACGATTTATTGTCGATATCCTTTAGCCCTAATACTTTAGCATCATATGTAACCAGATCGGTGGTAGGCTCATCGGCAAAGTTCCTGAAAACTACCCGTTCTTCTTTTTCGTTTGTACCGTATATTAATCCGGGTTCGGTGTGATATTTATATATTTCCAGTACGACGGTAAATTTTTTATTTTCTTTTTGGTCCTTTTTCCAGGCAACTTCTATCGGAAAAGAAGTTTTATAATAGATGTTGCAATTGCTTGAACTTCCAGCATCCTGGGATACAGCAAAAACCTTTGGTTCTTTCCACAGGTTATTTTTTTTAAAATCATCTGTACCGGTTAAACCTTTCGCTTTGTCTTCTTCCAATAGGTATACTTTTCCGCGATATTTGTTTTTCTTATCCAGGTTATAGCCGTGCAGCATGATTTCGAGGTTTGCAAAATCGCCATAACGCTTTACATCTTCACTTTTATTAAAGTAGGCATAACAGATGTTTGATTTGGTTACCGGTATCACATAAAAATAAAAGCCGGTACCCGGACTTTCACTGAAAAGTTCTACCCGTTGTTTAAAGCCGTAATAATAGCTATAACCCGAAGGATTAAACAAAAAAGTGCTCCCCACTTTATACTTGAGCCCTAGTCCATATTTAGTAACGGGAAGCGTTCCCCCACTTAATGGGCCCCAGAGATTATCGGTAATTTCGCCGGATTTTGCTTTTTCCAGACTTTGAAAAAACACATCATATATGAACGCCCATCTGGCATTTTCAATAGTATGCTTCGGATTGGTTGTTTTTCCGCCCACACATCTTTCGTCAACAACAAACTCATTCTTATTTTCGGTTTGTAAGTATATACCCATTCCCTTTGAAAGCGAATAAAGCTTGCCGTTTTCCCTCCAGTAACAGTGCTGTAAGCCTCTTGTATCTTCTGTATTATCTGACATGATTACTCGGTATTTAAAAATTCGTAAAAATCAGCCTTATCAAGCTCTTTCATATTCACCAATGGATTAATCTGTGATTGTTGCTCTTCATCGGCATTATCAATATTCTGTTGTGAGGGCTGCCCTTTTTGCCCAGTTTTGGTAAAAAGGATACAGGGTGAACCGCTAATGGTACAAACACCTTTACTATCTTCTACCAAAACCTGCCCGTTGTTAATTAAAACCATGTCTTTATACATGCCCTTCCATTCAGTTAGGGCGGGCATACAGGGCTTAAAACCACCTGGCGTTGGCTGAAGTTTACATTGCCCAAAAGTGTTTTTTTCAAAAGTCATCCCGATATCTACATGAGAGGCAATTAATTTTTGTGCCCCATCCTTATCGTTCACATAATGCTTTTGCTGGGTAAGTACCTTCAATTTATCGGTTGTGGAACCAAACTGGCATTGGCAGGTGGCACCTTGTACAATGATTTCTTTCTGTGACATTTCTCTTCTACTTTGTTTAACCCAGTACCCTTGCCCAAAATCCCTTTTTCTTTTCAACGGGAAAACCGTTATTTCCTTCTTTGATTAACAACTGTTGATCTGTTGTTGGGATGCTGCTTTCAATTTCATATGCAGAAAATGCTATGCGTTTTATGCTTATTTCTTTGCCATTTTCCCTGTTATATAAATTCCAGTCTACTCGGGCATGTTTGAGCAAACCTCCATTCTGATCTAAATCAAATGCCGCATTTAGTTTCATTTTTAACGTCCCTTTCTGCCCCATCTGTATTTTTTGCGCTTCGGTAAGCTCACCTTCTGAGGCAAAATTCACCTTGAAAGTTCCATAATCGGTATAGTTGGGCTCAATGGTTTGAATACCTTCGAAAGCCACGTTCTGATAGGCGATAACGGGAAAATACAATCTACCTGGCTGAGATAAGTTAACATCATATTTGAGGTACTGGGAATGAAAAAAGACGTTCCAGAACATATCTGCTTTTAAGGCAACTTCAAGCTCAAACCTATCTGATATCTTTTTCCCCATCTTTTCTAAATATAGCTCGGCATAATTACCTTCATACTTATCAGAGATCTTTTCGGCTATCTGTTTCCAGCGGTTTAGGATTTCTCCATGATTAACAATTCCTCTAAATATTTCGCTCCTAGAATTCACATCAACCTTTAAGGGATATATCGCACCCATGGCCATATTGGCCAGTTGTTCACCAACAAAATCAGGCTCATGCCTGTCTATAAAAAGATCCGTTTTGTCAAAACATAACTGCCAGACTTTATTTTCATCTCTAAATTGGTTCACCTGCAGTTGGACCTGATAATCTAACCTTTTTGTAGCCTCTTCATTGCCTTTGCCATAATAATTGATGGTAACGCCATAACTTCTGTTTGATCTCGGCTTTGGCACAAAATCTATGGCATGATCAAGGTTAAGTTTAATTTTACCTGGTGATAAAGAGTCTGACAGATTATTTCCTTTTCCCATAAAACAAATGCATTAATAAGTAACCCTTTTGCCATCAGCATTTGGATCCATTCCGATACCTTCTTTACGGGCCGACCAATGTAAATATTTGTTCCTCAGTATGCGCAGATCCTGTTGTTGTTGTTTTTCCTTTTGATAATCGGCATATTTCTGCTGCGGCATTTTTGCACCTGCATATTTCCGGTCCAAATCACCAAGCGGCTTAAAAGTATAAGGCTGTCCGTTGCCCATTACATAATCTTTTAAATAACCTTTTACCCGCACCAAAAGTGCATCATCAGAAATGCTATATTTTGTTTCTTCAACTTTAGTGGTATTGATTGGGTTATTGGCCATTTTAGCATATTCGGCCATAAAATGCAATGGAATATAGCTATACTCTTTTTTAATCATTTTGCGAGAACCTTTTAAGGCGAAATAAGCAAAGCCACCGGTAATTTCAAGTTCTTCTTCTTTAAACCAAGCCTGCTCTATTAACTTTCGTTTGAATGGTTCGAGGTTATTCCTATTGGTCCATGTGGTTTCCAGTTCTTCTTTTACCTCAGGTCCAGTATCGTAACTTCCGCCTACATCACTATGCACACCGGGAAAGGACTTCTCTTTACCCATATTTACTCTGGTGAGCGAGAAGTTCTGGCGGTGTTCATTTTCTGCCACGAAATGGATTACGGTTTGTGCCTTTCCTATTTCGTTGAGGTGAAGTTCTTCCACATCGTTGAAATTCGGCATTGCGCTAATGTATTTGGAGTAAGAGGACACTGTATCAAAAATACCCAAAAACCTGACTTTAATTTGATTGGGAGTTATTTTGAACCCCGCCCTTTCACACATCAGCCCCAAATGGCCACAGGCTGGCAATACTTCAGCACCTATTGATTTTCCATCAGAATCGAATTTAGATACCGATCCAGATCTGGGTTCTACAATAATGCTGGGCTTATATGCCGATTTTCCGATTTCATACACGAAATTTCTAGCAGCAGCAGCACCTCTGCTAAAGCCAAAAACATCGAAAGTTATACTCCTTAATTTTTTGCTGCTATTGGCCATTATTATGCGGCTCAATTTTTCTGATACAATTTTTTCGCAGGCAATTCTTACTTTACCCCTTATCCCTGTATCTCCCGAACCAAAAGCATATCCAATCGTGCTATCTGATTTTTTATCTTCCGTACCAATGCCCTCAACATACAAACTGGTGCTTTTATCATAATTATCCCAAAGCCTGGCTACGTTAGACCAGTCGTTGTAATAACTGCTTTCGTCATCGTCCTTTCCGTTCTTTTGAAATGCAGCTGTATTGGAAAGTCTTTCGTTGGTATTTGTCTTACTGTTTTTTGTACCATCGAAGAATATACCCAAATTAATATCGAGGTATTCAGTTAAATTATTTTTAGGGGTATATGCACCCAATTGTACGCTAGTCATATTAATCCAGATTTTCGCTGATCTTAATTTTACTGTTGATCAGTTTTATTTCTTCATCCTTATTTTTTAACGATACCTGAGCGGCAGTTTTGCTGTCATTTAATTTGATCACCAGATCGATTGGACTGAGGTTGCCCAGTTTTTCGAAAGCAGAAAGGATTTCTTTTTCGCTAAATGGCCTGATATCCAATCCATTTTTTTTTCCCGATTTGTCCTTCCAGATCAAAGTAATGTAATTGGGTACCGCTCTTAAAGCATACTCATTTGACAAGAGTTCATCTCCTGATCTGTTTTCCTGTTCTCCATTTAAATAATTATAAAATAATGTACTTGCCTTTCCTTCATCAGGCAGGATAAGCTCTGGCCGCCAATCGTATCGCTTACGGTATGTTTCGTAAATATCCATATTTGGAGCACCATATTGGCTAATGCGGTTTTTGATTTCGGGTTTCAGTACCATATCATCAGCAAGCGTAAGCTGAATGTAATTGGGCTTGAACATATACTTAGCATTATCGTAGGCTTGTTCTGCGGTAATAGTAGTATCACGTGCCTGAAATGCCCCAACCTCTGTTTGGAAACCAGCCCCGCTCAGCCAGACCACAACCCTTCCTTTTGGGGCTAGGCCAACTTTGATCAAGGTATAGGTTTCTTTTTTGTTGTTCATCGTATTAATGAAACCTTCTTTAAATAACCTGCTGATTTTATTTTTATCCAATTTCCATGTCCCTGTATAAAATTTCTTTTCAATTAGCGAGAGCCAGGTAAAATTAAGGGAATCGGGTGCCTCCATTTGTTTGGTAGATACGCTCATAATGCCCCCATCGTTTCCCCATCCAGTGTTTTGTGTTCCCCAAATGGCATCAAAGCCATAAGTAAAATCGTTGGCTATTATAGCTCCTTTATAAACCTCTACTGGGTACTCTTCTGGTGCAGAAACTGTACCTGTCCACTCAAATTTCTCTTCCATTTTTTGTCCTTTGCAACTTATTATCGCCAATAAAATGAACGACAGCAATACATACCTGTTTCTTTTAAACTTCATGATTTATTACCACTTGATACAATTTTCTTTCCACTGGCCAATGATAGATTTTGCGAAGTCGCTTCGACATTCATTACCTGAGCAATCTTTTCCAATTTAACGCCAACACGCAGTTCGTATTTTTGTACCACCTCTATCTTGATGTTCTTTGCCTGTTTTATGATTGCCATGGCTAGAATAGATTGGATTTTTCTGCACTGTTAAGTTCTACAATTTTGCCGCTTTGCATGGTCATATTTTCCTTTGCACTAAACATGCTGATTTCTGAGGCAATTTCGTTTGAGGTGTCGGCTGTTCTTTTAAAATCTTTTGTCACAAGTTCGGTTCGGTTGTTGGATGTTTCAGAAACATCGCCAACAGCACTTAAGGAATAATTATTACCGGCCGTAGCGGCAATATCCTTACCTGCATTGGTCGATTGATTCTGTCCCACCTGAACATCCATATTTTCTCCAACATTAATTTGCATGTTTTTGCAGTTCAAAGTCATGTTCTCCAGAGCAGTAATGGTAATATTATTGCCTTTGGTATCTATGTAGATAATATTCTGGTGTATATCGGTCAGTTTGATCCCTTGTGTGCCTTCGCTATCATCAAACTCCAGTAAATGCCCGCTTCGGGTGATGATACTCTTAAGGTGGTTTTTAATCAACGGACTGCTATCTACACTAGAACTGTGGTAAACGCTTCCCATAACCACTGGACGGGCGATGTTTCCTTCTTCAAAGGCAATCATCACCTGATCATCAATTTCGGGTACAGCAAAATATCCGCGGTTGGTTCCCCTTTCACCATTACCAGCACTTGGGCTCACCACACGCAACCATTCAGTCACATCGTTAGTAAGACACTCCCACTTAAACTTCACTTTTATACGGCCCTGTCCCTGTGGATCATTATTATCAATCACATCAGCCAGTTGCATATCAGACTGTGGCTTTTCGAATTTTTTAACCAACAAGCGCTCTGTAGTCGATATTTTACCTTCAAAAGTATTGTGGTATTTACCATTTTCATCTATATAGTGATGGATGCTCGTGATCAGAAATTTACCCAAACTCTCAGAGGTAAAGGACAGTTCTTTCCGCAGGCTCATCGTAATCTCGGCAATATCACCAATGCGGAGCGCAGCGTTATCACCTTTTGCGGTTACTTTCAATAACTCACTGGTATTTGCCTTCTCCTCATTATCTACCAGTTCTTTGATGTCGTTACTATTGTCTACCCTAATCAGCGAAGGCTGGTTAAAGGTCTTGCTGTAGGTCAGATTTGAAGCTTTTATCGCATGGCTCAGATCAGGCGTACCCTCCACTTTTCCCGTACTTTCGCTAAGCAGCATTTCGTTCTGCTTAGGGTTATAAGAAAATCTTTTATTTTTGATTGGGGCAATTTCCATAGCGTACTGCATTTCATGCACATCCCGCCCATAAAAAAGAGAGATATCTGCCTGCTGTTCGGGCTTACCAAAATTAAGTTGCTTACCATCGTAGAAAAACCACTCATGATATTCTGCCGAAAGCCTGTTTAGAAACGCAAAATCGCTTTCCCTATATTGGATTATATAATCGATGGGTGAAGTTCTGGAGGCATTGGCTACCACTTTTAGATCGTTGGCCGGTGTATCTTTCGTGGCCAATTTTACAATCTCATTCAGATCTTTATCTAAATAAGAACCAAGGTCTGGTCCGCGATCAATTAGAATAGTTGGACTATAACCACTCACAATTAAAACACCATGATAACCATGACTTTGAGATAACTCTACTTTCGAAACCAGTCCTACAAAGTTCTGCATCCCTTCAGGGGAGTGTCCGAAAGACGCGGTTAGGGTTTTGCCCACAAAATCACGGCTATTATCCAAACTGATCAGTCCAGGCGCTCCCATTTGGTCGTGGTTAAAACGCAGTTCAAAATAGTGATGTTCGTTAAAAGCTTGCTTGAGGGTGAAGGAAGCAAAATGGGTAATTGCTTTATCCTCTATATTGATTTCTGTAGTAAGTTTCTTTTCCATATTGATTAATCTTGATCACAAAATTACCCTAAGCTAAATCTGGTTAGCGAGTTTTAATGCATGCCCTTCTCAATAAAACGAATTTATTTTTATAAGTGGCGTGTAATGACTAATTTTTTGTGTGGCTGCCGAACCAAACATCTTACCGTGGCGGTAATCGGTTTTTACTACAATATATTTGTATTGGTTGGGCATAATTGAGCTTTAGTTGAGATTGCATTGTGGAGATGGCCACAGGCATGAAGCATTAATTTTAGAGTTTTTAGGTAGATAAAAAATGACTGAACTAAAAGCGACCGATATAAACCGGTCGCTTCAGTTTAATTATGTTGATAACTATGCTTTTGGCCAATCGTTTTCATGATGCGCATTGCCAAGTTTTAGCGAGCGAGCAGATACAACAAAACTCAATGTCATTGGAGTATTATCGTTTACCGCTATACCCTCGTTATACTGAATAATATAACCATCTTCGAAGCTCAGTTCCTTCATCTTGGAATCCTCTTCGCCTTTTTTGAAGACAATCGTTCCAGACTGTGGCTTATATTGATTGTTCACCATTGATTCGATTACAGATGTATCTTCTGTAGATTCGATTTCTATGTTGATTGTACCACCGTATACACCTGATGATGGACGGCCTTTTGCGTCTACGTCTCTGTTTAATGAAAAGCTGCATTGTAGGACATCAAATTCTTTTGAGCCCATTGTTAATCTGGTTTTAAATGCCATGATAATTTTTTTTAAAGATTGAAAGAATTATAATTTTGAAGTTTTTACAGTCTGAGGAATATAGGTCGCTAAACCGACTTCTACATCTCTGTTACCCGATTATGCCTTCGGCCAATCGTTAACATGTACTGCATTTCCAAGTTTTAGCTCTCTCGCAGAGATCTGAAACTTGAGTGTCATGGGATGATCGCCCACAATGTTTATTCCTTCAGAATATTTAACAATGTAGCCATCCTCAAAACTGACCTCTTTCATTTTGGCATCTTCCTCAGATTTCTTGATCAGAAGGGTTCCGGTAATGGGTTTGTATTGATTGTTTACCATCGCCTCAATTATTGAGGTATCTTCTGTCGATTCTATCTCAACATCGATGGTGCCACCGTAGACTCCGGAAGAAGGTCTTCCCTTAGCATCTACATCGCGGTTTAACGCATAGGCGCAGTGAAGTACATCGTACTCCTTGCCCGAAAAATTTAATCTAGCTTTGAAAGCCATAGTTTTAAAATTTAAAGGTTAAAAATTGGATTTTTGCAGCCTCCGCTGCTCGTAGAAGTTAAACCAAATATCAAGCCAAATATCAGGAGCCACAGGTAGATAAAGCAAAACAACCATAGACTATTAAGCTTATCCATAGGTAAAAACCTGCCAGAATAAAATCACAAAGCATATTCTGGCGGATAAGCACAGTTTATTTTTTCAAAAAAAAATATATTATCCATTTGATTAAAAGAGAGCTTTTTGGAATGTGTGGAAAACACGGGCAGAGTGTCGCTTTTTACTACAGTGCTAGCTCCACAAAACAGACATCTGATCTAGATCAACTGCAGTCCAAATTTTTCCATCTTCGTTACCCACTTCTGGCTGTAATGGTTTTCAAGGGAATGCAGTTCGCCGATGGTATTGGTCAGCACCGGACTGATCCGGCATTTTTCGAAGGTATTTTTTTTTATGGAGAGATACGTCGTTTTCTTATTGGCTTTCCAGTCCTTAAATGTCGCCTCATCGAGGATGGAGACAATCCGACCGGATTTGCCACTGAAATTATTGTTGATGTTCTGTTGCTGCGTACTGAAAATCTGGTCCGGCATGAACAAACGGTCAAAAAAACCTTTGATCTTTGTTGGAATATGGTCTACATATACCGGACAAAAAAGTACAACATGATTGCTTTGCCTAATGGCATTCAAGGCTTTTTGAAGATCAGGTTCAAGTTCTGCAATCTGTCTGTTGTTGAAAAGCCTGTTTGGATTGAAAATCAAATCGATAATGGCTATTTCCCGCACAGTTGCTCCAGCACTTTCTGCGCCACTTCTGTATGCATTGATCAAAAAACCTGTGGATACCGTCTTTTCTATATCCCCATTCAGGATAAGTACTTGCTTCATTATTGTTTGGTATTAGCTTTTGAGGCGGTAGATGTGTTACAAAACTATAAAGATTTTGTTAACTCAAAGTATATAGAACTAAAAAAACCTGACCGGTACGGTCAGGTTTTTGTTTTATAAGTAGAATATGCGCTTTATTGCTGATTGTATTCTGAGGCCCAAGTTGTACTCTCGTCCTCCCCTTTATGACCATCCAGTTTAACCACAAAACTTTTTGCCGGAAAATAAGGTGTGATGTTGATATCCAGGTGAATTCTGTCTTTTTGCTGTTCATCACGCTCGAATCGCATAATCTTAAACCGTTCGATCAGACGGTCAGCACCCTGTATACCGTCTAAAAACTTAACGATCTGTCCTCTCAAGTCCTTTTCAGTTTGGGAAGTCCAGTTTTCGAACGCTCTTCTGTTTAGGAAATCGAAAAGTACTTTGGTAATGTAATCAAATACGCGAACCACCGAATAGGTCTGCAGTCCAACATTGTCACCATTGAAAAGGGTTTTCGCAGAGAAGGCCATCACCTTGCCGTATTCATTTACCATTGGTACCAGACCAACCCTTTCCAGATGAGAGATCTCACTTTTCTTTAGGTCAAATTTAACTCCGTCTACTTCGTTTATTGCACCATGTTTCTTGCCAGCAGTAACCTGCGACATGAGCGTGTAGTACATTTTACCGGCAAGTGCTGCTGATCCCGGAACCGTCAAATCATCCTCTTCACCAACTTCGGCCACTTTTCCACGCCCCACCAACCAGTTGCAGGTCATGATTACATTTGATCTAAAAGCATCAGCTCCGGTAAAGTTTGCAGCGGTGAACAAGTCAAGTACATCATCAGGTTGATCGAGATCTGCAAAATCGGTCACCAGCATCGCTTTATTGTTGTGCGCAATCTTACCCCATCTTTCCAGCACTTTGTTTGATCCCATATAACCGGGAACAACCATTAGAGAATAGTTATTGCGAAGATCCAAGCGGTCATAATTCTGTTTTAGCTCATCATCAACATATTCGATAAACCGTGGATTGTCCAAATCTTTGATCTGATCCATAGAGGCATTTAAGAGCACCACGTTTTTGAGCTTATCGGATTCTGTGTTTTTATAAAATAAGTGAACGGACCGGTAAGCCTGTTCCAAATCTCTAGTACTCTCTAAAGCAGTACCAATATTTTTGTTCAGGTTTTCTTCGGCAGAAGTGAGTTTTTGTGTGCTTTTTTCGACCATATCGGCAACTGATGTAGAAGATTCGAGCACATCGATCCAAAGCTGAATTTTCTTTTTAAGCTCTTCTCGCTCCTTCTTTTTTTCATCTCCAGTCAAAAAGATCTGCTTTCTGGCTTTTCTTTCAGGATTAAGGTTCTGAAGACCATCTACGGTCGCTTCGAGCAGGTCGAAACCGCCAACTCTTGCCAGTTTTTCCAGATTGTCCTTAAGGGATGTTTTGTCTATGTTTTTGCCCTCAGCTGGTTTGAAGCCAGTTTGGGAAGTATTTTGGTCTGATTTTAGTTCTTGGGGATTTGACATCTTTCTAGGCGTTTAATTATTTATTTTGCTCCAATTCATCTACGAAATTCTTCAGAGCGCTGATGAATGCAGACTTGGTTTCTTCATCGTCCAGTGTAGCCTTTAAGGTCTTATTGGATTTCAGTTGCTTGATTACATTAAGGGACATCTCACGCTCAATGTTTACATTGGTTAGGTAGGCACTTTGGTTGATGATATTTTTTACTCCAAAATCACTTAGATCATTAAAGCTGATGGTTTCTCCAACGGTAGATCCGTCCTCCTTTTCGAAAGCTACTTTAACATTTGGTTTATAATGTCCGAAGACCTCTCTTACTGTTTTTAGACCCTCTACCTTTTCTGGCTTGATGGGTTCGTTTTCAGTCAATTTCTGTACAAATAGCGTTTTGTTGTGGGCAATTTCTGCAAAGGCTTCTGAGGTATCGATTTTTCGCTCGTTGCCGCCAATTTCATAATTAAACATAATATGCTGTTTTAGGTTTTGGGTTATTTTAGTCTTATAAATATAGTAGTTAACGTTTTAACTCAATTTTTGTTCCAATGTTGCAATTTCTGGCTGAATGATTTGCCATTTCAGTTGATCCGAACCCGATTCTATGCCAACCTTTATCTTCGAGCCTTTTTTGAGTGCTCCCGAAATGATGTATTTGGAGATGGGCCGTCGCAGTAAATTCCGGATGATGGCCGATAACTGTCTTGCACCGTACTTTGGTGTAAACCCATCCAATGCAATCATTTTCTTGGCATCGTCCGCGATTTCGAATTCGATACCCAATCTGCTCAGAGACTGGATCAGGCTGTTGAGCTGGATTTCGAAAATCCTTACAACGTTGCTTTCATTGATCGGGGCAAATGGAACGATTTCGGAGATTCTGGCCAGAAACTCGGGACGGAAATGTCCGGACATTACTTCCATGAGCTGATTGGAAACTGGGACAATACCTTTTCCGATCTGTTCTGCAATCCATTCACTTCCGATGTTGGAGGTGAAAAGAATAAGTGAGTTGCTGAAATCACCTTCTTTGCCCAACCGGTCGTGCATATGGCCCTCATCGAGAATCTGCAGGAAAGTATCGAAGACGGAAGGGTGTGCCTTTTCGATTTCATCGAACAATAGAACAGAATAAGGTTGCTGCCTGATTTTGTTCACCAGCAATCCTCCTTCTTCATAGCCCACATAACCGGGGGGGGCACCATATAAAAGAGCAGCACTGTGCTCTTCCTTGAATTCCGACATATCAAACCTGATCATGGCTTTTTCATCGTTGAACAAAAACTCCGCAATCGATTTCGCCAGTTCGGTCTTACCGGTTCCGGTTGGTCCCAGTAAAAAAAACGATCCAATGGGTTGCCCTTTTTTGTTGAGCCCGCTGCGTGATTCCAGAATGGCATCCGAAACGGCTTTTAAAGCTTGATCCTGACCAACTACACGTTTTTTTAGATATTGCTCCATGTTTAGCAACTTCTCCTTCTCCCCAGCCTGCAATTTACCCATTGGAATGCCTGTTTTATAGGCCACAATCGAAGCAATGTCCTGTTTGGTGATGCAGTCACTTTTTTCCAGTGCAAAGGTTTTGAGTTCAGCGAGACTCTGTTGAATATAGCTATGATATTCTTCGGCGGTTTCGAATGCATCGGTTTGCGTTTCATCCGTTAACCTTCCAAGCAGCACTGGGCTGAGTTTGTTCTGTACCAGTGAGTAAAGCCATTTGTAATCCCCGAACTGATCTTTCTCCGATCCATCTGTTTTCAGCACTTCAAGATCAGCCTCTAAGCTTTCTATAACCAGATCGGAAGTATCGTTCATCATTTTCATAGCCGCCATTGTGCGGTCTAAAAGGTCAAATGCAGAATCTGGAAGCCTTCTATCTTTCATGTAACGCTTTGCCAAACGTACGCATTCGTCCAGTGCCTCCGGCTCAATGCTCAGCCCATGGTGGGCTTCGTATTTCACGGCCAGCTTTTGCAGCATTTTGATGGTGCTCTCCTCATTTGGCTCATTGACCTGAAGCACTTCAAAGCGTCTGCTGAATGCCTGTTCCGGCTCAATAATCTTGCGGTATTCATCGATTGTTGTTGCACCGATTACCGTTATTTCCCCTCTCGCGAGCTCGGGTTTCAACAAGTTGCCAATACCAGCGCCCAACGGGCCTTTGCTATCCAACAGGGTATGGATCTCATCGATAAAAAGCACTGCCTTGTCGAACTGTTTGATTTCCTTTATAATATTTTTCAACCGGTCTTCAATTTCCCCCTTATAGGATGCGCCAGCGATTAATGATCCCAGATCAAGTTCAAAAAGCTGAACGGATTTAAGGCTGTCCGGTACCGCCTGGTTAACTACATCGATTGCGAAACCATCCACTAGAGCAGTTTTCCCTACTCCAGCATCACCCGTAAGGATTACGTTTGGCTTGGTTCTGCGGCAGAGAATTTCCATCATCATCCTGGTTTCCCTGTCACGTCCGATTATCGGATCGGTTTTGCCGTCCCTGACCATCTGCAGCCTGTCCACACAATATTTATAGAGTGCGTTGCCTGTCGTTTTGTGTCCGCCATCAGCTGAATGCTGTTCTGGAGCAACTGCTCTGGCAATTTCTTCATCCTTTACGTACAGCTCTAAAATCTCCTTTTCCCTTATTGGAAAAGATTTTAACTGATCTACCTGAAAACCAATGCCGGGTTTTGCCAGTGCGGTCAGCACGCATATCGGCGTGATCAGATCCAGGCCGAGTTTGATGCGTACGTTGTCTGCCTCTTCAAAAATGACGGCAATTTCAGGTGCACCGGTAACAGTGTCGCTATAACCCGAAGCTTTTTGCTGTTCATCGATCCTAACCTCAGCCCATTCGCTGATGTATTCCTCATCCTTACCGATGGAGGTAATGAAAGACCTTAAGCCCACATCCTTATGCATGAGCCCTTTGAGTAGATGCGCAGCGGAAAACATTTCGTTCCTGTACTCTTTTGCCAATGACTGGGCAATATGCAGTGCGATCTTTACCGATTCGCTTAAATTTGTAACTGCCATGTGCCTAATTTATTTTCGGTGTAACTGCCGGATTAAAGTTCTCTTCGGTGATGTAGTAATACAACTTGCCATTAGAAACAAATTGTTGCTCGATCTGAGTGGCTCTTTTGATCTGCTGGACAGACTGACCAAGCAATTTGATGTAGTTTTCGAACTGGTCCAAAGGCATTTTTGATGCGTTATTCAGATCACCAACCGTATATTGGCTAAGAAACTCATTGTTCAAGGGAAGTCCGGTAACCAACTTTAAATAATTGGCCAGGCTCATCGATCTAATTTCGCTCGATGATACCCTCATGCCCAGAAGCTGTTTTGGCAACCTCACATAATTTTTAACCAGCTTACCCCGGAAAGAAGATTGATCGGCCTGCAGATTCTGCCCAAGCATGATTGAAAACACATCTGTAATCTGCCTATATTCCATGTTGTTGAGCACGATTGCATATTGAAGTACCGATCGATTTTTGATGATCAGGCCAGCGGGGAGACTTGCAGTACTGTAATATTTGAATGAATTGTGAGGCATACGGTCAGCCACTTCGGCACCTACAGGCTGAGGCAGCAAACTCTCTACATGCTCAGAAAGATTTTTGCGTGAAATACCTGTTAAGCGGAATGCACTGTCCAATGAGCTGATCTGGTTGTAAATATCTAAATTGGTCTCTTTGACAAAACGGCGTAGCGAAATGGTCATACTCTGGTTTGAGTTTACCGTTCCCTTAGTTGGGAAAACCACCCCACCCTGAATCAAACTATTATTGGGATAATCTAGGTAATAGGAAATCGAATCTTGAAGGCTTGTATTGTAAGGTTGAAAGCTTTTTAGCCCCTCGCCCTTTACCATTGTGTTTTTTCTGTACTCCGCAGCGCGAATGGCAGATTCAGACACTAGTTTTCGGGACTGGATTACAAAATCGTTGAAAGCCGGATTATAATCGCTGTAGACCTGCAAGGCTAAGATTCTGGCATCCGCAAGCGCTACCTGCTCGCTCAATTCATTGATAAGGTAATTATTGGTACCTCCGGCATTTCCGGTACTGCCTACCAGAATAAGAAGATTGGTTTCATTCTTCTTTGCCTTAAAAAGATTCAATCCTGCCTTAACTGCACTAAATACAGGCTCTTCGGCAATCACGCCATTGCACTTAACGGTATTTTTGGCCTCGTTTGATAAAAAGGTCATCAGCTGACGGTAATCATTCTGGATCGGACTGGACAGAATTCCTTTTATCGGACAACCCTCATCACCTCTGTAAACTACTCCTCCGTAACTTACTCTGGTACCCTTTCCAAAATCGCCCATAATGTTTTCAAATGAGGCGATCGTATTGGTCATACCCGAAAAATATTTGGTCATCGAACTTCCGCCGTCAACCACAAAAACCACATTGATCTTCGTTTTATTTTTACGGAGCGCTAGATAATCCTGATAAGAAAGTGCAGACCCATTAATGGTCAGTATTTTATTGTCTGTTTTATTATATACATCAGTAGCAACACCTACAGCTAAATTGCCTTCGTTTTCTGAAATCACAGGGAGGCTTCTCAAAATCACATTTTCTGCCGGTAATAATGGGTCAACAACAAATGGAGTTCCTTTTTGCATTCCATTCTTTATGGCTGTAGCTGTTGAATCATCAAGATCGTAATTGCCAGGTCTGATCGAGGTGATGTATAACCGGTCTCCCCAACTGTGTATGGTTTCGGCCGAGACCCATCCATAAACACTTTTCCGGGCAGAATCTGCAAATAACTGGTCGTCGGAACCGATCAGGTATTTTTTTTCATCCTCAGATTTTTTGTAAATATACGCAATCTCATGAAGTCTTACCTTGGTTCTTCTGTCTTTAAGTTCGGGCGTGCTGTAAACTAGAATGGAATCTGTCGTGTCAAAATAAAACTTTGGCTCGGTGAGCGGATTTTTTCCGTTAACAATTCCAATCGCCTTTTCTGCATAACCTGTTTTTTGGTTGGAGAAAGCCCGTTGCCAAAGAAGCAACTTGGATTTTGAAATCCATCCATAGCTAATTGCGCTTTTTTTATCGTTGATCTTTCTTCCCCTGATCATTCCAGCTTTGTATTTGATCAGCTTTAGATAGCCGTTTTCTTCCTTTGAGACATAAAATGGCTCCATAAAGCTAATTTTTTTCATCATCAGGCTTCCACCGGGCGAGGTTGTGGTGTAATTATCCTCACGATCTGAGAATACAATCCAGGGCAAGCTGCTGCTGCTGGTGTTCTCATTAATGTTGATGGTTTCTGCCGGCCTTTCGTAAGACCTGGGCATATATTTAACTTTTTTCCCAAATGAAGCGGGCGACTGAGCAAAGGCAGACGATATTCCCAAAAACAGGATGGTTAACGCATAATATTTTTTCATAGTAAGTGTAGATGAGCTTTAGAATTAGGTTGAAATGTTAATCTATCTTGTTTTTGCCGGTGTTTCTGCCGAAGTTGCCGCAGCAGGTTGAGCAGCTCCCGAATGCTGCTTAATGTTCAGTAAACTGGCACAGCTTGAGTTTGGCTTGATGGTTAACTGCGCTTCATCTACAGCAATTTCGCCTCCAAATGTCAGCCCCATGCAGTATGAATATATATCGGTCTGTTTTTTCTTACCGTTCATTTCTACATTGACAGTTACCTTCTCGTTGTTGCACATGTACTTGCGGATAAGGTAATAATAATTTGAATTAAAATCGGCACCGTTGGCTATTGCCTGTAACCTGGCTCTGATATCATCGATCGTTTTTCTTTCCCCATCTCCGGGTGCAACCAGATCTTCCACGATCTCGGCATTTGGATCGGTAATCAAAACCGTTAGATAGGCAGGTTTCCTGCTTTTATCTGATCGGAGGCGTACAACATATTTTCCCGGTGCCCGATATGTATACAAAGCTGTTTTTCCTTTAACATCCACCCGGCCGGTCTCGCCAAATGACCATTCAAAATCTTTGCCTTCCCCATCGCCTTCAAGTCTGATTTCTTCGTTGACCAGTCCAGCAGTTGGGCCACTAATGGTTAGCACACTGTCTACAGCGGCTGCCTTGACCGTGTCTCTTACCGTTATTGGGAATTCCTGGCGGAGTTCGCCATCAACAGTCAAGCGCACAATGTAGGTATCGGGTTTGGTGTAGTGGTAAGCCCCTGTTTTTGTAGTGGCTTTTGCACCATTGCCAAATTCCCACAGCCATTTTGAGGCTTTGGGGGTATTGTCTGTAAATACCAGATTTTCATTTAAATAAATTTCGTCTTTGAGAATCCTTGCATCAATTGCACGTTTTTCGAACAATGAACTTTTAAACAAAAAAATAAGACCTGTTAACAGCAGTACAGCCAATAGGATGTAAAGTATAACATATCCCTGCGAATTTGAGCTGATCTGCTTGGTGTTGGTTTCGGACATAGGTAGCGTTTTTGATGGGTTTTTGGGTTTTATCTTGCAGAAATTGTTTGCTGTAACTGGCGCCTGTTGGTAATGCAGTCGTCCAGTTGTCTTTTATGCAACTCTATATCTGAAATGTTTCTGTTTTGTTCCTGCCTATCGTAAAATAGCCGGTCGTACAACTGTGCAGTTTGCACAAAAATCTTATATCGGGAATCGGATGCTTTACGGTCAAACGCGGCTCGGATCGAACCCAGCGAAAGTTGAATATCATTTTTCAAAAAAACTGCCTGTACGTTTGGGTTATAACGGGTAATCTGTTTGAAAGTGGTATCAACTGTAGGCATCGTTTCCTTAACCATATTCTCGAAAGCTTCATTCTCGTTAATCTTCACCTCAAGGTCCGCTTTTGAAATCTCGTAACGCGACTGGCCACTGTAGAAAATCCCAAAGCTTAAAAGCCCGATGGTTAAAATAAATAGCGCCACAAAAAACATGAACTGTTCACGCCTTTCTTTTATACTTAATTTTATCATAATGCTTAATTATCGGCCATATCTGCCATTCCTTATCTTATTGGCCGCAGATTGATTTGCACGTTGGCAATCATTAATCTGTTCTTTATATCTTTGGATATCGCCTCTGGATTTTATAAGTGAATCCTGTAAATCGGCCATCGCACCCACGTTATTGTTTATTTTTTCATACAGATCGAAGCTGGCACTAACCTCCGGTTTTTTGGAGATAAGATCTTTGATCCTGTTATTGGAAGTTTGGATATCATTGAGCAAAATGCCCTGTTTGCTCATCTCATTGGCATTATAGTCACGATATTGGGCGAGTTCCTTAAATCGGACCAGAATGAGATCAAAATTGGTGTTGATGTCCTTTCTCAAGTAAGAAAGTTTTTCGCTTTCTTTTACTTTTTTATCGAGCAGGGTATATTCAAAGTCAGAAGCTGCAAAAAAGAGATAGATGCAGACAAGGGAGAAAAGCGTTAAAAAAACAAAGTTCAAGATGAACCTAATATAGGAACTTCTAATTTCGATGGCGTTAATGGGTTTCATAGGTTGTAATGGTTCACATAGTACTGGTCTAATAATTAATTCGACAATCAACCTCACTAAAACCACACAACCGTGTCAAATCAACATTCTACAATAACAATTTTTAATATTCGTTGTTTGGTTACTTAAACGATTTATTTAAATTACTTTTATCAAACTTTAAGCCAAACCTCTATGTCTGAAAAATTTTTCAACAAACCCTTCAGATTAAACTCCGTTCTTTCGGGTGCTGGTCTTCAGGCAACTGATCTGGGAAAATCAATCTCGAATCACATTGAGCTTATAATTTTCACACGATATGGTGAACATCGGTACCATAACAATTTCGGATGCGAAATATGGGACCTGGATTTTGAATTAATTGTAAGTGAGAGCATTTGGGAGGAAAAATTCCGTAAATCGCTTCTAAAGTCCATTACGGATCATGAGTTCCGAATCTACGGTACATCAGTACATATACACATAACAGAAGTAGAAAACGTCTATCCCTTACGCAAGATTACGGAGATCAAAAAAAAGGTAGACATCAGTGTTAGGGCACTAATAAAAACCACAGGTGAAAAATATTTTTTCAATACCGCTTTATTCCTCAGTCCCTTATCAACATAAATAAAACGCCCCAAATACACTACACATGAAACCAGTATTTTATTCATCAAAAGATGAGATCCGCAATAGAATATTAAAGAATGCAGAAGATTTCTGGAACATCAAAGACAGCAATGATTTCGATCCATTAGTGAAACTGATCATTGAAGCCCTCAGTAACGAACTCTTCAATGTGGCAAATGATGTAAAAAATCTCGAAAATAGAATCTTCGACAAGATCAGTCGTATCCTTGCACCCGATCATTTGACCTCGTCATTACCTGCCCATGCCATAATGCACGCCAGACCGACAGAAGATGAGGATTATCTTTCGCCTTATCATCAATTTGCCTTTAAGAAAGATTTGCAGCTGGAGAACGATATCGTAAAGAAAACAGACATTTTTTTCAGCCCATTGCACGCAGTAAAGGTGCTTAATGCATCGGTGAAATACATAGCCACCGGAACAAACCTTTTTGCCGTAGAAAAGTTCGGCAGACAGCCTGCTCTAAATACGCTTCCCGGGTTTTCAATCGCTCAGAATACGATTTATATCGGATTTGAAGGGATAAAAAACTGGATGGACTTCAACAAGCTCAGTCTGTTTTTCGATTGGAAAAATTATTCCGTTCCCGAAAATACCTATGATCTTTTAGCTTTGGGGAAATGGTTTTACAAGGATAATGAACTTGTAGCTTACACCGAAAGATTTATGGACGAGCCTCTGACAGGCAAAATTGAGGCGCCATTTCATCATAAGCAACTTTTAAACCTGATCAAGGCCGACGTGCTGCAGTTTTACAGCAACAGATTTATTACCCTTGCCGATTTGAACGATTTTAATATCGGTGAGCATAAGGAAATGCCTTATGACTTTTCCGATCTTTTTCAACAGGCCGATCTGGATCGTATTGGCGGAGAAATAAAATGGTTGAAGGTGATTTTCCCTGCAGCCATCACTCAGGAAATGCTAAATGAGCTTCACATTCACATCAATGCATTTCCGGTTGTCAATAAAAGACTAAGTCAGATCAAGCATCGGCTTAAAACAATGAATAATGTAGTGCCGATAAAAACAGAGGCATTTGACCAAATGCTTGCTGTAGAAAATCTTAAAGACAATAAGGGAAAAAGCTATAATGAAATTCCCTATACCAACGAGAACGAAAAAGGCGATGGGTCTTTCTCCATACGGTATGGAGGAACAGAACGTTTCGACACCAGAAATGCCAAAGAACTGGTAGATTATCTATTTGAACTGCTAAGAGATGAGAAAGCGGCTTTTTCTGTATACGGCCCTGATTTTTTAAACACAATGCTTAAAAATCTTGAACAGAACATTGCACTGATCGAACAAAAAAACCGATCTGCACTAAAGGACATCAAAGATTTGCCAAGCTATATTGTATTGAGGCCGATCGATGATGCTGATATTTTATTTTTGGACATCTGGGTTACACAGGCAGAAGAAGCCAACCACATCAATGCGGGCAGCCGCCTAGTCGTTTATGGCAACAACAAGGTTAATCCAGAAAGTATCTTTCTGCTGAGCCAGTCTAAAGGAGGTCGGTCAAAGCTGAATGCGGCCAACAGGGTACAAGCTTATAAATATGGATTAACCACGGCAGATCGTGTAATAAGTAAAGCGGACGTAACTAATTTTTGTCGTTACGAACTCGGCCAAAAGCTTAAAAGCATCACACTTGTCAAAGGTATTATGATGGATAACAAGCCAAATGCGGGGTTTATCAAAACAACGGATATTGTCATTGAACCAGCAGATAATCTTAAGCTGACCAGAGCAGATTGGACTGAATTATTAGCCCTCACCCTGTCCAAACTAAAGTTGCGCAGTACAATGAACGTGCACTATCGAATGATGTTAAAGGATTCTGTTTATTTAATGGGCTAACGGGATAGCTTGAATAGATCCTTAGATGTAAGCCGTATAACCTAGGAAGGCACTGCCCCCTATTTCGCTCAACAGTGTTTCCTGAAAATCGGGTGCGGTTAAAAGCTCCACATTAAGCTCCGCATCAACAGGGAATAGATAGCTGACAGCCATATCCAAGATTTCCCTGTTTTTTTCACCGGGAATAAATTTAATTAGTTCTTCGGGAGAATTTGGCCCGATGTTAATGTTAAAAGACTCATGCTCAGGCATAAATCTATCCCCAATAATGGTATCAATGCCCAAAGCACTCCTTCCCAGGTTCATCTGCATGCTATCTTCAATTTTAATACCTGTAAGCTGAGCGGTGGCGTTTACCACAGCAATTGGCAAGTTGAACAGCGCTTTAAGTACATTTGAGGCAAAATCGATATCATTTCTTTTTTGCTGGATTTCAGGCAAAAGATGCATCCATATAATACTCTGCTCTTTATTCAGAAGGTTAAATTCTTCCCATCCAAATTCGAATATCCGGCTTAAATCCGAATAGGTGGTTTTTTTGTCGAGTTTATTTTCATAAAGCTCAGTCATAATCCTAACATGGTTGATCTCGGCATCAAAGGGTGTAAAAAACAATCTAGCCTGTTTTTCCTCTTCTCTTCTTTCCCTTATGTCCTTGATCATCGATTCCTCATCCATGCCAGCGCTGCCCGTAGGCGGCCTATGAAAAAGACCTTCGGGAAGCATGTCATATAAACCCTCCCTATTGGTATCTATCCGTATGCGGTTATGCCTTCTGTTTTCTGAATAGTAAATTTTGGAGGTTTCGATATCTTTTGCAAATGCCCGCTTGTCCGGCCCGATGGGAACAACCTCAATCTGATCCGCATCAATTACATTGCGCTCAATTAAATCGGCTGCCTTTGCTGTTGCCTTATAATCTGTAAAGAGTTCGTTATTAATCAAAATTTCTTTTTTCATTTAAACTTTAAGCTTACATTTTTGTTATAGATTAAATTTTATTTTCAAGCAAAATAAGGATTATAATCAAATATTAAAGATACTATATTTGCAATATATCTCATCAATGAAATTAATGGACGTTCAATCATTTTTTATCCGCTACCTCTTATTCCCACTGATCTTTCTGGTATCTTCAGCCGTACTCTCCGTTCTAAACAAGAAAAACCAGTTTTTGAGCAACAAAAAACTGATCGTAAGTGTTCTGCTGATCGGCATAATTTTGGCAATTCCGGGTTTTTTGGGTTTTCTCAACTTTAATTTTATGCCATGGGGTTACATCATCTGTTGTATCTTCTATATTTTAATGGGCACAACATTCGTATATCTGCTCACAAAATATTATGCAAAAGATTTGCTTGAACGCAAGGTTTTTATCTTTTTCTCCACTTTAGTTTCCGCCATTTTGGCCGTTTATTTGTTCCAGCTTGCTTTCAACTGGTTAAGTTCGGTCCATTTTGGATGGTTTGGAGCGGGCAGTATTGCCTGCTTTTTCGTGCCGCTTATTTTTTGGTGGGCCTATGTTTCCCTATTGGGCATACCATCAGAAATCTTCAAGATCTGGAAGTATCCAGAAACCCCGCTCGAGATCAATATGGATCATGTAGACTTCAACAGATTATTGGTGCTGGAACTCGAATTATACAAGAAAAGCACCGATCCTGAGCCGCTCAAGGTGAAGGTCAAAGCTGTGGAAAACATGAATTTTGGAATTTGGTTTCATAAGTTTATTGATGATTATAACCTAAAATTCGCCAGAAGTCCTGTCGAATTCAAAGGCAGCGATCAGGACAATTATAAGTGGATCTTCTTTATCAGAACTTCATTTTTCAAACGTAATATTTTCATAGATCCAGATCTCGACATCATAGAAAACGGCATTACCGAAAAAATGACCATTTACGCAAAACGCGTATCAGAAAATGCGAATAAGCCTAACGAAGTAGGAGAAAGTGCTATCTTTGTCTAATCTATAATTAAAAACACAACCATGATCAAGCCACTCAAATATAAATCCATTAATTGGGTTAATGGCATGAAGCTTTCCAGTGACCATTTTACATTGAGCGACCTCTACCTACAGGATTTTGTTAGGAATGCGGTTTCACTGAATATAAACAACTACAATTATGGATTTCTGCCTCCATTTGCGGGTTACAAAAGTTCGCACGACATCGAGATTTTAGAAAAAGCAACCAACCATATTGAAGTTAGGGTAAAATATTGTAACGCGGTTACCCCTGAGGGTTGCCATATCGATATAGAGCAGTCTGACAATATGGATTCATTGGTACACAATCATTACTTTGGGCAGTCAGAACCTAAAAACTATCTTATTTTACTGGTTGTTAATCCATTTAACCGCATACCTGCTGGCACACCTAATCCAGAGGAAAATCCGATCAGATATCCAGAGTTAGCCAAATCTTATTCTATTTCCGTTTTGCCGGAGAGTGAGCTCGGTTCAAATACCGTAGACAGCTATTTCCTCACCATTGGCCAGGTGTATTATGAAAATGGCAGGTTGAGCATAAACAACAACTATATTCCACCTAGCACAACGATAACAAGTCATCCAGCATTAATAAGATACTACGAATCTTTCAGTGTTCTATTGAATGAATTGCAGTTATCTGCTTTTAAAATTATTGATAAAACAGGCGGTCGGGATAACGTTACGCCTTTGGGAAAAAACATTCGCTCCATCTCTGAGAAGATTGCAGATTATATTGCAGGCTTGTTTTATGCCTATAGAAATCTGGCACACCGCGAATCGCCGGTTATTTTAATAGGGTATTTTTCCAGTTTGGCACATATTTTTTTTACAGCGATCAAACTTATTGATCCCCGCGAAAGGGAGGAACTACTGAAATATTTCTATGAATGGAAAGACGTAACCCCCGGCAACTTTGAAGAACTTTTGGCCAAAACCATCGAACTGGTTTACGACCATAAACAAATCAACAACAGTATGGTTATGGCCAGTGAGTTCATAAAAGTACTGGCAGCGCTGTGGAACAAACTCAGTGGCCTGGAGTACATTGGCCAGCGCAAGGAAAATATTGTGGTCGCCGAGCAACAGGTCGTTCAGCAGGTACAGGCCCGAAAAACCTGGACACTGCTTGATTAGCCGGTCTAAAGCTTAAGCCTGAGTTTTCTATTGCGCATATATGCACCTTAACCCAGGCCTGAGGAAATGAATCTTGATGGAGCTTAGCAAGAGCAAAAAACCTAAGAACAAACTAATGACTATAAAACGGTGGGCAGGGTGAACAAATAACTAAGTGAAGCTATTTCTCTGGCAGTTCCGAAGTTCGGTCCCATTCCCCGCTACCATAGTGGGCAAATCAAATTTTTGTTTGATTTGCCCCTTTTTTTTGCCCTCGAAAACCGTCTTTAAAGCACCTAGAACGCGGATTGCCTCATTCATTCGAATAGTTCGATGTTGTACCCCATCAAAAGTGAGATTTTGAGGGTAAATCGAACTAATTATTCGCCGTTTTCCTTCAGAATCTGCGTTTAAATAGGTTTCTGACAGGTTAGTTATCATTTTGGTTGCTTTTCCAATTAAATCGCCGACATTCTCTTTTCCACGAGATAAATCAATTAATTTTCCTTCTAAAATTGATATATTTTTCTCACATTCAGATTTTATTTTTCTGTATTCGAAATCAAGAATTACATCATTAAGCATCTTATCTCTTGCTTTTGTGATTCTTAGATTAAACTCTTCCAATTGTTTTTTCACATTCCATATCTGGTCGTTATCTTCTCCAGCAATCGCCTGGTAAACTTGTTTTAAAATCGTGCAATAAGCTTCGTTAAGGACTGGATCGATAGAGTATTTTTCTAATTCTTTAATAAAGAGGCCCTTAACTTTTTCCGCATTATATCTTATTCCACATTTGGAAAAGCAGTGGTAATAGTGATAATGCTTTTTGGACCCTTTAGAGGCACTTCCAGAAAGCATGTAACCGCATTTTGGGCAAATTAGAAAGCCCCTCAATGGCAACATTTCTAAAGAAGCAATCGTTGTTTTCTTAGGTTTGTTACGTCCATCCAGAACATCCATGGCTTTATAAAAAATAGCTTCAGAGACTATTCCCTCATGTTGACCTTTTACTGTATGCGCCTCTTCATCTTTAAATTTAGCAATCGGGATCCTACCGCAATAGATAGGATTGCGTATCACCTGCCAAAAATTCTTCCGCCCAGTTTTTAACCCCTTATCAAATGCTTCTTTCCAAATTTGATCTATGTACCACTTGCCCGTCGATAATTCTTCATAGACCCACCTCATCAGAGAGGCTTGTGGTTCGACCGGACAGATATATTTTCTGCCCTCCTCTGTCACTTTATTTGCATAGCCGATTGGTGCGGGCCCCATCCATCGCCCTTCCTTTCTTGCCCTTCTCATGCCGTGAAACGTATTGAGTGCCCTTCTATCATTCTCCACCTCCGGAGCAGCCAGATAAAATGCTAGCATCATTTTATTTTCAGGAATGGTAATATCCAAAGGTTGTTCTATGGCTTGGGGTTCTACGCCGTAATCAGATAAAAGCTTAATCATCTGATATGCATCTCCTGCATTTCGGGAAAACCTATCCCATTTGGTAAAGAGAACAAGATCGCTTTGTCCACGCTTTTTCTTTATCTCAGTAAGTAATTTTTGCCAAGCAGGCCGAATGAAAGTTTTCGCTGACTGGTCTTCATAGACAACCTTCCTAACAGCAATATCTCTGGAGAAGCAATAACGCTGTAAGACTTCTTCCTGGTTTCTCTGAGAATACCCCTTATCTGCCTGCTCGTCTGTACTAACTCTTATGTATAAATCTGCTGTAATCATTTTTTTAGTGCTTGCTCAACTTCCAAAATAGCTAATACATATAGCAAATCCAAGACTTCTCTTGCACGAGTTATCGACATTTCCACATCCTTTTTTTTAAGCATTTCAACTAATTTTTCTGGTTTCATCTTTTCAATTTTCAGATTTCTCATGATAATTTCATTAAGCCTGAAACATATTGAAGAATGCACAGAATAGTTACATATCACTAACGTGAGCAGCTAAATTATGGATAACATCCGAGTTGAACTCAACTTAATTTTTTATATTTTTCACCTTCTAAAACTTAGATTAATAGAAGCTATTTATTTGTGTTTGGCACGTCAATGAGATGTAGCCACGAAAAGATAATGGACAACACATATAAAAGCTATGCGATTTCTAATTACGTAGCGTCTTGAAAACTATATTTTGATTTTGACCAGATGCGCTTATTTTATCCATACAAAACTTACTACCCTATCTGAGGATTACTTTGAACACTTAAGTGCCTTCTTACAGGTACTTGGGCCAATCGTTGATGACCTAAAAGGCAAGGGATTCATTTAAAAATCTTGTTTTCCGGAAAAGTGGTAACCCTTGTACTAAGATTTTAGAACACAAAAACTTGGCAAAGATTAATAATTCTAATAACAATATTTATTCTTCAGTGGATAGCAAAAAATGCACGGTCGCCAGAACAATCCACTTGGCTCTTTCTCGACAATTTACGAATATGTAGAATTAAAACATTTGCAACCCAGCTATGGCCGTTGCGACGGGGCCAACCTACTCCGATTTATACATTGAAGCCAAGAAATTCTTGAATACCTGCCTTTTGCCGAAAAATTGGTGTACGAGGCGGGGCAACATCGAACCCAAATGATCAATCAAGTTGCAAAAAAAATTATGAGAAAACAAATCTTAAAAGCAAAAAAATAGGTAAAAAGTCTTTGAGACCTTGACACATCGGGGTTCGGCAATGGCTCGAATTAGTAACAAATTTATTGCTGATTGAAAAAGAATCGTAGAACTACACACTGGAATGCCAGAGTAGATGAGCTTGATAGGTTGATGAAATTGGCACTAAAGAAATGGATAATAACGATTTCTGATGATTACAATTTAGTAAAGTATCGTAATCTTTCAAAATTTCCAAAATGAGGCGTTTCAAAATCTTCAGTTTGCTTTTCTTTTGTGTTTGTTTATGAATAAATCTTCACAACCTTCCTGAATTTCGGTTGTTGTAAACTATCGAGTTGAATCAATCCATTTACTTAGATCTGATCTAGACAAATAAAGACGTTTTCCCTACTTGTAATAAGGGACATGTCTATTATGAACTTTGCTATAAATAGTATTAACCGTAAGTGTTAGCATTGTAGCTGCTTGGTTGATGTTTAAAAACTGCTTAGCGCTCTCATCTTTAAAATTTTCTTTAGCTAACAGCAGTTGATTTATTTGTCCAACTTTTCATGAATTTTTTCAACCTCTTTTGGAAGATTACCGAAAGTAGTTTTCATATTATATTGAGGATAAAAATAAACCGGATAACTTGTATAAAATTAATTATTATAGTAAGAACTTCAATTTATATGCAAACTGTGTGCTAATGAAAACATAAAGCAATTCAAAAAATAATATAAATTGTAATTCAAATGTTTAGGAACTACAAATCTAAATGAGCCCTCTGACTATAGGTAATGTGAATCCATACTATTATTTTGCGATACATAGATTTTTATGAAGATTACCTTTTGGAATTTCCACTCCGTGATAGTCTATTTACCGTTTGGAAGCAGCCGCGATTTTCTACTTCTTGGATAGTGCCCCCGTTCCGAGCTTAAAAAACAGACATATCCTTCGATCGATGTTTTTAAAAGTCGTACACAGCAAATTGGGTATCACTATCTGTACATTTTCAGATACTTTTTCAGCTCACTCCTGGCCTGAAAAATATAAGTTTTTACCGTACCTAAGGGAATATTCAGTTCACCAGCTATTTCTTCATATTTATACCCTTCAAAATACCTCTGAAAAGCGATTCTATGTCCGGGCCGCAGAGCCTCCAGTGCCTTATTTATATCTTCGATTGCAAATTTGCCCTCGGATGCATTTTTGGTCGACGAGAGAATTAGGTTGGGACTCTCCAAGTCTTCATCAGATATAACCTCGCTCCTTCGCTTTGATTTTATGACACTGTTATAAAACGTATTCTTCATGATCACATAGAGCCATCCCTTTAAATTTGTACCATTATCAAACCGGTGACAAAACCTGATCCCTTTTATAAGTGTTTCCTGAAGAAGATCCTTGGCATCGTCTTCGTCCCTTGTGAAATGGAGTGCGTGTGAATAGAGCTGTGGCTGAACCTGCTTGGCAGCCTGTGTAAAATCTATTTGGTTCATAATATCTAATCATTGCAGCCTGCAGCCACTCTTTTTAATTTGTACCATAAACAATTCAATAAATTTCAAACGCTATTTTTCCCCTTTGGTTTGCGGATTTTGTAACAAATTTGATAATTGGTAGCACTTAGTTCGAAAATTAAAAAAATATGCACTTGATTGAGCTAATTCGATTATTGCTCGATATTACAGAGGCATTTATATTCAAATGTTAATACCGACCTATTGGCTGAGCATCCTCATTTTCGGCGAATCTAATGTTGGGATTTCGATATTCTTGATTTTTCAAAAACCATCGAGCCATTATTTTCCGGGATGGGGACTATTATCGGTTCAAGCTTCGAAAACCAGCTCCCGATAATTGCGGATTAGAAGTGTTGAGAATGCTATGGTTATATGTTGTTAGGAAATCCTTAGATACAATGTTTCGTCAAAGTTGATCATCAGAACATATTGATAACTAGAGATACCGGGCATTTTTTGGACTGGCAATCCCATAGAAAATGACAGTTGGGAAAATTGGACCGAAATCGGATTTATTATGGATTACACTACCAAACTATCACGACCACATCTCCAAAATTGCTGTAGTTTAACGGCTAATGGCTAGAAAGTTGGACCCGTTCTGTAAGAGTATCAATTTTTATGCGCAAGCAGATTGATCCTACGGGAGAGGTCATCAATATCAAAAGGCTTGGAGATAAAATCATCCGCTTCACAGGTATCTTTCATTTTGTCCATTCCCGAATTTGCGGTCATGATCACCACGGGAATATGCTGGGTCTGTACAGACTTTTTAATAATGTTGCAGACCTCGAGTCCGCTTCCATCAGGTAGCATTACATCAAGCAGGCAGATAACAGGTTCAAATGAGGCAAATTTGGAAAGAAATTCGGAAACTGTTCCAAAGCCCCGTACATCATAATTCTCCTCTTCTAGAACGATAGAAATAATATCAAGAATTTCCTGGCTATCCTCCAGGACACAGATTGTTTTCTTCATTTGATCTAATAGCGCATACGCTGGCACCGACAGTAGTCCTTTAACAAACCTGATTAACAACAAAATTGTTTTCATATTTTTGGCGATAACCCGCATTCCGTGCAATACAAACTCGCTTTCCAACATTCTGGGACTGATATCCCAGCTCGTTCATCAAAACAGCTACATTGATTTAGTTCGCTTTGATTTTGCGCTGTTCAATTGAAGCCACCTCTGCTTATGAATGCCTAGTACAATATTTAAGTTAAACAGGACATCATGCATACCGAAAACCTCCTATCTTTGGAACGTTTTTTGAAGTTTGTTTTCTATTTGATGATGTTAGAACCTGTAGAATATTTGCATTTTTTAGAGGGAAAAAGTATTTCTGTTTTGGAGGTAAGGTTTAAAGCGGACGCAAATGATCGAAACAGCGGACATAAAATCTCCTGGATAACAATTGAAGAAAAACGTGCACGTGTCAGAAAATTGACCCTCCGCTCACAGGATTTCTCAGGTGAAATTGCAGAGCGGTTCTTTGAGGAAGGCTACCTCAAATATAATGGACAGACTGGGACTTATATCGAAAAATTCAACTCAGCTCAGCATCATCTCACCAATAGTTCTGTTTCAAATATCCCCAAAATCCTTAAAGAGGCCATCGATGGGTTTTTGACCGCCCAAGCTTGACATCCTATAGAGCGCCTATCTACCTTAAAACGTTACCACCTATCAATTCCCATCCCAAGCTGGATGTGTCGGGATTTTTATTATATATAACCTCCAGATACCGAAATTTACCATAGATGCGGAAAAATAATAGGATTTAATTTCAAAGAATTGGTCTTTGCCAATTACAAAGAAAGACTCGCTCAAATTTATCTTAAGTAAAGTGTCATCGTGCTTACGGTTAGCGCGGGCAGGGAAGTACTAGGAAAAAGCTCGTACCAACACCCATCTCGCTTTCAAGATATATATGTCCCCCGTTGAGCTCGGCAAATTCCCGGCAGAGAACAAGACCCAGTCCCGTACCGGCTTCATAAGCAGTTCCCGGGGAAGAGAAAGTATTGGTAAGATCAAGGAGGCTGTCTTTGTGCTCCCTGGCAATCCCGGTCCCCTTATCTACCACTGCTATCCGGATATAATTGTTGATCTGCTCGGCGAAAAGGCGCACATCGCTACCGGGAAAACTGAATTTGATGGCATTGGATATCAGGTTTCGAAGTATGGTAGCGGACATTTGATAATCCGCAAATAACGTCAGTTCCGGTGGGGAACTAACCTCAAGCCTTATATTCTTTGCCTGTGCCTGCGCCTCGCAGACATTGCATGAATCAGCCAGAAGTCCAGAGACCCGCACAACTTCGGGCACGGCTTTTAATAGCCCGCTCTGGACCCTGGACCAGTGAAGAAGATTTTCCAAAAGCGTATAGGCCTGTTTGGCCGAACTATTTATACGCTGGGCCATATCACCGATCTTCCCCCGATCCAGACGTTCCGAGTTTTTGGCAATGAGCTCACTATAGGATAGCAGCGCGGTAAATGGGTTCTTTAGGTCGTGGGCAATCACAGAAAAGAGCTTATCCTTTGTCTGGTTCAGCAACTTCAGCTGGCTTTCGCTCTTCTGGAGTGCGGTGATATCCTGACAGATCACCAGAATCGTCAGCCCGGACTCCCCTGCCCCGTATTCCGGAATTACCTGAATGGAATAGGAACGTTCAGCCTCCCCCTCCCCATAATGATAACTTGCATGCTGGATGACCAGGGTCTGTTTTGCCAGAATAAGTTTGGGACTGAGCAGGTGCTCAAGCCCGTTTCCCCTTTCAAATACCAGATCAGGAATTCCATCATGCATTTCCCCTTTTTGCGCAGCAATATTGTTTGAATAGATACATTCAAGGCCTTCATCAAAGCGAAGGACCAGACCGGGCAGATTCTCCGCAAGGGTTCGGTATTTCTCCTCGTTATCCTTGAGGTTTTTAAAGATAAGGTTCGTCGGCTTTACGAAACCAGTCTCCACGTTGGCCTTATAGATAAGAGCGAATGCAATAAGCTTACCATAATGGCCAAGTTCATTCACCAGACCAAAATTGGAAACATATACGGCAAAACAGCATTCACTCAAAATCGTAAATATAATGGATGCAAGCAGTAACTGGTAGACGGCCCTACTGAAGTGGGCTCGCTTTTTGATCAGCAATATTGCACTAAGGATTAGTATAGCTATCACTATGTACTCTGCATAAACCTTGAACGGCGTCTGCCCTACCCCGTCAACAAAACAAACCGGGAATATCTGCCATACGAGGATAGAGAAAACGATGAGCCCGGTAATAAAGAAATAACAGATAAAAATGAGATCGGTGCTGACCCTTTTACGCCGCTCAATGAGCATGAACCCTATCAACAGCGTCACGGCCTCCAAAAAACGGGTCGAGATCCAGAACTGATTGGCTAGAAAGCCTTCGACAGGTATGATATTCATACCCCTATAAGTCAGGGTGTGCAGCAGATCGAGCGCACCGATGAAAATATAAGAGATTCCAACCAGGTGCAGGTATTTGTTATCCTGCATATTGCGGGAATTCCAGGCAACAATAAATACTGCAAAAGCGACAACAATGGAGAAAAGTTCCACCAGGGTATGAAACAGTATATACCCATGTTGCTTGCTGAAAAAAAATACCAGCGCAAGAAACACGATAACGAAGAGGGTTCGGAAATTATCCCTTAATAAGGAGCGTAGTCTGTACAAAGGAAATAGGTTTCGCGAATTTACGATTATTTATCAATTTAGTTAATCCATATTCTATAGCATCCAGATACTCTTTGATAACGTTACACGATTACGGCGAAATCAATTTATTTTCTACTGCACAAAACATGCACAGACACATAAGAATAGAGCAAGTTGGAATCTCGGAAACCAATATTTATTAAACTGCAACACCAACTTTAAATGGTTTTAGTTCAACTGTTTTAAACACGTTCAGACAAACCTATCTATCAAAGCGCAAGTGGAAATAAATAGCAAACCTTCAATTTGGAGTACTTTATAGGGAATCCCTACATGATCAGCATAGGGGAAGTGCTTCTGTGTACCTGATGTGAACTGTAGATTAAACGGCTATCTCTTTAAGGCAGCCAATAATAGGCTGTTGCAGTGTGTGTGAGCCCCTCCCCAAAAACTAGCCATTTAAAACTAGAGAATCGGGCGTTAAATTTAAGGTTTCAATGAACTCATTCG
>NZ_JACRYL010000026.1:0-7327 GCF_014306625.1 Pedobacter fastidiosus
CGCATAAATACACATTGTCTATTTTACAAATAGGTAGCCCCTATGGGGCAAAGATATATGTTACTGTTGTTACAAATAGGTAGCACCTACGGCGCATAAATACACATTGTCTATTTTACAAATAGGTAGCCCCTATGGGGCAAAAAGACACATGCTGCTCTTGTTAAATTGGCAGCCCCGATGGGGCAATAGGGGAATGTAGGCTTGCTGTAAGATAGCGCTTACGGCACAAACATACCTAGTGCTATGCAAAATGCATAACAACTATATGCCAAAACTAGCATCTGCCCCATCGGGGCTACCCATTTGTAGTAAAAAGGCATTTGTTAAAATGTCTTTTTATGAAAATTTTTTATTTGTTGATGCCCCGTAGGGGCTACCCTTAAGTAACGAGTAAATCTTTAAATAAATATTTGTTGTCGTAATCAATTTTATTATCACGAAGTATCGATATATATTCTGTTTTAAAATCTTTCTTTTTATGGTGTTCCTTTTGGTTTAAAATATATTTAACCACAGCATCAATTTGGGAATAGCTATTGCTGAAAGCACCGTATCCTTCTTGCCATTGGAATTTATGATTTGTGAAGCCTTGTACATTAACAAATTCTGAGCTATCGCCTTTCACCAATCTCATCAAATCTGAAATGGATTGCTTTGGATTTAATCCAACAAACATGTGCAAATGATCAGGAATGGAATTAATCGCAAGCATTTTATGCTCATTATTTTGAACTATTCCAGTAATGTATTTATGCAAATTATCTTCCCAATCTGAAAGAATTACTGACTTTCTGTATTTGACTGCAAATACGAAATGAATGTGCAAGCGAGTGTAAGTGTTTGGCATAAAGTAATTTGATTAAAATTTCAATCAACTTACAAATTTAAAGTGATTAGTTAGCGAACAATCTTAACACCCTTTGGTGCTTTAATTTTAGTTTTAATTTTTCCGTTAACCAAAGTGTGCTTCACACTTAATATCCCGAAGGGAGTAGGGAAAGTGCCTTCGGCGAAAGTTAAATCTCCAAGATTGGGTTTAATACGAATTTTTTTGCAACCAGGTTTCAAAACGGAAATCCCCAAAACATGCTCTGTTAACCATGGCGTAGGACCAGAAGCCCAACCATGCGCTAAACTATGGCGGAAACCAATATAACAATAAGCCCCATACGCACCATGAATATCAATTTTTCCTTCAGGAACCAATTCATCAATCCGACTGGCATTTTTTAACCAATCCATGTTAAAATCTTCCCAAAAGGTTGTTGCACCTAAGTTTAACATTGCACCCCAATATTCGCGGATAATGTTGATGCCTCCTTGATAATCATCAGCCTTTGCTTTAGCCTGCAACATGTAATAACCAAAAAAAGTAGAGAAGTTTTTCGATCCTTCATCAGCGATTATGCTGTTTGCTTCTTTTGCACTCATTAAATTCGATAACGAAAGTAATGCGGCTGCTTGTTTAGAATTGTTGGTTTCTGGAAGGTGTTTTTTTAATCTTGAAACCGCTTCAATGCATTTATCTGCAGTTTCTTGATCACCCATTTTGCCAATTAAGTCAGCTCCAGCATCCAACGATAAAATCATCATAGATTGTAAACCGGCGTGAATTGCTTTAGGATCTTCGCTTGATGGCCAATCTAGAAATCTTTGACCATCTAAGTGCTCTTTATTGTCTGCGTCGATTTTTTGAATCAGCAGATTCAGTAAATCCTTTAGATAGGTTTGTTGTTCTTTCAGGTAATTTAAATCACCATTGTGGTAGTACCAATCTCGTTGATTGATAATCCACCACATCGAGTAAGCACTAATTCCGTTCATCCAATTGGGTAAAGGAGTAGTTTCTTTTGCAAAATCTAAAGATTTTGGCACCACTTCATTATAACCAAAAACAGCATTTATAGTCGAAATTTCAGGATTTAGATCACCCACCCAAACCAATCGATCGCGTTTAACGCCATCCCAAAGGTAATCTTGCATATTCAATTGAACAGTATAAGCCCCGGTTTTCCAGATTTTGTTTAACAACGTATCGCTACAGTTAAAAGATCCTTTATATTCTAGATTTCTATATCTAGCAATTGCCCGAGTTTCTTTAAGAATAAGTTTGGTATCGTTATCCAATAAATCGATCCGAACAAAACGAAAACCTGTATTTCCAATTTCTGCAATGCCCAGCCATGGAAGCAAAGTTTCCTGATCGCGGATGGCGTGATCGTTCGTTGCACCGCCTTTTCCGCCAACATCAGACATGGCCTCGCTTGCAGATTCGCCAAAACGAATACGAACTTTAATCGGTTTGTTCCCACCCCAAATTCCAGTTACAATTTGAATTCCGCCTTGAAGCTCTTTGCCAAAATCTAATAAAATACTGGATTTTAAACCTTGCTTATTTTCAAGAATACACATATTCTCATTTCGAACATCTGCTTGGCCAGTACCAATCTGTAGAAGTTTGCCTTGATTTTTTACGTCTCCAGCCGTCCATAAAACTCTTTTCGGACTTAGATATTCTGTAACTCTTTCTTGAGCGCCAATTTTTGTAATGAAGCAAAATAATGCTATAAAGAGAAAATAAGGATGGAGTCTTTTCATTTTATTTCCAGTCGAAATTATAAGTGCCCGATTCTAATTGTTCTGTAGAATTAGTTATTGCTTTTCCATTCAGGTAAACTTTTAAATTTTGCTCTTTCGGAAGTATTACAGATGCAGTAGAATTTGCTGGTACAATAACTTTGTACGAAATTCCATTTACATTTCTTTTCCATGAAGAGATAATTTCTCCATAAGGCCCTATATGCTTAGCTTCGAATTGATCTAATCCTTTCACGAAATGGGGTGCTAAAATCACATTTTTAAATCCAGGTTTTTCAGGATCGGGTTTAATTCCACCAGGTGATTTATACAACCAGGCACCAATCTCTCCGAACATGATGTGGTTCATAGAAATATCCGATTTTGCATCGATTGGCCAATTTTCATATAGAGTTGTGGCACCATTTTCCATCCACCATCCCCAACTTGGATAGGTTTTTTGAGCGGCCACTTTATAGGCTACATCGCTGTAGCCATTTTCTGATAAAGCATTTAAAATGGCTTTAGTGCCTAATAAACCAACATCTAAATGGAAGCCATCAGATTCTACCTTCTTGGCCAAATTACTTGCAACTAATGTAATGGATTCTTCTGGAACGATTTTCCAATACAATGGAACGCTCATCTCAGTTTGTACACCAGATGCATAAATTCCAGTTTCTTTATTCAAGTATTTTGCGTTAAACGCATCTTTTATTTTTTTGGCTAAAGCTGTATACTTTTCGTAATCAGTTTTTTTACCTAAAATTTTTGCTGCTTTCGCTAAAATCACCACATCTGCATAATAATAACAAGTTGAAGTTAATTCTACGGGAGATTTAGATTTAACAGGGATCCAATCGCCCAATCCCCAGGATGTCAATCCGGTAGGATAGGTTTCATCAATATGATTTACATATTTTCTGATGTTTTCATAGCAATCGGCTAGGAGTTTTTCATCACCATAAAAAAGGTAAATATTCCACGGAATAATGGCGATTGTACTCGTCCAATCTGGACCATTTCCCCATTCGTAACCCCAACCATCAGTTGGAATAATCGAAGGCAGAACGCCATTGGGCTGTTGTTCATCGCGATGATCGGCTAACCATTTTTCGTAAATGGTAATGCCATCAAAACCATAGAGACCAGTTTCAATCGCGATTTGTGCATCTCCCGTCCAACCGTTTTTCTCCCTTTGCGGACAATCAGTTGGGTAACCAAATAAGTTGGATAAATACGAATTGTTCGTGGCAGTGTAAATTTTATTTATGATTGGTTCAGAGGAGTTGATGTTTCCAGAAACAGGCACATCGCTGTGCATAAAATAACCAACCAAACTGTTTTGATTTAATTGAATTGGCGCACTGCTCGTTACCTCAACATATTGAAAACCCTTATAATTAAAGTGAGGCATAAAGCTATGTTCGCCTTTTCCGCTCAAAATCAAAATGTCGGTTTGAAAAGGATCAGTATTATCGGTTGGGCGATAATGGGCATCTATATTCGAAATGTCTACATGACCATTGGGGTACAAGCGCTCGCCGTGTTTTAATCTGATTACTGTTCCAGCTGGTCCATTAACCGTGATTTTGCTTACACCAGAAATATTCCTGCCTAAATCAAAAAGATAAGTGGTATCGTTAAATTTCTTTAAACTTTTGCTTACTATTTCTTCCACATTCCGAATAGGATGCAGAGCCTGAGCAACAATGTTTTTAGAAGGAGCAGAGCGATAAATGACGTTTTTCCATTTAGAATCATCAAAATCTGCAGTATTCCAACCCTCTTTTTCCAGTCTGGCATCATAATGTTCTGCAGTGTAGATGCTATTAAAAACTATCGGACTTAAAGCCGTTTTCCAATTCTTGCCAGATTTTATGGTTTCAACGGAACCATCATCATAAGTGATGCGAACATCAAGGCAAAATGTTGGTCGGTTGCGCCAAGGTGCTTTATCAAAATCCCAAACTGCGGTAGATTGATGATTATACCAACCATTTCCAAGCAATACGCCAATCGCATTTTTACCGTTAATTAGGTTGTTGGTAACATCATAACTCACATAAAGCGTTCTTCTATCAAACCGCGTGTACATTGGATCCATGCGATGATTTCCAATTTTTTTCCCATTGATAGACAATTCATATAAACCGCCGGCAGCAATATATGCTCTTGCTGATTTAATTTTTTTATTGGTTGTAAAGGTATTTCTGAAATAAGGAGCAGGTTTTAATTTTGGATTTTCATTGTCAGAAATCCATGAGCCTTGCCAGTTTTTCATATTCATCATTCCGGTTTCGAAACTCGAAATAAATGCCTGATTTGATTTTTTCTTATTCCCATCAGATAATTCAATCCTCCAAAAATATTTAGTAAAAGGTTTTAGTAACTGGCCCGAATAAGTAATTAATTGTTTATCTGATTTCAGCCATCCTGTATTCCATAATTTTCCATCCGCCTTGGTTAAAGCAATAGAATCTGTGTCTACCAGAATGCGAAACGAAGTTTGTTTGGCACCATTTTTTGAATCCTGCATTTGCCAGGTAAAACGAGGCGTCGGATTATCTATTCCGATTGGATTTTGAAGATATTCTGTTTTTAGATTGATGACATTAAAAGATTGGGCAAATGCTCCAGCAAAAGGGGAAAGGCAAAATAACAAAGCCGAAGCTTTCAAAAAATTGAATTTCATAGTTTAAGGGTTATCGAAAACTAAGGTATCAAAATTAAATTCCTTTAATAGAAAGGCAGTAAAATTTTTACGCAATAAAAAAGGCCAAGAAATTTTCTTAGCCTATATATTTTGAATTGATATAATTTAATGATTAACCTAAAATCTCTTTCAGTTTTTCTGTTTGATGATCAGCCAATTTTTGAAGCGGGCCAGAAGCCAACATTTTCATCATCATATTCAAATCTGCAGAGATAATGTGTTTCGCAGTGGTAGTACCATTTCCATTATCTTCAACAGTCCATTTTAATTCTAAATCGAAAGGTGCTTTTTCAGATGGAATGGCAATTATTTCTTTGTTTTCAATGCGATTAGAAATTTTAAGTGCCAACTTAGCCATATTTTGAATGGTAAAACGGGCATCGTCTTCTGTAGATTCCCAGTTGTAAATATTTTCTGGCATCAATTGCTGATGATTGTTCATATTTGAGAGAAAAGCATAAACCTCATTAACGGGTTTATTAACTTCTACGGCGCTTTCAATAATCGTCATTATATATAATATATTTTAGGGTTGATTTTTTTTAGAATTAAGACTCAGATTTCAAAGCCTGATTTTGGCCCCATTCTGAAGGGTTTAAACGCCATTTGCTCAACAATTCCATTTCACTTTTTGCAATGATACTGTGTTCTGCAGCATAATCAATCAAAGCGCCATAATTTGATAAGGTTTGGAAGCGACACTTGGCTGCTGCAAAATTTTCATCAGCCTGCGCAAATCCATAAGTAAAAATTGCAGCTAAACCAGCTACCGATAAGCCTGCACTTCGTAAAGCTTCTACAGCTTGCAAACTGCTTTTACCTGTAGAAATTAAGTCTTCGATTACAACGACACGTTGCCCTTCTACAACTTCGCCTTCTATTAGGCTTCCGGTTCCATGTTCTTTAGCTTTCGATCTTACATAAATAAATGGTAAGCCTAACTCTTGTGCTACTAAAACACCTTGAGGAATACCCGCAGTTGCTACACCAGCGATTACATCTACAGAGCCAAATTCTTCCTGAATAAGTTGCGCTAATTTCTGACGGATAAATGTTCTAACCTGTGGATGGGAAAGGGTAATTCGGTTATCGCAATAAATTGGCGACTTCCAACCCGATGCCCAAGTAAAAGGATTATTAGGTTGTAATTTAATTGCCTTTATTTGTAATAAAAATTCCGCTACCTTTAATTCAATATCACTTTTATTATACATGGCCCAAAATTACAGAATTTATATTAACGATAACACCTTGTTTATCTCAGATGTTTTACCTGAACAGAAAGAAAAAATACAACAACTTGAAATTCAGGATTTTGATTTGCAAACTTTTTACAAAAAATTAAAGAATGGGTCTAAGAAAAGCTACATTTTTATCACAAAAAAACCCAGAGATACCTTTAAGAGGCTCAAAAAGAATTGTGAGGTAATTAAAGCTGCTGGTGGTTTGGTAGAAAGTGTTAATGGAAATTACTTGTTCATCTTTAGAAATAAAAAGTGGGATTTACCCAAAGGAAAGCTCGAGGAGGGCGAAAACATGAAAGAAACCGCCATTAGGGAGGTTGAGGAAGAATGCGGAATTAAGGTTGCTAAACGCGAAAAGAAACTCTGCAAAACTTATCATGTTTACCCAAATGGTTCAAAATTGATTATTAAGAAAACGAACTGGTATAAAATGAAAGTTAAAGGTGAGCCAAAACTTGTTCCGCAAAAAGAAGAGGGGATTGATGAAGCGGTTTGGTTAGATAAAAATCATCTTGGTGCAGTGGTTAAAAATACGTTTCCATCAATAATGGATGTATTGAGGGCTGGCGGCATTTTGTAATCTTTAAGTTAGTGATTCGCCTTGCTACAGCTCTACTTTGCGATGTTGTCTTTCCCGCGCAGGCGGGAATTTAATGCTTTGTTTACTGCGAATCGCTTTAAGATTCCCCATTGAGGTGGGGAATGACGATATGCCTAACCTAGCCGAGAGGAAAACACCTTTAGCTCTTCTCTACAGCTCTACTTTGCGGTGTCGTCTTTCCCGCGC
>NZ_JACRYL010000026.1:7569-57937 GCF_014306625.1 Pedobacter fastidiosus
GCTTTTATTTACTGAGAATCGTTTTAAGATTCCCTATCGAGGTGAGGGAATGACGGGGATGCCCAACTTGGTCGTGAATTACACAAACCCCAATTGAATTTAATATTTTGCATTACTACACACTCACCGTCTTTTCGACCGAAGTGGAGAAATCTTTGAACATTAATTAAGTAGAAAAGACGGCCAACTTTTAACGCTCAAAATCCAATTCATCGACTACTTTTTTAACACGTTTTAAATACTTTCCGTAATAATACCAAGCCCATAACTCGGTAATTGCGCCAATAATCAATATGGTAACAAAGCAATTTAAAAGAATGTAAACAGGAGAAAGTTTGCTTACGAGCCTAGCAAAAATCGATGCCTTTTCGATAAACAGATATACTGACATAAATGCCAAACCAATAAATGCAATAATGTAGGTAAGCGCTTTGTAAAGTTCTATATTCAATTTCATTTCGTAATAAAACCAAAGAATACTTTTTCTAGTATCAAGACTCATGTCGTAAGAATGTTTATAGAATTGGTAAAATTTGAAGAAGTAATACGCTGTAAAACCACAGGTTATGGCATAGAAAGCTAAGTACATTAGTTTCATATTTGGCGAGAAACCCAATATGTAGGGTAATAAAGCCATAATAATTAGCGCTACTACCTGATAATTAAACTCATGTTTCATTTTTCTTCTAATGATATCAATTGGAGTACGAGCCTCTTTTATTTTGAGCATATCTGCAGAAATATTTGTTTCTTCTGCATCATTTGCGTTCCATTCATTTTTTAAATTGTCAAAATTCATAACCGTTTTTCTTTATAATGAATTGTAATTTTTCTTTGGTTCTATTGAGTTTTACTCGAGCATTTACTTCACTAATTCCTAAGTTTTCAGCAATTTCTCTATGCGATTGATTTTCAAGAAATAAAAATATCAACGCCTTTTCTACAGCATTTAATTCCTGAACCGCCTTATATAGATAGGCTAATTTTTCTTCTTTTTCTGCGCTATCACTCTCGTCAATTACATCGATATTTTCATCCAAAGGCGTTTTATCTACTTTTCTAATCTCTTTTTTAAAATAAACTAAAGCCGTATTTAAGGCCACACGATACATCCAGGTGGTAAACTTGCTGTGTCCTTTAAAATTTGGATAAGCTTTCCAAAGTTGCATCACGATTTCCTGAAATAGATCTCGCTGTTCTTCAACGCCATGCATATACATTTTTGAAATCTTATGTATGATCGCTTTGTGCTGATTGATTAAAGTGAGAAATATGGTTTCAATTTCTTTCATTTAAGGCGTTTTGGTTAACTAAATGAATAGAATTAAATGGCAACTTAACTTAGAAATAAGCGTAGGATAATGAATATTTGTTTTAAAAAGAAGAGTTGCTCGAGTATTCATATTTAAATGTTAATACTCAATTGGTAACCGATTTATTAAAACGTTACAGCAGGAATGAAAAGTAAATTATAATTACAAAAAGCTTAAAGCCTCTTTTGGTACAAACGGACTCACATCACCATGGTATCTTAAAATATCTCTAACAATGGTAGAGCTGATTGCAGAATATTCGGGTTTACTTAAAAGTAGAATCGTTTCTACTTCTGGCATCATCGTTTGATTAATTTGCGCTATAGCTCTTTCATATTCAAAATCAGAAGCTGAACGAATACCACGCACCATGTATGTTGCGTTTATTTTGCGACAAAAATCTACCGTTAAGCCTTCATAGGTTTGAATTTCGATGTTTTTATATCCTGCAAATACAGTGTTCAGAATTTGTAAACGTTGTTCTGCACTTAAGAAATTCTGTTTAGAGCTATTTAAACCAATGCCTACAACAATCTTATCGAAAAGAGGCGTTGCCCGTTGTAAAATATTAACGTGGGCAATGGTAATTGGATCAAAAGAACCTGGAAATAGCGCTATTTTCATATTTCAAATATAAATTTTTAAGTGGAAAGGAGAAAGGCTAAAGTTCAGTGCTCCCCAGCTCGTCATTGCGAGGCACGAAGCAATCTTAATGCGTTTGCTATAAACCCATAGTAGTGAGATTGCTTCGTGCCTCGCAATGACGAACGTTTTAGAAAAACTTAATATTCCTTGTAGTTAACCAAACTCAAAAAAACTAAAGGAAGAATTTCCGTATTTCCGGGTTTCCGTATAGCCAAACTGATTGTTCATTTTCATGTGACTTTGGTGTTCAACAATTAATAAGCCATTGGGTTTAAGAAGTTTTTGCTCTAGAACCAAAATGGGAATTTGAGGAATATTTGGAAGGTTGTAAGGTGGATCGGCAAAAATTAGATCGTAAGAACCCGTCATCTGCTTTAATAGCTTAAATACATCTCCTTTATGTACTTCAACTTGATCGAAATTATGTTGCTTTGCAGTGTTCTTAACCCAATTTACACAACCATAATCTTGATCGATAGCTAAAATACTTTCCGCTTCGCGGGATGCAAACTCGAAAGTTAAGTTTCCGGTACCGCAGAATAAATCGAGCACCGTGCAGTTTTCGATATCGTATTTATTATTCAAAATGTTAAATAAAGCTTCCTTGGCCATATCAGTTGTGGGCCTAACCGGCAAATTAGCAGGTGGTTGCAAACGAATTCCTTTTAATTTCCCTCCAATTATTCGCATAAATCTAAAGCAAGCAATCCGCTGAAATAATGTTTAGGCATATCGGCCAGCAATTCGCTGTTTTGTTTTTCGGTTGGAAAGAAAAAATAAAGCTGATTAAAATACTTTAGCAAGCAATTATAGTAATCGTCATCTTCGTTTATAATGCCTTGTAAATAAACTGGAATGGTTTCGTTAAGCGCTAATTGCTCAATAAGTAAAAGCAGGAAATAGTTAAATTCCTCAGCAGTTTCTGATTGATAGTGATTTTGGAAATGAACTTTTTTATCTTTTAAATATAGAACATTAAAAGATGAAGAAGTGAAATCAATTAACAGTGCATGATCTGCCAAATGACTTGATACCGCAAGCAAAGGTGCCGATTGAGGATAAACAATTGCCTTTTCTGTTAGTTGCTGTTCAACAAGATTATCCAATGAAAAGAGCGTATTGAAACCCAATTCTTCGTTATGTTTGGCGTAAATTTTTCCTTCTGAGCCCAAGTATTTTGAATAAACAGATAAATTTTCTGCATCAAACCATTCATCTGGTACAAAAATGAAATTGCTGGTATGAACGGTAACTTTTACAGCGCTGTAATTGAGTGATAAATACGGATCCGTTTCAAATGCCGTTTTCAAATCCTTTTCAACAGCATCACTACCTTGTTTATCAAAGATCAAATTAATCTCCTCAGAATCTTTGCTTACTACGGCATAAGAAAAACTATCATTCGTTATTTTTAATAATAAATGGCAGTTAACCGATGCTTCAGCTTTAAAATTCGGGTCGATTAATAAAAGGCTGTTTTTACTCATTGAAACAAAAATAGAGTTTTTTAGTAATTAACGGCAAAGAAATTAGTAGAGCTGAATTATTTACCACGAAGAAGGCTTAGATCAGTTTAGAAATGAGTTATAACACGCTATCAAATCCGAAAGAAGTTCCAGTTGAACAATAATTAAAATGCTATTCTTTCTTAGGTATATAAGATGGTGAGAAAAAAGCGCATAATATTTTACCACCTAAGAAACCTTAGATCATCTTAGAAATTAAGTATAACACTCTATTAAATACGAAAGAAGTTCCAATTGAACAATAATTTTAATACTCTACTTTGTGTTTTTTGTGTCTTGGTGGTTAAGATTCTTCCCGTAAACCCAAAAAATCTTTTTACCAAAATCAAACCTTTCATTTATCTGAAATTGAAATATTCGCCTTAAATTCGAAACATGATCTATAAACCTACTTATAAGGCTGCAAACACAATTGCAGGTACAATAGAGCAACATTTTGTAAGATTGCACGCAAATGCAGTTGCACAAGGTGAGGTAGATTTGGCGACTCAACCAGATAAAAAAATAATCGAGGCTTTAATTGATGTTGCCTTTTGGAGCAGTCTCCGAAAAGAGGAAGGTCATTCGCCAAGAATTTCTATTGCGTTTCTGCCACCATCACAAACTTCGAAGCCATTAAAATTTGCTAAAAAATTAGCTTTAAATGCCAATACGCTTACTAAAATTGCACCAGGAATAGAACGTTCTGGTATTCACTTAGGCGTTTGGGAAGAAGATGGCGAACTTTATATTTGGGGCACAACTTTAAATATCCCTAATTTTTGCTTCGTTGTAGATGTTTCCGAACCGGGACTTATCGTAATTAAACATCGACGTATTTATGGCATTGGAAAATATACAAATGTTGCCGTTTTAAAGGGCGAGCAAATTAGAATTGTAGATGATACAAGTTGTAAAAACCGCGACTGCCCGCCAATTTTGAAAGCACTTTTAGATTTAACTGTTCTGGCAAGTTGGAATGATCCAATTAATATATTGATTCAATTTTCGGTTTCCATGCGTGGCCATGGTCGGGGAGGGGCATTGCTTATCGTTCCAAAAAATGATCAGAATTGGGAAGAGTCAATCATTCATCCAATAACTTATTTAGTTGAACCACCTTTTTGCGGATTATCTAACTTGGCTAAACAGAGTGGAAATCAGAGTGAAATTTTTTCTCAAGGTGCGCTTCGTAGAGAGGTTGAACATTTGGCAGGATTAACCGCTGTAGATGGAGCCACCATTATAAATGATCAATTCGATTTAATTGCTTTCGGCGCCAAAATTGGACGTGCGAAAGGCAAGCCAACTGTAGAGCAAATCGCCTTTTCTGAACCTATTGTAGATGGCGAGGATAAGATTTTATTCCCTGGTCAGTTGGGTGGAACAAGGCATTTTTCTGTTGCACAGTTTGTAAATGATCAACATCAAGCAATCGGTCTTGTTGCTTCGCAAGATGGGCATTTTACTATTTTTAGCTGGAGTAAACAGCAAAATATGGTTATGGCGCATCGGATTGAGACTTTGCTTTTGTAATTAAACATTGTTTCTATTGTTTCATTGCTTTATTGTTTAAGCAGGAGCTGCCTTTAAAAAGAGCTTCTATCTTTGCCACTTAAACCGTATTGAAGCGATATACTTTTAAATTTGCAGTAACGTCTGAGGAACGAAGATCGCAAAGTAAATCTGCAACCGATGGAGCAGATACTTTGTTATTAAGCAATACAGAAGTTTTAAAAGATACAGCGGAAAGACGGGCTGCTGAAACCGATTAACACTGTATTTGCTTTCCAAATTATTTTTCAAATCGCGAACAATTAACCAATTAAAACAATTAGACAATATAAATGTACATCGATAAAACTCAACTTATTGCCCAAGCTTACCAGCATACCCCAACTAAAGAGCAATTGCTTTTTTGCGAGCGTATGTCGGTTTTTTTGCAAGAGCAAGATGAGCACCGATGTTTTGTTTTAAAAGGCTATGCTGGTACTGGAAAAACAACATCTGTAGCGGCGTTGGTAAAAGTTTTAGGGAGATTTGGTTTACGGAGCGAATTATTGGCGCCAACCGGTCGTGCGGCCAAAGTAATGAGCCAATATTCTTTTCGCAAAGCATTAACCATTCATAAAAAAATCTACAGAAAACGTTCTTCTACTTCTCCCGAATTACAGTTTCAGATTGCACCAAATTTATCAGAAAACACGCTTTTTATTATTGATGAGGCATCGATGATTGCGGATGAATTTAATGAAACAGGATCATCTATTCTTCGTGATTTACTGGAGTTTGTTTACAATGGCAAAAACTGTTTTTTACTTTTTGTTGGAGATACGGCACAGCTTCCGCCGGTTGGAAGTTTGGATAGTCCGGCATTAAACGAGCAATATATTAAAGATAAATTTGCTTTAACCGTTACTTCGGTAGAACTTAAAGAAGTGGTTCGGCAGGAAAAGAAATCGGGGATTTTAGCCAACGCAACCATGTTGAGGAATCAGATCTCAAGGAATCCGGAACACCCAATGCCTAAATTCTTAACTAAAAATTACACAGACATTTATAATATGGCTGGTGCACGTTTGGTAGAAGGGCTAGAATATGCTTACCGAAAATTCGGGATTGAAAATACTTTGGTGGTGTGCAGATCCAATAAATCGGCCAATGTTTACAACCAGCAAATTAGGGCACGATTGCTTTATAGGGAAGAAGAATTAACGGGCGGAGATCAGATTATGGTGGTTCGGAATAATTATTTTTGGCTTCCAGAAAATGATGAAACCGCATTTATTGCCAATGGCGATATGGCGAAAGTTATCCGCGTTCGTGGTGAAGAGGAGCGTTATGGTTTCCGCTTTGCTGATGCTACTTTAGAGTTTATGGATTTCCCATCTGCTGGCCAAATTAGTTGTAAGGTGCTTTTGGATACCCTTAATTTGGAAACGGCAAACCTCCCTTACGAGCAAAATAAAAAGCTTTTTGATGGCTTAGATGAGGATTATAGTCACATTGCAAACAAGCGACAAAGAATGTTGGCCATTAAACAAGATCCGTTTTATAATGCCTTACAAATTAAATTTGCCTACGCTGTAACTTGTCATAAAGCGCAGGGTGGACAATGGGATGCTGTTTTTGCCGATCAGGGATACCTAACAGAAGAAATGATTGATCTGGATTTTCTGCGCTGGTTGTACACTGCAATTACGCGGGCAAAAAAAGAGCTGTATTTGGTTAATTTTGCACCACAACTTTTTTCAAAGACCGCATTGGAAGATTATTTTTAAATATTTAACACAAAGTCACCAAGTGCACAAAGTATTTAATCGCATAGTTTCTTTGTGTTCATTATGCCTTAGTGGTTTAAATACACGCTAACCAAATTATACTATGAAATTCGCCTTCAGTTTGAAGAATAAGCTTAAAATAGCTTTTTTACTTTTCTGCATTATGTGTTGCAGTTTGTTAATCCGTTTCTTGGAAGATAAAAGTGTCGAAAAAATCAATGAATCGTTCATTTCGATGTATAACGATAGATTAGTTCCAGCTACTGATCTATATTTTATTGCCGAAAATCTTTATCATAAAAATTCGATTATTCAAAATTCTTTGGGGTTTTATGGAAGCTCGATTCATCCATCAGTAGGTAATATTCAGTTGGCAAAACACAATAGAAAAATTGATTCGGTTATCAGTAAATACGAACTTACAGTATTGGTTAAGCAGGAAAAGCAGTATTTAAATGATTTGAAAACTTCATTAGCTCATCAGCAGTTTCAAGAAAGTAAAATTTTAAATTTAGTTATTCATGATGTTTTGGAAGGCAGGAGATTATATGAAACATCTGGCAAAAATACTTCGACTAGAGCCTTAAAAACTTTGTCTGCATTAATTAAAATGCAATCGAAAGTAGGCGATGAGTTGATAAAAGATTCCGAAATCTTTGTCTCAGGAACGAAAATTTATTCTACGCTTCAAGTTATTTTGGCTATTGCAATCGGGATTTTGATTGTTGGAATTGTTTCAGCTTCTAATGCAGTAAAAATCCAAAACGAGAAGTTCAATTTGAATTAAGGATGGTGCTTTTATTGTTCGTAGATGAACAGGTTAAAAAAATAACCATATAATACATATAAGAATACATCATCTAAAATGTACTTATTTGTATTATATGGTTCAAAGTCTTAAATATTAATCTGCCAGAAAAAAACTATTATTCTGCGTCATCATCAATCAGAAGTTTAATTTCTGTATCTGATATCGTAATTAATCTTTCTTTATAAAGTGAGCCAATGGTTTTTTTAAAGGCACTTTTGCTGATCTGGAAACGATGATAAATTTCTTCTGGAGTACTTTTATCGCCTAATTCGATTACTCCGTCACTTTTTTTAAGTTCCTTCATAATCATTACTTTCGAATCTAAAATATGACCATAACCACTTGGTTGTAAGGTCAAATCGATTTTTCCTTCTACACGAATCTTTTTAATCCAGCCTTTGCGGATTTCTCCTGGCTGAATGTTATCAAAAACCTCGTTATTATAAAGTAATCCAATAAAAGTATTGTTAATTATTGCATTGTAACCCAAATCTGTTTCTTCGGTAATCAATAAGCTTACTTCATCGCCTTCTTCAAAATCGAACCCCTCTTCTTCAACATAATCGTACAGTTTTGATGATGCCAATAAACGATCGTTCGTTTCATCTAAATAAAGGTAAACCACATATTTATAACCTTTTTGCATCGGTCTTCTCTGCTCGCGAGTAGGTACATAAACATCTTTATCGATTCCCAAATCCATAAAAACACCTTCATCGCCGTCAGAAACAACTTTTAAGAAAGCAAAATCGCCAACCTCTGCATATGCTTTTTGGGTAGTACCAGTTAAACGGCCATCTTTTTGCACAAACACAAAAACTTTTATGTTATCGCCAATTTCTACACCTGCAGGCACATATTGGTAAGGCAAAATAACCAGCTTATCGCCATCGGTTAAATTTAATCCAGCTTCTGTTTTACTTAAAATTCTTAATTCGTTGTATTTTCCTATTTCAATCATTTTCTATCAGTTAACCATTTTCTTCAATGGCTTTTGTTTTTTGCAAAGGTAACAATGTTTAATTGTATTAATGTTTTATAAATTGAAAAGGTGCTGTAGTATTTCATCGGAAGCTTTAGTCGGGCTGTTCGCTAAATCTTTTGTTTTTAGCATTGATAAATCCTTGCCAGGCCGATATTAAAATTGTCAAATCTTAAAAAACAAAAGGATATCGCTTCCATCCCGTTTATAAAAAATGGGTTGGTAAATAAAACCTCTCTGGCAAGCATTTCTACTTCAATATAAAAATACCCATATTAATTACTAACACTTCTTTTATTCATTTTGCAATAGATATGCACTTTCTATTGAATAATTGAGTTAAATTTGGAGTTACATTAAAGGAATTTCATCCATATGGAAAAACCCAAAGAAGCTAAGAAACCCAGTATATTCAGTTTGCTTTCCGCTTATCGAGGATTGATTTTTCTGCTCATATTTTTTGCCTTGTTAAGTAATGGAATCAACCTGTTACTGCCAAAAATTATAGCCGAAGGAATTGATACTTACACCTCTGGTACTTTTAAAATAGAACCCATACTAGTTAAGTTTGCAGTGGCAATTGTGCTGATTTTTATTTTTACATACCTGCAAAGTATTGTTCAAACCTATGCTTCTGAGCGGGTTGCAAGAGATTTAAGAACCAAATTATCCAATCAGATTTCTCGCCAGAGCCACGCCTATGTTCTCCAGGCAAATCCTTCAAAATTGCTTACCAATTTAACTTCTGATGCCGATTCGATAAAAATGTTCGTATCGCAGGCCATTGTTTCCATCGCATCTTCTATCTTTTTAATTGTTGGTGCAAGTATCTTGCTTTTAATAATTAATTGGAAACTTGCCCTTTGCGTTATTGCAATTGTTCCAATTATTGGTGGTGCATTTTTCTACGTTTTAAGCAAGGTAAGAGTTCTTTTTACTAAAAGCCGAGAGGTTATTGATTGGCTAAACAAAGTAATTAGCGAAAGTATTCTTGGCTCGGCTTTAATTCGAGTCATCAATTCGCAACAGCTAGAATACAATAAATTTATTGATGCAAACTCTAGGGCCAGAGATCTTGGCCTATCCATACTTCGACTTTTCGCCGGACTTATTCCCATCATTATCTTTGTTGCCAACTTATCTGGGTTAACAATTTTGGTTTTGGGTGGTCATTTTGTAATAAATGATACCATGACTTTGGGAGAATTCACCGCTTTTAGTAGTTATTTATCGCTAATTATTTTTCCCATTTTGGTTATTGGTTTTATGAGCAACGTGATCGCTCAAGCTACGGCATCTTATCAAAGAATCGAAGGCGTACTGAACGCTCCCGAAATTAAACATCCCGGAACATTAACTGAAAAATTAATTGGAGATATTGATGTTAAGGATGTATCCTTAATGTTTGGACAAAAACCTGTTTTAAAGAATGTTTCATTCTCTGCAAAAGGCGGTTCGAAAACTGCCGTAATTGGCCCAACGGCTGCGGGTAAAACACAATTGCTGTATATTTTAACTGGTTTAATAGAACCCAAAAGTGGTGAAGTTCTTTTTGATGGTAAGCGGATTAACGAATACAATCAAGAAAATTTTCATCAGCAGGTTGGCTTTGTCTTTCAGGATAGCATTATTTTTAACATGAGTATCCGTGAGAATATTGCTTTTAGTGATACCGTAACGGATGAATCTTTAGCAAAGGCAATTGAAACGGCAGAGCTGAGAGATTTTGTAGATGCACTTCCAGAAAAGCTGAATACGATTGTTTCTGAACGTGGAAGTAGTCTTTCTGGTGGGCAAAAACAGCGGATTATGTTAGCTAGAGCACTCGCGGTAAATCCGAAGATTCTATTGTTGGATGATTTTACAGCCAGAGTTGATGGCAACACGGAGAAGAGAATCTTGGCAAATATTCAACAGAATTATCCAGGCTTAACCTTATTATCAATTACCCAAAAAATAGCATCTGTTGAGCATTATGATAAAGTTGTCTTGTTAATGCAAGGCGAAGTTATTGCAGAAGGAACCCATTCGGAGCTTTTGAAAAGCAGTCCGGAGTATGTTCAAATTTACAATTCACAACAGAGCACCAGCAATTATGAACTACAATCTTAACCAGCTTACCGCCAAGCAGGAAAAGCAATCTACCTATAAGGCACTCAAAAGATTGCTTAAAATGATTTCCGCAGAACGTAAAAATCTCTGGTTGGCGCTGATTGCAATTTTGGTAAATTCTGGACTTTTACTGGTTGGCCCACTAATTATTGGCCATACTGTTGATGCTTATATCCGTACCAAACAGTTTCATGGCGTATTAATTTATGCAGGTCTTCTTTTAGGGATTTATTTAGTAGCAATGGCTACCGGTTATACCCAAACCAAACTTATGGGTGGTATTGGGCAACGGATGTTATTCACTTTAAGAAATGCCATTTTTAATAAACTACAGGAATTTCCCGTTGCATTTTTTAATCAAAATAAGGCTGGCGATTTAATTTCCAGGATAAATAACGACACGGATAAACTCAATCAATTTTTCTCACAATCGCTAATGCAATTTATTGGCAGCATTGTAACCATGCTTGGTGCAGGAATTTTTCTTTTAAGTATTAACATCGATTTGGGCGCTGCAACATTGTCTCCAGCAATACTAATTGTGCTTTTTACAGTTATTTTATCCCCTTGGGTAAAACGCAAAAATGCGAGCAATTTAAAAAGTGTCGGTGCTTTAAGTGCCGAAGTACAGGAAAGTCTAAATAATTTTAAGGTAATTATTGCTTTCAATCGGAGAGATTATTTTAGAAAGCGTTTCGATCAAGCCAATAAAGAAAATTATCGCACTGCTATAGGCGCTGGATTATCGAACAATATTTTTGTTCCAGTTTATGGGTTATTTTCAAGTATGGCTCAGCTAATCGTTTTGCTTTACGGAATTCATTTAATTTCAATCGGGGAGTTTTCCATTGGATTATTAGTGAGTTATGTAGCCTATGCCACCAACTTTTACAACCCATTAAGGCAATTGGCCGCCCTTTGGACCAGTTTCCAAGTGGCAATGGCAAGTTGGGATAGGATTTCGCAGATTTTACTTTTAGAAACAGATTTAACCCAGATTGAAGCTGATACCACTGAAACATCAGATGCTTTATTAGAGTTTAAAAATGTCCATTTCTCTTATGATGATTCTAAAGAGATTCTCCACAACATTAATTTAAAGTTCGAAAAAGGTAAAACTTATGCCTTAATTGGCCCAACAGGTGGGGGCAAAACAACAACTGCATCTTTAATTTCTCGTTTGTACGATGCTACAAAAGGAACAGTTTTACTTCATGGCAAAGATATCCGCTCTTTTAGTGCGGAAGAACGAACTCAAAAAATTGGGTTTATTTTACAAGAACCATTTTTATTTACCGGAACTGTAAAGGATAATATTCTTTATGGCAATAGCCAATATGCAAATGTGAGCGATGAAGAGCTAGAAAAAATTATTGAAGAAGCCAACTTAAATGCGCTTTTAGACATTTTTGATGATGGTTTAAAAACACAGGTTACTTCAAATTCTGATGGAATAAGCTTGGGTCAGAAACAGCTTATTGCTTTTATGCGAGCGGTTTTACGGAATCCTGAACTCTTAATTTTAGATGAGGCAACTGCCAATATCGATACCATTACCGAACAGTTGTTGAGTAGTATTTTAAACAAGCTTTCTAAAGAAACAACGTTGGTTATTATTGCACACCGATTAAATACCATCGAAAATGCCGATGAAATTTATTTTGTTAACGAGGGTGAAGTTCAAAAAGCCGGAACTTTAAATGATGCATTGGGCATGTTACTTAAAGGCAAAAGAGTGAGTTAAAGTAGCTTCATATTAGGTAGACATAACGTTTCAAACAACAATTTTACTTGGTTCGGAAGCGATTAATGGCCACATTGCGCTTTGATAAATTTTATTCATGAAAAAATATTTTATTCTTTTTGCGTTGCTTGTAAACGCAACATATTCTTTTTCCCAAGCAACAAACAATTCCATTTTTGTTCAGGATAGTTTAAAACTCATTTCTTCTCAGTTCAAGTTTACTGAAGGCGCATCTGTTGATAAGCAAGGAAATGTGTTTTTTACAGATCAGCCGAATGATAAAATTTGGGAATATGATATTCATGGAAAGCTATCGTTGTACATGGATAAAACTGGTCGTGCGAACGGCACATACTTTGATAAAAAGGGCAATCTAATTGTTTGTGCTGATGAAAATAATCAAATCTGGTCTATCGATAAAAACAAAAAAATAAAGATTCTATTTTCTGATTTCGAAGGTAAAAAAGTAAATGGGCCTAATGATATTTGGTTGGATAATAAGGGAGGAATTTATTTTACCGATCCATATTATCAACGTGATTATTGGACAAGAAAAAAGCCGGAATTAGAAAGGCAATTGGTTTATTATCTTCCAAAGGGTAAAAAGGAAGCTGTTGTTGTAGCTGTTGATGTGGTAAAACCGAACGGAATTGTTGGTACTCCCGACGGGAAGTTTTTATACGTTGCAGACATGGGTGCAAACCAGACTTATCGTTATAAAATTAATGCCGATGCTAGCTTAAGTGAAAAAGAGGTTGTATTAAGTCAGCATTCTGATGGGATGACACTAGATAGCAATGGAAATATTTATGTAACTGGTAAGGGAGTTACGATTTATAAGCCTACAGGAGAAAAAATTGGCCATATAGAGGTTCCTGAAGAATGGTGTGGAAATATTTGTTTTGGTGGCAAGGATAGAAATATTTTGTTCATCACGGCCTCTAAATCTTTATACACGATTAAAACTAATGCAAAAGGGATAGAGTAAAACTTTCTATAGGGGAAGCTCTACAAAAAAAGTTGTACCCTTATTTTCTATGCTGTTAAACCAAATCTTTCCGCCGTGAGCTTCGATAATCTGTTTGGAGATTACAAGCCCCATACCAAATGATTTCTCTCCGGCCGTACCCGAACGTTTGGCTTCTTCTGTCATATCAAATATTTTTTCTTTAATCTGCTCCGGAATTCCTATTCCCTGATCCTTAACCGAGATCAGTACAGAATTTTTAAAAACACCCATATTTACTTCAATAGTCGATTTTTTAGGGCTAAATTTTACTGCATTTGTAATTAGATTACTCATTACACGCCATATTTTTTCTCTATTAAGACTAAAAGTAATTGGGGTAGTCGTTAGGACAATTTTTTGATGCTTTTCCGTAGCCTTATATTGTAACAGATTTACACAATAATTAAGTAAGGCACTTAAATCAACAGAATCTTTTTCCATTTCAATTGTTTCAGCCTCCCTATTAAGTAATTCATTCACAAACTTTAAAGAATCCGAACCAGAATTTTGAATTAAACCCATCAAATGTTGATCTTCTTCTTGCAAACGATTATCACTTAACATAAAACCCGCCAAACTTACTATAGCGCCAATTGGGCTTCGCAAATCGTGAGCAACTACCTTCATAACTCGTTTGTTTTCTTCCTGACTCTGCTCAAGGGCTGTTAAGGCATTTTGTAAGTGTAAATTTTGTTCTGTAACCTGTTTGTTCAGCAGGGTTAACCTATCATTGTTTTTCTTGGAAACTTTTCCATTTCTCCATAATTGATAAAGTATAAATAGAGCCATGATTGTAAATCCGACAGCTATGACTAAGTATAAATCGCTTAATTGTTTTTCTTTTTTAAGTAAGGTTAATTCGTAGTCCTTTTGCAAATTATAAAACTCAGTGCGGGCATCTACATTGTTAAGTTTTCTAAGCCCAGCATTTTGCTTTTCCGATAAGGATAAATAATTGGGAACTAAAGCTTTTGCTTGATCATACTGTTGAGTTAGGTTAAAATAATCAATCTGTAATTTCTGCCATTCAATTTCTGTTTTTGGGCTAGGTAGAGAATCCATAGAAGCTCTGGCAAATTTCATTGTAGCATTAAATTCCTTAAATCGGCCGGTGTTTAAAAACAATCTGGCTAATTTAACTTCGGCAATCTGAGCATTTCTTATTTCTGTACCAACGCTTCCATTAAAATCGATGCATTTTTTTAGATATTCTTCAGCTTTGGCATTATTTCCGCTGTCCAAATAAACATCACCCATATAATGATAGGCAACACCTTTTGCAACTTTGGTAAATGATTTTTTGAATGGAAAATTTTGCTCGTTTTTTTCTAAAAAGGAAACAGCTTTTTTATAGCAGAGCAAAGCACTATCTGTCATTTTAATATGCTCGTAACTTAAACCAGCATTGCAAAGCGCACCTTGAATGGCCATATATTTTTCTACATCCAGCTTACAGTCTAAGTTATTCTGGTAGGCCTGATAAAATAATGACGCGGCTTGCCTGTACTTACCTTGTACATAATTTAAGAAAGCAAAACGGCTGTTGAAATCTGATTGATCGCAAGTATTTTTCGATTCGTCGGCAAGAAGCTTACCCTTATGGAAATACTGATAAGATTGCTCATATTTCTCCATTTCCAATAACACATCGCCTTTAAGAAAATTTGAAATGCTGAACTCATGTTTAAGTTTAACCTCAACTCTATTGTTTTTGATTATATTAAGCATGCTGTCTGCGTACAAATCTGCAAGTGCAAGCTCTCTTTTATCTCTATTTAAACGAGCTAAAATGAAATGATTATTCTCCTTAAAATGATATTTTTTCCAAATATCAAGAACACTTGGTTTTTTTATCGAAAGAAAAACAGAATCTATATAAATATAAGCCTGCGCCGTTTTTTTTAAATCGATAAGATTGTTCGCACTATCAATCGCTTTATCTATAAAAACCTTATTATCTATTTCTCTATTCGATAAATTACACGAAAGCGATAATAAACTCAACAAAAAAAAGAGATATTTACTATAACTCATATCGATGGGACGTAAGCAAAATTCTTAAGGAATGTACGTATTAATGGTAAAAAAACGGCATTTTTTACATCAAAGTTTGATAATTATCAAGATTAGGATGTTTTAGTATTACACAAAATTATTTATACTTTTCAATTCCAATTCTTAAAACCTCAAAATCGAAGAATAACTAAAGTTTTAATAATACAACTAATAAGAGTGAATCTATAAATAATTTAACTACAAAGCGTATTTATACGTAATTATTTTGATTAAAAATTTATAATTTATCTTTCAATAATTTTTGAAAGTTTAATAATATAATTGTACGTTTGATCAAACAAATCATTTAACGCTATGAATACATCATCTAAACCCACCAAACTTTTAGGCTTTATCATTTCTAATTTAATTGTACTCTTGATTATCGGTGTAAATAGGGCACTTCATGTAGAAAAAACTGGAGTATTGGTGTACTCGCAGTTTGTAATTCTGCCAATGCTTATTGGAATCATCAGTGCTTGGTTTTGGCGAGATTTAAATTTAAAAACCAAAACCATAATAGGTTACTCCTTAATAAATAGTTTGCTGGCCATTGCACTCAGTTATCTATTTTTAGGAGAAGGTGTAATTTGCTTAATTATCGTTTCTCCACTAATTCTGGTATTTGTTATTACTGGTGCATTTATTGGGAAGATGATGTTTAGAAAAAAGAATCAGACCGTTAATGTGAGTATTGTTTCTCTACTTTTTATGGTTTTTGTAGTCGATTCAATTGCTGATCATCAGTATGAAAATATGGTTTCTGATGAAATTGTTATAAAAGCTTCTCCCTCTAAAATATGGAACAACGTTGTTGCTTTCGAGAAAATTAAACAACCCAATAATTATTGGCTATTTAAAATTGGGATGCCAAGCCCCATGCAAACTACTGTTACTGATTATAAATACGGTGCCGGTAGAAAATGTATATTTAGTAATGGCTACGCATTTGATGAAAAAATTGTGGCTTTTGATGTCAATAAAAACCTAACATTTGATATTGTTGGGCAACCGCAAGACCCCGAAATTATGGGGCACATAGATATTAAAAGAGGACAGTTTTTGCTAAAAGACAATGGGAACGGCACAACAACACTTGTTGGCAACAGTTGGTATAAGCTTCGTGTTTTCCCAATTTGGTATTACGATGTTTGGGCAGAAAGCATCACTAGAAATGTACATTTACGGGTTATGGATCATATTAAAGAACTTAGCGAACAATAATGTTTTCTTTCGTTGTTAAAAAACTAGGTTTTATAAAAAGCATCCCTTTAACAGCTTTAATATTTGATAGCGGAATAAAACTTTGGCTCTCTATAGCCGAACCAAACAAATTAGAATGGCTTGATACTTTAGAAGAGGAAGTTTTAAGGTGGGAAAGTATTAATATCAGCCTACACAAATTTGGAGGTACTCAATTTAACTTTAATAAAAGAGAAATTGGCCATGTGCACAGCAATGGTATTTTAGATATTTTATTTAGTCAGGAAATTAAAGCAGATTTAATCCGTAGTGGGAAAGCAGAGGAGCATCATGTGTTTAAAAAATCTGGGTGGATTAGTTTTTATATACAGAATGAAGATGATGTTAAACTTGCAATGGCACTCTTAAGAAAATCTTATTTAAGGATTGCTCAAAAATCTATCTGAGCAATCCTTAAAATAATTAACCTAATTTTCTGCCCGTATTAATTACGCTTACACCATTAAATCTAGAAGTTGCACTGCCATGAGAAACTGCACTTACTTGGCTTGGCTGACCTTTTCCATCCGAAAATGTTCCACCTAAACGATAATCGCTTTTATCGCAAAGTTGAGTACATGAATTCCAAAATTCTTGAGTATTGGCTTGATAGGCCGCATCTTTTAGCATTCCAACAATTTTACCTTCTTTAATTTCGTAAGCCAATTGCGAACTGAACTGAAAGTTGTAGCGTTGCTGATCAATTGAATAAGAATTTCGGCCAAACATATAAATGCCTTTCTCTACATTTTTAACCATGTCTGCAGCCGTTAAAGCAACGTTCCCTGGAGCGAGTGATACATTTGGCATCCTTTGAAACTGAATGCTATCCCAACTATCTGCATAGCAACAAGCTTGTGATTCTTTTAAGCCGATAATGTGCGCTTGATCTCTAATGGTTTGATAATTAACCAAAATGCCATCTTTTATAATGTCCCAATTACCACATTTTACACCTTCATCATCATAACCAACTGCGCCAAGAGAACCAACTTCAGTTTTATCCGCCAAGATATTTACATTTTTGCTTCCGAAATTAAATTTCTTCGATTCCCATTTATCCAAGGTTAAGAAACTTGTTCCAGCATAATTTGCTTCGTAACCCAAAACACGATCTAATTCTGTTGGGTGACCAACAGATTCATGAATGGTGAGAAATAGGTGAGTAGGATCTAAAACCAAATCGTATTTTCCTGGTTGTACCGGTTTTGCTTTTAACTTCTCATCAATATGGGCGGTTGCTTCTTTAACATCCTCAAAAATATCATAGCGTTTTTTGTACATGGTTACTGGTCCACCTTTTATTTTTTCGCTATCCATTGGGGTTAAGTATTCGTAACCCATTCCCATTGGAGCGCTTAAAGCATTACGGGTTTCAAATTTTCCGCCAGCAGCATCAATTTTAGTTACCGTAAACGTAGGCCAAATCCTATGAATATCCTGATCGATATAAGAACCATCTGTTGAAGCGAAATATTTCTGCTCATTCACCATAAAAAGATTTGAGTTAACATATTTTGCTCCTCCCTTTAAGGCTTCGTTATTTACGTTAAGTAGCAATTCAACTTTATCGGTAATGGGTACTTCGAAGGCATTTTTCTCTAATGGCGTTTTCCAGCTTACTTCTCCATATCCTTTTTGTGGAGCAAGTTGTACGGGCTCACTCATTATTTTCGAATTGCCTTTTGCAATTGAAACGGCCATTGCTGCTGCCTTTGCAATGCTATCATTATCGAGGTTATTTGTTGCCGCAAAACCCCATGATCCAAAAGCCAGAACACGAACGCCTAATCCGTACGATTCTGCGTTTGCAACATTTTCAACCCTTTTTTCTTTGGTTGCAATAACTTGATTTAAATACCTTCCAATCCGAACATCGGCATAAGTTGCCCCTTTAGATTTTGCGGCATTTAAGGCAATATCTGCCATTTTCTTTTTAAGCGCAACATCAACAGGTGTTAAAGCTTCCTCAACAGAAATTAATCGGCCAAAAACAGGCACGCTTTCAAGCATTGAGGCGCCAACGCCAACACCGGTCATAAATAAAAAATCCCTTCTTCTCAATTTTTGAAAATTTGATGTTAAAAATATTGCAATAGTACAAGCTTTGACAAATTCAAATGCATTAGTTAGAATTTGTCAAAGCTATTTCGGTTGAAATGATGATCTAATTATATCGCGTCTGAAAGCGATGTAAATGTAAAATCTCTAATTTTCATCGGAGGAATCATTCCACTTCCAGTTCTTACCGGTTTGCCCAATGCTTCTACATTGTTAAGCATAATTACAGGACTTTCATTAAACCTGAAATTTTTGATTGGGAATTTTATCTCTCCGTTTTCAATGTAAAAAGTACCATCACGGGTTAGTCCTGTTAATAATAAAGTTTGAGGATCAACAGATCTGATGTACCAGAAACGGGTAACTAAGATTCCTTTTTCTGTGCTTTTGATGAGTTCTTCTAGGCTTTGCGTTCCACCCTCTACAACTATGCTTCTACTAAAAGGTACAGGTTCTACCCCTTTTTGCGAGGCCCAATATCTCGAATAAGAGAGGTTTTTAACGATCCCGTCTTTTACCCATTGTGTTCTTTTTATTGGCAATCCATCGCCGTTCCATGGTGCAGAAGGAATATCCAAATTCATAGGATCAGAATAAATATTTACATTTTCTGAGAATAACTGCTCGCCTAAACGGGTTCCGCCACCTTTTTTACTCATAAAGCTTCTGCCTTCATCGGCGCTTCGAGCATCAAAGCCTCTAAACATATTACCAAGCATATCGCTTGCAGCAAGTGGCTCTAAAATTACAGTGTATTTACCAGGCTCAATGGCTTTTGCACCTGCAGATCCATTTGCTTTGCTTGCAGCAATTTTGCTTAATGCAAGCGTATCCATCTTCGCTAAATCGTTAAAATCTTGCTCAATATACCCCGATCCAGTTCCTTGTTTATTTCTAACCGTAACCGAAAAAGAAACGTTTGTGCCCTTGTTGTAAGCAAACAAGCCTTTAGAATTCATGATTGAATTGAATCGGGTTGAATTCTCCAGAAATCCAGCTGCATCTAAGTTTGCTGCTTTGGATACACTTAAGCTTTTGCCCACCATTTCTGCTCTGGTATCGGGCGTCATGGCTGCGGTATTTGCATTGTAGGTTGTAGATTCAGGGAAAGTTTGTGGACCAAGAGGTGGCATAAACTCCGGATTTTCTGGTGCCAACATCGCCAGTTCTTCGGCTCTTTTAACTACTTTTTGTAAGGAAGCATCATCAAATTCGTTAATGGTTGCAGATCCTGTTTTTTTACCGAATGTGGAACTCACTCCAAGGCTCATTACGCTGATTTGCCCCGCCGTAGAAACGGCATTTCTAGCATAGCGAATATTCCCTCCATCAGAGCCATTTAAACTTACCTCACAGAAATCTGCTTTGGAAAAACTGAGTACTTTTTTGAGTATTGCCTGGGCTTCTTCTTTACTTAATATGGCCATAATTATATTTTTCTTGCTGTATTAATAACATTAACTCCATTAAATCTTGTTGTTGAGCTTCCGTGAGAAACTGCACTGCTTTGCGCTGGTTGACCTTTTCCATCATTAAATGATCCACCTAAACGATAATCGCTATCATCGCATATTGCAGAACAACTGTTCCAAAACTCCTGTGTATTGCTTTGATAAGCCACATCGTTTAGCATGCCTACAATTTTGCCTTCTTTAATTTCGTAGAAAATCTGTCCGCCAAACTGGAAATTATAACGTTGCTGATCGATTGAAAAACTACCATCACCAATAATATAAATTCCTTTTTCTACATTTTTGATCATATCATCTACACTCAGTTTTTCTTTTCCTGGTTGTAAAGAAACATTCGGCATGCGTTGAAATTGAACATCATCCCAACCTTGAGAATAACAGCAACCTTGCGATTCTGTTAAACCAATAATGTGCGCTTGATCGCGAATGGCCTGATAATTTACCAGAACACCTTCTTTAATCAAATCCCATTTTTTACACTTCACGCCTTCATCATCATATCCAACAGCTCCTAAAGAGCCTACCTGAGTTTTATCGGCAACAATATTTACCTTATCGCTTCCAAACTTGAATTTTTTCGATTCCCATTTATCCAAAGTAAGAAAACTTGTGCCTGCATAATTTGCTTCATAGCCCAAAACGCGATCTAATTCAGTTGGGTGTCCAACAGATTCGTGGATGGTTAACCAAAGGTGAGAAGGATCTAAAACCAAATCGTATTTGCCCGGCTCTACAGATTTTGCCTTAACTTTTTCACCAGCAACAATTGCTGCCGCTTTTGCATCTTCAAGCATATCGTAACGACCTTTGTAACGCGTCACAATTCCACTTACTTTATCCTCTGGTCTGGCATGCATATATTCGTAACCCATTCCCATTGGAGAACTTAACGAGTTACGAGTTTTGAACTTGCCCGATTCTTTATCAATTCTAGTTACGTTGAAAGTTGGATAGATTCGATGCACATCTTGATCGATATAAGAACCATCAGTAGATGCGAAATATTTTTGTTCATTAACGGCAAACAGTACTGAATTAACAAAATTAGCACCATTTTGCATGGCAACATCGTTTACACTTAGTAAAAGATCTACCTTTTCTTTAACAGGAACTTCGAAAGAATTTATTTCTATAGGTGTTTTCCAGCTAACTTCGCCAAAACCCTTTTGTGGTGCCAACTGAACGGGCTCACCCTGAATTTTTGAGTTTGCTTTTGCAACGGCAACTGCTTGTTCTGCTGCTTTTGCAATATCCTCTTTGGTTACTTTGTTGGTGGCTGCAAAACCCCAGCATCCGTTAGCTAAAACGCGGATTCCAACCCCATAAGATTCTGTGTTGGCAACGCCCTGAACTCGTTTTTCTCTGGTGGCTACAAATTGGTTTAAATATCTGCCAATGCGTACATCAACATAAGTTGCGCCTTTGGATTTGGCTGCGTTTAGTGCAACATCAGCCAGTTCTTTCTTAATTTTTACATCTACTCGATCTAGAGCTTGTAATGGGTCGATTGGATTTGCAAACGCAGAGAAATCTGGTAGCATCAAAGCGCCCATACCCATTCCGGATAGGTAAAGGAAGTCTTTTCTTTTCAATTGGTTCGGTTTAGGTGATTTAACAACCCAATATAGCTAATTCTTTAAAGCAAACTATGCTTAGGAGTATAACATTTTAGTTTCAATTCACTATTTGTTTGCCAATACTCTGGATTCGTGCCAAAGAAAGGCAGATGTAATTAAAAAGACTGCTAAAAACCACCATTTTGAAATTTCTTCTTCAGTTGAATGCTGAATTTTATCCGATTTTATGAGTTCCTTGGATTGATTTTTAACTAAAGCCAAAGTTTTGGATTGCTTTATAGCAGATTTTAGAGTTAACCAATCCTGTTTTTTATAAATATATATGTTCTCTGCTTTTTGGTTAATTGTTGCGATTGCCCAACCAGCGGTTTTTGGCCAGAAAAAACCATCCCATTCAAACGGAAGCTCCATGTTTTGTCTAGGATAAATTTTTGTACTATCAATTAAGATTTTAGGCGATTTGTTATCCGATAAATTCACGATTAGCCTTAATTTTTCTTCAACCGATGGAAATTTGGGAAAAATTTCTAAAGATTGAGTTTCTACTTTTTTTCTTAAAGATTTTGCAAAAAGCATCGACCAAAACCGACTGTAATCCGTTTGTTTTCCAGCCAGTTGCCATTGATATGTTGATGAAAGCGCCGACGTTATAATTTTACCCATTCCATTGATCTGGCTATTGACAACAATTTTCCCACTTTCATCTAGAATTAAAGGCTGATTATTTGTGCCCGATTTTAGAAAGAGCGATTGCATAAGAGGTAAATTATTAAATTTTAAATCGTCAGTAGATTTTAATGAAAGTGGCTTTTCAGTTGATGATACAACTTCGTACTGATTGAAATTTTTATTATTCCCGCTAGGTTTTGGATTGGTTATTCGCACAATTAAGCCCATTCCATTATTTACTGCACTATAGATTGAAGCTTTATCCGAGCTTGAAATGGCAGAAAGCTCATCTTCATCAATAATAACCACATCCATATTTTTAAGCAAAGCTTGATTAATCTGATTGAGATTAACGGCCTTCATGTTCAAGAAATCTGTGCTGTACTTGTTTTTACTGATTTGACTTCTAAAAGCAACTGGATATTGATTTTCATACAACCACTTTTTAAGAAATTTATATTCAAAATCTGGAAAGGAAGCCAAGATTAAAACTTGGATTGGTTGTTTTTTCTCAACCTCAAATGGTACAGGTTCAGCTGAAAGCGTATCATTTCCTTGTATTGCAATAAGATTGTAAATAGCTTTCCCTTGCTGTTTAGGACGATTTAAAAAGGAAAAGTTAACTTTTGAATTTGCTTTAATCTCTGTAGAATCTAAACTTGCGCCTAATCCGAACAGCTTTAACTTTACATTTTTATCTGTTTGATTATTGTATATCCCTTGAACAATTAAATTTTCAGAAGCATTTAATTTCTTCTGCCAGTTTGCAGAAAAAATTCCTGAGGAAAGGGCAGAAGGATGAAAAGAAATTTGATAATCAGATAAACCTTTTAATTGTGAATCATCCAAACCATAACCATAGATGTTAATTTTCTTGATTTCTCGATGTTCCTTTAAAAAGTAAGTTAAATCTGCAATGTGACTAATTTTAAATGCTTTATTTTTTGGAAATAGGGTAGAATCAAGATTGTATTTATTCCCTTTTATCGTAGAAATAGAATCTAACGTGAAGCCTTCGGTTAAAAGATTTATTTCATGTGCAGGTTCTTCTTTCGTTACCGAATACGTAATTGGAATAATCATAAGTGCAAAACTGGCAGCCATAAAAATACTTGCCAATAACCTCAAAATCAACCTGCCTTTATCAGCACGACGAATTTCTTTAAACACCAGAAATGCTATAAAACCAATGGAAATGAGGATTATGATGTATTTGAATTCCATATTTACCTGCCTGCACTTTTAAGGTGATTAAAATAACTTCGATACAAATTGATCTCAGGACCCGAAATTTCAGATTGAGGTTTTACGATTTCAATACCTAGGAGTTTCTGAATTGCTTTTTGAACGGCCTCAACATCTCTTACATTAACTACATTGGATGTACTTATTTTACGTAAGCTTTTTAAGGCCGATAAATAAGAGCTGGGTTGATTGGATGCGACAGAAATTAACTGTTTTTCGCCATCGCGTAACAATTGTCGCTCGCCTAAAGTAAATGGTTTTCCTATTTTTCTATTTTCAAGAATGGATAAAAGAATCTTTAAATCATCGTTAGAATGATCTTTCTGTTCAAATGTAGCTTTTTGAATGGGCTCAGCTATTTTGTCCAGTTCACCCGTTAATCGCTTTTCTAGTTTTAATTTTGAAGTTTTGACAGTCGTTTTTGCTACATAAGCTCTAGATTTTTGTTGCAAATCTTTCAATAATCGCAAGGCTTTATATTCAAACGGCAAAGCTTCTTGTGGCTTGTAAGTTCTCAATCGAAGTTCCGAAGTCCACATTTCTGTTAAAACGGCTTTTAACTGAGCTTTCATTTCTGGTTCAAAGAAAGTAGCGTCTTCGGCAACATCATGTTTGTGTGAGTATTTATCTGCTATTGCCTGAGCATCACCAAATTTTTCCTCGGCTTTAGGTTTGTCGTGATTGTCGCCATCTTCGTGATCGTGATCGCCGCCAATTTCAGTTTCTGATTCTTCTCCCAAAAACTTGCCATATCTTAATCTCAATAGTTTTTGATCAATCCCGAGAGTATTGCTTCGGTTTTTAAAATCATCTGCAGAAATGGTTCCTTGCTCTTTTAAAAGTTTCTCGGTATCGATAATAATCTGCCTTTGGCTTCTAAAGTATTCTGGAACAAGGTTAACTCCATTTGCCATCCCGGCCATACTCATTAGTTCTGTGGTATCTACGATTGATACAAAATAAACATCAGATCGGCTAGATTGACCATGATTATCCATTGCTTTGATAAAGAAATATAGCTCGTCACCAGGTTTCATTCCCAAAGATTTTAAGTCAATCTGCTTATTTAATTTTGCATCCTTCTTATTTCTAAAATCAGTATCGAAGTTTAATTTTTTCTCTGTAAAACTTACACCTTCACCTTTTCCGCTGGCCATAGTTGCAGAAATATAGGCTTCATTGATTCCGTAATCATCACTTAAAAAAACATTTAAGTTTACTTTCGCAATTTGCCCAATATCAATTGTAGTATGCGGTTTTGGTTGTGTAATTTTAATATTTACAGGCAAATCGGGAATAACTTCAATTTGATAGAGATCGGATTTTTTTCCATCCAACTCCATTTGATAAAAACCAGATTGCGTAATGGTTTTGTTAAAAGTCCAATTCAGATGATCGGAAGTAGCCAAGTTCGAAATCTCTTTATCGTTAAAAACGATTCTGAGTTTTTTAACGGAAACATTGGTTTCAATGTTCCAAAATATTTTAGCTCCGGCTTCTGCTTTAATCGTAAACTGTTTCTGTGTTCTCTCGCCTCTTCCTGTATAGCTTGGCGGATTTATTCGAAGCTGAAAGGTTTCGATTTCGGGTAGGATAATTTCTTTAATGATATTTTTTTGGTTTGATAAAGTAAGAAGATCTTCTGAAGCTACTTTTTCATACCAATAATATTTTTCTATTAAATAAGAGCCTGTTATGGTTATAATTAAGAAAGCCAAACAAAACCACAATTTTTTCCAAGCTTCGCTCAAGCTTTTTGGAATTGGCAAACTGCCACTAATTTTTTCGATTTGTAATTGCTCAAGTAGAGATAATTCTTTTTCTGGTTTTAAGAAAAGTTCGGCGCTTTCTTCTAACTGTGCAAATCTTGAATTTAGATATTTTGTTACTTCATTGCTACTGATTTTCCAAGTGGGTTTAAGGAACACAAAGCCAGCGAAAACTAGGATAAAAGTAAGAATTAAATGCCAGATGTGGAATATATGGAAGAAACACAATGCGCTAATTATAATCAAAATCAGGGCAAAGGATAAGCTTAGCACAGTGATTTGTGCAAAGTAAATCGCAATCCACTTTCTTCTAAAATTATCAATCCAATTTTTGCCTTCAGTTTTTAACATAATCTAAATTTGTTTTTTTTCTGAATGATAAAATCCGCTCGATAATCAATAGCACAAATGCTAGAGACCAAATTATATAATCTATATTTTTGTTTTCTGTTTTGTTGTAACCATTTGATTTAATGATTTTTGATTCGCTAAACTGAGTCTTGTCTACGATTCTTTGATCTAAAGAATGATCTTCAAAACCAAAATCTTTTGCATCTTGATTACCCAATACAATTGGAATCAAAGCTTTTACAAATTGTTCGTTCCAAACCAAATCTGTCCATTGTGGGTTAAATCGACTGTAAAAATGAAATTGGTTTCTTTTTAAATTGCCCTCGTTTATTAAAATTGGTTGCCCGAAACCATCCGTCCAAATGGTATTTCCTTTTAAATGATTAGGAGCAATTCGTTTTTTTAATTCAACAGTTTGATTCCTGTTTTCATCTAAAAGTAGATTAGAATTTTCAGTTACAACCTTACCTTTTTCGTAATTTAAGAAACTAGCACTGTCTTTGAGTTTACTTAAATTTGAAGCGTTAATCGGTTGATCTGAAAGCCAGAAACCAACATCAGCTTTCTTAATTGCAGGAGTATTCCAGTTCTTAAATTCTATCTTTCGCTTGGTAAAATCGCTAATTGCGCTTAAACCAGCCATAATATATCTCGAATCAGTTCCTGTAGGATCGTAAATTAAAACAGAAATAATAGGCAGATTTTGTGTTCGATTGGCAGAATAACTTGTTTGTTTTGGCGTCGATTTTCCTTCATAAATTTTACCCAAAAAACTCGTCGACCAAGTTTTTAAAGTATCTGTATTTTCAGTTTCTTTCCAAGTTAATTTGAAGTTTGGTTTTGGTAAATTCCCGTCAAAGTTTTTTAATCGATGATCGGCAAATAAGTACACGGAATAACCCGAAGGAACTTGCTTATTCAGTTGATTAAATAAAGAAGAATAACTTAATTCGGTAAACTTTTTTGTTTTTAGAAGGCTGTCTTTCAAAAGAAATTGATCAAACCCCAAATCAAAATTATGCAACTCAAAACCGAGATTTAAGAGCGAATCAACTGTTTTTCGGTTCGCCTTATAAATATCATAAAATTGAGATTTATCCATCAAAATCCAACCAGAGTTTTTAGCGCCAGCACTTGTTTTTTTTATGAACGGTTGAGCTAAAACAAAAGCAATCAAAATCAGAATCAAGCACCTTAAAATGAACAAAAGTAAATCGGTTATTTTAATACTTTTCGAGCTTGCGGTTGCGCTTTCGCCCAACAAGGCGATACTTCCAATTTTTAAGGTTTTACCTTGTTTTACACTCCACAAGTGTATAATTACAGGAATAATTAATCCTGCAAGTGCCAATAAACCAATGGGATATAATAACTGCAATTTAAATTCTTAGCTTATTTCTTTGTTTCAAAAAATCTCTTAACGCCTGATCTAATGGCTCATCCGTAGAAACCGTTCTATAATAAATTCTTCTATCCAGCATTTTAATTCTTGTTTCTTCTAAATAGAGTTGGAGTTTATTTTTATAGTCAGATCTGGCTTTAGCCTGATCAATTTGTATGGTTTGCCCGGTTTCCAAATCTTCGAATGTGGTATAACCCTTAAAATCCAATTCCATTTCATTCCGTGATACCACATGGAAAACTACAATCTCGTGCCTCAATGTATTTAACGTATCTAATAAATTGAAGATTTCGTTTTCAGTTTGGTAAAGATCTGTTACGAAAACAAGCAATTCTCTTTTTTGCGTCCCTGCAAAAATTTCTTTATAATGAATTGGTTTTGTAAACGTTCCCTCAGGTTTTATCTGTTCCAACTGAAAGAATAACCTAGCCAAATGTTGATAATCCTGTTTGGCCACCATGGAGAACAGTTCGGCATTTTTAAAAATGTACAATCCAATGGCATCTCCCTGCAAATTTGCCAAATAGGCTAAGCAAGCCGTCAAATATCTTGCATATTCAATTTTGGTAAAATCGCCATCGCTATGATTCATTGAAGCACTTGCATCAACTAAAAAGCGAACTGAGATATTGGTTTCCACTTCCGATTCCCGAATGTAATATCGATCAGACCGGGCAAACATTTTCCAATCCAACGAACGTAAATCATCTCCAGGTTGGTAGCTTCTATATTGACTAAACTCTAGCCCAGCGCCTTTTACGGTACTTTTATTAATGCCATTCATAAAACCATCTATCGTTGTTTTCGCCGATAGATTGAGGTCTTTAATGGCCATTAATATTTTGGGATCGAGCAGTTTACTCATTAAATATTTGTTTTTGGTCTTGCAATCGCTTTCACTAATTCATCCGTAACTTGGTCAGAAGATACATTTTCAGCCTCTGCTTTAAAGTTCATTAAAACTCGATGTCTTAATACTGGATAGGCCATCGTTTGCAAATCTTCCATTATTACAGCATATCTCCCGTGAAAAAGTGCCCTCGCTTTTGCGGTTAAAATTAAGGCTTGTCCGGCTCTTGGGCCGGCGCCCCATCTTACCCATTCTTTAACAAATGGAACGCTTGTTGTATCGGGTCGGGTGGCACGAATAAACTCACTTACATAGGTAATTAAATCATCGCTGATGCTCACTTCTCGCGTAAGCGATTGTAATTGTTTAATATCTTCGGCACCAATTATTGGGTTGATAACTGCTTTTTTAGAGCCTGTTGTACTACTTAGTATTTGTGCTTCTTCAACAGCTGTTGGATAACCAATTTTAATATACAGCAGAAAACGATCCAATTGAGCTTCTGGAAGGGGATAAGTGCCCGCCTGCTCGATTGGGTTCTGTGTAGCCAGAATAAAAAATGGACGATCTAAGGGATAAGTTTGGCCACCATAAGTAACTTCAAACTCTTGCATGGCTTCTAAAAGTGCAGATTGTGTTTTAGGAGGCGTTCTGTTAACTTCATCAGCAAGTACAATATTGGCAAATAAAGGGCCTTTATTAAATTTGAAAAAGCGTTTGCCCGTTACGTGGTCTTCTTCCAAAATTTCTGTACCTACAATATCTGTCGGCATTAAATCTGGCGTAAACTGGATTCTTCTGAAAGATAAATCCAAAGCTTGAGACAGTGTTCTAACCATCAGCGTTTTTGCCAAACCCGGTACGCCTTCTAACAAACAATGCCCACCAGCCATTAAGGCGATTAACATTTCTTCAATTATAATGTCTTGGCCGACAATTACTTTCTGGATTTCGCTTTTTAATGCGCCTAATTTGCCAATTAAAGTTTTTACGTTACTTTCTGAAGTCTCCAATACAATTATTTTTTTTGATTTGAACTTATTGTGCCTCAATATAGGTCATATTGCCATTATTTTTGTGGTGGAGCTCGAACAATATCAAAAAATTTACAAGATATCTAAGTTTAAAATCTGAAATGATAAAAATTGACACTAATTTAGAACGATGCAAAGATCTAAGTTTACTTTTGCGAGAATAAAATATAATTCTGGAGATTGGGATACCGATCAACGGATGCCTTCAAATCTGTTAAATTCCCTTTTGGAGTACACAACCATCCCCTTGGATGAAGAAGAAAAAATTGTGGATTTGAGCAGTAACGATCTTTTTAAATATCCATTCTGTTATTTAAGCGGACATAAACTCGTTCAATTTAGCCAACAGGAAGCAACTAATTTTAAAACATACGTGCATAATGGAGGCTTTGTTTTTGTTGATGATTGCAACCATGATATTGATGGATTGTTCGCCCGTTCTTTTGAAACACAAATGAGCAATTTATTTGGCGCACAGGCATTAAAAAAAATCCCAAATGATCATGCCATCTACAATTCTTTCTTTAAGTTTGAAAAAGGACCACCAACCACATCTTTCGAGCTTAACGGTTGGGGAGATGATCTTGTACACGATTATTTAAAAGCCATTACCATAAATAATAGGATAGGAGTTTTGTACAGCAATAAAGATTATGGTTGCGAATGGGACTATGATTTTAAAAATAAACGTTTTTTGGCTGAGGATAATACCAAATTTGGAGTGAATATTATTTTGTATGCAATGGGCGTAAACAGTTAACCAAATATTAAATTCATAAATCGTGAAAGTAATCTCTATTAAATTAGCATTGTCTATTTTTCTGCTTCTGATGATCTCTGTAAATAAATCAGTTGCTAAAATTCAATATTATTATCAGTTAAAAATCTATCATATAAAAGGGCAGGCGCAAGAAAGTGCAGTTGATAGCTATTTAAAAGACGCTTATTTGCCAGCCTTGCACCGAGCAGGAATCCCGAATGTTGGGGTTTTTAAACCGATAGCAAAAGATACGACCGAGCAATTAATTTATGTTTTTATTCCATTTAAAAAATTCGATGCCTTTTTGAAATTGGATGAGACCTTGGCAAAAGATCAAAGCTATTTAGCACAAGGGAAATCGTATTTAAACGCAGAATATAATAACCCGCCATATAACAGAATTGAAAGTATTTTATTAAAAGCTTTTAGCGCCATGCCCGAGCCAGCTCTGCCGAAACTTACTACTGCAAAAAGCGAAAGAGTTTACGAATTAAGAAGTTATGAAGCTTCAACCGAAAGTTTATCGTTAAATAAAATCGGAATGTTTAATGATGCGGAGATCAATATTTTTACCAATTTAAACTTTAATGCAGTGTTTTATGGTCAAGTAATTTCTGGAAGTCATTCGCCCAATTTAATGTACCTCACAACTTTTAACAACAAAGAAGACAGAGAAAAACACTGGTCGGCCTTTGGTGCAGAATATAAAAAGATAAGCGGATTGCCTCAATATCAGCACAATGTATCAAAAAATGTAACCTTGTTTATTTACCCAACGGATTATTCTGATATATAGGCATTTGGAAAATGGCAAATTATGAACAGAAGTTTTTTCTGTTCAGTTTATTCATAACCCAAAAATGTTGAAGGATCTATATAGTTTTGCTTTCCTATTTATATAGGGATAGACAACTAAGAAAGCCTTCTCAGGATTGAAAGGCTTTCTTATTTTTACAGTAATTTGGATTCTAATTAAGCTAATTCATTTACTTTTATAATCAATGATGAAAAACTTCATTTGGTTTCTTCTTTTCTTATCGCCAACTGCCTGTTTCGTACAGGCGCAAAAACACGATTCTGAAAACGCACCTCACATCCACTGGGATAAATCTACATTAAAACAAATTGCTCCAGTTGGAAATGGTTATGCAAATTATGCCCGAATGATTCAATTGCATACAGGAAATTTAATCTGCATTTATGAAACAAAAGGTGGGGTAGAGTGTGCTCAAAGTTCTGATCTTGGTGCTACATGGAAAAATCAGGTTAATATCATTCCACCGATAGAAGGTTACAATATGGCCGTTCCAGAGATTTTGGAGTTAAAGGATCATTCATTATTGATGTCTTATAATCCTCGCCCAAGAAAAGTTAATGGCCAAACTGATACCACAAAACGTTTCGAAATTCGGACTAAAAAAAGTTATGATCAAGGGAAAACCTGGGAAGATGATCGTTTGGTTTATCAGGCCAGTTATAAATTTGAAGATGGTTGTTGGGAACCCGCTCAAATTCAAATTCCATCTGGAGAAGTACAACTATATTTCTCTAACGAGAATATCTACAGAAAATCAAACGAGCAAAATATTTCCATTTTCAGATCAAAAGATGGAGGGAAAACTTGGAGTACCCAGCCCGAAATTGTTTCTTTTAGACCTGGCCATAGAGATGGAATGCCGGTGCCGATAATGTTAAAAGGCTCAAAAGAAATTCTTTTTTCTATTGAAGACAATGCCAATGGTCAGTTTAAACCAGCAATCATTAGAAATAGTTTAACTCAGAATTGGCAGAAACCAGTCGGTGCGGATGATGACGAAAGAAATTTTGCCTTGGTGCCACAATTACCCGATACCGTTTATGCTGGTGCACCATATTTACGTCAGCTAAAAAGTGGCGCAACTATACTTTCTTACCAAAGTACTTTAGGAAGAGGTAGAAATGGTGACTTAGCTTATATGCAGGTTGCTGTTGGTGATACAGAAGCCAGAAACTTTAAAGATGTTGAAATTCCTTTTGAGGTTCCTGCCAACAAGCATGGTTTGTGGAACTCATTATGCATCCTAAATGATGATACCATAATTGCGATAACCTCTACAAATGCGTTTAGCAATTCGACTGCTGTTTGGATGATTAAAGGTAAATTGATTAAGAGAAAAAATTAATCGTAACCTAAAATTGGCCAGATATTTGTATATTTGAAGCCTCAGACTATTATTTCTACAATAGACTGAGCACTATCGCTGGGGCCGTTCTTGGATTTGACGGGGTGGCGAAAGTTATGTTAGCATGCAGTGCGTTGTTCGGAGAGCACTTAAAGTGAACGTTCACATTTTAGTTGGCGAAAATACTTACGCCTTAGCTGCTTAGTTTAGAACTAATTAGCTTTTGTCCCTCTAGTTGCTGCATTGTTAGACTAGAATCTGGGGCATCGAAATAACAAAGCTGGCCTTCGTGGAGATACGACACAAGGTGAGATAAAGTATCTAAGGATTTAAATAAGGTCGGTTTTCAGCCCGTTTATTTCCCGAAAATCAATTGAAAAATAAGCATGTAGAAGGTATAATTTATCTCACAACTGGACAAGGGTTCGACTCCCTTCGGCTCCACTGGAATTACTAACAGAATTCACCAAAAAACACTAAAACCCTGCAAATCAGATATTTGCAGGGTTTTGTTTTTTGCGATTTAGTGGCTTTTTCGCCAAAATATCGCATATGCGAGGTGAGCTAAAAGGTGAGTCCACCGAATTTTATAATCGACTCACCTTTTTAGGGGTTAACGTTTTGATTTTCAGCATGTTCAATGAGTGAACATCTTGACTTTTTTTGATTGCTTTCTTAATTTTATTAACCTTTTAAGAGCAACATTATGAAAAGAAATTTCAGTTTAATTTTCTTCCTGAAAAGAGGGAAAAGAGCCTCAAGCGAAAAACTTCCTGTTTATTTAAGGATCACTGTATCAAAGAAAAGAGTTGAAGTTACATCCGGTAAAGACTGTCTGGAGAAGGATTGGGAAAACGGTAAATTTAAAGGGAACAGTTCGGCCGCTAGAACCATGAATGCTTTCCTTAAGCAGATGGAACTACAGGTTCATGATGCACATCGAAAGCTGTTAACTTTAGGAAGTGACATTACAGCTGAATCGTTAGCAAATGAGCTTCTTGGGAAAGAAGACGATAAGAAGACTCTAAGGCAGGTATTTGAAAACCACAATAGTCAAATGGAGGCACTAGTCGGAAGTGGTTTTTCTAAAATGACCCACTTAAGATATCAGACAGCTCTTCGCCACGTTTTTCAGTTCCTAAGGGAAAAATACAGGATTTCAGATATTGATATTAAAAAGATTGACCATAAATTTTTAACCGACTATGACTTTTTTCTTAGATCGGTAAGGAAATGTTCAAACAACTCTGCCGTTAAATACTTAAAGAACTTAAAGAAAATAGTTAAGATTTGTCTTGCCAATGGATGGATTTTAAGGGATCCCTTTGCTAACTTCAAAGCTACAGTTAAAGAGATAGATAGGGTTTGTCTCACTGATTCTGAAGTCAATCGGTTAGAGCAAACAGATTTTGCGAATGAACGTCTTGAAAGAGTTAAAGATATATTTTTGTTTAGTTGTTATACGGGGCTGGCGTATATTGATATTTATCAATTAAAGACTAGCGAGGTTATTACAGGTAGACAGGACGAGCGTTGGATTATATCAAACAGGCAGAAAACCGGGATCCCAACCAGAATCCCCCTGTTGCCCAAGGCAATAAATCTTTTGGAGAAATATACAGACCATCCTCTGAGATCTAATTCAGAGAAGCTCTTTCCGGTTAGCTCGAATCAAAAGATGAATGCTTATCTAAAAGAAATTGCTGATGTGTGTGGTATAAAAACTATTCTAACTTTCCATTTGGCTAGGCATACTTTTGCCACTACGATCACTTTGATGAACGATGTGCCAATCGAAACTGTAAGTAAAATGCTCGGGCACAAGAATATCAAAACCACGCAACATTATGCAAAAATTATGGATAAGAAAGTAGATGAGGACATGGCTAAACTTATCATCAAACTTGAGCAGCCCAAACAACAAAAAGCAGTTGCAATTACTACTTATAACTATACGATCACAAAGTAGAAATAAAAGGCACATTTTCAATAATTGGCAGACATAGGGATCATTCCCTACAAGGAATGTTGAATTCTTAGAACACCTTTCTGGCTTCTTGGAGGTATTAGAAAGGATTTTCGAGAAAAATAAGTTGCAGGAGGAGGGTGGAAATTTTAAGAAATTGTAGGGTTTTGGTGTTCTAAAAATATTTCCATCTCATAGTTAGAGAGATTTTTAGAACACTTTCCCACAATTTAAATTGGGTGCCCGTAAAAAGGCAATTAACGAACTTTTTTATTGACGATCTGAAGCGTATTGCCGACTTAAAATTAAACAGTAATTTAAAATTTTTATAATTTATTCACGCAGCAGGTTGGATAGAGTAGACAATACGTAAATCGAGCTTTTATACTGATTTCGAAGACACAATTCACAGAGTGGAGGCTTATTACGAAAAATATGGAGGAAAAATATTGCATCCATAGTTACATTCAGCGACGTAGAGAAGAAAAATTTAAGCCACTTGGATAAAAGAAATGGTATTCTATGAAACCAAAGATATCCCCCTTGTCATCAATACCGATAAAAAGCTTACCACCCTGCGCATTTGCTAAGCCGAAAATTCACATCAAATATTCACCGTTCTAGGATTGCTTATATTCAATATTTTGCTTTTCGGACATGTTTTTAAGTCAAGCTAAGTATTGAAAGATATGCAAAAATTTGGCAAAGGCTCCCGGTGACCATAAACTTATTTCATCTATAAATATACAGATGAAGTAAGAACTTTGAGAACTTTAATTCTATCTAGATTACAATCAATTTACAGACATCCTTTTAATACGTTTAGAGAGTGATGTTTCCTTGACGCTTAGTCCAGGAAGCGATATCTCATGAATTTTTCGACCTTCTTCGAGCATTAAAGCATGCTGACCAATATAAATGGCATTAAACATATCATGAGTAGTGGTACGAATTAAATCCTGGGGAACCACACCTGGCTGATTATCGGCCACGATAAGTTCAGATTTATCGATTGCCTTGAAAAACTGAATGAGATTACCAACCTCATTATAATCTAGGAAGCCAGCAATCAGATTCACGCTATCCCCATCATTTCCTGAATCAAAAGTAAAACAATTCTTATGAGCGAAAAGTACTTTCAATAGTGGCAGATCAAATCCAATTTGGGGGTCAAAGAAAAACAAAACAGTCGATGGTGGTCCAATATCGTGTCCTATTCTGCATCTTAAAACTAAGCGCTCCTCTTGTTTCCATTCTACAGCTGATAATGTCACATCCTGAAAGTTCATCTTAAATTCCACTTCAGAAGCACCATCCTGATTTTCCATCTCGGGAAAGTGCACAATCAATTCACTCCAGAAATGTCTAATCTGCTCTCTCGAAACGACTGGTACATATGCCCCAGAAATAAACTCAAATACGCTATTGTCTTTCAAACCAGCGGAAAATGCCACGCTACAAAAAACTCTTCCAGACTTTTTCAGCCTTGTATATTCGCCATAGCCACTAGCTAATTTCGTCTCTATTGTCTCTGAAAAATTAATTATTGTAATGCAATGCCTACTTGTAAAAACATTTAAAATTACATCATTGCCTTCTTCTACCACCACAATCTCCCATATCTTTTCATCTTGCTTTGCAACATAAAAATTTACGGGCTCAAGATCTGTGCATGGATTCCATCGCAGACAATGCAAAGCATTACAAGCCACCACAACCTTCTCATCCTTATGCTTGATTAGTTTGGCATCCTCAAAATCAAGTCTATCCTGCCATGGCAACTCTGCCAAGGTGTTGTGTGGAGCACTAACTTCATTCAATCTAACACATGCCTCCTCTAATGTTAGAAGTATTTTTGCAGGTAATTGGCTTACAGTTTTTGCAGGTTTCTTCTCTTCATACAAATCAGATGGGGAAAGTGACAGTACTGATTTTAATGAATCCATTATCCTTTTGAGATTCTCAAAAAAATAATCATCCCCTTCAAATTCTTCCAATCCACCAGATCGCTCCTTCCAATCCAATGCTTCTAGATAAAATTCTTTTAAACGTCCTTCAAAAAAGGCCGGATGTATCAAATTTGGATGTCTTAGCTGAATATCCCTTAATATATCTTTGGAAAATTTTTCTAGCGCTTGATAGGCAAAAATACCCATATTAATAAATTGAGCATTGTTAACCTTAGTACTTTCCCGCCAGCTCTGATTCCACAAATCGATATTTTTTTCTAATTGCACTACGTTTACGATAGCCCTTGCAACTAACTGTTTATTTCTGAAGCGCTGCTGCTTATCATTTATTAGCTTGTTATAGTTTTCTACCGCAGCGTCGAATACGCTCAATTGATCATTATCCAGCCAGTAATGAGGTGATCCAAGATTTTCTTTCACAAATGTCTCCACGTTGGATTGACGTTCCTCGCCAGACTGGGCAACTAAAATCCTCGATAGGCCTTCAAATACCTTAGCTTTACGTTTTTCGAATCTTTTGATAATAACCTCTGCATTCGGGTTAATCCCATTGATAAAATGAGGCAAGCTTTCATGATCCATTCCATAGGGCACCATGTGCACGTTGCATTCCTTCATAAGCTCCTGATGGGCGGCAGAACCGATTTCATCATCTCGTACCAAAAGGTAGTGTTCACCGCTGACATTAGGGAACCAATCTCTCATAATTTTAAGCAGCGTGGAAAAATCTTCATCCATCACACCATCTCGGCTACAACCTATGAAAAGAAAGGTTCTATTCATCCAGAGATCTTGCAAGATGTGTTTATATCCAAGTGCACTTTTTAGCCGTTCATAATCCTCTGTGCTAAACACAGCGGTGTCTGGCCTAGAGTATATTCCATGTAAGTGGAATATAAATGACTTCGAAGCTGCTATGCAGCGCTGCACCTCTTCGTGCTGTTGCCAATCCAACGCCAGATTGGTTTCTATCGTACCTACATTTCTTAAAAGATCATCATAATTAGTCGTAGCTATAATTGGCTGACACAAGTTCTGTATGCTCTCTATTAGCGCCTCTGATTTTACCGATGGTCTTCCCAATGTATTTTCAAGCCAATTTATATATGGCCTATTCGGGGCGTTAAGGAGGGCTTTTACTATACCAGCAGCCTCTGTTAACTTCCAGTCTTTCAATAATTCCCTTCCTAACTGTATGCTGCTTTTTTCAAGCGCAATGCTTTCAGCATAATCAAGTCCACTGGAAATTAATCCAGACCAATTTGGAAGTCCTGCGCAAGCAAATGATACTCCTGCCCCAACAACCGGCACGACCTTACCTTCAGCAAGTCTTGTTTTTAATTTGTTTATATAATTTATCATTTTAAATTTTGAAAACCTTGCACCAGGTTAATATATTAATTGACTATTTCCCGAAAGAACCGAATGACTTATGCGCTTTTCATAACAGTAAAATGGCAACGCCCTACCAGGAAAAAATATTTCGCCCCGCTTGAGCGACCCTATCTTTTCATAAAATTCTATCGGCCTATCATTTCCGCTGTATGCATCAAGTCGAATAGATTTAAATCCGCCTTTCAAACCAAGCTCCTGAGCATACCCCATCAATCTTCCCCGCTAGCCCCTGATCTTGCCAAACCGTGGCAATAGCAAGTCTATGGATTACTAAACTGCTTTTTTCTTCAAAAAACCAGCTAATGGATTTATATTCATTCTCCTGAAGACTATTGATGGTTACAAGTCCAGCAATATTTTTGTTTGAGATGATCTTATAAAGATTACCTGAGCTGACATCATTTTGAGTAATCTGGATTGACGGATAATTTTCAGTCCACTGAAAGACTCCCTGATTCTCTAAATGAATTTTACAGTCATTGATGATCTTAGAGGCGGAATCGCAATCACCAAGTGAGCATTTCTTAATTTCTACCATATACCATTCAGATCGACAAAAGAACAGATTAATATCTATAGCTTGAGGGATTTATTATCATCACCATAAAAGCTACCAACAGTATAGGTGTCATTATCAAGCTCAGTACTGATCATCGAAGTACTGAAGATCATTTGAAAGTCTTTGCCTTTAAACTGATCTGAATTTGCAAGTTGAACAATATTTCGTTGAAAATTCTGACTCCTTGGCTCTTCCATTCCCTTATCCTCGATGTTATCGCAAAGAATAAACTTTGGAAACCTAAAAAAGTCTAATTCGATTGAAGCAAAGAAGATGGCGAACCTTACACAGTTTTTCAGCAAAACCATTGAACTTGCAGAAAACCTATTCCTTCCATCCAAGAAAAAACTATTCCTGTAAAAATCAATTAAAACATTGTATCCATTTGCGAAATTCCGTTCATAAGTTCCATCTCCTTTGAGTAATTCCAAAGTATATTTTTCAATAACCCTAAAAGCTACCTGAGACTTTGACTTCTGTTCGCTTTGTAATCTGGTGGTTGTATCGTCCAATGTAGATATCTGAGAAACCAAGGATTCTTTCTGGATTCTGTATTCCGCATAGGAATCATAAAGTGCTAATTCCTTGTCAAAAAACTTGATATCAGCATTTAATCGCCCTTTATCCTCCAATAACTTATCATAAAAACTCTCTGTCGTTGTTCTGGATTGATTAATAAATACATCATAATTTGACTGTGCGACTTTCAGCTCTCGTTTGATATCCAAGAGTTCCCCCTGTTTTTCAACAACTACAAGATTTTTATAATCAAGCAATGATTTTGATTCTTTAAGCTGCATTTCCAGTTCAAGTTTCATACGCAGCACCTTCGAATCCGAGCTATCAGCCGTTCTGGGCTGCTTGCAGAGATGGCAACTACCATCCTCTGGCTCACCCAGCTTTTCGAGGCAAACAGGGCAATAACTTACTGCAATATCCTTGAAAGCACCCCTAGCATTTATGGAAAGATTGACTGCATCAATTTTTTCTTTCAGAATATTTATGAAATCATCACTGTCAAGTATATCAAGCTTTACCTTTTCAATCGTTTCAGCAACTTTTGCATATTGTACTTTCTTTGTCACCAATGCGGCTCTCAAAACCTCCAGCTGTTTTTGGGTTTCCTGATTTGTCTTCTTTTCTACAGGTGGATTGGTCAGTTCATCGAGCACTTTTTGAAGCGCAATTTCACTTTTCTGTTTTTCTTGTCTGATTTTCTCGGGCTTAAACTCAAATGCAGAATTTTGAAATACATCTTCTATCGCTTTTAGTTGTTTGTCGATTTCGGCGAGTTCTTTTCTGCGTTGCCTTAATAACATTTGCTTTTGAAGCAACTCATCATCGTAAGTGCCCAACAACAAATAACCTATCGCCTGCCTGATATTTGGAGAATCAAAATCTTCATTTCTCATTAGGCTGTCCAAGGCAGAAAGCTGATCTACGTACATCAATCTCAGTACCTGATTGATCGTGATCGTCTCCTGATTATCAGTAGATATTTCTGGAAATTCCAAAAACTTAAATAGCACCTGACTGAAGCTCTCTGCGTCCTTACTTTTATTATATTGGTGTAAGGTCCAGCCATCAAAAAGCGAAACCTTTGACTCTTCATATGTACCATAATAGAAAGACATTGGTCGACTCCTTTTTTCATCAACATCCCTCTTGAGTGTCAATATCTTTCCATTAATTGTCACCTCAGCGATAACATAATCACAAGATATCGCTTCAGGTAACCATGTATTGAATTCACCGCCCAACACATAGAATATAAAATTGGAAATGGTAGATTTACCGGAACTATTGTGTCCCCTAATGATATTTATTCCATTATGGAACTGCTCATTATAGACTTCTTTACCTTCTTTTGTAATTACTAAGCGATTTAATCTAAGAAAGCTCATACTTATGTGCCATTAATTTAGTCCTCTCTTTGAATTCCTTCAAGGAAAGTTTGTTTGCATAATCATTTAAAAACTGAAAGTATAACCCGTCGACATCCGTAACCACAAGATCAAAGTTAATAGGTTTTGCTGTCCGCAGGATAATATCCTGATTGAAAAGCTTTGTATCGATCAGATCAAATGATGCAAGCGCACCAAATGCCAATTCCTGAAATGACGATACACGCATAAATACATCCCGGCTATTTTGCACCTGGTTATAACGGTTTTCTTCCTTAATTGTCTTATATCTATTCCAAACTGTGGGAAGGGTTATCTTACGAAGCTCATTCGGAAACAGCAGAAAATAATCATAAATTTTAATCCTGTCTTTACTGTATTCCTGCAAGGGAATATTGTCGAGAATGTTTAATATCCTCGCTAAGCAGTGATAGGTATCAAAGGCTGGATGATATATTAGCATTACCCTCCCATTTTATATGGCAATTGCCTGTTAAAAAATAAACCATTGACATGACATCATCCTGATAGAGCTCCAGCACATTATCTACCCCCAAAACATCCTCCACAGGTTGGACAATCTTTTCAAGAATAATATCCTTGATCTCAGAATTACTCTTTCCCTCATTGATGGCTTCTGGAACATACATATTAAAGGCTACGTAAATACGCGCCAATAGGAAAGCATGGATTTTCTGACTAGCCCTGGAAAGATTGTTCGAAGCAAGGTATTTGGTATATTGCTCTTTCAGCAAATTGGCAAACTGCAGTTCGTTCTGAAAACCGCCGTTGATAAGTTTCTGCTCCAAGCCAATAAATTCAGTATCAATATTGCTGATAAAGTGTTGAAGCTTACCGACAACCTCAGTAATGACTTTATCATTAGCAGATTCCTTTTTATACTCCTCTGCCAACTTAACATAATTTAGCGTATAGGAATTCGCATAATAAGTATTGTTCTCAACATGAGTTAGCGCTCCAGCGGACTGTTAAAGTTTAGAGTTTTCGCCTGCGCTCTGCCCTAATTCAATTTTTTCGTCCATTTCTTAGCGGATATTCATTGGCCCACTCGACTGATATAATGTTGAATTGTTTCCAGATCTCTGATTCATTTTATTGCCTTTATCGTCAGAATCACTAATAAAAAACAGAGCAATAAAAGCAGAAAGAGAAGTCAATGCAGCGATTACAGAATCATAACCTGGACTTTTATACCACCAAATAGCACTGATAATAAATACCACAAGAGCGATGGCCTTGAGGATAAGGTTGAGCATTTTATTCATTTAGATTGCGTTTCTGCTAATTTAAATATTTTTCCAGTAAATCGAAATTTTAAAAATATCACTTGATTTTTGAATTTCATGATTTATTATGAGAAATTTCAAATGGGATTTTAATTTTTACTGCTCAAGCCTATTATAGAATCTATTATGCAGAAACCAATTCATTTGACCCCTTACTGCCAATTCACTAAAATACAGACAAGCATAACTTACGAAAATTATATCTCCGGTGAGACGGGGTCAATGAATTCTGGTTTATCCAATAAACCATTATAATTTAATTAATACTGTTTAGACCAGATTATTACCTCAAGCAAAGAATTGATAAGTGCCCTAATAGCATATGGCGTTATTTGGTAGCCGGTTTTCGAGGTACCATGAACATATTCACTACAAGCATGGTGGATAAATTTGGTTGCTCCAGCTATCGTACTATCCTGATATGGTGGCGTAGTAGGCTTATAGGAATCGGCAGGATTAGGGTTTCCCTCCAAATGCTTGTGGAAGCTACCCGTGAAACTAGGTGAGTTATTAGCTTTTATATCGCTGTCGCGGACTACTGCTTTATTTCTCTTGTTTATTGCCCTATATACTTCTTCATGCAATTCACGAACATCAGCTAAAATGCCTTTGAATTTTGCTGGATTTGATTCATTATAATTTTTTAAGACGCTGATTAATATGGTTTCTTTTGCAACATCTAATTTGTTCTGGTCAAATGCCTCAAATACTGCTGGGTTTTCTCTTTTCAATCGAAGGGGTTCCGCATCTTTAATACAGGCTTGCAATTCTATGAATAGTTCCTTTTGGTCATCCGGTTTTTTAAGAAACATCTTTTCTTTAGGGTAATATTTCTTCAAACCTTCAAATTCTGTTTCGTCTCCAGTTAGAATGAATCTTGGAAAGCCGGGCACGGTAGTGTCGATATAATGTAGAGCAGCACCTATGAAGTCTGCATTCTCTTTAGTTTGAGAATCGGTCATAAGACATTTAATATCCAAAACTACAGCTGCATATTTATGGGCAAATGCAGGAAGAATGCGTTTAAGCCCTTCGAGGCTCGATTGTGGTGAAACACTTATAGTCAGCGCAGCTGCTTCATTGACGAATGATGTTGTAAAATCCTTGTCATCGTCAATTAATATTATATTATTCATATGTTCCTTTTTGTTGGGTTGGTAATTCAATTATAAGGGAAAATCCCTTAGTATTATTTTCAACTACTAATATTTGTCCTCCGTGCGCTTCAACAATTCTATTTATATAATTACCTCCGATGCCTGAACCTTTACTGTGCCGTCCCTTATCAAAGGCTGTTATAAAATCTTTTTGCTGAAGTTCATACGGCGCTCCATTGTTTGAGTACTCTATTGAGATAACATCGCGGTTCCTGTTGTGTCGAACAATAAACTGAACCCGATATTTTTTATTTGAATTGAAGTCAGTGAAACCGTGATCTTCTGCATTTTGAAGTAATTGATCTAATAATTCCTTGAAAGCAGGTTTGTTTATCAAGGCTACTGCGTCCTCACCTTTGACTATAATTTCATATTTGTGATTTATAGCTATTTTTTTTTCATTTTTGTATTCTTTTAATAAGTTCAGTAAATCAATTTCGGTTAAATCCTCGCCTGATAATTTGAAATTCATCACTTTTTCAACTGTGCCTAAAATATCACTCAAATGTTCAGAATCAGCCATTAATTTTTTAACCAGTTTTCCCAATGGAAAGTTTTCAGGCTTTTGGGTAAATACTGCTATTTCAGGATCTACTTCAATCTGTTGGTCCTCGTCATTAAATTCCATTCTATCTTGCAGTTTTTCTTTCTCTATTACCCTCATAATCCTGCTAGAAATACTGTTGATACCCATAAAAGTTGGTCGCAGTTGATGTGTTAAAGTCTTGATTATTTCAAGTTCAGACTGCCTAAGCTCATCTTTGCTTCCCAAGGATTTAAGAACAGCATTGGCGCGATTTTTCTCTTCCGAAATAAGATTGGCTTTTTGCGACTCTATGAAGCTCTTTTGAGTTTGCCGATCAACATAAGGTATGACAATTTGCTTTAAACTAGCAATGCTTACATAAGGCATAACCGCACCCAGTTTTCTTTTCTTAACCTGTTCAACAACAAAGGAAGAATAGAGTTGATAATAAAGATATTCGAGATCTACGCTGTCTTTTTTATCTAAAGGTAATAATGCATATATTCCTGTATGAATTAATATACTTTTGTTTTTTTCATTAGGAACAAAAATTGTCGCTTTAAGATTTTCTCCGATTCTTGCAACTAATAAGCACTTTTCACTGATTAGGGCCCTTGCATATTTTTGTGTAAAATAGACTTTTGATGAAATGTTATCAGATAGATCAGTTTCTAAAATATCCCGAGATAAATTTTCGATTTTGATTAAGGGAAAGTCACCTGTAGGGTCTATATCTGTTTTTTGAGGCTGTATACCCCCACGTATTGATACTAATTCTGATAATAGTTTTCCTGAGCCTTCCTTAATCATAAGATTTGCCAGAATATACTGTTCGTCATAACCTTCAGCAGAAAGATTGTTGTCCTGCCTTAGTTCGGATATGTCTAAAATCTGAGAGTCTTTGGCAAAAATGGCGTCACTTTTATAGGCTGCGATTATGTCATCATTATTAAGATACACCGTTTTAGAATCATGATCTGCTACGTTCGCTGTTATAAACCTAATGCGATTCCTATATTCAGCCTCTTTATTTTTATTAAGTACAAGTAGGGAGGCTTTGGCATCAGTATAAGGCCGTAAAGTACCATAAGGAAGGCTAATGACGCTCTCAATCACGTCTTGGTCAATCAAAATATCCCGTATTTCTTTTTCTTTCCCTTTTTTCATTAAGAAACCTTCAGATACGGTGATCACTGCTTTTCCTGTATCTTTTAGTTTTGATAATATTAAGAGAACTAATGACCCAAAATTTCTTCCAGATCTTGGTGGTGCTAAGAGATATTTATTAAATAAAAGTTCGTGTTCAAAGGAATTTATTACTCCGCTAGATGGCAGATCAGCTACAATGTAGTCGTATGTAATGGAATTATCCACCTCTTGAAAGCAGTCTCCCGAACGAATCACAGCATCCTGTATACCATGAAGAATAAGATTCATGTTGCCCAATTGTGCGACACGCATATTAATCTCAGTCCCGGAAGTAACCATGCCAATTCCCTGTGAGTAGTAATTTGCCTGAATCAGCAATCCGCCGGTCCCAGCAACAGGATCGAATAATGATCTTCCAGATTCAGGTTCTAAAACGTTTATCATCAACTCCCTCAAACTGAAAGGAGTAGGGGCGAAATCAGCATTAACGTTACCTTTTGCAGTAATTGAAAGGAAATATTCGAAAGCATCCCCAAATGCACGTTCGTCTAAATCCCGGGTGTCAATTTTATTTATAGCAATCGAAATCTCTGTTTTTCTGCGATAGTCAAGTTGTGATAAAAATCTTCCACATTCTTTAAAGACGCCCTCAAGACTTAAGTATCTTCTGTCAAAGCTATTGAGCGCATCTATTAACTCCCTACCATCTGGAAGAAGCATCTCCTGGTTTGCCAAAACGTTGTCCCAAGAAGAGTGATTTTGATCAATGTTTTGATTTTCAATATCGGAGTGCCTTTTAAAAAATAGAAGTACCGCGAGAATGAATTGAACATCAGTAGCACTATGTACGCCTCTCAAAGTATTGACCAAATATGAATAATTGAACAACAGGTTTTTCCAAATCTGATCTTCAACAAGAATTATCTGGTCATTAATTTGCTCAAATGTTGATGGATAATTCCTTACCCTAGCTAAAACTTGGCGTGGTTCAACAGGTTGCGAATCGTTTCGCTGGTAGTAACCCTGAGTATTTATTAAAGAAGCAATAGCCTTGGTAGTGAGTGGCCGCTTATTTTCTCTTAAAACTGTTTCAATCGCTTCGTGTAAAGTCATTTTTGAATCGTTTGCCCCACAATTATTTAAAGCATAATCAGGGGTCAATTTGTTATAATTGCTTTTTTTATTAATTATGTAAATGTAGCGAATTCGTAATCACAAATATTGAACTTCTAATTCTATGAATTTTTAGAGGAATCCAATTTACTATGGACTGTTGCATTGCAAAAGTAGTTGGAGATCTATAAGCCCTGGAGAGTTGCATGATACGAACTCATTATGCACGCGTAGCTGCTGCGCAAGCTAACTTAGATTGCCCTTTTAGTCCGTTTCGAATAAAAAATAATTATCAATCTGGAAATGCTAATTGATTTCAAAAAAATGCAGGAAAGTTTGAAGCAAAAAAATCCTGCTGTTCGCAGGATTAGTAAGGTTATGATGTTATGTAATGAGGTATGTTAGACATCAGGGATGGAAGTATAAATCCTCTCCGTTTGGAAAGATTGTCATGGAAAGGCACTGTCTTTAAAAGCAAATAAAATCTCATAAAAATTTAGCTTCTGAGAAGCATTAATTTAAATGCCCTCCATTTGTAATACAGCGCAATAAATTTACCTTTGCTTTAGTGAAAACTTCCTTCTAGAATTTTATCATGTGTAGCCTCGGAGTTTTCTGGGGCTATTATTTTTATTTCCATATCAAACGCTGGATTATAGGCCTTATTTTTTCTCCAGATGGTACGCCATTACCAATAATTTTTTCTGTACAGCAACATAGCCCCTTCATCTTTTTACCTGTTCGTTGATAAACCCTTTCAAATAAATCCTTGAATTGTGGCTGGTCATCGCGTACCGCACAAAGTGCGGGCATATGAAGAATCCTCCTTATTCTTAAGCGACTTTATCTAAAAATGACAAGATTACGTACAGGAGTGGACAAACTGATCCATTTGACCCCTTCCCGCCAATTCCCTAACAGACAGGCAAGCAGAACTTTATAACAATTTCATTTTTGGTGAAAGGGGATCAATGTACTCTGGTTTATCCAGTTTAGGGACAATACTGCTAAATTAGCTCTATGGAAAAGGGTGAGTTCATTGATTTTCTAAAGCGCTCAAAGGCTAAGGTATCTTCGGTTCATCATGTCAAAAAAGGCAACCCGGCCTATCAGGAACTTAGGGATATAGAAAGGGAAGTACGTTATCAATGTGTGAACTGTTATCAGCTGACCTGGGATGAGTTCAAGACTGGTGGGCATGCCCGCGACCTGCAACTTTCTTCTCTGGTATTGGAAAGGTATACCGCATCAAAGAATTCGAAAAGGAATACAGCTATGGCCTTGGGCAACTGATCTTCAGGTTGGAATACCAGCCGCCTGTTTAGCGGTTCAACTGGCATGTTATCCTACGATCTTTAGGATCGTTCCCTCGTCCTCAATGAAGGCGTTGCTGTTTTCCAGAATGAGCTGCATCTCATCGATTTCTTCTCCCTTGATGGTGCCGCTGAAAAGGTGTGCTCTTTGGAGCATCCGGATATAGACATCGGGGTTGCTGTTCCTGGTCAGCTGCCTTAGCGCACCGATGTAGTCGATCCTGAATACCGTGGGAATGATGATCTTCGATTGGCCTGCTCTGCTGAGCTCTGCATTCATCATCACTCTTGCGATCCTGCCGTTGCCATCGTTGAAGGGATGCACTTCGCTGACCATGAACATCATGTAGGCTGCCTTGGCAAAGGGGTCGTCCAGTGCCCGGTAGAAATCAAATCCCCTGGTCAGCGTGCCCCTTACCAGGGTATGGTCCACAAAAGAGGTGTTGCCGGCAACGTTGTTCTTCTCCTTGAACTCTCCGGGGATGGACGAGTGCCTTGCCTTCATCAGCACCTTATGGCGATAGCGCAGGATGTCGAGCAGCTCCTTTGGCGAGCCTGGTGTTTTTGCCATTTCTGTCCGGTTACTGACCAGTTGGTAGGTGCCCAGGATGTCATGGGAATCCTCGTCCCTTGCCGACATTGGCTTACCGGTCTCGATGATCTGTTTGGCATCGTTTAGCTCGAACTTGGTCCCCTCGATGTAGTTGGAAAAGTAGGCCTCAAAGAATGCAAAGTTGCGATAGGCCCTTTGGCTCTTGTAGGGTTCTTCGATGACCGGAAATGGTTGCTGCAGGGCGTGGAACAGCTTTTCAAAAAGGATGATCCTTGCCGGGTCATAAGGGCTGCCGAAGGCCCTTGCCTTTGCAACGGGCGAGGATAGCAACTTTGCGGGCTTGGTGGTCAGCATGGCGCTGATGAGCTTGTTCATCCTTTCGAATTCCGTTTCCATACCGAGCTGGCCCGCGATCTGTTTGGCCCTGTCCCGGAAGGCGTTGAGGCCTTCCTCTCCCTTGGTGAGGATGAGCTGTTCCAGCTTTTCCTCCAGCTGGGGTATGGTGAGCGTTCTGGAATCGGGCCCTGGCTTTCTGGATACCTGGAAGTTTTCGAGCATTGCGCGTTCCCTTTGGGAGGCGTAGAGCCCGTTGCTGAAAAGGTTGTCCCCTTCGATATTCCCTTCGCCCTTGATAATGTTCAGCGTGATCCCCGGCAGTTCTGCCTTCCTGTTATAGGTGTAGGTCAAAAAGAGGTTCCCCGTAGCGGTCGGCCTGAATTCCAGGGCGGAGCGGTGGCTGAGCAGTACCCCTGGGTACAGATGACCGATGATCGGGAAGATGTTGCGCCTGATGATCGCCTCCGGTTCCTCGTCCAGATTTGGGGTGTAGATCCTGGGGGCGAGTTTCCGTAAGGTCCCTGCTGCTTCCATGCGGTTGATCTTCCTGCTCAGCGTGGTGTCACTCGAAGAGAAGATGATTTCCTGTAGGTTTAGGGGAAGAGAACTGTCCATAAAAGGGGTTTTGCAAAAATTTAGTACTAACGGCGAAGAATTGTGCCTTTTAGGCAAATTTTTAGGTTTAAAACCTAAATTTAGGCAAATTTTTAGAAATAAGCAAATTTTTGTCTACGCAAAAATTTAGTGCTAAGAATTGAAGATCGACTTGTTTAGGCAATTTTTTAGGTTTATAAATGATATTTAAGCAAAAAATTAGAAATAAAGTTTGGTTTTCTGACTTTTTTGGTAAAGGAGTTCGACTTTAGGCCGAATGCACAAACAGCTTTGAGGTCTGTTCCATCAGTTGCATATTTTCAACCAGTACGGCGAGCAGGTCCTCGATCTCCATTTGGTCGGGAAAGGTGGCGAGTGCATCGAGCCATTGGTTCCGGTACTCTTCCACTGATGCCCTTATTTCGTAATCGGGAATGAAGTTTTGGTTTTCGAAGGTAAATGGGATGGTCTTCTGCAGGTTCAGGATGGTCACCAGCCTGCTGAGCAGCCTTGGGATCGTGCTGTCGTTCAGTTCCCACATTTTTGCATGCCAGTCGGTCTGCCCGGCCAGCCTGTTGCCCTGCCATCTGGAGTTGTATTCGACATAGGTGATCCAGCTGTCAAAGATCACGCTCCTGACCTGGGCCAACTGTTGGATGTGTTTTTCGGTGGTCTGCATACTGTCACTGTTTGTTAGCTGCCTAAATTTCGGAATAAATTCATTGTCACTGCAGGATTGTTTTCCACATTTACCCGATAGGCTGTTGGGCTTGGCGAAAACATTACTTGCATTGGCAGGAATGTCTTTAAACTGACGGGCTGTCTTGCTCCCATTTTTGGTGTAAGTGGATAACCCGGGTAGCCTGACCCCGTCTTGCCGGAAATAAAATTACTGTAAAGTTTTGCTAGCCTGTAGGTTAGTAAATTGGCGACAAGGGGTCAAATGAATTGGTTTGTCCAATATTTATAGATATATAGCAAGGTTTCAATAGATTTCTAGGGTAACAAAGATGATTTTATTACATATGAAGCATGAATGACGGCTTGCCTGACAGCTGGCATATTTGCTATAGGATTTAGAAGCCCATAATCGTGAATCATACCGTTATAGGCGGTTATCGTATTATGTGGAAAAACCAGAGTGTACTGACCCATCTCGCCAAAAATAATTTCCTTACAACACCCTAATTTCCAGCCAAATTATAAAAACCATAAAAGTGGTGGAATGGGGTCAAATAAATTGGTTTGTTCATCTAAACGAACGTGTGGAGCAAAGTGGGGTGTTGAAATTTTTATACAAAATACCGGAAAGTATTTTAAAAGACCAGCTTATTCCCTTTTACTTCCAATTTGATTGATTTGCTGTTAATTTATTTCTACAACAAAATAATAAAATTAACAGGCCATTTCTAAATGCAAAAGCAATTAATTGAGCAGTGTTTTTAGAATTTGTTCTTGTTATTAATTCTGTACGTATTGTTTCAACAGTTTGTTTACTGATAGACAGTTTAAGCCCAATTTCTTTATTGGTTAAACCATCACCAACAAGATTCAAAATAGAAAGATGTCTAGCTTTAAAATAAACCGTTAGAAACCAACTCATTTATTTTGTGACTTCAATAGTTCCATCATTTTTAATTCTAAAGATATATCTTTCAACTTTTCTATATTTTGAAATATCTATTTTAAACACTACACCAACATTACCATTTTCATCTTCAATATTATCACCAACCTTAATTGAATCTAATTGAGCTACCGTTGTATTCTGTTTTACTAGCATTTAAGTAATGTAAGTATAAATACTTAGCATCAAGTATAAATCCACTTAAACTCCACTTTTGTTGATCACAACTGTTTTACCACAATCCAACATAAAATAATAGCTTTCTTCTATCTCGGTTTTAATGATCGCAATCTTAAAGACATTACCCTCATATCCATGATATGCCAACCTATCACCAACATCCACCAATGCTAATACAAATGGAGCGGAATTTTCATCTATTACCCTGCACATTATATTTTCCTTTTCTTATTTAACACGTTTCATGAAAGTTTTGATTTAACTATTTGAAAATGTGAATTATTATTTTTGTGTTTACTAAAATCATTTGTAATCTCTGTGTATGAAAAGTGCTGAAATAATTTTCATAGCGGTTTTTGGTGATGTTACTAAAACGGTTGTTTAAAAAGGCACCAATGGGGGTGGATGTGCAGATAATTTTCTGATTATGATTGACAATTACTATCAAGGTCAGATTATGAAAAGAGATGGTAAATGGAAGTGGTTGAACCAACCAAAAGAATTTACATCTGATGATGAAATGATTCTAAGTCAGTGGCTAAACAAGAAATAAACTATTTAATAAAATAAGAGATATGCCAAAAGTTAAACTGTATTAACCCCCTAAAAAGCTGGACTAAATTTTAAAAACAATTTAGAACCATTAAATTAGGGAATTATGAAAAGAG
>NZ_JACRYL010000027.1 GCF_014306625.1 Pedobacter fastidiosus
CAATGGTGTGGACAACGCCCTGGCGGCCAAATTGGGTCGTTTGCTGGAAAGTTGTGATTTTCTGCAGGAACTTAATAAATAGCGAATAATCGGTATTGTAATCAATATTCAACAGGCCACCTCAATGGCACCTTTATGCAACTGCTGGTATAGCAATAGTCTTAACTCAATTCTTTCTTTAACGCTACAAGTACCAATACTAGCAGAATAATGGAGTAGAGATAATTACAAATAACACAAGGGGCAATGCAACTTAAATCGTATTTCAAAATAACAAGCCCCATCCGAGCATCAATACCACCATTGTAAGAATAAACCAAGCAACTGCCTTAATCAAGGGGTGTGCTGAAATACGAAGTAGCTTGCTTGCAAGAGTAATGATCTTGTAAAATACCTGTAATCCATTAATTAATGTATTTTCACAACATTTGGGGAATCCAGTTGTTGCTATTACAATCGGTTATAATATTGATCGCGCATGAAAAACACTTTGATAATTCTAATCCTGCCCGTTACTCTTGTCTACAAAAATTCTGCAAGGGCTCAAAAAGCCTACGATTGGATTAGTATAAGTCAATTGTAAGAGCAGCCAAGCAACACTAAAATTGGCAGACGGCTATCTGCTGGCGAATAAAATAACCATCCGCACAAAATTCGGAAAGTAGGTATTTACGCCCTTGGCAAATGAGCCGGATCAACAGGGTGAGTTAAGTTCGAACGCGCGAATTCCACTGGAAAGCACATAGGCAACTCTAGATCATGAATAATGCTTAAAAAGTTAAACGATGCGGAATATCCATCACAGATTAAATCAGTTTACTGGGATGGTAAGGTACAAAAAGTGGTAGTCTTTAAACAGCAGAATTGAATATGAAGTTCGAACGGACTGTGAAAGAAGCAACAATTACAAACTAAATTGGCAACACAGAATGCGATATTTACTATTTATCATGTTAATAAGCCTGAATTTTTATCTGTTATTCTCCTTTTCTAAAAAATTTGAACGGCAATACCTCCTAAAATTATTTCCGGCCATGATACCAATTGTTATCGTATTGTTTTTCGGGTTCGGTTTCGCACTGAAATTATTGCACATTCAGATGAATTTTGTTACCAGCGAGACCTTAATATCAGCTATGATGTCGTTGATTGTTATATCATTGATCAACTTTGTAAACCAGTTTTTTTCTTACATAGTAGATCTGGTTGTCACATTTCATCAAAAGAAAAATGCAGCAAACTTGGGCAGACATCCGATAAAGTTTTTTGTTGATAATCAAATTATGCTAAAGCGTGTTACTACGCTAATCTGGTTTTTCGGTTCTGCATTGATGCTTTATGGTATATGGCTCGGCGGTTAGCTGTAAGTTCATTTAAATATGTGCTTTTAAGTTTGCAATGATATGAAGGCAATTAAATTAGCGTAGTACATATTGCTGGTGGTTTTTATCCCAGTCTCAGCGATCCTGGTTAAGGCTGTTAATGAATCCGCAACATGGTCTTAACGACATTGGTCAGTCACAAGATTTCCAGGTAGCCGTTACTGCAGCAGTAATGGAAAGATATATTATCTAAAAGGTGGGTTGGGATATTTTCCGGTTGAACAGGCTGATGTAGCGACTTTTCAGGCGCGGAACACGGTTAATGACCGGGGAGTAATTTGGTAAGAATGCAAAGCATTTATTTTACAAGACGTCTATCATTTCTATCGTCAATCCAGAAGCGATCGTTTACTTAGGGAATAATTATTTTAAAGCGGGCAGCAATGTATTTATGGAAACACATTATTAAAAGCAGCCGATGCAGGTTCCTTAAGTTTATCAAAGGATATTATACAGCTGATAAAAGCCACATATACTATAAACAAAGTCTGGTTACAGTAGCAGAAGCTAATACTTTGAATTCCGACAAAAATTATAAGCTTCCTACCGAATACATGGCTGACCGGCAAAGGTATTTTACAAGGGCGAGGTAATCGAGTCTGCGTATCTCGGTACATTCACAATTATCTCTATAGAAGATGACTACTGGGAAACCCAGTATGCATTTAATGATAACTATTATTTTTTTAAGAAATATCCTATACTTGTAGATCATGATGAACGAAAAAAACATTTACGGCTGTTTAGCATCAATAGTGGCAGAATCGGAGAGTTCAATAAGCTCTTTCCCATCACTCGCAATGATTGACACCTCAAATCCTTCTCTGATTAACATCTCAATTATACTCTCGTGGAATCACAACTCGTCTTCGGCATATCCGATACGAATAGATAATTTTTTTTTGCTCTTTTGATCCTCCATCTGAAATTGAGTTTCGGTTCTCTCCTCAGAATAAACAACTAAAATGCTTTGAAGAGCAAAAAAAAAATTCTAATTCGCCTCCTATTTAAACAGTAATCAAAATGTAATTAGCATTTCAATTCGCAAATACAAGGAAAAACCTGTGGCTAACTTCGAATAGCTAAATCCTTTCTAGCTCAATAATCACCAAACGGCTGGAGCGTGCTGAATACCCTTCATTGGTAAGAAGTTACTCCAAAGTACGAAACTAAACTGGAGGAATCGCCGTATAACGAATGGTACGTACAGTGATGTGAGAGGACAGGCTGAGAAATAATTCCAGTCTTCCCACTCGATTTTAAGAGCATAATTATTAATCAACTTTTTTTAATACTTATGGCAAGCCCACCTCCATTGGCAAGCTTTAGTTTCAAAATTGTACCTGCATTGACCTTTAAGGTTTCGATTTTATAAGCTTCGGGATTATTCTTCCAATCAGCCTGATCTGCATCTTTATAAATTGTAGCTATATACTTTGCTCCTTTCTCTAAAAAAGTAAGCGGAATAACAGCAGTTCTACCATTTTCATCAGTAATTGAGCCAATAAACCAATTATTAGTTCCTTTCCCTTTTCTGGCAATTGTAACGTAATCACCTGGCTCAGCTTCAATTATTTTAGTATCATCCCAATCGGTTGGCACATCTTTAATAAACTGAAAAGCATCCATATGTGCTTCATAGTTTTCAGGGTAATCGGCCGCCATTTGTAAAGGGCTATAAAGCGTTACGTAAAGTGCCAGTTGTTTGGCAAGTGTTGTATGAACCTGTCTGCTAGGCGCATAAGAAGCATATCCTTTCAATTTGAAAATACCAGGCGTGTAATCCATTGGCCCACCCATAAGCCTTGTAAAAGGTAAAATGGTTTCATGCTCGGGGGCATTTCCATCACTAAAAGCATTGTATTCATTTCCTCTTCCTGCTTCGCTTGCTATAAAATTTGGATAGGTTCGGTGCAGGCCAGTTGGCCGCATTGCCTCGTGCACATCGATCATCACTTTGTGATCGGCGGCCTTTTGATTAACGCGATTAAAATGATTAACCATCCATTGCCCATCATGATGTTCTCCCCTTGGGATAATCTTACCTACATAACCTGTTTTTACCGCAGGGTAATTAAATTTATTCATAAACCTAAAAGCGGTATCTAATTGGCGTTCATAACTGGTTGCTGAGCCCGATGTTTCATTATGCATAATCATTTTCACTCCTTTTGATTCGGCATATGCTGTAATCTCTTTCAAGTCAAAATCAGGATATGGTGTAACAAAGTCAAAAACTTCTTCCTTCCAATTGCCAAACCAATCCTCCCAGCCAGTATTCCAACCTTCCACCAAAACTCCTCCTATTCCATTTTTTGAAGCAAAATCAATATATTTTTTTACATTTTTTGTGTTGGCTCCATGCTTTCCACTAGCTATTAAATTACCATCCATATCAACAGAATTCATACTTTCTGCATAACTCCAGGTGCTTTTTCCGGTTTGCATTTCCCACCAAACGCCTACAAATTTCATCGGTTTAATCCAGTCTGTATTTTTAATTACAGATGGTTCGTTTAAATTCAAGATCATTTTCGAATTCAATATATCACTAGCCTTATCGCTAACAATGATTGTCCTCCAGGGCGTATTAAAAGGAACGTGTAGATAGGCTTTATTTCCTAGAGCATCGGGAACTAAATTTGTAGATAGACTCGAGCTGGAACGATCTACATGTAACTGCATAGCTGGATAATTAATTAGAGCAGCTTCATGAATATTAATGTATAAACCGTCGGCAGTTTTTAGCATTAAAGGTGTTTGAACTGCAAATTGATCAGGTACCGTTCTTACGGCGATATCTGTAGCAGCTTTTTGAATCTTCCAGGCATCAACCTGACTCAATGCAGAAGTTGTGTAAACATATTCATTTGAGTCATAATCGCCAGGAATCCAAAATGATTTATGATCGCCAGTCAGGCTAAACTGTGTTAATTCTGCCGTAATGATAAAATAATTGAGTTCTGGCTGCTTAGGAAATTCGTAACGGAAAGCAAATCCATCTTCAAACACCCTGAAAACGACATCAAGTAATTTAGGATTTTTGCCTTTTTCCTTTAAATGAACTTTTAATTCCTGATAATGATTACGGATCGAACTTACTTCGCCCCAAACTGGTTTCCAGGATTCATCTTTATCACTTTTATCGGCTCCAAGCAATTCAAAATTGCTATTTAAATTTACCTGATCAGCAAGTTTAAAACCCATGGCAGATTTTTTTATAATGGGTTTACCTTTATACCAGGCTGCATATTGCGGAACACCATTCTGATCAAGTATAAATTCCAATTTTGTATTACCCAGTTCAGCAACAGCAGAATTTTTCTGTTGTGCCATGAGGTTCGTTGCAATCGCTAAACCTAACAAAAAGGTGGCTATCTTTTTTATCATCATAAATTGTGTTTAGCTTTTAGTGTTTTCTACCAAAAGCGGGATTATATTCTGTAGAAAAAATTGGTTTAAATCCTTCAAACAGATTATTATAAAAACTATTAAATTCTGTGCTGTATGAATAAGTTATTCTGTCAGCCCGATAAGGTGTGTTTGTAATGCCTTCCGGTGTAATTAGTTCTGCAACGGTTTTATTGTTTCGTAAAACAGATAACTTAACGATTCCTTCTTTCATTGGAAATTTTGAAACAGAAAGACCACCTGATGCATTAATGAACTGATTATTCAACCTGATTTTTGCTGAAGATTTTAATATAGTGACAACTTCTATTGAGTCTTCTGTTTCAGGAGAAATGGTTTCTTTTTGAAAAGCGACTACAGGAATATGAAATGGTTCGGGTAAAATATCATGCCTATACTTTTTGAAGAAAACAATACCAACATCTTTTCCTGCGTAAGGCGATTCGAGCCCTTTCCATTTGCTTTTATAATAATTTAAGAGGATTGAAAATCCTTCATTATGATTAATTTCCGGTGCCAGATGATGTCCTTCAGGATAATCGTTCCAGGTAATTACATTAATTATTGAAGCATCTTTTTCAATTCCAAACTCCAGAAGTTTCCTGAAATTATAGGAAAGCCCAGTGGTGATATATTTTCGTTCTACATTGTCAATTCCAGCGTTTACAGCATCTTTTACGTTGTGATACATGTTCCATGTTCCTTTTTTAAGCAACTTAGATGTATAAAAATCATTAAAAACAGAAGCTGTGAAGGTTCTTTTCCGTTCTTTGCATTGTGCTGCAATTCGATTTCCAATATAATTGTGATCATAAGGTAATGTCCAGATCCACGTTGCCGGGAAATAATCCAGAAATGCATTTAAATCTTCTTCGCTAATCTCTTTATTGATGGTAAAAACACAAGCAAATCTTTCATTTACCGCATTGGATAATCTTTGGTAAGCCCTCGCGATGTAATATTGATTTGGTAAGCCTTTTTTATCATTAGGAATATCGGCCAGATTTTCACCATCCCATTGATAAATAATTAATCTGCCATCAGGCGTACGAAGCCAATGTTTATTGGTTCTGCCCGCAGCATCTAATATGCTATTCATTCTTCTGGCGAATTCGGCTATCTTCTGTTCTTCAGTACTTCCATCAGGATGAGAAATGCAAAAGGTAAATTTAAAATCAATATTTTTTTCGTCCGCAACCTTTAAATAGGCTTTGATAATCTCATCCGATGAAGGATTTCCTAAAGTATAATAAAATTGAAATCCATCAATTCCCGAACGAATAGCAGCTCTCATTTCAAATTCAACAGCCTCTTCTAATGATGCATTTGCAAGTAAACTATCAGACATTACTTTTACCTGCGTTAAGCCACCTAACGGAGCCGAAACGTTGCCCTTTCCAGCATAATAATCTGGGTTACAACTATCTTCAAGTGGATGTCCCCTAAATCGAATAATATTAGTCATGCAATGTGCAATTACTAATTTCTGATCGGTAAGCGGCAGGCTATACTCCGGCAGGTTTTTCAGAGAATCTTGTGCCCATAAATAATTGCAGCTGCTGAGAAAGAAAAAACAAAAGACAAGAAGAATACCTTCGGTCTTTAATGCACGAATAAGTGTCATAATCTAAAAGATAAATGCATGCAAGACTTGAAAAAATAAGTCTTGCATGTATAGATTTCTAATAACCAGGATTTTGTTGTCCTGCTATTTTAGCATTTGCATTAAACTCTGTTAAAGGAATTGGCCATGAATAGCTTTTTGCCTCGTTAAAGGTTAATGGTGTACTTAAATTTCTGGCTGTTCCGTAGAATGTTGCCTCCTGAGGGCCAAGCCTCCAGCGACAAACATCGAACCACCAGATTCCTTCGTGAAAAAATTCTGCCCAACGTTCGTAACGCAATGGATTTGTTCCTAAAACCGGGTCGCTAATTGCAGGAGTTGCAGCCGTTAATGAAGTATAATCTCTTGCAGAAACTGTATTAATTGGTAAATCATAAGCTCTTCTATGAACTTTGTTAATATATTCCAAACCAGTTACAGCATCTCCCGAACCGATACTAGCTTCAGCATAAAGCAAATAAATATCCGCCATGCGTAAAAAGTACCAGTTCCATTTATCATAATTCACATTGTTGATGTGGTAATCAATCGCTGCATATTTTCTAAATCCCCAACCATATGTATTCGGCTGTCCGGCAAGGTAATCTGGTTTAGAAACAGGTACATTTTGTTTTGGTGCACCATTCCAATCTGTATTTAACACATCAACCCAAGGTTGAACTAAGTTTACATACAAACGTGGATCGGCCGTTTTATTGGTTCTTACTAATTGAGCCTGGGCTTTGTAAACCGGATCCATTACCTGTGCCGGATTACTGAAACTAGCAGGTTTTGTATTATCAAAAGCAGGATTGGTAACCAAATTATAATAGCCCAAAGGATAACCGAAACGGGTTACGTTTTTATCATGAACACCCAAATTACCGCCATAGCCAAGTGGTCTTGCACCAGTTTCAGTTCCGGCTTCGCTTAAAATATATGGCGACCAGATTACTCCATTTAAGGTGGAAGCATTAGGAACACCACCCCAAGGACCATAATTACCCTTGTTATCTGCATCAACGTTAAGCTCGAATAAAGATTCTTCATTAAATTCGTTAGCTGTATTTCCGTTAAAAGCGTCTTTATATTTTGCGAAAGGCATTAAAGTTTTTCCGCTATTATTAATTACATCAAGCAAAGTCGTTTTTGCATTTGCCCAATCTTCTGTAAAAACATAAGCTTTTCCTAATAAGGCCTTAGCCGACCATTTTGTTGCTCTACCAATTTCTGCAGCTGGCCAAACTTTTGCATCTAATAAGGCAGCGGCATCTTTCAAATCTGCTTTAATAAAATCCCAAACCGCTTTTGTAGTTGCTCTTGCCTGTTGTGTAGTTTCGACATTTTTAGGTACTTCCTTGTATAAAGGAATCCCCATTTTACCTTCGTTAACACCGCCAGCTTTTATATAAGCTTCGCCAAAAAGTGTTTCCAATTGGAAATAGTAAAAGGCACGCATAAATTTGGCTTGGCCACGAATGGCGTCTATATCTGCTTTTTGAGCCGATGAAGCTTTATTTGCTTCAAAAAAATCAGCCGCTGCAAGAGTAACATTACATGTGGTTACGCCCGCATATAGGGCTGTCCAGGCATTTTGCGATTTTCCGTTTGTTACACTTAGGTTGTTGGCAGTCATTTCATTCCATGCCGCATCGCCATTATAATTTGCATCACCTGTATGGGTAGAATTTTCAAGTGCTTTAGGCATCAATTCAAATCCCCATAAACCAATACTTTTTAAATTTCCGTAAGCCGGAGCAAGTATTGTATTGAGTTCATCAAGTGTATTAGGAAAGGATGAAGTAGACACTCTATCGGTTGGAACAACCAGAGCGGGATCTTTTTTACAACCGGCTAATAATCCAAGAGCCAGTATTGTAATATATATTTTTTTATACATCTTATTGTTTTTATAGCTTTTAGAAATTAACATCCAGACCGAAAGAATAAATTCGTGTTTGCGGATATTGGCTTACCACATCTATTCCTCTTGCGGTTACACCCGAATATCCAGATGGTGAAAAAGAAGCTCCAAGTTCAGGATCAAGTCCGCTGTATTTGGTTATGGTGAAAAGGTTATTTCCCATTACAAATAACCTTAGGCTTCTAACTTTAATTTTCTGCATAAAGCCACCGGTAAAGGTGTAACCGATCTGAAGATTTTTAAGTTTCAGGTAATCGCCTTTCTCAACGAAATAGCTGTTTACAGAAGAGTAGTTTCCATTAGGATCAAGGTTGAAGCTTCCATTTGTATTTACTACACCTAAACGCGGTTGATCAGTAAGTCCGTTTCCAGCAAGGAAAGAAGCACCCCAAACTTTAGGCGAAGTATTTCCATCGGCGAAAGGACGCATTTCGTAGGCCTTAACCCCATTAAAAAGATCTACACCTGCAACACCATTAAATAAAAGGGCTGCATCAAAACCTCTGTAATTAAAACGAAGGTTTAAACCGTATACAAATTTTGGATTTGGATTACCAATAACTTGTCGATCCTGATCATTAATTACACCGTTACCATCCAGGTCTTCAAAATGCAAATCTCCGGCATGTGCTGCAATTCCATTAACTGTTTGCTTGGCAGCTTCGGCATCTGTTTGAAAAACGCCTAAAGATTTATAGCCATAAAATGATCCGAAAGGCAAGCCTTGTTTTGTTGTAGTAATGGTTTGATTTGGCATAATCTGAAAGGATACATCACCATTATTGTAATAGTTATAACCATCGCTTAATTCAGATGTGGTTTGCGAAGTTAATTTCGTCACTTCATTTTTGTTATAGCCACCAGTAAAACTTACATCAAAACCGAGTTTACCGATGTTACTTCTATAGCCTAATAAAAGCTCTACTCCTTTATTACTTACCGAACCAATATTGGTAATATATGCGCCTGAAATACCTGCACTAGGAGCCATCGGTAATGCATAAAGCATATCTTCGGTTTTCTTGTTATAGTATTCTACTGTAAAATAAACCTTGTTTTTAAGCAATTCTCCATCTACACCAAGATTAAACTCTTTTATAGTTTCCCAGTGTAAATCAGGGTTTGGAATTGCACTGTATGTTGTGCCAGGGATTATAGTCGCACCCGGGGAAAAGTTAACACCACCTGCACTTCCATTTCCTAAACTTGCAAAAGGCTGGTAAACTGATAAATAAGAATATGGAGCGATATTACTATTTCCTAGTTCGCCATAACTTGCTCTTATTTTTAAAATATCGAAGGTTGGAAGTACCTCTTTAAAGAAAGGCTCCTCTGAGATATTCCAGGCTGCAGAAGCTGCAGGAAAAGTTCCTTTTTGCTTGTTTGGACCAAAAACGGTAAAGTTTGCATCACGTCTGATTGAAGCTGACAAATAATATTTACCTGCATAATTATAATTTAACCTGGCAAATAGTGATTTAATTAAACCGTTATTATCATTCTGACCGGTAAATAAATAGGTGGTTTTAGCCGTTTGGATAAATGAGTAACCTGCAGCTGCTGTAGGTGATACATCGTTTGCAGTAACATTAACATTATTAAATTTACTTGTGATCTGCTCGTAACCAGCAACCGCATTAATATTATGCTTAGCAAAAGTCTGGTTATACGTTAAGATAAAGTTAGTCAATAATGACTGGCTCTCTACCGAAAGTTTATTTAAAGAGTTTGTTCCGGCACCTACACCTCCAATTGAAAAAGCATTTTGGAAGTAGTTTTGAGTTTGATTATAATAAGAATACCCAACGTTGCTTCGAAAATTTAAATGAAATGGCAATTGAACTTCTCCAAAAATATTCGCTTGTAAGTTATTTCTAAAATCTTCCACATTTGCATTATCAATTGCACCCACTGGATGGCTTCCTGAAAATGCTAGTCCCGGATAACCGGTTGGCAGAGTACCATAACTTCCGTTCTTGTTATAAAGTGGAATTATAGGTAGCGTTCTAAAAGGCGAATTATGAAGCTGGGCTTCTACCCCAACATTTTGTGGATTTGAAGTTTTCCTACGAGAAATAGAAAGTTGTTCGCCAAATTTGAAAATTTTACCAAGATTAAAATTTGTGTTAATCCTTGCGCCACCAATATTTGAAAAATTCTTTCTGGCTACTCCCTCTTGTTTATTATAAAAACCAGAAATAAGGTAATTTCCAATTGGAAACGAACCACTTAATGATAGGTTGTGATTCTGTTCATTTGCATTACTAAATGTTTCATCAACCCAATCGGTATTAGCTAAAGTATCTAACCTTGCCGCATTTGTAAACCTACCCGGATTGATGATGTTCTGCAGTTTGATATAACCATCCTTATCAAGCAATTCGCCTACCTTAGGGGTTGTTATGCCATAACGCATATTGTAATTAACCTGGGGAGCAGATGATGTTCCTTTTTTCGTGGTGATTAAAACCACTCCACCTGCCGCTGCCGCACCATAAATAGAGGCTGCTGCTGCATCTTTTAAAACATCCATTGATTCGATATCCTGAACGTTTACATTATTCACATCGTTTACACGAATTCCATCAACAATATATAATGGATTTGGCTGATTAAGGGATGATAAACCACGAATAATAATTGTCGGCTGTGCATCGGGCGCACCTGAGCTTTTAACAATATTTACACCTGCAATTCTTCCTTGCAAAGCTTCAGTAGCATTTGTTATTGGCTGATTTTTAAAAACATCTCCCTTAACTGATGATACCGAACCCGTTAAATCCTTTCTCTTTTGGGTTCCATAACCCACAACAACCACATCATTTAATGAATTGGGTTCTTCTTTTAGTTGAAGATTAATGATGGTTTGTTTATTTACATTGATTTCCTGTTTTTGAAAACCAATCATTGAAAATATCAACACCTCTGTATTGGTGGCTGATATGGTGTAACTACCATTTCCGTCGCTTGTAGTTCCCCTCGAGGTTCCTTTAACGGAAATACTAACACCTGGTAAAGCTGTTCCTGATCCATCGGAGATTTTTCCGCTAATGGTTACACTTTGTGCCCTGCCTGAGAAAGTTAGGAGCAAAAGCAAAGGAATAAAAAGAAACTTTTTAAGTAATAGTTTTTTGTCCATTGTACTCTTTGTTAAGTTTATATTTGGTACTCAAAGAGAAACTATAAATAAAAAGAGAACAAATTTCAACGAACGAATATAAATGAATTTTGAATTGTATTTTCGTAATTAACTGATAAACAGATAATTAATTTTAAGTCTTCACTCAAAAATATAAACGTAATATAATGGATTTTTGAAGTTTAAACTGCCTTGATCGTCATTATTGCATCTTCAAAATCATCATTCGGAATTAAAGATTTACATTTCAACCGAGCTTTATAGTTGTAAATGGTATTAACGGAATACCCTAAAATATGTGCAATCTTTTCAGTATCAGTAATACCTAACCTAATAAGCGAAAAAATCCTGAGATCAGTATTTAGTAATTGATTAGGTAATAAACTTACCTGATTTTCGGGAATGAACATGGTATTAAATGAGGGCACAAAATTTGGAAAAATCTTAAGAAAAGCCCGGTCAAAATTGACAAATAGTTCTTCTCTTTCCTTTTTCAAATTAATATTATCTACCAAAAAGCGAATGTCATCATACCTTTTTGTAATTAGTTTATTGTCAACTGATCGTTTGAACTTTTCGAGTTTCTCAATGTATTCAGAAATTAGGTTAAAATAATAACCAATATATTCTTCTTTAATTTTGTTAGCCTCATCCAATTTGTGAATGGTTTCCTGAAGGTTGTGATTGGCTTCAAGAATAATTTTATCTGCAATCTTAATTTTTCGAAGCTGTTTATAAATGATCACTGCAAATACAACCAAAATAATTGCCAAGGCAGTAAGTAATGATGCATAAAAAAATAATGCACGTCTTTGTTCCTCAACATTGTTAATCCTTTTGCTGGCAATTAAAGGCAAAATTGCACCCATTTGAATTTTACGCTGGCGGGCACCATAATAGGTTGCATCATCCATCGCTGCCTTTATAAAAATGTAGGCATCATCAACATCGCCCCGCTGGTGAAGTAACTGTGCCAGGTTACCTAGTGCGGCAGCTTCCTTTGTAGATGATTTTACATCGGCAATTGCGGCCAACATGAGCAAATTAATGGCTTTATCTCTTTGTTGGTTCTGAATAAAAATATCACTCAGTGTAGAAGCCGTAACTGCAAACTGATGATCGGATAATTTATAATCTTTTACATTGAGTAATTTCTCAAAATTGATAATTGCCTTTTCCTTATCTCCTGCTTTTAAAAATTTTAAACCATTATAATATAAATATTCAAAAGAGTTAACTGCATAAAGCGACAAGGCTGAATCGATATATTGACCTGCCGATTTGTTATATATCGGACTGTAATAATTATCTTTTGTAAAATCTGCCAGATCGTAATAGGTTCTCGCTGTAATTAAATAATATTCCTTTTTGGCTTCAGTTGATAAAAGATTTACTTGAACAGTTTTTAAAGAATCGAAGGTTTCTTTAAACATGCCAGATGACAGTAAGATAAATCCGAGCTTAATTTTACCATAGGCGATTTTAGCTTGATCATGATTTAAATGGCCAACCTCCTGCAATTTGGTTGCATAATTAAACGCCTTATCAAAATTAAATGATTTGTACTCATTATATAATTTAAGGTAAACATTGTACTTAAAATCTACGTTGTCATTTGTGCCAAGGGACTTTTCAAGATTAGAAATTCTCGTTGTTTTCTGCTCATCATATGCTCCCTTCTTATTTAATTCAGAATGTAATTTATTAAGTAAATTTTCTTCATTCAAAGCTATATTATGCTTCTGTGCCAGACAAATTACATGGAGAAAAATAAACAGATGAATAAAAAGCAGGCGTTTCATTAAGAAAGATCTTAGTTTGGTTAGGTTGATTACTTCCAAATTTAGAAAGCAATGATTCATTAAAATTAATAAATATATTGATTGTTTTATCTGGAACAAAAGCGGATTAAATCTGTTAATAAACAAATGTGTCCATTAAGCCACTTTTAATAAAGTTTTATAATGAATTACTAATAGTAAGGGTTTTAATTTAGACCCTGTAAAGACTAAGTTTACAAGCTTTTTCAGGAATCCAAATGTTGTTATTGTAGGAGAAAGATACAATTAAAGCGAGCAAATCCATTATTTGGTTCCTCAACTCAAGCCTGCCCCATTTAAGAAGGAAATAATTTTGGTTGGAAAAATAGAATTTTTATCTAAGGGGCAAGTCCGTCATGACCTAAATTAATGAATGTGGAATTTTTCACATCTATATTGTTCATTTTCGGATTCTTAATACATGTAAGTTACTGCACATATTTTTATTTTACGATCAAGGCCATGCATGTATTGGGTTTCATTTCTGGACAGCCATCTATTGTTTCTTTTTATGCATGCAACGGCACCTCCATTATTTTACCCAAGCCTAGGTTGAAGCCTATCTTTGAGTTAGAATGAAAAACGACAATGGATTGACTTCCTCTCGCCGGAAATTATATCACTAATTATCTTGCCGTTACGGATTTGGCGATACGGGGTCAAATAGATTGGTTTTTCACCTAGCAGGGTTCTTCATACTTTGTTGTGTCAGACGATATGCTTTAAGCTTTCGTGATTGGAAGTAGTGCACTGGGAGACTTTCCAAATTTTTTTTTAAATGCAAACGAAAAATGAGAAAAATCTTCAAATCCTACTTCAATATAAACATCGCTTGGTTTATGGTTATTTTGGGAAATCTGGAAATAGGCCTCATCAAGGCGTTTCTTCTTTAGCCATTGTCCAGGCTGTATATCGAAGGTTTTTTGGAAATCTCTTTTAAAGGAAGATAGGCTCCTACCGGTGAGGTAAGCAAACCTTTTCAAGCTTATATTAAACCGGAAATTGCGGTTCATGTAAGTTTCGAGCTCAGCCTTGTGTGGCATTCCGAAGTTGAAGAATATATTCGCCAGATCAGGTGCCGACTTAAGTAAGATGAGCAGTAGTTCTTCCCTTTTGATGGATGCAAATGTTTCATCCAATTGTTGGTCGCCTGAGTAATAAGGCGATAAAGATTGGATGTAGTTCTTAATCAGCTTATTTTGTTCAATCGAAAGGAAGGCATCCTGTGTTTTTGGGGCCTGAACTGGGTAGGTGTGCCGATGAAAAAACTCTTGCAAAAATGGCTCATCAAAAGTGATGATAATTTTTTCAAAAGATCCATTATCCCTTAACTTTGTATATCTAACCAAATGGTTTTTTCTGGCCAGATAACAGTCTCCAGGGTTTATTTCGTAATTTTTATGACCATCATAAGCTTTCATAGATCCCTTAAGTAGGTATAAAAAGTAATGTTCCTGAATTAACGATTCGGGAGATATTTCTGGGCCTAAATGGCAGGATTGTATATTGCTATCTTTCAATTGCTGAGTATCACGGTAAACAAAATTAAAAAAATAACCTAATACAAGCTATCTATGCTTGCCAAAAGGGCTTCTTCACGGTTAAGAGGTGTCAAACCTAGGATATCTAGCGCCTTTCTGTTTGAAATGACAGTATAGAACTCGGGAGCAGTTGGATGCATTTCTGCAATTTTTGAGGCCAAAGTTGGGCGTTCTTTTTTGATGAATTCTGCTACATCATAAAAGCTCATTGCGCCTTCAGCAGTTGCTAAAAAACGTTCGCCTTTAGCCTTCGGATGCAACATTGCGCTAATGTGAATAGCTGCTACGTCACGTACATCTACCACGTTGAACGTGAACGAAGGACTTTCCTTAATTGACCCCTCAATAATACCTTTTATAACGGTATCCAACGAGGCTGAACTGATACCGCCAATTACAGGGCCGAAAATTCCTACAGGATTAATTACCGTTAGTTCCATGTCACCACCTTCTGTTTCCATAAAATTCCAGGCCGCTTTTTCAGCAATGGTTTTTGATTTTACGTAGGCAGCAATAGGTTTATTCTCATCTGTCCAATCGGCCTCTGTAAAAATATAGCCATTTGGATCTTTACTGTAACCCACCGCTGCAAAAGATGAAGTAAGCACAACACGTTTTACACCCGCTTTTTTAGCAGCTTTTAGCACACGCAAAGCGCCTTCACGGGCTGGTATGATGAGGTCATTTTCATCTTTTGGATTTTCTGCCGGAAAGGGTGATGCAATGTGCAGTACATAATCACAATTTTTTGCTGCGTCATCCCAACCCTGATCGCTTGTAAGTTCTGCTTCATGAAAAGACACCCTCTCAGAATTGGTTATTCCTGCTTCGCTTAATGCCTGAAGTATCGTGTCTTTTTTAGCTAGGGAACGTAATGTTGTTTTAACGAGGTATCCCTGTTGTAACAACTGTACAATGGTGTGTATGCCTACAAATCCTGTTCCCCCTGTTACCAATACTGTTTGATTTTTCATTTCTTGATGTGTATGTATATAATATTCTTTAGTTGATGATACAAAATTAGGGCTTTTAATATCTAAAAGTTTTGTTGTGGAGTTCAATTTTTATTTGTTGTGAGGTTCAAAATAGCTGTGCAGTGATAAATAGGATATAATGGTCGTGAAAAAGTAAAAAGGATTCCAGGTTTCAATAATATATTCGTTAAACTGAGATAGGAATTGATATTACAATTGGATAAAATATATAATTTTCTTTAAAAATCAATCTCACGGATTTTTCTATTTATCCAATCATGATACACAACCTAATAGCATATTAAAGATGCTATTGGAATATATAAACAATGTTTTCGATTATCTTTATTCTTAATAAGAACTTAAAAATTCTGCCAACACTCAGCCAAATCACCCAAGATAACAGATAAAAAAGTGCTTTAAAGCCATCAAAAATAGCATTTTAACGATGCAATTGATAACATATCCACTCCGATATTAGATACGGAAAAGCATCGGGACTGAAAATGGTATAAGTTTAGCATCCTATTATGCACAACTTAAAATATTCATTATCTTTATAAGCAAATAAAAAACCGTTACAAATATTTAACGGGATTTCTTTTAAAAATTGTAATTGACTGATTAAGATTTAGTTAGAAATGGGTAGCGTCCGTCTGTTAATCAGAGGGTCGCTGGTTCGAGCCCAGCAGAGGGAGCCTTAGTGGGCAAGCACGTTTTAACGGTCGCTTGCCCCTTTTTTTTGCCTTCTAATTTGCTGTTAATCTGATAGATAAGCCTGAATAAAAAGCTTAGGTTAGCGGTTCGATGTTTAAGATTTTCAAAAGTGAATTTTTCGGGGAACATCGAACCAATTATCCTTCTTTGAACGTAAACGCCTGAATTACTGTAGATTGAAATAATATCCGTAAATTTGATAATTGCCTTGTCCAAAACCATTTCCACATCAGCCAATTCCATGAGGTTAATTGGGATTTCCGATAGCTTTGCTTCAAGTACTGCAATCTTTTTTTCCGCTTCAGTCTTTATTATCTTATAGTCATCGCTCTCCAGATCACCTGCCAATAATAGTTCCCTACATGTAGTAATGCGATTATTTAGCTCACTAATCTCCTGAATACATTTTTGCTTGTTCTCCCGGTCGTTTTTGGTAACTGCTTCAAAACTCTCCATTATAGCGATTTTGAAATGTTCTGCTGATACTTCATTCAGTGCACATTTTTCTAATTCGTCGAAGAATGCTTCATTTACCACTTCCACTTTCGTACGATAACCGCATTGAGAGGAACAATGATAATAGTAATAATAGGTGTTGCGTCCTTTTGATGCACTCGAAGTTAGCGTGCGGGAACATCTTGAGCAATTTAGAAACCCCCTCAATGGCATCTTGTCATGAGAAGCAATGGTGGTCTTGATTTTTCTTTTGCGGCCATCTAAAATATCCTGTACCTCATGAAACAGTGCTTCCGAAATCAAAGGCACATGCTGTCCTTTAACCAAATGCTGTTTTTCATCCTTGTATGCCACAATGATAATCTTACCGCAGTACATCGGATTTCTTATTGCCTGTAGGAAGCGATTTTTATTACAAGCTAACCCCAGTTTCTTCGCTTGATTGAATATCTGCTCGCTTGAATATTTATTCAACGCAATCTCATTGAATGCCCATTTCATCAATTTTGCCTGTAAGCCATTTGGGGCAATGTATTTTTTACCATCTGGACTACTCAGATTAATATATCCAATTGGAGCGCCACCAGTCCAACGCCCTTCTTTTCTCGCCCTACGCATCCCGTAAAATGTGTTCAAGGCCCTACGGTCGTTTTCGATCTCTGGTGCGGTCAGATAGATGGCAAGCATCATTTTATTTTCTGGCACTGACATATCCAATGGCTGTTCGATTGCCTGCGGTTCTACACCCAGTGTCTTTAACAGGTTAATCATCTGGTAGGCATCAGGGGCATTCCTGCTAAACCTATCCCATTTAGTAAAAAGGATTAGGCTTGTTTGACGTTTGTGCTGTTTGAGGCTTAACAAAAGTTTTTGCCATTCTGGTCTGACAAACGTCTTGGCGGAATGATCTTCAAATATGACATTACGGAAAGTAATTCTATTCTGTTCGCAATACTTTTTTAGAACTTCTTCTTGGCTACGCTGTGAATATCCCTTGTCTGCCTGTTCGTCTGTACTTACTCTTATGTATAAATCTGCTATTTTCATTTTATAAAATTCTGATCAACGACCACTCTAGCTAAGAAGTAAATGAGGTCAATATACTTCTCGGCTTCTTCATAGGTAACTTCGATTCCCCTTGTGCGAAAATCTTCGATTACCTTAAAAGGGGTCAAACTTCTTGTTTCTTCAATTAATGGGTCCATACTGCTCCTTTTGGGAACAATTATTGAAATTTCACCTAAAATTTAATGGTTTACCTTGGTATATCCCAAAAAGATTAACCTGGCTAAAAATAAATATAGTTTTATAACTAATTGAATTAAAGCAATTTAATGAAAAATATTAATTAATGCAAATGATTTAAAATCGATTCTATCGATGAAGAATGGCTAAAATCTAGAATAAAATCTATAGTGTAAATTTTTTGGTTTTTAATTTCGTATTATCGTTAAGCTGGTCATATTTATCTACATAAACATCAAACTTGATTAGATCACTTCTACCTAAATTACTGTAAAACAGATATTCTGGAATTATCTTTGATAACACTTGTTCTTCTGTGCCAGACAGTTTGCGTAAGGTTTGATCTAACTCTTTGAATACCCTTCTTCTATTATAAAAAGACATCAGCTGATTAAAAGACTTGGCTTGGGAAAGTGCCGCCTTTGGCGAATCGATGTGTTTGTTATCGGTTTTGCTTAAAAATGTATATGCATCAGAGACTGCGGAAGTTCTGATAACGTAGGAAACAAATTCCAGCCAATTTTGATGGATAGCCTCAGTAGATGCCATTTTCAGATTGTTCAATAGCCTCAAGTATAAGATTGATCCAGTGGAGATATTTATCGGAAGATATGTGGTTGTAACCGATAGGCACTGAGTTTGAAAAAATGCATTCGCGATTGTGTTGATGGTACCATAAGTTGGTGCCGTATTACAAGCGGAAAGAAATATAAGGGGCGCATGTATATTTCTCTCAACGATTTTTTCACCTGTCAGCTGTTCATCGCCAAGCAGCAAATACGAGCTGTTTGTGTTAGCATCATATCCTCCGTGGCAATCGAAAATAAGCAAGTCCGGTTTGAATTTTTCTATTGCTTGTACCATGTCATCGACGCTAAGGCAAACCTGTGTAGTAAAACCATGTGTCCGCGACAATGCATTCACGGGATTTTGCCAAACTTTAAAAGCTGGTTCGTCGCTTCCATAAATAACAAGGGTTTTCTCCAAGATATCAGTGGGCACGGAATATTCGAGTTGCTCATTGGTCGTAAAAGAAGCCAGAAGCCCATGTAGTGAGGTTTCAGGAATTCTGCAAACATCATGAGTAAAAGATAATGGAATGCCATCAATATCCAACCACTCAATTGGCAAGTCAGTAAGTGCAACAATTTGACGGTTCTTTGTAATAAGGCTCTGTTTTACCTTTTCGGATATTGTTCTTTTTGCCAAATCGTGACCAAACCGACTGATGGTTTTCTTGATGTTCTTGCGGTTCTTAGGCTGGCTTATTGCCCCCAGTGCTTCAGTTCTAAAAAATGATAAATTTCTATAAATTGATTTTCCTTGGCTTGGGAGTCGCAATATTGGAGAGAAATCAAATGAGGCATGTAATAGCGAGACATTGTCCAAATATTCGTTTTTAGATTTTGCCAGTTGGCCAGTAAGTTTTACTGCGTCCTCGCCGTGAGTTAAAGAATTGCCAATGTAGTTTTGTGTCTGCTCAATGTCCAATGACCTGAGAAAGGTTTTAAAAATTTCGTCCTCTCCATTTTGGTTGGCACTTTTGATGTGTCTGATATCTGGATTGTGAAATGGAGCAACGATTATTAGTGGCGAAAATATTGGGTTTATCTCATGTACAGGAGTTATCAACTTTTCCTTTGATAAGAGAAACGAGAAATAATCTATCTTTTTTATCTCTCTGCTGATCATATCCATTCGCGTAAATGAGTTGGGCTCCTTGAATGCTTTTTTCGATTCGTTGGAATGTAATTCTATCAATTCCTCCATTGTAGATTCTTTTCCTTTCCCGCACGTAAAGTTGCCCAGCATAGAATTGACAATATGATAGTTCGTCTGTGCTGGTATAAAGTAGGGATAGTCATAGAACCCCTTTTCATATACGCTAATATTTGGTGCTATGGGTTTTTTCGGAAAGTTCATCAACTCAAGTATCCTTTCGTTATTCAAGATGACCGACTCCATAAACTGGCCTGGAATTTTAACCTTGTTACCAACATTGAAATCTATCTCGTTCTCGACCCCAAACAAATTGTAATAGTGCAGATCGGAATCAGCTTGTTCGAGAGCATCAAGTACTTGCTTAATTGCTGGTATTTTACAATCTACAAAGAAAAGTTTTAACATATCTTTTCTTGCAACATCTAGGTACGTTTCTACATTGTTGCTATAGACAACGTGAAAACGAATTGGGTTATTTAGCCCTGTTCTCTTGATGAGCTCAAAATAATCCAGTCCACCAGGGATTTGAACAATGTCCTTCGGCAATTTGCTCATGAAGTTAAAAGCCTCAGACTTAACCTCTGTAGGAGGTAAAAAAGGTCTCAGCAATGGCTCGTGGTCGGTAATAAGTACATATTGTATCTCAGACTGCTGGTCTCCTCTAATTCTTATCATAGCTTGGGTTATATTTGGTAGGCGACAAAGATACTTACAATAATATCCTAATCGGAGTTGAATGCCTTTCTCAAATTTGCCGGTGAATTCCTTATTAATAAAAAATATTCTGGTATATACTATACTAACCCAATGGCTATAAAGCTAACCATTGAAATTTGCTGTATTTAAATCCCACTATGAAAAGTACAGCAACGTCCACCACAACCCCATTTTTTATCCGCATTGCTTCGGGCTCCTCGCAATGTCCTTTTCCCTTCAAAGAAAAGGAGCAAGCGGAAGTTAGGCAGAGCCTTACTTTATGCCCCTACGCTACTGCTACGGGGTGTGGAAGCATTCTCCGGGAATGCTTTACTAATCAAAATGTTCAGTTAAGTGGCAAAAGTGAATTCCCTAAAAAATTCCAACTGCTAATAAATATCGGATAACCAATATGGAAAAGGAAAACGTTAACACCATCAAATACCCTGCTATGCTGGATGCCAAACTGGATAAGATAGCTCTTGAGCTAGGGCTAAGCAAGCGGGCTTTATTCATCAAAATGGTAGAATACTTTTACAGGACAAAAAAAGATCCCACAGATGTAAGTGATGACCTGTTAAAGAATTCATTTGCCAAAAGCCATAAAACCTACACCAGTTTCATCAAGACCCAAGAACAGCTATTGCTCATCCCGATGAAAGAGGCAATGGACAAGATGATCTCCAATCAAAAGGATATCGTCAAATACTTCAACGAGCAGGTCGTTGGTGCAAACAAAACCATCCTTAAAAACCAGCAGGAACAAAATTCCAAACTTTTGGAAACAGAAAAACTGTTAGCCAAGGTGATAGATGGAAAGGAAAAACTAAAGGCAAATTTTATCCTAATCCTTAATGCTTACATCAGAAACCGCGAAGAACTGGGCTCGTTCAAATCAAGGGAAAAAGAAGAACTCATCGAAGATGTTAGAAAACAGGTAGCAAATCTTTAGGCAATGTACATCAATATAACCGATAGTGAAAAGGGAGATAACAAAGCCAGTAGCGGAGCGCTGGTACATTATCTGGACAAGGAGAACAGGCTGTACAAGCCCGAAGAACCAATGTTATGGTTCAATGGCAGTACCGATACCGTCCAAGCTTATGAGGTCAAGAATAAACTGGACAACAATGTGGCAAAACTATGCAGAGAAGATGCAAAATTCTTCCTGATCAACATCAGTCCAAGCCAAAAGGAGATCAGCCACCTAAAGGAACTTTATGGCGAGAATGGTGCAAGGGAAAACCTGAAAGCTTATGCAATCAAGGTGATGGATGGGTACGCAAAGAATTTCAAGCGTGCAGATATTAATTCTGGCAGTGACCTTTTATGGTTCGGCAAACTTGAAAACTACCGCTATTATTCATACAAGGATAAAGAGGTAAAAAGCGGACTGGTAAAACGGGGAACGGCAAAGCCTGGCGAACAGATGCATGTTCAGGTGATCGTAAGCCGAAAGGATATCACCAACAAAATCAAGCTGAGCCCGATGAACAAATCAAGGGGCAGAAATGCAGAACATTCTAAAAAATTGGGCCAGTTTGATCGGGTAGCGTTCAAGAACTCGGGAGAAAAACTGTTTGATCAGCAGTTTGGATTTGACAGGCCAATTTCAGAAACCTTTAAATATGCCAACACCAATGCAAAAGGGAACCTGAAGGAAAGGCTTAATATGCGTTCAGCAATTAGCCACCGAAAACCTCTCAAACCAGAAAATACCGTTGAAGCCACATTGGAACCAACCACCTATCTCAAGCTGCCAGAGCCGACCGACTATCTAGGTATTTTACTGGAAAAGCAAAACAATGAATCCTTGGGTGCAGGTCTTAAGAAGAAACGAAAACGCAGAAAACATAAATCACAGGATAACGAACAGGGATTAAGTATGTAACTATAAAAATATTATTATGAATACAGGAGAAGACATTCAAGGTCTAAGAAAGATCATCGACTTTACAAGGCTGATCAGCATTTTCATTTTGGCCATCCATTTTTACCTTTGCTGTTACGTTGCTTTTCAGCAATGGGGATGGACAGCCGAGATAACAGACCGATTGATCGGCAATATTTCAAGAACCGGGCTTTTTAAGGGACTGCTCATTCCAAAGCTTTCCGCACTGCTTTTACTGGTTGTTTCCCTAGTGGCGGTCAAGGGTAAGAAGGATGAAAAGATACAGAAGAACTCGATTATTGCCTACCTATTGACCGGACTGTTGCTCTATTTTATCAGTGCACTCTGTTTTTACCTTTATGCAACACCGAAAGTGATTGCGATTTTGTATATCGGGATTACCATAACAGGCTATATGCTGATCCTGAATGGTGGAGGCTTGTTGAGCAGGCTCATCAAAAACGGACTTAGCAAGGATGTTTTCAATTCGGAGAATGAAACTTTCCCCCAAGAAGAGCGACTACTAGAAAATGAATATTCCATCAATCTCCCTGCGAAATATAGGCTTAAAAATAAGGTAAGGGATAGTTGGATAAACATTATCAATCCATTTCGGGGGATTCTGGTTGCCGGAACACCTGGCGCAGGAAAGACCTATTTTGTGATCAGGCACATCATCGACCAACATATCAAAAAAGGCTTTTCGATGTTCATTTATGATTTCAAGTTTGATGACCTTTCCAAGATCGCCTACAATAAACTGATAAAATACCACAAGAACTATAAGGTAGTACCAAAATTCTATACCATTGATCTGGAAAATCCAAAGCACAGGTGCAATCCGCTTTCACCAGAGGGAATGGAAGATATTACCGATGCGGCAGAAGCTTCTCGGACGATTATGTTGGGACTGAACAGGGACTGGATCAAAAAACAGGGCGATTTTTTTGTGGAGAGTGCAGTTAACTTTGTTACAGCGGTAATCTGGTATTTAAGGAGATATCAAAATGGGAAATATTGTACACTGCCACATTTGATTGAGCTGATCCAGTATGATTATGACCCTTTGTTTGCCGTGCTAAAAGAGGAAGAGGAAATCAGGCCCCTGATTAATCCCTTTATTTCGGCATTACAGAGAAAAGCAATGCCCCAACTAGAGGGACAGATTGCATCGGCAAAGATTGGACTAGCAAGGTTGTCATCTCCACAGCTTTATTATGTGCTAAGCGGAAACGATTTTACCCTTGACCTGAACAATCCCGAAGAACCCAAGATTATCTGTGTGGGCAACAATCCGCAGAAATTGCAGGTGTATGGTGCGGTATTATCATTGTATATTTCAAGGGTAATCAAACTGGTGAACCGAAAAGGCCAGTTAAAGAGCAGCCTGATCTTTGATGAATTCCCAACGATATTTTTCAATAATATGGATAGTCTGATTGCAACGGCAAGGAGCAATAAGGTTTCAACCACCATTGCGGTACAATCTACCGAACAACTGAAAAAGGACTATGGTGCAGAACAGGCGGATGTGATTACTGGTATCGTTGGCAATATTATCAGCGGGCAGGTTACTGGCGATACCGCCAAAAAACTCAGTGAGGGTTTTGGAAAGATCGTCCAGGATAAGGAAAGCAAGAGCATCTCAAGTAGCGATGTTTCCATTTCCAGGTCTACCCAAATGGATTCGGCCATTCCTGCTTCAAAGATTGCTGCCCTGTCATCTGGTGAGTTTGTTGGCATTGTGGCAGATAATCCAGATGAGAAGATCAGCCTGAAAATGTTCCATTCGGAGATACAGAACGACCATGATGCCATTGCGGAAGAAGAGGCTGGTTATAAACCCATTCCAGCAATCAATAAAATCAGTCAAGCGGATATTATGGAGAACTACATTTCCATTAAGGCCGACATCGATCGGTTGGTAAAAGAGGAATTGAAGAAAATCGAAGCTAAAAATCCAAAAAATCAGGAAGAAGTTAAAAAAGAAGATGAAAAAGGTGGAGATGAGCCAATAGAACAGCAGGGAATTGTGATGTAACCTGAGTCTTTATCTCAAAATCTAAAGATAAGAGGAGAAATATATCAAGAAAATTTAACGCTGTGCAATAAATTCAATTATATGGCGTATTTATATACGAGAGCGTTAATTTAGATAAGCGGGAATGGTCATTAAAAACTATTTCCGCTTTCTTTTTGGCTAAAAATTTAATAGTGGGGAATTATTAAGGAAATATTTTTTTAATATTGGCGTTGATTTTTAGTAAATTACAGGGGATATCTTACGGCAATGCTAGACTACAGCAAATATTCAGATGAAGAACTGACCGCTTTTTTAAAGCGGAGGGATCATGCTGCATTTACTGAAATCTATGATAGATATTGGCAACCCATGTTTATTTATGCCCTGAAAAGATTAAGGGATGAAGATCAGGCAGCTGACATTATCCAAGATCTCTTTACGCAGGTTTGGAACCGGGCAGATCAGCTATATATTGATACCGCTTTAAAATCCTATCTGTTTACCAGTGTCAGGAATCAGACTTTAAACATCCTCGCCAAAGACAAACGCGTTGAAGCGTACACAGAAAAATTGGCGTTTGCCTTTGTGGAGGGTTTAAACACAACTGATCAAGAAGTGAGTTTCCGTGAATTTTCTGCACTTTTAGAACAGGAGGTACGCAACCTGCCGCCAAGAATGCAGGCTGTTTATATCAAAAACAAAGAGCAAGGCTTATCTCATAAAAACATTGCTGAAGAATTGGGCATTACGGAAGACAGTTCAAAAACCACATTGAACCGTGCATTGAACGAACTAAGAATCAAACTTAAACCTTTCCTTTCTATCCTGCTGATTTTCTTCGGATAAATTATTTCACTTTTTTTATCTTTTGATGTTTACCTCGCAGGGTTTCATTTGTCATTACTATAGACAGCAATAAAATACTGTTTATAAAAATGACTAAAAAGGAAGCCCAGGAACTTTTGAATAAATATTTGAACGGTACATGCACACCGGAAGAAAAGATATTGTTTGAAAGTCTTGATAACAAAGTATTCAAAGAAGAGCCTGCAATTATCGAAAGACTGGACTATGATTCGATTAAGGCATCAATCTATAAAAATCTTCCTGCACCAGATCGCAGGCCGATTTTCAAACGTTTTATTCCTTATGTTGCTGCGGCTTCAGTAGCAGTATGCATTATTGCTGCTGGTCTGCTTTACTTCGGCAATAATACTGCATCTGTTGAACAGGGACAAGTAGCTAGTATTATTCCTGGCGGCAACAAGGCCATACTAACTTTGGCGAATGGCACGAAAATAAGCTTGTCAGATGCCAAATTGGGGCAGGTTGCTGCACAGTCCGGTGTAAAAATATCTAAAACAGCAAATGGACAATTGGTCTATGATGCTTCTGCTACGACTGCTGATATTGGTAAGATTGAATACAACACTATCGAAGCTCCGGCAGGAGGTCAATGGGAAGTGAGACTACCGGACGGCTCTGTCGTATTTCTGAATGCCCTGTCCAGCATTACCTACCCTACAAGATTTGTAGGAAATGAAAGATTGGTCAAAATGCAGGGCGAGGCGTATTTTGAAATTGCACATAATAGGGCGATGCCTTTTAAGGTGAGCAGTTTGGGACAGACGGTTGAGGTCTTGGGAACACATTTCGACGTGATGGCCTATGCCGATGAAAAAGTAATCAAGACAACTTTATTGGAAGGGTCGGTAAAAATCTCTGATCACGGACAGAACAAATTATTAAAACCGGGAGAACAGGCACAGGTCAGCGCAACAAATATCATTGTTACGAGTGATGTTGATTTGGAGGACGTAATGGCCTGGAAGAAGGGATATTTCAAATTTAACGAGAGCATTCAAAGTATCATGGCAAAGGTTAGCCGTTGGTACAATGTCGAAGTGATCTATGAAATGGATGCCAAGGCGAATCTTGCTTTTGGGGGTAAGTTGTCCAGGTCAAGGGATATTAAAGACCTTTTAAAAATTATGGAACGAACGGGGAAAGTACACTTTAAGATCGAAGGAAGGAGGATTACGGTGCGGGAATAATTCTACTTAAAGGTGATCCAAAAAAAACCGTCCCGGCGGGAACCGGAACGGCGATAGCTTTGGTAGCCTAATTGCAAAATTAAACTATTTATTGACCGCAGAATGCCAGAACCACTCGAAATGAAACGGCAAACTGCACCAGACAAGCTAAACAAATGTACAATTTTTACTTTAAGAAATTGATGCAGCCTCCGCGCTGCGTCCCTAAAATACTGATGATTATGAAGTTAACCACGCTTTTGCTCATCTTCTCAATTACGCAGGTTAGCGCGACATCTTTTGCACAAAAGGTCACGTTGAACAAGAAAAACGCGCCTTTGATCCAGGTGATGGACGAAATAAGAGCGCAGACTGGCTATGATTTTTTTTATGATCTAGAATTGATCAAATCCGCAAAGCCTGTCACCATTAATATTAAAGATGCGACTTTAACAGAAGCTTTAGAAAAATGCTTTGATCAGCAACCTTTTGTTTATGAAGTAGACGATAAAGCGGTAGTGTTGAAGGAGAAGGTGCCTTCCTTTTTGAATAAAGTTATTGATCGTTTTAAAGCCATTGACATTCATGGAAAAATCCTTGACGAAAATGGTTCTCCATTAATCGGAGCCACTGTCCTAATTAAGGGTGGTCGTACAAGTACGACCACCAACAATAATGGCGAGTTCTCCATGTCAAATGTCAAAAATGATGCAACACTACAGATTTCCTTTATTGGATACCTAACTAAAGAAGTTAAAGCCAGTTCGGATTTGTCACGAATTACACTGAACATAAATACGTCGAAATTAGATGAAGTACAAGTAATTGCCTACGGGACTACAACCCAACGTTTCAACGTAGGCAGTGTAACAAAGATTACTGCTGAGGAAATAGGGAAGCAGGCGATCAGCAACCCACTGGAAGCACTTCAAGGAAGAGTGCCGGGCTTAACCATTTCTTCTACAAGCGGTATACCGGGTGCATCTTTTAATGTACAGATCAGAGGGCAAAATACGTTGAAGCCCAGCACATCGTTTATCAGACCTAAAGATAACCCCCTCTTTATAATAGACGGGGTTCCCTTTGCGCCACAAAACGGTAATATCAATCAGTTCTCCTCCCTCGCTTCGCCAGGTATCGGTAATTTGTATAATAACGCCTATGGAGGACTAAGCCCATTTAACAGCATTAACCCCGGCGATATAGAAAGTATAGAAGTTTTGAGGGATGCAGATGCGACGGCCATCTACGGTTCGAGAGGAGGAAACGGAGTAATTTTGATCACAACGAAAAAGGGAAAAGCAGGCAAGACAGACTTCTCTTTAAATGTACGCGATGGCGTAAGTTTTATCGGCAAAACAATGCCGATGATGAATACCCAGCAATACCTGAGTGCAAGGAAAGAGGCGTTTGCTAATGATGGGTTAACTCCTAATGCCACATTGTATGACGCCGCTTATGCTCCCGATCTCACCATATTTGACACAACGAGGTACACGGATTGGAAAAAGGTATTTTTGGGAAATACGGCTCATAACCTTAATGTGGCTGCGTCGGTTTCGGGTGGTAACGAAAATACCCAGTTTAGGATTGGTGGTAGTTTCAATCGTGATACTTATATTTTCCCAGGCGATTTTTCAGATAACAGGGCAAACTTTGCCACTAACATACATCACGCTTCATTGAATAAGAAGTTTTCTATAGACTTTACAGCAACTTACTCTTATGACAAAAATAATTCTTCAGGAGCACCCAATATACTCGCCGCCTACACGCTTGAACCAAATTATCCGGCCTTAATAGATGCTCAAGGAAACCTTATCTGGGATTACAAAGGGGTCTCACTGGATGGCTCATATGCTGGAAGCAATCCTTTCGCTTATTTGAAAAGGATGTATAACATCACCAATCTGAACCTGAACAGCAATGTTTTATTGACCTATCAGGTTGTTAAAGGTTTGACACTAAGAACAAGCCTCGGATATAACACATTCGATAGTAAAGAATATTCCAACACCCCACAAGCTTCGCAAAATCCTGCATTTAACCCGTCATCATTGGCACAATTTGGTAATAATAATCTGTCAACATGGATAGCAGAGCCGCAAATTGAGTACAAGAGTAGCTACAAAAAAAATAACTACAGTATTTTAGTCGGTAGCACCTTCCAGCGGAATGCTTCGTCAAAAACGGAAATGGACGGTTATGGATATATCAACGATGCGTTATTAGGTTCCATATCCGGCGCAACCACTACATCTGCCTCTGATGCTTTTAGTGAATACAAATACTCGGCAATTTTCGGCAGGATAAACTATCGTTTTGATAACAAATATCTCTTCAATATTAATGGCAGAAGAGATGGTTCGAGCAGGTTTGGCCCGTCAAAACAGTTCGGTAATTTCGGTTCAGTGGGTGCTGGCTGGCTTTTTAGTGAGGAATCGCTGATTAAAAATAACTTCCCTTTATTGAGTTTTGGAAAGCTTCGGGGAAGCTATGGGATAACCGGGAGTGATGCAATTGCAGACTACCAATATGTATCCAGGTACGCTCCTGCGAAATACACTTATGGCGGGAACTTAGGCTATTTGCCGCAGAATCTGTATAATCCGCGGCTAAGCTGGGCTAATACAAAAAAGCTGGAGTTTGGACTGGAACTTGGTTTTAATCAGGATCGGGTGCTATTCAATGCCACATGGTATCGTAACAGATCAGGTGACCAATTGATTACCTATCAACTACCGGCGCAAACAGGCTTTCAAACAGTATATGAAAATTGGAACGCTGTTGTGCAGAATACGGGCTGGGAATTTTCAATTCAGTCTACCATTCTCAAAAATGGTCGGTTTTCTTGGAACAGTTCATTTAATTTAACCATTCCTCAAAATAAGCTTTTATCCTTTCCAGGGATTGAAAATTCAAGCTATTCGACAACGTACTTCGTCAGCAAATCTGTTAATACGGTTACGGGATATAATTATGCAGGTGTTGACCAAGCCACGGGTCTTTTCCAATTTGTTGCTGCCAACGGGCAACTGACCTCCACACCTACGTATGCTTCTCAAGGTAAAATGAACGACTACATCATTATTGGTAATACAGATCCAAAATTCTATGGAGGCTTTCAAAATTCCTTTAGTTATAAAGGGCTTCAATTAGATGTCTTCGTTGAGTTTAAAAAACAGCTTGGCATAAACTATCTCTCACAAGTTTATTCTCTTTTACCAGGTCTTGAGCAAAACCTACCGGTAACCTTATTACAAAGATGGCAATCACCCGGACAACAAACCCAGTTTCAACGCTTTTCATCTCAGTATGGACAGGAGTACGATGCCGCAAACAACTTCGTACAATCAAGCGGAATATATAGTGATGCTTCTTACATAAGATTGAAAACGGCTACACTTTCTTACACTATTCCTACAAGATTTCTGGGTAAAATAAACGTTCGCAGCTTGAGACTATTTGCAACCGGCCAAAATTTATTAACAATCACTAACTATAAAGGAAACGACCCTGAAACACAAAATTTTTATGGGATACCGCCATTAAAAACCATCAGCTTCGGCCTTAATCTTAACCTCTAAAAATATCGTTATGAAAAAAACATATCCTGTTTATTTAAGCATCGTTTTGTTAGCGATGTTTATTCAATCTTCGTGCAAAAAATTTGTTCAGACAGACGGCCCACGAAACCAACTTACATCCGCAGCTGTTTTTGCGGATAGCACAGATGCAAATGCCGCTATTCTTGGAATCTATGCCAATATGATGCAAGTAGGGTCTTTCGGCTTTTGTTCAGGTGCATTATCGCTGTATCCGGGCTTGTCCGCCGATGAACTTTATTTGTCTGCGAATGATGCTTCGGCAGCACAGTTCTATAACAATCAATTACTTCCAGATAATGATAAGTTGCAATCTTTATACATATATGCCTATAAGTATATTTATGAAACAAACGCTTGTATTGACGGCATATCGACTTCGGTTAAAATATCTGATTTGAATAAAAGCGCAATGATTGGAGATGCAAAGTTTTTGCGTGCGTTCTTCTATTTTAATTTGGTCAATTTGTATGGTGCCGTACCGCTTGTTACCACAACTGATTATAACGTATCAAGATTAATTGCACGATCTACAACAGATTTGGTTTATGCGCAGATAATAGCCGACCTAAAATATGCTCAAGCTAACCTTCCGGTAAATTCAAGCCTGAAAGAACGAGCGAACTATTATTCAGCAACTGCTTTGCTTGCGAAAGTGTATTTATATTCCGGTCAATATGCGGCGGCGGCGGCTGAGGCAGATAAAATAATCACGTCTGGAAAGTTCGCAATGGTCAGTAACTTGAATAGCGTCTTTTTATCTTCAAGCAGCGAAACTATATGGAACCTTTTGCCTGTATTACCACAACAGGCAACTTTTGAAGGATTATATTTCGTACCGACCACCAGTACGGCAAAACCTAAATATGTAATCGCAAATAGCCTTTATAACTCTTTTGAAGTGGGTGATCTGCGAAAGTCCACTTGGATAAAGGCCAATAATGTAGTAGGGCAAATATATCCGTATCCTTACAAATACAAAATTGGCAAAACAACTGGAAGTATAACGGAATATTCTGTCGTATTTCGCCTTGGCGAAATATTTTTGATCCGTGCAGAAGCCAACGCAAATATCGGCAATCTAAATGGTGCGATAAGTGATTTGAATGTGATCAGAAAACGAGCTGGTTTAGCTGGTACAACCGCCGTTGACAAGCCAGCCCTATTATCCGCGATTGAAAAGGAAAGGCAGGCAGAACTTTTTTGTGAATGGGGAAACCGATGGTTCGATTTAAAGCGAACAAACAGGGCTACTCAGGTACTTGGCCCGTTGAAGGTGAATTTTAAAAGCACCTCGGTTTTATATCCAATATCGGTGTCTGAATTAAACGCCAATCCAAATCTAACCCAAAATACGGGCTATTAATACTTATAAAATTATGAATAAGATACTTTCAGCTATAATTTTAACGCTAATACTTGTGAATCACACTTTTGCACAACGGATTCCAGCAAAACCTCAAGAGTTAAAAATTGGCGATACCATACCTGACATCACCATAGGTAACATTATTAATTATCCGGCGGCTACTATAAGGCTATTCGATTTTAAAAACAAGCTACTCATTCTTGACTTCTGGGCAACCTGGTGTGCATCATGTATAACACATTTTCCCAAAATGTATGCGTTGCAGCAATCCGAAATCGGCAAAGTTGAGATTTTACTGGTCAACAGTAAAGATACCAGAGATACAGAAGTTGGCGTAACCGCATTCTTAAATAAAAGAAAAAGCCAGTACAGTTTCCCCTGCGTAGTTATGGATACCGCTTTAAACAAGTTGTTCCCACATCATAGTTTGCCGCATTACGCAATTATCAAGAATAATAAAGTCGTCGCCATCACAGATGCAGAAAGCATTAATCACGCAAGTATAGATCACCTGTTAAATGATACAACATTTTCAATGTTTGTTAAAAACGACAACATCTTTGATAAGGCAAAGCCGCTGTTTGTTGACGGTAACGGGGGTGAAACTCCGGCATCCATCTACAGAACAATGATGACGGGGCAAGTTAGAGGACTAAATGGTTACTTTGGATTTCAAAAGGGAAAAGAGGGTTTGATTACCCGCGTCTATGCAATAAACCAAACACTGGCATCACTGTACATAATAGCTAATCCCTCTTATGGCGAATTTGAAAAAAGCCGCATTTTGTACCGGGCTAAGAATTTTGAGTTATTTCCCGATGATAAGAATAGCGACGAAGACATTTGTAAAAAGCAATTTACTTATGAATGCTCGTTTCCGCCATGTGATAAAGTTTCGGCATTAAGCATCATGCGTGCAGATCTTAGCCGGTATTTCCATCTTAAAATTGATAGTGAGTATAGAGATACGCTTAGTTATGTGCTAAGGTTGAATAACCCCAAACGAATAGCGATAGCTCCTGCGGAATTAAAGGCTGAAACTAACATTGATGAAGTTAACAATGCGCCGAAATTCCTGAACAACCTGCCTGTGGATTATTTACGTCGCGAACTTCAAGAGTTTTACAAGATACCCTTCATAAATGAAACTAAGTTAACGGATAACATTATTCTAACTCTTCCGGCTAATTTGATGGATATTGCAGCACTTACAGAAAGCCTTCGAAAGCAGGGCATAACACTATCCCGTGAAAAAAGAAAGGTATCCTTTCTCACATTAACAGAAAAGCGAATAGCCGATTAGAACATCATTGATTATTTATCCAAATTCTTATGCTAAAATTAAGAAAATGAAACCATATACTATGCCTTAAAGCCCTTATTCCAGTAAGAAGCTACGGTCAAACCATAACGGGAACCTTACGTGATGTAAAGTAGTATGCTTGATCACCTTACGATTGTTATGACGAGTATTTATACATATCACACTCGTAGATGGGATGTTTGATGATCGGAAAGTTGACGAAAAAGTTTTTAAAGTCTCTTTGTTCTTTATAGGTCAGTTAATATTAGAGCGTTTCTGAAAGAGCAGGAGGAATTTCAAAATTAAAACCTTGTATTAATCTTCTGTTAAGTTACTAATGAAATTGATCATGTAATGAAAAAAGCACGTTAATAGTTTCAACCAACGATTCTGGTGCGCTGGAAGGCACTGGTGCGTTGGTTTACAAGTTTCAGTAACGTGCCTAAGTAAAAAACATATTGATATTATTTGCAGAATAAATGCACACCTCTTAAATACTCCGTCGTTCTTTAGTTTTTTCATTTTAATAGTATGAGAAACAGTTAGTTAATAGATTAAAAAGTGCCTGTTGATGGAGCGATAGGCCTTTTTTATGTTTTGAGTTAGTTTTAGTTCATAATAAATGTGGGCACTGATTGGAAACTATCAGCGTCTTTTTAGATTGAAACGATAATGATTAATGTGCCTATGGTGAGATTATATGCGACTTATTTATACAACTATGAAATATGAATTGGAAAAACCTGGAAAAGCTGGTGTCGAGGTTGCGGACGGCTTCTACAGTTTAAAAATATTTCTTGGTATGAGCGGTTCGGAATTTCCATTTTTCACGAGCACAATCTTTGTTCTCGGCTGTACTTTTTGAGGCGAAAGGTAAAAAACCCTCACCAATATTTTTAGAATATCGCCCCTAATTCCCCACATAGGGTATAAACCACAACGAACTTGCTTAAAAAACAGATAAGCATGAAAACAATTGATTTTGAAAAAGCAAGTTTTAAAGACTTCGAGAACATTGAAGGAATGGATCCCTATGGATGGGCGAAATTATGGAACCAGTATGTAATTGACCGTAGCAAGAACGGGCAGTTCAATTATCGGCAGGAAAATCTTTCAGGTTGTGGGCCAGAGATCGAACTCAATTTGCCCAGTAATCCGCACCGCAATTTTGTGAGTTTGGTGTCGAACGATTACCTCGGGTTTACACAGCATCCAAAGGTAAAAGCATCAGCCATTGCCGCAATTGAAAAATACGGTTCTGGCGCTGGAGCATCTCCCGCGATTGGAGGCCACTATATCTTTCATCAGGAAATTGAAGATAAGATTGCAAAGTTTTTCAAAAGGGATAGTGCGATCGTTTTCAGTACAGGCTATACTGCCAACAGTGCGTCATTACAGGCTCTGCTCAAAAAAGAAGACTTGGCGATACTGGATATGGCCGTTCACGCAAGTGTGTATGAAGGTTGCCTGAATACCAATGTGAAAACATTTCTGCATAATAACCTTGAAGCGTTGGAACGCATACTACAGAATTCGAAAGATAAATATAGAACCCGAATGGTAATTATCGACGGTGTATATTCCCAGGATGGGGATTTGGCTCCATTGGATAAGATCGTTCAGTTGACCAAAAAATATGGTGCCTATTTAATGGTGGATGATGCACATGGAACTGGGGTAATTGGCGATACGGGTAGAGGTGTTATCGAACTACATAATTTATATAAGGAGGTGGACATTATTACGGGAACGTTCAGTAAGACCTTCGCCCATCTTGGCGGTTACTTGGTGGCTAGCCCAGAACTGGTTGGTTTCTTAAAGTTTCAGGCAAGGCAACATATTTTTTCGGCTACCCTTTCTCCCGCTTCCGCCTGTATTTCGAGGGCAATTGAACTGGTAGATGAAGAACCGATATGGATGCACAAGCTTTGGGACAATATCGACTACTTGAAAACAGGGCTGGAATCCCTTGGTCTGGATACGGGAATAACGCAGTCAGCGATCATCCCGGTAAAGATCGGCGACATCAGCCTGAATGCAAAAATATGTGGGATGCTGCTTGAAGCGGGAATATATGCCAACCAGATCAATTATCCAGCCGTTTCAAGGAAAGATGCAAGGGTAAGGATGAGCGTAATGGCAACCCATACACATACACAATTGGACAAGGTGCTGAATGCCTGGGAATGGGTAATTAAGAAAACACATTTGAATAAATAGCAATAATCGGGTTTTGACAAAGAGACGGCTAAATAAGATCAGGGATGCTGATGCAACAAAAAGAAAATTTTTGGATGCAATTGGGACGATTTTGACCCAGCAGGGCTTTAGTGCCATCAGAACGAACAATATTGCTAGGTTACTCGGGAAGGATAAAAACTTGATCCGTTACCATTTTGGCAGTTTAAATGGACTGCTGAAAACCTATATACAGGATAAAGATTACTGGAAGCCATTTTTTGAGCGGTTTCGTTTTTCGGATAATCCAGATGCGAAAGAGATTGAAGCGCTTTTTGTTGGCTTGATGCAGGAGAACTTCAAGGTATTCTCAGCTAATGAGGAAATGCAGAAGATTATTCATTGGCAGATTTCAGAAGCAAGCGCACTCATGAGAAGCATTTCTGACGAACGTGAACTGGAGGGTGACAAACTGTTAAAAATGGCAACGCCGTACTTCAGGGAAAGCGGGGTAAACTTTAAGGCAATAATCGCTTTGCTTTTGGGAGGAAGTTATTTCATGGTGCTTCAACACAAAGCGATCAATGGTGTGATCTGTGGCATCGACCTAAATAGTGAAAAAGACAGAGGGAATGTACTGGTAGCCATAGAAAAAATAATAGAGTGGTCTTGGCAATATGCCGAGAACAACGTTAACGATAAATTACAATCTACCGAAAAGATGACTTACGAATTTGAACAGCTCGAAAAACTATCGGAAAGCTTGCTTAAAGACGCGACCGACCCTACTGCTTTTAGCGAATTGGAAAAAGAACTTAAACGCTTAGAAAGAGTGTTGTTGAAACAGCTGCTGGAACTTTCCAATGAAACGCAGATCAGCAATTTCCTGCAAGTCAACCTCTACCGGATGGGCGAAATATGCGACAGCCATTTTGATCCGAATAGTGAAGGCAATGAAGTGGCGCAGGCGATACTTAACCTGATGGATCATTTGACTTCGCAAGTGGAACCACTATTGCCAGATACTATGAGTCTTCCGAAATTGTTCTGCAAGCAACAGTCCTTGGCCTATCAAGATAAATGGCAGTTTCTGAAAAACTGGCTCCAGAAAATTGGAATAGATGAACAGCTTTTACTCATAACGGGTCTGCCATTTGAGCAATTTACCCATGATGGAAAAATGCGCTGGCACAACTATAAATACCTTAAAAAGTTCGAAAAGGTATTCGAAGAACTTGGTGAAGAACTTCCACAGGACAACTACCAGTTGATGCATTTGCTGATAGGTCTGGGTTTCAACCACGTTCGGTTTGAAAACTACTGTACCAAAGCGTTTGTTGCCAAAATAGATGGCCTTGCTGGTGCCGAAGCAAAATCAATCTTAAAAACTGAAAGAACGAGACTATTTCAGGTCAACCTGTACACCAAAATGGTATTTGACCAGGATAGAAAACCAGTAGACGAGGCCTTGGCAAAATGGATCGATGCGACCATCAAGGGGCTGGCAGATCGTCCGAAGGAAATTCAGCTAAATCCGTTAAAGCTGAAAACAAGGCTGACGGCGATGCAACTGGCACTTTTTGAAAAAACGCTCTATGCGCACGGCTTTTATGACGAGCCCAATCTTGATGTTTTTTCCGAAAAGATTGCCTGTAATTTTTCTACCAAGGGGCAGGATGTACTTTCGGCGCCGAGCGTAAAATCAAAAATGTACACCAAGGATGTTTCTGCAATCAAGCCACTGGAACCGATGGTGGCGGCGGTGCTGGAAGACCTTCGCAGTTTTATGGGATAGCATAGTTTTTAGTTTAGTAATAGTTGGGGCTGGGCAGATTAATCTGTCCGGCCTTTTTTATGGATCGATCAGGTGCCCCATCTGGTTCACCTCCAAATACTCTACATACTCATAGATCAGTTGCTGGGTAAATCCCGGCAAGGTCAACAGGTTAACCGTTCGATGTTGTAACAGGTCTGAAAAGGAATGAAAGCCGAGTATTTCCGTGATTGTTTTGAACTCGGTACTTAGTGGGCTTTTGGCAATTGGCTTATCCAGAATATCTGCCTGTACTGATTGCTTCATAAGATTGGTTTTAATCTGCCATCCCGAAATGCAGAATTCTATAAAACGATATAGCGCGGGACACGAACTACACCTGTCTTAGAGGCCCCGCGAAGAGCCCGAGTACAAGATAAGCCGCACCCGCGCTACAGCGCAGGCGAACAGCCTATTTTTCTCTTGTACTCTTTTGAAATTTCGCGGGTTTCTAAGACAAGTCAAATAGCTATCGCTATATAATATTTTATATTGGGCAAATATAAGCATAAGGTTGATAAAACGGTGTACATGTTTTATACATCCACTTTTTCCCCGTGCAGGGAATTGCGTCTTTTGACCATCACCTGCCCAGTGGAAGTTCTATCAGTCAACTGGTTATGGCAGGTATCATTTAATCCCAGATGTTATGATCCAAGAATTGAGTAGCAGATTGCTAAAGCAATTGGAACCCGAACTGGAAGAGATTTCCTTTCAGGCGCTTAGTCCCATCAAACGGTTAACAACTGCCATGAAACCGATCAGGCAGGCCCTTAAAAAACTAAAAAGCTATATCGACGACCATCCTTTTGCATCCCCAGAGGAGGAGATCAGGTTTTTTAAGTACATCAAACCAGATTTCTACCAGTGGCAGATCTACTTCAATGAACTCTATACCATAGAGGAGAATATTCCGTTCGCCGATGCGGATGCACAGCGATTGCATTTTGAAAATGAGCTCATCTATGTACAACGCTTTTTTAGGGAATACAATTTTCAGTACCAGTATTACAAACGGGATGCGAGCGAGCTTGACAACCTCTATTTTATCAGGGGAGCAGATAACGGAAGTCCGCTGGTACCCAATGTTCCAGAACTGGATGCCAGCTTTTCTACCAATAGCGATTACCTGTTTTCAAAGATCAAGGCCTTTGAAATGCTGCGGGAATGGCTGAGTGAGCGGATCAACCACCTGAAGAAAAATCCATTGGCCAGTTATCAGCCCGGTTCGGACAGCGATGGCATACGCTGGACTGGTGAAAGTATCAACTTGGCCGAGCTAGCCTTTGGTATCCACAGAACCGGACAGGTAAATAATGGAACTGCTAGTATAGGTGCAATCTTCAGATGGTTGGAAGATAGATTTCAGGTCAGCATCGGCATTCCCTCCAAACGGCTGAGCGAGATCAGGCGAAGGACTTCCATCAGCCGAACCCGATACCTTGATGAAATGATCGAAATGGTCATCCAAAAACTGGACAAGGAAGATGAATACACGCCCGATAAAAATGGCAGAAAATAGCAATTGACTGAAAAGCAATGACAAGTAAAAAAATAGCTAGGGATATACCAACATGGATCAATAAAAAACCTGTCGTCTTTGAAAATTTGCTTTCAGAATCCTGGCGTAATTCAGCGGCAGGAAAAAAGAAATTTTTATGCTACAACAATTTACATGGCAACATTTTTTGGTTGCCACATTGGTACTTACCCTGATCTGGTACCTCGCCGTTATCCTGCTCTTTTATCGGGAAGAATTTTTTGGGCTGATCACCAGAAAGAAAATTGATGGTTCCGATAACCGTCTACCCCACCGATGGGAAAAGGGCGTTGACCAGTTGGATGTCAATATCGAAGAAGAGCCCGAGCTGATGGGTGCTTCTAAGCTTCCAGAAGGGATGAGCCTTACCACCAGCGATGCCTTTGGGTTTTCGGGCGGTATTTCAGAAGACAGCAAAATGGAACAGGTGGGTCTGGTGCCCGATGTACTCCAGGAACTTAAAGCTGTTTTTGCAAAACTTTCGCAGAACGATGGCAACAAAAGGGATTTTTTGGAAATGATGGCAGAAGTAAGGGAGAAGTTTCCAAAGCTGGTCTTCAATCCAAACATCGGAAAAATCAATGGTTTCATTTCCGAACATGCCCCCTTTCACCTCAGTGCCCAAGAGCTGGAAGATATTTGGGACTAGGGCAAAACATTCTCAATAAGCTAATTTTTAATCTTAACCATTTCAACATGAAAATCGAGTTCAATAATCCCAAGCAACAAAATTTTGCCAAGTTCCTGATTCTGGGAATCATCATCTGTGCGGTAAATATGCTCATTGGCAGCGATCTGTTTGCCCAAGATGGGAATGCGGGTATAGCCGAGGCCACCAATAAGGTCAAGAGTTATTTTGATACCGGATGTGACCTGATGTATGCCATCGGTGCAGTTGTCGGCATCATAGGAGCCGTAAAAGTTTTTAATAAATGGAACGCCGGAGAGCCTGATACCAACAAGGTGGCTGCTGCCTGGTTCGGTAGCTGTATCTTTTTGGTGGTAGTGGCAACCGTCCTTAAGTCATTTTTTGGGATCTAGTCATGGCCAGTATTTATCAGATCAATAAGGGCGTGTCAAAGCCGATTGTATTTAAGGGCCTGAAAGCGCAGTACATCGCCTATCTGGCGGTAGGCCTAGTGCTTTTGCTCATTGCTTTTGCAGTGCTCTACATTTCTGGGGTGAGTTTATTCATCGTATTGCCACTCATCCTTACACTTGGAACCCTGCTCTTTGTGGTCACTTTCAGGTTGAGCCACAGATTTGGAGAATTCGGGCTGATGAAGTACCTCGCCAGAAAAGGTTTGCCCAGAAGCCTGAAGTTCCGTTCCAGACGAATATTTACATCACTAAAAAATTCAGATTATGGTAGAAGCTAAGAATATACTGCCAATCTATAAGGTAGAGCACAACTGCATACTTTCCACCCAAGGAGATATTACCCTCGCTTATGAAGTTACACTGCCAGAAATCTTTACCCTTTCTGATCGGGACTATGAGACCTATCACCAGGCTTGGGTAAAGGCGATCAAGATCCTGCCACAGTTCAGCGTGTTCCACAAACAGGACTGGTTTACTGAGGGTGCCTATAAAGCGGATTTCAGCAAAGAAAACAACAGTTTCCTATCTGCAAGCAGTGAACGCTTTTTTAACCAGCGAGCCTGTTTAGACCACAAGTGCTACATCTTTCTGACCAAGAAACCATTGGGAAGAAAACCTTCATCTTCTGCATACTCTGGCATCCTTCGAAAATCGATTGTTCCCCCACAAACAATAAGCCCGCTACTTTTAAATGATTTTCTCGACAGCGCAGGCCAGTTTGAGCGGATACTTTCCGATAGCGGTTTCGTTTCGCTTAAGCGGTTGACCGATGATGAACTTGCGGGAACGGGGAACACTGCAGGTATCATCGAACGCTATGTTTTTCTTTTGGGAGCAGGACAGATGCCGATGATCAGTGATATCCAGATCAAGGAGGGCATCAGTATCGGCGACAAGCAGGTTGAACTATACACCCTTTCCGATGCGGAGGATATGCCTTCGCTATGTGGCAGCAGGATCAATTACGACAGGTATAGTACCGATCGGACAAAGTTTTCTATAGGCTTTGCAAGTCCGCTGGGAAGCCTGCTCAACTGTAACCACATTTTTAACCAGTACATCTTTATCGAAGATGCGCAGAAAACGATCAAAAGACTGGAAGCAAAAAAACTTCGCCTACAATCATTATCGGGCTACTCCAGGGAGAATGCCATTTCCCGTGATGCGACCAATGATTTTCTGAACGAGGCAATTGCCTCCCAGCGAATTCCGGTTAAAGCGCATTTTAACGTACTGGCCTGGTCGGATGAGGCATCCAAATTGAAAGACCTAAAAAATCTGGTGGGTTCGGCAATGGCGCAGATGGATGCGGTGGCCAAACGGGAAACCGATGGACAGGCGCAGATTTGGTTTGCCGGACTTCCGGGCAACGAGGCCGATTTTCCCATGAACGATACCTTTGATACGTTCGTGGAACAATCTGCATGCTTCTTTAACCTAGAATCCAACTACCGATCAAGTATCAGTGGCTTTGGAATGCGCATGGGAGATCGGCTTTCTGGAAGGCCTGTCCATGTGGATATTTCGGATGAGCCGATGAAACAGGGCATTACCACCAATCGGAACAAGTTTATACTTGGCCCCTCGGGTTCGGGCAAGTCCTTTTTCACCAACCACATGGTACGGAGCTATTATGAACAGGGAGCGCATGTGGTTTTGGTAGATGTTGGCCACAGTTACAAGGGACTTTGCGATCTGGTTGGCGGATATTATTTTACCTATTCCGAAAACGACCCTATAAAGTTCAATCCATTCTACCTTACTGATGGCGATGTACTGGATACCGAAAAAAAGGAGAGCATCAAAACGTTACTGCTTGCGCTTTGGAAAAAGGATGATGAACCGTTCCGAAGGTCTGAATATGTGGCGCTTTCCAATGCGCTCACCCTGTATTATGAACATCTGGGACATAATACCGATTTGTTCCCCTGCTTCAATTCCTTCTATGAGTTTCTGATGTCCGAATACATGCAGGTGCTGGAAAATGGAAAGGTGAAGGAAAAAGATTTTGATGTCGGAAACTTTCTTTATGTACTCAATCCATACTACAAGGGCGGTGAATTTGATTACCTGTTGAACGCTACCGAAAGCCTCGATCTGCTCCACGAAAGGTTTATTGTATTCGAGCTGGATGCGATCAAGGATCATGCAATCCTGTTTCCGGTGGTAACGCTGATCCTGATGGAAATGTTCATCTCCAAGATGAGAAAGCTAAAGGGAATCCGCAAGGTATTGCTGATTGAAGAATGCTGGAAGGCGATTTCAAAGGATGGAATGGCGGACTACATCAAGTACGTTTTTAAGACGGTAAGAAAGTTTTTTGGAGAAGCAATCGTGGTTACCCAAGAAGTGGAAGACATAATTTCCTCTCCGATCGTAAAGCAGGCCATCATCAATAATTCGGACTGCAAGATCCTTTTAGACCAGAGCAAATACCAGAACAAGTTCGATCAGATACAGGAACTTTTGGGACTGACCGATAAGGAAAAGGCGCAGGTACTCTCGATGAACAAGGCCAATGACCCCAAGCGCAAGTACAAGGAGGTCTTTATTTCCCTTGGTGGCCAGTACAGCAAGGTTTACCGAACCGAGGTTTCCCCAGCAGAATATTATGCCTATACCACCGAAGAAAGCGAAAAGATGCTCGTACAGCAATACGCCAAAAAATATGGAAGTGTGCAGAAGGGCATTGCCATGCTGGTCTCTGATCTCAACACTAAAAACCAAAATCGTTAAACCCTAAATGAAATGTTATGAAAATCAAGATCATTTTAATGGTGCTATCATTTGCCATCCTATTTGCCTGCAATCCCAAAAATAACCGATCGTTCTTGCCCGGCATATATGTAAATAATGCCGCTGGTAAATACAGTGTCGCCAGCGACACCCTTGTCATTGAAGCAGTGGAAGGAAATAGGTTTGAGCTCAACCGAAAGACCGGCTTTAACCTCATCAGGGATGGCAAAAAGGGCAAACGGGAATATGAGACCGAAAAATGGAACCCTGTTTATGATGAGGAAACTGGCGTACTGACAGAAAGCCGTAGGGGAAAAACACTCACGTTCTATCCCGATTCGAATGTGCTAAAGATCGGCAGCAGGTCGTATCAAAAAGTCAATTAATCAATTATGAAATCATTATTAAAAATATTGGGTCTCTCGTTCAAGTTGAGGCCAGGAGGAAATCGTATGAAAAAATATATGGTTATCCTGCCGCTGAGCGCCATGACGCTGTTTGTTGGATTGCCCCAAGGGGCAAATGCACAGATTGCCGTTCTGGAAGTGATCAAGGCAGGGGTAAAAAAAGTAATCAAGGCGGTTGACCTTAAAGTTCAGCGCCTACAGAACGAAACGATCTGGTTACAGAATGCGCAAAAGGTACTGGAAAATCAATTGTCAAAGCTAAAACTGACCGAGATTGCCGACTGGACAGAAAAGCAGAAGGAGCAGTACAGCAAATATTACGATGAGCTTTGGCGAATCAAGTCCGCCATTACCTATTACAAGCGGATCAAGGATCTGACCGAAAAACAGATAGATATCGTTGACGAATACAAATGGGCATGGGGACTGTTCCAAAAGGACAAACATTTCAATCCCGAAGAACTTGATTACATGCAAAAAGTCTATTCGGGAATACTGGATGAGAGCATCAAGAACCTCGACCAGATATTCTTGGTGATCAATTCCTTCAAGACCCAGATGAGCGATGCAAAAAGACTGGAGATCATAGCAAAAGCTGCTGATGAAATGGATGCCAATTATTCTGCATTAAAAAAATTCAACGCTACCAACATCGGAGTAAGCATACAACGTTCCGCTTCGCTGGATGAAACAGCTAAACTCAGGGAAATCTATGGGATCAATTAGCATAAAATCAGCACTCATCATTATGATGCTCCTTAGTGGTATCTCCAGTAGTTTCGGTCAGAACTGGAACGAGATCTTCAGGCAGAAAAAGACACAGCAGAAATATCTTCTGCAACAGATCGCAGCATTGGAAGTCTATACCAGCTATCTCAAAAAAGGATATGAAATCGTAAATGGTGGCCTGCAAACGATCAGGGATATTTCCAATGGAGAATTCAACCTGCATAACGCCTTCATCAGTGGACTCAAAAAGGTAAGCCCTGCCATCCGTAATGATGTCAGGGTAATCGAGGTCATCGAAATGCAGCTGGAAATTGGCAAGGCATTCAGGGGCATCAAGTCCAATCCGAACCTTAGTGTTTCCAATCAGCTCTATATCCAGAACGTGAGGGAAAACCTTTGGGAGGAAAGCCTGAAAGACCTGGAAGAACTGCTGATGGTGATTACCTCTGGCAAAGTTGAGATGAGCGATGACCAGCGGATTGAAAGGCTGAACAAGGTCTATTTCTCTATGCGGGACAAGTCGGCATTCACCCAAGATTTCATCAGCGAGATCAGCCTTTTTATTAGACAGAAGGAAATGGAAAAAAGATCAATTGAACAATTAAGGGAAAGTTATGGAATCAGGGAATAAGATCAGAAAATACCTATGCCTGCTGTTATTGCTTTTGGGATTTGGTATTACCGTAAAGGCACAATCGCAGGAAGCCCAGCAACTGCTGCTGAACGTTGAAAAGCTGAGCCAACTGAAGAACATCCTAGCTGATATGAAAAAAGGCTATCAGGTGGTCTCAGGCGGGTACAACACCGTCAAGAACATATCTAAGGGCAACTTTTCACTGCACGAAGTATTTCTGGATGGGCTGATGCTGGTCAGTCCGGAAGTGAAAAAGTACAGGCGTGTTGCCGATATCATCAATTACCAGAAGAACATCATCTCCGAATACAAGTCTGCCTTTAAGCGGTTCAATGCCTCTGGAAATTTTAATCCTACAGAGATCGGTTATCTGGGCAGAGTCTATAAGCAACTGTTCGAGCAGAGTATAGATAACTTGGATGAACTGGCAATGGTAATCACTTCGGCAAAGCTTCGGATGAGCGATGATGAACGGCTACAGGCCATTGACAGGATTTTCCTTGATGTGCAGGATAAACTGGTATTCCTTCGGGATTTCAACAGCAAGGCAACCACACTTTCCCTCGCCAGGGAAAAACAAAAGTCCGATCTGAAACAGAGTATGGAACTCTATCAATAGCTATTCTATATGAAAAAAATTATAAAATTATTGGGGATGACCGCATTTCTGGTACTGTTATTCCCCTTCGGTTCACATGCGCAGGGGCTCGCTAATCAGATTGGTGGACTGCATGCCGTACTTGAAAAAGTGTACGATGAAATGATCCCGCTCTGCTCGGATATGATTGGCGTTGCAAGGGGCATCGCTGGATTTGGCGCACTCTGGTATATCGCCAGCCGTGTATGGCGCCAGATTGCATCCGCCGAACCCATAGATTTCTATCCGTTATTGCGCCCCTTTGCACTCGGACTTGCCATCGTCCTTTTCCCCGCCCTGCTTGGGGTAATGAACGGGGTGCTCCAGCCCACCGTTTCGGCTACTGGTGCAATGGTAAAAAATAGCGATGCCACTATCAAGGCACTGCTGAAGCGCAAGGAAGCAGAGATGAAAAAATCCACCAAATGGAAAATGTATGTCGGTGAGGATGGTAGTGGAAATCGCTCGGAGTGGTACAAATATACCCATCCCAAAGACCCGAATGCAGAAGATGAAAACTGGATGGAAGCCATTGGCAATGATATCATGTTCTGGGCAGACCGTCAGGACTATAAGATCCGCCACAGCTTTAAGCAGTTCATGAGTGAACTTTTGGAACTCGTCTATCAGGCCGCATCACTGTGTATAAATACGCTTCGTACCTTCTTTTTGATCGTACTAGCCATTCTTGGTCCACTGGTACTTGGGTTTGCGGTCTTTGATGGACTCCAGCATACCCTTTCGGTCTGGGTGGCAAGGTATATCAACATCTTTCTATGGCTTCCCATTGCCAATATCTTCGGTGCCATACTTGGAAAGATACAGCAGAACATGATCAAACTCGATATCGATGAGATAGCACAGAACGGAGATACGGTGTTTTCCAGCACGGATACGGCGTACATGATATTTCTGATCATTGGCATAGTGGGGTATTTCTGCGTGCCAACTGTTGCCAATTACGTGGTACATGCAGGGGGCGGAAACAGTATTCTGACTAAGATCAATTCAATGACCTCTGCTGGAGCAAGGGAAACCAAGCAGGGAGCAAACAATAGTATTGCAGGCCTGAAGTATGGTGCAGGAATGATCTCGGATTCCTTTGGAGATGGGAAACGCCAAATGTCCGGGATGGCGGAGGCATCTGGACAGGATTATTTCAAGGACAAGATTAGTGGTAAACTTTAAACTAAAATCAAAATTATGTTCACACAATTTAAAAATATAGATACCGCATTCAAGCACATCAAACGGTTCAGCATCTTTCTGATATTGGCCTGTGTTATAATTTCGGGGTTTGCCATCTACAAAAGTTTTGATCTGGTCAGTACCATGCAGTCAAAGGTATATATCCTGGCAAACGGCAAGGCAATCGAGGCTTTCAGTACCACCAGAAAAGACAATCTTCCGGTCGAACTAAGGGATCACATCAAGACTTTCCACCATTACTTTTTTACCCTTGACCCTGATGACAAGGTAATACGGAACCATATTGCTATGGCACTGAACCTGGCTGATGAAAGCGCAAAAAAGGCAAATGATAACCTAAAGGAAAGTGGCTACTACAACAACATTATTTCCGCTAACATTTCCCAGGAAATCGAGATAGACAGTATAGCCATCGATATCAAACAGTATCCATTTTATTTCAAATGCTACGCTACCCAAAGGCTGATCAGGTCAAGTTCTACCACAATCCGGAAACTCGTTACGCAGGGCTACATTCGGAATGTATCAAGGTCGGACAATAACCCGCATGGATTTCTGATCCAGCGGTGGGAAACACTGGAAAATGTAGATCAACCCTTAAACCCTTAGCCATGGGACTATTCAGAAAAAGAAATCAAATTGTGCCAGAAGGCAAACTTTCTTGGCAGGTTGGCGAATACCTGAACCAAAGGCAAAGAAAACTGGCAGACTACCTGAACAATAAAACAAGAAATGTTTCAGCTACCGCTATCCTATTTGGGCTAATTATTTTCTGTGCCGTATTTGGAAGTTACCTGATCTACCTATTGACCGGTGCATTTGGAGTGTTCAACTAATCCGATTTATTCAATTTAAAAAACAATAAAAAATGAGAACAAAACTTAAGCGGGACAAACGCAGGATACTGCTTTTTATCCCCATCCTGATCTTGCCCTTTATGGCACTGGGATTTTACGCAATGGGCGGTGGCCGGGGAAACGATAGGGAATCAAAACCTTTGGCAGGTATCAATACCAATCTGCCCAATGCATCCTTTTCAACAGATACCCCAAAGACCAAGGCTGATTATTACCAGCAGGCAGACCGAAATTCTACGAAGGAGGATGACAATGGAATTGCCGGTATTGCAGGGCAATTTGGGTTTTTGGATGGTAAAGAAAAAAGTGGCTCGGCGGATGAGCAGACCAAACAGATCAACGAAAAACTGGAAGCGTTGAACAGGGAGATCAGTAAGCCTGAACCAATAATTGACAAGTCAAAACCACTTGTCAAGGAACAGCCCTCGACCATCAAAAATGATGTGGACCGTTTGGAAGCACTGATGAAAACAATGCAGGACAACAAATCCGAAGACCCCGAAATGGCACAGCTCAATACGATGATGCAGAACATATTGGATATCCAGCACCCAGAGCGTATTGTTCAGAGGAACCAGTTTGCTCTGTCGCTAAGTCCCGACAGCCAGTTCAGGGCAACACCAGCGGTCATAGTTGAAAACCAAAAAGCGGTACAGGGTGCAACGGTAAAAATCAGGTTGCAGGATACGCTCCGCATTGGCGGGATGCTTATTCCAAAAGGACAGGAACTGTTCGGTGCCTGCAGGATTGCCAACCAGCGCCTATTGCTTGACATTAAAAATATCAGGCTAGGCACGTCCATCATTCCAGTTGACCTTTCGGTCTATAGCCTGGATGGGATGATCGGCATCGAGGCACCAGAAGCCCTGCTCACTGGCGCACTTAACAAGGGAACCGATGATGCGGTAAGGAGCGTTGGATTTGGAGGTTTCGACCAAACCGTTGCCACCCAGGTTGCAGGTGCCGGAATAGATGCGGCAAGGCAACTGATCAGTAAAAAAGTAAAAAACATCAAAGTGAGGCTGAAAAGTGGGCATCCCATTCTCTTGCGGAACAACCAGCTTAAATCACGGTAACGTGTGGAATTAAAATCAGGGAACTATGTCGCGATTGATCAAAAAATTGGAAATGGCGAGTGGCTGATCGATTATTTACAGCAGCAGAAAGCAGGTGGCTACGATTGGGTGGTATATGATACAGATAATCCGATCACCTCAAAATGGGACCTGCACTGCTTTATAGATGAGAGCGAAGCACTTGATTTTGCCAAAGAGTACCAGCAGATATGGAACTGGCATGAAGCTGTACCTATCGGCACCATGATCTACGATTTGAAAGAACTGGAAAGGTTTCGATCAAAGGAAAGTGACCTAATTAATAATAATGGAACATCATTAAAAACAAGAAAAGCTATGAATTTGAACAATCTGGAAGATCTCAAAGATGAGATGAAAAAACTTGGCTTTAGCGATCCGCTGATTGCCAAAATGGAAGAACACATGAAAAATGACGACCCTGCCTTTAAGCTTTACGATGAGGTAAAAGCAAGCAGGGGTCAGGTGGATATTACCCTCCACTTTAAGCAGTCCGGGCAGTCTGATTATTATTACCTCAACAGGTTAGAGGCGGTACATAACCAGGGCAAACCTTTGGAAGAAGGACAAAAGTACATGGTCATTACCAAAACCGAGGAAGGAAAGAACATTGTCAAAAAAATGGAGAATGTTGGCGAAGCCATCGATTTCTTCAAGCAGCAGAAAGGCAACAGTGAGCTTGCCGTTGGCAAGGATGCCGCAAACAAGTCGATGCTCGCCAATATGGAAGAGGGCAAGATCAACTACGTTTCAAGGGATTTCAAGCGTGAATTCTATGCTCCACCATTGCCACAGACTTTTTGGCTGGACCATGGAAAGGGATTTTCAAAAGAACAGGCCTCCAATTTGGTTCAGGGAAGATCGGTTTATCGTGATGACCTTTTGAGCAGGGAGGGTACTCCTTATAAAGCTTGGATGCAACTGGACACCGAAAAGGAAAGAGACCGCCAGAATAATCTGACCTTCCGCCAGTTTACCGATGCCTACGGTTATGATGTGAAAGCTTTGCTTGATGATTATAAGATCAAGGAAATGGCAGATCCGAAAAAAGCAGAGTCTTTGGTAACCGCGCTAATGAATGGCAACCGACCAATGGTTACCGTTGAAAAAGATGGTCAGGAAACCAAGATGTATCTGGAGACTGCTGTTCGTTACAGCAAGCTAAACTTCTATGCTGAAAATGGAAAGCCTGAAAAAAGGGAGCAGTTCCAGAAAGAAACAGGGCTTGAAATGAGCAACGTGTTTGCCAAGAAAATGGAGCAGGGCAAGGATAAGGAAGTGGCACAAGGCCAGGGAATGGGCGTTTAAACAGAAAATTATATATTCGCTTTAGCGAGAACTAATTAATTAAAATAATAAATAAGATTAAAACCATGGAAAAATTTGAAAAAGTAAAACAGCTTGTTGCAGACATCGAAACTGATGCTGGAAAATTCTATAACTCCAATAATGGTGCCGCTGGCACTAGGGTTCGCAAAGCAATGCAGGACTTGAAAGTACTGGCAAGCGAAATCAGAAAAGAGATTTCCGAGAAGAAAAGCGCAAAGTAAAAACAGAGTTTTCGGAATTGAACCTGATCGGCAACGGTCAGGTTTTTTTATTTAGGATTTCAGTAGTCTTTATAAGATACTCAATGCTGTGGCGATACTTCATTTCGATCCCTTTCAGGAATTCCGGAGGAATGCCAATCCGAGACATTATTAGAAAACTTAACGTGGCCTTGAGCAGTTCCGTATAATGCATTAGCTTTCTAGAACCAGCCTTTTTCTTTAGTCCAGAAGGATCTAAATGTGTCAAGTAGTTTCGTGAATTTACCATCTCCTTGATCCATATCTCAATTTGTTGTTCTGTAATGTTAGGCATTATTAATATCAACTTTGGGATAATCTCTGCAAACCTTTGTTTTGCAGTCATTTCATAAGCGAAGGTGAGCTGGGCTGTCAACTTTGCAGTTAGATCTGGATCATCGATGAAATCCAGTATAGACTTCATGTATTCTTTATGAGTTACCTTCAATGCCGCTGTATCTTGCAGAAATCTACGGTGAAAAGCTTCCACCCCTTGAAATGCTGATAAAAACTGGTTATCGTCAAAAACTGACTTACTTGCCAAGCATTCCAGCAAAATATTTGCGATAGGAACCAAATCTACCTGTTTTTGATCATACCAATTTGAAAGTACTTCAGGAAACACATTAATTATGTCTGCGTATTTTATCGGAAAATCATCAATTACAGATTTATTTAGATTATCATCCTGGTCATTAAAAAATAGATGTATTTCCTCAAAATGAATTTTATCTGTTGTTGGATTAATCAGCTCTATTGTCTCATTTGAAGAGATAAGAACGAGCTGATTGATTTTTGTTTTTGTGCCGATAAAAAATGAGAGTAGTTTTCTAAAGTCCCTTATGAAAGAGATCATATTAATCAGACTCTTTGCATTTGTAGAAGAAATTGAGAAAAATGTTCTTTCTTCCAGTTTGAAATCGCGTGCCTGTATCGGAAATGTCTGTCTGAAAAAGAATGTTCCAACTAAATCACCGGTTATGGGAAATTCTATGTTTTCTGGAGCATTGTATTTAAAGGTTAGATTTTTAAATCCATCCTGAAATGACAAACTGCTTCCAGTTATACCTATCCACTCAGCTAAATGATCTATATCTACTGTTATTTCGTTAAAAAAAGGCTCGTCTTCAGATAGGACGTGTGTGCCAATCAACAGTAATTTTGCTTTGAATTGCTCTAGCTGAGAGACACCAAACCTAATCTCGAAATTTTTATTGGAACAGGATAAAAGCGTTGCTTTTTTTCCATTAAAAAGATTTCCATAAATGGTGGTGCCAGAAGATCTTGTAGACCCGAAAAAATCATTCAATGATCCGAATAGTTCTAAGCCAATATTTCTGTTTTCATCTACTGTAAGAACTCCAGAAACCAAATTGTCTGGAAACTCGGGATAGTAGAATTCTCCTTTATATTCCTTCATTAGTTCAATTTATTTAGTTTCATCATCGTATGTGCTATTTTTAATTAGAACGAGTTTCATCTCTTCATTCCTAGAAGCATAATTCCAAGGTATGCGCATACCTTCATATACAACAAGGTTCTCATTACTGGCTTCAATATAAGTTGTCGCAATTATATTTGTGCTGATTATTGGAAAACTGAAATTGGGGGTTTGTACATTCAAACTCAAATATTGTGTTTTATCTTCTTTTAAAGGATCAGCCCTGCTGATTGTCAAGTAAGAGGTTGCGGTCGTACCGTCAAACATTTTAAACGTCGCCTCATGCAAAATGGAAATTATACAGACAATCACACTATCAAACGAGTTAGTAATAATTTCCAAATCTAGACCAAGTTTTTGTTCTGAAATTATACGTGAAATGCCAGTTATAAGGTCTTTCTTTAAATCAACGTCATTAAAAGCACTAATCCCCGTTGTTGTTCCCCGAATGAATTTCAACAAATCATCAAGAAACAAATAATCTCTACCTTTAATTTCAGGTTTTATCTGGTAATAGCCATTCGCTCGATTATACGCAGAAAATACTATTGTTCTCACCTTGTGCTTATTGATTTTGTAATATTTTAAAAAAAGATGCTCAGGAATTTCTTCAATTCCTTCCTTAATAATAATCTCAAAAAGGTCTTTTTTAATTTGCGGTGTTTGAATGTAACTAAGTATCTGATCAGAAAAGAACGGCCAGGGCTTATCAGTATTATTTGCAAATGTTCCATCATCATGCAACCGCTGCTGACCTTCATCAGCAAATTTCATTTTACCATAACGAGAATTTATTGTGATATGGCACATGCCCCTAGCCCTCTCCGGATGCGCAACGAAATCCGCTACTTCCCTAAGAAAAGATTCATCCATCAATAAATCCCTGATCTCTATCAATAGCAGTTTAATATCCCTTTCGTCGAAGGTGTTATTTTCCAGTCTTTTTAAACTTTCCAGTAAGTACACATTTCGTTTTACACTCATTTATATAAAAGTAGGGTTAAAAATCAATTTTTAAACGAGGTATAAGTGCGATAAAATTATCCCCAACCTTTTTGTGCCAAAATTTCTGAACAATCCATTAGCCTAGTCAAGACCAAGCCCTTCGGGTTTGCTAAAAAAAATCTCCACACCTCGCTGCGCTCGGGTAGTATTTTTTTTCGCAAAGTCTTGCCTGCCTACTGGATTGTGGTCAGGTGATGGCATTTAACAAAAAGGCAGAGGCTCCTGCCGACTGAATTTTAAAAGGAAAAAACCCATGCGCACAACAAAAGGCAGAAGCCCACCCACCGACCCGAACAGCGAAAAGGCAGTAGCATTTCGCACAGGCAGAACCGCCCTATTGGGGCAAATCATTCAAATCATCATCAGTAGAAATTTAAAAATCAGAAATCATGAAAACAACAGTAATTGGAAGCGAAAAACAAAATGGAGCAGTTAAAAACACATCAACCGATAAATCAGCAATCCGTCCGGCAGTACCATTAAAGGAAAATGCAAATCAAGTTGACCCCGACAAGGAGAAACCAAAGGTAGAAACCGAAACTGCACAATCTACGGCAGTTAAAGCCGAAGAACAGCCAAAGGATAATACAAAAGCGGTATCGGTAATTGCCGAAGTACCAAAGGCAGAGCCAACCAAAATGGAAATCAAGGAACAGTTGAAAGAGGAAAAACCTGCAATGAACTTGGAAGCAACCATAAAATTGGCTTTGGACTTAAACCGCCGTATCAACCAAAGGGGCAAGCTTTTGGAAACAATCGGAACATTGGAAACCTTTGAGGTGGCACAAAAAGACGATGCAGAGGAAACCGATAGCACACATTTTCAAGGTTGCGAATTAACCATTGAAGATGATAAGGGCAGGGAGTTTACCACCAAAAACCCCTTTATCATTAATGCAGTAGCAAAAATGGTCAATGCGCTTTGCGTGGATAAATTGGCTGAAATCGAGGGTGAAATCTTTATTCCTGTTAAATAAACAATTAAACGCCCTGCCTTTGGGTGGGGTGTTTATCAATTTTTACTAATCCAAAAATCATGTTCGAAGCATTTATAGAATTCTTAGACCAGTTATACTGGTCGGGCTATGGGTTGGAATTCGAGGAGGAAAACCCAAAAGCATTTTACAAGCAGTTAGATAAGTTCAAAAAATTACATACCCAAAAAAGATGAAGTACGAAACCCTATTTATTATGGTTCGCGTGGCAGTCCATGCCGACCATACCCAATTATCGGATATTGTAAACGAGATAGAAACGCAGTCAAAATTGAGCCTTAGCGATACCGCTAATATCAATATTCTGGAAACTGAAATTCTATTATCGAGAGTAAGGAACACTAAAAACATTCATCATGGCACACAACCTAAATTATAACAGCAAGGCCGATAAGCACAGCTTTTTTTCGGTCAAAGAAAAGGCTTGGCACGGATTGGGAACAATCATAGAAAACTATCCAACAAGTGCAGAGGCGATAAAACACGCAGGTTTGGATTATACCGTAGAAAAGCGAAACCTTTTTACCTATGGAGACGACACCACGCCCGAAACGGAGGACAACGATATTGTTATGGAGTGGCGTTTGGATGTTCCAAACCATTATGCAACGGTACGAACAGACACGGACGAGGTTTTGGGGGTAGTTGGCAGGGATTACCACGTTGTACAGAACGTAGATGCATTTTCATTTTTCGATAGCATTGTGGGCGGAAAAGATGGAATTAGATATGAAACTGCTGGCGCTCTGGGAAAAGGAGAACGCATTTTTATAACTGCTAAGTTGCCCGAATACATCAAAGTAGGCAGGAATGATTTGATAGAGCAGTTTCTGTTTCTCACAACTTCGCACGATGGTTTTGGAAGCATTACCGCATCGTTTACGCCAATTAGAGTTTGTTGCAAAAATACCTTAAATGCTGCTTTGCGAAATCAAAGTAATGCTATCAGAATACGACACACGGCAAGCGCACACGACAGGTTAAAAGAAGCACACAAATTGCTAGGCATTACCAATCTATTGGCAAAAGAAATGGAGGAGATTTTTAACCAATGGTCAAAGGTCAAAATTACGGATAAGCAGGTTAAAAAACTGGTGCAGATTGCAATGGCTCCTAATAAGGAGATAATGCAAAATTTGCAGAAAGGAAAGCAGGACGAGTTTTCAAGTGTGTTTACTAATATGGTGGATAATGTTTTAGAATATGCCATCACAAGCCCGACCCAGCAAATGGAAACCACCAAAGGCACTTTGTTTGGTGCTTACAATGCTGTTACAGGGTATTTTCAGAATGTGAAAAGCTATAAGGACACAGAAACAAAATTCAAAGCCATTATGACGGGCAACGCTTTGGGAAAGGCACAAGCTACGTTTGATTTGTGCGATGATTTTGCTAAAGTGGGCGTGAATGCGCTGAATTAAGGCTTAACTACACTTCTAACGGCACTAAGGGCAGTTTGTTCTTAGTGCTTTTTTATGCCCAAAATTTCGGGCGGCCCTTGCGGGCAATAACGGCTCCAAGTGATAATAAAGTCATCAATATTCTATCAAATTTGATAGAATATTGATTTAGAAACACTATTTATCAGGAATTTCATCAAACAGGAATGCACTGCCTTTTGGACAACCCTTTGGAAAGAAAACTTCAACCCCGCCACCACATAATCCATAATTCGGGGTCACAGTACCGAAAAGAATTGGAGTTCAGGGGGTATTTGCATATACCAATAAATTTGACCCCCTTTCGCCAATTTTAAATTGACCCCCAGAGTTGTTGCTTGAAAAAAGCAGA
>NZ_JACRYL010000028.1 GCF_014306625.1 Pedobacter fastidiosus
AAAAAATAGACCCAAATAATGACTATTATTACACAACTAATTCAACATATTTGTCCAATTAATAAGGGGTCGGTACACCTGTCTGAATTGGACAGAAGTTAGAATAAATTCGTGTGATGTTCGGTTTTACACAAATAAGTAGTAACTAACTGCCTCAATCACCCTAGTTAAAGTATTGAAGTGTCTTTTTTGCCATTAGCACATCAAAATTCGTCAAAGCATAGATATCCAAAGACGGTCAATCCCAAACTCCCAAGTATGGATTATAATTGCACTTTAACGGTTTGCCATACACTTCACATTCCTTGGTGTAGGTGTAATATACAAAACGATCTCAAAGTAATACAATATGTTTCTCTTAATTGTCTAATTTATTTTAAATTAGACAATCAAATTCAGATTTATATGAGAAAATTGTTGATGCTGTTTTTTATGATAATTCCACTTCAGATTTTTGCCGTCGAATTCTTTAAAGGCACTTATGCCGAAGCTTTACAGAAATGCAAAGGAGAGAATAAGTTGTTGTTTCTGGATTTTACAGCGGTATGGTGTGGCCCCTGTCATCAAATGGAGCGTGAAATTTTAAATGATGTAGATGTATCGGCTTTGCTTGATGAGAAATTTGTAGTCATTAAGATAGACATTGAAGAGCCCGAAAATTACTATTATACTGACAAATATATCCAATCAAATGGTATTCCAGATTATACCATTTTAAATGCTAATGAAGAACAAATAGGAAAACACCATGGAGCATGTGATAAGGAAGTCTTAATGCAATTTTTTAATGGAGTTTTAAATTTTGAGAAACCAAATGCTGTTAATATCAATACAAAAATTGAAAAGTATAAGTTGGCTTACGAAAAGGAAAAATCTTATGGAGCATTATATATCTATATAAACAATCTTTTGAAATATAAGCAAAACGATAAGCTAGCCTTCGAGTTGTATCGTAAGTATATTGCAAATGTGAAAAGCATCAAAAATTATGTCTTATTAATACCTTCATTATTTGCACAATATTATGGTCAAGAGAATAAAGCAGAAGCTTACGCTAACATGGTACGTTTCATTAAGCAAGTTGATAAAAATAATGAAATAGAAAACAAGTTAAATCTAATAGCCTATTTTTATTATTCATCAAGCAATGATTTACAAAACTCAAAAAAATATTTAACGAATTATCTAAATATAATAGAGAACCAAGATTGGATAGAAGCATCTACCAAAATTGGTTATATCAAAAAAAACACTTACCTGTACAAAGACTACAAATGGGGTATCAGTGCGTTAAAGGAATTTAGAGTTAATTACGCAAAAGCTTTTTCGAATAAAGAGAGGGTGCCAATAACTGGATATTATTACCAATTGGCAGTTATGAATTTTTTAGATGGTAATATTAAAAAAGCAAAGGAGATGGCTTCGCTATATGATGCTGAAAAGAACAAACAAAGTCATACAAGTATTTTTAAGACCGAAGATCAACAATGGTTAAAAAGGATTAGAGAGGCTGATTGAACAGATTTAGCCTATTAAAATTTTCTTTCATTCTCGGAGATTGAATTATGCATTTGGTGTCTTAAAGTCTAATTTAATAATTTAGAATGTGAAAATTATTATTCTTTTTCATTACAGTAATTGTTTGTTGATGTTAATTCCTCTCAGATTAATTACTCATTATCAACCAAATAACTTATATTTGATTAACAAAAAATTGTTCTTTCAAAACTAGTCAAATCATATCAAAATAACTGGTGCCCAATTTGGTGCCCACATTGAAATAATGATTATATAAATTTCACAACTTGCTCATTTAGTGCCGATTGGATTAATAAGTCATTATCCCAGCGGGATCACAGAAATTCAAAAACCATCTTTATTTAGTTTAAAGATGGTTTTCTGTTTTTAAGGTAATTTGCAATGTTGCTTAAAAACTAATTAAACAAAGATTTTGTGTTCGATGTCGGTAAGGTCGACCCTATGGGATAATAAAAAGTGAAACGTTGTGTGCCTAGCTTTATATTTTATTGATTAGTTTCAGTGTTTTCAAATCGTAAATTCCAATTTCGTTTTTATCTGTTTTGTCGTGTTTGCCATTATTGTTTGTGTCGTAATGGCCGGTAATAATGATAATTCCTGTCGTCTTATTAACTACCCAAGTGCTTACAAATAATTTACTGTCAGTTAGTTGTGTTTTTTGTTTTCCGTCTGTTGATAAAACTATAATTTGAATTGGGTCATCCCAGTCAATTCCTTTCTTTCCGTCTAGGTCAACAGTCTGTGCTGAAACAAGTAAACAATTAATTCCTAAGCTGTCAATTTTTATTTGTTCAACTTTCTGAAAATAACCTTCGTTTGGAAAGTCAACTTGGTTTGTCTGCCCATTTTTTGTGTCAATAAATAAAAGGTATCTACTTTTCAAGCCTTCCATTTTACCCCAATTTTCAATTCGAGCAATCACATATCCAGTTCCTTCAACTTCTGTCAGCTTGTTAAAACTTACATAGTTGTATTTGTCTTGTCCATACGTGGTCAAGGAGAAAGTTGTCAAGATAATTAAAAGTATGTGCTTCATTTTTTTAGTTTAAGTCTTTTATACTATTTTAAATATACAAAAGATAAATCCTGTCACTTTCGTTAAAGTGTTAAACATGGTAAAGAAAAAAGGTTTTATTTATATATAAGTGATAGACAGGACGCCCTTATAATATCCAGAGTAGTGAAATCACAAAAAACTCTACTAGAGAACTTTTATTACTTGTCATCTAATTCATCTACCAAATTAATTATACGTTTTAAATCTGACACAAAGTTGTGAAGAAAGTTAATAAATTAGATATTGGTCATAATACTCTTATCTGCAACTATTACACACAAAATTTTAGGTTTAAGTGACCGCTGAAGAGCGAACACTTAAACCAGATTGGGCTATAATCCTTAATATTCACTTACATCATCTAGAAGATGGGCTCAACTGAGGTGGTAATCTGCAGCACAATCCTCAATCTGCCAACACAACCGCCTATAAATGTATTTTAACCTCTAGATTTTATCCGTTCTTGCTCTTCAGTTTTTCCTTTCTCACTGCCCTGAGCCCTATTTTTTTTATTGCCAAAATTATAATTTAAACCAAGATATAAACCACGGCTTTCCCACTTTCTAGAATTACGTTGGTTAATTTGGCCGATTACAGCAACCTGTTCCCATTTCTGGGTATTGAAAATATCTCTCATGGCTAGGCTCAGATTTAACCTTTCGTTGAATACGGGTTTCTTCAAAGAAAAATCAACACTGTAAATGGCTTTTGTGCTGTAGATGGAAGAACGACTGGCATAATTAAACCAGGCACTTAATCCCGCTTTCCAGCTTTTTCCCAAATCAACTGTGTTGCTCAAATAGCCATTAAAACCTGCTCCACCTTGTTCAATACTCGCTAAACCTAAATATTTACTCAAATCTGCTTTATAAAACTGATAATAAGGTTCTGCCGAAAAATACCCAGTCCATGCCTTAAAAATTTTAAAAGGACTGTTAAAACTAACATTTAGAAAACTTCTCTTCCCAGCATTAACGGGCAACTCTAAAGTTTGATCACCTTGTTGGGTACGGATCACCTCGATTAAATCTGCAGTAGAATTATAACTAATTTTTAGTTGTCGCTGCCCATCAAAAGTGTAATCTAGCTCAAGGCTATTGGTAAATTGCGGTAACAAAAGTGGGTTCCCCCTCGATGCATAAAAGAAATCGGTACGGTACACATAAGGATTTTGATCTTGAAAGGACGGCATGTTGATCCTTTTACTGTAGGCAAACCCCAGACTATTTTTTTCGCTAACCTGATAGCGGATAAAGAGCGTTGGAAATAAATTTAGGTAGGCAGTATCTGGAAGCGCTGTTTTTAACCCGGTTTCATTAATCGAAAGCCCTTTCATTCGAGTATATTCACCGCGTAACCCCGCCTGTATATTTAATTTACCCACATTGCGTTCCAAACTCAGGTAGGCCGCTGCTATTTGTTCTGAATAGTCGAAATCGTTAGATTGATTGGCAACTGAAACATTGCCCCCGCTCTGTTTTGCCAAAAGTGAATTATCTGTTTTACTGGAAGAAAATTTCAGACCCGATTCTAGATTTACCTTTCCTAATTTTTGGCTGTAATCTGCCTTAGTTGAAAATAGATTGATCTTCGTGCTGGTGTTATTTTCAAACCCATTTACCAAGCCAGACGATGTAAAACGATTATCTACATAATTTCCAAGCCTGGAGCCATAATGCATCCAATTTGCCTCAAGCAAAAGCTTACTTTCTTTTTCTCCCACGTATTGATAGTTTACGTTGGCAGATAAACGATTCTCCGTTAAGTTTGCTTGTGTAAAGGTAGAGAGTAGATCTGGAAAATTGCCAGATACTTCCGTCTTTGCATCCGAAGGAAAATCATCCCATGTGCGCTGGTAAGTTAGTATCGTACCTATGCGGTGCTTTTTATTTAAATCGTAATCTAGGCCAGTACGAAACATCGAATTACTGTAACCCTGCCGTTCAACACCATTTTGATTCAACACTTTATCCAAAAGAATGCGGTTGCTCGTAACTTCGGTAAACTGCAGGCTGTTATCTAAATTTCCGTTAAAGAAAGCGTTAACCTTTTCTCCTTTGACATTTAAGTTTAGGGCTGTATTTTGCTTGTAATGTTCCATTTGCTGATAACCTGCAAGTAGATTTCCACTTATGCCGTGAGTAGTAGATTTTTTGAATACAAGATTGATGATTCCCGCATGGCCTGCAGCATCATATTTAGATGAAGGATTCGAAATGACTTCTATCGTTTTTAGACTGGCGCCGGAAGTGCCCTTTAAAAGTGTGCTCAGCTGTTGTGCACTTAAGGTTTGAATGCGGCCATCTACCAGCACTTGTACACCATTTTTACCACTGATCTTAACATTATCCTGCCCATCAACAGTAATCCCAGGTACCAAGCGCAGCAACTCAAGCGCATTTAAACCTACAGCAGTTGGCATAGCCTCTACATTGAGCAATATTTTTCCAGATTTAATCTGCACTACCGGCACAGTGCTTTTGATTTTTACCTCATTTAACTGATAGGTTTTTAAGGTATCTTTCCTTTTACGGATGGCAGAACTATCCTGTTGTTGCCCAAGAGCGGCCAAACTAAAAATCATCAGCAACAAAAAATTGAAATGGTGTTTCATAAACGGATTTTTTTCTTTCAAAACTCCGAATTATGAATGCTACAGTCGCCTCAGATTATAATTTGAGGCAACATTATGGGGTATCACATTATAATTTGCAACTCAGCTGGTAATATTCAGAAAATCTTTGGGATTTTTTCCGGTAAATTTTTTAAAGCTTCTGTTAAAAGTAGCTTTCGAATTAAATCCAGCATCAAATGCAATGGCCAATAAGGTCTGGTTCTTAAATTCCGGCATCGCCAGCCTTTTTACCACTGCATTTACCCGATATTGATTGATATAATCATTAAAATTAAGTTTAAATTGCTGGTTCACTGCTCTACTCAGAATCACCGAATTGGTATTTAGTTTTTTGGCAACTTCGCTCAAGGTCAAATCAGGCCGTTCAAACAATAGGCTATCTTCCATAAGTTTCATCAGTTCCTTTTTAAGCAGCAACATTTTTTCATCTATTACTACAGGTATTTGATCTTCCAATCCGAGGTTTAGAACCCCTATTTCAGCATCAGTTTCCAAGGTATCAAAGCCAACAAGCAAACTCGGGTTAAACTGTATTTTATGGAGGGGAAGATGTACCGCATGGAACGCATTAATTGCGATATAATAAACCACTATGGCAAAACCCAGATAATAATACCATGGCCCAAAATAGCGCATGCGTTCAAAAAAGTCGAAATTGGAAAGTGCCGTTCTGATGATGGGCATGATACTCAGCAGAAAAAAAGCATAAAGAAAATTTCTGAGCCATTTCAAACTGGCCTGGTCGGCAAAAGAAGTCGCAATAGCGGTATATTTTTTATACTGATTGTAATATCTAATCGATAAAAAAAGATAAATGAGCACACTCAGCATTGATAATATAGTGTACCAATTTGCAAAGTCGGGATCTTCAGATTCGTTGGTTAGATGATAGCGTTTGTAAATAAAAATATCAATCAAGCTTATCGCTACATTGACAATTAAATACACAAAGCCTGGCATTAAATGCACCCAGGCAAGGCCATCTATCCGGAAACTATAATTAAAGATAGATTTGGTATAAAAGCACAGCAGCGGACCAATAAAAAGGCTGTGCACAAATGGAACGAAAAATAGAATATCGCGGTAAGGCTGGTTATCGTACCACCCTGCGAAACCAACCATAAAAGGAATAATCAGCAAGGCGGCAACAATCAAAAACCAGCCCATTAATTTGTCTGCATAATTTTCCTGTTTAATACTTCTTCTAAAAAACAGAAAAGCATATACGAGGATATGGAAGAAAAAAATCAACAGCAGACAACTCTGCAGACCAAATTCGAAAAGCATACCGGAAAATTAGAAAAAAAATGCCGCTTTTCTATGGCGTCAACGGGATTTTACATACCCTATAATTTTTGATCACCTTTTGCTCGCTCTTTGTTATTCTAAACCGATAAATTATGTGTCGTGATGCCCTCGCCTATTGCTTCAACAAAACGTTCATCCAACTGATCCATTGTTCTCCATTGTACACCCCTTTCGCCTGCCTCTGCATAAATAACACCAATCTTTTCCCCTTTGTCGAGAATCCTATAAGTGCCATTTTCTTGTGGTTCTATTGTAAATTTACCATCTTGTGTATTAACCTCAAATGCTTCAAACTTATCGGCAACTTGGTGATCATTATCACGATTAGTTATTTGGTTAGTTCCTGAATGTTCAATGAGCTCATGAATGGTATTAATCTCTTCCTCACGATTATCGGAGGGAACTGTTTCATTATGCTCAGCAGTATGAGAATCTCTACTTGCAGATAATCTTCCGCGATCAAAATGATGGTGGTTATAGAATTCAGAAGGATCCATCTCCGAAATTTCTTCTTCAATCCTCAATGCAGCTGGGCTTCCAATAGCCGTCCTGATTTTCATTTCTGTTTCTCTGGTTATTTCTCCAATAATGTATTGAGGCAGGGCAGCATATTGGCTTTCATGCAAAACCGGAATCACGACTTCCTTTTTATCAATTCCAAGGTTGGCAAAACCAATAGGCATAAGCACAGCCTTATCTTCCGTTCCTACTATGCTCTCATCAAGATCAACGATGATATACCGAATCGCATTTTGTTCTGGATCAAATAACAAATCCCTTACCTTGCCAACCGTATTTTCGCTTTCATCTATCACTGGCCATCCTGTAATGTCGGTTTCGCCATCAATAATTTTGTAATCTCCTCGAGATAATTCCTCTAAATTTATGTACTCAATAATTCCTGTATTCATAATTTTTAATTTAAGGACGATTTGTCACGTCCTTATTTTAAACAAGAAGTAAATGAAATGGTTTTCTATTGTTATTAGAAAGAGGGAAATTGAGGCTGAACTAAATTGTTAAGAAATACACCAAAATCATTTATCGTTTTACGAAAAGATATTAGATGTATTTAAAGTTAGTTGAAAATTTAAATAAGTAAAACTTAGTTTTCGATTTTAGCTGGAGGGTATTCAAATGGCAACTGTTCGCCCATCCGCCTTTCTACCTGATAATTTAATAAAAATTAACGGCAAACCTATATGACTCAGAATGACTTTATTGTCGGTTTATTTTTTTAAAACCCTATTCTTCCAAATGAGGCTGTATCAAAAAGAAAAATCGTTATGTCAAAACAGAATAAAATTTTGTTTTGACAGCGACTTCTTAACCTCTCCCTATGGAAGTTTGTGGTTTTTATGTTGGCTCGCATCCCTCTCCTTGAAGAGAGGGAAACGGAAGACTGTTATTTGAACCCTTTGGGTTTCTCTCAAAGGCCATTAAATCCCTCTCTTCAAGGAGAGGGACAGAATAACACTAGCCAAAGCAAAAAACCTTAACAGGGTGAGGTAAAAATCAATTGAAAAATTTAATTTGGTAACTCTTCCTGAATTTTGATTTATGAGATAGTCTCCTAAATACTTTGTTTATAAATACAAACTGAAAATTTAATCGGTCTTTCTGAAAATGCTCACTATTTGAGTTTAGCTTTGATCCGTTTTGTCGTACATTTTTTCGTAATATTCATTGGCCATCCGTGTAGATTCGAATGCTGGAATAACGTCTTCAACCCCTTTTTTAATCATCTGGAACCATTTTGTTGGATTGTTATAATACGTAGGTAAAACCTTCTGCTCCAAAACATCCATTAGGTTGCTGTTTTCTTTGGCATCGCGATCAGCTTCTGGAAGATCATCAGAAGAGGGTTCTATAATAAAACAGTTTTCACCATCCACAGCAAACTCCGGAATCCAGCCATCAGGGATGGAAAGATTTACACCTCCATTCATTACAGCCGTCATACCACTTGTTCCAGAAGCTTCCCGATACATTTTAGGGTTGTTGAGCCATACATCTGTACCTTTTTTGAGCAGTTCTGATAAGCCAAGCTCATAACCAACCAATACCGCACAATTGGCAAAGGTTTTCGTTTTACTAATGATGCTGTTAAAAATTTTATTTGCTCCAGTATCTTCAGGATAGGGTTTTCCAGCCCAAATGATTTGTACAGGTTGTTCTGTATTCTTTAATAATTCAAGAAATCGATTCCAATCATGCATCAATAAATCTGCTCTTTTGTAAGCCGCAAAGCGCCTTGCCCAAACCAAGGTTAAAATATTTTCATCGAACAACTTTCCTGTTTGGTTCGCAACCTCTTTAAATAGTAAGATTTTCATCTCCTTTTTACGGACTTCTAAACCTTGCTGATCGTTTGCTTCGAGCTTTTCAGCGAAGTTTTCGTCTTGCCAGTAATGCTTATTTTGTGCATTGGTAATCGAAGTAATTTCGCAAATGCCTGCATAACCGCCCCACATATCTCGGGCAACTTCTCCATGTAATTTAGAAACGCCATTCGCTTTGCCAGAAAATTTCAGCGCAGCGAGTGTATAATTAAATTTATCACCCTCTAAGCCCAGTACAAATTTCACTTCGTGATCTTGCATGTGGTAGAAAAAAGACATTTCTTTTAAAAGCGCAAAATCGTGTTCTTCATTACCGGCAATTTCGGGCGTATGCGTGGTAAAAACCATTCTTTTCTTAATTTCTTCGAGATTTTTGAATTTAGAATACAGGTAAAAATTAAGCGGAACGGCATGGCCTTCATTCATGTGGTAGATATCTGGCGTAATGTTCAATTGCTCCAAAAGTAAGCCCCCACCAATACCCAAAATAATAGATTGTGCAATTCGAGTGGTCTCATTTGGATCGTAAAGGCGATGCGTAATGCTCTTGCTTACCTCGTCATTTTCGGGCAAATCCGTACTCAATAAGAATAAGGGCGCCGAACCAAAAGTTTCTGGTCTTAACAAATAGGCTTTAACCTGAACTGTTGTGCTGTGTACCGGCACCGAAAAAACAATCCCGGTATCTTCCAGAAAGGAATAATCCTTTTCAATAAAGGTGGCAACCATATTATTGTCGCGATCTCGAACCTGATCGTAATAGCCATACTTCCAAAGCATTCCAATCCCAATTAGGTTTTGTTTTAATTCGTAAGCACTCCGAAGGTGTGAGCCAGAAAGGAAGCCCAAACCACCACTGTAAATTTTAAGTGATTGATCGATGGCAAACTCCATAGAAAAATAAGCGACTGATGTACTGTATTTTGCGTCGGGCGTGTACCCAAGGAAATCTGTTGTAGTCATAAAAAGCGTGATATAGATTAAATGGATTGATCATTTAAATAACAGCTTAAGATACACAAAGTTTTATCCTTCGATAACAAATCAAAAATCACTGAAGATTATGATAGCCTAATCTTCTTACTTACAATCAATAGCGTGACCATAACCGCTTATATTTTTTGGGGATAAGAAAGGAATTCCCAAATCAGCCGAACGTAATATGAACAATAAACCCATAAAAAACATAAACCACGGCACAAGTTTATTGGTATTGAAATGGATATATTTTTTAAGAAAGATTCCGCCCAGGGAAATCATCATCATCAATGGTGCAGTACCCAAACCAAATAAAAACATAAATGTTGCACCAGATTTTACAGTACCTGTATTTAAGGCAGTTGCAAGTGCCAAGTAAACCATTCCGCATGGAATTATGCCGTTCAGCATCCCTGCAAACAAGCCCCACATAGGCAAATTGAAAACCTTACCCATCAGTTTGCTGATTGGATTCAAGACTTTAAACTGAAGTTTTAGAAATTGATTTTTATAACGTTTGCTAAACTCCAAAGCCGTAAATAAAACCAGAACAATTCCAATAACCAAACTTAATGTTTTCTGATTGCTGAATATTTTAATGCTATTGCCCAATGCACCCACAAGTATTCCCAAGAGCGTGTAAACCAATATCCGTCCGAATTGATAGAGCAAAAGCTGAAATCCCGAGGCTAAAAAGTTGCTTTTCTTAAAGGGCATTCCGAGCATAATCGGTCCGCACATTACCGCACAATGTAGGCTCCCGAAAAGCCCCATTAAGAAAGCTAGAGGTAAATAATCCATCACAGGGTGATATTATTTTTATATAGATAATCTTTGTTTCCAGAGCGCCACTGCAAGTTTAAGAACCACATTCCCTTGGGCATTTTTGTTTTATCAACCAGAATTAGGTTAGAGCTGCCAGTTGTTTTTCCTTTCAATTTAACATCATCCAAACTATTTGATGGACGCATTAAAACAAGTTCGTAATTGGCACTTTCTTTTATTTGAATGATCATTTGATTTTTGGTGATGGTAATTGTCGGTTTTGCATCATCCTTAAAAACGTTTTGTTTGGCGTTGTATTCGGCGTTGTAATTGATGCCTTTTTCGTAATAATTCTCTTCAATTAAAGCATCTCTTCCATGTACATGAAACATATAAGCCACCATGCAAACGATAAATAACATGAATGCGAGCATCCCAAGCACTATTTTTGTTCCCCAGTTCATATATTTTTAGATTTATACAGTTAATTTTATTTAAGCCATGCCATATTTCCTAGCTATGCCGTCCTTCCCGCGCAGGCGGGAATCTTAATGCAGAGCAAAAGCCGACCTAAGCATTAAGATTCCCATCCGATAGCTATCGGATCAAGCTGAGAATGACGGCGTTTTATACGTTTTGCCTAACCATGCCATATTTCCTAGCCATGCCGTCCTTCCCGCGTAGGCGGGAATCTTAATACAGAGCAAAATCCAGCCCAAGCATTAAGATTCCCATCCGATAGCTATCGGATCAAGCTGAGAATGATGGCCGTTTTAAAATGAAGACCGTTTGAAAACTCATTCCCCTTTTGGCGGTGCAAAAAAACTCGTTGTTGCCGTACTTAAAACCTCTCCATCAACTATGATTTCAAAAACTACATCGCTTTTATATTTCGCAATAGAGTTGTTTTTCTTAATCAAAAAGAACGTCAAATGAGCTGAGCCTTCCTTTGGTAAAACATTTGCCTTTTGGATAAAATCAATTTGATCATTCTGATCTTTAGACCTAAAGCTAAACTTAAGCTCTTTATTAGTTTTGTTCATCAGCTCAGCATTATATAGATTACTGGTTTGATCGATTCCTCTACTTTGATACAAAGTTCCACTGGCTCTTAATACCGTAGTTTGAATGTCTTCTCTTTTATAAATAAGCGAAGAAAAAACCATTAAAACCACAAACAAAACCGCAGCATAGCCGTAAGATTTTAATCCAATTTTGTAGGGTTTTCTTTCATTAATGAAATCCTGATTAAAGAAACCGATCAGATTTTTTGGTTTACCAATCTTGAGCATTACCTCATTGCAAGAATCGATACAGGCCGTACAGTTTACGCATTCGAGCTGTGTACCTTGTCTAATATCAATTCCTGTGGGGCAAACCTGTACACATAAATTACAATCTATACAATCGCCATTTTTTAATGATGAAGCTTCTTTTTGCAATCGGCCTCTAGGTTCTCCCCGGGTAAAATCGTAAGCTACAACTAAGCTTTGATTATCTAACAAAACACCTTGTAGCCTACCATATGGACAAATTACCGTACAAACCACTTCGCGGACGTAGGCAAAAACACCATAGAAAATGAGTGTAAAAAGCCAAATGGAAATAAATCCAGAAACATGACCAGCAATGGGTTCGATTATAATTTTAACCAATACGTCTGAACCAATCATATAAGCCAGAAAAGTATTGGCAATGGCAAAAGAAATGATCAGAAAAATTAAATGCTTAGCTCCTTTTTTAAATATTTTTTCAGCATTCCATTCGCCCTCATCTAATTTGCGCTGTTTGTTTGCATCGCCTTCAATCCAATATTCAATTCTTCGGAAAATCATTTCCATAAAAATGGTTTGTGGACAGGCCCAACCGCACCATAATCTACCCAGCACAACAGTAAAGCACACAATGAACATAATGAAAATGAGCATCGCAAGCGCAAAAAGGTAGAAATCCTGTGGAGTAAAAATCAATCCGAAGAATACAAATTTCCGCTCGATAAAATTTAAGAGCACCAATTGCTCTCCATTAAGTTTTAAAAATGGACAAGAAAACAAGAACAAAAGCAACACATAACTTACCCATTTCCGTTTGGTGTATAATTTGCCCGACGGTTTTTTGGGATAGAGAAAATTCCTGCCTCTATTCTTAGTTTCAGTTTTATTTTTTGGTAACATCATCTTTTTTCACCGTATCTTTCACCGTATTCATTTCGTTATCCTTTAAGCTCTTTTCTTCATATTTTTCACCCTGTGGCGCTTTTGCACCTGCCGGATTTGATCCTTTTAAAGAAAGTATGAAATTGGCTACAGCACTAATCTGTTTAGGATTTAAATTCTTTTCCCAACTGATCATCCCCTTTTCTGGAACGCCATATTTTATCGTTTTAAAAACATTGTTGATCCCGCCACCATGCAACCAATATTCATCCGTTAAATTAGGGCCGATAATCCCCTGCCCCTTATCGCCATGGCAAACCACACAATTTGTGGTAAAAACGGTTCTGCCCTCTTGTAAAACGGTTGGCGTATTATCAAACTTCACGGAGTTCTCATCAATGGTATTGGCAGATTTTTCTAAATAGGCCGCTTTCTCAACCTGTGCTTTTACCATTTCGTGTTCGTATTCCTGATCTTGCAAATCTCCATATCCACCAATGTGATAATAGAATAGATAACCAACTGCAAAAATCATCGTACCAAAAAAGAGCACATTAAACCAAGTAGGAACAGGATTGTTCAGTTCTTTAATCCCATCGTAAGCATGGTCAATAACTAAATCTCCCTCCTCTTCAATTGGTCTTAGGCTTAAAAGTTTAGTCCAAATGGAAGGCTTTTTAGGCTGAAGGCTCAACCATTTATCGTAATCCAAAACCGGTTCTTTTAGCTGCTTGATATATGGCGTTGGGTTAAGCTGTTCCGCATACATCACCTTAAATGCATTAAGAAGGGTTATGGAAACAAAAAGCAGAACCAATACGAAAAGCAATAAAATGGCCAGGAGCATTTCGGAACTTGTTAAACCCAAGCTTGGTTCTGCTGAAGCAACTACAGCCGAAACTTTTTCATCCGCAGCAAAAGCTGTAATAGATAAAAAAAGAGATAAAACAGTTAGATTAATCTTCTTCATTTTCTTGAGGATTATTTTCTTGAATGGGAAGTGCACTCATCACTTCGATATGCTTTTTGTTTAATTTAAATAGGTATAACCCAACTATTACAAAGAATACCATGAACATGAGCAATGAAGTGATTAGGTAAATTTCACCTCCAGCTAAATCTTTTATCTGATTGAACATATTTTATTGATTTGAAGGAATAGTTTCTTTATTGGCTTTTATATCGGTGCCCAAACGTTGCAGATAGGCGATGATGGCCACAATTTCTCTGTCGCTTTTAACCTTGATGTTGTTCTGTTTCAAATCCAAAGCAATTTTTTCCGCCTGAATTTTAAGGTCATTATTGGCTTGCTGATCATATCCCTTTTCATAAGGAACGCCCAAAGTTTGCATCGCCCTAATTTTACTTGCTGTGGTTGTGGTATCCAGTTTCTGCTCCACCAACCAAGGATAAGGAGGCATTATACTTCCCGGCGACATTGAAGTAGGATCCAGTAAGTGATTGTAATGCCAAGCATCAGAGTATTTTCCGCCAATGCGATGTAAATCTGGTCCGGTACGTTTACTTCCCCATAAAAAAGGATGGTCGTAAACAAATTCGCCAGCCTTGCTATACTCGCCATAGCGCTCCGTCTCTGATCGGAAAGGACGAACGGTTTGCGAGTGACAGTTTACACAACCCTCTCTAATGTATAAATCTCTTCCTTGAAGCTCTAACGCTGAATAAGGTTTTACGCTTGCAATGGTCGGAATATTGGATTGAATCGTAAAGGTTGGCATCATTTCCACCATCCCACCGATTAGGATAATAATTAAAGAAAGCACCATAAATTTCATTGGTTTTCTTTCTAAAACTCGGTGCCAAGCTTTATCGGCAGGGGAACTATCTACAATAATTTTGCTTAAAGGCATGGCTTCTGCAGGCTCATTTGCAACTAACTTGGCGCTTAACATCGTTTTGGCCAAGTTGTAAGTCATTGCAATTACGCCTGTTAAATAAAGTGCTCCACCAATAGAACGTAAAATATGCATTGGAATAATTTGCAAGGTGGTTGCCAAGAAGTTTGGATATTTCAACAAACCTTCAGGGGTAAATTCTTTCCACATTAAACCTTGGGTAAAACCTGCCCAATACATCGGCACAGCGTAGAACAAGATTCCCAAAGTGCCAATCCAAAAATGGAAACCAGCTAATTTTTTAGAGTACAATTCCGTTTTATAAATGCGTGGAATTAACCAGTATAACACCCCAAAGGTTAAGAAACCATTCCAGCCTAATGCGCCAACGTGTACGTGTGCCACAATCCAATCGGTAAAATGCGCAACGCCATTAATTTGTTTAAGCGATAATAGAGGCCCCTCGAAGGTTGCCATTCCATAGGCAGTAAGCGCAACCACCATAAATTTAAGGGTTACATCTTCTCTAACCTTATCCCAAGCACCACGCAGGGTTAACAAACCGTTAATCATCCCGCCCCAACTTGGTGCAATGAGCATAATGGAAAAGGCAACGCCTAAAGATTGCGCCCAACCCGGTAAGGAAGTGTACAATAAATGGTGTGGCCCAGCCCAGATGTAAATAAAAATTAGCGACCAAAAGTGAAGAATACTTAATTTGTAGGAATAAACGGGTCTGCCCGCCATTTTCGGCAAGAAGTAATACATCATCCCCAAATAAGGGGTAGTTAAGAAAAAGGCTACCGCATTGTGTCCGTACCACCATTGTACCAGCGCATCCTGAACTCCGGCATACACATAGTAACTTTTCATAAAGGATATTGGAAGCTCAAAGGAGTTTACAATATGTAAAACGGCGATGGTTACAAAAGTGGCGATGTAAAACCAAATGGCTACATATAAATGTCGTTCTCTTCTTTTAATAATTGTACCGAACATATTTACGCCGAATACTACCCAAATGATAGTAATGGCAATATCAATCGGCCATTCGAGTTCTGCATATTCATGAGAGGTGGTAAAACCTAACGGAAGTGTAATGACTGCCGAAACGATAATGAGTTGCCAGCCCCAAAAGTGGATTTTGCTCAGTACATCGCTAAACATTCTCGCTTTAAGCAAGCGCTGAAGCGAATAATACACACCCATAAAAATGGCATTGCCTACAAAAGCAAAAATTACTGCATTGGTGTGTAAAGGTCTAATCCGTCCGAAAGTAGTGTACTGATTGCCCAAGTTCATGGCTGGCTTAAACAGTTGCATCGCTATAAGCAAACCAACGGTCATGCCGATAATGCCCCAAACCAATGTGGCAATCCCAAAGTTGCGAACAATCTTGTTATCGTAGGTAAATTTTTCTAACTGCATAATAGAAAAGAGGTTTTGTTTGTTGTATGTCTCAAAGGTATCTTGAACAACTTGCGCAAAGGATGATGGTGGTTAACTGGAAAAGTGATCTTCTTCACTTTTTTCTTTTATAACTTCATCATCAAAAAGCATTCTTATTCCTGGCGTATGGGTATCATCATTCTGACCAGTTTTATAAGCCCATACAAAAGCACCAAGAAAAATGAGCGCCATTAAAACGCTACAGCCCACCAAGAAGTAAAGAATGTTCATATCAGTTTATTTTTACGGGCAAACCATCTGGTTGCCAATGTGGTAAAGGAAATAATCGTGATGGTGCTGATGGGCATTAACACCGCCGCAACTAATGGATAAAGCGTTCCTTGTACCGCAAAGTAAATCCCAATACAGTTGTAAGCAATTGCGATGGCAAAGCTGATTTTTATAATTTTCAGTCCATCTTTACTTAACTGAATAAAGTTTGGCAGAAGACTGAGCGAACTGCCCTTCAAAATGGCATCACAACCGGGTGTAAAGTTGTTGATGTTATCGGTAATTGCGATCCCGAAATCGCTTTGCTTTAAAGCTCCGGCATCGTTTAAACCATCACCAAGCATTATTACCTTGTTTCCTGCCTGCTGAAGTTCCAAAACACTGTTCAGTTTTTGATGCGGACTTTGCTTGAACCTGATTTTTGTGGAGTTAGAAAAAATGGTTTGAAGCATCCAAAAATCTTTATCGGTATCGCCAGATAAAACCTGTAAACTAAACTTTTGAAGTTTTAAAATAAGCTGCGTTAAACCCAATCTCCATTGTTGTTTAATTTCGAAATAACCTTTGTAAGATCGATCGATTAAAATGTGAACGCCAGTTTCGCTATCCGTATGGATTCCAACAGGAAGCATAGATAAATGACCTGCGTAAATGTTGTGGTTATTGATCACAGCGGTTAAACCTTTGCCAATTACCTCTTTGTAATCTGTAAGGGAATAATATTGATCTACATTTAAAGCTTTTAAAATATGCCTACTCAATGGGTGCGTAGAATTGCGCAATAAGGAAGCAACAATGATGCTTTCCTCCTGATTTAATGCCCCGCTAAATCGAATTTCTGCGTTTTCACTGCTGGTTAATGTTCCAGTTTTATCAAAGATGATGGTATCGCATTTGGCCAATTCCTCAACGGCATCGGTATTTTTTACATAAAAACCCTTTTTATCCATCACAGATAGAATGGCTGATAAAGTGAATGGTGTACTTAAAGCCAACACGCAAGGACAAGCCACAATAATTACAGCCGTAAATGCCGACCACGCTTTATGGCTATCGTTTTGAAACAACCAATAAGCCGTTGCAGAAAAGGCAATTATAAAGACACCGAGACTAAAATATTTGGCTACGCCATCGTTAAAGTTTTGTTTGCTATTGTTGCTTTTGTAATGTTCGTTGTTCCACAATCCGGTTAAATAACTTTGAGAAACTGGCTTAATTACTTCAAGTTCAATGGCCTCGCTCGTTTGCCTACCACCAGCATAAATAATTTCGCCCAAAACTTTGTGCACAGGTTCAGACTCTCCGGTAACAAAGCTCATATCCATCCAGGCATCGCCTTTCATTAAAATCGAATCTGCAGGAACCAGCTCACCATTTCGAATCCATAATCGATCACCCACATGTATCTCGTTAATAGAAACGGGTTTTTCCTTCCCATTTTGTAAAGTGGTTACCGCAATCGGGAAATACGAACGGTAATCTCGATCGAATGAAATGTGGTGGTAAGTGCGTTGCTTTAAATATTTACCCATCAAAAGCAAAAAGACCAATCCAGTTAAGGTATCGGCAAAACCGGGCCCAACACTAAAAATAACTTCAAAGGCTGTCCGTAAAAAGAGTACAGCGATAATCAGAGCCAATGGCGTATCCAGATTGACGTGTTTGTGTTTAATGCTTGTGATTGCTGAAGTAAAATAATCCTTACCACAATAAAAAGCTACGGGAATACTAAAAGCTAAATTTAACCAGCCAAAAAGCGACTGAAAAGCTTTCTCAAAACTCGAAAGGCCAAAATATTCAGGGAAGCTAAAAAGCATAACGTTGCCCATACAAAATCCAGCCACGGCAATTTTTAAAACCAATGCTTTATCTACCGAACTTTTATGTTCTTTTACAACATCCTGTAGACTGATTAAGGGTTCGTAGCCAATCTGATTTAGCGTTTCTACCAGTTTCCGCAGAGAAATCTCCTCATGATTGAAACTAATGGTAACCTGTTTTTTAAGAAAATCTATCCTCGAACTGAAAATTGACGGATTAATTTTATAAAGATGTTCTAACAACCAAATGCAAGAACTACAATGAATTGCTGGAATGTAAAAAGTAACGATACTCGAACTTTCATGCCGATAATCGAGCAATTGTGTAATGATTTTTGGTTCATCAAGGTATTCCAAATGGCTTTCACTTTTAAGTTGCTGACCAGGATTACTGTTGTAAACATAATAGTTGCAGAGATTATTTTCTGAAAGAATTTTAAAAACGCCCAAGCAACCTGCACAGCAAAATCCTTTATCATCCATCTGATAATTCACCTTGGGCAGATCTTCTCCACAGTGATAGCAAACGGCTTTTATCGTGGTTTTATGTTGATCTTCCATAATAAATAATTTAAACTGATGAACTGAAAAGTTGAGTTTGAGGTTGCTTAAGCCACAATTTTTCATCGAATGCCATACATACATTTCTCAAGAAAGACTTACCTCTAGTTGTGATTTTGATTTCCTTTTCATCAACAGTTATTAATTGGTCTGCCAATAAAGGTTTCAATCGTGCTTGTACTTGATCTGGAATTCCATCATGATAATTGGTTTGTTCTCTACACATAATATTTAAAATGTGCTTCCTAATTTCCAAGTCTTCATCCGTTAGTAAATGTCCTTTTTCTATGGGAAGCACTCCGCGTTCTATTTTATCGAGATAACCCTCTACAGTTTTTGGGTTTTGGGCAAAAGCAGTCCAACCATCGCTAATAGATGAAACCCCCAAACCAATTAGCAAATGCGTATGTTGATTGGTGTAACCCATAAAATTGCGGTGAAGTTTTTGTTCAGTCAAGGCCCGGAATAGAGCATCGCTTTGTAATGCAAAATGATCCATTCCAACATCTTCATAGCCAGCCTCAGCAAGTAAATGTCTGCCCATTTGGTAAAGCGCAAACTTCTCATCACCTATCGGTATATCTTTCTCCGTGTAATGTCTTTGTCCGGGTTTTAACCACGGCACATGCGCATAGCTGTAAAAAGCAATCCGATCGGGTTTCATTAAAATCGTTTCTTTAATGGTTTCGCTCAAACCAGAAAGCGTTTGCCCAGGCAAACCATAAATTAAATCGAAGTTGATAGAGATGTAACCAATTTCTCTGGCTTCTGTAGTCACTTTAGCCACTTGTTCTGGCGTTTGAAAACGGTTAATTAGAAATTGAACTTTTGAATCAAAATCCTGAATTCCAAGACTTAATCTGGTAAAACCAAGATTGTTCAAAATCTTCAAATGCTCTGATGTTGTATTGGCTGGATGCGCTTCAAAAGAAAGTTCAGCATCTTTGGTCAGCTCAGCATTTTGCAAAATCACACTAATTAACACTTCCAGATTTTCTGCACTGAAGAATGTAGGTGTTCCACCTCCGAGATGAAGTTCTTTAATTTTTGGCGTTTGGCCTAAAATAGCAACATACATTTTCCATTCCTTAAGCAAGGCATCTATATAAGGTTGCTCCACCTTATGGTTTTTGGTTATACGGGTATTGCAACCACAATATGTACAAAGGCTTTCGCAAAAAGGAAGATGGATGTATAAGCTTATGCCCTCTTTTTTATAATCTGAATATGTTTGAGCTACGATTTTTTGCCAGTCTATTACATTAAAATTTTCATTATCCCAATATGGAACCGTGGGGTAACTGGTATACCGTGGCGCAGCAACATTGTACTTTTTAAGGAGCGATGCAGTTTCCATTATTTTAATGTTTTAACTGCGGCGCAATCATTTTGGCAACAACATGCTTTACCTACGCATTTACCTGAAGCCCATTGATCCAGATTTTTAATTACCTGTTCCATCCGAAGTTTAGGATCTGTATTTCCAGCTTCTAACGGTACATTTGCAACTTTTATTCCTGCAAAACCCGCGGCCTCTAAATCTAGATGATCTGTTTCGAAAGAAGAAGTTGTAATGTATTTAATGCCCAGCGTTTTAAGCCCTTGGATCATGGCTTCGCTTAGGTAATCATTATTAAAAACCAAAAGTGCTTCTTTACCCACGGCAAATGAAAGTGTATCTGCAGTTAAGCTATTGGCAATTATGGTGATGTCGTGTTTTTTATAATTGGCAAGAACCAACCATTCCTTTTCATCGGGCTTAATGTTGTAAGCTATAGCTTTCATATACAGAATTTATATATACAAAACTATGGCGTTGGCGCTGAACAGTAGATGAGGATGCTTAGGCTAAAAAATGATTGTAGTTATATTTTGGAATTTTTACCACCATGGGAAACCCTTTTTATTCGCCATAAATATTAAATAAGCGGAATCTTAAAGTTTAAATGCATTACGATTCCCATCCGAAAGCTATTGGATTTAGTTGGGAATGACAACCAACGTAGCTGAACATATTAAGATTAATATTCGCAATAATTTGACTTTGAAGGATCTTGCTATTTAAAGCCAATCTCAAAATATTTCAGAATAGCTTTGTAATTATCCTGTGCAGTTAAGCAAGTATCAATTAAATATTCTCTAATTTTTGGCCACTCTTGTAAACCTCTATAATAAAAAAGCTTCAAATCTTCATCAATAATAAAGGGCACAACATTATTGTTTAAGCATTCTTTAAGTATAATTAATCTACCCACACGACCATTTCCATCTTGAAAGGGATGAATAATTTCAAATTGATAGTGAAAGGCGATAATATCTTCAATAGTTTTTTGCTCAATTTTATGATAGTTGGAAAGTAATTCTTTCATTTTCGAAGCAACATCTTTTGGTAGACAGGTTTCATTACCTCCAACTTCATTCGGAAGCTTTTTATATTCCCCCACGTTAAACCAATCTTTTCCACTATCCGATGTGCCTGATTTTAACAATAAATGCAATTCCTTAATAAAAGATTGCGTGAGCTTAAACTTTGCCTGGTCAATAATTAAATCTATACAGCGAAAGTGATTAGTTGTCTCAATAATGTCATCTACATTTATACTTTTATTTGTAGCGCCAATGGTATTGGTCTCAAAAATATATCGAGTTTGGTCGAGACTAAGTTTGCTTCCCTCTATTCTGTTAGAGTTGTAGGTTAAGTCGATTTGTGTTCTGTGATAGATTCCACCTTTCAGCTTCATATCCTTTTCTTCTTTCAGCTTATTAAGCAAAGTATTGTTGCTGAATTTTTTCTTGGTTTCTTTTCCAGCTAGTAAAGCATCTTCCGGAATATTCCATGTCTTGCCTGTAAGAAACGCACCTTTTATTATACCATTGGCACAATAGCTCCTAATAGTTCTATCTGGAATGCCATATTTTTTAGCGTACTCACTTACCGAAATATAATTCATAACATTTGTTATTTGCCTGTATCGGCAAAATATTGACAGAATTTGTATCTCAAAAATAGCATTTCTTGCCGATATCGGCAAAAGTTAGCTACTGTTTTATATTTTTCAGCCTTTCAATTGATAAAATATTAATGGCATTCCCGGTTTTATCAATCAGTTTTTCATCTTTAAAATCAGCGAGCATCCTACTTACGGTCTCGCTAGCGGTACCCACTAAGGAGGCGAGGTCATCTCTAGAAATTCGAATGGTACAGCTATCTAAAGTGTCATCACCAAATTTTGTTGCTACTTGTAATAATGCTTCAGCAACTCGCTTTCTTACCGATGAATAAGCAAGTTGAAGCATTTGTTTTCCTTTATCGCGAATATTGCCAGAGAGCAAACCAATAAAGGTTTTAGAAACTGCCTGATGATTGAGCAGATATTCCATAAAATCGATTTTTGCAATCTGAATAATCTCTGATTCGATTAAAGTTGAAGCATTATCTGCATAAATTTCGCCGTTGCATAAACTCTCATACCCAAAAAAATCACCATCATGGTACAAGCTATTAGAAAGTTCCCGCCCATCCTTAAAGCGCTTGTAGGTTTTTACCTGTCCTTTTATAACATAGTATAAATGAGTAGGTTCATCGCCTTCTACATAAATAATTTGTTTATTACCGATAGATTTTGATTTACCCTTGCTCCGAAGTTCTTCCAACACCGCTTCACTATTGGTTGCGTTCGTACTAAAACCAGCCGATTGTTGCTTTTTCTTGAACCTACTTTCTATAGCCTTAAACAATTCAAGATCATCAAAAGGTTTAGTTAGATAATCATCAGCACCCATTTCCATACCTTTTCTCATATCCGCTCGTTCGGTTTTCGCGGTAATGAAGATGAAAGGAATATTTGCGGTTTTAGGGTTTTTATTTAAGAGGTACAACACACCGTAACCATCCAGTTCGGGCATCATAATATCACAGAGAATAACATCTGGTAAGTGTTTCAAGGCCATTTCTACCCCAACTTTCCCATGTTTTGCAGTAAAGGTTTCGTAACCAGCCAAATCAAGAACTTCGGCTGTGCTTTCCCTTATGTCGTCGTTATCTTCTATAATTAAAACTTTCTTGTTCATGGGATGGGATGTTGATGGGTAAAATTAAGTGGCGAAATTAAAGGTCAAGGTAAAAACGGTTCCATGATGCTGTTCGCTTTTGCAAGCTACCGTTCCATTCATTAAGCCAACATACCGCTTTACAATATTGAGCCCCAATCCTGTTCCCGGAATATCGCCTGTATTGTGTGCCCTAAAAAACGGCTCGAATAAATTGTCTTGATCAGCCTCGGGAATACCAATTCCATTATCTTTTACTTCTACAACCAATTCTCCATTTTGCAATAAGGTATTAAATTGAATCAGCGTATCCTCTCCAGAATATTTTATCGCATTGGAAATCAGATTAATGATGCAGTTTTTTAACAAGTTGGCATCCAGAAAAACCTCAGCAATCGTCCCGGTATGTTCGTAAATAATATGCTGATTCTGCTTGGTCATCATCTGCATTTCTTCCGCAATTTCTTCAGCAAAGCTGATGATATTAAACGATTGCGCCGATGCTTCTACTTTGCCTGCCTCCAGTTTTTCTAATGAAAGAAAATCATTTAAAATGGTGGTGAGGTTATTAATTGAGTTTTTAATTTTTGAAGTATGTTTTTCTACACTTGCCACATCCTGCTTGGTGGTGTATTTATCAATCAACGAAGCAGAAAGCTGGATAGAGCTTAGAGGCGTTCTAAACTCATGCGAGGCCATAGAAACAAACCTCGTTTTTAGCTGATTCAGCTCTTTCTCTTTTTGAAAAAGTGCCTGCATATTTTCTTTGGCCATTTCCAGTTCCGAAACCAATTTTACCAAATCCCGAGTGCGCTCTTTTATCTTAACCTCCAATTTTTCGGTATAGGTTTTTATCTGCTCTTCGTTTGCTTTTTCCTTACTTAAATCGTGGATAAAACCCGTGTAAATTTTACGATCGCTAAACTTAATTTCGCTCACACCCAATCTAAAAGGAAAAATTGTGCCGTTTTTACGTTTGCCCGAAACCTCTCTACCAACCCCAATAATATTCTTTTTGCCAGTATTTTCGTACTTGGAAAGGTAGGCATCATGGCGAGAATGATCAGGCTCTGGCATAAGTACCGAAACGTTCTGCCCCACCAATTCTTCCCGATCATAGCCAAAAAGTTCCAGCGCAGCAGGATTTAAATGTTCTATAATCCCCTTATCATCAATGGTTATAATTCCATCAATGGCATTCTCGATAATTGCATCTAAAAATTTCGACCTATCCATTTAAATATTTATGTAGATTGGTAAATATAGAGATTTATCATCAGCACCATTTTTTATTCTATTACGATATTATCCAATTTCCCTTTTGAAATGGCCAGCTCTCGTAACTGAACAGAAGCCTGATCTGTAAGCTCGCTGAACAGGTTTTTATAATAACTTATGCCTTCAGAAAGCTGTAATTTGAAACCGTTTAACTGTTTTCTCTTCTTATCGCTAAAATTTTGAAACTGCTTTTTAATATCCTCTTGAAGATAATCGATGTACAGATTAAGTTCCTTAATAAAAAGATGTGGTCTTTCTACATGCTCTAAAAGATTAATTTTTCCGTAGATATGGCCAACCATTTCATCAAACGAATAGATATCAGAAAAATAGGCAAGATTTGGTCCGGGGCAAATGGCAACTGCCTTATTTTCTTTGGGCTTAGCCATATTGTATTTCAAATAAACCGATGAACATAATCCCTCACAGAGACAAACTTTTTCGGTAACCGAATTAATCTGTTTTTGATATTCCTCTACTGAAAGATTAGCATCCTTTAAACTTTTTATTTTTAAATGCTGATATGCTCTTGAAGCTGTACAAATGGCCTGCTCTGTAAATTCGGTGTTGTTGCATAAGTATTTCTTGGTGCAAGGACTTCCAGGTCTACCTTTTTCAATTCGTTCTATACGCTGAAGTTCTATGGTACTATTTTTAAAATTATTGAACTGGATGCCAAGTGGAGAAGCATTACTTAAATAAAAATCGCTGTGTTTCGCATTGGCTAAATTTGCTAAAGTTTCGGCATCAACATTAGTTACCTCAGGTACTAAGAGAAAAGGACTTCCCCATCCGGTTGCATCTAAGTTATAATATTTGAGCAAAAAGTTGTGTTCTTCTGCCGTACCAATCCCACCCTGCACACTAATTCGTTGCTTCGGTTTAGTTTCAATCGAAATGCCCTTTTGTGCTAAAGCGATTTGATACATTTCAAAAAGCTCAGCAAACATTTCATTTTTTCTGACTTTAAACTCTTCTAAAATAGGACCTAACAAATAGCCTTCAGTCGCAAATGCATGTCCGCCACAGTTTAAACCAGATTCTATCCTAAACTCTGTAACCCATAGTCCCTTTTTCGCCAAAAATTTTGCCTGAATTAAAGCCGATCTAAAATCGCTCACTTTTAAAATGATTTTCTTTTTCAGTTTTTCATGTTCATCAGGAAAGAAATCTTTAAAATTTTCCATGTAACTGTATAATTTTGGATTCATCCCTGCGGATAAAATTACCGAAGCACTTAAATTACTTTCAGCAAAACCACGTAAAGCGGATAATGCATCTGTATTTAAATCGCCAGAATACTCATCATTTATATAGTTCATTTTATCCACCTTCGCCATGATATTCACATCAATAGATCCTAATTTCATCGCATTGCGCAGTACATTTTGAAAGGCTTTCTTGCTTTCTCCTTCCGGATATTCGAGCATTAAATCGTAACCGTGTTTCAGTTTGGAAGTTTCTGGCAACAACTCAAAATAACGTGAAAGATCATTACCCTTTACAAATTCCTGATTTTTTAAGGTTTTAAATTGCGCATTAATCACTTCTTGCAGAAAGTTTAAATAGGCCCTAATTCTCTTTGAGCGATAATCAGCTACTGATTTTGAAATGGGCAGAAACTTATAAAAATTATTTTTCGAATGATATTCTCTCATCCGCTCAATCAATTCATCATCCACAATAGATAAAACGGACGAGATTCCATAGCGGGAAACTTTTAGAGGCGTATCAATAGAATATCCTAAACCTAAAACTGGGATGTGAAAAGTATGCGACATAAGGTTGATTATTTTCTAATCGCAAACCTATTCAAACTGCTTAATTCTGCTAGAAACTAAGGTTACATAAAAAAGTGATTGAAATCATTTTTGATCAATCGTTATTCTAAAATCAACTCTTTAGTTGGAAGATGTAACATCTAAAAGTATTAAACTAAAAATTCAATAGCCTAAAAAGATTTAGGATAAAATCTCTAGTGTTTTTATCTTTAACACATGAATGAGTTATACCTTTCAGAAATAAATATTTACCCGATAAAATCTCTTGGAGGTTTCCGTGTGCAGAAGGCTCAAATTGAAGAAAGAGGCTTACAATATGATCGCCGATGGATGCTAGTTGATGAGGAATGCATATTTATTACTCAACGTAAATATTTTGAACTGTCGCAATTACAGGTAAATATTGCCGAAGGTAGATTAACGGTTAGTCATAAAACAGATCTAGATCAACACATTTCTTTTGATTTAAACGAGCAAACAGGAGAAAACATTATCGTAAAAATCTGGGATGATGTTGCTGTTGGGTTAGAGGTAAGCAAACAAGTGAGCGATTGGTTTTCTAACTTCATGAAGATGAAAGTAAAATTAGTAAAAATGCCTCTTGATGAAAAAAGACTTGTCGACCCTAAGTATGCCTTAAATGAGGAAATTGTAAGCTTCGCCGATGGTTATCCATGTTTGATTATTGGTCAATCTTCCCTAAATGCGCTTAATAAAAAACTTGAAGAAAAGATTTTGATGGATCGTTTTCGCCCTAATTTTGTTTTTACTGGTGGAGAACCTCATATTGAAGATCGCTTTGGTACATTTAATTTGGGTGAAATTACTTTTACAGCTGTTAAGCCTTGTGCCAGATGTGTATTGATTACCATTAATCAACAAACTGGAATTAAAAGTAAAGAACCTTTAAAAACCTTGGCAACTTATAGAACTATAAATAAAAAAATCATGTTTGGCCAAAATCTAGTTCATAAAGGTTCTGGAGAAATCTCAGTTGGAGATGAACTAAATATTGTATCATGGAAAGAGGGCAATTAATACTTGGTAAATAAAAATTCAAGTCACAGCTATTCGCTACGACTTGAAGATTCTAAAATAAAACTAATTCATTACCACCTCATCAAAGCAGTTTAAATTGGAAATAAACTTGAAAAGTTTTTTTAAAAACGAAACTCCGTGATCTCCAATTTTTAGGTTGTAATCTAAAAAATCATCATCAATCTTGCTTTCCCAACCATGTGTAACCGCATACTTTGGATCTTTTTTCTCAGTTTTCTCGTTAATCTCTTGAATAAAATTATCAATCTCAACCAAATAACTTTCAGCATCAGCTAAACAGTTTGTTTTTATATGCATACGTATGTTAGCATCTAAATCCATACGGTTAACTTTTAATTCGTAAGTTAAATTTTTAAACTTAAAAGGGGTATCTATTTTTGGATATAGTGCTTGATAAACCTTTTCTACATTAAGGTTATCAAACCAAAACTCAATGTCATCGCAATCTATATCTTCATCTGCAATATCATAAATCCTACCCGATTTCGATTGCCACATAATATCCTGATGGTAGGCGAATATATTTTGGGCTATCCAAAAGTATAAAGCAATAGTTGATACTGTACCTTTTTGATATTGAAATTCGGGATAATTGCTAGTGGGTTTGCATTTTTCAAGATAATCTTCAAATGCCTCATCATCCAATTGCGGAAATAATCCCATACTCCGTTGTAATCTGACCATTTTATCCGATTCGGCTATCATTTCTGGAGTGATCGGATCAATTTTAGGTATGCTACCCAAAACTACTCTATTGCTTTTATTGATGGTAATACCTGTTTTTTCTTCAAAAATGGGCAGTAGCTGGCTATTCATGCATTCTACAAAAGGCACGGAAAAATCTACCGCCCAAACCTTTTTGTGCACATCTATAAAACCTGGTGTATAAACCAAACGGTGCCAATCTATTATAGGGTTTATCATTCTTAAACATTCTTCCTTATCCAAATTTTCAAACCAAAAGATTAAATCATCGCAGTCTATATCCTCATCGGCCATATCATAAACCCTGCCCGATTTTGATTGCCAAGTTATGCTAACATTCATGCGTCCATATAGCAAAGAAAGGATTGCATCTAGTTTTGATATTTTGCCTTTTTCATAATTAAATACACCACCATCAAGTGGGCCATACCAGTGCAAACGAATTGGGTAATTTGGGGTAACACCAACAGTTTCTTCAAAAAAATGCACCAATTGTTGGTTACCACAGTTCAAAAAATTTAAGCTGGCAGTAACATCAAAATCTTGTTTAAATAGAATAGACCATGTTGCACCATCCCAAAAAAACTCTGTGTTGATTTTATTCGCTTTTTTCATCATTACATATTTGCTATGGCACCAACCGTAGTTGCATTAGAAAGGATCCACATATTTCGGGCAATAACATAACAAGCCCAATCATCAGCTATACCTGCACCACTTGTAGCAAAATCTTCGGCAATGGTTGCAATTATAAGTGCTATGCCAGCGGCCTTCAAATAGTCTTTCACTCTTGGGTTATCAATTATAAATTGCTTTATTTGTATATCCATTGCAATTGCACCTTCGTACGTAGAAGAAACGCTCCCTGCTAACTGCCGAAAAAAATTGGCAATTTTTCTCGAAAATTCTCGATCCACTACAGGAGCATTTACAGGTGGGGTATATTTACCTGGGCCGTAAAGTACAATTCCTGGCATCTCGCTCAAATACGCTTCTACAGGATGTGGCGTAGGGAACAAAACGTGAAAACTCATTCTTCTAAAATTTTTCCCGTGACCCCAGCCACCCCCACAAAATTTTTTCGCTGATGCGACGTATTTATCTATTTCTGCCATAGCTTGTTGTTGAGGACCATTATACATTCCAATACCGGTAGAGTTAAAAATTTTTTCTGATTTTATTTCGAAAATTTCCTTTGTAGCTATATCTACCAGATCTGCATAGCCCGGACCACGAGGGTTCCAGATATTAGATGAGCTTTCTGGTATATAATATTCACGTCTATGGTTAGCTACATTTCGCATAATGTAGTCAAATTGTATCATCCAATGCTCCATAGTGCCTTGAAACCTAATGTTGCCTAACCTTGCTGTGCCATGACAAAGACTGTAACTATGATCTGCATCTGCCTTTTGATTTAAATACTCAAGCTCACGAATTATTTGCATATCATTACTTGTAAATGAGCTTGACAACGGAGCTGTACCCATTAACTTATCTTTCAATACTAATTCCGCATTCTTAGCAACAGGTGGTGGTATAACTTCTTTTTTACAACTGTTAGCGATAAGCATCCCACTCGCCAACAAGGTAATAAAGCCATGTTTAGGCGTAAATTTTAATTTTTTCATTTCTTATTAGTTTAGGTTTATTCCTAAAAGTAGTAAGAAAATTATTGATAATGAACAGAAATATAGATTTTATCTTACAATATTTATCAACATAGTTAGATAATATGAAAAGTTACACTACAAGATGAAATGAGATCTTTGGATAGAAATTGTAAGGTTTATAATATAGAAGTTGAATTTGATAAAAGAGATCGAGAAGAAAGTTTCAAATTATCAAGCTATAATTTTATGCTTGCTGGAACTGAAGGAACCATATTAATTTTAAAATAACGTTAAATAATCTCTCAAAAAAAATGCAGATACTACTAAAAGTACCTGCATTACAATATCTAGGGATGTGAAATAACAATTAGTCAAGCATTAATCTTAATGCATATCTGTTTTACTTAATAAAGTTAAAATCTAAAATCTTACCACCCTAACCTCAAAGCCTTAAAACAGATTTAGAATTTAACGTTATCTCGTCACCTGTTTAAATGTACATTAATTTATTGATAATCTGTTAATTAAAGTATTTCAGTTAAATAATTAATTATTACCTCTATTTTTATCCTCGTTATTTTTAACTACTGCAACAGTTACCATTAATTGACCAACGTGACGCATGGTGTGTTCGGCGGCGTGAAATAGCAATCCAATTACTGTTGAAGGCAAACCCGCCCGCCCGATTCCTCTAAAATCAGGCAAGGTAGATTCATCTGTATTTTTAATTTGCTCGATTGCTAAATCTACCTGATTGTTAAAGCGGTTAACCAGCGCATCTACCGAATACCCCTCTACTGAATCGCTCCCCTCTTCTTTTAACTGCTCAAACTGAAACTCTGAAAGGCTTTCTGCCCTAGCGTATGTGAAAACTCGATCGAGCACTCCGCTTAGGTGTTGCAAATGAAAACCTGTAGAAGCCATTCCAGCTGGCCTTTCCCAAAGCAAACTCGCCGGAAATTGATTCATATATTCATTAATCTCTTCTCTTGCCTGGAGCAACGCATGTGCTACAGGTTGTAATACGGGAATAATTTTGGGTAATGGTCCTCTTTGCCAAACTTCTAGTTTTTGCGACATACTTTATGCGTTTTAAATAATCTAAGGAAAATGATTTAATGATCAATACTAACAAACATAAAATTAAAATGCTATTAATTAAATGCCTGTCTAAAAGCCATTGGAGATTGATTGGTTTTACTTTTGAATAACTTGCTGAAGGATTGAGAATGTTCAAATCCCAATTCAAACGCAATTTCACTTATTGTTAAATCTGTTGTAGAAAGTCTTTCCTTTGCTTTTTCAATTAATTTATCGTGAATATGTTGTTGAGTACTTTGCCCGGTTAATGTTTTAAGTATGCCACTTAAATAGTTGGGTGAAACGTTCAAAGCATCAGAAACAAATTGTACTGTTGGCAATCCCCCATTTCCTAAAACATCACGATTAAAATAATCATTAAGAATTTCTTCTAAGCGATTTAGAATGGTATGATTAGTGATTTTACGAGTTAAAAACTGGCGATTGTAAAATCGTTCTGCATAAGTAAATAACAACTCCAATTGAGCAATAATAACATCTTGACTAAACTTATCTATTTTGGATTGATACTCCTGCTCAATATTAAACATAATCTGTTCAATTGCTTTCTCCTCTTTATCCGACAGAAATAAGGCTTCATGTACAGCATAACTGAAATACTCATACTGTTTTATTTTTTTTGCTAAAGGGGTATTCCATAAAAAATCGGGATGGATTAATAAAGACCATCCCGTATGTTTTATTTCTCCATCAGCCTCAATAGAAAAAACTTGTCCTGGTGCAATAAAAAGCATTACTCCCTCATCAAAATCATAGCTTTGTTGGCCATATTTCATTTTCGCATTAAAACTTCTTTTAAGCGAAATGGCATAAAAATCGTTCATGATGCTCCTCGGTTCCTCTTGGCGTAATCGGGTTACATTTTCAAAGTTGATTACACTAATAAGTGGATGTTCTGGTTTTGGAAGAAACCTAAACTGATGAAATTCACTAATCGTTTTAAGGCGATGAGGTTGTATGTTTGCCATATTACAAGGTAATTGTTTTTAATTAAATGCAGTTGCAAATTCTTTGGCAAAATCTTTAAGCTTTACCTTTCCCATAAGTTCTGGCTTGTGCTTATTATAATCTTCAGCTAATAAACCGCCGTATAAACTTGCATACATTTCTACTAAACCAGCCGAAATTTTCGGATTCATCCCTATTGAAATCAAGCCATTTAGTGTTTCTTCATCAGTAGTAATTACCCATTTTAAATCGGGTTTACCAATAGCTTCACCTAAAATTATGGCCGTTTCGTTGCCTGTTAGTTCTTCACTCGCCACATATCTAAATTTTCGGCCTACAAATGGTGTTTCAATTTCATCGGCAATTGCCGATGCAATATCCATTGGAGAAACCCATGGAATAATTCGGTCGGCTCCGTAGTTTGTAGCAATCATGCCAATATTTTTGATCATATCTACATAACTATACAAATTATAAAAGAAAGAAGTGGGGCGAATGTGTGTAATAGATACTTCTTCTGGCAGTTCGTTTAAAATTTTTTCTACGTTATGTGCACCAATCAAAATTCCCGATCCTTTTTCTAAATGCGCCCCAATTGTGCTTAAGTTAATAACCTTTTTAATACCAGAAGTTTGAATGGCTTTTGAATAATTTATTCCAAGCTGGCGGTAATAAGCTAAAAGATCTAGATCCTGATTAAAGTAATTATTTGGAGGTACCATCGTGTAAACTACATCAGCACCTTCAAATGTTTTTATAAGAAACTCCACATCTTCCAATGATCCGATTTTTGCTTTTGCACCCAATTCTTCTATTTCTTTTTGCTTTTCAGGTTTACTGCTTACTACTGTAACCTGATGTCCTTTTTGTACCAACTCTTTCGTTAGCGGTTTTCCAATATGTCCTAACGAACCTGTTACTATAATTTTCATGTTGAGTATTTTTTGTTTAACAAATATCCCATCTTCATAATAAACTGATGTAGCTAAATCTCTGATAGTTGTAGCCGTTTCCTCAGTGTGAGAAACATATAAAATCAAGCCATATTTGGAAAATTATTGTTAATTTAGTTAAACACCTAATTCTAAACGATATGGAATTCATCCTTCATTTACTATTCGTAGCCCTAACAACAAACTGGACAAAAGCTAAAAAGCTTGCAGAAACTTCATTAAAGAAATAAGTTTTTGAGTTTAGGTAATGAATATAAGTTCAGAGATTCAGGAAAAAGCCAGATTGCTAATTAAGGGCAATAGAAAAATTGAGGCCATTAAGCTAGTTAAAGATTATTCGAAATGTGGGTTAAAAGAAGCGAAGGATTATGTAGATCAACTTCCGCAACCCATTTCAACGTCAAAAATTTCTTCCGATAATCTGGATAATCAGCTATTGCAGTTTTTAGCCGAGGACAAAAAAATAAATGCTGTAAAATTTTACAAGGATGAAACCGGTTTGGGCTTGGCAGAAAGTTTAGCGTATGTTGATGGGCTAATCAATAATCAACATAAAGAAATAAAGCCTCAAAATATTCGTGAAACAGATATTCAGAATTTAGTTGAGCAGTCTGCTGAAGGCAATAACAGTAACTTAAAAAGTTTTCTTCTAAAACTTACTATGGGCTTGATCCTAGCCATTGCCCTGATTTATTTTATACTCAAATGATATTATGCAATATCGAAAAATTTAATTTCTCCCAATTTAATCGGGAGAAATTAACCAGATTTTAAACCACGCGAACGTTTACTGCGTTTGGTCCTTTTTTACCATCTTTTACTTCATACTCCACAGTATCATTCTCTCTAATCTCATCGATTAATCCTGATGCATGAACAAAAAGTTCTCCCCCATTGTCTTCCTTTATAAATCCAAAACCTTTTTCTGTGTTAAAAAATTTTACTGTACCGTTTTTCATTTTAATAGATAATTTTTAATTAGCGATTTTTTCAAGAAACTAAAATATAAAAATTGTTAATTAAAAAGAAGCATATGCCTAAAGAAGTTGATTTATTCCTTCAAGTTGTTTTTCACTAGATGTTTCTAATATCTAAAACAAATCGTTTCTATTTGATGTTAATCTGTCGATCTTAAACCGGATAATCATGAACGCACTCAACACTTACGAAGAATACAGGCTTACAATTGATAAAATTAATTCTTTATCACAAAGTGAAAATAGCGATTCGGTAAATCTAGAGATCGAAGCTTTACGTAATCTTGCTAGCACTTTTGAAAAGGCTAAATACGATCTTACCGGAAAAATATCAAATCAGCAAAATATTGGTTTAAGTCAGCCCTTTCAATATTTCCTATAGTCGATTACCTTAAAATTGTTAAGCTTCCTGATATTATTTTACGCTCATGTTTAGGGTTTTATTGTTCGTAATATGCCCGAGAAGCAAAACTAAATGCTAATCATTTCTATCAAACTTATATTTTCGCGGTATAATTTATATTGGTTTAAACAGCCATGCTCAGTTAGTTCATTTTTGATCTCTATCAAAAAACTTATTTCAATAGTAGAATTAAAATCTTTACCAGTTACAGAATTTCGATAGATGGTTTTACCCATTTATAATTTATATTTGGAACACACACAATCAAACCCGACCAAATGTTTCCATTTTTGAAATGCGCTGTATTTTCCCTTTGCCTTTTAGGATTATGTTTTTCTTCACCTCATCTTTTGGCTCAGAAAAAAAGCAAACCAAATGCTATTGATGATTTAAAGTTATGGGATGATCAGCCTGCCAAAACTTGGATGACGGAAGCTTATCCTATTGGAAATGGCAGAATTGGAGGAATGGTTTTCGGAGGCGTAGATCAAGAACATATTCAATTTAACGATAATTCTCTTTGGAGTGGAGATGAAAATGATCGTGGTGCTTACCAAGCTTTTGGCGATTTATTTATCGATTTTGACAATAAAGAGAGTTCATTTACAAACTACCGAAGAACACTTGATCTTGGCAAATCCGTTCAACAAATTTCCTTTACCAAAAACAATGTTGATTACAAGCGTGAATATTTTTGCAGTTTTCCAGATAAGGTTATGGTGTTGCGCTACACGGCTAGCAAAAAAGGTGCATTTTCTGGAATAGTTAGCCTGAAAGATCAGCATGGTTCGCGGGTTTCTGTAAGCGGAAATCAATTAATATTTAAAGGAACTTTGCCAAATGGATTAACTTATCAAGCTACTGCTTCTCTAAAAATAGAGAACGGAACAAGTAAAATAGTAACGGATGAAAAAGGTAATTCACAGTTAAAAATAGATCACGCAGACGTTGTAACTATTTTATTAACAGGCGCTACGAATTATTTAAACGTTAGAGAAAAGAATTGGAAGGGTGAAGAACCTGAATCTAGAATTCAAAAGATTTTAGCCGAGGTTTCTACTAAACCTTATTCAGTATTAATGGCTCGCCATATTGCCGATTACCAAAATCTATTCAATAGAGTTTCTCTAACTTTAGGATCAACGCCTAACTCAAACCGTTTATTACCCACTCATTTACGGCTAAAAAACTACAAAGACGCACCAGATCATGGCCTGGAGGCGCTTATCTTTCAATATGGGAGATATTTGTTAATCAGCTCTTCTAGAAAAGGTGGTTTACCTGCAAACCTTCAAGGACTTTGGAACGAGAGTAATAATCCACCTTGGGGAAGTGATTATCACTCCAACATCAACATTCAAATGAATTACTGGCTGGCCGAACCGACCAATCTTTCCGAGTGCCAAATCCCCTATTTGGATTACATCAACAGCATGCGTGAAGTAAGTAAAATTAGTACACAGAAACAATATCCCGGAGTTCGTGGCTGGACGGTTAAAACTGAAAATAACATCTTTGGCGGACAGAGTTTTTTATGGAATACTCCGGGAAGCGCTTGGTACGCACAAGCACTTTGGGAACACTATGCTTTTACTAAAGACACAAAATATTTAAGGAATTTTGCTTACCCAATAATTAAGGAAATTTCCGAATTTTGGGATGATCACTTAAAACGTAGACCAGACGGCACTTTGGTTTCGCCATTGGGCTGGTCGCCACAGCATGGACCAACCGAAGATGGTGTAACTCACGATCAGCAAATTGTTTATGATCTCTTTACAAATTACATCGAATCTGCCGATATATTGAAGATTGATAAAGCATACCGAGATCATATTCTTGATCTTAAAAACCATTTGTTAAAACCTAAAATCGGCAAATGGGGTCAATTACAAGAATGGGAAACCGATAGAGATGATCCAAAGGATAACCACAGGCATGTTTCTCACTTATTTGGTTTGCACCCTGGAAGAGAAATCAGCACGATAACTACCCCAGAATTGGCGAAAGCCGCTAAAGTAAGTCTTCTTGCCAGGGGTGATGCATCTACAGGTTGGTCTATGGCTTGGAAAATTAATTTCTGGGCGAGATTACAAGATGGCGATCACGCATACGTAATCTTGAAAAACTTTATGACTCCAGTTGGTGGATCCGGAATGGATTACAATAATGGAGGCGGTATTTATGCCAATTTATTTTGTGCACATCCTCCATTTCAAATTGATGGCAACTTTGGTTATACTGCTGGTGTTTCGGAAATGCTCTTTCAAAGCCAGACTGGAGAACTTCAATTTCTACCTGCCCTGCCCAAAGAATGGGCAAATGGAAATATTCAGGGATTAAAAGCCAGAGGCGATTTTGAAATTACGAATTTGGAATGGAAGAATGGCAAAATCGTAAAGCTTTCGATTAAATCATTATCTGGGGGCAATTGTACAATCAGAATTCCTAATAATTTAAAATCAATTCTTAAATTGAAAAACACGAATAACTCAGGTTCTGGTTATCGATATAGTTTTAAAACTGAGATTGGAAAAGTTTATAATTTTTCGGCCTAACTAACAAAGTCAAAATGCGAAGTCTCGAAAACCAAGAGTGTGTGGAAGAGACTTCGCAAGTTTAGAATTTAGATTTTACATAAAGGGTTACAAAACCCTAAAAATTCCTAAATTCGACTGCCCTGTGGAACATATCGAATAGCCAAAACTCGTAACAGGAATAATTCTAAACTAGAATCATATTCTTATAAGCGCCAACAATGTTTTAGTTTTGTATTCACAAACAAAACATTATGTCTAAAACAAAACTAACGATCAATAATAATGGATCGGTTAAAATAGAAGGCGATTTTGAAATCGTTGATAGAAATGGAAATGAATATGGATTACAGGGTAGAACTGTACTTTCTATCTGTCGCTGTGGACTTTCAAAAAATAAACCTTTTTGCGATGGTGCGCACAATGGCCACTTTGAACATGAAGCCATTGCATTTGATCTTCCTCCAAAAAAGGTTTAAGATTAAAAAACAAAATACATAAGCCTCACAAACGTGAGGTTTTTTGTTTTCATTAAAAACCTGCCAACAAAAAATCATAAATCTTTTTTTATTGTTGTTACAATCCCCGATGTAGATTAATTTGCATAAACTTTAGGCAATTTGTGGTTTGAGGGTAAGCTTTTTAATAATCGATTGAAAATCCCTCAAATATCTATTAATTATCATCATTCATCTATTCCATTCTATTTACCAGATTTTAATGCTTAGTTTAGATTAACAAAAAAATAAAATGAGTAGGCATAAAGGAATTGTAACGCTATTTGATGAAAAATTTGGAAGCGGTTTAATCACATCTTCCATCGGAGATAATATTTTGCTCAATAAAAAGTCTATAGTTGCAGGCAACACCATCCGTCCAGGAAAAATTGTGACTTTCTTGCTTAATGCTAAATCTCGTTATGCCTATAAAATATTGGTCGAACAATAACTTCATCTCTAAAATCGGTCTCTTTATTTTGATTAATTCCGCAAAAAATTAGATTTTAAAATCGTTTAAAAATAGTATTAAACCTATTTTTGAATCATGGCAAATACAAATAAGGAACTTATCGAACACAATTCAAAAGTTGTAATATTAGATTTTATAAATGCGCTTAACGCTGAAGATTTCGATTTGGCTAGGCTACAGCTTTGCGATGATATGACTTTTAAGGGCGTAATGGGCGAGCGCAATGGTGCAGATGTCTACATGGAGGATATGAAAAAAATGAAGCTTAAATACGATATCAAAAAAATCTTTACCGATAACCAAGAGGTTTGTCTCTTTTATGATATTGAAATGAGTGGAAAAAAGATTTTTTCTTGCGGTTGGTATGTAATTGAGGATGAAAAGATTAAAACATTTAAAGTAATTTTTGATCCCCGTCCGATTTTAGCTTAACAGATTTGCTTAAGTTTTCTGATCTCGATTTCTGATCCATTGCTTAAGCCAAATAAAAACATCAAGTATTCGTCTGTTTCCTGAATATTTATGACCGATACTTCGCCAGATTTACCTTCACCATTATCAATTTGATCAGTAACTTTGATTTCTAATAAAGTTGAGGTTGGAAGGTTTTTGTTTACGTTAATCATAGCACAAAGTTAGTATTCAATTCCTTAGATAATTATCTTTCTGTTGGAATACTTAATGTGAAACAGGTTTTCTCTGAATTAGAGGATACATTTAATGTACCACCGTGAGCATTTGCAATTTCGGAAGCGATGTACAAACCCAATCCCAAACCTTGTTTATTAGGTTCTACCTCACCTCGAGAAAATGGTTGAAAAAGGCGTTCGATTGTAGCATCAGGAATTTGTTTTCCAGAATTTGCTACACACAAATTAAATTCGGCTTCGTTACTCCCTGCGCTAATTTCGACAACAGAACCATTTGCACTGTAACTTAAAGCATTGCCGAGTAAATTAGAAAGTAATTGCGCTACTCGTTTTCCATCTGCATTAACTGGATAATCAAAGTTAAACGTCGTTTTTATAGCCCTATTTGGATACACAACCTTCATTTCTTCGATTACTTGTGTCAATACTTTTTCAAGATCCTCATCAGGTGTACGCGTAATTGTAATGCCCCCGCCTAAACGGCCACTTGCAAAATCAAGCATGTTTTCAATGAGGCCATTCATCCGAAAAGATGAATTTTTAATCACATCTACTAAACGCTGTACCCTTTCCTCTTGATCTAATCGGGCCAGCAGCTGCGAGCTATTTGAAATCGCGTTTAATGGATTACGTAAATCGTGACCCAAAATTGCAATAAATTGTTCTCGCAGCTGTGCAATTACCAATTCTTCTTGAAGCCTTTTTTCTGATTTGTTTACCTGATCCAAAGCATCCAAATGAAATGCAATAAGATCGGCAAACATGGTAAACATGCCAATAGTTTGTGGTGTGTCTACTTTATGCGGACTTGGATCTATTGCACATAGGGTACCAAAGAATTCACCGGATTTTAAAGTAATGGGAACCGAGATATAGCTCTGAAAACCATACATTAAAGGCGTGTGATGATGGGCAAATTTCTCACTTTCTGCAACATGATCAATAACTACTGCGTTTTGATGTTCTCTAATCTCGTTACAAATTGTAGTTTCTAAAACCAGTTCGCCCCCAGGAACTAAACCAAAATTAATTTGATCATGAGTGGCGCAGGCAACCCATTTTTCAGTGGTTACTCGAGCCACCGCCGAAAAACCCATTCCTGTAGATTGGCAAACAATTTCCAAAATATTGGCAACAGCAGGAATTTTGCTTATCGCATCAATATCTGATAGAATGTTTAATGGAGGATTTTTCAAGCGGATTAAATAATAAATTGTACTAATTTACATAATTCTAAATGAAAATAAGTCATTCACAACTATAAAATTACTAATACAAACTAATTAATCCTAAAGGAATAAGTTAAATTGAAATGAGGATTAAAATGTATTTCGGCATATTTTTAAATAACTCAATTAGTTAATAATTTACAGAAAAAAAATCGCCTTGATTCCTTTAAGAAACAAAGCGATTTGTAAAAATGAAGACTATAATTTCAATATAAACTATCAAATTGCTTGAAAAATGGCAATTTGGCTTCGCCTTTTGGTTGTACGTGGAGACACATACCACGGCTCGAGCTGATGCCTTGGTTCGTGTCTCCACGAACCAAAACAAATTAGTACCAGAATTTAAACACTTTCTAAGCTTTTAACAGAGCTGGTTTTTCGTGATAAGTCCTCCAAAGTAATTCTCCAAACAAAGTATTCGACCATGCGAACCAGGCTCTAGTAAAGTTGGCAGGATTATCTTTGTTAAAAGATTCATGCATAAAACCTTTGCCAGCATGGGTTTTCCGCAAAGTATCAATACAATATTTAATTTCGGCATCATCTTTCGATGTTAAAGCTCGCATGGTAATGCTCATTGGCCAAATCATATCCTGACCAGCATGTGGACCACCAATGCCTTCTGCTGCAGTTCCCTTAAAGAAATATGGATTATCTTTTGATAAGGCGAATTTTCTTGTATTGATGTAAATCGGATCATCCAATTTAATCGCACCCAAATAAGGTAAGCTCAATAAACTAGGCACATTAGAATCGTCCATTATATAAGAACTTCCAAAACCATCTACTTCAAAAGCATAGATTTTACCATATTTTGGATGGTTTACAATGGCATATTTTTGAATGGCTGCATTTACTTCATCTGCCAAATTAAGCAAACTGCTTTCCAAAGTTTTGTCGCTCTGCAAAGCCTTAATCATTTCTGCCGCTTGCCTTAAGCTCGTTACTGCAAAAAAGTTAGATGGGATTAAGAAAGGAAAAATTGTTGCATCATCACTAGGGCGGAAAGCCGAACAAATTAAGCCTACCGGATTTACCGGAAAGCCATATCCAGCCATTGGTTGGGTATCCGTTTGTTGGGTTGTTTCTCTTTGGAAATGATATGGCCCCTTATCTGTTTTACGTTGTTGCTCTTTAAAGGTTTTTAAAGTTGCTTCAATTCCTTTCTTCCAATCGGCATCGAATGGGGTCTTGTCTCCTGTTTTTTTCCAATAATGGTAAGCCAATCGAATTGGATAACATAAAGAATCTATTTCCCATTTACGCTCGTGAACGCCTGGTTGCATAGCCGTTTTATCAGTCTTCCATTCTCCTACTTTTGTTGGATCACCATAGAAAGCGTTGGCATAAGGATCTTTTAAAACACATTGAGTTTGATGAATAATTACGCCTGCAATTAGTTTTTTAAGTGGTTCATCTTCATTAACAAATTGCAAGTATGGCCAAACCTGTGCAGAACTATCACGTAACCACATGGCATCAATATCGCCAGTAATTACATAAGTATCTGGTCGGCCATTTTTTTCAGAATGATAAACCGTTGTATCTAAAGTATTCGGAAAACAGTTTTCGAACAACCAGCTCAATTCAGGATTTTTAACATTAGCTTGAAAGGTTTTTATCGCCGCATCAACAGCTTTACTTTCAAAATGTCTTTTACCAGCAGCAACTCTAACTACCGGAAATTCTGGAACTAAATCTGCAGCGAAAGAGAATTTCGATGCCACTACTCCGGCACCTAATAAACCCGTGTTTTGTATAAATTTTCTTCTTTTCATTATTTATGTGTATTTCAATTTGGTTAAATCTTGTGCCCAGCTTTTACACTGGAAAGTTTTGTTTATATTTTTACTAATCTAGCAACGTAGCCCCCGCCAGTTGTCATTTTAATGGTTAGCTTGGTATTTTTATCTACCTCAATGGTTTCTTGCTTAAAATCTTTGGCGTTCTTATCCGCATTTACACCGTCTTTCCATACCATCATTTTATATTTTCCATCGCCTAAAAAAGAAAGGTCAAGGTTTAAATCTCTTGCCGTCCAATCTGTCATTGCGCCAATATACCAATCATTGTTTTTAGCTTGGCGGGCAACAGCAACATAATCGCCAACTTTAGCCTGCAACGGCACTGTATTTTTCCAAACTGATGGCACTTCTTTTAAAAATTCCATCGCTTCTGGCTCTTTATAATAGTGTGTTGGAATATCGCACAACATTTGCAACGGACTTTCAAAAACTACATACATGGCCAATTGATTACAGCGTGTACCTAAAGTCATGGGTTCTGATGGAACACCTGCAAAAGCATTTTTTTGCACATTCAACATTCCGCCTGGTGTAAAATCCATCGGGCCAGCAGCCATTCTGATAAAAGGAATTGTTGTGGTATGATCTGGTGTGATGGAACCTACGAATTTGCTAATCTCATTACCTAGAACACCTTCTGAGGTCATAACATTTGGATAAGTTCTATTCCAACCTGTTGGTTTAAATGCACCATGAAAATCGACCATTAGTTTTCTCTTTGCTGCTGCTTTAGAAACTTTTTCATAATAGTTAACCATGTCCTGATCATCGCGTTGCATAAAATCTACTTTTATACCTTTAATGCCCCATTTCTCGAAAACATCTAAAGCTTGATCCAATTGTTTATCCAACACGAGCCAGCTTGTCCACAATAAAAGATCTACGTTTTTGCTTTTAGCATATCTTGCTAATTCTTCCACATCAATACCAGGCGATTGCTTCATTAAATCTCTCGTATCGCACCAACCTTCATCCAACAAAACGTATTCTAGGTGATATTTAGAAGCGAAATCAATGTAATATTTATAAGTGTCGTTGTTTATGCCAGCCTTAAAATCTACCCCATATAAATTATTGTAATGCCACCAATCCCATTGTACTTTCCCTGGTTTTACCCAAGAATAATCTCCTGTTGCTGGTTTGGCCAATTGATAAACCAATTGATTACTTAGAATATCTTTATCAGCTGTGTTGATCATTAAAACTCGCCAAGGAAAAGACTTCGCTCCGTTCAAATCTGCAATGTAGGTATCGTATTTAGTAACCTGTTCATCTCGATCGCTGGTTACTTTCTTCTCTTTGGGATGATGTGGAAAAACGCCATTTATCTTACCATTTCCGCCTCCTCTAATCCACATGCCGGCATAATCCCATAAATCAGATTCGGTTAAGATTATTTTAGTGCTGTCAACATCAAACAAAGTTGGTAAACTGGCCAGTTTGGTAGAATCCAAATCATTTACATTGAAAGGCTTATATTCTCGCTCATTATGTGAAAAAAATTGATCTTCCTTTGGAAATAAAGATTTTGCTCCAGAAGCAAACTGAAACGAGGCTGTTTCAGATAAAACTTTGTAACTGCCCTTTAAATCAGAAAGCCAATGCCATGCAACTCCATTATTAAATGCTCTCCATTCTAAAGATAATCCATTAGAAAACTTTAAAACAATTGCGTTATAGTGATTATCAATTGTCTCTGTTTTTACCCAAACTACTGGTTTTAAAACATTTTGAACTGAACTAATTGTTTTCTTAGAAACCCTCCATCCTATTTTATTCTTATCAGTTTCTAAGCCAATAGCAGATTCTTGGATTAGGCTTTTTCCATTTTGTTGAACGTTATAGGTAATTTCTTTGCCAATATTTAAGCTGACAATAATTGATTTATCTGGCGACTCCAGCTGATACTTTTGGGCTTTAACTGATAATTGAATCGCGATTAAGAGTAACAGCGTATAGAATAAATTTGGTTTCATTTGCTTAGGTTGTGAGTTATATGTGGTTAGTTAATAAAACGATCTAAACAGATTTAAAATTTGAGAGCGTAAGGAGCAATCATTATGTGCAATTTCATCATAGTTATATCTGGTTAGCAAAACTTATCTGCAATTGATTTGACTCAAAGCACATCACAACTCGAAAGTAGTAAAACGTTTAACTAAACCAAAAACATTTATGATTTTATTTCAACTCTCCTATCAATTTTACAAAAGAATTCAACACCGCACTTCAACACATTTCAAATTAATAAAGTTAAAAATTAAGCAAAAAACAATCCTCAAGATGAGCTTTTAAACAAAGTATTTATTACTGAATATCTTTATAATTAACTGTTAATCAATAATTTTTTAATTTTAATTAATGTAATTAAGTAGGTTTAAATATTTACAGCTTTGTTTTAATTAAATTAGTAAAAAAGAAGCGTTTACTTAAGATTCTTGCATCTTTTGATTGATGGAGATTATTAAAAATTCGGCAGGACGAACAACCGCCAGCATAATTTGTAGAATTAATCTTCCTTCCAAAATATCTAAATTGGTCATTGTTTTATTTAAACCTATCTGCACAGCAAATGCTTCCTCTGGCTTAGCACCTTGCAGTGCTCCCAGCCTCCATTGGTTGGATAAAAAATTTTCGCACATTGCCTCAACTCTTATCCAAGTATTTGCATCATTAGGCTCAAAAACCAAGTGTTGTATCCCTTTAATGATCGATTCTTCTATCATATTTACAAATCTTCGTGTTGAGATGTAACGATATTCGTTATCATTTCCGTTCAACGTTCTTCCTCCCCACACCAATATGCCCTTTCCAGGAAATTCCCTTATTGCATTAATACTTTTTCCGCTAACAGTTACATTTAGGTTATCTTGTTCTACATTATTGATTTTTATTAGCGGTTTAATTACACCGTTTAAGCTAATATTCGCTGGTGATTTCCAAACGCCTCTTGAGGAATCTACTAAAGTATAAATTCCAGCAATTGCGCCAGAAGGATAAATTGAAACAAGATTATTAGATAATTCTATCTTAATTTTATTATATAGATGCCTATTTTTAAAGTTTTGTAAATCAGATAGTTTTAGCGTTTCATTTACTCCATCCAACTCTAACTTAACCGTTTGTTGATCATCGATTGTAATCAGATGATCTCCCACTCTATTGTACGCTAAAGCCGTTTGAAATTTGGGTGAATAGGCTGCGCCAAACATTAAATTTTCAGTACCAACCAAGTCACTTTTAAATTTATCGGCAATCAAACTAATATCGCTTTCATTTTTTTGTGGAACATCCAATATCGCAAAACGATCTCGAAGCAAATGACACTGAGCAAGCATGGCATCATTTATTTCTTTAATAGCCTCATCATCACTTAAACTTACAATTTCGGGGATAATTAGTAATGAAACCTCATCAATAGCCTTGCAAACTTCCAATCCTTCCAGTAGCGCCATCTTATCTATTGAAAATGCAGAATCATGATTTCCAACGGGGATGATATAGCATTGTCCTCCTCCATTGGCATAAAACATTGAAATTTGGTAATGAAGAATGTATGGAGAACAGTCGGGAATATTTATTTGAATTACGGGTAAATCTCCCAAAACTAATGCATTATTTAAAGTTACCTCCACCATTTCAGGATAAGCGGAACCAAAAAATTGTTCAAACTCAACCAAGGAATTAATTCTCTTACTTTTCAAAAGTCCATCCAATGATTTTTCTGTGTATCCAATAAAAGCTGGAATAGCTGTTTCAACTGTTGCGATAGATGGCGGAAAATTATTGATCTCATTAATGTAAACTCCTGGAGTTTTATAGTCTGGCATAATTGATTAAGTTCAGGATAATTAAAATTCTATGAAACAGATATTTATATTAAATTTATAAGAATAATAACGAAAGCACAAATAATGAAAGATTTTACAGAAGCCACTTACCAAGCTTTAACTTTTATTAGAGAAACCGTTTTGGAATTACCAGCAGTTACGGAGAAAATATGTTTTGAAACTCCAGGATTTTACGTGGGCAAAAAATTGTTTGCCAGAATGAAGGAGGATGGTGAAAATTTAGTACTCTACACCGAAAACAGAGCATTTTGGATGAATAAAAATCCAAAGACATATTTTATTACACCACATTATGAGAATTTCAAATATATGCTTGTATCTTTAAACCTCGTTGACCCTCAGGAGCTTAAGGAATTACTAACCGAAGCTTGGAAAAACAGGGCACCGAAAGCACTGACCAAACAAACGAATTAGATTAACCAAATCCCTATTACAATGACTTCTGGTAATGCACAACTATCTAAAAGGATATTATCTATTGATATTCTTAGAGGATTAGTCATGATTATTATGGCACTAGACCATACTCGTGATTTTTTTCATATCGAAGCCATGACAGGCGACCCACTAAATCCAGATACCACAACGGGAATGTTATTCCTTACTCGATTTATTACACATTTCTGTGCGCCAACTTTCGTTTTCTTATCTGGACTATCTGCCTACCTTTCTGCTCAAAATAAAACTTCTTCGGAGGCAAGTAAATTTCTCCTTAAACGTGGAATGTGGTTAGTCGTAGTAGAAATCGTAATCATTTCACTCGGGCTTACATTTAACCCAATGTACAACTTCATTATTCTTCAAGTAATTTGGGCCATTGGTTTTAGTATGATCTTTTTAGCATTGTTCAGTAGGATATCATATAAAACAGTTTTAATTACTGGCTTCATTTTGGTTCTTGGTCATAACTTATTCGATTTACTTCCAGCGCCTAATAACGAATCAGTTGGAGTAATACTAAAGATATTCTTTACTGCTTCAGGAACAGTAGTGCCATTAGGCAACAACCATTTAATTGGCGTATTTTATGCAATTTTACCATGGACGGGAATCATGTTTCTTGGCTATGGAGCAGGCAAATGGTTTAGCAAAGATTACGATCCTAAGAAAAGAAAAACCAATTTATTAAACTTTGGGGCAGTGGCGCTTATATTATTTGTGGCACTTAGGATTTTAGGGATTTATGGGGATCCAGCACCAAGAAAAGAATTTCAAGATGTTTTTAAAAATCTATTGTCGTTTTTCAATGTCAGCAAATATCCACCATCTCTCCAATACACCAGTTTAACAATCGGTGTAGCGTTGGTATTATTGGCAATTTCAGAAAAATTCAAAAACAAGTTTACCAAAGTGCTCTCGGTTTATGGAAGCGTTCCGTTCTTCTATTATGTCATTCATTTTTATCTTTTACATACCATTTTGGTAATCGTATTTTTTGCCTCAGGTTACGAATTAAAAGATATTATGAGCATTCCCTTTTTCTTCCGTCCTACTAAATTCGGATTTGATTTATGGGGTGTTTATTTAATTTGGATGGTTGTGGTTCTGGCGCTATACTATCCTTGCAAATGGTTTAAAAAGTATAAAGAAACACATTCGCAATGGTGGTTGAGATATATATAAATTAACCACTTGTTTATGAAATAAATTTTGAAATACCGATTTTTAAAAAAACTTACATTGTTGGCGATTGCTCATAAATTGTCCAATATTGATCTTTTGTGTTGGTTTTTTTAGCCAGAATGATGTTCGAATTGGTGCTTCCTTTTTTATCTTCTGGAGTTAAGAAAAGTTCAGTTCCCTTTAGCTTTATCAGATAAGCTTTGCCAACTGCAATAAATTCATATTGTTGATTGGTATCACCAATAACCAATGGCTGTTCTTCTAAATTAGCCAACATCTCCGGATCTTTTTTAGGCTGAAAGGTTTTGCTGGTGAAGAGATTTAGGAGTTGATAAGTATTTCCATCTACATTTTTAAAATCCCAAGTCATGCATTTCCAATTCTGAGGATCGTAAGCTACCAAAGGTGTTCCATTTTTGCCACTGGCATCTTTAACCCTTAAAAGCATCCCGGTTTGAACATTTTTAATGGCATAATTACCTTTGATAATTTGGGCTTGAACCAAGCTTGCCATTAATAAAATAAAGCTGAAAATTAAAAGTGATTTTTTCATAACTCAAATATAGCCAATTTGTTAAAGAACAGCAATTGAACTAAATTGTTGTAGCGAAGTATCTTTTTCGAAACCAAAAAGCGAGATTTACCAGCGCAATAAGCGTAGGTACTTCTACCAATGGCCCAATTACACCTGTAAAAGCTTGGCCAGAATTAATCCCAAAAACTCCAATTGAAACCGCAATAGCCAGTTCAAAATTATTTCCTGTAGCGGTAAAAGCGATGGAGGTACTTTTAGAGTAATCCGCCCCAAAGTATTTTCCTGCAAAAAAGCTAATTACAAACATAATGGAGAAATAAATAACAAGTGGGATGGCAATTCTAAAAACATCTAGCGGAATTTTCACAATGGTTTCTCCCTTTAAACTAAACATAATTACTATGGTAAAAAGTAAGGAAATTAGGGTGATTGGTGAAATAAATGGAATAAATTTTTCCATAAACCAGGCTTCGCTTTTTAGTTTAATTAAGGTAAATCTACTTATAACACCCATTGCAAAGGGAATTCCTAAATAGATGCCCACGCTTTTTGCTATTTGCCAAATCGAGATCTCAATAGCTAAACCTTTTAACCCAAAATAAGGCGGTAAAATAGTGATGAAGATATAAGCATAAACGCTATACAATAAAACCTGAAAAATACTATTTAATGCAATTAAGCCCGTTGCATATTCCCTATTGCCCTCTGCAAGATCATTCCAAACGACTACCATTGCAATACATCTGGCCAGGCCGATTAAAATTAAGCCGATCATATATTCTGGATAATCCCTTAAAAAAGTGACGGCCAAAAGAAACATGAGGATTGGTCCAATAATCCAGTTTAAAACCAAAGAGGTTACTAAAACTTTAGTGTCTTTAAATACTTCGCCAAGGTTTTCATATTTAACTTTGGCCAGCGGAGGATACATCATTAAAATTAAACCAATTGCCAATGGGATGTTCGTTGTTCCACTGGAAAAAAAATTGATCCATTTTGATGATGATGGAAACAAAAACCCAATTCCCACGCCTAAAAACATCGCCAAGAAAATCCAGAGTGTTAAATATCGATCAATAAAACCCAGCTTTTTTCTATTCGATGCCGGGGCACAACTATTTACCGACATCTGTGGAGACTAAGTTTTTATTGATAAAATCCTTCGCATATTCCTTAATCAAATCTCTCACCAGATTAAATTGAGCCATGATTTGACTTTCTGTACCGGTTGCTTTTGCAGGATCCGGAAAATTGTAATGGAATTTAATTGCCTGGGTTGGAAAATATGGACAGCTTTCTTTGGCGTGATCACAAACCGTAATCATAAAATCGAAATCCATTTCCAAATATTCATTAATATGGTTTGATGTATGTTTTGAAATGTCTATTCCATCTGCTTTCATTGTTTCAATAGCTCTTGGATTTACGCCATGCGTTTCTATTCCTGCACTATAAATATTTGCTCTATCACCCGCAAAATACCTTAAATATGCCTCTGCTATTTGGCTTCTGCAGCTGTTTCCCGTACAAAGCACCAATATATTTTTCATCTTAATCAATTAATAATTAACAACAGCCTCCGCCGGGCGTACAACAATTACTTTCTGTAGCTAGATTTATCATTTCTAATTTTTCCTTTACCTGTGGCGCAGGAGAACAACAAGGTTCTTCAGCCTCTGCAGTCCCACAGCTTCCACCTCTTCCAATTGCTTTGCATTGCGTAACATCGGCTATTAGGTTAATGATTAAATTTTCCCCATCCAAAACAAAATCTGCCGGATACATTTGACGGGTATCAAAATCCGAATTGCCAAATTCTATCTTAACAATCGCATTCCCATCTAAAGTCATTTTTCCTTCTACAACATTTACGATGGCTAGTGCCTTGTTAACTTCCATAGCACGAGTTTGATCATTCACATTGGGTTCCCATAATTGAACAATAATTTCCGTCCAACGATCTAGCTTTCCGCCACAATCAACGGAAGTAACTTCCGCCTGTTTTATTTCTGTAATATGATAGTTGGCATTTACTAATTTGTGCTCCGCATATTTAAACTGTAACAATTGATTAGGATGTTTCTCTAGCTGTGCTTTAAAACTATTCCATTTTAATAATTCTGTATTTATCATAATATTGCGATTTAACGATTGATTTGATCAAAAAATTTTAACAGCAGTTTACTTCGCCTTTATAAGAATCGAAAAAACCGCCAAGTTTACTTTGCAACAATTTCCAAGTTGTTGGATTTATGCAATAACAAACGCTTACCCCTTCTATTGTACCTTGGATAATGCCTGCGTTCTTCAATTCTTTTAAATGCTGTGAGATTGTTGCTTGAGCCAAACCCAATTCATCAACCAAATCTCCACAAATGCAAGTATTTGAGATTAAAATCCGCTGTAAAATTGCAATCCGAGCTGGATGAGCCATTGCTTTTAACCAAGATGAAAGTTGGTTTTGTTCTTCAGTAAATATTTCAGTTCTGGTAAGTCCCATAATTAATATCGCAATATTACGATTAATAATTTATAAATTCCAATTTTTTCAATATTCTTATTAAAATGAAATACAGAATCTCTACAGATTTGGTTCTTATTTTTGTAAAATGAAAATGTTGGTTGTTAAAAATAATCAAATACTATCTTCAGAATTTTGCAAAAATCTTTTGGCGAAAAATCTCGAATGTTATTGTACTCCAGCACCTCTACATAATGATAAGGGAATCGAAGTAAATAATTCTATTGATCTTGCAGGTTTATCCATCGATTTAAAAAACAGATCTGTCCGGGTTGCAGATAAACACTTCGTTCTATCCAAAACAGAACTTAACCTACTGATTATTTTTTTATCCAATTTGGAAAAGGTGATTACTATTGATCAGCTCAATGTTGCTCTGGAATCGAAAAGACTTGGAAAATCGGATGAGAATCCAATTATTGTAAATCACATTAGGCGCTTAAAAAGAAAATTTCTTGATGTTGGACTTTATTGCGGACCAAAAAGCATTTACACCAAAGGTTACATCTGGAATCCTTTAATTACCGAGCGAAATCTTACTGTTTAAGTTCTTCGAACATGAAGAATTAATGAAGAAAGTAATAAGCTCAGAATCTCTACAGAATTGACATGGATATTGTTTAAAAATTAACATTCATCGATACATCTTTGGTATTTATCGATATGGCAGATTAATAATTCGTTATTGTATGTAATTTTTAAAGAAAAACGATGGACAGAAAAGATTTTTTTAATAGCCTTGGGATGAGTGTAGCAACTTTAGCCGTAATAAATTGTATTGGATGCAAAAAAAGCGCCGATAGTAGCAACAGCGATACTTCAGGACCAACGAATGTTGATTTTACTTTAGATTTAAGTGCTTCTGCCAATTCTGCATTGCTCACAAATGGCGGTTATTTAATCTCTAATGGAGTTATTGTAGCTAGAACTACCACCGGAACTTACATAGCTGTACAAAGATCTTGTACGCATGAAAGCTACAACCTCAGTTACCAAGCTACTAATAGTCGTTTTTATTGCCCGAATCATGGTGCCACATTTTCTCAAAATGGAGCTGTTACAAATGGTCCGGCTACAAAATCATTAACAACCTATAATACCTTACTAACAGGAACATCATTAAAAATATATTCATAAAATGAAACTACTTCTTATCACTTTATCATCTATCTTATTTACATCTGCAGTTTGGCTAGGAAATTTTAACGAAGCGAAAAAAGAAGCTATTGCAAGTCATAAGGCGATTTTAATTAATTTTTCAGGCTCTGATTGGTGCGGTCCATGTATAAGATTAAGATCTGAAATCCTTGAATCTGCTGTTTTTGAAAAATATGCTTCCCAAAACCTGGTATTGGTTAGAGCTGATTTTCCGCGACAAAAAAAGAATCAACTCTCAAAAGAACAAATAAAGCTTAACGAAGCATTGGCAGAACAATATAATCCTGAAGGAAAATTTCCCTACACGTTATTGGTAGATGCCAATGGCAAAATTTTAAAAGCTTGGGATGGCTTTCCAAATGAAAGTGCAGAAAATTTTGTAACTGATATAAAAGCAACTAAGTAGTATGGCTGTAAAGGTTTCTAGCATTCAAAAATTAATGGGCAATCGTTTTGAGTTTACGGTTATTTCCGAAACTGAAAAGATTGGCCAGGATGCTATTGATAAAGCTATTGAAGAGGTTAGCAGGATTGAAAACTTGCTCTCTACCTTTAAAGCAGACAGCCAAACTAATTTAATTAATAATTCTGCAGGAATAAAGCCGGTAAAGGTTGATGAAGAAGTAATTGATTTAATTCAGAGATCGTTAAAAATATCGGCAATTACACAAGGAGCTTTCGATATTACTTATGGATCGATTGATAAAAACCTGTGGAACTTCGACGTAAACATGACTTCCCTACCCGATCAAGAAACTGCCTTACAATCTGTTAGCTTAATCAATTATCAAAATGTACTGCTCAACATTAGGGAAAGTACCGTTATGCTAAAACATAAGGGTATGCGGATTGGATTTGGTGGTATTGGAAAAGGTTATGCCGCCGACAAGGCAAAAAGTGTTCTTAAAAAGATGGGGATTGAAAGTGGAATTGTGAATGCTGCTGGCGATTTAATAACCTGGGGCAAACAGCTCGATGAAACAGATTGGACGATTGGAATTGCAGATCCTGATCAGAAAACAAAACCTTCTTCTGCATTAAACATCAGCAACATGGCTATTGCGACTTCTGGTAATTATGAAAAGTACGCCACCATAAATGGCAAAAAGTATTCGCATACCATTGATCCAAAAACTGGCCTTCCTGTTTGTGGGATAAAAAGTGTAACCATTATTTGCCCGAGTGCCGAATTAGCTGATGCTCTTGCTACGCCTGTTACTGTAATGGGCGTTCAGGTAGGATTGGATATGATTAATCAACTTCATAATGTAGCCTGCATTGCTATAGATGAGGATAATAGAATATATACTTCAAAAAATATTAATATAAAATAAAATGAGACAATCAAAAAAAGCAGTATTAATAATGGTCTGCGGTTTAGCTATCACAAGCCTATTTAGTGCTTGTGCAACTGTAAAGCCTTACCAAAAAAATCGTTTAAACGATTCGGAAATGTCTCTTTCTTCTAGGTCATCACAAAAATTCGAACAGAGTTTTCAGCTATATCGAGAAGGTGGCTCGGGTGCAAATGGCGGTAAAAGTGGTGGTGGCTGTGGTTGTAATTAATCTGTGGTAATATGAAAAAAATATATCTTCATGTCGCATTTTTATTCTTGGGCATTTTTGGTTCCTATGCTCAAACAAAACCAACTTCTGCTTCTGATAGTAGCGCATATCACACCAGAAAATTAAAGTTGGAAGAGGTTAATCTTGTTTCGGCATATTATCATCAAGAGGGTAATAATTCTGCCGTAACAGGTGGAATTGGTACAGAGAAACTGAGTGATTTTGCCAACACGATTGATCTGCAATTCTCGAAATATAGCCTGAACGGGAAAAAGAACTTATTTACATTTGAACTTGGGGTTGATCATTATACTTCTGCATCATCTGATAAAATTGATCCTTCAACAATCTCGTCTGCTTCATCTGCAGATACTCGCATATATCCATCCTTAAACTGGACCAGAAGCAACGAAAAAACAGGAAATAGTTATGGCTTTACGGGCTCTTATTCTACAGAATTTGATTATCAATCGGTTGGAGCAGGGTTTAACTTAACTCGAGTATCAAAAGATAAAAACACGCAATTCGATTTTAAAGCACAAGCTTTTATAGATACTTGGACAGTAATTTTACCTGTAGAATTGCGTACTGGAACAACAGGACAAGGAAATCATGATAATTATGATTCTGCCCCACGAAATTCCTTTAGTACAGGTTTCTCCCTGTCGCAAGTTATAAACACGAAACTGCAGGCATTAATCATGGTAGAGCCTTCCTATCAGCACGGCCTATTAGCAACAAAATACCAAAGGGATTATTTTACTGATGGCTCTTTAAAAGCAGAAACACTTCCCGATAAAAGATATAAGTTGCCCATCGCTGTAAGATTAAACTATTTTCCAGATGACCACTTTATCATTAGAACATTTTATCGCTACTACATGGATAATTGGGGAATTAGAGCGCATACAGCAGAATTAGAAATTCCAGTAAAACTGAATTCATTTTTTTCTGTAAGTCCGTTTTATAGATACAACAATCAACAAGGTACCCGTTATTTTGCTGCGTATGGCCAACATAATCCTTCTGCACAATACTTTACTAGTGATTATGATCTTTCTACTTTGAGTAGCAATTTCTTTGGTGCCGGAATTAGATTAGCGCCACCAAAAGGCGTTTTTGGCTGGCAACATTTAAACGCTCTCGAGCTAAGATACGGTCACTATAATCGTTCAACAGGTTTGGTTTCGAATATTGTTACCTTAAATATTAAAGTTAAATAAGCTCCATTAAATGAGGACGATCAAAAGTCAAAATTCAGGAAGTTTTACCAAATTAATTTTTGTAATTGGTTTTACCTCAACCTTTTAATGTTTTTTGCTTTGGCTAGTGTTTTGGCTGTCCCTCTCCTTGAAGAGAGGCCTTTAATGGCCTGTGAGAGAAACCTAAGGGCTCAAACAACAATCTTTCGTTTCCCTCTCCTTGAAGACTGGGATTTAATGGCCTGTGAGAGAAACCCAAGGG
>NZ_JACRYL010000029.1 GCF_014306625.1 Pedobacter fastidiosus
CTGCTTTTTTCAAGCAACAACTCTGGGGGTCAATTTAAAATTGGCGAAAGGGGGTCAAATTTATTGGTATATGCAGAGTACTGATGAACAGGCGGAAAAGGGATATTCTTTGAGAAGCCAAAAGGACGTACTTGAAAAATATTGTTTTGGTAATGGAATTTTAGTTAGAAAAATCTACACCGAGGATCATTCCGCAAAAACATTTAACAGACCAGAATGGAGGAAATTTATTACCTTCCTCAAGAAAACAAAAAAAAACTTGAGTCTGGTATTATTTACAAAATGGGACAGATTTAGCAGAAATGCTAGCGATGCTTACCAGATGATATCTCTTCTAAAAAAACTTGGCTCAGATCCACAGGCGATTGAGCAACCTCTGGATATGGATGTCCCTGAAAATAAAATGATGTTGGCCATCTATCTTACAGCGCCAGAAATTGAAAATGATCGTAGGGGATTAAATACAAGGGCAGGAATAAGGCAGGCCAAAAAAGAGGGACGGTGGACAGGTCCTGCCCCACTTGGATATATAAATCGCACCCACCTGGATGGCAAAAAATTTATAACTCCTAAACATCCTGAGTCAGAATTAATAAAATGGATATTTAGCCAGATTGAAAAAGATACTTTTTCATGTGAGGAAACATTCAGGATGGCGATTAGAAAGGGTTTGAAATGCAGTAAGAATAACTTTTATCACCTTATTAAAAATCCAGTTTATTACGGAAAAGTAATCGTTCCAAAATATAGGGATGAGGAAATGATTCTGGTTACTGGAAACCATGACCCCTTGATAGAAAAAAAACAGTTTTGGAACGTTCAGGATATTTTATCAAAGAAAGCAAGAAAAAAGGGTACCTCTCTAACAGTTCCTGAAGATCTGCCGTTAAGAGGTTTTTTAAACTGTACAGATTGTACCCGCAAACTTACGGGAAGCGCACGTAGGGGTAGCAAAAAACCTATTTTTTATTATCATTGCAGATCTGAGTGCGGCGTGAGGTTTAGGGCTGACACTGTTCTTATTGAATTCAGAAACTGCTTAGCTGAGCTCAATCTAAGGGAAGAATTTAAACCGTTTATTAAAATTGCAATTGATGATTGTTACAGCAATGAAATGTCTGAAATAATAGAAGACAGAAAAATGTTCATTCGGGCAACCGAAGCAATTAAAAACAAACTGACTAAAGCAAGAAACCTGTTACTCGAGGGCGAGCTCGAGCTAGCAGAATATCGCCAGATAAAGCTGGATTGCAGTGAAAACACACAGCAATATGAAGATAGGTGGAACGCAAAAGGAAAAAGACACAAATTATTCTCCCAAGATTACATCATCAAAGATGCGGCGATGAATTTAATCAACGATATGGCTATTCTTTTTTGTGAATGCAATATTGAGGAAAAACGTGAGCTCTTGAGTCTTCTTGTTGACAAGACATTAAAATTTGAAGGTAAAAATTTTGGACAAAAAGTTTTCAACGATGATGTTCATTATATATTTATGGAAAATCATCAAAATTTTTAATCTTTTTGCTATTCTTCTGCTTCGCTCTTGAACTTTTTAAAAAAAATCATTATCTTCTGTTATTGAATCAATTAACCAAATTAATGGATGAGAACAGCAGATTTATATATCAGAGTGAGTACAGATGAGCAGGCTGAAAAAGGATATTCTTTAAGAAGCCAACAAGATGTTTTACAGAAATACTGTGAACTGAATTTAATTAAGATAAGGGAAGTTTTTATAGAAGATTATTCGGCCAAAACTTTTAAAAGACCAGTGTGGCAAAAATATTTGGTATTTATCAAACGAAATAGAGGAAAGGCCAATCTTCTTTTATTTACGAAATGGGATAGATTTAGCCGCAACACGAGTGACGCCTACCAAATGATATCCTCTTTGAATAAGCAGGGGATAGAGCCTCAAGCTATTGAACAGCCACTGGACTTAACTGTGCCTGAAAATAAAATGATGCTCGCTGTTTATCTCACAACCCCAGAAATCGAAAATGACAGGCGAGGATTAAATACGAAGGCTGGAATTAGACAGGCAAAAAAAGAAGGTCGGTACACCGGACCCGCTCCTCTTGGTTATATTAATAGAAGTTACGAGGATGGCAAGAAATACATTACTTATAAGCAACCTGAAGCAAATGCTATTAAATGGGTGTTTGAAGAATATTTAAAAGGAATTTATTCTGGAGAATATTTACTTAATCAGATAAACCGACAGGGAATTAAATGCAGTAAGAACAATTTCTATAACCTGCTTAAAAACCCTACCTATATGGGCAAGATTCTCGTTCCGTCCTATCGAGATGAACCTGAAAGGATTGTCGATGGCCAGCATCAGGGGATAATCACGGAAGATCAATTTTATCAGATCCAGAAAATTTTAGCCATTCGCAAAAAAGAACAGCCTAGAATGCCAGTTTCCAGTTCTGAGGATCTGCCGTTAAGAGGATTAATAAAATGTCCTAAATGTACAAGATCGCTTACAGGTAGTGCCTCTAAAGGGAAAACCCGCTACAGCATTTACTATCACTGCAGGTCTTCATGTGGTGTAAGATATCGAGCTGAGGATGTGAATAATTCTTTCCGGGATTATTTAACATGCTTTATTCCTAGAAACCCTGACCAGCTTATCAAGGAAATTGTTGAAGATTACAAAGGTAATTCCAAAAGTTTAAAAAATGATAGAAATCTTGTTTTGAATAAAATTAGAGACTGTAATCAAAAGCTCGAAAGAGCAAGAGAACTGCTTTTGGAAAACGATCTTGAGCCATCTGAATACCGAGATATTAAAGAGGATACTTTACAAAAGATTACAGCTCTAGAAAGAGAACTTGTGCCTATTGAACCTCGAAATCGAAGAATTTCCGATATCTCACCCATTTTAATTAAAGCAATGGCTACACTCGGAAAAATCGATAATCTGTATGATGAAAATTCAGCTGAATCAAAGAAATTAATCGTCACAACTCTTTTTCCGCAAAAATTGACATACAATTTAGGTATAGGTCGAACCCAAAAGTCGAACTCTTTCGCCGAATATATCTTCTTGAAAAATAGCGAGTTAAGGGCAAAAAAAAAGGGACAAAACCATTCGAAAATGTCTTTGTCCCATACGGGGTGGCTGATGGGGCTCGAACCCACGACCCTCGGCACCACAAACCAATACTCTAACCAACTGAGCTACAACCACCGTGTTTTTTAGTGTCACAAAAGTACGATTTTTAATATTTCTTGCAAATATTTTTATACTCCTAAATAAAAAAAACTATTAAAACTCTATTATTCAATTATTTGAATTTCAATTCCACCATTAAAAAAACTTAAAATAGCTTATTTTGATGCTAAAAACTTAGATTTGCACCGTTTATGATCGAGATTTACACAGACGGAGCAGCAAGCGGAAACCCAGGCCCAGGTGGTTATGGAACCATTTTGAGAGCCGGCCAACACTATAAAGAATTAAGTGGAGGTTTTAGAATGACCACAAATAACCGAATGGAACTACTTGCCGTAATCAAGGGTTTAGAAGCATTAAAAAGTTTAAACCAGCAAGTAACCGTTTACTCAGATTCTAAATATGTTGTAGATGCAGTTGAAAAAAAATGGGTATTTGGTTGGGTAACTAAAAACTTTAAAGATAAAAAGAACAAAGATCTATGGATTCGTTTTTTAGAACTTTACAAACTGCACAAGGTCAAATTCATCTGGATTAAAGGCCATAACGATCATCCAGAAAATGAACGTTGCGATCGTTTAGCCGTTGCAGCATCACACGATAAACAGAATTTGGCAATAGATACTTTTTTTGAAGTAGAGCGTAATAAAGCTACACTTTTATAAAGACATCAGCTCATATTTTTGCCAATACTAAATACCACATAAGAAGAAACTGTCCCACTCTTTATAAAAAAGTATGTTTTATAAAGAGATAAGCAAACCTAATCTATGCCTCCAATAACCCCCAGATCTTCTAAAGTTGTTTCGGCCTTTTCCGTAACACTGCTAAATTTTGAAGTATAAATAAGCATCATTTCTTCGGCTTTTTCTACCATCAGTTTAGATCCAATAAAAACAGGAACTCTTTGGTGCAACTCCGTCGGAACAATATCAAGTACGCGATCGAAACCTGTACTCGCCTTCCCTCCTGCCTGTTCTATAATAAAAGCCATTGGATTGCACTCATACAGAAGCCTCAATTTTCCATTGGGAGAGCGTGAAGTTGTTGGGTAAATATAGATCCCGCCCTTGATTAAATTCCTATGAATATCTCCAACCATAGAACCAATATATCTAGAAGTATAAGGTCTTTTAGTTGCATCATCTTCTACTTGGCAATATTTGATATATTTTTTAACTCCATCTGGAAAATGAACATAATTACCTTCGTTTACCGAATAAATGTAACCGGTTTCCGGAATTCTCATTTGTGGATGTGATAAGCAAAACTCACCAATAGATGGGTCTAGCGTAAATCCGTTAACGCCAACCCCAGTCGTGTAAACCAACATGGTTGAAGAACCGTAAATAATATAGCCAGCAGCTACTTGTTGCGTACCTTTTTGCAAAACATCCTCAATTGTTGCTCTTCCTACGGTAGATTTTCTTCGATAAATAGAAAAAATTGTACCAACCGCTACGTTAACATCGGTGTTAGACGAACCATCTAAAGGATCGATACAAACAATATATTTTGCATTTTGAGAAACAGGAGATTCGATATGGATAATCTCATCTTCTTCTTCGGTAGCTACAATACAACACTCACCACCACTCGTTAATGCAGCAATAAACTGTTCATTGGCATAAACATCCAACTTTTTTTGCTCCTCACCTTGAATATTTGTGGTACCCATGTCGCCCAAAATATCAACCAAACCTGCTTTGTTAACCTCTCGATTTACAATCTTAGCGGCTATGCCCATATCTCTTAACAACCTAGAAAGTTCACCTTTAGCATAAGGGAAATCTGCCTGTTTTTCTATAATGAATTGTCCTAGTGTTTTAACGCCACAAACCATACTTAGTGTACTTTTTACATTATCTACCCGATAACTCTATAACCTCTAAGGTATGAATATTTTCTTCAGAAATGCAAAACCGAACCAAAGTTCTTACTTTATGCCAGCCATGTTTTCCAGCTGCACCGGGGTTTATATGCAAACATTTTATCTTTTCATCGAACATTACCTTCAAAATATGCGAATGCCCGGTTATAAATAATTTTGGTGAGTTAGTGTATAATTCAGACTTAACCGACATGGCGTATTTACCCGGATAACCTCCTATATGCGTCATTAAGACGTTTATTCCCTCGCAACTAAATCGATTTTGTTCTGGAAACGCTGATCTAATCTCTAGATCATCTATATTTCCAAACACGCCACGAAGGGGTTTAAAGTCTGCCAATGGCTTTGCCACATTTGGCCCAAAATCACCAGCATGCCAAATTTCATCACAACTTTCGAAGTGTTTAAATACAGCATCATCCAAGTATCCGTGGGTATCAGAAATTAAACCTATTTTTTTCATCAAGGAGCAGCATTTTAAAGGATTTTAAGATTTTCAAGATCAATATGCATCAAAAATTAATGGCACAAATATAATTATACAGTTGACAAAGACGACAGTGCCTAAACTTACGCCATCTATCCCCGAAAACAGAAACTCTAATACAAAATAAAAAAATCTTCAAGACATTAAAACCCCATCTAATAACTATTGGATTAAGTTGGGAATGAAGAATCGCAGAAAAAGACTAGCTCTTGGAAAGCATATAGTTAAAGCGACTTATATCAAGGCCGACAATTGGACTTCCTCATGTCCTTTCTGCGCAGGCAGGAATCTTAATGCCTTATGAGTTCAACTCCCTTTATGTGCTTTGAAAATCAAACCTTAATCCTGCCTTATCCTTAAATCCTAAAAATCCTGCTCAGAGGGCCAAGAAAAAATCCTTCAACAACTTCTTGTACTCCTGTGTATGTTGCTTAAGTGATTCATAGATATAGAAATCCCGTTCAATCTGATCAACCTCTTCCTTGCGCAGACAAACCATTTGTCTGAAAGTCGGCTTATCCTTATCCGAATGCATGCTAATCCTTTCTCTAAGAAAAAAACCATATTTTGGAGCTAAACCAATAACATAATCCGCTTGCTTCACCGGAAGTATTAACCAGAAACATCCTTTATCATTTAACATATCAGAAGATTTTCGAATTAACATTTCAAAAAAATCATGATCTGCATGTCGGGCTATCCCTTTTCTGGCTTCTTCATTCTTCAAATCATTTACGAAGAACGGCGGATTGGAAACAATCAAATCATAATGATCTGTACAAGAATAATCTTCAATAGAAATATGAAATGCCGATAGGCGCTGAGAAAAGGGTGAATTTTTAAAATTATTTGAGGCAGTTACTGCAGCTTGTTCGTCTATTTCAACGGCATCAATATTGGCATTATTAAAACGTTGCGCCAACATTAAAGCAATTACACCCGTACCCGCTCCAATGTCTAATATCCTTTTTGGTTTAGGATGAAAAACAGAAGCAGCCAACAATACGCCATCCGTATTAATTTTCATGGCGCAACCAGATTGATCAACATCAAACTGTTTAAATTTAAAAATGCTCATTTAGCCATCATTTTTTCTCGTTCAGCTTGGTCAACTTTCATAGCGCTTGGCATATTAAAGCTGATAAAGCTATTGAGTTATCTATTTCTCGTACAACTCCAACGGCAAGCCATCTGGGTCTGCAAAAAAGGTGAATCTTTTCTCCGTAAATTCATCTATCCTAATCGGCTCGGTTACAATTCCATGTGCTGATAATCTTGCAATCTCGACTTCAATATTATCCACTTCGAAAGCCAAATGACGTAAGCCTTGCGCTTCTGGCCTTGATGGACGAGCTGGAGGATTCTCGAAAGAAAACAATTCGATTTGGTAAACTCCATTTATGGCAAGATCTAGTTTATAAGATTTCCGCTCTTCACGATATACCTCTCCTAATATGGCAAAGCCAAGCTGCTTTACATAAAAATCTTTCGATTTTGTATAGTCTGAACAAATAATGGCTATATGATGGATGCGGTTAAACATATTAAAAAATAAGTGAGTTTTGAATCATTGAATGATAGAGTGTTACAAAGTTGCGTAAAATGATTGAATTTTTACATTAGCATTTACGCCTTTAAAATCTCCACAATGCCCACCAAATCTCGATCATCCTTAACCATTCTTTCATTGAAAACGCTCTTATTCACTCATTAAATATTCCCTCATTAAATTTAAAAAAGCTATTTTTGCAACTTCAAAAAAAAAGCATGATTCATTTCTTCTTAAGTCAATCGCAAGCGGTTTTTGTTCTTCAAACAAATAAAACGCTTACTCCCAATGATATTACTAAACTTGAATGGTTATTTGGCGGCGCCAAAATCTCGTCAGAAACAGCTTTAACAGGCTTTTTTGTCGGACCAAGAGCCGCAATGATTACCCCCTGGAGCACCAATGCGGTAGAGATTACCCAAAACATGGATTTGCAGGGAATCATCCGGATAGAAGAATTTAAGAAAGTTGCAGAAGATTTTTCAGATTACGATCCAATGCTTTCCCAAAAGTACGCTCAGCTTCATCAAGAAGTTTACACCATCAATGTAAAACCTGAACCAATTCTTGAAATCACAGATATTGCTGCTTATAATAAACAAGAAGGTTTATCGCTAAGCGATGAGGAAGTGGATTACCTAAATAATTTGGCAACCAAATTAGAAAGATCCTTAACAGATTCTGAAGTTTTTGGTTTTTCTCAAGTGAACTCAGAACATTGTCGCCATAAAATTTTCAATGGTAAATTTGTGATTGATGGTGTCGAACAACCTTCTTCCCTATTCAAACTGATCCGTAAAACTTCAGAAGAAAACCCGAACGATATTGTTTCGGCCTATAAAGATAATGTTGCTTTTATTAAAGGTCCTGTTGTGCAACAATTCGCACCAAAAAGAGCCGATATTCCTGATTACTACACCACTAGCGATTTTGAATCGGTAATCTCTTTAAAAGCAGAAACACATAATTTTCCAACCACGGTTGAACCCTTTAATGGCGCAGCAACTGGTTCTGGTGGCGAAATTAGAGATCGCTTGGCTGGCGGACAAGGCTCCTTGCCTTTAGCCGGAACTGCAGTTTACATGACGGCTCTTTCTCGTTTAGAAGAAAATAGACCATGGGAAGCTGGCGTTGAAGAAAGAAAATGGCTTTACCAAACCCCAATGGATATTCTAATCAAAGCATCAAACGGTGCGACTGATTTTGGAAATAAATTTGGACAGCCTTTAATCACTGGTTCCGTTCTAACTTTCGAACACGATGAGCATTTCGACAAGCTCAATGTGACACCAAGAAAATTAGGTTACGATAAAGTAATTATGCTTGCCGGTGGCGTTGGATATGGAAAAGCAAGTCAGGCACAAAAACAAAAACCACAAGAAGGAGATAATATCGTAATTCTTGGTGGCGAGAATTATAGAATCGGGATGGGCGGCGCAGCAGTTTCTTCTGCAGATACTGGCCAACATGGCTCTGGCATTGAGTTAAATGCAATCCAGAGATCAAATCCCGAAATGCAAAAAAGAGCAGCAAACGCAGTTCGCGGGATGGTAGAAAGCGAAGAGAACTTTATCGTTTCCATTCACGATCATGGCGCTGGCGGTCACTTAAACTGTTTATCAGAGTTGGTAGAAGAAACCGGTGGATTAATTAATTTAGATAAACTTCCGGTCGGCGATCCAACCCTATCTGCCAAAGAAATTATCGGAAACGAATCTCAGGAAAGAATGGGATTGGTAATCGGAAATGATCATATTGATACCTTACAAAAAATTGCAGATCGCGAACGTTCTCCAATGTACACCGTTGGTAAAGTAACTGGCAATCATCGTTTTACTTTCAAATCTGAAACCTCTGGTGCTAAACCCATGGATTTCGACTTGAAGGATATGTTTGGCAGCTCCCCTAAAATAGTGATGGAAGATGAAACCATCAATCGCAAATATCAGTCAATTACTTACGATTCGGCTACACTAAATACCTATTTAGAGCAGGTATTACAATTGGAAGCGGTGGGTTCAAAAGATTGGTTAACCAATAAAGTAGATCGTTGCGTTGGCGGTCGCGTGGCCAAACAGCAATGTGCTGGTCCATTGCAATTGCCTTTAAACAATTGCGGTGTAATGGCGTTAGATTTTCAGGGAAAAGAAGGAATTGCAACCTCAGTTGGTCATGCCCCACTTTCAGCCTTAATTGATCCAGCTGCTGGTAGTCGCAACGCAATTGCAGAATCCCTTTCCAACATTGTTTGGGCACCTTTAAAAGATGGATTAAAAAGCGTTTCGCTTTCTGCCAACTGGATGTGGGCCTGTAAAAACGAAGGTGAAGACGCTAGATTATATGCAGCAGTTAAAGCTTGCTCTGATTTTGCAATTGATTTAGGAATCAACATTCCAACAGGAAAAGATTCCTTATCCATGAAACAAAAATATCAGGATGGTGATGTAATTGCTCCAGGAACGGTAATAATTTCTGCTGGTGCAAATTGCGACGACATTAATAAAGTAGTAGAACCGGTACTTCAAAAAGATGGTGGCGCTATTTATTACATCAACCTTTCCAACGATTCTTATAAACTAGGTGGCTCATCTTTTGCACAAATTTTAAATAGAATTGGAACCGAAACACCCGATATTAAGGATGCCGGAAAATTAAAAACAGCCTTCAATAACATTCAACAGTTAATTAGGGAAGATAAAATTCAGGCTGGTCATGATATTGGCAGTGGTGGCTTAATTACCACACTTTTAGAAATGTGTTTTGCCGATCGCAACTTAGGGGCTTCAATCGATTTATCTTCATTAGCAGAACAAGACATCATCAAGTTGTTATTTGCTGAAAATATTGCACTGGTTTTCCAAGCAGAGGTTTCAGTAGAAAACACATTAGCGGAAGCAGGTGTAACTTTCCACAAAATTGGTACAGTAAATTCTTCAGCTACGCTGGAAATAAAAAATGCTTCAGAACAATTTAGTTTCGATATCGATCATCTGCGTGATGTTTGGTTCAAAACTTCTTACCTGTTAGATAAAAAACAAAGTGGTGCAGCTAAGGCAAAAGAACGTTTTGACAATTATAAAAACCACACTTTAAATTATACTTTCCCAACTCAGTTTGATGGAAAAAAACCGGTTATAGATTCTACAAAACCTCGCCCTAAAGCAGCAATCATTCGCGAAAAAGGAAGTAATTCTGAACGTGAACTGGCAAACGCAATGTTTCTTGCCGGTTTCGATGTGAAAGATGTACACATGACCGATTTAATCACCGGCAGAGAAACTTTGGAAGACATCCAGTTTATCGGTGCAGTGGGTGGTTTCTCAAATTCAGATGTTTTAGGATCTGCCAAAGGCTGGGCCGGAGCGTTTATGTATAACGAGAAAGCAAAAGTTGCTTTAGAAAAATTCTTTAATCGTCCAGATACACTTTCTGTTGGGGTTTGTAATGGATGCCAATTATTTGTTGAGCTTGGATTAATTAATAAAGACCACGCGGAAAAACCAAAAATGCTTCACAATGAAAGTGGCAAACACGAAAGTATTTTCACTTCTTTAACCGTTGCCGAAAACAACTCGGTAATGCTTTCTACTTTAGCAGGCAGTACATTAGGGGTTTGGGTATCGCATGGCGAAGGCAGATTCTCATTGCCATATGCAGAAGATAAATATAGAATCGTAGCCAAATACGCATACGAAACCTATCCAGCAAGTCCGAATGGTTCTGATTACAACACCGCAATGATGTGCGATGAATCCGGCCGCCACTTGGTTATGATGCCTCACATCGAGCGTTCATTATTTCAATGGCACTGGGCAAATTATCCAAAAAGACGTAAAGACGAAGTTTCCCCTTGGATGGAAGCTTTTGTGAATGCTCGGAAATGGGTTGAGGAAAAGGCATAAGGTTAAGATTTCTTTGGCTTTTCGTCATTCTCGCGCAGGCGGGAATATAATGAGAGAGAAAGAGCATTAAGATCCCCATAATATAACTATCTGATCAAGCTGAGAATGGCCGACTAGGGTAACTGGCAATCGCCCCGCCGCCCCGTCATTCCCGCCCAGGCGGGAATCTTAATGCGAGAGCACAAGAAAAAGCATTAAGATCCACAGTCAAGCTGAGGATGACTGACTAGTGTAACTGGCAATCGCCTCGCCACCTCGTCATTCCCGCGCAGGCGAAAATCTTAATGCGACAGCACAAGAAAAAGCATTAAGATCCACAGTCAAGCTGAGGATGGCCGACTAGGGTAACGGGCAATCGCCCAGCCACCTCGTCATTCCCGCGCAGGCGGGAATCTTAATGCGAGAGAAAGAGCATTAAGATCCACAGTCAAGCTGAGGATGACGACCGTTCATTTTCAGTGGCGATAGTTAGCGCTTAGACAAAGGGCTACAACCTACAGCAAAACAGACATGCACTTTTTAAATAGGCAGGAATCATAGTGCAGGGCACCAGAAAAAGCATTAAAACCCACAGTCAAGCTGAAGCTGGCCGACTAGCGTAACTGGCAATCGCCCAACCATCCCGTCATTCCCGCGCAGGCGGGAATCTTAATGCGATAGCACAATAAAAAGCATTAAGATCCCCAGTCAAGCTGAGGCTGGCCGACTAGCGTAACTGGAAATCGCCCATCCATCCCGTCATTCCCGCGCAGGCAGGAATCTTAATGCGACAGCACAAGAAAGAGCATTAAGATCCCCAGTCAAGCTGAGGATGACGACCGTTTATATTCAGTGGCGATAGTTAGCGCTTAGACAAAGGGCTACAACCTACAGCAAAACAAATATGCACTTTTTAAATAAGCAGGAATCTTAATGCGAGAGCACAATAAAAAGCATTAAGATCCCCAGTCAAGCTGAGGCTGGCCGACTAGCGTAACTGGAAATCGCCCATCCATCCCGTCATTCCCGCGCAGGCAGGAATCTTAATGCGACAGCACAAGAAAGAGCATTAAGATCCCCAGTCAAGCTGAGGAAGACGACTGTCAAAAGCCGTGGTACGTGTCTCCACGTACTACAAAAAGTAAATAAACGAGACTTTTTCAAGCTGTTTCTAAAAATCAGATTTTATTCTTTATGGTTACGTTGATTAATTAAATAAGCTACGTACAAATTTGGGATCCAACAAAGCCAAGCCACAACTCTATAAGCAACAGTAAAATCATTACAAATCAAGATTAGAGGGGTAAGCCAAATTCTGAGCGTAACCGCAGCAAAACAAATTGCATAGCTATATACCATCATTTTTTTATGTTTTTCTACATCACCGTTTTTGATGTGCGAATAGGCATTCCATGTGGAAAAAAACCACAACAAACCTAGAGAAATAAATCCTGCCGAGGCAACAATACCACCCGTTGCAAAAAAACCAATACTAATACCGGCAATAGAACTAAGTAAAACGCATACCATGTAAATTTTACCAATTATCCGGTGAATTTTAATATTCTTTTCCCGAAGTTTTGGACTGAACTGAACCCATCCAATCAATAGTGAAATGCCTCCCAATACGATGTGGGTATAAAAACCGATATTCCAAAACACATTAAGTAGTAACGTTGTAGACTTTGTACTCAACAAACCGAATTTTCGGTCAATAAAAAAATACAGAGAAGGATACAGCCCCACACCTATCGCCAATACGGCAAATAATATCCATAAAATTTTGTTCTTCATATCAGCTAAGAATAATGTTTAATCAAAAGTAAGCGATTAGCTTCATCAAAAACCTTAACTATTGTTAAGGTTTTACTTGATTCAAAAATGAAAAAGTATTTGTATTATTTTAAAAACTGTTCCTATCTGAGCTTATTCATTTGTGATTACCCAAAATCTAAGCGAATTATGACAACAGCTTTTTAGAGAAATTTAATATACTCTCTTAGTTATTCTTAGTTTAAAAGGAGTTTATATGCATTGAGTGAATATGGAGCTTATCCAATTACTTCATCAGGTATCCACCCCTCCTCATTATTAATAATCTTTCTCGACCAGCTCCAGCCATCTACAGACTTAATTTTTTCAATAACATCACCTTGCCCAACATCCAATTCATTAGCTGAATAATATTCTAAAACTCTTCCCGTCTTTCTGTCATTTGCTATTTCCAAAATTTGAATCGGTATCCAGCCTTGATTGTTTTTAAATTCTGCCCATATCCAACCAAGCCATTTATCCTCTTTTTCTTCTTCCCCTAAATCTACAACATCACCCACATTTAAAATAATAGGATTTTCATATTGTCTTTTGTATGCTATCAGGATTTTAAATGTCGTCATTGGATTTCAATCATAAGGTAAACCACATTAATTGGCGTAGCTTGGATTAAACAAACCATGCCTAATGGCTTTTAAAATAAGATCTGGAGTTCGGTTTACTTCCATTTTTCGCATCAACACTTTCATATAACTTTGTATAGTATTTACGCTTAAATCTAGCGCTAATGCAATTTCCTTAACGGTTTTACCCGAACAAACCGTGAGTAATAGTTCTTTTTCTCGTGGAGAAAGGCGAAAATTTATCGTTTCAGACATATGAGATTGCAGCAAAATATCCTTTAAATTCTCACCAACATACAATTTATCCGGCTGGGTATCCACGTATTGGATGGCGTGTTCCAATTCCTCTATAGATGCATTTTTAGATAGATAGCCATTAACGCCCTTATTAAATGCATCCTTCATGATGTTTGGATTGGTTACCGTTGATAATGCGAGAATTTTTAAAGCTGATTTTGATCTGGTCTTTCTACATTTAACAATTACATCTACTCCACTCATGGCTTCAGGCATCAGCATATCAACAATGAGTACGTCAGTTTTGTGTACGTCAAAATCCCAAAAAAAATATTTTGCACTATTATACACTTTTATCGTTTTGATAAAATCGCAGTCGGAGAGTGAAACTTTCAAAAGCTCGGATAGCAGTTGGTGATCGTCTATAATGGAGATGTTCATTGTACTTTTACAGACAAAGATTAATCCATTTCAATAATGATCCTTAAATCGCGAGATAACAACATTAATTTAAGATGATTGATTAATGTGTGTAAAATTGGGGCGTGATACTATGGATAAAAATCCCCAAATTTCCCCAATAATGCCATTAGCATGTAGAAAGTCTTGTTTTCCTAGAAGAAAACAGGATGAATTATGAACACAAAATTGCCTTTAAATCTTCGATGGAATGATCTCTAAAAAGGAATTTCGCTACTCCCGCTTCCTGTAAAGATGCTATTCTCTTCGCATCTTTTTCGTTGCCCAAAAGCACAACTACATCTGTTTCTTTAGAAATAAAATGCATTAAATCTTCCAGGTTTTCGCTATCCGGCACATTAACATCAAAAATAACCAGATCTATGTCTTGCGCAGAAATTATACTTACGACCTCATTAAGCGTGTTGGCTTCAAATATGGTGCACCCATCCCACAGCTCTTCAACCACAAGCGTTAAACCATATCTAATCGTTTGGTGATTGTTTGCAATTAAAACTTCCATGGTTGCGGATTACTTTTTGAGGAATTATTCATTTATTAAAATTCGCTTAAGATTTTTACTAAAATAAATACAGCCTGTCCTTATCGGAAACAGGCTGTAAGGAAATTAGCTTTGCTTTTATTAGTTAAAATCTAGCTTATCGAAAATTATACTTTAATGCAATTTCAAACTCACCATTACTGTAGTTCTGTAAATCAGCTGTATTGGTGGTGTATTGAGTTAAAATGGTTAATTGGTTTTTGTAGGTTGTTCCTGCGCCAATAGTTACACTATTTGTGCTATGATACATTCCGTTCAACAATAACTTGTTTCCAAAAAACTGAAGATTTGCACCAGCATCAAGTATATCCTTATAATTTTCTACACCACGGTAAACTACTTTAGGCTCTATACTATGCAATACATTATCCGTGCTACTTAAGAAATTATAGCTGATGGACGCCATGTAAAGGGAACGATCGGCAACCGTTCTTTGCAAATCACGATTTAAAAATCTTTTTAAATTTGGCAAAGCACCTTGAATGGTTAAGCTTTTATTTCTATATGCGATACCGAAATCTCCATCAAAGTAAACACTTCTTTGGTTGAAATTGTAAAGTGATGGATCATTAAGATCTCCTCTAACTTTGTTAAAATCTATCCATTCATCCATCACACCTGCAGAAAGTCCAAAATCGATAAAACTCGAACCACTGTTAAGTGGCAAATGATAGGCATAAGTTGCTTTTACACTAGTTCTTTGAACTACTCCAGCCTGATCATTGAAAAAATTAAGTCCTAACCCAATTTTCTTGTTTTTGGTACCATAAGTGGCAGTAACAGCTTCCATCGCTGGTGCACCTTCTATAGCCGTCCATTGTGCTTTATATCCCGCATTCAGTTCCCAACCTTGTTCTATCCCTGCAATGGCCGGGTTAGCCAAATATTGATTTTGATAATACATACTCCCCATGGGGTTTAACTGGCAATAACCTACCTTTACTGATATAAGTAGTATCGATATTATTAGTATTTTTTTCATTGCATTTATTTTAATTGATTCACCAATTGTTAAACTGGCACACCACTATTAATAAGATTAATTAATTTAAAACTAGGTCCGCAATTCAATATGAATGGCGAACACTAGTTTTTGGGTCAATTTCTAATGATTATCTATTATCTCTAATTATTGAAATTGTTCCTCTGATCAATCCAATACCTTTACCAAGATCAATCACATAAATATATGCGCCTTCTGCTAATGGCATTCCGTTGTATGTACCGTCCCAGTTATTTTGATAACCTTTAGCGCCATAAACCTTCCTACCTGCTCTGTCATAAATATTTACATCATTGTTTGGATAATAGTCGATGTTCTTAACTACCCACGTATCATTCTTACCATCACCATTTGGTGTAACTACGTTGTTAGGCAACAGTTTCAAATCATCCGTTACGTTAATCGTAATCTGCATAACCTCACTACAGCCACTTGCGTTTGTTGCAGTTACGGTGTAAGTGGTCGTCTGTTTTGGTCTAACCCTAAGCGAAGCAGTATTTTGTCCGCTTAATATATCGCCACCTGTCCAGCTGTAACTTACTCCTCCTGTTGCGGTTAAGATTGCAATATCTCCTTTAGAAATATCTAAACCTAAATCACTATTTAAACTCACTATAGGCATAGCATTTACCACTATTGATGTTGTGGCCACCGCAGTGATTGATCCATCTTGATAGGTGTAGGTTACCGTGTAACTACCTGGAGTACTCGAACTTAAGTTGATTGTACCTGTAGAAGAATTGATTTTTAAACCCGTTCCATTTACAGTGTAAATTCCACTTGCAGGACCCGTTCTCAAAACATCTGTAGAACCTGTAGCACAATATTCTGGTTTTCCATAACCAATTGTTGCTGGTGTAGAGTTTATCTTAATTGTTGTGCTTGTAGTATTTGTACAGGTACCGTTACTAAATGCATAGGTTATGGTATAGGTTTGATTAGGCGTACTTGACCCTAAATTTACCGCACCAGTAGTTGCATCAATACTTAAGCCTGAAGGACTTGCACTATAAGTTCCTCCTGCTTGACCAGTTTGAGTAACGGCTGTTGTTCCAGTTGCTTGATATTGAGCAGATGGATACGAAATTGTAGCCGTTGGTGTTGCTGGTTGTGCATTAATAACAATGCTTGTTGCATTACTTATGCAGCCACTAGCATTTTTAGCCGTAATTGTATGTGTACCCGTTGCTAAACCTGCATAGGCTAGCGTAGCAACATATGCTGAACCATCTATACTATAAGTGTTTCCAGAAACCGGTGTGATGTTGATACTTCCTGTTGCTAATGCGCAGGTTGGCTGTGCGGTTACCGCTACCGTTGGTGCTGCTGGTGCCGAAGGTGCAGAATTGATGGTTACCGAGGTTGCTGTTGAAATACAGCCCCCCGAACTTTTAGCCATTACACTATGCGATCCTACTGTTAAACCTGTATAAGTTGCCGTTGCCGAATATGCGCCACCGTCTAAACTATAGGTTTCGCCAGTTACTGTAGTAATGGCAATACTGCCTGTTCCTACCGTACAAGTTGGCTGCGTTGCAGTTAAAACCGGTGCTGTTGGCGCTGAAGGCGCAGCGTTGATGGTTACCGAAGTTGCTGTTGAAATACAACCCGCTACATTTTTAGCCGTTACACTATGTGATCCTACAGTTAAACCTGTATAAGTTGTGGTTGCCGAATAAGATCCGCCATCTAAGCTATAAGTTAAACCAGTTACAGCAGTAATACTGATACTTCCCGAACCTACAGCGCAGGTTGGCTGTGCCGTTACCGCTACCGTTGGTGCTACTGGTGCCGAAGGCGCAGCGTTAATAGTTACCGAAGTTGCTGTTGAAATACAACCCGCTACATTTTTAGCCGTTACGCTATGCGATCCTACAGTTAAACCTGTATAAGTTGTGGTTGCCGAATAAGCTCCGCCATCTACACTATAAGTTAAACCAGCTACAGCAGTAATGCTGATGGTTCCAGAGCCTACAACACAGGTTGGCTGTGCCGTTACCGCTACTGTTGGTGCTGCTGGTGCCGAAGGCGCAGCATTGATGGTTACCGAAGTTGCCGATGAAATACAGCCACCCGCACTTTTAGCGGTTACATTGTGTAAACCTGCTGTCAAACCTGTATAAGTTGCCGTTGCCGAATAAGCGCCGCCATCTAAACTGTAGGTTTCCCCGGTTACTGTAGTAATGGTTAGACTACCCGTCCCTACTGTACAAGTTGGTTGCGTTGCATTTGCAACCGGTGCGGTTGGGGCCAATGGTGCAGCATTAATGGTTACCGAAGTTGCAGTTGAGATACAACCATCCACACTTTGAGCCGTGATACTGTGCGAACCTGAAGTTAAACCTGTATAAGTAGTCGTTGCCGAATAAGCATTTCCATCTACACTATAAGTTTCTCCGGTTTTTGCTGTAATGCTAATGGAGCCTGTACCTACCGCACAGCTTGGCTGTGCCGTTACCGCTACCGTTGGTGCAGTTGCACCCACTGGTGCAGCATTAATGGTTACCGTAGTAGGTGCTGAGGTACAGCCTGAACCATTTTTAGCAATTACACTGTGCGAACCTGCTGTTAAACCTGTGTAAGATGTGGTTGCCGAATAAGCGCCACCATCTAAACTATAAGTTAAACCAGTTACAGCCGTAATGCTGATGATTCCAGTTGCCACGCTACAATCAGGTTGTCCTGTTACGATTACCGTTGGCGCTGCTGGAGCAGCTGGTGCAGCATTAATCGTCACCGAAGTTGGTACAGATAAACATCCGTCGATACTTTTTGAAGTTACACTATGCGAACCTACAGTTAAACCTGCATAAGTTGTTGTTGTTGAATAAGCACCACCATCTACGCTATACGTTTCGCCGGTTACTGTGGTAATACTTATGGTACCCGTAGCAACAGTACATGTTGGTTGTACGGTTACAGTTACCACAGGAACAACCGCCTCCACTTTGGCGGGGCTAATGTTAAATGAAGTTGCTGTAGAAGTACAACCACCTGCAGTTTTTGCAGTTACATTGTGCGAACCTGGTGTTAAACCACTATATATTGTAGTTGCAGAATATGCACCACCATCTAAACTGTATGTTTCGCCGGTTACAGCGGTTATGCTGATGCTTCCTGTAGGTGTACCGCATGTTGGTTGCGATACTACATTAACTACAGGTGTAGCAGCCGCTGCTGGTGCAGCATTAATGGTTACCGAAGTTGCCGATGAAGTACAGCCACCTGCATTTTTAGCGATTACGGTGTGCGACCCTGGAGTTAATCCGTTGTAAGTTGTTGCTGCAGAATATGCACCGCCATCTACACTATAAGTTTCGCCGGTTACAGCAGTGATGCTAATAGAACCAGTACCCACTGAACAGGTTGGCTGTGTAGCTACGGCTACCGTTGGTGCTGTTGGTGCGCCTGGCGCCGTATTAACTGTTACTGAAGTAGCAGTCGAAATACAACCATCTACACTTTTAGCAGTAACACTGTGCGAACCCGATGCTAAACCAGTATAAGTTGTAGTAGCAGCATAAGCACCACCATCTAAACTATAAGTTTCGCCGGTTTTTGCTGTAATGTTAATCGAACCTGTACCTACAGCGCAGGTTGGTTGTGCAGTTACCGCAACTGTAGGTGCAGTTGCAATTACTTTTGCAGCATCGATAGTTACTGAGGTAACTGCGGTACAAGTACCTGCATTTTTAGCCGTTACCGTGTGTGTTGAACCCGCAACTAAACCCGAATAGGTTAATGTGGTAGAATAAGCACCTCCATCTAGACTATAAGTTTCGCCAGTTACAGCGGTAATGGTTAAACTTCCCGTAGGAGTACCACAACTCGGTTGCGTTACCGCTACAGTTGGTTGAAGTGGCAAATCGTTTACAGTTACACTGGCCGTTGTAGTTGTTGGGCAAGAGCCATCAGTAAAAGTATAGGTTACCGTGTAAGTACCTGCAGCACTCGTAGCTAAATTTAACGCACCAGTATTGGCATCAATTGTTAAACCTGTAGGCAATGCACTGTAAGTACCACCTGTCGTTCCCGTCTGGGTAACTGCAGCCGTACCTGTTTTACATAAGTTTGCCGAATAAGCAATTGTAGCAACTGGTAGAGCCTTTAAATTAACGGATATATTTGATACCGTTGGCGTTGCACTACATGCTGGGTTAACGATAGAAACTGAATAATTTAAGGTACCAACGGTTAGTGGATCTAAACTCACTTGTGGATTTTTCAATCCTTTGTAAGCTGGGTCTCCAACAGTATTTGAAATACCAGGACCACTCCAGTTATAGGTTATACCTGCACCCAGTGCATCTACATCCATTTGCATGGTTGCACCTACATATTTACATACCGGAGCAGGACTCGCCTTGCCATCTACCCTTGCGGTAGGTGCAGCAGCTACGCCGATTTGCGTACTCTCGGTAATAATATTACCACAACCATCTTTTACTTTAAAATAATATGTTCCTTCACTTAAGCCTGTAAAGGTATTACCACTTTGGAAAGCTCCATAAGGATCGCCGATGTTATGCCCTCCAATGGCATATTCTAAAGTATTGCCGGGCGCTGGTGAAAGTGTGCTGGCCACAATGGTTAAGGTACCATTGGTTGCACCTGTAGTACATACATAACCACCAGTTGCTGACTTATTTATGCTTAAAACATTTGCTGCACTTAAAGTAACCGTTTGGGTTAATACATCGGTAGTGCCACCTTTAATCCTAATACCAAAAGTATAGTTACCATTGGTTAAACCGTTAAAGGGTAAGGAAGCGGTTGTACTGGCCAAATCTCTTGTTTGACCAACATTACTGGCAGAACCTGGTAAAATAATAACTTGATAAGCAGTCGCATCGTCAAAAATACCGTTCACCACATAATCAAACCCTCCGCAAATTGGGCTTATGGTATTACCTGTTAGGCTTGCCGTATAACCTAATACAGTTACATTTAGATTTTTTATACCGCAAACTGAAGTTAATTCTAATGTATAAGTTCCTTTAGGCCAATAATTAATTGGATCTGTAGAATTTACATTAGGCACAACCCAGTTACCACCTCCATCCAAAATGCCAGTTTTAATTGTACCAACCGGGACTAATGGACTACTCGAGCTTAAGACCTTAACACTAACTGGATCATTTGGTGCCCCAGGTGAAAAACTTAAGTCTAATTGACCATAATTTAATGCATTAAGATTACGGTATGGACCGAAATAAAATTGTGCTGGTGCAAAACTAGAAGTAGCTGAGATAGAAATATTTTGACCCGCATTTGACCATACTCCTGTGGTATACCCAGCACCATCAACATAGGTAAAATGATAGGTTGATCCAGGGGTAAACCCAGTAAATTGCTGAGTGACAGTAGTTTGAGTAACTGTAATAACATCAGCTGGATTCGATGTATTTGTGAACACGTAATTTACGGGCAAACAAGTTAATCCAGCCCCAAAACTTGCAACAACTGAAGCGTTTCCACTACAATTTTTTGCAGATAGTCTTGAAATTAACTTATTGTAGTTTATTATAGGAATTACTTTACTGTTACCACATGCATCCATCAATACAACTGCTGTTGGAGTTGCAGTCAACTCATCAGCAAGTGCGGCCGCTCTATCAGCAGCCAATGGAGCTGTAACCTGCGAAGTTAAAGGCGAGAATCCTGCTCCTCCAACGTCAGGTCTTCCATCTCCAGTAATGTCCTGACCATATAACTGGTTTTGAAATCTTATTTTCCAGGTAAATTTCGCAGCATCAGAAGCTGAGATTGAAACCGAATTTGCAACATATTGCCATCCAAATTCCACTACCATTTTGAGCGTAGAATTACAATCATTAAAATTATTTCGAGAAAAATAGGCTACACTTCCAACTTTAATATCAGCTAAAGTAACTGTAGGGTCTGATATAGAAGTTGCTGCTGTGGTTGTAATACCGCAGTTATCAGTTACACTAACAATATAATTTCCTTTAGGTAAAGCAGTTGTTGCTCCAAAAGTATAAGATGTCGCTGCAGTAGCCGCACTACTTTCTATAATCGTACTTGGGGAAGTTTGATTAGCAATCTTATAGATATAACTCGCCTTTCCACCGGTAACTGTTGTGGTTAACGTTGTACTTGTACTTACACAGGTTAAAACCTTAGTAGGTGTACTCACTACCATGTCGGCATACCCATTGGTTACCGTAATGGTACTGCTCGTGTAAACGGTACCGCCAAGGCTGGCCCTTGCATTTAAGGTGTAATTGCCATTAATTAAACTGGTAAACACATTGCTATTGGTGTAAACCGATGGGTTGCTGGCATCAGGTGCTACAACAGCCCCTGCTAAAAGCAATTGGTACTGAGGTGTTGCCCCGAGCCCTGTACTACTGGCCGTAATCGTACCACCAGATTTACAACCATTTGTTACTGCAGTACCGGTTACGGACTGTGCCTTTGCAAAATTCCCTACCCCCACAAGGGCCGAGAAAATGAGCAAGATTAAGAGATAAGTAAATTTTTGTTTCATAACGTTAAATAAATTGCATTGATGTTTTCATGATGTAATTAAGATAGTTTAGCTCGTTTTTAGAGTATTTTTTGGCTACGTGGAGGCGTATAAGAAAAGTACTTTTAAACGTTATCATCTTGATCAAGCAAAATTATTGTAACTAACTGGCACAGAATAGCCATAAATGTGAAAACGAATACCCATATTTAGGGGTTTTTACACTTTTTTGCTCTATAACCGTATTATAAATAATACTTATTTGATTAAATTTGTAAATAAACCACATTATGCTATTAGAAAATAGATAGATTAACAAAGCAGTCTTTAGAAGCAATTCTGTTATAACTTATACCATAATAAAATTAAATGCTGGCCCTCTTTAAGTTAGATGATCTTATTCCTTTTCTCTGTATCGGAGCAATAGCCATATCTGCAATTTATCATTGCAACTTATTTTATTTTAACCGAACAAAACTATTGGGCGTGTACAGCATTTACTTGGTACTTTGCCTATTATTTTTATTACAGGCAACAATTACGAGCAACAGGGTTGAAAATCCTCCAATTGTACCTCTTTTATTTTGTGCCTCTACCCTTTGGCTCTCCCACTTAATTTATATCTACTTTCTGCTCTTTACATTAAAAAAAAGGGAAAAGGAGTATTTGGTTATTAAATTTATTCGCAAAATCTGGATCGTTTTTATCCTGAGTACAATTTGCCACATATTTAATTTTTTGGGGCCATTAAAATATCAGGATATAGTTTGGTATTTCGCATTGATATTTGATAGCATTACACCGCTAAGTATTTTGATACTGACTTACTTACTATTTAAAGAAAAACGAGATGCTTTTAATTTAAATATTATCGTAGCAACCCTTTTTCTTATCCTATTTAACCTATTGGATGTTGTGTTTAGCTACGATATTATTGGAGCTTTTGAGATCCCGATAGATTCACTTTCTTTTGTTGGGATGGGGTATTTTACGCAGGCTATATTTTTCTCCCTAGCGTTTAGTTTTAAGGTTAAAATGGAAGCTAAAGAAAATTTTCTAGCTAAAGAGAAGCTAACCCTACAAATTTTAAAATTAGAAACTGAAAGGAAAAAAGCAGCAGAAGTTCTGTTAAAACATGAATTTAACCTCCGTGAAGAACGACACAAGACCATTATAGCGCAACGAAAAATCATTGCAAATGAACTTCAAGATAGCTTAACCGAGAGTTTGATGGCCGTAAAATATTTAGTAAATGATCAACATAAAAAAACACACTCTGCGCACGAAACCGAAAACCTTATAGAAATTGAAGAGGAAATTGATTTGATTTTTAACGATGCAAAAAACTTCAATAGCTTTTTAACTAATCAGGATCTATTTTACAGCAACTACGTATATGATATTGATGCTTATTTAAACAAAACAAAGTTGAGGTTTAAAAGCTTGAATTTAATTCGCATCAACACAGATTATAATCCAGAACTTATAGAAAGTTTATTGCCAATAAACATTTCGGAATGTGTATATCTCTGCATTAAAGAATGTTTAACTAATATTATAAAGCATGCCGATGCTACAGATGTTTTGATCTCGATTTTATTTGAAAATAGCTTTTGCAACTTAACCGTAGCCGACAACGGAAAAGGAATAGCGCCAAATCGCATACAAGAAGGTGTTGGGCTTAATAACCTAAAACTTCGGGTTAAAGACCTAAATGGCGAATTCAGCATCGCAAACAATTCGCCAGGAAGTTTAATCTGCATTAAGTTGCCACTAAATTAAATTAAATAATGCTATCTCAATATACTTTAGAATCACTAATTCCAATTTTCGCAATCGGCGCACTGCTGCTCGCTGCAATTTATCATACCAGTCTATTTTATTTCAATAGGGAAAAATTAATCGCCAATTATACCATTTATTTATGGTTCTCCTTAAGTTACATGTTAATAGTTTGCTCTACAACCCTTACCAATTTATACAATACCAGCTCAATCCAATACATTCTTAGTACAATAATCTATTGGCTTTCGTTATTGGCTTATTTAAAGTTTATTTTAATTGCCAATGAAAACACTAAAACCAATGCGCTTATCGTTTATAAAATTGCAAGGAAAACCTACTTGCTTACACCAATTTACATTTTTGTGCGTTTCCCCGAGTTGTTGTTTTCTCCAAAAATTCAAGAAATTATATTGCTCTATGGTACCATTTTAGATGTTTACCTTTTCGGAATTTTTCTTTGCCTATTGTATTTCCTCATCAAAGAAAAACTCGATAGTTATCACAATTACATCATTATTGGCACCATTGCCATGCTGATTACCAGTATCCTTAATTCCATTACTTACTATGCGCATGGTTATATTTTAGGCTTAAATCATATCTCATACACCGGTTTAGGTTGCTTTTTAGATGTAATCTTCTTCTCTGCCGCCGTAGGCTATAAAATGAGAACAGATTCCCAACAGAAATATCGGGATCTGGAAATTCTGATTCAACAGCAAATTGCCTACGAAATTGAAAAAGAAAAAGCTGCAGAAATATTATTGATTAACGATTTAGAGTTATCAACCGAACGGAGCAAAGTTACCCTAGAACAACGTGCGTATGTTGGGAGGGCTTTACATGATGACTTAAGCAGCGACTTGGCCGCATTAAAATATTTGATTAGCAATAAAGTTAAAAAAACCACTACACCAACCGAAATTAATGCACTTAAAGGTATTGAAGAAGAGGTGAATAGCATTTACGAGGAAACGAGAAGTTTAAGTCACCAATTGATAGAAAACGATAATTTTGATGGCGGTTTTACGTACGACATTGCAGACTATCTAATTAAAATACAGCAACATTTTCTAGATTTCAATATCATAGAAATAAAATCAGATTATGATGCGCTGTTAGTTAAAACCAATTTAACGCCTTTATTAAATAAGCTGATCTGCAACTTTATTAGGGAAGTAATCTCAAATGTAGTCAAGTTTACAAATGCCAATACCGCCCACATTTCCATCCATTTTGAGCAGGAGAACTGCATAATTTTTATTCAGGATAATAGCACCAATAAAATCGATCCTTTTGATTTTCTGGCCAATATTACAAACCCAAAGGGGATTATTAATATGGAAACCGATATTAATCTTACAAATATTAGGGCTTCTATTTCGTTAAAGATTGAATGATTTTGGTTTGAATTGGATTGATACATTGTTTTAAACGAAAAAAGACACAAAAGAAATTGTAAGCGATACGTCTTATTTATAAAAGACAATCATTCTCCCGCAGGCGTAATTAATGCAGAGCAAAATCCACCCTAAGCATTAAGATTCCCATCCGATAGCTATCGGATCAAGCTGAGAATGACGGCCGCTTTAATAGCGAGTTGCCTACTCATGCCGTCATTCTCGCGTAGGCGGGAGTTAATGCACAGCAAATAATCCCTAAGCATTGATGAGGCTATATCGGAATATCTTATTATTTGGTAACGATAAACTTTTGTGTCTTTTGTGGTAAAAACCGACCACAAAAGACACAAAAGCAAAGGTGGGTTTTGATTTATTGTAAAATAAAATTGTGTGTGTGTTTATTGTATGTTTTTGATTTGAGCCCCTTAATGACGGCCGTTTTAATTGCGAGTTGCCTAGCCATCCCGTCATTCTCGCGTAGGCGGGAATCTTAATGCAAAGGCAAATAATCCCTAAGCATTAATGAGGCTATATCGGAATATCTTATTATTTGGTAACGATAAACTTTTGTGTCTTTTGTGGTAAAAACCCACCACAAAAGACACAAAAGCAAGGGTGGGTTTTGATTTATTGTAAAATTAAATTGTGTGTGTTTATTGTATGTTTTTGATTTGAGGGCCTTAATGATGGCCGCTTTAATAGCGAGTTGCCTACTCACCCCGTCATTCTTGCGTAGGCGGGAATCTTAATGCAGAACCAAACCCAATTTTTCTTTAGATTTTTGTCACATTGAGCCTGTCAAAATGCCTTAAATGCACTTTTTATTAATCCTTAGAAAAGCTCAGAAAAATCATTCACATTTAGGATAAAGCCCCATTACAAAACCAACTTAACTTCACTTACATTAAAGCTACTTTCAACTCTTCTGCCTTAGCTCTTCCTGCTTGGTAGGTAGGATCTAGTTTTATTGCCTTTTCAAGATATTGCAAGGCTTTGCTTCTAAACTTTTTTACCTGATGTTGTTTGGCCCAAGCCCAATAAGTAAAACTCATTATTTTCCAATTGGCATAATCATCAAGTCGTTCCTGTTTATCAATAATAGATTGAAAATCTTGTTTGGCAAATTTTCTTTTGGTGAAGAAAAACCATGGTAAGTTCTCAGCAACGCTCCCTCTCAAAAACTCTGGAAGTGGAGATACTGCACTATATTTTTCTACTGCATCTCCAAACAAAACAAATGCTTCCCCAAGATATTTTAGTTTTTTCGTCTCTGCTCCTACCAATGATAATGATGATGCCCGATATGAAGCAATGAAAGGCATTAAAGCTTGATCAGTTTTTGGATCGTTAAACATTTCGCTTAAAACATCATAAGCCTTCTGCGCATAACCTTGATATTTGGTTTTAGAAGAAAAAAAAAGATTCAACGCAGTTTCATGATAAATCAATCCCAATCTAGTCTTATTAATTTCGTTGGGATTCGATTTATAATCATTTTCAACTTCGATTAATTTATGCTTCAAAAGTGTGGTATCAATCACTTCCATAACATCATCCAATTGATGTTCGGTAGCCTTGATTACAGATAGATTAATTTTTTGAGCCTGTACTGTGCTAATGGTTGCCATAATTACGGTTGTTAAGGTTAAAAATATTTGTCTCATTTTTTTAATTATTTATTGAAACAAATTTGCAACCTAATCAACACGCAAAACGATGACTTAAGTTAAGACTTTCGTTTAGTAATGATTCTATTTTGAATCCTGCTTAAACTCTCAGGACTGATCCCTAAAAAGTTGGCGATATATTTCTGGGAAATTCTTTGAAATAAATTTGGTTGATTTTTAATCAATTTTTGGAAACGTTCTTCTGGTTTCTCAGACGAAAGAGACATGGCAATTTCAGTAGCTCTTTGCGCCACCTGCTCAGCCATTATTCTGCCAAAAGTTTCGTATTTACCACAAACTTGGTATAAAGCTTTTAGGTTGTTTTTACGAATAAGGAAAACAATTGTTTCTTCCATAGCTTGTAAATTCATGATGCAAGGGCTGTTATGGGTAAAACTTTGAAAATCGGTTACCCAGGCATTTTCAAAAGAAATATCACAGGTTTTTTCTACACCATCCTTAACATGAAAATGCCTGATGGAGCCTTGGGAAACAAAAGCAATAAAATTACAGATCTCGTTATCATGAAGCAGATATTCTCTCTTCTTTAAATCCTTCTTTTCAAAATAAAGAGGTATAAGATCTAATTCTTCATTAGATAAAGAAACAATCGATTGGCAATATTTTTTAAGTGTTTCGAACATTTTATCATAAAATCGATAGAGTAAAGCTATAATAAAAAACCGACGAAAACATTCGCCGGTCTACAATAATATTATTTGGTTTTACAATCGCAATCTACTGCGCATGTTTTTGATTTTTTATTTTTCTTATACCATGCATACCAGAAGAAAAATGCAGAAATACCTAAAGCAATCATGCCAATTTTTTCTAGATAAAAAGAGAGCACTGTTAATGAGGTAATCCCAACTAGGCCCCCAATTACTGGCAGAGCACAGCACAATACGCAAAGGGAAATGCCTAGCCAACCAATTTTTTTAGGCCAGCTTTTGCCTTTTACAATTTCTTCATTGTTTATTTGATCTAACATTTCCATTTTTTACGTTTTTTAGTTGTTAGGATAGCTGGAGATTTTTTACCTTTTAAGTTATTTGTATCTGCCATTGTGTTTTTAAAATTTGATGAGCAGTTTTTATCGCAATAGGCTTTACCACAACCGCCACAAACTGATGAGGGCTGGGTTACTGAAGTTTTTTTATCAATAGTTTGTGCTTGAACTGAAGAACTTAATCCTATTAAAAAAGCCCCTAGTAACAGAGCTTTAAAATTTGTTTTGATCATCGTATTTTTAGTTAAATTGTAATTATGTTTACAAACATAAACAGTGGAGTATAGGCAACAGTCAAGGCTTTTCTAAAAAAAATAAAAAATATGTTAATAGGGCAACTTGTAAAAGAAACTGGGCTTACAAAAGACACCATTCGTTATTACGAAAAACATGGCTTAATAAGTATTGGCAGGAAAGAAAGGCGTGATAATAATTATAAGGAATATTCAGATGTAATGAAAACACGGCTTTTCACAGTTAAAAGGCTTAAAAACTTTGGCTTTACCCTTAATGAAATTGCAGATTTGTTAAATTTAATTGATGTGAACGAAGCATCATGTGGTAATGTTTCACATAAAATAGAGGAAAAAGTAACGTTACTCGATGGAAAGATTCGTGAATTAATCTCAATTAGAGCAGTTTTATTTAACAGCTTAAAAAAGTGCAATGATAACTGTAACCCAAGCAATCCAGAAGATAATTGTCCGATTTTAATTTCGGACTTATAATCGAGAATTTGTTGGATCAAAATTACAACAGCAAGTTGGTTGATCAATTACTAAGATAACGCTAAACAAAAAATTCTGGTTCTGTAAAATGTAAAATAAACCCGACCGACAGCGTTATACCATTTTTCATGGTATTAAGCAAAGGGCGGGATTGCTGAAGACGATTACCACAGGTATTGCTTTCCAAAAAAACTCATCTCTTTAGTAATAACAGAGCCAGAAAATATTTTATCTGGCTCTGCCATTTCTTATTTTTGACTAAACACCGAATAAATTCTTACTTCGGGTGTTGCTTGTAAATAAGATTTCAATGCAGAAACAACATCATTATTAAATAAATCACATTTTAAATAAGCTTCTGCATCCGCCTGTGTTTTAAAACCATGCAAAACCTGTACATCATCCGTTCTTATTAACAATTCTTTTGAAACTGCACCTTTTATACTTTTCAAAAATGGAGATTTGTAATTTAAATACACGCCTGCTGCAGCTGGCCTATCGGCTTCATTTACTTTCAAGGTAATTTCTAAATAGGCGCCTACGGCTTGTTTTGTTGTTTTTTGTGCAAGGCTAACCGTAGATAATAACGTTCCCATAAGTGTAAGGCAAACAAATATGTTTCTTTTTAATTTCGTCATTTTGTTCTTTTTTAATTGTTTATGTCAATATCGACACTACAAAATTGCAATGTTAGCCACTAATCTAAAATGGACAAAAAAGAATATGAATGGTAAATTTAAGAAACGATTTTCCTGAAATCGGTTGGCGATTTATTTACCTGTTTTTTAAAAAACTTTACAAAGTAAGATGCATCGGCAAACCCCAACTGAAACCCTATTTCATTTACATTTAAACTAGAATGACACAACAACCGCTTTGCTTCTAATATAACCCGATCGTTTATTAGGTTTAGTGGCGATTTAAACGCGATATCTTTAGTATAATTTGCGAGCGTTTTGGAAGATATACTTAATAAACTGGCGTATTCTGCAACGGTATGCTTGTGCTTAAAATTGGATTCGATTAACTGCCTAAACTTTAGGAATACAATGTGGCTATTGCTTTTTATAGATAATTGTTTGGAGTTGTTCCTTTTGCCAAGGCGCTCTATTGATATAAAAAACAGCTTTAGTAAGTGTTTTAAATAATCTTTATGCGCAAAATTTTCTGGAGTTTTAATTTCTTGTTGAAGCTGTGCAATTAAATTTTCCAGATTACCTACATCAGATTTTGAAATATTAAAAAAAGGATCGCTTTCAAAATCGTTAAAAATATTTTTCAACAATAGGTCGACATCATTTTCGCTCCCTCCCAAAAAACTTTCGTTGAAATGGATAATTAAGCCTTCATAATTTGCATTGTCATCAAAAAAGTGAATCTGATTTTTAGCGATAAAAAAAATTGAATTCGGGCTAACCTCAAATGCATTAAAATCGACAAAATGTTGACCAATGCCTTTCATAAACCATATCATTTGGTAAAAACTATGAACATGTGGTTGGTGAGTATGTCCAACATTTTTCGCCAAATAATCATTCAACGAATAAATTTCAAACTGAAGTTTCTCCGGTTGGTCTTTATGAAGATGGTAATGAGATATTATGCGACTGTTTTTTATCATTTGGAATTATTTTAGCATAATGTTCCTCTAATACAGCCTTCTTTCTCTTAAAGTCTGGAATCTTAATGCCATTAGTTTTAAGATTTCCATCCGCTCACTATTGGGTTAAATTTGAAATGACGAGTGCCAAAACCTATTTTAGCAATGTGCTAAAGTAGATTAGCAATCAGAAGTTAAAAGTGGCTGATTATCCTATTACCCGCATTATTTAATGTCTTTTCTTCTAATTGATTAAATCATAAATCCGCACTTCCTCATTTTTAATCCTTTTTTTCATATCGCCGTTAAAAAATCTGGTTTTCATTATCCCAACCATTTGTGAGAAATAAAACCCATGACCTACAACAATACAATCCTGTTGTTTTTGTTCTATAAGATCTAGAAAAACGCTTATCCTTTTTTCAGAATCTTTTCTAATTTCCTTTTGTCTCTTATTATTGATTAACCATTGTAACCGGCCGATTAGCATCCATGCTGATGTGGGCAATTTAATTTTCGTATCAACAAAAGATCGAAGTGGCACTTCATTAAGTAAAGCTGTTTTAATTACTTCAACCTCTCCAATTAAAATGCGGTTAGCCGTTTCTTCACTTCTGAATAAGGTACTCACGTAAATAATTTCTCCTTGTAGATTTATTTTTTTTATAGATTCAATATCACTAAAATCATAATTTATACAGGCCAAATCAAACATTTCTGAGTTATAAAAACTAGCCCAATTAAATAATACTTTTGAGTGCCGTATAAATGTTATTTTCATTAAAAAAGAATGCTTAATTCGGTTTCTATTTTTCGCTATTTATTAATTCCCAAACTTTCTCGTAATAGTCTGCTTTGGTGATTCCGGTTAATTTTTCGAGATTTTTCATTCTTTGTATAATCTTAATACTCTTTTATTAAGCTAAAATATTCAACGCTTTTTTTTAGTTTATATAGAGGAAGAATTTCCATCAATTCCTTCACTTTTGCTTCTTCAATATTTTTAAAAATTACAATCGCTCCATTTTTGGTTTGTCGTAAAAATAAATGGTCTATTATACCTTCTTCTTTCCATTGGGCAACAATTTCTTGTTCTTGCTTTAGGATATCTTGGAAATTTTTAGGGAGGTTTTCTGTGTCTATTGTTAAAATTACTTGAACTCTGTTCATGATGTTTTGTTTATATTTTTCTTTTTTCTCTTTTGATACTGTTTACTTGACTTTGATTATGCAAGTAATTTACATTGTTAGTCATTTTTTTGAATTTGATAATTATTAAAGTGTTCCAGCATATATTAATCCTGAAATAACAAACATTAATAGCCATTGCCATAGTTTTATAAAGCTTTTCGGAAATTTAGTAGAAATAATCAATGTAATTAAAAAGGCTATTCCGTAAGCAAAAAAATAAATGGCCAAAATATTTAACAGTAATTTCGGATCTTTAAAATAGTTGGTAAAATTAATAAGTGTTAATCCAATGGTTGCCAGTAAACAATCTACAGAAACCATTTGAAATGCACCTCTACCCATAACCCAAAACTGAAGTTTCGCAAAATCAGTTTGATCAGGCTCTATTTTTCCATAAGCTCCATCGCCTCCAAAAGTATGCGCTATAAATGTTAGGAATACCAATATATTGGCTATAATGAGTGTTGTATTCATTAGATAAGGATTAGTAGTTTTAAGCAGAATAGAATCTACTTTTATAGATTTTTTGCCGTTCTAATTTGTTGTAGCATATCTTCTGGTAAAGCATTAACTATTTTCTCAGCTACAATTTTTCGCCACAAAAAACCTAAAAGCCCTTCAATCTTCATGGTGGTCGTTAACTTTAGCCCATTTGGGGTCTCTTCAAAAATATGTTCACCATACATTTTAGCTAAAGGAAATGTGGTAAAATCTGTATAGCTTTTGTTTTCGGTAGCCTCCACAATCCCAACTTTAAGCTTTGGACCTCCTTTGGGCTTGAAAATAAAATGATTTCCTTTCTCAAATTTACCCTCCAATTCTGCAAATTCAACCCCATTATCCCAAGTATGCCATTTATTCACGTCTGAAACAAGTTTCCACATTTGTTCTTTTGTAACTTCCTTAGTTAAGATTGTATGAGATTTTGACCACATATTTTATTGTTTTATTTTAATACCATTGATATAATTTTATAAGCAAAAATATTAATATTCAATCAGCTCAAACAGCCATAAAAAAGAAATAAATCACACATATTTACAGGTATTGCAAGAGAAAAACCCAATCTTATTAGGTTAATGTTTTAATGTATTATCATTTTTTTATCCAGAGAATATCCCAACGGCAATAAAATTAAATAAGGTATGGGCGAGAAGAAAGTTAAGTACCAATAATCAGTTAAATAGTTAAAATTCTTTCCTAAATATAGCTTCAGGTAAATAAAATCGTAGGTTAATAATACAAACGCGAAATAGGAAGCGCAAATAAGTGCAACTTTAAAATAACCGCTTTTAGTGATGGAGCGTAATAGTCCTTTTCCTATAAATAACATCACTATGGTGGGAAATATTACAACAAATATCAAAGCATTTATGAAACTTAAATCTTGATAGTAATTTGTCCATAGTCCAGCTAAAAAGAACCAAGTCCAAAATGTTGTCGATAGATATAATAAATATAAATGATTCCGAAATGCCATAATCTCAATAATCTAATAATGAATAGTTTTAACTCTTAATCTTTAAGGAAATCAGATGTACATTCTGGAATCCCCTAACCAATTTAAATCTACAACATCCATTAATCATCCACAATCCCCATATTTTGGGGTATAAATTAGTTTATCAGTAATAAAAAAAAAACCAAGGATTAGATCTTATTTTTCCCTCGCAGATAGGCTCTTTTTTCATAGCTTTGAGGTAGATATTCTCAATATTCACCGTTTCCATCTATAATGAGAGAAGTATTTTAGATTCAAGAATAATAAAGTAGAGCCAAGTTTATAAAAGATAACTTTTGGTTAAAAGACTCCTAATTTTAGAGTGCCTAATTTTATAACCATAGATTATCCTTCCAGCTAAAAAAATTAAGCCTCTAAAATGACGATTTTAAAAAAAAACACACTTCCTAAAAATTCAATTTTGAATTCCAATCATTCAAAATATGACTACATGGATGGTTTTGCCGGAATGGTAATCGATCACGATCATAAATTTACTTCTCTCCACCTTTGGATCGCATTTTTTTCGAGCGCTTTAAAAAGTCCAAAATGGATTGAAAGATTATTTATCTGGAGAAACAAAATAGTATCTATTTTTGGATTAAAAACATCCAGCAACATGGAGGATAGATCTAGCCAACTTAAAAATCTAAAAGGTGAAAATGGAGAACACCTTGGTCTTTTCAAATTACTAGATAGAACCGAGAATGAAATCATTTTAGGTCACAACGACAAACATTTAAATTTCAAAATCTCACTACTACTTGGCGAACAAAAAAGCGGAATAACCGAAAGGGAATTAATCCTTTCTACAACAATAAATTTTAACAATTGGTTTGGCAGAATATATTTTACAATCATTAAACCATTCCATAACCTTATAGTACCGAGAATGCTTAAAGTCATCATTAGTGAATTAGAAAACCACAACTATTAATGGTTATACCTAAAAACAAAGGCCTGAGTTTTCACCCAAGCCTTTTTCTTACCCACCCCACTATTCATATTTAATTAAGAGCGTTTAATTAAACACGGATTTCGTTAATACGTTTATAAATTCTGAAATACACTTTCTCAAGATTATATTAATTTTAATCATTTAAAATTCTCCTGCAGATCACGCAAAATCTGCAGATTGCTTCTGCGTAAATCACCTTGATCTGCGGGAGATTTTATAATGCTATTAATCCTTGCCGAATCAAGTTAGAAGAATACCAATCCATTACATCAAATTAAAATTAATTGGCATATTGTATCTCACGCGAACAGGAACACCTTTATTTTTACCAGGTTTCCATAAAGGCGATTTTTTGATCACTTTCATTGCTTCTTCATCGCAACCATAACCAATTCCCCTCAAAACTTGAACGTCGGTAATCGAACCATCTTTCTCCACTACAAAACTTACAAATACCTTACCTTGAATCTCATCTTCTTGTGCTCTTGAGGGATACCTTAAATTGCGCTCCATATATTTGGTAAAGGCTTTCATCCCCCCAGTAAATTCTGGATATTCATCAACTCCACCACCAATATAGATCTCATTATCAACCCCACCAACAACACCTTCTTTGTCTTTACCCAAACCATTTCCATTCCCAGTAGCAGTCGGGATAACCAAGTTTGGTTTAATCTCTCCATCTTGGGTTTTATTACTAACAACAGCACTTTCAATGTCCTTAATTGTTGGCGGTTCTTCTATGTCTTTTCGGTCAACCACCACAATATTCGAAACCATCTTAACCGTTTTAACCTTAACTGGCTCTGCTTTTGCTGGCTCTACCTTTTTTTCAGGCTCAACCTTTTTATTCATATCATGGATAGGCTGCAAGTCCACTACGGTTGTAGTATTTTCAAAAACAGTCTCCTTCGGAAATACCTTTGCATAAATAATTGGAGAAAAGCACAACAGAAGAAAAATACTTCCCGATACGAAAAGTGCTCTGGTCATGATAGTAGACGACTTAGATCTTAATTCATAAGCGCCATAAGTTTTGTTGCGGTTTGCAAATACAAGATCGAGCCACTCGGTTTTGTATACGTTAATTGAAGAATTGAACATAGCTTTTAAGTTTTATACCATGATGTAGAAAATTAATCAATTCCATAAAACTTTAAAAAATCTATATAATTTGCGAAAAATGAAATTTTTCATCTCAAAAACATTTTTTTATTTCATTTTCAATAAATTTCACATATTTAATGCGATTGTTTTATAAAAATTAATAAAATATGCTATTTTTGACAAAAAACATAACAAATTAATGAAAAGCTTAAGAACCATCGCATTAAAAGAGGCTCAAAACAGAATTTCACCAGAAGTTAAATCACCATCAGCAAAAATTTCTGACTTTTTTGGCTCTAATGTATTTGATAAGAGAAAAATGAGAGATTTCTTATCTAAAGACGTGTATGAAAAATTAATATCATCTATCAACCAAGGTGAATTAATTAATACGGACGACGCTAACCAGATTGCCACAGCTATGAAAGCTTGGGCAATGAGTGCAGGCGCTACACACTATACACACTGGTTCCAGCCTTTAACAGGAACAACTGCAGAAAAGCACGATTCATTTTTCGAACCTAGCGGAGACGGTGCAATTGAAAAATTTGCCGGAAGCGCCTTAGTTCAACAAGAACCAGATGCCTCTAGTTTCCCTAACGGTGGTATTCGTAATACTTTCGAAGCGCGTGGTTACACTGCATGGGATCCTTCTTCTCCAGCTTTCATCATGGAAAGTAAAGCAGGTAAAACACTTTGTATCCCTACAGTTTTTGTATCATATACCGGTGAAGCCTTGGATTATAAAGCACCTTTGTTAAAAGCATTAGCTGCGCTTGATAAAGCTGCTGTTGATGTTTGCCAATATTTCGATAAAAGTATCACTAAAGTAAACGCATCTTTAGGTATCGAACAAGAATATTTCTTAGTTGATGAGTCTTTATTTAACGCTCGTCCTGATTTATTGTTAACCGGCCGTACGCTATTCGGACACATGTCTGCAAAAGGCCAACAATTAGAAGATCATTATTTCGGATCAATTCCTGAGCGTGTATTCAGTTACATGGTCGATTTCGAAAATGAAGCCCTAAAATTAGGGATTCCTTTAAAAACGCGTCACAATGAGGTTGCACCATCTCAGTTTGAATGTGCGCCTATTTACGAAGAAATCAACTTAGCAATCGATCACAACCAATTGTTGATGGATTTGATGGAAAAAGTTGCCCGTCGTCACCATTTCCGTGTTTTATTGCACGAAAAACCATATGCAGGCATTAACGGATCAGGTAAACACAACAACTGGTCGTTAATTACAGATACTGGTAAAAATTTATTGGCACCAGGTAAAACGCCTAAAAACAACTTAATGTTCCTTGCTTTCTTTGTTAACACAGTTAAAGCAGTTAGCGAGCATGCAGATTTATTACGTGCAAGTATTGCTTCGGTAAGCAACGATCACCGTTTAGGTGCTAACGAAGCGCCACCAGCAATTATCTCTATCTTCTTAGGTTCTCAATTGAACGATGTGTTGGATGAGATTGAGCACTCACGCATCAGCAAAAAAATTAAAGAAGATAACGCACTTTGGTTAGGTATTCCTAAAATTCCACAAATTTTGTTGGATAATACAGATCGTAACCGTACTTCTCCTTTCGCATTTACAGGTAACAAATTTGAGTTAAGAGCGGTAGGTTCTTCAGCGAATTCATCAGCACCGATGACGATCTTAAATGCGATCATGGCCGAGCAATTGGTTAAATTCAAAACTGAGGTTGATAAATTGATTAAGAAAGGTGATAAAAAAGACATCGCTCTATTAACAGTTATCAAAAAATACATCAAAGAATCGAAATCTATTCGTTTCGAAGGCAATGGTTATAGCCAAGAGTGGGAAGATGAAGCACTAGCACGTGGTTTATCAAACATTAAAACTACACCTAAAGCTTTAGATGCTTATTTAACAGATAAATCGGCAGAATTATTCAACGCTACAGGTATTTATAGCAAACGTGAAGTTCATGCCCGTCATGAAATCATGTTAGAAAACTTCTACAAAAAACTACAAATCGAAGCGCGTGTAATGGGTGAAGTTGCAAACACTGCAATTATTCCTGCTGCAATTGCTTACCAAAACTCTTTAATCGCAAACGTAAAAGGATTAAAAGAAATCGGTGTAGATAGTAAAGTTTCTTTAGATATCGTTAAAAAATTAACCGAGCATTTAGAAATTGTTAAAACCAATATCGATGCGATGTTAGAAGAACGTAAAATCACCAACAAAATCGAAGATACTCGCGAAAAAGCGATTGCTTACGATGAGAAAGTTAAAACGTATTTCGAAGTAATCCGCTACCATGCAGATAAATTAGAACAAATCGTTGATGACAGCGTTTGGCCTTTACCAAAATTCAGAGAATTATTATTCATGAAATAACATTTAAGCCTTAAGGTTTAAAGTATAGGGCGTAAGGTGTAAACTTTACGCCCTTTTTTTGATCAAGATTTTTAAGATTTAAGGATTTTAAGATCATTCGCAATAGACTTAAATATGCTCACATTTCCTCTGCGTTAGAAATTCCCTCTGCTACAGAGCTTAGGTGTTCTTAGGTTTCTCAGGTGGTGTAAATCTTTACTCCTTTTTTTGATCAAGATTTTTAAGATTTAAGGATTTTAAGGTCATTCGCTATAGTATTAAATGTCCTTACATTTCTTATATGGTAAAAATTTCTTCTACAACAATCCTTACCTGTTCCCAGGCCTATCAGGTGGTAAAACAATCCATCAAACATAATACTTTTGTTTTTTTCACCCCTTGCTAAAAACCTTTTACCTTTTACCTTCCTCCTTTTACCTCGAATCCTTATCTTTGCGCCAACATGAGTGATAACAGGTACAATCAACGTGGCGTTTCGGCCTCAAAAGAAGATGTGCATAATGCCATCAAAAACATCGATAAAGGAATTTTCCCGAAAGCATTTTGTAAAATCATTCCCGATATTTTAGGTGGAGATGATGCTTATTGCAACATTATGCACGCCGATGGTGCAGGTACCAAATCATCTTTAGCTTATGTATATTGGAAAGAAACCGGCGATCTATCCGTTTGGAAAGGGATCGCTCAAGATGCCATCATCATGAATCTCGACGATTTAATCTGCGTTGGTGCCACCGATAATATCTTGCTATCTTCTACAATTGGAAGAAATAAAAATCTAATCCCAGGTGAAGTACTTGCCGAAATCATTAACGGAACCGAAGAAATTCTGGCCGATTTACGTAAAGAAGGCATTTCCATCTACTCCACCGGGGGCGAAACAGCCGATGTTGGCGATTTGGTAAGAACCATAATTGTCGATTCTACCGTAACCTGTCGTATAAAAAGAGAAGAAATCATCAGCAATGATAACATTAAACCAGGCGATGTAATTGTAGCACTGGCCTCTTACGGACAAGCAACTTACGAAACTGAATATAACGGTGGTATGGGCTCTAACGGATTAACCTCTGCCCGCCATGATGTGTTTGAAAAATCTGTAGCCAATAATTATCCTGAAAGTTTCGATCCAACTGTACCTTTCGACTTAGTTTTCTCAGGTCAGAAACAATTAACCGATCAAATCGAAATAGAAGGATTCGGTAAAATCACATCAGGAAAACTCGTATTATCTCCAACTCGTACCTACGCTCCGGTTATCAAGAAAATATTAAAAAGCCACCGCAATAAAATCAATGGAATTGTACACTGCAGTGGCGGTGCCCAAACCAAAGTGCTCCATTTCATCAATGATGATATTCATGTAATAAAAGATAATTTATTCCCAGTTCCACCATTATTCAAATTAATACAAGAAGAATCTGGAACAGATTGGAAAGAAATGTACAAAGTATTTAACATGGGCCATCGTATGGAATTGTACGTTCCCGAAGAAATTGCCCAAGATATTATCGAAATCTCCAAAAGCTTCAACATCGAGGCACAGATTATCGGTCGCGTAGAAAAAGGTGCTCAAAAACAGGTTACCATAGAAAGCGAAAAAGGAACTTTCATCTATAATTAAGAATTTAATTTACCAACGCAAAACCCTTATAGATTTATTTTCTATAAGGGTTTTGCAATTAGGTTCAGTCTGATTTTATATTTTAATAATCTTTAAAGTTTCGACCTGATTTCCGGCTTCGAGCGTTAAAACATAAATCCCTGGTGGAATTCCCCTCTCATTAAAATTAATTTCAAAATTATCATTGTTCGAATAAGTTTGTGGAGCAATAACTAAGTTGCCACCGAAACCATACATCGAAATTTTAATATCCATCTTTTGTGAGAGCTTAATCACTGTTTTAAACTCTCCATTGGTAGGATTTGGATATATTTTGAAAGAAGTAAATAATTCATCTTTATAACCCAAAGCATCATTAACCTCCTTCTTCTTGTCTTTCGGCAAAATTGTTATGCTTTTTTGAACAGCATCTGCACATTGTCCAAGATTCACCATCATCATCATGTTATAAACTCCGGGAGCGTTAAAACTTATTTGCTTAATGCTACTTGATGCATTCCCTCCTACCATAATCGTTCCCGTATCAAAAATCCAAGATGTTTTTGATGGTGTTGGTTTGGAAACATCAACAACGATAATGGTATCGCCAACATTCGCATAGGTAGATACCAGAAAGTTAGCCTTTAACAGAGTTGTAGAAGTTTGAACGGTAAATGTTTTTGCTACTGAACAACCAATAGCATTGGTAACTTTTAACGAATATTTCCCGTCTTCACTGATTTGAACTTTTTGAGTCGTTTTGGAAAAACCATTATCGGCAGTCCATAAATAGCTGAATCCTGGGTTACCGGCATCATAAGTTACAATTTGCCCAACACACAAAACTGTATCAGGAACATTAGTGATCTTAATTTCTGATGGCGTAATAATATCTGTTGCATCTTCTACAGAACATCCATTAGCATCAACAATCGTTGCCCTATAAAAATCTCCACATAAATTACTTATGGTAGAAACATTTCCATAATTACCTGATGACCATTTATAAGTATAGGGAGCAGTTCCTCCAGAAACTGATAGTTTTATTTCTCCATCACATACATCGAAACACTTTTGCTGAGTTACTGTTTTTGTTACCATTAAAGCTAATGGCTCAATAATCGTTTTTGTTATTGAAGCCGTACAACCTTTATCGTCCTTAACAGAGATGTTATAATTTCCGGCACTTAGGTTTTTGAAAATTGCTGATGCTTGATAAGCACCATTGTTAATTGAATATTGGTAAATGCCACTTCCGCCCGTTGAAACAACTGAAATTTCACCAGTAGAACTAGCGTTACAACTTAGATTTTTAAATGAGTTAATAGATAATCCAAGAATTGAATTTTCATTGATAACGACATTTAGATTAGTACTACAGCCATTTGCGTCGATTAAATTTATCAGATAATTCCCACCTGCCAAATTTTCAAAATGATTGGAAGACTGTTGTGTTCCCCCATTTATAGAATATTGATAAGGTTGTGTTCCTCCTAATGGATTTACGACTAATGAACCATTTTTAGTTCCAAAACAAGTTACATCACTTTTGCTTGATAAACTTAACGCTAATAAGGCAGGCTCAGTAAGCAACACATTAATATTTTCTGTACAGTTATGTGCATCCTTTACCCAAACGTTGTAATTCTTAGCTATTAGCGAAGAAAATATTCCTGAAGTAGTATAAGTTATTCCTCCATCAATACTATATTGATATGATGATGTACCTCCATTCGCCAAAACTTCGATCTTTCCATTATTTTGTCCGTTGCAAGAAATATTTTTTTGAGATTTTAATTCGAGATTTAATTTAGAAGGTTCTGTTATTGATATATTTAAAGTATACTGACAACTGTTGGGATTATCTTTAACTACAAGAGAATAGTTACCTGCAACTAAACCACTAAAATTATTCGATACCTGAAAACTTCCGCCGTTAAGAGAATATGAATAATTTCCATTTCCGCCTACAGTATTATTAACCACGATATTTCCGTTATTACCAGAAAAACAAGAAACATCAGTTGTTAAGAGCTGAGCTGAAATACCAGCCGGAACACTTATGGTTTTTGTTTCTGAAGTTATACATCCATTGTTATCCTTAACAAAAACCGTATACTGACCAGCAACAAGTCCTGTAAAATTCTGATTTGAAGAATAATTATTTCCATCGATGCTATATAAATATGGCTGTACTCCGCCATTAACACTGCTAACAGAAATACTACCAACACCGTTACAAGTTGTAGGAGAAACTGCCGAAACCTGCAAAACCAATTTAGGTGCGATGTTAATTACAGAAACCTGATCGGAAATCTGACAGTTATTTTTATCTCGAACCACCAAATTGTAATTCCCGGCAATTAGATTCGAAAATGTATTACTTAATTGAAACGAAGAGCCATTAACCGAATATTGATATGGCGCTTCTCCGCCTAAAACATTTATGGTAATCGATCCGCTTGCATCACCAAAACATTTAACATCTTGCTTTGTAATAGAGGCAACTAATTTTTGAGATTCGGTAAGAGTTATATTTAGTGTTTGCAAACATAAATTAACATCTTTAACTTGAACCACGTAATTACCAGATAATAAACTAGTAAATGTAGAATTAGCTTGAAAACTGCCTCCATTTAAAGCATATTGAAAAGGAGCTACACCTCCAGATGCTGACACAGAGATTTCTCCAGTATTAGAACCAAAACATTTAATATCCGCTTTGTTAATCAACGCTAAATTTAAAGTCATTGGCTCAGTAATGGCTTCAGTTAATTCCTTATAACATCCGTTACCATCCGTAACACGCACTACATAATTACCAGAAGCTAAATTGTTAAAACTATTAATTAAACCTTGATCTACACCATTTAATTTATAAGTATAACTTCCATTTCCACCAGTTGCATTTACAACAAAACTTCCGTTATTAGCTCCGTTGCACAGTACATTCTGCTTATTTGAAACATTCAACAAAATATCGTCTGGCTGAAGAACATCTGCATTAACATCCACCATACAGCCATTTTGATCTTTGATAGAGAAAACATAATGTCCGGCTGTTAATCCACTAAACGTATTTGTGGATGCATATAATCCTGAACTTTTAATTCCATAAACATAGGTGCCAGTTCCGCCAGAAACAGATAAAACTACTTTACCGTCTGCAGAACTATGACAAGTTACAGCAGTAACCGCAGCAGATGCTATTAATTGGTTCGGCTGACCAATGGTTACGTTTGCAAACTTGATACATCCGTTATCATCAATAATTTTGATTTCGTAAGTTCCTGCAACCGCTCCAGAAAATACGCCATTGCTAAATGGCAGACTTGGATTACTACTATATGCAATATTCCCTTCGCCACCTGTTGCAGATACATTAATTGTACCCGTTCCTCCAAAACAAGTTGCATCAGTTTTTCCGTCAATATTCAATACAAGTTGTGGCGGTTGTTTAACCAAAACAGATAAGCTTGTGGCGCAATCTGCTTGATCTTTAATTTTGAATTCATATTGACCTGCTAGTAAACCGGTAAATACGCCAGTAGCATTGCTACTTGCCCAGTTATCTTTGGAATAAATATATCCGCCAGAGCCTCCAGAAGCAGAAATTATAACTACCCCACTAGAGAAACCATTGCATTTTACATCTTGGGTAACAACCGTTGCTTGAACTGCGCTTGCAGGCTGGCCAACAACTATGTTATTATTTACCGATACACAACCGCTTCCATCTTTAATCTTAACCAAATAATTACCCTGTGGTAAATTAAAGATATTGCTAATCTGATAACTTGTTCCACCATTGCTCGAGTAAGTATATCCAGAGCCCGAACCACCCGTTGGATTATTAATGATAATCGATCCTGTTCCACCAAAACAGCTTGCATCTACTTTAACAATATTTGCACTAATCTGTGCTGGCTGGGCAATATTAACAGCCACATCAATAGTTGTATTGGTAGCATCTTTAACAGTTATAGTATAGTTTCCTGCAACTAATCCTGTAAAACTGCCCGAACTCTGATAAACCCCACCATTAAATCTATATTGATAAGGCGAGGTTCCTCCATTTGCCAATACGGCAACACTTCCCGATAAATCGCCATAGCAACTATTATCTATCTTGGATGTTACATTTAAAGTAAGCTGTGTACTCGAATTAAGCGTTATGCTTAATTGATTTGAAACACAACCATTTCCATCTTTAGCTGTAATTAAATACGTTCCATTTGGCAAACCACTAAATGTTCCAGATGGATTATAAGCAGATCCATTTATCGAAAATACATATCCCGAATTACTTCCACCAGTAGCAGAAACCACAATTTGGCCATCACTTGCCCCTACAACTGTAGGGTTATTCTGAAAACCCAATACTGACACTACTGCATTGGGAATGGCAATATTTACTGTATTATTTGTTTTAAGTACACAATTATTTGCATCTATTACAGTTACGGTGTAATTTCCATTATTTAAGCCTGAAAATAAGTTGGAGCTTTGATAAATCCCGCCGTTTAATGAATATTGATATGGTGCTACCCCACCACCAGCAGTTGCCGTGATTGTTCCAGTGCCAGAATTACAATTTGGATTTTGCCCTACTATGCTAGCAGTTATAGCCTGAGGCTGAATAATGGTTACAACTGTAGAAACTTCATAATCATTCGCATCTTTAGCATTTAATGTATAGTTTCCAGCGATTAATCCTGTAAAGTTATTCGAACTTTGATAACCGCCACCATTAATTTCATATTGATAAGGTGCCGTTCCGCTAGAAGCGCTTACAGTTACCGAACCTGTATTTCCACCAAAACAGGTATTATCTACTTTACTGTTTACGTTGATGCTAAATTGATTGGGCTGATTTAAAGTAACAGATAAAACTGTAGATGCACATCCGTTTCCATCTTTCGCTAACAGTGAATACGTTCCCGCGGGTAAACCTGTAAATGTACCCGATGAAACATAATTTGCACCATCAATAGAATAGGTAAAACCTGCTCCATTGCCTCCACTTCCTATAACAGCGATTTGTCCATCATTGGTATTAAAACCTGTAGGATCATTTTTGAAGCTCAGCGAAACATTTACAGGATTTGGCAAAGTTATTACAACAGAATTACTGATTGCGGCACTACAATTTTTCGAATCAGTTACACTAACGGTATATGTTCCGGCTGCGAGATTGGTAAATACGTTAGAACTTACATAAGTACCTCCGTTTAAAGCATAGCTATATGGCGGAGTTCCACCATTTGCCGTTGCCGTAATTATTCCACCTCCAATTGCGCAATTTGGATTTTGCCCTGTAATACTAGCGCTTATTGAACTGGGCTGTAAAATGTTTGCATTAACATTAGCTATATTCCCATTATTGTCTTTTACAGATAAGGTATAATTGCCCGCGGTTAAATTATTAAAAGAATTGCTGGTTTGATAACTGCCACCATTTATAGAATAATCATAAGGACTAGTGCCACCGCTAGCAGTAACTTCTACACTTCCAATACTACCACCAAAACAAATATTATTTGTTTTGGTACTTATTGCTAAACCCAATTGTGTAGGCTCAGCTAAGGTAACGCTCAAAGGCAACGACTCGCAACCTTTATTGTCTCTTGCGGTTAAGCTGTATGTTCCAGCAACTAAACCACTAAAAGTATCTGATGCGGTATAACTTCCTCCATTTATAGCATATGTATAACCAGTTCCTGTACCTCCATTGGCTGATAGGATGATCTGCCCATTGCTTAAACCGAAACCTGTTGGGTTGGTTTTGTTATTTAAGACTGTATTCACTGCTGTTGGAACTGAAATAACCACGGCATTACTCGTTGCAGGACTACAGCCATTTGCATCTATAATTTTAACCGTATAGCTTCCCGCGGTTAAACCAGTAAAAACATTTGATGCCTGATATGTTGTGCCCCCATTTATAGAATACTGATAAGGTGGGGTTCCCCCTCCACCAGTCGCTGTTATAATTCCAGTACCTGTTGAGCAATCAGGATTTTGACCGGCTATACTAGCCGTTATTGGAGGTGGTGCATTGGGAATGGTAAAAGTAAACTCACTTGTACAATTGGCACTTCCACTATTTATCTGTCCTTTATAATTACCAGGAGCAAGCCCGGGAACAACAAGAGACGAACTTGTAAAAATAATTGGTGCACCAGGTATATCCCCAATTTTCTGTATCACAAGTGATAAATTTTCTCCTCCATTGTAAACTGTTCCATCATCGTACTTAAAATCGCTTAAACTTATTGAGCCATTACCATTTGCACAAAGAGGAGCAATTGGATTTTTGGTTTGGGGAGTGGGGAAACTTGGATAGAAAGTTATTGAGTTCGATACATCAGACTCAATTTGAAAACTTTGATAAGCACCCTTGATCCTAAAATAAGTTGGAACTCCTTTGATTATAGTTGCTGGAAGCAAATCTTGATTAAAAGTGACAGTGTTCGTAGTTAACAAAGAAATTGATTGCCAAGATGCTGAATTTGAAGGATCGTTAGTTGCCTGTAAAGTATATACTCCATCAGGATATGTAGGAATGTTCAATGTTACGTTTTCAGTACCACACAAGACATTATTTCCAATATTAATAGGCTTAAAAGTCAGTTCGTTAATATTAACATGCCAACTTGTACCAGCAACTACACCACAAAGATTGGTTGTATAAGCTCCATCATTTGAACCAAGATATAACATGGAGGCATCACCATTTGAAACATTACTTTCATAGCTAATTGTTGTAGGTATCTCAGTTTGATAAAATATATCATTTATTGATGTTATGAAATCTGGAGGATTTGTGTTTGGAGAACTCTTATCAAAATAGTGGGTTTGCCCAATCAAACCTTGAGCGTGCAAACTTGATGGTAAGGAAGAACATATAAAAGCATCTGCCGGTATATTTGCAGATATAGTATAATCAATACTATAAACTTTGTTTACTTGTGCTTTAATATCTATAATAATCCCTAATAGTAACATTAATAATAAAATCTTCTTCATAAGCTTAATAATTAATTAGGATTTCCTTACTGAAAGGACTTTCGTTTCCATCTACAAACACAGCCTTTATGCGGTATATATAGATGGTATTGATTAATAATTGGGTATCGATAAATTGATTGGATTTATCTTTCTGTAAGGTTGTTGCAGGATTCAAAGTTTTGTACAATCGTAGAGGTTTTCCTTGTTCGGCTTTATAAATCAGATAGCTATCCACTTTTGGAATATTGTATGCCCACTTTATAACCACCGCAAGATTTTCTCTATCTGCTGTCGCCTTCATGTTTATGATAGCTGGTTTTAAACCTAAATCAAGTCTTTTAGCGGTAAATGGTTTAGAATCTGATGTTAAATTACTATCATCTACAGCTCTAATTTTGTAAACATAAGTCTGTTTCAATTCGGCTGTAGCATCGTTAAAAGTGTGTGTCGTATCTTTAAATGAAGCGATAGGTTTCCAGTTTTCTTCGCCTTTTGGGGTACGATAAACCTCATGTGCCACCACATCATTACTACTGCTTATGTACCAGGCTAAATAAATTCCATCCGTTTGATTTTTAACCTCATACAGGGATGGGGGCATTGGTGGAACGATATCCGGTCGCTTTAACTTTAAGGGTTGCGAAAACTCAGAAGGATTATATCGCTTATCAACCGCTACGAGTTTGTAAAAAACAGATTTGGTTAATGTTTTTAATTCGATGGTATCGGTAAAAGCATTTATTTTAACAGCCTTTCTGGTTATTTGCGAAAACTCTCCATCAATGACATTGCCCCGATAAACACGATAGCCTGCTAAATCTTTTTCGCTATTGGCTTTCCAGCTTAATTTTACCAAGCCAGTTTTATCAATAGTTCCTTTTAATTCTATTGGTGGTGCAGGCGGAATACTATCGATTAATTGGGCGAATATCCCATAAGAAACCTTTGATATTCCCTCTTGACCATAAGCTCTTATTCTGTAATAATTAGAGCCTAGTGGTTGATCATCTATGTATTCGAAAGTGCTACTAGAGATTATCTTTTGATTAATTTTTTTAAATCCCTTTTCTACATTATTTGATCGCTCCAAATCATATCCCAAAATAAAGGCTGGTTGCTCAGGCATCTTCCAGCTTACTTTTACCGTTTTCCCAATAACATCAGCTTTCTCCATTACGGGAGATGCTTCCAACTGATGATCTGTAATTACGCTAATGGTATCAGAAACTGGTCCTGTTTCACCAAAAGGTGAAATTCCTTTTACACGATAAAAAATCTTATGATTAAGTGTAGAAAGAGTATCTGCGGTCAAAGCTCTCCTTCGTACTTTTCCATCATCTTCAGTATTTACCACTGGTTCATCGCTAATCGGAACAAAGTTTTTACCGCCATCTTCTGATCGTTCTACCATAAAAGTGGTGTAAATACCTTTGGTTACTTCTTGATTCCAACTTATTGTCGCACCTTTTTTCTGAGGTTCCACTTTAACATCATAAGGTTTTGGAAGTGGGGAAAAATCAGAAAAGCCTGTAAATACAAATCCCGTATCTATCCTCACCATTTTATCAGTTACGGCAGGATAAATTCTGTATAGATATTTTTCATTTTGTTTTACATTTTTATCTACATAGGCTAAACCCATTGCTTTTGCAACATGATAATCCTGATCGGCACTAAAGAGTGCAAACGAGAAACGAGATTCATTTTCTCTAGCTCTGTTAATCATTTGGCTTATTCCACCCTTATTATCCTGACTAACCTCGAATGATTCGCCATATAAGGCTTGTGCAGCAATGGAACCATATTTATTTTCCTGATCTACCATAGTTTTCCAGCTATCCATAGGCCACGGCTTTAAAGCTACAGGAGTAAGCAATATAGATTCTGGTTTGGGCAACAACTTTCCGTTTCTGGTTATGGTAAACCGCTTGATTTGATAACCCGTTTTATTTAAACTGTGCCAAGCTTGTGCAGATGCAGGCGCCCATCTCAACATAATAGAATCTTTTGCTGGCCTTGATAAAACAGCAATTTTAATTGTTTTTACTTTTTGCTGAGCCTTTAAGCTAAATGCTGAAAACAAAAATATCAACAGACTAAATTGAAATAAAAGCTTGCTCAAGCCAATCTTGATACTAGGTATCACGTACTTAATATTTGATACCATCTTATTGTCCAATTTCATTATTAATTACAAGTTGTTTAGTAGTTGTTATTCTATTCGTTCCGGGCAATACATAACTTACCTTAAATTTATACGAACCTTTTCTCACTGGCATAAATGGCGTAGTTACTATCTCTTTCATTCTATCCGAAATATTCAACGCCCTATGTACAGCATAAGCATTCACTATTTTGCTTTGTATTTCGTAATAATCTGTAGAAACATAATGAGGTAGATTATAAACAAAATCTACTTTTCCCGTAGTAGCTGTAGTACCTGGAGCATATTTTAAACCGGTCACCAAGCCTTCATTTCTGATGTACATTGCTTTGATAGGTGGCGCTCCGAGTAAATTAACATCTCTATTTAACAGGGTTAATGCTGGATCAGTTGGATAATTTTCGTATATGTATTAACCCCCTAAAAAGCTGGACTAAATTTTAAAAACAATTTAGAACCATTAAATTAGGGAATTATGAAAAGAG